>JACKBV010000029.1 GCA_020634315.1 Ardenticatenaceae bacterium | reverse complement strand
CGAATTCACCCGCAATTACGCGGATCAAAGTACCGATAAGGGCTTCCAATTTGAGTTTTATTGCAACCGTTGTGGCAACGGCCATCGCACCCATTTTCAAGCCAACACACTGGGCACAGTCTCCAGCCTGATGGACACAGCCAACAGCGTCTTTGGCGGCATCTTTGGCCGCGCCGCCGACCTTTCCGAACGCGCCCGCTCCGCCGCCTGGGAACGCGCCCACGACGAAGCCTTCAGCGAAGCTGTCGCCGAAACGCAACCCTTGTTTGCGCAGTGCCCCAACTGCGCCGCCTGGGTTTGCCGCAAAAACTGTTGGAATGACCAACGCGGCCTCTGCAAAAATTGCGCACCCGACCTGGGCGTCACCATGTCTGCGGCGCAATCACGCAAAGCGGTGGACGCCGCCTGGGAAAATGCCGCCATGTCAGATGAAGACAAGCGCACGGTCAGCGGCGACTGGAGCGAAACAATCACCGCTTCTTGCCCGCACTGTGGCGCACCACAACCCGGCAAAGCAAAATTCTGCTCCGAATGTGGCGGCAAACTGCAAAGCAACGCCCACTGCACCGAATGTGGTGCCAAGCTGACTCCTGGCGTCAAATTTTGCGGCGAATGTGGGCACAAGGTCGGCGAGTAAGCCGCATTTGATTGGGTGATGAATCTTCGTCCAGCGCAAGAGGAAATTCTCAAGTATGAAAACGGCCGTTTGGCCATTAGTGCTGTCCCCGGCAGCGGCAAAACCTTTACTTTGTCGCTGCTGGCGGCGCAGCTAATTGGTAACGGCCGTATCAACCCCGCCGCCGACCAACAAGTCCTCATTGTCACCTACCTCAACGCAAGCGTAGACAACTTCAAGGCACGCATACGCCAGCGTCTCGAAGCCCTGGAATTACCCTCCGACCGGGGCTTCGATGTGCGCACCTTACACAGCCTCGCCCTCGAAATCGTCCGCCTCGCCCACAGCGGCATCGGCCCCGACAGTGACACGCTCAACGTCCTTGATGACAACCAAAGCAGCCATTACCTGGCCCTGGCCGTAGACAGTTGGGTCGAGCAAAACCTGGACCTTTGGCTGGCCTTCCTGCCCGAAGACAGCCCGCAAATGCGTGCCCGCTGGCGCGACATCACCGCCCGCACGGCGCGGGTCTTTATACGCACAGCGAAAAACGCACGCTACCATCCAGAGGAAATTTTGCAGCGATTGGGCGCTGGAGAATTGGCATTTGATGGCGATCTTCCGTCGCCAATCTCGCAATCTCCGCTTTTGCAGATGATGGCAGGGATTTACGGCCGTTACCAATCCCTCCTCACCCGCCAGGGCACACTCGACTTCGACGACCTCATCTGGCAGGCCGTAGACCTGCTGCAACATCGCCCCGACTTCACCGCCCAACTGCGTCAGCGCTGGCCCTACATCCTCGAAGATGAAGCACAAGACAGCGTCCCGCTGCAAGAAGTGCTGCTAGAAACCCTCACCGGGACAGCTGGCAACTGGGTACGCGTCGGTGATCCCAATCAAGCCGTCACCAGCACGTTCACCGCCGCCCATCCGCGCTACTTCAACGCCTTCATGGATCGTCCTGATGTAGCCAGCCGCCCCCTGCCCAACAGCGGGCGTTGTGCGCCGCTCATCATCGGCGCGGCCAACACCCTCCTCCATTGGGTCATAGACAAACATCCCGTTCCCGAAGTGCGCCACTATACTTTCCGCCGTCAGGATATTCTGCCCACGCCAGCTGGCGACGCCCAGCCCAATCCACCCGACAGCGAAGCAGCCATTCGCATCAAGGTGTACAAACACCGCGAAGATGAAGAAATCCCGGCCATCGCTCGCCGCGCCGCGCAATACGCACGGCAGCGCCCTGACCATACACTTGCCATCCTCGTGCCCACCAACCAGATTGGCTATGACCTGGCTGACCACCTGGACGAGCTAGAAGCCCCTTACGACAACCTGCTGCGCGGCAGCGGCCACGAGCGTGAAATTGCCGCCGCCATGCACGCCATCCTCGCCATCCTCGCCAATCCGCTGGACACGCGTGCCCTTGTCGCCGCCCATGCCAGCCTGCACGAACTCGGCCACCCGGCGGCCATTGGCCCGCTGGAAGGGCTGGATCGCTTTCACGCCATTTTGCGCAGCGTTTACCAGCCAGAAGCATTTCTCTTTCCCTGGGATGAAACGCAGTGGACGGCCGTTTTCCCGGCCGGTGTCGTCAACGAGGAAGATTTACACCATTTCCAGCGTCTCGCCGACTTTTTGCGGCGCATGTTCCAACTACGCGACCTGCCCATAGACGATCTGGCTCTCACCCTTGGCGATGAACTATTTGCACACGGGCAGGAAATTCACGAAGGCGATCTGGCGATTGCTTACCAGATTGCTACCATTTTGCGCCGCTGGCGCGACATGCAGCCAGACTGGCGTTTGCCAGAGTTAGCCGCAGAATTGGCCGATGTCGCAAACGGCCGTCGCCGTCTCCCGCTCCCCTCGCCCACCGATTACGGCTATGAGCCGGAACCGGGTCGCATCACCCTGACCACACAGCACAGCGCCAAAGGGTTAGAATGGGATGCCGTCTTTCTCGTTGGCATAGACGGCTTTTGGATTCCTGGCAGCCTCGACGCCCCCTTCCTTGGCGTGCATGACTTTCTTGGCGGCGACCCCACCGCCGAAGCCAGCGCCCAACTACGCTATCTGATGCAAGGCGAAGCAGGCATTTACCCGGAACGCAGCGCGACCGATTCCGCGCATATCGAAATTATCAGTGAACGGCTGCGCCTGCTGTATGTGGGCATTACCCGCGCCCGCCGCTATCTACACCTCAGCCGCAGCCGCGCCACGCGCCAATACAGCAAAGAGCGCGACGCCGAACCGGCAACGGTGATGGGTGTGTTGTACCAATATTTACAACAAGAAGAGAGAAAAGCATCGACTGATCCGACTTGACGCCAATTGCGCAGAAAATCATAGAACTTGATGGGCGGACATCTGGCTATGTCACCCACGGAGTGATTTGAAGATTCTTTGGCTGTTTGTATCTATTCGGTAGACCTGTCAAGTTTACTCTTAGAGGAAAACTTGACAGGTCTTTCCAGAAAAGCTGAATAGTTACGGCTGTTTTACCTTTCACGCTTTCTACATTAAAATAGGCCTATGAGCATAGACAATCCCTTCTTTCATCGTGGCGCCATCCGGCGACCTGAAGATTTCTACAACCGCGAAAGTGAAATCGCCCAAATCTTAGGGCTGCTGCACAATGGGCAAAGTGTGTCGCTGATCGGACCACGCCGCATCGGGAAAAGCTCACTGCTCATCCACCTGACGCGTGCTGAGGTGCGCGAACAAATGCAACTGCATCCGCCACATGCTTTGTTTGTGCTGGTGGATTGCCAAGAGCTTGGCGGAGCACCACCAGAAGAGGTGTATGAGGCGTTGTTGACCAGTTTGCTGGACGCGGCCGAAGATGCGTCCATTGCGGTCAATGATGTGAAGCAGCCAGGGACATATCGTGCGCTGGATCGGGTGTTGAATCAGGTGACGCGGGCGGGAACGGCCGTTGTCGTTCTCCTTGACGAATTTGAGCTGCTTGCCGCCAATGAACACCTCACCCCCTACTTCTTTGCCCGCCTGCGCGGCCTCACCACCAAATATGGGCTGGCCTATCTCACAGCAAGTCAGCGTCCGCTTTTCGCCATCACCGCCGAAGAAGAAATTCTCAGCTCCCCATTCTTTAACATTTTCGTGACATTGCCGTTGGGCATGTTTGCCATAGAAGAAGGGCGTAAATTGCTCAATGCGCGTCTGGCTACAACCGATGTCACATTCCCCGACAAGTTGGTGGAACATCTACTGCATTTTGTTGGGCCACATCCCTTCTTCCTGCATATTGCTGGCTACCACGCTTACCAGGCCATTAAACAAGACACGCCGCTAACTACCAGAGAAGAAATGGAACGCCTTGATGATCCCATCGAGGTGGAAGCAAGTTCGCATCTGGGTTATTTGTGGCAAAATCTGACGCCTGAAGAGCAGTATGCGCTGGCGATTGCCGACGGCCCCATTGACAGCCTGCGCCAGCTTGAACAACAATGCCTGCTGGTACAAAATGAAGGCAAATACCAATACACCAGTGAAATTTTGCGCCGTTTTGTGCGGCGGCAAAAGGTTGAAGGTCTCATTCAAGCCAATCCCTTCGTCATCGACCAGCAGCGGCATCAGGTGTGGGCCAATGGGCAAGAATTGAGCCTGACAACATCGCAGTTTAGCATCTTGGTGAAACTGTGCGAACAGGCGGGACAGGTGGTTCATGGCGACGATTTGGAAATGGCAGTTTGGGGCGATGCGTTGGTGGATGACCCAGACCGCCTGAAAACATTGATTAAGCGACTGCGCCGGGCAATTGATCCGTATGGCAATTGGATCATCAGCGAGCGGGGTGTCGGTTATGCCTTACGTCCGCCAGACTGATATGATGCAAGGCGAAAGGCGGGGCGTAGTGCGTCGCGCCACTGGGATACGCAATACGCTACACGCAACACGAATTTACAAATTCTTTCTTTTGAGCAGTGGACTCATTTTTTTAGCGCTGTTCATTCGTCCCCAATCAACTGCGGCCCAATCTCAACCCTCTTATTACTGGAATTACACAACGTCTGGTCAATGGCAGCAGGTCGTGACGGCCGATGTCAACAATGATGGCGTCGATGAGTTTTTGCTGGCAACGGCCAGCGGCCGGGTAGACCTGATCAGTTCAGATGGGTTCCCACAGTGGAGTTATGAGGCTGGTGCGCCGGTGCTGGCAATGGGCACGGTGAATGTAAACGGCCGTTTCCAGCCCCAACGTGAAATCGCCATCGGCGTCGCCAATCGGCTCATCCTCCTCACCGACAACGGCGATCCCTTGTGGCAAGTGCCCATTGAGCCACTCATTCCACCACTCAGCCTGATGACCAACGGCGGGCAAACCGCCATTCAAGCGTGGCAGGCACAATACACAGCCACCCCAACCAACATCATGCCCTTTGACATCAACGGAGATGGGCAAGAAGAAATCTTGGTACTGCTGCAATCGGGACAGGTGCAGCTTTATGACACCCAGGGCAACCGCCTCTGGCGCTATGACCGCAACAACAACCCCCTGATCGATACCACACCCTTTATGCTGGCCGATGATATGGATGGCGACGGTGCGCCAGAAATCATCTTGGGCTACTTTAATCCCAACCGCCGTTTTAGCCGTCTGGTGCGTCTCAACGCCGACGGCAGCGAAGTGTGGGACAGGGCGGTTTCCGGGCGCATTACGGCGCTCACATACGGCCGTTTCACCTCCCGCAGCCCCGTTTTTCTCGCGGTTGGCACCAGCCTGGGCAACGTCGATCTCTACAATGCCAATGGGCAAAAGCAATGGCCGCGCACAGTCAACCGCCCGGTCACCGACTTAACATTTGTGCCGCAACAAAATAACGCCGTTTTAGCCGCCAGCACCAGCACCGGCAGCGTCATCCTCTTCGACAGCATTGGACGGCGGCAATGGACGAGCCATCTCGCCCCCGATGCCAACCGCGCCATCGTCGATCTTTCCGCCGCCATCGTCGTTGATGAAGAAAGCGATCCCATTTTGGCGGCCGTGCTGACGCCGGCCAACACGGGCAGCACCACCGATGTATTGCTGTTGGGGAGTAACGGCCGTACCCTAAAAACCTTCGCCGACGTTGACCAACAAGGCATCACGCGCCTCGTAGACATCAACCACGACGGCCACAGCGAACTCCTCCTCGCCCAATTTCCAAATCTGCAACTAATTGGCCTGGGCATCGGCGTCAGCGAAACCGCACAAGAATGGTCCAGCGAATTAAACGCCGCGCCACTCTCCTATCTCGTCGTCGATTTCAACCAGGATGGGCAAGACGAACTTTTGATTGGCACCAATGGCGGGCGGCTGCATCGGCTCAACAATGATGGCTCCTCTGAGTGGCTCATCAACCCCGGCGGCGAAATCACCCATCTGGCAACGCTCAGCACCATTTCCACAGAGCCGCCAGACATTATCATGGTGCGCTCGCTCCCCAGCGCCAACAGCGATGGCATCGTCAGCTGGCTCGAACTGCGCCAGGACAACGGCGAAAAAATCTGGGAGCACGCCTTACCCGCGCGTGTCACCAGCCTGCTTGTCGATAATTTGAACAATCATGGCGACCCCGAAATTATCGTCGGCACAGAAGAAGGTCACGTCATCGTCTACTCGACGGCCGCCACCGAACTATGGCAAAACCAAATCTCTGGCCCGGTGCGCCATCTGCAAGTCCTGGAAAACACCGAGCCACAAGATGCAGATCGCTATGAACTCATTGTCGCCAACGACAACGAGATCTTCAAAATCCGCGACAGCAATCCCGTTCTCAATCGCATTGCATTTTATGCACAGCCCATCGTTGACATCCACATCTTACAGCAGCCAGGCAATGAATTAGCCGTGCGCATGCTGGTTTTGGTAGCCGATGGCTATGTCTATGGCCTCAACTGGCGCGGCATTTTGCTGCCGCCCTGGCCGGTTGCTCTGGGCAGCACGCCAGTAAAAAGCATTCCCGCCAGAGAAGTGCTTGAAGATGTCTTTGAAATTCAGCAGGAACGCACAGAGACATTTCTCATCGCGACCGATACAGGCAACCTGGTTAATTTGCGCGTGGAAAACAGCAAACCGTTGCTAACCTGGCGGATGAGCGGGCTGGGCAACATCACCAATCTCTATTGGGGCGATGTGGATGGCGACTCTTTGCAAGACATTACCATTGGCAACGACGAACGCGGTGTGCAAATCTTCACGCGCGAACCCGCCTTTGCGACAGAATTGAACCTGGTGAGCAATGTCTTTGGCTTGACCATCTTGCAGCGCGAGACCAACCAGAGTTCAGACCTGACCGTCATCATGGAAAATGGCGTGGTGCAGCTTTTCCGTGCCCAGGAGAACAGGCCGCCGCTGCTCTTTGCACCCGATACCAATGTGCGCCCAGGCCAATATGGCATCAGTGTCAATGTCAACGATGTGGAAGGGGATCGGGTGACGGTGCGCCTGGATTTGCAAGACCCCAACACGCTGCGCTGGATTCCGCAAGAGGAACGCCAGCTAAGCAATGGCAAAGGCCAGGTTCCTTTTCTGGTTGCCAATCCGCCAGCTTCGCCTGATGGCGTGCGTTATCGCTTTTACTACGAAGATGCTTTCCACGAAGGGGTTGTGATGCCGCCCTTGGGGCCAATGCCCATTGTGCCCTCTCCTCTTGAAAATGCTTCGCGGGTGATTTTGAGTATCTTGTCGGTGCTGGCTTTGGCAACGGCCGTTATCCTCATTCGCCAATCCCAATCACCGGCCGCAGGTGCGCGACGTTTTCATCGCCGCCTGCGCCAACAATCACAACTAACCCTGCGCCTGCTAGAAAACAAATACAGCTACACCGGCGGCTCACCTGACTTTCTGCTTTACCTCACCAGCCAGGCACGGCAAAGCGGCGACTGGCTCATCGCCAGCCTGGGCGATGGCCTGTTCCTGCTCGCCGACCGTCCACACGCCGCCCTCTCCATCCTGAACGGCGCACTCGATGAAATTGCCCAGCGCAATTTGAATTGGCAATGTCTGGATCGCTGGCAAATGACCTACAAGACCGGGCAAGTGCTGCTGGAAGCGCCATCCATCATCGAGTTGACACTGCTGCGCCCGCAGTTTGTGGAATTGTTAACGCTGTTGGAAGACAAAGCAGAATGGTCTCCCACACTGGAAATGCTGCTGCCGATTCTCACCAATTTGCGCGACAGTGAGCGCGTGGAATTGGTGGAAGATCGTCTGGTGTATTTAAATGAGGCGGCGTCTTTGTTAGCCCTGGCCGAGGAGCAGCTGCCGGAGTTTTCTGACCGCATTGAGAAAACGTTGGTGAAGGGAATCATTTCGCGTTGGTCGGGGATGATCAGCGCACGCATTGAGGAGCTGCGCGGCCGCGCCGAGTTGGTCATCACGCTGAAGACGCGGCGATTGGTGCCAAACGGCCGTACCGATGTCGCCGTAGAAATTCAAAACAAAGGGCGTGCGGCAGCCGAACATGTCATGGCCGTACTCGACGAAAAACCCGCATATTTGGTACACAGCCCGCCGCAAATCGTCCCCCTCATTCCGCCAGGGCGAGCACGTCTGGTCAACTTTGCCATTGAACCACAAGTGAGCGACCATTTCCGCATTGCCCTGACGCTGACGTATAGTGACCGCAATCAAAAAGAGAAAACAACGGCATTTGGCGATATGGTGCATTTGCTCACCCCGGTACGCGATTTTACGCCCATCGCCAACCCATACATCCCTGGCTCGCCGCTGCGCCGCGAGAGTGCTTTGTTTTACGGCCGTAAAGAGATTTTCAACTTCATTGCCGCTAACGTTGGCCCACACACACAGCGCAATGTGCTCATCTTAATCGGACAGCGGCGCACTGGCAAAACATCCGCACTGCTGCAATTAGAGCATCTCCTGCCAAAAAACTTGATACCCGTTTACATTGACTGTCAATCATTGGGCGTGACGCCGGGCTTGCCTGCCCTGTTTAATGAACTCGCCTGGCTGATTGCTGATACTTTATTGGGACATGAAATTGACGTTGAGGTGCCCGATAGCGAAACGTGGCAGGCGGATCCGGCGCTGACGTTTCAGCGGCAATTCCTGCCCTACGTGCAGACACTTCTCCCCGCCGAAAGCACCTTGCTGCTGGTATTCGATGAGTTTGAATCGTTTGAGAGTTTGGTGGAAGATGGCCTGCTGCCCTCCTCATTCTTCCCCTATTTGCGCCATTTGATGCAGCACAGCAATGGTTTGGGATTCATTTTTGTCGGCACGCACCGCCTCGAAGAAATGGGGGCTGATTATTGGTCTGTTTTGTTTAACATTGCTCTTTATGAAAAAATCGGTTATTTGAGCAAAGAGTCGGCGCTGCGCCTGATTACGGAACCAGTTGCCCCGATGCTGCTTTATGATGACCTGGCACTGGATAAGATTTTGCGCGTCACGGCCGGGCACCCGTACTTTTTGCAGTTAGTTTGCTATACACTGGTAAAACAAGCTAACCTGCAACGGACAGGGTATGTGACGATTTCCGATGTGAATGCTGCGCTTGACGAAATGCTGCGCCTGGGTGAAGTGCATTTTGCCTATCTATGGCAGCGCTCGACGGCGGCAGAACGGGCTATTTTAACGGCCGTTGCCCATCTCATGGACGCCGACATACCCTTCCACCCCGAAGAAATTGTCGATGCCCTCATTCCCTATGACATTCGCCTCAGTCCAGCCGAAGTCACCGGCGCCTTGAACACATTGGTCGAACGCGACATCATGCACGAAGTTACCGAGGGAGGCAAAACCCTCTACGAGTTACAAATTGGACTGGTTGGCCTGTGGGTCGCCAAAAACAAAAGTTTGAGCAAGCTGCTGTACAGCAGCGGTGTCGCTAACGTTGGCCGTTGGACAGCGGACGAGCCGTCTGTTCACGATTAACAGCGTCTTGCCTCACAACTCCTTTGGCCGCCACACCTGTACCAATTTACCTTCAATCCCTTCAACCAACTCTTGCCAACTGTTTATGTCAATTTGTACATGGGCTAAAGCGGCCGTTGACATTTGTTCCGTTGCCTCGGTAAGCAGCTCAACCAACTCCTCAACGGTGGGATTATGCCCGACCACCAGCACGCGTTCGGCGTCTCCACCCTGTTCGCGTATCACTTCCAGGTATTTTTCTGGCCCACCATGATACAGCTGACGCGTTGTCTGGATACCAGCTTCATAGCCGCTGGTCAGGGCTACGGCTTCGGCCGTTGACAAGGCCCGTTCGGCGGTGGAAGAGATGATCAGGTCGGGAACCAGGTCTTCTTGCCGCAGCAGTTGACCTATTTGTGGCGCATCTTGTTTGCCACGGTCGTTTAACGGCCGTTCATGATCCGCCATATACGAATTCGCCCAACTCGACTTGGCATGACGCAAAATCAACAAACTTTTCATGCAGTACCTCGCAAATAAAATTTGGACGCGAAACAAAGCGAGATGCGTAGCAAAACCACCTCTCGCTACTTTTTTAGCAGACCTGACAGGTTTGTCAAACCTGATCCCCCGAATCTCCTAGAAGCTGTCACACATCGACATCATACCACCTGATTTTTGTGTTTTTCGCAATCGTCCTGGCTGTAAATGGTTGACAAAGTGTATATTTCACACTATTATATTAAGTGTAAAATATACACGAATTGGAGATGCAATGATTAGTCAGGCAATTGTAAACGGCCGTACCCACCGCCTCATGCAGCAAAACAGCCATGATTCTGTCCACAGCGGCAGCCCGCAGCCAGGCCACGCCTTTGGGCTGGTGCTGGATGGTTGTGGCAGCAAATATCCCGATGGCACGCCATCACACAACGAAGTTGGCGCAAAATTATTGGGACAATTTGCCGCCGCATGGCTCAAGCAACAACTGGCCGATGCGGCACAACGGGCATCGACGGGCGAAAATGAGCTGGGACAGATGTTGGCAGCGCTTCACCAGGATTGCATTGCCTTTTTGCAGACCATCAACGCCGCCATGCCCTGGCAAAGCAGCACGGACACCGCAAAGTTTGTCTCCACACACCTGCTGGCAACCATGGTTGGCTTTGTCGTCACGCCGGAAACGGCCGTTTTCTTTTGGCAAGGCGATGGCTATCTGGCGCACAACGGGCACGTCACCACACTCGACAGCAATAATCGGCCCGATTACCTGGCTTATCATGTTTTGCGGCAAGAAGCGGGAAGAGAGAAAAGTAAAGAGAGGAGTGAAGAGAGCAGCGCGGATCAAGCGTCGTTTGCCGGTGCGCCGCACACTTTTCAGACCCATTTTCTTGACCGTGCCGCGCTGCAATGGCTGGCTGTCGCCACAGATGGCTGGCAGGCTGCGCAGCTAACGCAATTAGGCGAACCGCGCAGCAGTTTGCAGCTGCAACGCTGGCTCAATATGCAAACACGCACAGCCGGCAGTTTTGAAGATGACGGCGCAGTTGCCATTTGGTGGCATGAAGCGTGACCTGTGAACAGGAATGGATGACGAATCATGAGTAAGCAGACCATTTACCTCAACAAACAACGCCATACCCTTGACGCCGCCCAGTTGATCCAATCTGGGGGCGAAGGGATGGTGTTTGCGCTGGGAAACGATACGGCCGTTAAACTCTACCACGCTCCCCAAGCACAACACGCCGCCAAACTCACCCACATGTGCGACAGCGGTCTGGCACAGCGCCTCCCCGCCGGTGTCCTTGGTCCACAAACCCTCGTCACCGACAAACAAGGAAACATCATCGGCTTCCAAATGCCCAAGCTGCCTGCCGACACACACGCCTTAAAACGATTGGCGACGCCACTTTTCTGGCAAAAGCAAAGCCTGACCCTGTCCGGCATCATCCAGCTTTTCCAGACCATCCATGCCACGCTTGCCCAATTGCACCAGCTTGGGGTTATCGTTGGTGATCTCAACGACCAAAATCTTTTCTTTCTTCCGGGTGCGCCACACACAGCGCATCCCGTTTTCTGGCTCGACGTGGACAGCTATCAATACGGCCGTTTCCCATGCCCCGTTGCCATGCTGCCCTTCCTCGATCCACAACTCTACCACGTCGCCGACTTCAGCCAGCAGCCCGTTTTCAGCGATAACAGCGATTGGTACGCCTATTTTGTGCTGCTCATCAAAAGCATCTTACACGTTCATCCCTATGGTGGCGTGCATAAACAACACAAATCGCTGCAATCACGCGCCCAGGCAGGCGTCACCATCCTCGACAACGCCATCACCTATCCCGCTAACGCCCGCCCGCCGGAAACGCTTTCCGACGACCTGCTGCACCATTTGCACCGCACATTTGCCCAAGGGCAGCGTGGCGCATTTCCGCTGTCCCTGCTCACCGCCTATGCCGCCGACCTCACCACCTGCACACACTGCGGCCAACCTTACCCGCGCAGCCGTTCCCATTGCCCGACCTGCCGCCTGGTAACGCCCGTACCGCAGCCGCTCCTCACTGGCGCATTACGCGAACTGCTGCATGTGGATGGATTCATCGAGTATGTGCGGGTCATGGAAAACGGCCGTTTCCTTGTCATTTCCCACCACAACAACACGTACACCCTGCACCGCCTCGGCATGGGCGGCACCCGCGAGGAATTGGTTTTGTTTAACGGCCGTTCCGGTTATCGCTTTGCCATCTTCCAGCCAGAAGGAAGTGCGCCCGTTTTGGCGGTGAATCCGCCTGGCGGCACACAACTTCTGCTCCTGGACATCAGCGGCACACAGCCGCGCAAATTGACAATGCTGGAAACGGCGACATTTCGAGATACGGCCGTTTTCGCCGCCACACCCCATCATCTCATGCGCATTGCCGGAACATGGCTAATGCGCGGCAGTTTCCGCGATGGCCTGTATGTAGAAGACGCCATCGCCACCGCCCACCAACAGCAAACGACCTTTTGGGCCGCGCCGCACAGCGACACCATTGCCGGGTATCATCGCGTTTTTGCCGAAGTGCGCTATTGGCTTTGGCACAATGGCCGCAGTTATGATCTCCCCATTCCGCCGCTGGCTGTGGGCGAAAGTTTACAGGAAACGGCCGTTGCCTTTGCCGCAGACACCATTGCCTTCACCCGCGCGGTGCGCCAACGCGACCATGTGCGCCACGAAACACACATTGTCGATGGAAACGGCCGTCTCATCCACCACCTCCCCGGCACCGAAAGCAGCCATTATCCCTTCACAACCAACCCGGCTCTACCAGTGCCCCCCTTCCACCTGCTCCCATCTACCCTACCCGTCTCCCCAGATGACATACTGCACGCACACCCGCATGGCATCATCATCCAACAGGCAGATCGCATCCAGGCCGTTTCCCTGTAACATCACAAAAAAAGAGGGCAAGCTGTTCACAACTTGCCCTCTTTTCCTTCATTCACAAACAATTGCCCGTTACGGCTGAATCAGCACTGGCAAAAACAGTAACGGCTGTACTTCGACGTCCACCGTTGCCGTTGCGATCAAGCCATTGGCATCAATCACGCGCAATGTAATGCTGTTTGCTGCCAACATCGAACCGCGCGGATCGGCGTGCAGAACAACGCCGTTCACCGTTTCGCCCGTCCCCAATATACCATCCACACTGGAAACCCATTCATAAGTATAAGGAGCCGTGCCACCGGTCGCCGCGCCGCTCAAGTCCACCATCATGCCCGAATTCAGGACAACACCCGGTTCCGGGGTCACAATGCTGGCTTGTGGCAGGGCGGCCGCATCAGCCGCCGCCGGAACGTAGATCATGGCATCATCCGCCACCAAACCCAACCCGAACGGCTCAAGTCCGGCAGCTTGCGCTGCGGTTTGCGGCGCAGAGACATACAAATCGGCAACGAATATCCATACCGGAATCAATTCCTCCTGCCCCATCATGGTTGGCTGCTCATAATAGGCAAGCGTGGGTTCTGGCTGACCAGTCCGGTCATATTCGGTTGCTACCGGCAGCTGCGCCACCGCCATTGTGGGATCGGCCAGGAATGCCTGCCAGGCATCTTCCGCCGAGATTGTGTCGATAGAACCACCTGTCGTTTGGATTTCGCGCCATCCACCTTTGAAGCCGACGACCACGCTGCCATCACCTACGTACAGGTTTTGCCGGGAGCCGGGACCAACCACGGAGAGCAGTTGTCCCCCGCCAATGTCCACTGTACGCGCGTAGTGAATCGCATAATCGGTGGGATTGGTGATAACGGCCGTTGCCCGAACCTCGCCCGGCATCAACCCTTCCGCCGCGCCTTCCAACTCAATCGTCGGTGGAATCTGCTGGTCAAAGAAGAATGAGCCAGGGATGTTGTCATGTTCAGCCAGGAAGCTAAGGGCCACGGTGGCCGCCACACGGCCAGAAGTAGGCAGCTCGCGCACCCGTTCCGGGTCTGTCCACAACTCGCCCAAATCCTGGTAGAAAAAGCCGCCAGTAGCAACGTTGACAAACAACTGCTTTTCATCTTCATCACCGCCGACCATTGCTTTCGTCATGCCATCGGGCGAGGTGATCACTTGCGATGTCAACCCAAACGCCTCGCCAATGTTCATGACGTATTCGTCACCAACCTCACGGTGAATGACTTGCACGGCTGGTAATGCTGTCGGCGCTTCGCCTTGCAGCGGCAAAGGCGGCGGCGTCCCCGCTACATGATCCCAGTACCAGTATGCGCCATTATTGGAGTAATCAGAGCTAACGTATCCCTGTCCCCAAATGTAGTCGTTGTAGTTGTCTAACACTTCAGCCAGGACACGCGCACGCACGCCAGAAGGTTGTTGATCCTCAACGGCCGTAAACCACGCCTGCGTCACCGTTTTTGCGCCATGACCAAAAATCCACCATCCTTTCTTCTGCATCTGATCGGCCCAGACGCCGCCATCACCAGGATAAACGACATACATCGTGTTGGCAAAACCGGCCATCAGATGCAGCCCATCAAAGGTCTCGTGCCAGTAATACATCGAATCATCGCGCAGCACACTACACGAATCAAATGCCAGCCATTCCAGATCGGTATTGCCATAAGCACGGTATGCCTCACCTGGCGACAAATGCCAATCATCGTGATTGCTGCTGAAGTAAACGGAGCTGAGTGTTTTGCCATAGCGGCTGTCATAGGCGCTGGAACCATGCGTGCCGATCATGGCAATATCCACGCTATCAATCACATAGTCGTTGATGCCGCCATACATGGCCGCTTTGAAATCTTTTTCCCAGGCATTGGTATTGCCATAGTTAAACCGCTTAACCCAACCAGCGTTGCCCAGTTCGTTGTAGAAATTGTTGGCCGAATAATACCAGTTGGCACGGTCATCGGCCGTGCCCGGCCAATCTGTGATCCACTCGATACCGACTTCGGCCGTGCCGCCATCATCTTGTGGCGATGCCGGAGATAGAGGGACTTCTTGCCCGTCGCGCTCACTTGCCAGACTGGTTTGAGACAGTGTCAGGCAAATGACCAGCGCTAAAAAGGCAAACAAAACTAATCCATAACGCTTACGCATAGGAATAACCTCCCTTGGAAATCAGGAAATATGAAGGATGAATTTAGTTTCATCCACACCAAGATGAAAAATGAAGTGAAACTGGGGTGCGAAGAGGGATGCTAAGGCCAATGGGACTGCCCAACCATAAGACCTCCTTCGGCCAGGGCTAGAGGGGAGAATGAAGAGGGGGAAGTAGCTAGTACGAGGCCATCGTTCATCAATCTGAATTGATTGATGTATTGCTATCGTAACCAACTTTTCTACGATTACTAATGACCATTGTACAACAAAGTTGTAAAGCACATAACAGCTGTCGGGAAACGGCCGTTTTCCCTACCACTCAATTATGAAAGAGACTTCACTGAATGAAAACCAAACCTCCTGGAGGTTATCAATGGAAGGGTCGCTACATGAGGCGAACCTCCGGGAGGCTATTTTTAGAGAAGACGACACCAACTGTCGTTGACCCCCATGAATGAAAATCGTAGGTCGGATTGCTAATCCGACTATCGGATTAACAATCCGATTTACAAAGAAGCTATCACCTATCAAATCAACGAAAACTCCCTCTTGACAAAGTGTAAAGATAACACTATACTATTATTAATTAGTGTAATTAATACACTAAATATATCGGCAACAAAAACAGCAATCATCAATGCATTCACGCATTACACGAGGAGATAATTATGAACAATTACCCTAATTTCTATAATCCACAAAACATTGGCAGCCTGTTCTATCCTGATTATGGTGCCATTGCCGCCGCAGCCGAAGCAGCAAACTTACCCCCTGCCGCGCAAGACAAGCAAAATGTCCATCTCGTCGTCATTGACATGCAGGTTGATTTCTGTCACAGCAACGGCAGCTTACATGTCCCCGGTTCCGTTGGCGACATTCAGCGGCTGATCGAATTCATCTACACGCATGCCGACCGCATTACCAACATCACTTGCTCCCTGGACTCGCACCTGCCACATCAAATTTTCCATGCCGCATGGTGGGCTGATGCCCAAGGTAATCACCCGGCCCCATTCACCCTTATCAGCTATGAAGACATCAAGGCAGGCAAATGGCGGCCTCTAGTTGACCCCGTTTGGTCTACCAACTATGTGAAGAAGCTGGAAGAGCAAGCAAAGAAGGTTCTAACCATTTGGCCGTATCACGTCATGATTGGCAGCATTGGCAATGCACTTGATCCAGAATTGTTCTCCGCTATTTTATGGCATAGTCTGGCACGCAAAACGCAACCCATCTGGCTCACAAAAGGCACAGTGCCCCAGACGGAAAACTACTCCATCATCCAACCAGAAGTACCTGTGCCGAACCATCCGTTGGGTGGAAAAAACAAGGCATTCCTGGACACATTGGCCGCAGCCGATGTCATCCTCATTGCAGGCGAAGCAGAAAGCCATTGTGTTTTAGAAACGGTAGAAGATTTGGTAGAGGATTTCAGTGGCAAACCGGAACAATTGCAGAAAATCTATTTCTTACGCGACTGTACCTCACCTGTCATCCACCCCGATATTGATTTTCACGGTTTGGCCTTGAAACAGTTTGCCGGGTTTGCCCAACAAGGTGTGAATTTTATCAACAGCACCGATGCAGTACCTTTTTAGTACGCAGGACAAACCACAAATTAGTGACGGCACAGATTACAAGATAAGGAGTGCAAAATGAACAACAATGGACTTGGCAACCTCGATGACTTATTCCAATCAGCACGCGATGATGGGCTGACTGATAATACCTTAAACCTGGTGATTTCTAACTTGAACGGTCCAACAATGATGGGACCCGTCGGCACGCCTTTAGATCAACTGGCAAGCAATGAAGTCACATTGGCGATGAATATCATTGACATGAGCGGTTCCATGTCGCCTCATGCGGCTGACTTGATGCGTGCTTACAATGATCATTATCTGGCGGCGATGGAAAACTCAACGGCCGTTGACGACATCCTGATCAGCACCATCCTCTTCAACGATGCAGTCACCTTGCTGCACGGCTATGTCAACCTGCACGACGCAGATCGTCTCACACCGAACCTGTACCAGCCATATGGCGCAACGGCTTTATACGACGCCATCGCTGGCGGCTTGACCAATATGGTGCTCTATGCGCAACAATTACGGCAAAGCGGCGTCATGGTGCGCTGCCTCGTGATTGTCTACACAGATGGCGAAGATAATGCATCGAAACAACGGGCACGCGACATTCGGCACACAACCGCAGAACTGCTCAAACAAGAAATCTACACACTGGCTTTTGTCGGTTTTGTGGCTGGACAACAGCAAATGGGCTTCCGCACCGGCAGCCAACCAGACCCAGTACGCAAAATGGCCGACGAAATCGGCTTCACCGAAGCCTTGACAGCGAACCTCAACGAAAGCGAACTACGACGCATTTTCCACTTGGCTTCGATGTCTACGGTGCGTGTTAGCCAGGGTGGCGCGGTTACAGCCAACGTTTTCCCGTAAAATTTAACAGATATGGCGTATTGCGCAGCAAGCCACCTATGCGCAATACGCCATACAATCGTCTTACTTTTCCTCGCTCCCTTCCTGATGGCCCACAGCTGCCGCCAAAAATGCGCGAAACAGCGGATGCGGCCGATTCGGACGGCTTTTGAATTCTGGGTGAAATTGACTGCCCATCATGAATGGGTGATTGTTGAACTCAGCGATTTCCACTAAACGGCCGTCTGGCGACAATCCGCTAAACACCATTCCCTGCTCCCCCAAAACTTGCCGATACGCATTATTGAACTCCCAACGATGACGATGCCGCTCCGTCACCGACTCCGCATCGTAAGCGGTTGCCGCTTTTGTTCCCGCTACTAAATTGCATGGATATGCACCCAGGCGCATCGTACCACCCATATCCGTCAGATGATGTTGATCCGGCATTAAACTAATCACAGGATGCTCGGTATTAGCATCAAACTCGGTACTGTTTGGCTCGTCACTTTGCAAGATATGACGTGCAAATTCAATGCACATCACCTGCATTCCCAGGCACAGCCCCAGATACGGCACCTGGTTTTCGCGTGCCCAACGCGCAGCCATAATTTTGCCTTCAATGCCTCGTTCGCCAAAACCGCCCGGAACAACAATGCCATCCAATCCGGCAAACTGCTCCCAGCCTTTGCCTTTCTCCAAATCGCCTGAATGAATCCAGGCCACCTCAACCTGCCGATTATTGGCAATCCCGGCATGGTAAAGCGCCTCGCGCACACTCATATATGCGTCATGCAACTCCACATATTTACCCACAATGCCAATTTGTATGATTGGTTTGGGTCGGCGAATCTCGGTGATCATGTCTTGCCAGTTGCCCAAATCGGGTTCAGAAACAACTTCTTTCAATTTCAGACGTTCCACCACGTAATCACCGAGGCCCGTTTCTTCCAATTCCAAGGGAATGCCGTACAAAATATCACTGGTAACGGCCGGAATAACGGCTCGCGGCTTAACATCACAAAACAACGCTATCTTATCGATGTGCTCTTGCGGAATGGGATGATCAGCGCGGGCAATGATCACATCCGGCTGAATGCCGATACCTCGCAGCTCACGCACGCTGTGTTGAGTGGGCTTCGTTTTCAATTCACCGCTGGCACCAATGTGTGGCAAAAAGGTTACGTGAACATATAACGTGTTTTTGCGCCCCACATCAGAACGCATCTGGCGCAGCGCCTCCATAAATGGCAGGCTCTCAATATCACCAACCGTACCGCCAACCTCTACCAATACCACATCCGCCCCACTTTGTTCTGCCACCAGGTGAATGCAGCGTTTGATCTCATTGGTGATATGCGGAATGACTTGAATAGTCCCGCCCAAATAATCGCCGCGCCGTTCGCGGGCAATCACTTCCGCATAAACACGTCCCGTTGTCACATTGGAAAGCTGGCTGGCGCTAATGTCAATAAACCGCTCGTAGTGTCCTAAATCGAGGTCGGTTTCGGCTCCATCCTCGGTGACAAATACTTCGCCATGTTGGTATGGAGACATTGTGCCGGGGTCAACGTTGATATAGGGGTCTAATTTTTGTACAGCTACGCTTAATCCTCGTGCTTTCAAAATGCGGCCCAACGCCGCCGCCGTTACACCTTTACCTACAGAACTAACAACACCACCCGTAAAGAAAATATATTTTGTCATCACATCCTCTTTATAAAACGTAAAACGTAAAACGTAAAGATAGACTTCACGTTTTACGTTTCAGGTTTATCGCCGATATTTTCGGCCAAAAAAGAAGATGGGGCATGTCATCTAGTGACATGCCCCATCTATAACTTCTCGTTTATATACGCGAAAGTAATTTTCGCATATGCTTTTTACCTTTTATGAAACGGCTAAAGCAAACGCTCCAGATCCGACACAGCTCGCTTCATATCATGAATGATTAAACCGAGTTTTGCCGACTCTCTCGCCAAAACAGTCAAAACGGCGTCTTCGCCAACGGCCATTAACACAATAATACCATCACTACCCTTGATATAAACCTGTTCCAGCGTGCCGCGTTTTAACTCAACTGCAATTCGATCACCCAGGGAGAGCATGGCAGCGGACATAGCAGAAATACGGTCTTCGTCAACACCACTAGGTAGAGATGATGCCATTATTAGCCCGTCTACACTAACTACTGCTGAGGCTTCAATATCTTGGGTACCTGCTTGTAAATCTCGCAGGCGGTCAACCATCATCTCAGTACGTGATCTCATCCAAAATCTCCTTAGTTGGGCATACGTGACGTTCTTTCATCCAACTTCAGTGTGACTTTATGTTAGCATGGGATGATTGCGATAATACCATAAGGGATAGGGGCTGTCAAACGAAATCAAACCCTGGAAATAGGGAAATTTGGGCTATTCGTTACGCTTGCGCGAACTGATTTTGGTGACCAAATTATCAGAGGTCTGCGAAGCGAGTGTTACAGGCTGAACTTTTTGCAAACGATCCCATGATTGCCAGATTTGAGCGAGTTCTTCTTCTGTTTCGGGAAACTCGCCATAGCGTATTTTGATATAGGCTTCGGTGATGTGTTGGATGTCACGGCCGTTTTCGGGCCAAACGCGCGTGAGGGTCTTGATATACTCGTAAGGGGTCTCTGCTTCCCCACGCGGATAACCGCTGGCCGTGGCGGCCTGATTCATCTGACGGTAAATGTGGCGAATGGAAACGGCCGTTCGCCAATGCCACAACCCACTCAACCGATTCCTGATTCGCTGCCCCAGCGATATATCATCGGTAAATTCGCTGACATGCCCGGTTGTAAACTCTTTCCCCTGCCGTGCAATTTGTACACGCTTGTAAAAATAGTTCAACGTCCAGGTGATGAAGAAAACAACCAGTAACAACAAAAGAAAAATGCTTAACTTCCAGCCCCAATCCATTTTTAAGGCAATTTGCGTCAAATCTTCTGCGGTGAGAATCTGGCTGTCATCGTAAGGTGTGTTTGCCGTCGTTCCTGGCAGGCCAAACTTGTTAACAAACCACAACATGAGGCGCTGAATGGCAAACACAACAACATCAACAACGGGGAACACAAAGTGCGCGAGAGTCGCCAGCACGGTGGTTGCGCCAAATAAAAGGGCAGTCCAAACAGGAGTTAACCAGGCAAAAACGAGGAAAATGCTTTGCCCGCTGATGATGCTGGATAACATGCCACCGGTCATGATCACAGCCAAAATTGCCACAAAAATGAGGCTTAACCAACGTGGGGTAAGGGATGCGGAAAAGCCGGTTTTCCGTCTTTCGATTTCTTCGGCGCGAACAAGGGTAACGGCCGTTAATCCTGCCGTCAAAAACAAAAGCATAAACGGTGCGGCGTCCCACAACAAACGACGCGCTCCCAACCAAATGATCAGCGGAGCAGCCACCAAGCCACCCACGCGCAAAAATAGGCCAACGCCATTCACCTTAAATTCGCGATGTTTGAGCGCAGCGCCACGCGACCAAATGGTGATGCCAAGCAAAAAGATAATCACGTCGCGCACCCAAAGCTGATTCCCTTTTTGCGTGATATTGCGCAAAAAGAGCGACAGCCAACGCCAATCAAGCAGCGTCCGCGAATGGTAAAGCAATATCTGGCTGGAAAAGAGCAGCGTCAGTAATAAGCCGCCCATCATCACAAGCTGCTGCCAGCCAAATGGAAAACGCAGCACGTCCATCAGGCGCAGCAAGTTAAAGGGAACCAACATGAGCAGCACCAACCACAACAGGACAAGGCCAGGAGGCCAATAACGCGCCCAACCCATCAAGGCCATGCTGAAAGGTGTCAGCAAAGCCACTTCCATTAGCACCCAACTCAGATAAAGCAGTTCGTGCCGCACGTAATCCCAGGCAACCTGTAGCTGCTGCCGTCGCTGCACCATATCTGTAGACGGCCGTTGCACAAGTTGTCCCAGACGCCAACGATACGTTTCAAGAGAATCGGGATGGTGTGCCATAGGTCACTCTTCCTGAATGGCATCATGCGGTCGCGCTAGCTTCAGTCGCTGCCAGGCATTTTCAATCTCAGTAAATTCTGCTTCTGTCTCCGGGTATTCCCCATAACGAATGCGTACAAACGCCTCTGTGATCAGCCGCGTTTCGGCGCCATGATCCGGCCAGGTTTGCTGCAACAAGGATAAATATTCGTAAGGTGTGAGCGAATCGCCACGCGGATAACCAACGGCCGTTGCCGCCTGCTCCATCTGGTAATAAATGCGCCGAATGGAAACGGCCGTTTGCCAATTCCGCAGCAATCCCAGGCGTTGCAAAATCCGCTGCCCCAATCCCGCCTTTTCGCGCGGTTCCAAATGTTCCACCTGCCCGCCAATGCCCCGGCTAAATCGCCCACCAGCCAGTTCCAGGCGCTGCCGCCGATAAAAGCGGCCCAAAGCAAAGATAACCAAAACAAACAGCAAAATCAGAAAGCCAAGCAAGAAAAATCGCCAGTTGACCAGCGCGTCACCGGTTGGTCGTGTCAGCAGTTCAATCATGCGCTCATCTGGGGGTGGACGAAAATCAGACTCTTCCATGGGCGCAGCCGCTGTAAAAATACTGCGAAAAGCCTGATTCCAAAACATGATCAGCCATTGCAAAAGTCTATCCAGCGTGGTCCAAAAGGGCGACGACAAAAAAGCAACGGTGAGCATCACAGAGCTGCCGCCAAAGCGCAATGGCAGCCACAAAATCATCAGCCAGCCCATGTCACTCAGGGAAACATCTTTGACGGCGAAGGCGAGAAAACCGGCGATGAAAACGGTGAACAAGCTGACGCCCAACACAACGAAAAACCAGCGCGGCGTCATGGAGGTGACGGTGGCGCGTTGGGCGCGTTCGACTTGCTCAGTACGGGTGAGGGCAACGGCCGTTAATCCGGCCGCAAAAAACAGCAAAATATAAGGAGCAATGCTCCACTCCAGATTCACATAAGCCGCAAAAATAGCAAATGGGGCAACGTACAATGCCCCGCTGCGAATACGCTGCCCCAGACGTATAATGTCTGGCTCGCGCGTCACCATAGTAATGCCGCGCCACCAGGTGAACCCCACAACCACAAACAACGTCACATCCCGCTGCCACAGCATATTATCCGCTTCCGAAATATTGCGGAAAAACTCGCCAAGCCAACTGACATCGAAAATAGACTGCAAATCGTACAACAACGTGCGCAGCGCCAGCAAAATCACGAGAAAGGCGGCGATGACCATAATTTGCCGCTGCCGCGCCAACGGAACCTGCAAATAAGTCATCACACGCGCCATGTTAAACGGAATCAAAAGCAGCAAAAGCAGCCAGAGCGTTACCTGTTCCGGCGGCCAGGCAAATGCCCAGGGCATAAAAGCCAGGGCAATGGGCGTAATCAGGGCCACTTCCATCACGCCCCACAAAATGTAGAGCAGTTCGTGGCGCACATATCCCCAGGTTTGTTGAAAAGACGCCTGCAAGTGGGCGGTGCGATGTTGGTTGACGGGTGTAATCATATTATTTGCAATGGGAGACGAGCACGGTCACGATAAAGGGCATTGCCAGATTGCTGGCAAACGATCACTTAGCCCGGTCTCCAATCATCCGTTCAGGCGCTCCATTTCCAATTCCACAGGCTCCGGGGTTGGAATGGCGCTGAGCGCCGCTTCGGTGGCCGTCGCGCTGCGATGTCCAGCCTGGAAAGCGGGTGCGCTGGCGGGAATGTGATAGGCAATGATGCGCCCCAAATGTTTGGGCGGGGGATCGTCGGCCAGGGAAATGAGGACAACACGGCGACCTGCTTCTTTGAGGCGAATGAGGGCGACCATGATTTCGTCGGTGACAACGGCCGTTACCAGCACAATAGTCGCCGCCCAGGGCAAACCAGGGCTTTCACGCAGCATCATCGTCTCCACCGACGCCGTTGCAAACTCGGTAACGGCCGCTAACGCCTCCAACACATGCGCCAACTGCTCTGGCGAACGGCTCGGCGCAACACGAATCGGCTGATCAGAATTCGGCACCGAGCCATTGGCATAAATACCCACTGCCCATTTCTGCTGCACCCCATAATTCGCCACCGACGCAGCCACACTAATCGCCCGCTCCAACAATTCCGGGTTAAACCCCATCCAATGCTTGGGGAATGTCGCCACATTCAAGAAAACAGCCACCGTCATCCCCGTCGAAGGGTCATACACTTTCGTTTGCAGGCTGCCACGCCGCGCCGTCGCTTTCCAATGCACATCACGAAAACGATCCTGTGGCTGATAATCGCGGATACTTTGCGTCAAAATCGGGTCTGTGAACAAGCTGCGATTCACTTTGACATCGCCAAATGGCTCTTTTGCCGGCAAACCCAACTGCTCCAGCGGCCAGATTTGCGGATAAATGATCAACGTATGGATATATTCATGCTCCCGCGCACGTGTGAACAACGTAAAAATATCACCCGATTCATAGGTCACAGGGCCAATTTTGTAATATCCGCGTGTGGGAAAGCTAATCGTCGCCTCGCGTGTGGAACGCTCGCGCCCGGCTAAAGAGAATGTGCTAAACAAGGTGTAGCGGCCGGTAATCTGGCTGGCAGTCTGCGAAATAACCGTCTCAAACTCTGGGGCAACCGGCAATTCGTCCCGAAATTGCAGCCAGGTCAACGGCAGCAGCTTGTCATTCGTCACCGTCAGCTTCATTTTAATCGGCTCGCCGGGGAAAACGCGCGTGCGGTCAAATTCACGCTCGTACTTCACCCCTTCCAGCGACAGGTTTTTCCAGACGGTGCTGATTACCACAATCAGCAGCAGGGTAAATCCCAAAGCCAACAGCGCCGGATTGCGTCCGGCCGCAAAACCGATAATGACAAATAAAACGGCCAGGGGAATCCAGGCATCGCTAAAAATAGAGTTGTCCCGTTCTTTGAGCACCAATCCGCGCGCCGCGGCAATGTCTGCCATGTCAATTGGCTTGCCAGACAAGGCTGTACGCAGCAGGCGATTACGCGCTTCTTTGCGCTCTCGTGCCTGGTTTGTGCGCACAATCAGGTGAACGTCATGAATGCTCTCGGTCATTAATTCTCCACGGGCACGGCGACCGTCTCGACCACTTCCCGGATGACGTCTTCCGGCTGACGGCCGCGCAAACGCGTCTGTGGATTGACCATCAGGCGATGGGTGAGCACATGCGGCGCCATTGTTTTCACGTCATCGGGGATGACGAATTCGCGACCGCGAATGGCGGCTAACGCCTGGCAAGTGCGGTAAAGGGCCATTGTGGCGCGTGGGCTGGCACCAAGTTCGATGTCGTCATGGTCGCGGGTGGCGCGGCACACGTTGACAATGTAATGGCGCACGGACTCTTCGACGCGAATCTCGCGCACTTTTGCCTGCATTGCCAGGATTTGCCCTGGCTCGACGACTTTTTCCAGGGTGTCGAGCGGGTCTTGGCGCTCGAAGCGAAGCAGGATGTCGTTTTCCTCGGCGGCTGACGGGTAGCCCAGGCTGATTTTCATGAGGAAGCGATCAAGCTGGGCTTCGGGTAAGGGGAATGTGCCTTCAAGCTCTACGGGGTTTTGTGTGGCGAGGACGAGAAACGGCCGTTCCAATTTATGCGTGGCAATATCCACCGTCACCTGCCGTTCCTGCATCGCTTCCAATAAAGAAGATTGCGTGCGCGGCGTGGCGCGGTTGATCTCATCCGCCAGCAAAATCTGCGCAAAAATGGGGCCGGGACGAAACTCAAACTCCTGCGCCCGCTGATTGTAATAGTAGATGCCTGTCACATCAGAAGGGAGCAAGTCGGGCGTAAACTGTACGCGATGAAATGTGCAGCCTAATGAAGCGGCAATCGTCTTTGCCAGGGTGGTTTTGCCCGTCCCTGGCACATCTTCCAGCAACAAATGCCCTTCACACAGCATGGCGATCAGGGCCAAATCAATAACCTCATCTTTACCGATGATGACCTTTTTAATGTTCTCCCGCAGTAATGCGGCCGTTTCTGCAATCATGGGCTTTCCTTGTCTGGTAGATAGAATCCTTGATTTGATTGATTTTCAACCACCTGACCCACTTGATCTAATACAAAGCGTATCAAATGTGTATCAATTGAACCGCTCTGCCGAAAAGTGAAGCGGTATCACTGTTTGAAGTATAGGATAAAACGGCCGTTATGACGATAACGAGCACATGCGCCACAAACAATTGTGCGTTTTTGTGAGCGGCAAGATGAAGCCACACGCACAAAGACCCATCTCCTGAAAGCTGTTCTTGTTATGCGACATATCACAGTCGGCTGATCGATGTTGCTTTGACCCTGCAAACAGCTTTCCGGTATCACGCAGCCATCCAACGAGCTTGAGAAACCATAAAACGAGTCTGAGGAACCATAAAACAAGCTTGAGGAACGATAAAACAAGCTTGAGGAACCATAAAACAAGTCTGAGGAACGACAAAACGAGTCTGAGGAACGACAAAACGAGTCTGAGGAACGACAAAACGAGTCTGAGGAATCATAAAACAAGTCTGAGGAACGATAAAACGAGTCTGAGGAACGATAAAGTAAGTCTGAGGAACGATAAAGTAAGTCTGAGGAACGATAAAGTAAGTCTGAGGAACGATAAAGTAAGTCTGAGGAACGATAAAGTAAGTCTGAGGAACGATAAAGTAAGTCTGAGGAACAACAGAATAACAAAATGTAGGGGTGAGCCGCTGGCTCATCCCTCCTCAACAAGTCTAAGCAGCCAATCATCGCCTTCCCTGATTTTTCTGCAACACAAATTATATGAAGGAGACAACATATCCCCTCTTGCCATCCCCCACCCAAACCCCTTAAAATGATCGCAAACCATTGATGCGGGTTCCACCAGCCCATCCTGAAACGAACATCTAAGCAGCGAACTGCACAAATGAATGTGTCCAGTTCGATATATTTGGGTCTAGAGGAACCACAGCAAACAACCGCAGTTCCGCCACAAAGAGGAGGCAATAGCATGTTAGTGAAAAGCAGAATGTCGTCCCCCGTTATTACCGTGACAGAAGGTACGCCTGTCATGGAAGCGCTTGATTTGATGAAGCGTGAGCGAATTCGCCGCACGCCTGTTGTCAATGCCAAAGGCAAGATGGTCGGAATTATTTCAGACAAAGATTTGCTCAATGCCGCGCCTTCAGACGCGACAACGCTGAGTGTGTGGGAATTAAACTATCTGATCAGCAAAGTACGCGTTAAGGATGTCATGACCAAGAAGGTGCTGACGGTTGAGGAAAACACGCCGATTGAAGAAGCGGCCTATGTCATGGCCGACAACAAAATTGGCGGCTTGCCGGTCGTGCGCGGCGAGGAAATCGTCGGCCTTATTACAGAAACCGATTTATTCAAGGTCTTTCTTGAATTTATGGGGGCGCGTGACAATGGGGTACGCGTAACGGTGTTGGTGCCTAACAAGCCCGGTGTCCTGGCTGCTTTGACGCGGGTCATTGCCTCTGCTGGCGGCAGTTTTATCTCGTTAGGTGTGTTTGATGGGTTAGATGAGTCGAATAAGTTGGTGACGTTTAAGGTGCGGCGGATGGAGGAAACGGCCGTTCAGGAACAAATCGCGCCACATATTGAACAACTCGTAGACATTCGCACCTGCTGCACGGCCGAATAACCGCGTTATGGGAATGCAAAGTGGGCGTTATTTGACGCCCACAAACGCTCATCGCCCGTCCGACTTCTCGTCTATGGCTGTCACCCTTGACAGTTCCTCTTTGAATCTGAATACTTAACACTCATGAGACGACCCATTGCCCAAACCGTTACCGCGCTGCTGGCAATTACCGCTGCCATTGTTGGGCAACAGCTACTCCCACAACTAGACTGGACCATCGTTGGCGTTGGTTATTTCGCAATTGCCATTGTCGCTTTCCTTTGGTTACTCGTCAGCCAACCCGCCTCCGAATCACTACCGGCTCCCCATGAAACAGAAGAGGCCATGCCGCGTGTCTCCTTATACGGCAGCAGCCTGAGCTGGCGTTTGGGATTGGGCATCCTGATTGGGTTGAGTGCCGTCATCGCCTTTCGTTATCTGGCAAACAATCGCTTCACAACGGTGGGCACACTCAGTTGGCTGACCAGCATCATCGGCTTTGTCTGTTTATTTTGGGAGCTGCCGTCTGATTGGCGTGAACGCAGCAAGACGTGGTGGGGAAAACGGCCGTTTCTGCCCCCATACACCTTCACCATCCACCGTCGGCACCTCATCCTGCTCGCCATCTTCCTGCTTGCGGCCTTCTTCCGCTTCTACCGCCTCGACAGCCTGCCAAAAGAAATGGGCAGCGATCAGGCGGAAAAGCTGTTCGATGTCTACGACGTGCTCAGCGGGATGCGTCCCGTTTTCTTCGCACGCAACACAGGCCGCGAAGCCTTCCAATTTTATTGGACGGCGGCCATCATCAAGCTCACCGGCCAGGAAATCGGCTATTTGCCCCTGAAAATGGGAACCGCGCTGCTGGGATTGTTAGCCGTGCCCTGGGTTTATCTGTTGGCGAAGGAGTTATACGGCCGTTCCGTCAGCCTCATCGCCACCACCTTTTTCGCCCTCTCCTCCTGGCACACCGCCATCAGCCGCATCGGGCTGCGCTTCCCATTCACCCCTCTTTTTGCCACCGCCACCCTCTATTACCTCATTCGCACCTTCAAATACGGCCGTCGCAACGACTGGCTCCTCACCGGCCTCACGCTGGGCATCGGCCTGCACACCTACATCCCCATGCGCATGGTGCCCCTCCTGCTTGTGCTGCTCGCCCTGATCAAACTAGGGCTAGACACATTGCCCGTAATCGGCAAGCTAGTAAATAGAAAACGCCAACCCACCGCTCAACCGACTACCGATTACCGACTACCGCCCACCGACTACAGCGAAGCCAGCGCCCTCAATTGGGCCTATTGGCAAAACGCCATACTCGGCGCGTGCGCCACCCTGCTCGTCTTTTTGCCCCTGCTGCGCTACATGGTGGACGATCCACAAATGTTTTGGTATCGCGTCACCACCCGTTCCCTGGAAAATGGCAACACACTGCCCGGCGAATCCTGGCGCATCTTTTGGGACAACGTCAAAAACGCCCTGCTCATGTTTAATTACAAAGGGGATCCCGTTCCCAGCAACAGCATTCCCTTCACGCCATTCCTGGGACTGGTCAGCGGCGGTTTGTTTGTGCTGGGCACGGTCTATATCTTGTGGCGGCTGCTCAAATGGCGAGATCGCCGCTCCATTTATGTGCTCGTCACCATCTTTGTGCTGCTGCTGCCCTCCATTCTCAGCCTCGAATTTCCCGGCGAAAACCCCAGCCGCGTGCGCACCGGTGGCGCGATTCCCTGGGCCATGTTGGTTGCCGCTTTGCCGCTGTGGCTGGTCTGGCAGCAGTTACAAACCAATTGGAAACGGGCGGGCAAATGGATGGTGGGGTTGGGAACGGCCGTTCTCTTTCTCCTCGCCTTCCGTGACAATTACAACTACTACTTCGTGCGCTACGACACCCATTACCACAACTCCCTCTGGAACACCAGCGAAATTGGCGCCGCCGCCCGCGGCTGGGCCAACAGTGTCGGCGACATGGAACACGTTTACCATGTCCCCTATCCTTATTGGGTAGACACACGCCTCATCGGCATTTACGCGGGAGCCATTCCCTGGGAAAATTCCATCCCCGACTTCGACGCCGCCCTGCCCCAACAAATCATCGACCCCGCCCCCAAGCTGTACATTTTGCACCTGCTAGACACGGAACACCAGGAAAGGTTGCAGCTGACGTACCCGCAAGGCTGGTTTGAACGCTACGAATCGGCCGTGCCCACCAAAGACTTCATGTTATTCTTCGTGCCGCCACGTTAGCGCGGCTTATGCACACCTTGACGACCTTCGCCCAACAGCTATAATCCACTTTTGCTGTATGCCCATCGTGGCAAACACGCTTCCTTATTACTTCAACAGAAACCATGCGTGGAAAAAGAACCTATGTTAGAGAAAATCGCCAAAGTCGTCGCACGCTACGACGAAATCGAAAAACAGATGGCCGACCCTGCCGTCATCGCCGATTACACCAGGCTAAACGAACTGGCCCAAGAACGGTCAGAAATGAGCGACCTGGTAGAGGCTTATCATCAACATCAACAACTTGAGAAAGAGTTGAGCGAAGCCCGCGAGTTGTGGGAAATGGAAACAGACGAAGAACTCGTCGCCCTTGCTGCCGAAGAGATAGAACGCCTGGAAGCAGGTCTCGACAGCCTCACCGCGCGGATGCGTTCCTTGCTGGTGCCACGAGACCCGCGCGACGATAAAAACGTCTATATTGAAATTCGTGCCGGGGCTGGCGGCGACGAAGCTGGCATTTTCGCCGCCGATTTGCTGCGCATGTACGCCCGTTATGCCGAGCTGCGCAAGTGGAAAACCCAAATCATTGACGAAAATGCGACCGGTGTCGGCGGCTACAAAGAAGTGATCATGACCGTCAAGGGCAAGGGCGCTTACTCCCGCTTCAAATTTGAAAGCGGCGTTCACCGCGTGCAGCGCGTCCCGCAAACAGAGTCGCAGGGGCGCATTCACACCAGCACCGCCACCGTCGCCGTCATGCCGGAAATCGAAGATGTCAACATCACCATTGACGAACGCGACCTGGAAATCACGCCAACCTTCTCCTCCGGCCCCGGCGGCCAGCACATGCAAAAGAACGCCACTGCCGCCCACATCGTTCACAAACCCACCGGCATCTCCGTGAAAATACAGAGCGAACGCAGCCTCACCCAAAACAAACGGCTCGGCATCGCCATTATTCAGGCACGGCTGCAAGAGCTTGAAGAAGACAAGCAACACGCCTCCGTAGCCGCCGAGCGCAAATCGCAGGTGGGCAGCGGCGACCGCAGCGAAAAAATCCGCACCTACAATTACCCGCAAAGCCGCGTCACCGACCACCGCGTCGGCCTCACCAGCTACAACTTGCAAGCCGTGATTGACGGCGACCTGGATCAGTTTATTGATGCCCTCACCGTTGCCGATGAGGCGGAAAAACTGGCGGCAGCAGGGATAATTAGCAATCAGTAATCGGGACTCAGTGATCGGCAATACATCACTCACTGAGTGCTGATGATTGACTCACTGATAACCGGCTCACCGATCACCGAGAAGGAAAGCGCATGACAGAACCAACTTACCAACCTCGTGGCAAATATTTTGCTGATTTTACTGTGGGCGATGTACAGGTAACGGCCGCTCGCACCATCACCGAAACCGATATTGTCAACTTCGCCGGGCTGTCGGGTGATTACAACCAGATTCATACCGACGCCGAATTTGCCGCGAAAGACACCTTCGGTCAGCGTGTTGCGCATGGGTTGTTGGTACAGTCCATTGCTACCGGATTGGCCGTGCAGTCTGGCATCATCGAAGGCACGGTGTTGGCCTTCCGCGAATTAACGGCCAAGTTCAGTCTACCTATCTTTATTGGCGACACGATTCACGTTAAAATCGAGATCATGGAAACGAAATCGTTGCCTCGCCTGGGTGGCGGGAACGTAACGATGAAGTACAGCGTCTTAAATCAACATGGAAAAGTCGTTCAACGTGGCGACTGGATTATGTTGGTGAAGAGTAAACCTGCTGATGAATGATGATTTAGAAAACAAACCTGTTCCTCCTGAGGAAGAAGCGGAAGCGACGCCTGCACCGCAAGGCCCAGACGCACCTCAGGATAAGCCTCGTGAAGACATCGAAACGATGTCTCTGCTAGATTTGATGGCGGACACGGCCGATTCCGACATGCCGACCATCACCTTAGGCGGCGCAACGGCCGATTTACCACGCCCCCTTATCATCACCGATGAAGACGCCACCGGCACGCTGTCGGGCAGCGCAGCTTCTACATCCAAACGACCGGTGGGCCTGCCCCTGTCGCCGGAAGAGCTGACGCCTCCGTTGGAACGGCCGTTAGAAAACGACGAAGACGCCACCACCGTACAACCGCGCGTCGCCTTCCCCGGCAGCACCAAACAAAAACTGCCATCACCCATTTCCGAAGCGCCAACCCAGATTTACCGCCCTCCGGCAGCGACCCAACCCATCAACGAAGAAGCGCCTACGCCAACCCGGCTTACCCCGCCACAACAGCAGCCGCGACGCGAAGGATACGCCCAATCGCCGCCTTTAGCCGCACAGCAGCGTCCGGCACAGTCTGGCAGAGATGCGCAGTCGGCCCGCGTTGCCATGCCCTCGCAACAAACGTCCCAACTCCATCCAGAAACGCGGCGCATGCGCAATCGGCGCAGCTGCCTCACCCGCTTCATCGTCATCGGCGTCCTCCTGGCATTGGTGGGCGTTGCGCTGGGCGTTGCCGGTGCAGCCATCGGCTACAGCTTCATTGCCCGTGACCTGCCTTCGCCGCAAGAATTACGCCAACGCGCCAGCACCTTCGAGACGGCACGCATCTATGACCGCAACGGCGCACTGCTCTATGCTTTGGCCGATCCGAACGCGGGCAACCGCACTTACGTTCCACTCGAACGCATTTCCCCTTACCTGATTAACGCCACCATCGCCACCGAAGATTCCCGCTTCTATCAAAACCCCGGTTTTGACCCGATTGGCATTGCCCGCGCCGTTGTGCAGGCGGCACGCGAACGGGAATTTGTCTCCGGGGCAAGCACCATTACGCAGCAGCTTGTGCGTGCCTTGCTTCTCAGTGACGATGAACGTACCGAGCGCAGTTTCCGCCGTAAAGTGCGCGAAATCATTCTCGCCGCCGAAATCGCCCGTACCTACGAGAAAAACGAAATTCTCGAACTGTACTTAAACGAAATTTACTACGGCAATCTGGCTTATGGCATTGAAGCCGCCGCACAAACATACTTCAACAAAAGTGCCGCCGATTTGACGCTCACCGAGGCCTCTTTGCTGGCCGGGCTGCCACAAGCTCCGGCATTGTGGGACCCATACACCGCGCCAGACAAAGCGATTGGGCGGCAGTGGGAAGTGCTGACATTGATGGTACAAGAGGGATACGTGACATTGGGCGAAGCGCAAACGGCTCTCAATGAAACCAATCTCTTCATTTATAACCTGACACCGCCAGAAGTGACTATCCGCTTCCCCCACTTCACATTCACCGTTTTGCAGCAGGCAGAAGATATTCTTGGCGCACAGTCCATTTATCGCGGCGGGCTAAACATCTACACGACCATCGACCCAACCGCGCAAACCCTGGCAGAACAAGCTGTCGCCGATAATCGCGCGAATATTACGGCGGCGGGCGCAAACAATGCCGCGATGGTTGTCTTACAGCCGCAAACAGGCGAAATTTTGGCAATGGTCGGCAGCGTCGATTTCAATGACGAGGTGATTAGCGGTCAGGTGAACATGGCGCTGCAAGCACGCCAACCCGGTTCAAGCATTAAGCCGTTCGTGTATCTTTCCGCTATGGAAAAAGGGTGGACGCCGGCAACGTTGATTTGGGATGTGCAAACGCAGTTTCCCGATGGCACCAATCCACCTTATGTGCCCAAAAATTATGATGATGAATTTCATGGGCCACTGCTGCTGCGCCCGGCATTGGGCAATTCGTATAATGTAACGGCCGTTAAAGCGCTGGAATTCGTCGGTGTCTGCAACTTCATCGCCAACGTGCAAAAACTTGGCCTGACCGCCCTCCAAGATGATGGCTGTGCCGAAGTCGCACAGCCGCGCAACTATGGCCTTGCCCTCTCCCTTGGTGGCGGCGAAATCCCGCCATTGCAAATGGCGGCTGCTTATGCCACGCTCGCCAACCAGGGCAGTTACCAGGAGCCGTATGCCATCGCCCGCATCGAAAACAACCAGGGCGAAGAGCTTTTCACCCATACGCCAGTGCCCCCCGCCGACTCCCAGGTCGTTAACCCTGACCATGCTTACCTGCTCAGCAACATTTTGTCCGATAATAACGCACGCCAGCCAGAGTTTGGCGTTAACAACAATCTGGTCATTCCCGGCCATTTGGTCGCGGCAAAAACCGGGACATCTGGCTCTACAAACAGCGATGTGCGTGATGCGTGGACAATTGGCTATACGCCGCAAGTGGTAACGGCCGTTTGGGTGGGCAACACCGACAACAGCCCCATTGGCACAGGGCAATCTGGCTACCGCGTCGCCAGCCCCATCTGGAACAGCTTCATGACCCAATATCTGGCGGACAAACAAGCCGTCAGTTTTGTGCGCCCGCCCGGCGTCGTCGAAATGGAAATTTGCACGGATTCCGGCGTGCAGGCATCGGCTGCCTGCGCCAACCGCCGCGTCGAACTGTTCTCCAGCAGCCAGCTTCCTTTGGCAGAAAGCAATCACTTCCTGCAAACCATTCCCATTGACCTTTGGACTGGGCTGCGTGCCGCCGATGCCTGCCCCGAATCGGTGGTAGACGCGTCGTTTGTCAATTTGCTCGTGAGCGGCGATGACAGCGTGCGCCAACGTGAATTAGAAAATGCTCGCAGTTGGATAGAAGGCACAAACGCCGGACAAACTTGGGCTGCCGGGCGCAACATTGGCTTGCCCCTGCGCCTGCCGCCCAATGAAACGTGCAATGCCGACACACCGCGCCCGCAAATCATCATCACGCAGCCGGGCGAAGGCAGCGAGATTATTGACACCATTGACGTGCTGGGCACGGTTAACGGCCCCAATTTTGCCGGTTATCAGGTGGAATATGGCCTCAGCCATGACCCTGGTGGCTGGGGGATTGTGCAGGAACGGCAAGGCGGCGCAGTGGAAAACGGCCGTTTAGCCACCTGGGACACAAGCGGCATCAACAGCTTTGGCGCCATCACCTTGCGCATCCTCATCTTTGGGCCAGACAACCCGTATACACCAGAGGAAGACCCGGCGACACTTGAACAACGGGTGCATCTGACCCTGTTGCAGCCAACGGCGACGGCCACAGCAACGGCGACGGCAACGCCGCTGCCGACAGCGACCGGCACACCAACCAACACGCCATCGCCAACAGCCACCTCTATCGCCACTATCTTGCCGACCATTACGCCCTTCCCCAGCGCCACGCCCGCACTGCCCACGGCGACGCCGGAAGCGACAAGTTACCCGTAATGTAAGTGGTGAACGGTAATCGGTAATCGGTAATCGGTGATCAGATTTACCGATTACCGTTCACCGATCACCGATTACCGATCACGCCTATGAATATTCCTTCTCTCCTCACTCTTTTACAGCATGGCAACCAGTTGAAGCGCACGGCGCGTACCGGTTGGGTACAGCGCGGCGTGCCAAACGCAGAAAATGTGGCCGCGCACAGCTATGGCGTCATTTACATCGCAATGGTGCTGGCTGAGTTAATTGATGAGACAGTTGACATGGGCCGTTTGCTGGCAATGGCCGCTTTGCACGACCTGCCAGAAAGCCGCACGACTGACATTCCCACCCCGGCATGGCGTTATTTGCCGCCAAATATTAAAACAGATGTGGAACGCGGTGCCATGCAGGAAATGTTGACGGATATGCCGGTTGCTGAATCGTGGATGGCGTTGTGGGAAGAGTTGCATGCGGCGGAAACGGCCGTTGCCCGGCTCGTCCATGATGCCGACAAGCTCGACATGTATTTGCAAGCGTATCTCTACCAACAGCAAACAGGCACGCAACAACTGCGTGGCTTTTGGAGCAACCCACATACGTTTTACTTTCCACAGGCGCAAGCCATCTACGATGCGCTGCGCCAGATGGCTCAGTGACAACGCGCAAAGGCGAAACGAAGCCTCTCGTTTCTTGAGCCAGGCTTCTTAAAATCCAACCCCCTTGCCACCTTACTATCTTTCACTATACTTGCCCCATGACCGCATATAAACAAGTAAAACTCACGGCAAACGGCCGTATCTTGCTCCCGCGTGCCAAATGGTGTGACGGGTTTGGCAGCAAATTGCGTGGCTTCACCTGGCGGCGACATCTGGCAGCAGAGGATGGGCTGGTGTTGGTCGAAAAAGCAGACAGCCGCGTCAACACCGCCATTCACATGCTCTTTGTCTTCTTTGACCTGGGCGTGATTTGGGTCAACGACGCCGGACAAGTCGTCGATAAAGTGCTGGCGCGTGCGTGGCGTCCCTCCTACGTCCCTCAATCCCCGGCCCGCTACGTCATCGAAGGACACCCTGACTTGCTGCAACAGGTACAGGTCGGCGATACGGTTGAATTTATATGATTAGCGCCGCTTGTGCCCTCTGTTCTAACCGGCACACGACGCGCAATGCCTGATTACCCATGCGTTCTTATTTAATCTTAACCATTTTGTGCCTGCTGCTTGTTCCTTTGGCTGTGCAGGCACAAACCGAAACGCCAACACCCCCGGAAACAGGGACAGACTCGGCAGCAGAAGCAACGGCCGATTCCGTCGCCATCCCTTTTGTACACACCGTTCAGGAAGGGGAAAACCTGACGTATATTGCCCAGACTTATGGCATTACGGTTGAGGAACTGCTGGTCGTCAATAGTCTGAGCGAAGATGCCATTCTGTTTGTGGGGCAAACCTTGATCATTCCTGGCGGCGAAGGGGAAGCAGTCGCCACTGTGTACACCGTACAGCCCGGCGATACCCTTTACGATGTAGCCGACGCCTTTAATACGGATGTGAGCGCCGTTCTTGGCAGCAACCACATGATTGCCCCGGAATATGACCTGCACAGTGGACAAACGCTTGCCGTTGTCAGTCGTACCGGTTCGGCGCTGCCGCAAACGATTAACGGCCGTCCACACATCGTCGCCCCTGGTGAATCTTTGCTGCAAATTGCCGCCGCCTATGGCCTGTCGCCGCGCACCATCAGCAATGCCAACGGCCTGCCTTATCCAACCTATCTGTACCCCGGCCAACGGCTGCGCATCCCGCTTGGCGATGCGCCGTATCGTCATTTGCCGGGCGAGTGGGTAGATGTGCAGATACGGCCGTTGCCCATCGTCCAGGGACAGACCGTTTCCATTTACGTCGAAAACCTGCTTGATGGCCTGCCTAATGGTGAACTGGCCGGGCAAGCGCTCCATTTTGTCCCCAGCGGTGATGGTTTCACCGCGCTCATTGGCCTCGACGCCTTCACCGCGCCCGGCGCATACACCCTCACCCTCTCCGGCTCTAGCAGCGACCGCCCCTGGACGCCATTTCGCACCGACCTTGACGTTCTCTCAGGTGGATATGGCGTGCAGTACATCACCGTGCCAGAAGAATTAAACGCGCTGCTCGATCCAACTATCCGGCAAAACGAAGATACCTATCTGGCAACGATTTACACAAACTACCGCGAAGAGCAGGATTGGCAAGGATTATTCCAGGTTCCATTGACGGTAACGATTGTGACCGCGCCCTATGGCGACAGCCGTTCCTATAACGGCGGCCCATTCGACATCTTCCATACCGGCGTAGATTTTGGCGCAAATGCAGGCACGCCTGTTTATGCGTCCGCACCGGGCAATGTGGTCTACAGCGGCGCACTTGAACTGCGCGGCAATGCTGTCATCATCGACCATGGGCGCGGTGTTATGACCGCTTACTTCCACCTGACTGAATCGTTCGTTACTGTTGGCGAGGCGGTTAGCGCCGGACAGCTCATTGCCACCGTTGGCTCTACCGGCCTTTCCAGCGGCCCACACTTGCATTGGGATTTGCGTATTCTCAATGTGCCGGTGAATGGGCTGCAATGGACGACGACGGTTTTCCCGTAGTGCTTTGCTGGTAGGTGGGAGGGGATGGGAAACGGCCGTTTCGCCCCTCCCTACACATAGTACTCGCGCCTCATGATATTCTTCATCCACAAACACCCTATTTGACACTTGCCGATAAGCAACAAGTTGTGTATTCTGACTCTTGCTAAGTCAAACACAGAGTTACGGGGCGTTGCCGCTTTCGCAACCAACTTATTGTAGGCAATCATGTCGCTGAAAGTTATATCAACCAGTTGTTATAAGCACTCTTACCGCAAACATATTCGGTGAGTTTTAAGTGCTAGCATGGGGAATCTCGATTTATTTAGCAGAAAGGAGTTCATACGAAAATCATCATGGCAAAGTTCTTAGAAACAACAGGTATCTCACATCACCTACAGCAGCTAATCGATCAAGCCAATGAGACACTTATTCTCATTAGTCCTTATCTCAAGGTTAATGAGCGTCTGCGCTATTCTCTTGAAGATCGGGATCGCATGAAAATCGATATACGGATTGTGTATGGCAAGAGCGAGTTACAACCTGAACAAATTAACTGGTTACGTGAGTTGAAGTTTGTGCGAACCAGTTTTTGTGGAAATTTGCATGCGAAGTGTTATCTAAACGAATCAGAAGCCATTATTACTTCAATGAATTTATATGAATACTCGCAGGTAAATAATGAAGAAATGGGAATATATGTCACAAAGGATAGCGACTCCCAACTCTACGATGACATTTATCAGTCAGCTCGTCGCTTAATTCGAATCAGTGATGAAGTGCGTTTATCCGCCGAAAAAGTTGACCCACAAGAGAAACAAATTATTGAGACAGAAATAGGTACACCTGACAATGACGGGTTTTGTTTACGGTGTGGGATATCTATCAAGCTGAATCCTCAGGCCCCGTATTGCTACGAGCATTACAAGTCATGGAAACGATACGAAAATCGAGACTACCAAGAGAATTATTGCCATATCTGCGGGAAAGAATATTCAACTAGCATGGCTCGTCCTGTATGTCTAGATTGCTACAAGACACATAAACGACTTTTCTTTGCAAAGTTTTGATCTCACTTTGAGTTATTAGCATCATTACCTCTTCCATAAGGCAAGATGATTTAATTACTTAGCCCCTCAAATATTTGTGTTTAATCTTCGTTTTAATCCACAAGAAATCCCTTATTGGGCTAGTCGCTATCACTACCTGGATGAGGATAGCATTGCCCAGAAGATTGCGCCGCGTATCAAAGAACAGGGTTTTTGTACAGCCGATGACCTCACCGCCCTCTGTTACTGGAAAAGCCCACGCATCCGCTCACGCTGCGCAGCCAACGACCCCGCTTATGTACAAGCCGTCACGCACACTGCCCTTACCACTTCCTACGAACGGCTGCGCATCGAAATTTTAACGCTGCTCTCCGGCGTCGGCTGGCCAATGGCTTCCGTCATCCTTCATTGGGGCCACCGAGACCCCTATCCTATCCTCGACTTTCGTGCGCTTTGGTCATTGAGTACAGACAGCCCTCCAGCTTACCAGTTCGACTTTTGGTGGCAGTACACGCAATTCTGCCGTAACCTGGCACAACAGACTGGTGTCTCTATGCGTACACTCGACCGCGCCTTATGGCAGTATTCCAAAGAACATCAATAAATAATATGCTTGTCCCCTACGCCATTTGCCGCTTCTGGCCCTTACAAATCCCTAACCCCTAATCTCCTCCATTGCCCCTATAACAGTCACACAATTTCCTGGTAGGAATTGATCGAATCCCTACTAAGAATCGGGTGAATCCTTATAACAAATTAATCACCTGAAGATTTGGGGGAGACAGGATCAATCTTGATAGCGGGCAAGTTACTGTTACAAGACAAAAAACCAGGTTGTCCCGCTTAGCGGCGGCGCTTGCTGCGGCGTCTGCGCCCGCCACCAGACTCCTCGCGCGATGGTTTTGGCTCCGGCAAGGAGGGCGGCGTGTGCGTCGCCTGCTGGTAATAATCATCCAACAACATGGCAAGCAGCGATACGCCTTCTTCATCCGCTGCCAGGTCACGCACCAGGGGAGCAAAGCGTGCCATGCGCTCTGTTTGCAGCTTATCACGGCTGCGGCTCTTTGCTTCTAGCAGCACCGTCGCCCGTTCGGCAACGATGGTCGCCACGTCTGCGGCTGTGGGCAACGGCCGTTCCTGCAAATCTATGCCATAATGCTGCACAATCCGCTTCAACTGCGGCCGTTCCAAGGCATCAATCAGCGTCATCGCCACACCACTGGCACCGGCACGACCGGTACGGCCGGCGCGGTGAATATACAACTCCACATCCTCCGGCGGCTCATATTGAATCACATGCGACAATTCCGGGATGTCAATGCCACGCGCGGCCACATCCGTCGCCACCAAAAAGCGCAGCGCCCCCTGGCGCACCCGATTCAACACCTGCTCGCGTGCCTGCTGCGACAAATCAGCGCTCAATTCGTCAGCATCATAGCCAAACCGCTGCAAAACCACTGTCACATAATGCACACGCGCCTTCGTATTGCAAAAGATAATGGCATTATCCGGGTTTTCCACCTCAATGATACGCACCAGGCTGCGATCCTTATCCATAGCCGGAGCCACATAATAAACGTGTTCCGTTTCCACCACATGGACATTGTCGCTGCTCAAGCCGAGAAAGCCCGGCTCATGCAAAAAGAGACGCGCCAACCGCTGCACATTTGGCGGAAATGTGGCAGAGAACATATAGCCTTCCACACGCCGATTTTCCGGTAAGTAACGCTGCACCTCGCGCATGTCCGGGTAAAATCCCATCGAAAGCAGGCGGTCAGCTTCGTCGAAGACAAGCAGTTGCACATGCTCCAGCGTCAAGGAGCGGCGCAGCAAATGGTCAAGAATACGCCCCGGTGTGCCAACAACCAGGTGCGCCCCTTGTCGAAATGCTTCTAACTGTGGCCCGTAACGAACACCCCCGTAAACGGCCGTTACCCGTATCCCCCGCTCACCAGCCAGCGTGTGCGCATCCTTACTCACCTGCACCGCCAGCTCCCGCGTCGGCACCAACACCAACGCCTGGCACGCCTCCAAACGCGGGTTAATCCGCTCCAAAATCGGCAAAACAAATGCGCCCGTCTTGCCACTACCGGTACGCGATTGCACCATCACGTCACGGCCAGCCATGATATACGGCATAGCACGCGACTGCACCGGCATCAACGACATCCAGCCAGCACGCGCCATAGCCTGTCGCCATGTCTCCGGCAAATCTTCATAAGACACCTGCGGCAAAGCATCATCTGGTTCAGTGACAGATGGCTCCACGTTCTGTGCAGGGTTCACACTTTCGGATAACACCGCTTCCGGTTGATCAGGGTCGATAGTCGCACCCGACTCCCCCGCTTGATTTTCAGTTTCTTGATTCATCTCAGCTCCAACTTTTGTAATACAACGATCATACCGGTTTACAAGACAGCCCGCAAACAGACATCTTCTTTAACCTGCGAGCGGCTTCTTTGCGCCTGCCGCAGGTCTTTCGCCGGAAAAATTTGGACAATTTACAAAAAACGGCTAGAATTACCTACTTTTATATGCCCCATGTTTGCACAGCCCTGGTTGTTGAACAAACTGGAATTTAGTTTTTGGAGAGAGTGTCCACTTGTCGAAGAAAGTATATGTAGGAAATCTGTCATATCAGGCCACAGAAGATGATGTGCGTGACCTGTTTGCAGAGTATGGCGAAGTAGAGTCTGTAGCCATGATTACAGATCGGGATACCGGTCGGTTCCGTGGCTTCTGTTTTGTGGAAATGGATGGACCTGCGGCTGATGCAGCAATTGAAGCGTTAGATGGCAAAGAAGTTGGCGGACGCAATCTGCGCGTGAACGAAGCGCGGCCACGGGAAGAACGTGGTGGCGGCGGCGGTTTCCGTCGCGGTGGTGGCGGTGGTGGTCGTCGTGATGGCGGCAATCGTCGCGACAATTTTGGCGGCGGTCGCCGCAATGATTTCCCGGACAGTGGCGGCAGCCGTCGCTGGTAAGCAGCATTTCGCTGATTTGTAACTAAAAAAGCCGGTTTGGGTCTAATCCAAACCGGCTTTTCTTTTTATGGTTGTGGCGGTGTCCCCGCATCTGGGGGAATAGGCGGGCCGTCGGGCAAATTACGCAGATAATCACAGCCTGTCATACGCACGTTTTCCCACACATACCCCTGTGCTTCAAACGTAGGAATATCTTTAATCCACCGCTTTGCCCCATTTTCCAGGGCGTAAATATGCGGGCTGGCCTGGCATTTGAGCAAAAGGTGAATGGGCAGCCCCTGTTCAAATTCAGCCAAAAACGGATCATCTACCTCATGCACCTGTTCCCATCTGTAGCCATAGACTTCAAAGGCATCGAGGGTTGTAATCCAGCGCAGTTTGTTATTCTCCAATACATAGACTTTGTCATCGCTGCCTTTGAGAAGTAAGCCATCACGAATGATTAAAGCGGCCGTATCGGGCATGGCACGCGCCAGATTTGTGCCATACCGGTTGAACGGGATGTTGACAATGACCAGCAGCAGCGCCAACCCCAAGGCCAGGCGGCTGAGCATTTTGTCAAGGTGAATGGAGGGCAGCGGCTTTGGCGGCTCTGGCTCAGGAATGGGAAACTCGTCGATGACAAGTGGCTCGTCCATAAATGCCGATGTCATCATCGCTTCATCAGGCTCAAGTATCGGTTCGGAAATATCAACCCATTCGGGAACAGCGGCTTGTTCGGCAATGTCGTTTAACGCAGGGGTATCTGGCTGCGGCATGAAGGGTGGGTCGGAAACGGCCGTTTCCACAACCTCCTCTTCCGCTTCAAGCGACGCCACAACTTCAGCCGCCGACGCCGCAGGCGACCGCTGTTGTTGTCGCTGTTGTAAAGCCTGCAACAATAAATCCAAAATCTGGTCGGTAATGGTGGTTTCTTGCTCGTCCATACGCATTTCTCCAGCGGCTAATAACTGTGCCCCGCAATCCGTACCCGTTGTCCGGCAACATTCTCCCATGGGAATGGCGGACTACCGCTTACAGATCACCGGGTGCAGGCATTAGCGCACAATAAAGAAGCCGAAGATTTCACCCAGGCTGGCTAAGATATTGGTGTAAAAATTGCCACCCAACTGCCGGAACAGCTCAAACTTCATGCTGGGTGCGCCGATAAACGGCCGTATCGTCCACGCCATCTGGCTGCCCACAAACGCATAAACCACAATCCACAAGCGCAGCACCCACACCCGCGCCTGCGTGCCCACTTCAGCCACGGCGGCGTTGGCCGAGACAATGCGCATCCCCTGCCCCAAAAAGTAAACGCCAATCACCCCGGAAATGGCAAAAATAGCGACATTAAGCAATTTGAAAAATTGATATTGGCTGGTGGTGAGCAAGAAGAAGAGGCTGATAGGGGCAAAACTGAGCAGGAGAACGGCCGTTACCGTCAGCGCCGTCAAAATCAACGCCACATTTTGCGTCAAATTCTGGTTCGACCCATACAACACATTAAAGAAGTAGAGCGTTGGCGCACAAATCAACAGCGTCGCCAAAAACAAAATGGGCAGTTTCACCGCCGAACTTAACGCCTGCCAAAAACTATGGCTCGATCCCATCACCGCGCCATACAAAGCAAAAAAAGCCAGGCTAGACAAAAACATCGCCCGCAGCTTTTGCGGCAGCTCAATACCATCTCGAATCTCGCTAAAAAAGATGTCCCGATTGCGGAGAATGGTTTCAATCACAGCTAAATCTTTCATCTTGATCTCTCCTAAAAGCCTCCGCAGGGGTTGAATCTGCGGGAGGTTTGTTGCAGCTTAAGACTTTGAATCAACACGAGTGACAAATCGCCTTGTCAGAAACGAGCGGTTAAAGGCATGCCGTCCACCCGTTTACGAACAAGGATAGACACAAATCTCGCCCCCACCCTGCCAATAACTGGCTGCCGGAAAAATGACAAAAATAATACTGAGCACCCAAAACAGCCCCCAGACAATTAACGCATAGCGCCAGCGCCGCCACTGCAACAAGGGCAGCAGCAGCATTACCAGCGCCACCAGCCAAAAAGCGGGCCGATTTAACACCACTTGCCAGCCCAATGCCGTGCCCGCCGGGTCAAATACCAGCCAGCGCAGCAGCAGCGCCCCCAGCACCGGCAAAATGGTCGCCACAATGGCATCGGTTGATTCCCAACCCAAATGCACATCTTGCAGCGCTTTCCCTACCTCAGTCACGCCAAACTTTTCCGCCACTTTCAGCAGGGCAACTTCTTCGCTTGTACCGGCTGCCCGTGCCGCGTCCACCGCATCTTCCAAATGCGTGCGAATCTCGGCAATCACGTCTTCTTCTGTGGCGCTGCTTAAGTCTAATTCGGCGCGAATTTGCGCCAGCACATGATTAATGGTTAGGGGCATAGGACAATGACCATTATGATGCCAACATCGCCTGCAAATGGCGCATAAATTCTTGCCACTCGCTGGCCTGATCAGCCAGGACTTCGCGTCCCTTAGCCGTCAGGGCATAATATTTGCGCCGCCGCGCCGTCTCGGTTTCCTGCCATTGGCTTTGCAATAATCCCGCCTGCTGCATGCGATGCAGTGTCGGGTACAACAATCCTTCCTTTACATCAAAGTAGCCGCTGCTGCGCTGCGCCAATTCCTGGCTGATTTGGTAGCCATACATGGGCTGGTCGGCGAGCAAACTCAGGATGAGGATTTCGGTGCTGCCTTTGCGCATTTGATCTCGAAGTGACATGCGATCCTCGCTATGTAAGGATGAAGGTTGATGGGTGCTTTTTCGCGTTCATGCCTCACAATACCTAATTTTATTATGCATTGAAATTTAGTATAAACAGGGGGGCATGTCAAGAGCGAAAAAGAGGAACGTAGAGAAAACGTGTGGTACGGCCGTTTATCGTACCGTTTCCGTTTTTGCTCCCCATCCTACACTCAGCTAGAATGCCTCCTGATGGAAATAGAAACCGCAGCAGAAGAAATAGAAAGCAGTGGCGTCGTCAAAGCGGCAGCCGTGCTAGCCATAGGCAACGTCGCCAGCCGCATTTTGGGGTTGGTCCGCGAAACCGTCAAAGCCAATTTGTTTGGCGCATCCCCTTTGCTCGCCGCTTACGAAGTTGCCGCCTACATTCCCAACAGCCTTTATGATTTGATTATTGGCGGTATGGTGAACTCTTCGCTGGTGCCGGTTTTCAGTGATTACGCCACCAAGGAACGGCGACAAGAGTTGTGGGCATTGCTGAGCATGGTGCTGAGCGCGGCCACTGTTTTACTGCTGCTCGTCGTCGGTGTGGTGGAGCTGTTTACGCCACAGGTGGCCTGGCTGATGGGGGCACGCAATTTTGATGATCCGGCGTTAACGGCCGTTACCGTCCGCCTGATTCGCCTCGCCACCCCCGCCGTATTCTTCATGAGCATTGCCAGCATTTTCACCGGCGTGCTCTATGCCCTCAAGCGCTTCACCATCCCCGCTTTCATGGGCGCGACCCTCAACGGAACCATCGTCATCATCGCCTTGCTGCGCCAGGATGAAGTGGACAGCCTCATTTGGGGGCTGCTTGCCGGATCATTGCTGCAAATTCTGCTGCAATGGCCGGCTTTAGGACAGTCACGCCTGCGCTGGCAGCTAGAATGGCGGCACCCCGCCATTCGCCGCATTTTGCAGCTATACGCGCCCATTGTCGGCGGCCTGATCATCAATCAGTTGGCTTACGCGCTCAGCATCAATCTTGCCACGCGCATTGGCGACGCCAGCGTCACCTATATGCGCTTTGCCACCACGCTCTACCAATTCCCGCTGGGACTCATTGTCACGGCGCTCTCCATCGCCACGCTGCCCACGCTTTCCCGCCAGGCGTTGGGACAATTAGACGCCTTCAAAAGCACGCTGGCCGAAGGCACACGGCTGGTGATTACCTTGATTATGCCCGCCACGGCCGGTCTTTTTGCACTGGCTGCGCCAATCATTGCGCTGCTGTTCCAGCATGGCGAATTCACGGCACAAGATACGGTGGTGACGACGCTGGCCTTGCAAGCATATCTGTTTGGCCTTCCGTTTGCGGCCGTAGACCAGATGCTCATTTTTGCTTCGTATGCCCGCAAAGATACGCTGCGCCCGGCGCTGGTTGGCGTGGTGAGCATTTTGCTTTATCTGGGAACGGCCGTTTTATTGCAACGGCCGTTAGGCAGCATCGGTCACGCACTGGGGCAGCAAATGGGTCTGGCTGGCTTCACCGGCCTGGAAACATTGGGCAATGGCCTGCTCAGCCTGATGGTCGCCGACTCCCTCAAACACATGATCCACACAGCCTTGATGATCTGGATTTTGCAGCGCCATCTACATGGCCTGGGTGGATATGGCGTGGCCGGGGCGGCGCTGAAATCCTTTGCGGCCGCACTCATGACGGGGATAGTGGCTTATGGAACGGCCGTTTTCCTCACCCCACTGCTGCCCACCACCCTCGTGGGCAAATTCGGCCTGGTACTGGTCGCTGGCAGCGCTGGCGTGCTTGCCTACATGCTCATGGTCTTCTTGCTCGACATCAAAGAAGCCAAAGCGCTGCCCCGCCTGCTGCGCCGCCGCTCCTGAAATCCCCCCCAAGCAAAACGCCGCCGAAAGGTTCACAAACTTTCCGAAGGTGCGGCTTCGTTATTTACGCAATCTCCTGATTCAGGTACAATCAGCTTACTTATGTTTATTTATCTATCGTTTTTTTCAGTGATGAGGTAATTCCCTATGTCAGACAAAATGTATCAACTCATCATGCAGCAAGGCCCACAAATCGGGCAAATTTTCACATTGCTCACCACCGCAGCGGTGATTGGGCGTGACCCGATGGCCGATATTGTCATTTCAGACCCGGAGGTATCGCGGCAGCATGCACGCCTCACCCATAGTGAGGATGGATACCGGATTCAAGATTTGGGCAGCACCAATGGCACGTTTGTCAATGGACAGCGCTTAGCCGGTGAACCTTTCCTGCTGCACGCCGGTCAGGAGATTTTGCTGGGCAGCAGTATTATCTTGTTGTACCTGGAATCAGCAGGTGAGGGCGTTGATTTGCTCGATGTACCGTCCAAAGAAACGGCCGTTCCCGATGCCATTCCCGCCATGCCCGCCTTCACCACCACCGCTGACGATTTTGAAGACGATGATGAGATGGAAGCGGCCGTTGCCTTCCCCACAATTGAAGAGTCCCTGGCAGCGCAGCGACCGGTAGAAGCCTTCAAGCCCATTGTCGGCGATCTCCCCTCTTTCACCGAAGAAGCAGACGAAGAGCCTCCGGCAGCCCCGCCGCCACCACGCGCCAAACCCGAAGCAGCCAACCATACCACCCCATTGGTAGCCGATGGCCCCAGCACACGCGATGAAAAACGCAAGCGCACCGTTACCTGGGTTATCGTCACCATCCTCCTGATCATCTGCTGCTGTTGTGCATTTGTCCTGTCAGCCTGGTACATCTGGGGAGACCCCCTGATGCACTCGCTAGGCTTTTACTAAAACGAAAAGACCGGGCATGCCCGGTCTTTTTTTATCTCTTTGGTGTCACCTGCGTTACGATTCCGCTTTGTCTTCCTTCAACACAACTTCATGCTCAGCGTCAATGATAATGGCGTCAGACAGTACATCTGGGGTAGCTGCTTCTCCTGCTGCCTGCTGCAAATAGCCATCTTGCTCACGAATCTCTTGCATATGGCGGGCAACAATGTGCGGCGGCACAAATTCCATAAATAATTTAGACCCCAACAACATCACCGCGAGGTCATCCATTTGCCCCAACCCCACCAGCACATCTGGCAGCAAATCTATCGGAATTAAGAGGTAAACAACCGTAACAAAAGGCAAAATCTTGAGGTAAAACGGAACTTCTGGATCACGAATTAACCGAAACACCAACCGGATTTGCTGCCACATCTCACGCCAAAAACCTGGGTCTTTGCGCAAGGCTACCGCTTTTTCATTTTCCACTGTCTTTTCCTCATGTTTTGTATTCATAAAATCTACCCTTTTTACGTAAAACAAGTGGCTTATGTTGCAATGTCTGCTGCGGTGACGTTATCTTAATATGGGCAATGTTTTGCCGAGAGTTCTTATCTCAACTGCTGCCCGACCACGTATCCGGTCAGGTCAGGCAAAATAGCATTAATGTCATAATTGCGCCAATGACCAATGCCGCCAGCCGTGAAAACGGTAAAGCCAATGACATAGCCATCCTGGCGCACACCATTATCATACCAGGCTAACTGGTTAATGAACGCCTCGACGCCGGTGCTGCCCCATCCTTGCTGTACCCAATACTCTTGAAAGTCAGCCCAGCCATACCCATCTGGCCCTGGTCGATTGCCGATGATGCCATCAATGCCCGCTTCCGAAATGACCAACGGGATGACTAAGCCGCGCGGCTTCAAGATTTCTTCGTAATACCAGCGGTAACGAAAAGTCAATGCCCCACGATTGGCATATGGCGGATAACCGGGTAAGGGTGAGCCATAGAGAAAAGTCATATCGGGTGCGCCATATTCATGCAAGGTCAGGATTCCCCGATGTTCGAGCGCTGTCTCTACGGCTGGAACAAACAGCACAAACTCATCCAGTTCTGGCACGCCTGTGGCAAACCCGCCAATGGCGGCACGCAGTCCATACTGCGCTAATTGGCGCACCCGTTCTTGTTCAAAACGGGTATACCAGGGCATGTTATCCAGATTGGGGTCTGGTTCATTCCAACCTTCCCAATAATCCACGGCCGGATTTGCCAGGTATTGGTCAAGTTGATCGGCAACAAATTTGCGTGCCGCTTCTTCCGGGCTGCCAGCGTAATCTTGTACTGGATAATTGAAACGGCCGACAACGATTGTACGCGGCGAAATGGCTTTGATTTCAGCCACATACCCAAAATCATCGAGCGCTTTAATTACCGATGGCTGTCCTTGCCGCACAAATTCGTTAATCCAGAAATCATTGTTGCGGATGACGTGCAAACCCAACTTGCTTGGGCCAAGTTCGCTGCTGGGGAGCAATGTGGGAATGTAGCTGGCATAACGGGAAGGTGAAGGAATGGGGGTAATGGTCGGCGTCGGTGTCACTGTCGGGCGTGGGGTATTGGTGGGCAAAATGGGGGTGATGCTGGGCGTCAGGGAAGGACCTAATGTCGCCATCGCCGCCATCCGTGCTTCTGGGGCATGTGGTGGCTGCGGTGTCCAGGTGGGCGGCAAGGCATTATCAGCAAGGGTCGGGATGACAGCCGCAACAGCTCTGGTGGGTACGGCCGTTTCCTGTTGGCAGGCGGTGGACAAAAAAATGATGGAACACAGCAGGAGAAATATAATTCGCTTTTGCCAGGTTGTTTCACCCATATGGGGCGATCATACCATCCCTTACCCATTCAGCCAATGACGGAGAAGTCCCGAACAACATGATAAGAATCGTCATGCACGGTGACGTGGAGACGTTGCACGGACGGGGACGGGTGCTAAAATCAATCACATGACAATTTTCTTGATTGTGAAGTTACTGATAGTTGTTATCTTTCTGGTGATTTTCCTGCGCCGACCATCATTGGTCTGGGGGATTGGCTTGCTCACCGTAACCACGGCCGTTTTGCTGGACACCTTCCTCGGCACGTTTGGCCGCGACGAGATGTTGGCCGAACTGGGCTTTTTCTACCCGGTGGTTGCCGGAATGCTCTTTACCGGGGCTGCGGTTTGGCTGTGGAGTTTGCTACGGCCGTTAACGGCCGTTTCTGCTCCTGTGGTAGCGACAACGACAACGGCCGTTTCCCCATCCCCAACGCCTCGCCGCGAACGGCCAGCAGCAACCTCAGATTCCGCCTTCGACCGCCAAATGATTTACGACCAGATTCGACAGCGATTCGGCCGTGATGATGTCCTCGATCTCATGTTCGACCTCAACATTGGCGAAAACGAAGTCATGACCCTGAATCAAGATATGGATGATCTCATTCTCAATGTCATGGACATTGCGGAAGAGCGCGAACAAACGGCCGCCCTCGCCCTGGCCGTTGAACGCATCCTCACACCCCCACCACCCGAACATTTACCCCGTCTGGAAAAAATAAACGTCAGTTCCCCGCCCACCATTTTGCGCCAATACCTCCTCGCACATTACAACCTGCAACAACTGACGGCTCTGGCCACGGCACTGGCACTTGATAGCGAACAAATTGGCAGCGCCAACAAAAAAACCTGGGTTCGCGAATTTCTCCTTTACCTCTACCGACGCAATCGGATTGATGAACTCATCAACTTGATGCAGCAATCCGCAGCTTCAACAGCACAATGACATGAACAAAAAAACAACCTGGTTACACCTCATTTGGTTGTGGCTATGGCTGGCTCTCCCCCTTTACGCCCAAGATGACACCTCTTTGCAACTGAACTTGCGCCGTGATTTTGGCTATGGCAGCGGCGCCAACATGCAAGGCACATTCTCCTTCCGCGTTGAAGGCCCCGACAATTTAGATCGTGTCGCCTTTTTCATTGACGACACAGAAATTGGCAGCGACAACGAGCCACCTTTCCGCTTGCAATTCAAAACAGACAATTATGCCTTGGGTGTCCATACGCTAAGCGCCGTTGGTTACACATCTGCCGGGCAAGAAATACAAAGCAATCGCATTACGCGAAACTTCGTCAGTCCATCCGCAGCTGGCAAAACGATTATCTGGCTGATTGTCCCGCTGCTTGTTCTTTCCCTCGGCGGGCGTTTCGTCACGTCCTGGATTGCCAATCGTGGTCGTCAGCAAGCGGGCAAACCGATTATCAGTGGGCCATTGGGGGGCACTATTTGTGTGCGTTGTAAACGGCCGTTTGCCATTCATCTCTGGAGCTTTCGCATCGTCACCGCACGTGGCGATCGCTGTCCACATTGTGGCAAATGGCAGTGGGTACATCGCATGCCCGATGAATTACTGGACGCCGCCGCCGAAGCAACAGCCGCCGCCGAAGCACAAAAGGAAACGGCCGTTGTCACACCCCCCGACGACGAAGCCAGGCACCGCCGTCAACTCGAAGATTCCCGCTTCGATAACTAAATAGCTGGCAGCTTGACGTAAGTACCCCCGTCATGGTCTCTATTTCCTATTTACCTCCCCTGGCGAAATACCTATCATAATGACAAATAAGACAAACTCTTATAACTCGTTTTCCTCCTCCTTCCTAACCAAAGCTCCGGGCCCCCAACCCGGAGCTGGTTCTTTTTATAGAGCATGCCATTTTCCACAACAACAAAACACCCAGTCACCCACCCCTAAACACCTTCGAAACCAACGCCCAACAAACCCCCATAAACCTCCTGTACAACAGGCAAATCCTGTTTGCCAAACACCTCATATCGTGATAAACTCCCAACCTGTCCTTGAGGGATAGTTTAACGGTAAAACAGCGGACTCTGACTCCGTCGTTCCTGGTTCGAATCCAGGTCCCTCAGCCTAAAACATTTACGCCGCTAAGCAGCAATAAAGGTTTTTAAATCAAAAAATTTTGCGTTGTTATGCAGTTATAAAGGTTCAGTTTATGGGCCGGGCGCACTTCTTAGCGGAACGTGCCCGGCTCATTTTTTTATTCAGCCCTGGCCCATTTTTGATAATCGGCCTTAAATGCTTCATAGTCGCTTCGTGCAATGATCCAGCGATCCAACAATCTTGATGCAGGTAACTTCCCACTTCTGACCCAAACCCTTACAGCGTGCTGGGTCACAAACCACCATACATTAGATTGCACACGCCATGCAGCCTATGCTGGCGCGAGCCTCAAACAGTTGTCGCCCTGGCTTGTGTAGTGGGAACAGAAAAATCGTCACATCCATCTGCATCAGTTTGATAGATGTGACGATTTGAACAGGAAGTTGGTTATTTCACCTCACTTAAAAAATCCAAGAGCAATTTGACAAACGTATCAGGTTGTTCGTAAGTGGGAACGTGCCCAGCAGATTCAATAATCGTTTTTCGAGCATTTGGAATCCGTTTGACCATTTCATCGGCGGCGCGTAAGACTTCAGGATGATCGAGTGCGCCAGCGACAACTAATGCAGGACATTTTACCGACTCCAATCGAGTAATAGCAGGTGGATCAAGTGGATTGATCGGCTGTGTATCTGCAATAAAAAATGTGCTTTGCGATACGGGTATACGATTCATATCCAAAGCCTTTTGCCGCAATGTTGCATCAACCTGCCCCGCTTCCCGATGTTCACTGTCCAACCAGATACGGATTTGAAGTTCGTTGGCATAGTCAATGTCGCCGCTTTGCATGGCACCAAACATCTCCAATAGATAGCGAGGAGGTTCCCCTTGCAGTTGAAAGCCACTTGGCGTGGCCCCCACCAGAGTCAAGGATGCGAAGCGTTGCGGTTGTTCGAGGGTCAGATCGAGGCCAATCTCTCCGCTAAGAGAACATCCGACCAAGTGTGCTTGCTCCACACCGAGGTGGGTCAGCAACCGATCCAGGTCGTTACGCCGACAAATTGGGCCTGTTACCGGGCTGGACTTCCCGAACCCGCGCATGTCGTAGCGAATCACGAGGAAATGTTCTGACAACGGCTCCCAAACAGCATCAAACATTCTGCTGTCAAGGAAAGCGGCGTGTGACAATACAAGTGGGCTTCCCTTGCCCGCAGTTTCGTAGTACAACTGCCCATCACCCAAATCAAAGTAACTTTTCGTTGTCTTTATCATTTCGTCTCTCCTTTATTTTCTGATATGACTTGATAATACATCCCATTGAGTGACACCTTGTGTCACCCAAGAATAAGGAAATTGACGATGCGAGCAGACCGATTGTTGTCCATCATCTTATTGTTGCAGACACGTGGCAAGATGACTGCCAAGGCATTGGCGGAAGAATTAGAGGTTTCACGCCGAACGATCCTGCGTGACATCAACGCGTTATCGTTTTCAGGTATACCGATTTATAGTGAAGGTGGGCATGGGGGCGGGATTGCACTTGCTGAGGAATATCGCACCACGCTAACGGGCCTAAACAAGTTGGAGGTGCAAAGCTTGTTTGTCACCAATAACAATGACGTCCTGCGCGATGTGGGTTTGGACAACGCAGGAGAACGTCTCTTGCTTAAACTGTTAGCAGCTTTGCCCACCACACATCATTCCACCGCCGACCATATTCGCCAACGCTTGATGATAGACCCGACCTGGTGGTGGCATGATGCTTCAATCTCGCCCTTTTGGGAAGAGATTCAGCAGGCTGTGTATGAAGACAGGATGATCAAAACGAAGTATGAAAATTTTGACGGCAAAATAACGGAGCGCACGCTAGCCCCGTATAGCCTGGTTTGCAAATCGAGCGTGTGGTATTTGCTTGCTGAACGTAATGGGGAATTGCGCACATACCGCGTCAATCGCTTTCATTCTGTACATCTCCTCGATGGCTCGTTTACACGCCGTCCTGATTTCGACCTACCAACATACTGGCGTGTACACGTGCAGGGCATGGAAAACTTACCATCCCCGTACCGTTGCACACTGCGGATTCACCCCGAACGGATATCATTCATCAAGTGGTTAATGCCGGGGCGCTGGGAACTGGTTAATGATGTAGAAGACAAGGGATGGACGACTATGTCTCTGTCTATGGATTCTGACTTGCTGGCGAAAATGCTCGTTTTCGGTCTGTCCGGGTTTGTGGAAGTTGTGGATCCCATTGAGTTGAAAGAGGCGGTTGCGACTCAAGCACGCGAGGTGCTGGAGCAACTCGCTTCGTAAGGTATTCATCATCTGCGCTGGTAGAAGCTGTTTTACAAGTGCAGGGAAATCGTGGCAAAATAGGTTGTTAAGTGAAGGCGTTGTGTTCTATCGTACATAAAAGGAAGACGATATGACAAAACAACCTTGGAGAATTATGCCAACAACCTTATTGGGTAAGTGTTCGGTCTGGCTCATTGTCGCGATGCCGATCTTGTTTGTCATTGGCACATCATTTACAAACACGCTATATAGCTCTGTTCCAGCAGGGGACACGATTTTGGCAGATATTTCTGCGAGACCAGCCTTAGCGCTTACAATGCTCACCGGAATCACTGTCGGGATTTTATCTTTTGTCACTGGTTTGCTGGCAATCAGTAGACAAAAGGAACGTGCTCTTTTGGTTTACATCGCCAGCGCAATCGGAGCGCTTCTTATTGTGTTTCTCGCGGGTGAAATGTTTTCACCTGAGTAGGAATTTGCCTATACAGATGCGAGAATGAAGCAGTGTATATCTGTGATAGTGGATGCTGTTTCAATTAGCGCGTCTTCTGTCCGTTGTGCCTACCTCACAAGATTATCTCCCACTCTGTCGAAGTGAGGAAGGTGCCCCCCATTGTCAAGACCACAGATCGACAAAGTTAAGACACCAAATCAGGTCACAGGAATGATGCATTAACCGCAAAAATGAACGTCGGCGGGCAAGGCACGTAGTTTAATCTCATGAATTCAGATATGATTCCCATCATGAAATCCTTTTATCTGAAAAAGCGATTATTCATAAGATCGAGGAGCCTATTGATTGTCAAATGTAAAGTGTCAGTTGCTTACGGCAACAATGCGTGACGTATATCTAAATTAACTCAAGCTGCTACTTTAATAGACAAGTAATGCTGAATCCGTGCTTATGTAAAAAAGCTGGATAGGTTATCTATCGTCCAGGTTTGTTGTTGAGGATTTCACTTATTTTAGTCGCGTAATACTCTTGGATGAGAATACGCCTGCTCATACCTACAGGAGGTAAAATGATTCACCAAAAAATATTGTATGTCGGTCTGCTTGTGCTAGGTTTGGCTCTCTCGGCCTGTGGTACACCCCCCGAAGAGATCGCCCAAATCGTTGACCAAACTGTTGAAGCTCGGCCCACTATTGTTGAAGTGGTGGAAGAACCAGTTGAGGTGACTCGTCTTGTGGAAGTTCCAGTTGAAGTAGAAGTTCCAGTTGAGGTGGAAGTTACTCGACTGGTTGAGGTACAAGCAACCGTGAGAGTTGTGGTTGAAGTGACCCGCATTGTGCAGGTTGTGATCACTGCTACGCCAGAACCAACCCCAACGGCAACAGCAACGCCGATTCCTCAGCCAACGGCCGTTCAGGGACAAAATGATAATCCAGGCAGCGGCGGAACCGGTAGCGGCGATGTTAATGCCGATGTTTTAGCTCATTTGGAATATGTCAAAAGCCGACTCGATGATTATCGCAACAATTTGGGAGGGCCGATCAGTTGCCAGACTGAGATTGCCATCGTTGATGAATTAGCGCTCATTCGTCAATTCGACCTGTCTGCTGCTACTCCAGAAACTCAAAACGCCTACAATAACTATGTCAGCGGCATCGCCGTTTTTCAGCAAGGTGTTAAAGATTTAGACACTCACTGCCGCGACTTTTTAGCGGAAAATTCAACTAGCAGTAATCAAGTCACCGGAGATAAATACAGCTTTGCCCTTACGGGTGTTGAAAACGCCATTACCACTTTGCGAAATGCTATTCAATCGCTTGGTGGTAACGTGGACGCTTAGTAAACGTTCGTTTTTAACTTATCGAGATTAGCCCAATCTTGAAGATTGGGCTAATCTAAAAACCACCAACTTATTTACAAAAGACTACTTCGTACTACAGTAAGGAAAACCTACCGCGAAATAAGTGCGCAAAGAATGAAAGACTCTCCAAAATCTGTCTCTGTAACAACCGTATTTATCATCCTAAACGCCGTTTTTTGGTTGGCTTATACCGTTATTACTGCTTTTGGTGGCACTTATTTAACAACTGTATCCGCTATGGTTAAATCGATAATCGTTATCTTAGCATTTGGCAGTTCCACAATTTTAGTAGGCATCGCCATTTTCGTAAGAAGACGAAATCGATTTGCCTTCTATTTCGGTTTATTAATGCTCACCATTATTGCCGTTCTTTCAATCACAGATGAGTTTGGATGGCTCGATTTTTTCTCTCTGCTTATTAGTCTTATCCCGCTAGTGCTACTACTCAAAGCCCGAAATTGGTATCTAAGGCCACGTCACAACTGATACATCAACCTCCCAGAGGTTATCAATGGAAGGCTCGCCACATGAGATGAACCTGCGGGAGGCTATTTTTAGAGGGAATGTAAATGACTGAAAATATTTTGGCACGACTGATTGAACATAACAACTGGGCAACCTTGCAAATTTTTGATGTCTGCGCGACTTTGACGGCGGCACAGCTTGACTTTGAACCGCAAAGCGCGGTGCGTGGAACCATCAGAGAGACTTTGCGGCATCTGGTGTTGTCTCAAGAAGATTACACGGCGATGCTGACCACATTTGACCATCCCCCGGAAAGGGAAGTTATGCCGACGCTTGTGGAACTGCGCGAGATAGTTGTTCAATCGGGGAGAGAGCTTGTTGCATTGGTGCAGGATTTTTCCAGCAAGTCGCTTCAATCGCAAATACAGGTAAGCGATGGGTATAGGGTCGAGCCGTGGGTGTTCATCGTACAGGCGATCAATCATGCAACAGAACATCGCGAGCAGATTAAGAGCATCTTGAGTGCGCTTGGGGTAGAGCCGCCAAGAATTGATGGATGGATGTATGGCAGGCTGGAAAATGCACTCATCCCGCCTGGCAGCTAAACAAAAGTGAACCAGTCGACGTGTTCAAAATGGATTTCATTGTAGACGGGGATTTTGTTTGAGAGTCGTCTCATGATTGAAGCACATTACATCAATGCCCTTTTGAAGATATGCACGCGTTTGAAGAGCTGCAAGCGTTCCTGGGTTATTACAGGAAGTTTGGGCATGGCATTACAGGGCATGGACGTTGAAGTCCATGATATTGATATGCAGACAGATGAGTCCGGGGCGTATGAATTGGAACGTCATTTGGCGGAATTTGTCATAGAACCTGTTCGTTTTCGCGCTTCTGAACGTATCTGTTCTCACTATGGGGTATTGCAAATAGATGGTGTAACCGTTGAAATAATGGGTGCTCTGCAAAAGCTGCTTGCTGACGAAGTGTGGGAAGAACCTGTCCTGGTTGAACTGCACAGACGTTGGCTAAAGCTGGAAGGGATGCAGGTTCCTGTTCTCTCGCTGGCATACGAGTATGAAGCGTATCAGAAGCTCGGCAGGCTTGATAAAGCGGAGAGAATTGGGAATTGGCTGAAGGAATGTGAACAGACAGTAAGCTAACGATGTATTTGACCAGATAGACTTGATGGGAAACGGCCGTTTCCCATCAGCATGCCCCCCCTTGCACATCCCAATCGCGGCCTTCCAGCTTTGTTGCTATACTCTATTTATATTTGAGTTTGTCCATGAATTACAGGATGTGCGGCAATGAGCGAGGAAATTGATCTTGAAGAAGTTGCGCCCTGGTTAGTCATCTTCATCACATTAGTTGGTGGCGGGCTGCGAATTCTTCTGCTCGATCATCAAGGGATGTGGCTCGACGAAACATTTAGCGTATGGTTGGCCAATCACAGCATCACAGACATGCTGCAATGGATTGTCAAGATTGACCAACATCCCCCCCTTTATTATCTCCTGCTCCATTATTGGATGGCCTACAATGGAGACACCCCCTACTATGTTCGCCTGCTTTCGGCGTTATGCGGCGCAGGCACAATCCCCATCATTTACCTGATCGGTAAACGCATGTCTGGTGTCGTGACAGGATTGGTAGCGGCCGTGCTGCTGGCGCTTTCACCTTTCAACATCCGCTTCGCCCAGGAAGCACGCATGTATACCCTGCTCACGTTCAATGCGGCCGTGGCGATTTATGCCCTGGTCAGGCTGCTGACAGACCCACGCGCGGCCAGCCCCATTGGTCGGCAATTTCGGGAATATGTGCATACCTGGCGTACATCTGCGCCCATGGAGCCTAATGCCAAAGAAGGTTTCAGTTACAAAAGCCAGATTCCCCGCAGCGGGTGGCGAGCCTGGATAAAGCGACATCATTGGCTGCCCATCCAGGCTGTTGAAACGGACCTGGCCTGGGTTGTATTTATCGTATTCTCGGCAATGACGATGCTCAGCCATAATACGGCCGTTCTCTTCCCCTTAGCCACCAACATCTTCATTCTCGGCCTGCTCCTTGCGCAAAGGATACAGAAAAAAGAGGCGGCCGCTACCTTCCAGGCTCCATCCCTCGGCAACTGGGTCAAGGCGCAGATAGGCATCTTCCTACTTTGGTGTCCATGGATAGTTGCCTTTATCCAGCAAGCCAGCAGAGTCTATCAGGAGTTTTGGATGCCCAAGCCGACAGTGGACACCATAATCCAGACACTCAGAGCCTTTTTGAATGAGAACACACTCGCCCAAGCCAATCAGGTACAAATAGTCTGGCTGCTGTATGCGGTGGTCTTTTGTTTAGGATTGGTGCATTACAGGCAAAAACTTTCGCCATTCATGTTTCTGTTTGCCCTGTTTGCCATCCCCTTTCTGGGCGAACTCATCGTCAGCATTCGCCGCCCCATTTTTTATGATCGAACCTTGATCTGGGTGACGATTCCTTTATTCCTGATTCTGGCAACGGGTATCGCGCAGTTACGATTTCGCATTCTCATCATCATGGCCTTAGGGTTTTTTAGCACAATCAACCTGTTTTCCGTCGGTGATTATTACAGGTTTACGCAAAAGGAAGATTGGAGCATTGCGGCCGGCTATGTCGCAAATTTCGCCGAAAAAGATGACTTAATCCTTTTCCACGCCGCCTGGGTACAAATTCCTTTCGACTATTATTTTAGGACCTATGAAGACCTGTATTCTATTCAGGTGGAGAAGCATGGCGTTCCTGAAGACATGTTCACAAGCGGCATTCTAGAACCGAAAATGACGGTTAGCGATGTCCCCGATTTGACTTCATTGATAAGCGGGCACGATAGAGTCTGGCTGGTTTACAGCCATAATTGGTATACGGATCCCATGGGACTGGTTCCGCAAACATTGACATCGGAATTGGAACTGCGGCGACAGCGCGATTTCTATGGGGGACAAGTTCAACTGTATGGAATCCCCTAAATCAAATGTCGGCATGCTCTGTCATGCCTGCGCGAACTGGACAAATCGGTGCCGCCGCTGGACGAGTTTGATCAATGACGAAGTCTAATTCTTATATGATGGAAACAAATTATCTGGTTCACGATAGACAATATCAAGAGGCGCGAGCTAAAGGATGGGACGGCTGGGGCGGAAATGAGCGAATGGCGCAGGAGCAGATTTGGATCGAGCGCCTTTTCTCTTATGCGGCGCTGCCGGAAACGGGACAGGTTCTTGAATTGGGCTGTGGAGAAGGGCATTATGCGCGGCTCCTGGCGCAAAA
>JACKBV010000028.1 GCA_020634315.1 Ardenticatenaceae bacterium | reverse complement strand
CGTTGATGACCACACCATAGGGGACGTGCGCACCCATACCGCACCCAAGCGGCTTGTGTTTTGGGTGCGTTTAGATGAAAAACATGACAAAGCGCAAACTGCGAATTGAGATGCTTGGACCGTTACAGGTACGTGTGGGAGAAGACACGGCCGTTTTCCGCACCGATGCCCTGCGTGTCCTACTCGTCTACCTGGCTGCCCACCAAGGCATTGCCCAACGGCGCGACACGTTGGCCGGTCTGCTCTCCCCGGATCGCCCTGACCAGGAGGCACTTACCTATCTCCGCAACCGCCTGACTCGTCTGCGACAAGCGATTGGTGACGAAACGGCCGTTCCGCCATATCTCGAAATTGACCGCAAACAAATCGCTTTGCGCCAGGGCGAGGACATCGTCGTGGACGTAACCCAGTTTGAGCAATGTCTGGCGGCGGTGGAGACACATCCCCACCGCCAATTGGCAGGCTGTCCAACATGTCTGGCGCAGTTACAAACGGCCGTAAACCTGGTACGCGGCGAACTGTTAGCCGGGCTGAACTTTCCCAGTGACACCTGGGAGGCATGGTTAATTGCGCAGCGTGAACACGTGCAGCAGCGCGTTTTGGAAGCGATGACCCATTTGCGTGAGGCACAAATAGCGCGTGGCGAGTGGACGGCCGTTCTCGACATCGCGCAGCGCCAATTGCGCCAGGAACCATGGCTGGAAGCAGCTCATCGCGCCATCATGCAGGCGCATTACCACCTTGGCAGCCGCAACATGGCGCTGGCGCAATATGAGCAGTGTGAGCTTTTGCTGTGGGATGAATTGGGCGTGGAGCCGGAAGCGGAGACGCAATATCTGCGCCAGCAAATTTTTGCTGATGGACTGATGCGAGTGGAAACGGCCGTTCCCGACAATTTACCGCTGCAACCGACGCGATTCTTTGGCCGCGAAAGCGAACAAAGGCAACTGCTGCAACGGCTGGTTGATCCCGGCTATCGGCTGATCACGCTCATCGGCACAGGGGGCATCGGCAAAACGCGGCTGGCACTTGAAGCAGGCAGGCAGGTCAAAGCAAGCTTTGCGGATGGGGTTTGGTTTGTATCGCTGGATGCGATTAAAGGGGGCGCGGAACAAATCAAAATCGCCATCGGCGAAGCAGCCGGGTTGGGAGTGGCCGAGAAACAGTCCACCGGAGAACAGGTACTTGCTCTCTTGCGCGAGAAACAGCTGCTGCTCATCCTTGACAATTGCGAAACAGCGCTAAATGACCTCGCCTTTATCCCCGAATGGCTCAAGCGTGCACCGCGATTGGCGATTTTGGCAACTTCCCGTGAGCCGCTCAGCTTCCAGGCAGAATCTGTGCTCGCGCTGGACGGCCTGCCGATAGGCCGGGAGGAAATGAGTGCGGCCGAGGCGATGTTTGCCGAACATGGGCAGATGGTGCGGGATGAATTCGTCATCACGGCCGAAAATTTGCCACAAGTGCGCCACATCTGCCAGCTGGTGGATGGCTCTCCACTGGGAATTGCGCTGGCGGCAGCATGGGTGCGCCGCCGTTCATTGACGCAAATTATTGCGGGAATCAATCATTCGCTGGATTTTCTCAGCTCGCGCCTGCGCGATGCCGACCCGCGCCATCGCAGTATGCAGGCGGTATTTGAAACATCCTGGCAGTTACTTGAAGCAAATGAGCAGGCGGTGTTGGCTGCTTTGTCTGTTTTCCCGACGACGTTTACGGCCGTTGCCGCCCAATCTGTAGCCGGAGCCAGTCAATTCGATCTCGATCTACTGTGCGAAAAATCACTGCTACAACAGCACCACGAGTCAGAGCGCTATGCACTGCACAGCCTGCTGCGCCAATTTGCTGCGGACAAACTGGCGGCGCGTACACCGCATATTGAGCATGGTTTTGTTGATTACTTTTATCAATTTGCGCACGAGCAGCAAAGCAATTATGCACGGCTGCAACCAGAGTGGCCCAATCTGTTAACGGCCGTTAGCAAAGCACATGCGCTGGCAAAGTGGCAGGTGGTGCTAGATTTTGTGCAAGCATTGGACAAGCCCTGGTTTCGCCAAATTCGCTTCAACGATATGCGGCAAGGGCTGCTGCTGGCCGTAGAGGCGGCAACAACGTTACAAGATCAGCCAGCATTGGCACAAATGCTGCTGCGCCTGGGGGAAATCGAAACGGAGCTAAATGATTATACGCTGGCCGAGTCGCACCTGGCACAGGCCATGCAGCTGCTGATACGCCTGGAAGATGGGTTGGGTATTGCACAAGCGAAGTATTTATACGGCCGTATCTACAGCGAGCAATCACAGGATGACAAAGCATTACAGCATTTTACAGAAGCAAAACGCATTTTTGCCGAAGAAGAAGATTCGCTTGGCGTAGCCAGAAATCTAAACCTGATTGCGCTTTGCCACATGAAGCAAAACCCCGATTTCCAAGCAGCACAGGCGCATCTGCAACAATCGGTTGCCATCCAAAGCCACTTGCCACCCTCGGCAACCTATATAGAAGCGCTGCGCTATCTGGCGCGGGTCAAAGGTGTTTTGGGCGAGTACGGGGCGGCTGAAGGATTTCTCGTCGAAGCGGCCAAGGTCAGTCACATCTTGCAAGACAAAGGCGAGTATGCGGCCGTTCTCTTTGATCGCATCGTGTTGTGCCGTCGCCAAAACCAGCTAGAGACAGCATTACAATTTGCAACAGAATGCCTCGACCTCTTTCAAAAGCTGGGAAGCTTACGCTGGGAAGCATTGGTCAAGACACAACTCGCAATTTTGCATCAGGCGAAAAACAACCACCAGCATGCACTACAACTCTTTCGCGATGGCCTACAAATCTATGTCGAACTAGGTGATTTGTATGAGCAGGCGTATTCCCACTACTATCTGTTCAAGTTATACAGCGAAATCGGCGCAACAGAACAGAGCCAACGCGCCAAGCAGCAAGCACGCCAACTAAATGAGATATTGGATGACCCTCAGCTAAGAACACGCCTCGAATAGCGATCCTCGCGGTTTAACAGGGAACGCTAAAAATGTGTCCCCCCACTAGAACCAGTTGGGCCACTGTCACCCCAGATGTCTAAGTACCATTGTAAACGCGCTTCTGCATCTGCCGCGTCATGGGCAACATCATCTTCGCCCATTTTGGTATTAAGCAAAACCTCTAGCGATATTGGTTCACGCGCCGTCGAGCCACCGGCTAATGCAGCCATTTCGCGTGCATACTCTTTCGAGACTTTATAATCGCCTTTGCTCCAGGGAATATCGGTCGGCCGTTTCTCGCTGCTGGCAGCACTTTGTTGATTAAAGTTGGCGGCAGCAAGCAAGTGATTGGCAAATTCTGCAATAATCGGGCGAATCGCTTTTATGACTCTATCAACATTGATAATCCTTTCCAGATGCTTAGTAGAATCATCCGGCAGGTAAATTCGAGTCGGGCGGTTTTTATCTTTTTCGATTCGCTCATACCCCCACCCTTCTAAAATCTCCGTCCAACCTTCATCCAGATTTCTTGTCACGGTCGCAAAATCATACCGTTTGGCACCCTTCTTATCTACATCACGTAATATGCGCAAGATTTCAGACAAAATGTAGGAGCGCAATATCGGTGTTGGGTGTTCATTGTCGTCTCTCCAGGCACGCTCTTTATCGCCCGATGTCAGAAATGCCTGCATGCTAAAAACGGATAAAGGCCCAGCGACAATGCAACCATATAAATCCGCAAAAATCTCTTCACACCACTGGTAATAGGGGTTGTCTTTAAATTTCTGGCTCACTTCAGGGAAAGTTTTGCCGTTCTCAAGTTTGCCATGTTGGTACACATAGTGCCCCACCTCATGTGGAATTGCCATCAGTTCAAATGCAGAAAAATCCCTTCCAGTTAATGTCTTATCATCAGACGAATTATCGACAAGCGAAACACGGTCATAGTTGACGCCAACCAAAATGAAACGATCTGTATAGGGCACATGATGAATATGCGTTGTTTCACTAAAGTAGGTGAGTACGGCCAGATGATCCGCATGATCAAACAGCAGGTGTTGAAAAGGAGCGACAGCTTTGATAGCGAGTTTATCCATCACCAAAAGCTCTACTGCCTGCTCGCTCTGGTAATATTGCTCACCCAGTTTGTCCTGATTCCACCGCCGCTGCACGGTGGCGCGTTGGATGATCTCATGATCGGCAGCAATGCAGCGAAAACATCCGCGAAAGAGGTGCAGGGGCGCTAATGTTTTGTTTTGTTGATGATCTTGCGAAGACTTGAGCATCAGCGCTTGCAGCGTGTTTTGGTTAAAAGCGTTCAACAGGTTGCTTAGGGCAAAGAGGTTGAGGAGTTGTTTGATCTGAAAACTGTGATCGATGACATCAGACAGACGTTGATTTTGCCCTGATGTTGCTTTATCCAAAAAGTTCTTGAGACGCTGATCGCCTTCCTCTTTGGTTTCTTCTTCTGCTCCAAGCAGCAGTTGCTTAACTTCTTCGATGGAAATACCCCCGACTGCTTGTAAGGCATCATTCAGCAAGATATTGGTTACGCTCATAACGCCTTTCATGTTGTGGGTTCGCCCTTGCAATAGCTCAGGCCCAAAAAAGTCAAATACAAGCTTGCTGTTGTTGTTATTGCTCAAGGTGATTGCCCAGGCACCGGATTCACTCTTGCGCTTAGCAGAGGTGCTGGTAAACACAAATGACTGCTGCCCTTCATACTGTTTGAATATCTCATTTTGCGTGACATTGCCGTATGCCACCAGAGAACCGGTGTTGGGATAGCCGTTATCCAGGTAAATGACATCGCCTTCGAGAAGCTCGTCATTCTCTAGTTTTTCAGCCGATCTAATCGTCCATTTGCCTGTCCCATTGTCGCGGTCGGGGATAACGGCCGTAAACACGCCACATCTCACTTCTGTCTGGTAGTCATGAAAGGGCGCCAAATGCTCAATCCACCCACAACAGTCGAGATAGCCAACATTGGGGTACATATTGAGCAGGTGAATGGTGTCACCGATTTTAAGCGGCGTGCCATCCGCTTTCCCTTCGGCGGATATGATTTTCCAGCTTCCAGAGCCTTGATCCCGATTGGGCGTTCCATGCGTCAGGACAAAACTGCGTTCTGTCCCGGCGACATTCCAAAATTCCGGTTTGTCAATGACCCGTCCACGCGCATCCAGATAGCCGCTGTGCGGATTTTTGTTCTCAAGGTAAATAATTGAGCCTACTAGAATGGGTTTGCCTGTGCCTGCCATTTTCTTCTCCATGTTTGATTTTTTGGGATGACGATCTTGTCCATCCCCTGCCCCCACTGTACAGTTTGCGGATCGGATACGGCCGTTTCCAAATTATAACGCTCGAACAAAACTGCGACACCCCTGGCAACGGCGTGAAAGCGTTTCAGTGAAACGTTCACCAAAGGTCTCTCGCCCAGGCGAGAGACCTTTTTTCATTAGGTGGTACGGTGCGCCCAATCACGGTATAGTGACGGCAGTTGGCACCAGATTCATCAGGCCCCGCTGTGAATGTGCCCTATAAAATGCCAGTCAACCAGCCTGGCTTAGGCCAGGTAATTGACACAAATACATGGAGAGAACAGACCTATGGCTTTGCTTACTAATGATCGCACTGATTCCGGCTATCTTGCTGTTGAATTGACCATAGACAAACGATTACAACCTGTAGCACCCTTTTCCCGTGGGCCAGTTGTCTCGTGGGATGTGTCAGACGAGGTTTACAAGGAATTAGAAGAGCTGCACGATGCGCTTCTGGCAGAATTAGATGAGCCGGAATCAGATTGGCCGCCAAGCGGCAAGGATTGGCCCAAAATTGACAGGGCAAAAGTTGGTTGGCTTAACTGCACGATTAAGTTTTTTGTGGGAACGGCCGTTATCTATCAACAAAGCCTCTTAGTGCAGTACGGCACATTTTGGGTGTGGTACCACGCGCTCAACACATTACTGACCACCAAACACACAGAGGAACGCCATTTATACAGTGGCGCTGAAAGCCCAGAACTAAACATGCACCTGATACGCAGCTACATGGACCCGGAAGAATGGGGGCTTGACCCGGCAACCACCGACGGATACAGCTGCTCACTGCACATCTATGTTGATGCAGGCATTGCCGCCGGAGGGCTTGACGTTAGCGGTGAAGGGCCAGGGATGTTCCTCTATCCGACGCAAGAGGAGGCATTGGCCTTTGCCAGCCAGCTGCTAAATGAAGCAGATGAAGCTGGTTGACGGATTTGGGAGCCATTTCCGCAGTGGGTCGGTCAATGTTGCTTTGACCTCCAGCATCATACAGTAGGGGCGAGCCGGCGGCTCGCCTCTGCATTTCGAGGAGGGCGAGCCGGCGGCTCGCCCCTACCTCACCTGCATTGACCCGCATTATTACGCCATGCTACAATGCTACCAGTCACAAAAAACCGGAAACGGTAAACAAGAAATCTGTTTACGATAAACAAGCAATTTGTTTGTAGATTACATGAACACAACACATTACCTCATTTGAATACGGGCGGGCAAGCTGTTCACGCTTTGTAACCCAGGTTAGCGTCAATAAACAAAAACCAGCAGCCAAACAGGCATTTTGGCTGTGTAGTGAAGTGCGCCTGACAGGTGAAGCGTAACATTGGCCTGACCATTCGGCTCGTTCAGCCGAATCGCTCACTCCAACACCCAACGACAAAACCAGGCAACCCCGACAAACAGCCGGGCAGCATTTGTTAATGCTGACGCTTCATCATTCAGGCAGGCAGCCTGAGTGACGTTTGCATACAAACAAAACCGCCCGGAGGGCATCATCAAAGAAAGCACCTCATGGGACGCCCCTCCGGGAAACTGTTTTCAGGAGATCAAAATGAAAGAGACACAGGTGTGTGTAAATCAAATCGAACTACACATTCAAGAGTACGAACAAGATGGCGACCCCATCATTTTTCTGCATTTCAGCGGCGCAAATTTGCAAATGTGGCAGCGCGTTATCCCCTACTTCCAAGACCGCTATCGCCTCATATTGATTGATTTGCGCGGGCATGGCAAATCAGACCGACCGGCAACTGGCTATCACATGGATGAAATGGCACAAGATGTCATCGGCATCATGCAGCATCTCAACCTTGAGCGGGCACACATTGTTGGCAGTTCGCTGGGTGCAGAAGTTGGATTGAGCCTTGCCGCAAATCACCCGGAAAAAGTAATCTCGCTAATCTGCGATGGCGCTCTGAGCAGTGAATTCGGCCCTTATGGAACCTGGGAAGGGTCGGAAACAGCATTTGAAGAACATGTCGCTCATGAACTGGAAAAGATTCGTAATGCGCCGCTGTCCATTTTCCCCACGCTTGAAGCTCTGGTGGACAACCGGCGTGAAATCTTTATGCGCAGCGACTGGTGGAATGAGTATCTGGAGGCGGTTGTGCGATACGATGCTTACCCCACAGCCGATGGACAGTACGGGCGCGGCATGGGTAAACAAGCGCTGGAAAATTACATGCGGCATTATTACCATTACCGCTTTGAGGATTATTACCCCAAGGTGACATGCCCTGTCTTGATGTTGGCGGAAAAGGATTTGGACGATGAACGGGAAAAGGCGGCCATTCATGGGCTGTGTGCGTTGACCGCGCAAGGACAAATTGCTGAAATTGACGGCTGGGCACATCCGTATTGTTGGCTGCTTGACCCCGATGGGGCATGTCAGGCGATATTGCGGTTCCTGGATACGGCCGTTTCCTGACAGCCCCACTCCCCCCTTCTTCCGAAAGTTGCAATCACCTTCGGAAGAAGGGACATCACTCAAATCCGGATGTGGTGACGACCCTGGTAATAGCGCTCGCGCAGTTCCTGCACGGTGGCGTCTTGAACATACTCCTCCAACTTCATAGCACGGTCAATGACGCCACCCGGCGCTATTTCAACGATGCGATTGGCAATCGTCTCCACAAACTGGTAATCATGCGAGGCAAACAAAACCACCTCAGGGAAATTGATCAAGCCATCGTTAAGCGCCGTAATCGCTTCCAGGTCAAGGTGATTGGTTGGTTCATCAAGCAGCAGCGCATTTGCACCGCTGAGCATCATGCGTGCCAACATACAGCGCACCTTCTCGCCCCCAGAAAGGACGCGCGTATTTTTTAGCGCTTCCTCGCCGGAAAAAAGCATCCGCCCCAGGTAGCCGCGCACAAAAGTATCGCTGTCATCGGGAGAATATTGACGCAGCCAATCGACCAGATTCAAATCGGTATCGAAATAAACCGCATTTTCCTTGGGGAAATAAGCGGGTGTGATGGTTGTGCCCCAGCGAAATGTGCCATAATCCGGTTCCACTTCATCCATGAGAACCTGAAACAAGGTTGTTTTCACCAGGTCGTTTGGCCCAATGAAAGCGATTTTGTCGCCAGGGTTTACCGTCAGGTTGAAATGATACAAAACTGGCCGCTCCTCCAAATTGACGCTCACATCTTCAACGGAGAGGATGACTTTGCCACACGGCCGTTCCGGCTTGAAGTCAATATAAGGGAACCGGCGCGACGAGGAGGGCAGATCTTCCACGGACAGCTTCTCAATTAAATTACGGCGCGATGTCGCCTGGCGCGACTTAGACGCGTTGGCGCTAAAGCGGCGCACAAACTGCTCCAACTCTTTAATCCTATCCGTGCGCCGCTTTTCCTCACTTTTACGCTGCTGCTGCGCCAACTGGCTCGCCTGATACCAAAAATCATAATTGCCCACGTAAAGCTGAATTTTGTTGAAATCAATGTCCGCAATGTGTGTGCAGACATCGTTGAGGAAATGGCGATCATGGGAGACAACAATCACCGTATTGGGAAAACGAAAGAGAAAATCTTCCAGCCAGGTGATGGAAGCGAGATCAAGTTGATTGGTCGGCTCGTCCAGCAGCAAAATATCGGGGTTGCCAAACAAAGCCTGCGCCAACAGCACGCGCACCTTCTGGCTCGCTTCCAACTCGCGCATGATCATGTGATGGTAGGATTCATCCAGGCCTAAATTGTTGAGCAGCGTACCGGCTTCGGCTTCGGCCTCATAGCCGCCCAATTCCGCCAGTTCAGCTTCCAAATCTGCCGCACGCAGCCCGTCTTCTTCAGAAAAATCAGGTTTGGCGTAAATGGCGTCGCGCTCTTGCAACACCGCATGCAGCTGCTCATGCCCCATGATGACCGTTTCCAATACAGGGTACGCGTCGAAGGCAAATTGATCCTGCTGCAACAGAGCGATGCGCTCGTTGGGACCAACAGTGATAGTGCCTTTGTTGGCTTCAATTTCGCCAGCCAACACCTTCAACAAGGTTGATTTTCCGGCACCGTTGGGGCCAATCAACCCGTAACAGTTGCCGGGCAAAAATTTGAGATTGACATCTTTGAATAAAATCCGCTGCCCAAAAGCAACAGTTACGTCTTGAATCGTCAGCATTCGTGTTTTTACTCCGTGAAAGGATGGTGATTTGCCAGCGCGTGACACGCGTCGTGGCGGAAACAGGTGACAACATGGTCGTTGACCATGCCGACAGCCTGCATAAAAGCGTAAACGATGGTGGGGCCAACAAAGTTGAAGCCTCGTTTTTTGAGGGCTTTGCTCATGGCGCGGGATACGGCCGTTTCTGCGGGCATCTCGCGCAATGATTGCCAGCGATTTTGCAGAGGTTTCCCATCTACAAACTGCCACAAAAAGCGAGCAAAGGAGCCTTCTTTTTCCATAATATCGAGATAACCACGCGCGTTTTTAACGGCCGCTTCCACCTTCAACCGATTGCGCACAATACCGGGATTTTGCAGCAGTTCGGCGATTTTTGCTTCGTCGTAACGGGCTATTTTGGCCGGGTCAAATTGGTCGAACGCCTGCCAATAATTTTCGCGTTTACGCAAAATGGTGATCCAACTTAATCCTGCCTGCGCTCCGTCTAAAATCAACTTGGCAAACAGCAGTTGATCATCGTAAATCGGTACGCCCCACTCTTCATCGTGATATTGTACGTACAAGGGGTCTGTGCCACACCACTCACAACGCATGGTACACCTCCGGTAAATCGTTCCCGCTGATTATACCAGCCCCAGCGTGATGATTCAGGTTTATGGCAAAATCAGAGGCGATTTCATAGGCGGGGCACATGTCAGACAATCTGCCAGAGGGTGTTGGCGAAAGGCACATCTTGCGAAATAGGCCTCCAGGCAGTTAAAACAAACCTCCGGGAGGTGTGCGGGCTGCATTTACAAATCTAGATTTTCGGCTACGATTACGGGCCATACTATGAAAAACATCGTCATTACTGGAAGTACACGTGGCATTGGTTATGGGTTGGCGCATGAATTTTTGGCGCGGGGTTGTCGGGTAACGATTAACGGCCGTTCCCCCAACAGCGTCACGCAAGCCCTGACCTCCCTTTCTCAGATTCATGGCAATGAACGGCTGCACGGTTGTGCGGCCAACGTAACCCACGAAGAAGAATTGCAAACAGTGTGGGATACGGCCGTTGCCCGTTTTGGTTCTGTAGACATCTGGATCAACAATGCCGGGGTCGGCCATCCCATGCAAATGGTGTGGGAACTCCCCCAGGCAGCCATTGATCAGGTGATCGACATTGATTTCAAAGGATTGGTTTACGGTTCGCGCGTCGCCATCCGCAACATGTTGCAACAAGGGCATGGACATTTGTACAACATGGAAGGGTTTGGCAGCAACGGCCGTATTCGGGCCGGAATCAGCGTCTATGGCAGCACCAAAGCGGCCGTGCGTTTCCTCTCTCGTTCCCTCACGCAGGAAACCGCGGATACGGCCGTTAAAGTCAGCACCCTCAGCCCCGGCATCGTCATCACCGATTTCCTCACAGACCAATACAAAGACGATCCCGCCGGGCTGGAACAAGCCAAAAAAGTGTTCAACAGCCTTGGTGACAAAGTAGAAACCGTCACCCCCTGGCTGGTAGAAAAAGTATTAGCAAACGACAAATCCGGCGCAAACATTTCCTGGTTGACGCCGGTAAAATTATTTACACGCCTGGCAATGCAGCCATTCAGCAAACGAGATTTATTCACATAAGGAGCTGGCATCATGTACGGTGACATTAAATTATTTGCCGGATCAGGTTGCCCTGAACTGGCGCAGCGTGTTGCTAATTATATGAAAATCCCACTTAGTCCGTGGGATATTGTTCAATTTCCCAACGAAAACATCCTGGTCCGGTTACATGGCAGTGTCCGCGGCCAGGATGTTTACGTTATCCAGAGTCATACACGTCCGGTGCATCGCAACATCATGGAAATGTTGATCGCCATCGACTGCCTCAATCGCGATTCGGCCGGGCGCATCACGGTTGTTTGCCCTTACATGGCTTATTCGCAAAGCGACAAAAAAGACCAACCGCGCATCCCCATCACCGCCCGCCTGCTGGCAGACATGATCGAAGTTGCCGGGGCCGACCGCTGGATTACGATTGATTTACACTCCGGCCAGATTCAAGGCTTTTACAAAATTCCCGGCGATTCGCTGACCGCCATGCACCTGCTCACCGACTATTTCAAGGAAAAGCACCTCGACGCCGTCATCGTCACACCTGACCTGGGTTTTGCCAAGCGCGGGCGCAACTATGCCGAAGAACTGGACTTGCCGCTGGCGTTTGTGGAAAAGCGGCGCAGTGGCAACGAGAACAAACGGGAGGCGCTCACCTTAATTGGCGATGTGGCCGGGCGTGACGTAATCATCGTCGATGATCTCGTCGACACCGGCGGCTCCATTCAACAGGCTGTGAATCTGGTGAAAGAGCGCGGCGCAAAGGATGTCTACGTCTCTTTTGTCCATCCTGTCTTATCCCACCCGGCGGTGGAGCGGCTGGCGCAGTTGCCGATTCAGGAAATTGTGACCACCGACACGCTGCCCATTCCGCCAGAAAAACGGCTGCCCAACATGACTGTGCTCACAGTTGCCGGGCTGTTGGGCGAGGTGATTGCCCGCACGCACGAAGGGCGCAGCGTGGGCGAATTGTTTAATGAGTAAACCGGCAGAAGAAGGGACGCACGCAGAGCAACCTGAAAACGACGCAGCCTCTTCTGCGGCGTTTGTGGTTAAACCGCCACCGCTGCCGCTGCCGCCAGCCTTGCTGGCAAAAGATGCGATCTGGTCGCAAAAGTTAGCGATACGCGGGCAGCGACGCAGTTGGCGTTTGCTGGCGTGGCTGCTGGCACGCTCCGGGGATAGTGTCTTTTGGGTTGCGGTGTGTGTGGTGGCGCTGCTGCAACGGGCAACGCTGGGGTGGAATTTGATGTGGACGATCACGGCAACGGCCGTTACCGTCTACATCAGCAAAGGCATTTACAAACGGGAGCGCCCCTCTGGGCCGGGCCGCGATTTTGGCGCAGACAAGTATGCCTTCCCTTCGGGACATGCGGCGCGGGTAACGGCCGTTGCCATCACCCTTTCCTTTTTATATCCACTGTGGACGGCCGTTTTTTTGCTGTGGGCAACGGCCGTTGCCCTGGCTCGTGTGGTGCTTGCACGCCATTTCTTGACAGATATTGCCGGTGGCGCTGTTGTGGGAACGGCCGTTGGCCTGCTGCTGCAACTCTTTTTGTAAAGAAAAAGAAACGTTATACAGGCTTTTGAGGAATGCGGGGACTGGTTATTGCGTATTACGTATTACGTATTGGCCTTTGAATACGCAATACGCAATACGGAACAATTCCACGAAACTCAAAAGCTCCTTCTTTGACACATGAGGACATCATGACCAATCATTTCATCGCCATTGAGGGTGTCATTGGCGTGGGCAAAACCACGCTGGCACGCCTGCTGCAAAGCAAATTCGCCAACGCCAGCTTGCTGCTGGAAGTATTTGAGGAAAACCCATTCCTCTCCAACTTTTACCAGGATCGAGAGCGGTACGCTTTCCAGACACAGCTTTTCTTTTTGCTCAGCCGCTACCACCAGCAAAACAAAGCGGTACCGGAGGCGCTGCGGCGCGGGCCACTGGTGGCTGACTACACTTTTGCCAAAGATGAGTTGTTTGCCTGGCTAAACTTGAAAGATGACGAGTTGGCGATGTACGGCCGTGTCCATGCCGCGCTCAGCGAAAAAATCCCCAAACCCAACCTCATCGTCTACCTGAAAGCGGAACATTCGGTGGTTATGCGACGCATCGCTTTGCGTGACCGTCCCTACGAACGCGACATGGATCCCGAATACATCCGCGAATTGGCTTCGGCTTACGAAGCGTGGCTTTCCAGCCTGCAAGATATTCCCGTGCTGACCATTGATGTCAGCACGCTCGACTTTTTGGCAAACGAAGCTGACCTCGACCACGTCACGTCATTGGTGCAGGCGGCGCTGGCGCACCACGCGCCACAATCGCCATCTGTCTCCGATGCGCAAACACGCCTTTTGCAGCAGGGCAAACTCCCCGCTTACCAGGAGTTCCATCGCCAATTGGACAGCAGCAAAGGGTTCGACCCGGACATTTTCTTCAACTACATCTTGCTCACCGAAGAGGTGGGCGAAATTGCCAGCGAGTTTGTCAAGATTTGGGGAGATGGCAAGCGGCTGCAAGGAGACGGCCGTTCCCCCAACGACGCCCACCAGGAAGCGGTCAACCGCCACCGCGCCAGCCTGCGCAGCGAACTGGCCGATTTGTTCGCCTACACGCTCAAGCTGGCAAATTATGCCGGGATTGATTTAGAGCAGGCTTACGTGGAAAAGATGCGCAAAAATATCGGCCGTGAATGGCCGTCCGAGCGCACGCTGCCCGCAGACTAAACCAGCAAATGCCAGGCGGTGTTACGCATTGCCTGGCATCTGTGCTCGCCCGCGAATCTCCCCGATTTTGGTCAGCAGGTCATCGACCACAAATGGCTTGGGGAAAAAGTAAAATGGCTCCATGCCGCGCAGGCGGCGCAAGGCTTCTGTCTCGCCATAGCCGGTGGTGATAATCACAGAAACGTCAGGCTGAATACGACGCAGTTCGACCAACACTTCTTCGCCAGACATCATGGGCATGGTCAAATCCAACACAACCACATCAATGTCCTGATAATGATGGCGAAAGATTTCCAGGCCATCGGGGCCATTTCCGGCCACCAGCACGCGTGCGCCGCTTAACTCCAGCAGTTCTTGAATTCCATCACGCAAGGCTACTTCGTCGTCAATGAGCAGGATAACGGCCGTTTCCCCACCGCCAGCCTCATTTTCCTCCCAGGTAGCGACATCCTCCAGCACCGTCGGGCGCAAATAAACACGGAACATCGTCCCTTTGCGCCACGACGAATCAATCTGAATGCCGCCCCGGTGCTGCCGCACAATCCCCTGCACCGCAGCCAGCCCCAGCCCACGACCGGTAAATTTCGTCGTGAAGAAGGGATCAAACACACGCATCATCGTATCCGACGTCATGCCTTTGCCCTCATCACGAACGCTCAAAACCACATGTTCACCGGGCGACATATCATACGTGTGGGAGAAGGCGTTTATCTGGTCTTCAGACAATACCGTTGTGCGTGTTTCTACCCAAACAATCCCCGGCTTATCTTCATATGCCTCGGCCGCATTCATGATGAGATTGATCGCAATTTGCTGCATCTGGCTGGCGTCAGCCTCAAGCTGTGGCAGGTTTGGCGATAAATTTAGCATCAAGGAAATCGTGTGCGGAATCGTTGCTTCAAGCAAAGCGACGCTTTCGCTAATGACGCGGTTGAGGTTCAACAAGGTGATTTGATAATCTCCCTGCCCCACATAGGCCAGTAACTGCGTGGTTAAATTGACCGCATGACGCGCCGCCTGGCTGGCCTTCTGCAAATGCAGCTGTACCGGATGCTCCAGAGGCAGTTTCACTTGTGCCAACTCGTGCTGCACCAAAATGGCTGACAGCAAATTGTTAAAATCATGGGCAATGCCACCGGCCATGATGCCGAGGCTTTCCAGTTTTTGCGTGCGATAGACGGCTTCTTCGGCCATGCGACGCCGGTTGATGTCGCTTAAAATGAGATGGCACTGAACGGCCGTTCCGTCACCTCCCTCAAAAGCAACCCCTTCCACATACGCATAAAACACCGTGCCATCTTTGCGCACCAGGCGCACCTCACACTGCTGCAAAGACTCCGAGCGCCGCAAACGCCGCCAAAAGCGAAAGAAAACATCTTGATCCTCAAAGGCAACAAAATCTGTCAGGAGAACTTGTTGCAGCGCCGCGCGTTCAGAGACGCCCAACATGTTCACGCTCGTCAAATTGGCCGATTGAATGACGCCCTGTGCATTCAACGTCAAATACCCCACCGGCGCAAAATCATACAAGTTTGTATACCGATCTCGTGTTGTTTCTAGCTCCTGCTGAGTCTGGCGCAATTGGGCGTTTTGCAGTTCCAACTCAATTTGATGAACCTGCAATTCATGAATGAGCTTGGCAACATCTTCAGACGAAAGTGTCGCAATCTCGACTGGCTTCCCTTGCAACGCAGATTCGGCCTGCTGCCGCAAATTAGAAATCCCATGACCATCTGGTTGTCCTAACATATTCTAGCCTACCCTCTTCACATCCGGGCTGAGAAAAGCAAACCTTCCCGACATAACGGGAGCGTTTTCGCGATCAATCCCACCTGTTTTGTATTAATGTGTTCCAGCAATAAGGCGATTAACCCAAACCATCCCCGTCTGCTGCTCTCCATGATTTTTGATTGTGGAAATCAAAGCCAAAATGGGAAACACGGTGCCATCTTTGCTTGTTTGCCTTATTTCACCGCTCCACAAGCCGCTCTCGTGAACGGCCGTCCACACCTGTTCCCGCCGTTCAGACACATACTGTGTACGCAGCACCGTTTCAATCTCCTTGCCTACCGCCTCTTGAAATGTAAACCCGAAAAGGGTTTGCGCCGCCTGATTCCAGTTAACAATGCGCAAATCATGGTCAACAGAAATAATGGCGTGCGGGCTTTTGCGCAAAACATTTTCTTGATAGGCAATCTGCTGGTTAGCCATTTCCAATTCGGTAATGTCCACCAACGTCATGACAACCCCACGAATGGCATTATCCTGCGTGCGATATGGCATCACTTTCAAGATAAACCATTTGCCCTGCCTATCACGGACTTTGCGCTGACGGCTGACCAACGTATCGAGCACAATTTCCGCTTCTGCCATCAAATCGCACCCCTCGATATTGTGCGAGATGTGGCTGATGGGACGATTGATGTCGCTGTCAATGAGATTAATCTCGCGCTGAATGGCCGGGGTAAATTTGCGCACATGCAAATCAATGTCGAGGAAAATCGTGCCGATGTCCGTGCTGCCGAGCAAATTGCTCATATCGTTGTTCAGCTCGGTCAATTCTTGAATCTTGGCCTGATATTCCGCATTGACGGTGATCAGCTCTTCGTTGACAGATTGCAATTCCTCGTTGGTGCTTTGCAGCTCTTCGTTTGCCGCCAACAATTCTTCATTTGTGGCTTGTAGCTCCTCGTTGGAGGTTTCCAATTCTTCAATGGTGGCCTGCAAGCTTTCGCGGGTATATTGCAATTCCTGCTCTAAATCTTTGATGCGCTGGCTGGCACCCTGGTAACGATCATATGATTCGGGAGCAGCTGCGTCTGTCGTTTTGCGTTCAGCTTCGCGGAACTGCACGAATGCCAGCCGCTGGCGCGTGACCGGTTCGGTAAACGGCCGTGCCAACAAATCAACCACCGTCACGCCATCCTGATGGCGCACAACGACGTTGTTATAAATCGCCTCCTCCTGCTCCTTTAACACGCGATGGATGGCCGTACTAAACGGGATAGACAAATCGGCACGCAGCATCTTGGTGATACTCAGGCTGACACGCCCACCGCTGGGAACCTGCAAAAAGCGATTAATATCCCCAAACGCATGCAGCAGTTCAAGCTGTTCATTGACAATCAGCGCCGGTGCCAATAACTGCTCAAGGATGGTGCGATACAGTGTATGCTCCCTGGCACGGCGTTCATCCACAAAAGGCAGCGCATACGCACGCGAATGGGTCACGGCTGGTGGCACAGCCTGTGACATAATTGGGGCTGTGGTTTGTAATAATGGGCGCACCCCGCCTTTATACTGATAAATACGCCACTTATTATGGAAGGGGAAAAACGCCTCCTGATCGCTGCCAACTGTTTCGCTGGTGCCTAAAAAGAGAAAGCCATCATGCTGCAAAGCAAATTGGAAGATTGCCAAAACGCGCTTTTGCAAAATAACCTGGAAATAAATCAGCACATTGCGGCATGAAATCAGGTCGATTTTGGAAAAAGGCGGGTCTTTAATCAGGTTTTGGCGGGCGAAAATGACCATTTCGCGCACGTGGCGCATAATTTCGTAGCTGTCGCTCTTTTTGATGAAGTAGCGCCGCAATTGATCGTGGGACACGTCAGCGGCCACGCTCTCCGAGTAAATGCCACGGCTGGCAAAATCAATGGCTTCTTTGTCGATGTCGGTGGCAAATATTTTGACATCCAGGTTTTTGTTTGCCGCCTCCATCGCCTCGCGGAATAAAATCGCCAGCGAATAGGCCTCTTCGCCAGTGGAACAGCCCACAACCCAAACGCGCACTTGATCTTGTGCGTCTTTGTTGGCGAGAATGGCAGGAATAACGGCCGTTCTCAATTCCTCAAACGCCTCTGGGTCGCGGAAAAATCGCGTCACGCCAATGAGCATTTCTTTATACAGCGTATTCACTTCCGCCTGCGAGCGATACAAATAATTGAGATAATCACTGAGGCGATCAATTTGATTGATGCTCATGCGGCGCTCGATGCGCCGTCCCATTGTGTTTTGCTTGTAAAAGGAAAAATCCACCCCGCTGAAACTACGCAGCAGCGCGAAAATCTTGTTCAAATTGTCGTCGTCTGTGAGCGGTGGTTTGACTCTGGCATCGCCCACCAGATAAGGATGCTGCACAAATTTCATCAATTCCTGCGGCATCTGTTCCGGTGACAAAACGTAATCGACTAATTGGGTGGCAATGGCGCTGCGCGGCATGCCATCGAAACGAGCGGACTGCTCGTCTTGTGCCATAACCATGCCACCCGCTTCCTTGACGGCGCGAATGCCGCGCGTGCCGTCACTGCCCGTGCCCGACAAGATGATGGCGATGGCCTTTTCCCCCTGGTCTTCGGCCAGTGACTTCAAAAAGATGTCGATGGGCAGGTGCAGTCCTTCTTCTGGCTTGCGGTCGGCCAACAGTAAACGGCCGTGGAAAATGGTCATCGTCTTTTTGCGTGGGATGAGGTAAACGGCATTGGGTTCGACGATCATGCCGTCGGTTGTTTCATAAACGGGCAGCGTCGTATGTTTTGACAGCAATTCGACCATCAAACTTTTGTAATCCGGGGATAGATGCTGCACAACGACAAAGGCCAGTTGTGTGCGTGGCTCCACATTGGTGAAAAATTTTTCTAACGCTTCCAGTCCGCCGGCCGATGCCCCAATGCCGACAATAAAGGCTGGCTTTTCAGCGTAGGTAGTGAGTGTGTGAGGGGAAACGGCCGTTTCCTCCCTATCGTTATCAAGCATAGATAACTCCTCCATTTATTCCGCCTCAACTTAATCAGCTTCTTTTATTTTCTCACTGGCTCCCATACCACACAACAGTATAACACATCGGCACCTCCTCTCCAGCCGTAAACAAGGCAATTCTAAACTCCCTAACCGGCGCAGCCGACAGCGCAACGACCTTGCTATCAAGCCTCTTTACAAAAGATCACCGCCATGTAAAAAATTTTGTTTGACAAGCCGAAAAAAATTCGTTAATCTGTTTATGTAATGTCTGTTCCGGAACGAAAGGGCCGTCCAGACGCGTTGGGTGGCCTTTTTGCATCCAGTATTGAGTAAGATGCATGGAGAGGTAAATGAAGATTTATGTAGGCAACCTGCCGTATAGTACAAGAGATGATGAATTAGAAAGTATGTTTAGTGCCTATGGCAATGTTGTCTCGGTCACTATCGTTATGGATCGTGATTCGGGACGATCGCGAGGGTTCGCATTTGTAGAAATGGAATCGGATAGTGAAGGGCAGGCTGCCATCGATGGACTGAATGACAGTGATATGGGTGGACGCACGCTGAAAGTCAATGAAGCCAGACCACGGACAGAACGCCCGCCACGGCGGGAAGGCGGTTATCGTGGTGGTGGCGGCGGTTATCGCGGCGGTGGCGATCGTGGAGGCGATCGTGGTGGTGGCAATCGTGATAGCCGACGTAGCAATTATGGCGGACAGGATCGCCGCAGCAATTACCGTGATGATGATCGCAGCAATGATTGGTAATTGGTAATCTGTAACTTTTAATAAACGCAAGGCCTTGCAGCAACAACATGCAAGGCCTTTTTTATGGCAACGGTAGCAACGAACAAAAGCTATTTATGCCGTCGCCGTTTCTCCAACAGTAATTGGCAGCCAGCACACAAACAAACTCCCCTGCCCGACAACACTTTCCACAGTCACACGCCCCCCATGCGCACTAATGATGGCCTGGACAATGCTCAACCCAAGGCCGGTGCCGGGAATGTGGCCGGAAGCAGCCAACTGCCCCCGATAAAAACGCTCAAAGACACGCTCCTGTTCGGCCGGCGCAATGCCCGGCCCTGTATCGCGCACTGCAATAGTTAGCCACGGCCGTTTTTCCACAGAAGGCACATCCACAGTCACCGTCACAACCCCAGCGGGCGGCGTAAACACAAACGCATTACTCACCAGTTCCGCCACAGCCTGCACCAAACGAGTGCTGTCACCATAGACCACAGGCAAATCAGATGGCAGCGGTGAAATGGTTAAGGTGAGTTGGGATTCTTGGGCATCTGTCGCAAACCGTCCCCTAATGGCTTCTAACAAATCAGACCAGGAGATGATTTCCCACGATTGCAAGCCTTCGCCACTATCCAACACGGTCATTTCAATGATGTCTTGCACCAGATGCTCCAGGCGGTCAACCTGCTCCATCAAGATATGCATGTAATGATTCCGCTTTTCCTCACTCTGCCCGACCTTGAACAAATCAGCATACAATTTAATGTTTGTCACAGGTGTACGCAGTTGGTGTGACACATTGGACAAAAATTGACTGCGTGCCTGCTCTAGTTCTAGACGCCAGGTAATATCGTGGTGACTGGAAATGTAGCCAATCAATTCGCCCTGCATATTGTGGACAGGGGATATGATCAGGGCGGCTTCATAAAAACGGCCGTTTCGCCCCGGCAACGTTAGTTCACCCTGCCAACTGCGCTGCTCATTTATCGCCGCCTGCAACATTTGCCGACTATGCTCCGGCAAATAAGTTAGCCAATCCGTCAGACTGGCAAGGCCACACACCTCCTCCGCGCTATATTCCGTCACCGTGACAAAGGCCGGATTTACGTAATCAACCATCAAATCAAGGTCAAACAAAACGATGGCGTCCTGCACACTGTTGAGAATAATCGCCAGTTTCTCTTGTTCAGCGCGAATGTCTGCGGTGCGTGCGGCCACTTCGCGCTCCAAACCGGCAACGATCATGAAGCGGTTAATCGCGCCAGCCAGGATGTCGGCAACGGCCGTTGCCAGACGAATCTCCGCGCTGCGAAACGGCCGTTTCTCCGCCAGCCCCACATGCAGCACCCCCAACACCACATCTTGTACCCGCAAAGGAAGCGACACCTGGCTGCGCAAAGTCGTAGCCACCGTTAACGCCACCTCCTGTGGCAGCAAATGCGCCCTGGGGTCGCGCGTCACATCCTCAGTAATGTAAACCTCACCTGTTGCGGCAACATGGCCGGTAATGCCCTCACCCAGGCGGTGTTGAAGCCCCACCATTGGAAAATCCAGCGGATAATTGCCACATAATTCCAAAATATCCGTGCCTGGCTTCAACAGATAAACACTGGTAAACGCCGCGCCTAACACCTGCGTTGCCTGAGTAAGCGCATCTGGCAAAAACGTCTCCAAAGTCGCTGCGGTACGCACCAACCCGGAAATAAAAGCCAACGACTCCAATTCTAACGCCCGCTGTCGCAGCTCTGATTCAATCTGCCGATGCGCCGTAATTTCATGCAAAATCAGCAAACGGCCAGAAAAATTCCCCGCGCCATCATACAGCGGCGTGATACTCAGCTCAAACTCTCGCGCAGAGACACGACCCGGCAGCATTATCTCTTCAGTGACTGGCGAAGTCGTGTCCACCTGCGAACGGATTTGCGGCCACATCGGCAGCAACTGGTCAATGGTTATGGCCGCCAAACCGCTCAATGGCATTCCCAACACAGTACGCGCGGCCGGATTGGCATCAACAATATAATCGCGCGGGTCTAACACCAAAACCCCTTCCTGCATTCTTTCAATCAACACTTCACGAGCAATGGGACCTAAAGAAAAAAGGCGGTAGCGGAAGAGGTTCCATGTCATGACAAGGCCAGACAGGGCAAATCCCAACGGCGTGAAATCAACGTGCGGCAGCAAGTGCATGAAGCGTGTCACATAGAGAATATTCACCGCCATTGGAATCAGAATGGCAATCAAAATGGCGAGGACTTGCCGCCGATACAACGGGGTTAAATAAAATACCCCACGCAACATGGAAACGGCCGTCCACAGCATCAAGCCATAGGTGTACAGGATAAACAGCACCATCAAAGGGCCAAAACGGACATCAAACAGCATAAATGGGCCGACAATCACCATCTGGTAGTCTGCCCATATCAAAGGCAGCAGCGGGTCTATCCAAACAGCAAGCAAGGTCATGGCTGGCACCAACGAAACCCATAATAAACGGCGTTTGGTGAGCCAGGCTTGATGACCCGTGTATTGCAAAACAAAAATCAACCATATAACCGGCAGCGGAGCCACAAAAATAAACCCAACCCGGCCAACCAACAATGTGCTATCCGGCGTGTCGGTTAAAATGATCAAGCCATTAAAGGTGGCAAATCCGGCAAGGGTCAACATGACCCAGGAAAATGCTCTAGCGCCAGGTGCCAGGTGCTGCTGCCAGCTATGGGCGGCCAAAAAGAGGAGAATGATAACGGCCGTTAACGCCGACATGAGATAAACAATGTAAGGGGCAACCGCGTTCATCAAATGATCATATCCCGCACAGTGACACCTTCATGGCTCACCAATAACTGCAAATGATGGCGTACGAACTGCTCATTTTGGGTGAAAATGCGCGGCACACACGCCCCATTCACATAAATCGTACCATCCTTATGCACCAGCCAATCACGCACGCCGCCACCTTTCAGCGTGCGGTGCATGTGCCCAGCCACGACAGCCAGCACTCGTTTCCCGCTCGTTCGCGCATAAGCAATCGCTTCTTGTAAATCAGGATCGCCAAAATCGCCCGCTTCCGGCCGAAAATCGCACCCCCAAATTGCTTCCTGCGTACTGCCCAAACCGCTTGGGCCATTGTGTGCCAGAAAGATAAGGTTATCGGATGGGGTCGCGTCAATTTGCGCTTTGAGTAAAGCGGCGGAAGCGGCCAGCGAATTGACGCCATATTGGCGCTGCAAATAAGGGTGAAAACTAAGCCAGGGGCCGCCCATAGAAAACGGCCGTGCCGCAATCACGGCAAAGTCAAAATCATGTATCACAAAAGGATGTGTGCTGTAGCCACACCACTGCACTCGCCCCAAGCGCCGCTGCAAGCGTGCCACCCGCCCCGCCTGCCCGACAGCCGTCAACCGCGCAAACCAACCGAGATGCCAGATTTCGGCTAAAAGCTGCCACGCTGTCACCGTGTCATGATTGCCGGGTATGAATAAAACTGGTTTTTGAAGCTGGCTCAATGAATCGGCAACGGCCGTATCCCCGCGACGCAAAATAGTCCCCAAATCCCCGACACACAGGAGCAAATCGTCATCAGACTGGTTGAAATAAGCCACATCTGTGGCATCGAATTGCAAATGAATGTCACCAATAACTGCTATTTGTACCATGTCTGATCACACCCACCGTAGGCAGCTTTTGCTTCATTAACTATACCTTGTTTCTTGAAACTCGGCTTATAGGAAGCTGGTCATCTCAAGCCAATTTCAAGATATGTGTCATACAAAAAGAATACAGCGTACACCGACATTCACCAAAAACACACTGTGGTCTCTATGCCATTGCCCTTCGTGGCGTGCTGTGCCCGGCATCGATACCGGTGCGCCGCTTAATCTCAGCCTTCACAAGGCGGATTCTTGGAACTATGGACAAAAACAGGAGAAACGGCTAAAAATGCCCGGCAACAGGAGCACAATATGGGAAAGAAAAACACGCGTATTTATGTGATTGGACACGTTAACCCGGATACAGATTCAATTGCCTCAGCTATGGGGTATGCCTGGCTGTTACAGGATCAGATGGACGCGGAGGTGCTGGCAGCACGCGCCGGTCAACTTAACCCGCAAACAACCTGGGTGCTGAGTCGCCTGGGGTTGGAACCGCCGGTGCTGTTACCCGATGCCTCGCCCAGGTTTGAATCGATTACCCATCGCTACAACACGACAACCCCGGAACGGCCGTTACGCGATGCCTGGACCATAGCCAATCGCACCGGCGGCATTGCCCCCATCCTCAACGCCGACGGCACACCATTTGGCCTCGTCACCGTCCTCAGCCTGTTTGACTTTCTCAAACGCGCCGTTGGTGCCAACCCGCGCCGCGAAGAGACAAAAATCAGTGAACTGCTCGACGTTCCATGCAAAGAAGCCTGCGACACCGAAGTGCCCCGCTTCCAACTGAACAGCCGCATTCGCGATGCCCTGCCCCGCATCCTGCGCGAAGAACGCACCGAGTTTTGGGTCTTGAACGAGCATGGCAGCTATGCCGGTATTTGCCGCCAGCGCGACGCACTCAATCCCCCTCGCCTACAACTCATCCTGGTTGACCACAACGAAACGCGCCAAGCCTTAGGCGCACTCGATGAAGCCGATTTGCTCGAAATTCTCGATCATCATCGCCTGGGCAATCCATCCACACACACGCCGATTCGCTTCACCGTTGATGTCGTCGGCAGCACCTGCACCCTCGTTTCCGAACGAATCGACGAAAACGGACTGAGCGCCCCCCCATCATTGGCCGGATTATTGTTAGCCGGGCTTGTCTCCGATACGCTGCTGCTGACTTCTCCCACGACCACCCCGCGCGATCATCGCGCCGCCGACAGATTGTGCCGCTGGGCATTTATGGGCGGCTCCATCCTGGAAAACGAAACGCTGCAAACATTTGGCGAACAGGTGTTGCAGGCGGGCGCGGGTCTCGCTTTCCGCGAACCGACTGATATTGTCAGCGCCGATTTCAAACAATATGAAGCGGGCGGCCTACAATTTGGCATCGCGCAAGCTGAGGTAACTAATTTTGCGCAGCTAGAAGAGTACCGCGAGCAGTTGTGTTCAGCGCTGACCCATTTGCAAGAGTCGAAGGGGCTGGATTTTGCCATGCTCATGGTCACAGATGTGGTGCGCGGTGGCAGCCGCTTGCTGCTAACCAAAGATGTGGCTCAGTTAGATGTCCTGCCCTACCCGCGCCTGACTGATGGCACGCGCATGGCCGAGGGGGTTGTCTCGCGTAAAAAGCAGTTGCTGCCTATTGTGTTGGGGGCATTAGAAGGGTAATGTTCGTATTGTGTTACTCGTGAGGGGACAGTACAAAGCGCGTAACGGCCGTTGCCACACCCGCTTCATTATTAGATAAAGTGATGTAATCGGCCACCGCTTTGACAGCGGGCGCAGCATTGCCCATCGCCACGCCGACACCGGCCAGTTGCAGCATTTCCAGGTCATTTTCGCCATCGCCCAATGCCAACACCGCTTCCCAGGGAATGCCTAATTTTTGCAGCAACAGCGCCAACCCTTTGCCCTTCGACGTGCCATGGGGCAGCAGCTCGATATATTCAGGCACAGCCTGGGTCACGGTGGCACGGCCGTTTACCAGCGTTTCCAGGCGGGCGCGAGTTTCATCATTGCTGCGCTCGTCACTGATCAGGAATTTGTTGATGCGCAGGTCGTCCACCTGCGGCAGCAGCGGCCCGGCCAATTCCGGCAGCGGCTCGTGATATTTCTTGTGCAGCAGATGGCGGTACGGATTTTCGCTTGAAGCCAGAATACGCGCCCCATCATAGATAAGATAGGGCAGCTGCTGTGCTTCGACGAAGGTGATCACGTCAACGGCCGTTTCCCGATCCAACGTCTCCTCCCGCCACACAGAGCCATCGCCACAATGCAACACCAACCCCTGGCAATACACGCCAGGGGTTTTCAGGTCAAGCTGCTCGATAACGGCCGTTGCCGAACCGCGCGTTTTGCCCGTTGCCAGCACCACCAACACACCGGCAGCCATTGCTTGCTGCAAAGCATGGATGTTCAGTGCGGGCACAACACCATCATCTGCTAATAAGGTGCCATCAAGGTCGATGGCGATTAGTTGAATGGGAGTCATGGGTTTCATAGTTGCCGCCATACACGCTATCCACCTAAAAGCGAGTTCACCCAATCGAGCGAAGTCTGTGCCGGATAAAAATTGGGGTTTACCGTCAATGCGGCCTGATAAGCCTCACGCGCTGCGCTGAGTCGCCCTTGCGCCGCCAACGCATGTCCGCGATACCAATGAATCTCTTCAACCCAGGGGCCGCCGACCGTTTCCAGCAAAGCGTCGGTTAATTCGAGCACGTCGTCCACACGTCCAAGCTGATAATAGGCCATCAAGGGGCGGTGTTCATAATAAAGCGTGCGCGGTGGCAAGCCGATAGCGCGTGCCTGGTCAAAATTAACGGCCGCTTCCTCATAATAAGTCACATCGCCCGTTTCCTGTCCCAAATAGGTGAGGCTGACACCGAGGTTAAACCAGCCAAACACATTGTCTGGATTGTCGCGCATTTCCGCCCGCGCCAAATCGGCCGTGTACTGCCACATTGTCACCTTATCTTGCAGCACCTGCGGAATAATGGACATGACCAGGTCTTCCTGTGTCGGCAAATAGACGACGTAGAAAGTGTAATTAAACTGCTGCCACCAATACATGAAGTCTTCGTAATCATCAATGCGCGGTTTGCCATCAAACGGGCCAAGATTGGTGTCGCGTGTGTAAATCTCCCCTTTCTCGTCATCATAACCGTACACGGTCAGGTAATGCCCATACCAACCTTCCGCGTTGTTGGGTTCATACCCTTTTTCAATGACAACCGGGAAGCCATTGGCGATAAGCTGCTTGATCATCTCCAAGTTACCGCCGCTGTGAACGGTCGAACGCAAGGCGGTAAATTCGTTAACGTAGTCGCTGATCTGCCAGGGGCTGACGTTGCGATCTTCTCTGTTCGGCTTGAGGTAAGCAGCGGCCGTTTCCTGTGTGGTCGCGTCGCCGTAATATTCCAGCACAATGGTCAGATTCGCGGGGCCACAATTGTTAAAGCCTTGCCGCACAGTAGGGACATTGGCTAATTCGGCACTGGCCGGTGGCGGAGACAAGGTTGGTTGTGGTGTCGGTGTTGGCGTGTTAGTGGGAGCAATGGTTGCTTCTGGGGTTGTGGCCGGTTCGCTGATGGTTGTAACGGCCGTATCATTATTCACGGTCGGCGCAAGCGTCGGCGTCGCCGTGGGCGCGGCCACCGCCGTATCTTGCAAACCAGGGATTTGCGGCAGTTCGGCAAGATCAATCGTCGTGCTGCTTGCTGCGGCAACCGGCAGCGCCTGCGGCAGAGGCGTCGTAATCAACGCCATCACCGGCGCTGTCAGGCGATTATTTTGCAAACGCACATAATAAGCACCGGGCAGCGCACGCACCGCACGCGGCAGGCCAAAAATGCCCACCGTTAAAATCACTTCCAGCAAAACGACAACCAAAATGATGTTTCGTATTTTTGTATTCATACGCATCCTCAAAAGACCAGGCTATCCGGTCTCTAATCTCCTATTTCTTCTAAGGCAATTTGGGCGGGGGAAAAATTGGGGTTAAACGCCGCCGCCCTCTCCAGATTGGCGCGTCCTTCATCCGCCTGCCCTAAAGCGGTCAGCGCCAATCCCTTGTAGTAATAAGATTCCTCAAAGTAAGGGCGGTCTTGCAATGTGGTGTCTGCCAGTAAAACGACATCCTCATAGCGCCCTACCTGATAAAATGCTTCGTAAGGGCCAAATTGATACCAAAGCATACGCCAGGGCAAGCCAATGGCTAACGCCTGATCAAATGCCGCGGCCGCTTTGTCATATTGGTGCAAGGCATTGTAGGATGTGCCCAGATTAAACCAAAAGAAGGCGTTATCTGGGGCAGCGGCGGCTTCTTCTTGCGCCACGGTCAAAGCGTGCTGCCACATCACTTCAGTATCCATGTCTGCGCCAATGATGGCGGCAACCAGATCGGCTTGTGCCGGTTCGTAGAGGGCAATGTAGTTGCGGTTAAAGTGCGGCCAGTAGGTGGCGAAGTCGGCGAAGGAGAGGACACGGCCGTTTTCATTTGCATTTGTCAGCGGTTCCTCACTCGTGCCAAACCAGGAATCATATACCCAAAATTGCTGCTGCGCCTCATCGTAGGCGACCACCAGCAAATAATGACCATACCATCCCAGCCAACGATACTCGCCCGGCGGGTCGATGCCAACCTCGACAATGACGGGGATGCCGTTTGCCAACAGGCGCTGCACGGTCTGCTGCGTGCCATTGGTGCGATACAACGCGCGGTACGGGGTTTGCCCGTTGACGTAAGCGGCCATCTCGTCAGGGCTGACATTGCGGTCTTCGGGGTCTGGCTTGAGCACAGAGGCAGTGTCATCCTGGGTGACGGCATAGCCAAAGTAGCTGAGTGTCATCGCCAGGGTTGCCGGGCCGCAATTGTTCCAGGTTTGGAATTTATGGGTGATGCCTTCCAGGCGAGCCGCTGGCGGAATGGGCCAGGGGGTTGCCGTCGGTGTGGGGCTGGGGGTTGGCGAAGGCTGGGGCGTAGCTGTGGGGGAAACGGCCGTTTCCGGCACAACCTGCGTCGCAATAGGCGTCAACGTCGCCGGGATGGGTACATCGGTGGGGGAAACGGCCGTACTCGTCGCCGCCAACAACCAGGAAGCATCCACCGGCTGTGCCAGCGTCGGCAAAACCGCCGACTCCGTTTGCGGCGCACCCAACTGTTGCAGCGGTTCCGGCAAGCGAGCCACATACCGGTCGGGCATAGCCCGCAGCAGTGCCGGTACAGACCAGATTAGCAATCCGAGCAACACGATGGGAACCCATAACCAAACCCAACGTTTCTTCATCAAAGACGTTTACACCATTCCTTCTAAAAGTTATAAGCTGATGCATTATAGCCAGAACCCTTGCCATGCCAACCGCCACGCCGTAAGGTCTTACCATTCTCTTAGTGCGTTAACAACCTTCGAATAACCTCCCGGAGGTTTCTCATGAGGCAGATGTCTTGCGCACAACCTCCGGGAGGTTTCTTGCGGTGGGGCAGCCTCCCGGAGGTTTCTCTTGAGGCAGATGTCTTGCGCACAACCTCCGGGAGGTTTCCTGCGGTAGGACAACCTCCCGGAGGTTTCTCTTGAGGCAGCTATCTTGCGAGGAACCTCCGGGAGGTTTCTTGCGGTGGGAGGAGGCTTTACCCTCACTTCTTCAACGTCAGCGCCATATGGATGTCACCATCATGATGGGCGACGGGGGAGAAGCCGCACGCCGTATAGAGGCGAATGGCGCTTTCCCATGTCTCTGTTGTCTCCACCAACACCTGGCGGTAGCCGCGCTGCCGCGCTTCGCCAATGAGATGTTCGCTAATCATACGCGCCAACCCATGCCGCCGATGGGTGCTGTGAATCGACACGCGCTCAATGCGACCAACGCCGGGCGCTTCGACGCTCAAGGCTCCCGTGCCCACGACCTGCCCCTGGCAAGTCGCCACGACAAACGCGCCGCCGCGCACAATGTAATTGGTCCAGATGTCTTGCAAATCAGGGTTAAGGGTGGGGTCGAGGGTTCCCCAACGTTCGGCCAATCCTGCCAGAATGAGTGCCCTGGCTGCGGGTTGGTCGGCAGGCTGAAACGGCCGTATCCGATAAAGAAAATCAACCATAGCTATCACCTCCCGAAAGGGCAAATAGTAACCCCATTTGCGCCGCCCGATGATGCGTTTTGCATCTGATTCCCCTACGCACAAGGCAATCCCCAGCAACCTCTCATTTTGTAATCGGCCAGCGGCACCACTACAATAAGCACATGAACACCCCCAAATTACTGTTCGTGCGTCACGCCGCCGTGACGCGTAATCCGGCCCAGGCGTCACACAGTTGGTCATTGTCGGCAAACGGCCGTTTCCAGGCCGCCCAACTCGCGCCACAACTAACAGCGCACCAGCCAACACGCATCATCACCAGCGAAGAGACCAAGGCACAAGAAACCGGGCAAATCATCGCGCAAAACCTGGGCTTACCCTGGGGCACAGCCCCCGGTTTGCAAGAGCATGACCGGCACGGCGCCCCTTACATTGCCCGTCACGAAGATTTCGTAACGGCCGTTTCCCAACTATTCACCCATCCCAACAAACTAGTATTTGGCAACGAAACCGCACAAGCCGCACGCGAACGCATGGAAACGGCCGTTCAGCAGCAGCTAGCCACCTACCCCAACGACACCCTCATCATCGTCACCCACGGCACCATCCTCACCCTCTTCCTCTGCCAGCACAATCCACACCTCAACCCCATCACCTTCTGGCAAAACCTTCCCCTCCCCTGGGTCGGCATCGTCACCCTGCCCACATTCTCCCTGACCAACACCCTCCTTCACAAATAACCTCCCGGAGGTTCGTCTCATGTGGCGAGCCTGCCATTGATAACCTCCGGGAGGTTGGTTTTCATTCATAATGGTCAGCCGCCGCCGGTGAAGTCTCCTCTAAGCTCCTGAACCGTTGCTTAATGCTCCTGAGTCGTTGCTTACAGCTCCTGAACCGTTGCTTACAGCTCCTGAACCGTTGCTTCTAGCTCCTGAACCATTGCTTCTAGCTCCTGAACCGTTGCTTCTAGCTCCTGAACCGCTGCTTCTAGCTCCTGAACCGTTGCTTACAGCTCCTGAACCGTTGCTTCTAGCTCCTGAACCGCTGCTTCTAGCTCCTGAACCGTTGCTTCTAGCTCCTGAACCGCTGCTTCTAGCTCCTGAGTCGCTGCTTCTAGCTCCTGAACCATTGCTACCAGCATCTCAGCACGTCATGCCAAACGCCGTCCGCCAAACCAACGCTCGCCAACCACTTAGGGCAGCCCCCAAATAATCGCCGTGCCATCCTCACTGCTCGACGCCAGATGCACCCCATCCGGCGACCAGGCCACATCAATCACAGCATGGTTATGGCCGCTCAAAGTCGTCACCTCACGCCACGTCCCCGTATCCCAAATACGCACCAAATGATCCCAACCGCCCGTCGCCAACAGCGGCTCCTCCGTTGACCAGGCCACACTGCTCACCAATTCCTGATGATTGCGCAGCACTTCCACCTCCGCGCCGCTCTGCGCATCCCAAATACGCGCCGTCTGATCATGGCTTGCCGAGGCCAACAACTCGCCATCCGGCGACCAGGCCACATCACTCACCCGCTCCTCATGCCCCACCAATTCAAGCACATCCAGCGATTCATCCTCAACGTCCCAAATTTGCGCCAGGCCATCATACCCGCCCGTCGCCAGCCGCGATCCATCCGGCGACCAGGCCAGCGCCAACACATCGCCATCATGCGCGTCCCAATCATACAACGTCACATCTGCCTCATAATCCCAAATCCAGACATGCCCGTCATAATCGCCCATAGCCAGCCACGGTTCATACGGGTGCCAATCCAAAGAGACAACGGCCGTTTCCCGAAACGGCCACTCCTGCGCAATCTGCCCCGTGGCAACATCCCACAACAACACACGCGCATCACCGCCACAAGAAGCGACATACTCACCACCCGGCGACCAGGCCACCGCACTAATCCCATACTCATGCCCCTCCCACAAACCCGTCGCCTCACCCGACCACGCATCCCACACACGCACCGAGCCATCACTGCCCGCCGCCGCCAAATAATCCGCATCCGGCGACCAAGACATACTCCACAAACTATCCGTGTGCGCATCCAGCCAGGCCATCTCATCACTTTCCCCATCCAACGGGAAAGACATAATCGTGCCACTAGCCGCAGCCACCACCACACCCTCCTGCGCAGGCAGCCACAACACATGCAGCAGCGTGCCATCAAACTCCAGCAGCTCTGTTTCCTCCCAACCCTCTGCTACATTCCACAAACGCGCCGTGTCATCGCCCCCCACAGAGAGCAAAAACGCCCCCTCCTCCGCCCAGGCCAAATCGTAAACACCATAATCTTGCCCGGCAAACTCCTGCACAAGCTCCCCGGTCGCCCCATTCCACACCTGGAAAGCATCCGTCTCCGCATTGCTGCAAGTTGCCAGCAAACTGCCATCCGGCGACCAACGCACACAATTCACATCCGGCACATCCACATGGAACGCCTCCGCCTGCGCGGCCACATCCCACACAAACACACCATCGCCATCCGTAGCAATTGCCAGCCACGCCGCTTGCGGCGACCAGGCCACATCATTAATGGCATCATTCGTCAACGCATCCAGCGTATCGGTACGCGCACGACGCTCTACATCCCACAATTCTACGGCCGTATACCAGGTCGTAGCCGCAAGCGTGCTGCCATCAGCCGACCAGGCCACATTGATATACTGATCATCACCGCGCAAAGCAAACAACTCCGTTTGCGCGGCCACATCCCAAACGCGAATCGTCCAATCCCAACTGGCCGAAGCCAAACGCGTGCCATCCGGCGACCACGCCAGGTCCCACACCGTATCCTCATGCCCTTGCAGCAGCCCAACCGTCTCCAACGTTTCGCTGTCGTACAACCAGACGCCCAAACTGCCACCCACAGCCACCAACGAGCCATCCGGGCTGGCAGCAATCGAGTCTACAGTGCCGCGCCCCAAACGGTGCAGCAACATCAACTGCGCAGCATCGTCCGGTGTAATGGTGTCCCCCGACCCTTCTTCTGCGCCAAAAGCGGCGGCGATTTCGGTGGCAACGGCCGTATCCACCTCTTCCTCCAGCCCATCCAACAAAATAATGTCGTCCGGCTCATCATCGCCAAACCACCAGATCGCCCCGCCCACAACAGCCGCCACAACCACCAACCCAACCAGCCCCCACACCCACACAGGAACACGGCGCTTGGGCGGCGCAGGCGCTATCTCCGGTGCAGCCGACGCGGGCGCGGTCACTTCCGGCATAACCGTGCGCGGCGGCGTGCTAAACTGCGTCGGCGTCGGGCTGGGCAGCGGCAAAACCGCCCCCTTCAACGCCGAGGACAATGTCTCCGAAACCTCGCTCGCCTTCTCAAAGCGGTCGGTCACATCCTTCGCCATCGCCCGCGCAATCACAAACTCGCATCCCGGCGGCAAATCCGGCTTCACATCCAAAATGCGCGGCGTTGGCTCCGTCATCTGCTTCACCAACACCATCGCCGGCGTGTCCGCCTGATACGGCTTATAGCCGGTCAGCATTTCAAAGAGGATGATGCCGAGGGCGTAGATGTCGGAACGGCCGTCTACCTGTGCCCCCTGAATCTGCTCCGGACTCATATACGCAGGCGTGCCAATCAAGCCGCTGCCCGTCAGCGTCGCGCTCGATTCCGCCAGCCGCGCAATGCCAAAATCCGCCAGATACGCCTCGCCATACTGGTCAAACAAAATATTGCCTGGCTTAAGGTCGCGGTGAACAATGCCCATTTCATGTGCCCGATCCAACGCGCCGCCAATGCGCGACAAAATTTGCGCGACATCGGCCACAGGCATCGCTCCCTGCCCAATCTGATCCGCCAGCGACCCGCCGGTCATCAGGCGCATCACCAGGTAAGGCAGCCCGTCATCCTCGCCAAAATCATACACAGGCACAATGGCGGGATGCTCTAGCGCGGCGATGGTTTCCGCCTCCCGCTGAAAACGGGCGCGGAACATGGGATCATGGTTGAACTCGCGTGGCAGCACCTTCAAGGCCACGTCACGTTTGAAACGAGGGTCAAAGGCGCGATACACCGTGGCCATACCACCCCGCCCCAATTCTTCACGAATTTCGTACCGGTCAATTTTTTCAGGTGTGGTCATGAAGTTGATTGTACTATACGGCCGTTGCCAGCGTCTAGTAGTCGGTGAGCGGGGAACGGTAATCGGTAAACGGTGAACGGTGAACGGTAAGCGGTGAACGGTGAGCGGTGAGCGGTAAGGCAGTTTGTCACCCTGAAACATATGACAAACTACGTGATGCCCCTTTGCCAAAGACAGGTATAATAACGGCGGGTGAAATGGATGCGGAAACGGCCGTTTCCCCAAACACCGGGTACAACCTTCTCATTGTACTTTGACAAACCCACGAGAAGAACTTATGGCTGTTCCACAGCCATCCCACACATTCCCCTTTTAGGAGGCATTCATGTCAGAACGTAAAAAATTTAAAGTAACCTATTCAACTCTGGCCAGCCCAGACCCCTTGCTGCATCAATATTATGATGAAGCCGTCGCCGACGCCAAAGCGAACTTTGGCAAAATCTACCCGCTCTTCATCAATGGTGAAGAACGGTTTGCCGCAAAAACCTTTGCCAAACACAGCCCCGTCAACCTCGATTGGGTCATGGGACATTTCCAATACGGCTCCGAGCAAGACGTCAACGATGCCGTCGCCGCCGCCAAAGCCGCCTTTCCCGCCTGGAGCGGCCGTCCCTGGCAAGAACGCGTCGAAATCATGCGCAAAGCAGCCGACCTCATCAGCGACCGCCTCTTTGAAATGGGCGCCAACATGAGCCTGGAAATCGGCAAAAACCGCCTGGAAGCCTTGGGCGACGTTGAAGAAACGGCCGATCTCATCCGCTACAACTGCGACGCCGTCGCAAAGAACAACAACTTCAACTTCCAACTCCTCTCCGAGAGCGAAAAACACCACAATCGCAGCGTCCTCAAGCCCTACGGCGTTTGGGCCGTCATCTCCCCCTTCAACTTCCCCGGCGCACTCGCCGGTGGCCCTGCGGGAGCCGCCCTCATCGCCGGTAACACCGTCATCCTCAAACCCGCCACCGACACCCCCCTCACCGCCTGGTTCCTCACCGAATGTTTCCGTGATGCGGGCGTCCCGGCCGGTGTCTTCAACTTCATCACCGGCAGCGGCCGTGTTGTCGGGCAAACCCTCATCGATCATCCCGATGTCGCCGGCATCACCTTCACCGGCAGCTACGACGTTGGCATGCACATCATCCGCACCTTCGCCCAGGGACGCTACCCGCGCCCGGTCATCGCCGAAATGGGCGGCAAAAACCCAACCATCGTCAGCAAAAAAGCAGACCTGGACAAAGCCGCGATGGGCGTGATGCGCTCCGCCTTTGGTCTGCAAGGGCAAAAATGCTCTGCCTGCTCCCGCGTTTACGTCCATGCCGACGTCAAAGAGACTTTCATGAGCAAACTGCTCGACCTCACCCGGCAAATCAACGTTGGCGACCCGACCATCAAGGAAAACTGGATGGGGCCGGTTGCCAACAAAGGCGCTTTCGAGGATTACCAAAAGTTTGTCGCCGACCTGCGTGCCGCGGGAGAAATCGTGCATGGTGGCGAGACACTGCAAATTGAAGGGCTTGATGGCTATTACGCCGCCCCCACCATTGTCGATCACCTGCCGCTCGACCACTACTTGTGGAAGCACGAGATGTTCCTGCCCATCGTCACCGTCACCGACTTCGAAGAATTGGATGACGCCATGGCGATGGCCAACGATGTTGAATATGGCCTCACCGCCGGTTTCTTCAGCGAAGACGATGCCGAAGTGCAATGGTGGCTGGACAACATCGAAGCAGGCGTTCTCTACGTCAACCGGGCCAGCGGCGCGACCACAGGCGCATGGCCGGGCTACCAATCCTTTGGCGGCTGGAAAGGCAGCGGCTCCACCGGTAAAGCAGCCGGCAGCTTCTACTACATCCAGCAATACATGCACGAACAAAGCCAGACTATTGTTGATTAAGCACAAACAATAAAGGAAGAAGGGTAAATTGGGCGCTGTTGTTTGCTTACAACCCAATGTTACCCTTCTTCCCAACTGCCAGATACCCCATGGAAAAACACAATAAACTCATCACCATGTCCGAGGCGGTCAGTCGTTTCGTTGACGACGGCAGCAGTGTCGCCATCGAAGGGTTTACCGCCTTCATTTGTTTTGCCGCCGGGCACGAGATTATCCGCCAGCGCAAACAAAACCTGACACTCATTCGCATGACGCCCGACCTCATTTACGATCAGATGGTTGCTGCGGGCGTCGCCGCCAAAATGGTCTTTAGCTACCTGGGCAATCCCGGTGTGGGCAGTTTGTACGCCATCCGCCGCGCCGTGGAAAAGGGGATTCCCCAACCCTTAGCCATTGAAGAGTATTCCCATTTTGGCATGGTCGGCCGTTATATTGCCGGGGCCAGCAATTTGCCGTTCTTCCCCCTGCGCAGCTACAGCGGCAGCGATATGCCGCAGGCTAACCCGCTCATCAAATTTGTAGACAGCCCTTACGGCGATGGCGAAATTGCCGTTGTGCCGCCCATTAACCCGGATGTCGCCTTTCTGCACGCCCAACGCGCTGATGCCAGCGGCAACACCCAGCTTTGGGGCTTGCTGGGCATGCAAAAAGAGGTCGCCTTTGCCGCGAAAAAGGTGGTCGTCGTCGTTGAAGAAATCGTGGACGAGGATGTGATTCGCCGTGATCCCAACCGCACCCTTATTCCCGGCCTTGTCGTTGACGCGGTGGTACATGAACCTTACGGCGCACATCCCAGCTATGTGCAAGGGTATTATGATCGGGACAATGCCTTTTACCTGGATTGGGGCGAGCGTTCGCAAGACCTGGCCGCAACGGAGGCATGGCTGCAAGAGTGGGTTTACAATGTGCCCGACCGCGCGGCTTACCTGGCGCAATTAGGCCAGGAACGGCTGCACAGCCTGGCTCCGGGAGAATTAATGGCGGATGGTGTGAATTACGGCCGTTACGCCTAAACTAAACACAAAAGAGCACAAATCACAGTTAGGGGATTGCACATGAAACTCGACACATTCGGCCGTTCCTACCTTACCCTCACGCTGGAAATAGAAAAACACATTGAAGGCTACATAGACGCCTACACCGGCCCGGACGATCTCAAAGCTGCCGTTGCCGCCACGCCAAAGCGGGAACCGGCCGCTCTGCTTGATGATCTGGCGTGGCTGCAAGCTCATATACCGGACGACGATGCCGCACGCGCCGCATATCTGACGGCGGTGCTGCGTGCCCTGGAATGTACCTTACACCTGCTGCGCGGCGACGAGGTGCCTTACCTGGACGAGGTGCAGCGCATTTTCGACATTAGCCCCACGCTTGTCGATGAAAGCCAGTTCACCGCTGCGCACCATGAGCTAGACACGCTCCTGCCCGGCGCGGGCAGCATTGCCGAGCGGCTAGAAGTACGCCGCCAACGCTATTTGCTGCCGCCGGAAAAGGTGCTGCCGCTGCTGGAACTGGCACGCGAAGAAGCGCGTCGCCGTACGCTGGCGCTCTTTGACCTGCCCAACGACAATGGCGTCGAGATCACGCTGACCAACGGCCAACCGTGGAGCGCCTATAATTGGTTTAAGGGCAACGGCCGTTCCCACATCGAATTCAACACCGACATCCCCATCTCCGCCCTCAGCCTCATCGGCACCTTTGCCCACGAAGGGTATCCCGGCCATCACAGCGAGCATTTGCTCAAAGAGCAAAAATTTGTACACGAGCTAGGGTACGGCGAAATGGCGGCCGCCTTGCTGCACTCCCCGGCGGCCGTCATTGCCGAAGGCATTGCCACCACAGCCGCCGAGATCATTTTCCCGGAGGGCAGCCATCACCAATGGACGTTGGCGGTGCTGCTGCCTGCGGCGGGTATTGTTACCGAGGAAACGGCCGTTCACATGCAGCGTCTCGCCCAGGCCAGCGAACAACTGCGCTACGTCGGCGGCAACGCCGCCATCCTCTACCACACCGGTCAGCTCAATCGGGAGCAAGCCATCGACTACCTCGTCACCTACGCCCTCAGCTCCCCAGAACGTGCCGCCAAAAGCTTCAGCTTTTTCACCCATCCACTGTTCCGTTCTTACATTTTCACCTACACACAAGGATACGATCTCATCGCCCAGGCTGCGGCTGCGGTTGACGGCGATAAATGGCCCGTGTTCCGGCGCATGTTGACAGAACAGATACGGCCGTTACAGTTGTAATTTACCAGCTGCCCGTGACAACCAACCTCCCGGAGGTTATCAATGGAAGGCTCGCCGCATCAGACAAACCTCCGGGAGGCTATTCTTAAAGGAGATTTCACCGGCTGCCATGAATAAAAACCCGCGCAGAACACAAGAACGCTCTCTGCATCTCCGCATCTCTGCGTCTCTGCGTTAAATTGTCTTCACAGGAGGAACCATGACAAACGTAACCGATAACAGTGACAAACGCGATACAAGCATTCATGTGCAAGGGGATTATGTACAAGGGGATAAGGTCGCAGGTGACAAAGTAGCTGGCGACAAAAACACAGTGGGCAATGTCAGCGGCAGCAATACCATTGCCATTGGCCGCGAGGCATCTGCCCAAAATGAAACTGGCCCAACCTATCAGTTTAGCGGCCCGGTCATCGGCTCAGCGATTGGCGGCGGTGAAGTTCATGCCGAAAACATCGCCGGCGGCGACATCCTGATCAACGCCGAAGCGAAAAACAAGAATGAGTTCCAGCAGCAGTTGCAAGAACTGAAAACATTGCTGGCACAAGCCATTGCCGCCCATGAAGTTGAGAAGGAAGATGGGGAAACGGCCGTTTCCGACCTGCAAGCCATCATCGAAGAAACCGCAAAAGAAACACCACGCCCCGCACGCATCCAGCGTCGTCTGCAAGATATAGCCGACGTCATTAATGCAGGCGTCAAAACAGGAACGGCCGTTCTCAAAGCCACGCCCCTCATCGCCGCACTGATTAAAGCAGCCAACACCCTCTTCCGCCCCTAACAACCTGTTCACAGCAATGGAGCCAGCGTCATGAGCGACGAAACCCACATCAACGGCGATTATCTACAGGGCGATAAAATAGCGGGCGACAAGGTCGCGGGCGACAAGCACGAATACCACTACACACCGCCGCACTTCCCCCTGCACAACCTGCCCCAACCCAATCCCAACTTCACCGGGCGACAAGACCTGCTGCAAGCCATTGCCAGCAACTTCACCCCCTCGCCACACACTCACCCCCCATCCCCCCTGGTCATCACCCAGGCCATTGCCGGGCTGGGCGGCGTCGGCAAAACCCAGCTTGCCCTGGCTTACGCCCACGCCCACCGCCACCAATACGACCTGGTCTGGCTGCTGCGTGCCGACGACACAACCGCACTCGATGGCGACCTGCGCCAATTAGGCACGGCGCTGCGCCTGCCGCTGCACCAGGTAGATGCGCCCACAGCCCGCCAACTGGTCCTTAGCTGGCTCAACGGCAGCGACAAACGATGGCTGCTGCTCTATGACAATGCCGACAAAATAGCAGCGCATGAACTGCGCCCCTATCTGCCCGGCGGCGGTGGGCATGTCCTCATCACCTCGCGGCGGCCAACATGGCGCGACGCACACACACTGCCGCTAGATGTGTTTACAGTGGCGGAAGCGGCCGATTTTTGGCAGCAGCGATTGGGACAGGCGGCGCAGCCAACCCCATCTTCCCTGGCTGAACTGGCGCAGGAATTGGGCTATTTGCCGCTGGCCTTAGAGCAGGCGGCGGCCTACATGACGACGCGGCACAAAGATGCCGCACAATACCTGGCGCTCTACCGGCAGCGGCGGCGCGAACTATGGGAACGAGAAAAGCCGCCCGACGATTACCACGCCACCATCCTCACCACCTGGGAAATGGCCTTTGCCCATGCACGCCACACGCCAGGGGCCGCGGCCCTGCTCAACCTCTGCTGCTTTTTAGCTCCGGAAAATATTCCGCTGGATGTGATCACGACCCATGCCAGCGTACTGCCCGATGAACTGGCGGCGGTGGTAAACGATGAACTGATGCTCGACGATGCCCTGAATGCCCTGCAAGCGTACTCCCTACTGACACAGACAGACGGGATGCTGAGCATACACCGCCTGGTGCAAACAGTGGCACGGGAACAAATGGGGCAAGAACGGGCACAAATTTGGGTAGAAGCCGCCATTAGCTTGCTGCACAGGGCCTGGCCTTTTGACTCACAAACCATGACCACCTGGGATGCCTGCCCGGCATTACTCCCCCATCTGGCCGCAGCCTTGAGTTTGGCTGAAGAATATGAAGTCATTAGTCAACGCGCCGCCACACTGAACGGAAAAGCGGATCTTTACCTGGGTTTCTTTGGGGATTTACAAGGTGCCCTACCTTTTTCTAAACGCGCCCTGGCCATCAGAGAAAAAGCGCTCGGCCCTGACCACCCCGACACCGCCACCAGCCTCAACAACCTCGGCTATCTCCTGCAAGCCATGGGCGACCTGGCCGCGGCATTTGCCGTTCTTCGAACGCGCCCTGGCCATCAGAGAAAAAAGCGCTCGGCCCTGACCACCCCGACACCGCCACCAGCCTCAACAACCTCGGCGGCTCTCCTGCAAGCCATGGGCGACCTGGCCGCGGCACGGCCGTTCTACGAACGCGCCCTGGCCATCAGAGAAAAAGCGCTCGGCCCTGACCACCCCGACACCGCCAGCAGCCTCAACAACCTCGGCTCTCTCCTGCAAGCCATGGGCGACCTGGCCGCGGCACGGCCGTTCTTCTTCGAACGCGCCCTCGCCATCAGAGAAAAAGCGCTCGGCCCTGACCACCCCGACACCGCCACCAGCCTCAACAACCTCGGCTATCTCCTAACAACCTCGGCTCTCACTGCGCAAGCCATGGGCGACTGGCGCGGCACGGCAGCCGTTCTTCGAACGCGCCCTGGCCATCTTCGAAGAGAAAAAGCGCTCGGCCCTGACCACCCCGACACCGCCAGCAGCCTCAACAACCTCGGCTCTCTCCTGCAAGCCATGGGCGACCTGGCCGCGGCACGGCCGTTCTTCGAACGCGCCCTCGCCATTGACGAAAAAGCGCTTGGCCCTGACCACCCCGACACCGCCACCAGCCTCAACAACCTCGGCTATCTCCTGCAAGACATGGGCGACCTGGCCGCGGCACGGCCGTTCTTCGAACGCGCCCTGGCCATCTGGGGAAAAAAGCGCTCGGCCCTGACCACCCCGACACCGCCACCAGCCTCAACAACCTCGGCGGCTCTCCTGTGCAAGCCATGGGCGACCTGGCCGCGGCACGCGGCTGCCGTTCTACGAACGCGCCCTGGCCATCTTCGAAAAAGCGCTCGGCCCCAATCATCCCAATACCCAAGTTGTGCGCCGCAACCTCGCAAACATCTCCCTAGGCACAAGCCTCCCCCCCCGCCCCACAAGCACGTCGTGCTGAGTCCCGAAATGTTGTTGTGCTGAGTGCCGAAAATGTTGTGCTGGTGCAACGGAACACCGCGGAGGCAAACCCTGTTCGAAAGCAACGCGCCTACGGTTCGCGCCCTGGATTCTTCGCTGAGTGCAGACCACCCCGCTCAGAACGAACCCGTGCTAATGATGGGGGTCTTGGGATTCTTCGCTGCGCGGACTCCGCTCAGAACGACGTATTAACCATGAGCATGTTGTGCTGAGTGCCGAACATGTTGTGCTGAGTGCCGAAGCACCCTAGGCCATCGAATCCCCCACCCCAAGAAGCAACGCGCCTGCGGTTCCTCCCTCCGCCCTACCGCCCCCACGAGAACGTTGTGCTGAGTGCAACGGTTGTGGCATCCCCAGTCCCCTGGTCAAAGCGAACCCTGGTCAAAGCAACGTTTGGGATTCTTCTCGCCCCTCGCTCCTCAGAAGACTCCGCTCAGAACAACGTGCTAAGCGTATTCCGCTGTGCAAAGCAACGCTTTGGGCACAGACTCCGCTTAACCATGAGCAGAGCACGTATTAACCATGTGCATGTTGTGCTGAGGCCATGTTGTGCTGAGTGCAGTGAAGCAATGCGAACTCCCCCAACGAACCCCGCCCGAAGCAACGCGCCTGCCCTTGCCCTCCCTCCCCTACCGCCCCCACGAGACCCGTTGTGCTGAACGAAGCATCCCAGTCCCTGGTCAAGCAGAACCCTGGTCAAAGCAACGCTCTTGGGGTTCTTCGCTCCGAAGACTCCGCTCAGAACGACATTGTGCTAATGAGACTGGGGGTCGCTGCAGACTCCGCTCAGAACGACCTACCATTAACCATGAGCATGTTGTGCTGAGTGCCGAAGCATGTTGTGCTGAGTGCAGCGAAGCACCCCAGTCCCCTGGTCGAAGCGAACCCTGGTCAAGCAACGCAACTTGGGATTCTTCGCCCGAAGACTCCGCTCAGAACGACATGCTAATGATAGGGGTATTGGGGTCGCTGCGCGAACGCCGCTCAGAACGATGTTGTGCTGAGTGCCGAACGTTGTGCTGAGTGCAGTGAAAGTGTTGTGTGAGTGCAGTGAAGCACCCGTCCCCTCCAGTCAAAACGGGTTCTGGTCAGAAGCAAGGCGCGTCGAGGCGGATTCTTCGCAACCCGAGACTCCGCTCAGAACGACGTGCTAATGATGGGGGTATTGGGGATTGCTGCGCGAACGCCGCTCAGAACAACGTGTTAACCATGAGCATGTTGTGCTGAGTGAAGCATCCCAGTCCCCCTGGTCAAAACGGCAAATCCTGGTTTGCTAAAGAATTTCGGGATTCTTCGCTCCGCAGACTCCGCTCAGAACGACGTGCTAATAATGATGATGGGGGGATTGGGGGTTCTGCATTACGAAAACGCCGCTCAGAACAACGCGCTAATGATGAGGGTGACGCCGCTCAGAACAACGCGCTAATAATGATCTGTTTGAGATTTCCCCTTCCTCCAACTTCTCTGCTAAACTAACGGCACAAACCATTGACACCCTGTTCCCCGGCATCGGGCAAACAAGGGAATGGTGCAAAAACTTACTGGTACAGATGGGTACACCCATCTTGAAAAGGAATCCCATGACCACGACTTACACCCCTTCCGAACTGATGATCATCAACGCGTCACGTGCCCTGGCTGGCAAACGCGTCGTCTTTGTCGGCGTTGGCCTACCCAACATCGCCTGCAACCTGGCGCGGCGCAGCCATTCGCCAGACATGGAACTGGTCTACGAAAGCGGCGTCTTTGGCGCACAGCCCGCCCGCCTGCCCCTCTCCATTGGCGACCCGACCCTGGTCAGCGGCGCCAGTTCCGTCACCACAGTCAGCGACCTCTTCATGCTCTATCTGCAACGGGGCCTGGTAGATGTCGCCCTGCTGGGCGGCGCCCAAATTGACCGCTTTGGCAATTTGAACACAACCGTCATCGGCAATTACGCACAGCCCAAAATCCGGCTGCCCGGTTCCGGCGGCGCGTGTGAAATCGCCATCAATGCCCGGCAAATTTTCATGATCATGCGCCTCTCGAAACGAGCATTTGTGGAAAAGCTGCACTTTATCACCAGCCCCGGCCATCTAGACGGCGGCGACGCACGCGCACACATGGGGCTGCCCGGTCTTGGGCCACAGCTTGTGATCACCGACCGCGCCTTGTTTGACTTCAGCCATGAAAATCGGGAAATGACATTGATTGAGGTCGCGCCAGGGGAAACGGCCGTTTCCATTCAAGCCGAAGTTGGTTGGCCGCTGCACATCTCCCCAGACCTGCACGAGATGACACCACCCACCGCTGCTGAACTCGCCATCATCCGCGAGCAGCTAGACCCGGAGGGGCTTTACCGCTAACAACGCCAATGTCTGCCAATTCATCTTCGCCCCAACGTCGCCGCCCCTGGAAATGGCTGCTGCTCCTGGTTCCGCTGCTGCTGGCAGCGGGTTTTGCCGCCTACGTCATCATTGGCACAGCACGCAATCCATTGATGCCAGAAGCGGACGCCGCCTTGCAATCCAGTGCCACCGTCACCGTCACAGAAGGTGACTGGATCGAGTTCAAGCCACAAACAGGGGAAACGGCCGTTGCCCTCATCATCTATCCCGGCGGCCTCGTTCCTCCCGCCGCTTACGCCCCCCTCGCCCACAACATCGCCGCCGCTGGCTACCTCGCCCTCATCGTCCCCATGCCCCTCAACCTGGCCGTCACCGATGTCAACGCCGCCGACAAAGTCATCGCCGCCTACCCCGACATCCAACAATGGGCAATTGGCGGGCACTCTCTCGGCGGGGCCATGGCCGCCAGCTACACCGCCCAACACCCGCAGCAAATTGCCGGGTTGGTGCTGTGGGCATCCTATCCGCCCGACGACCTCTCCAGCTACAGCGGACAAGTCGTCTCCATCTATGGCAGCAACGACGGGCTGGCACAGCCCGCGGACATAGAGGCTTCGCGTGCCATGCTGCCGCCAAACACCGTGTTTGTCGCGCTGGAAGGGGGCAATCACACACAGTTTGGTTGGTACGGCCGTGGCTTACAATCCGGCGATAATCCGGCCACGCTCAGCCGTGCCGCGCAGCAACAGCAAATTCTAGAAAATACGGTAAACTTACTTGCAACCTTAGCAGCAAAAGAGACCCGGTAACTAAACCTCCGGGAGAGTGCAGTTATGCTGTGCAGCTTAGAAAACAAAACCTCCCGGCGGTGCATTGGATGACCTCCGGGAGAATGTTTTCAGAAGACTAAATCCCACGAACAGGAGAAAATTTATTATGGAAAATGGCAACATTGCCCACCCAATTACTGAACCCGTCTACACCCGCGCCCCCTATTGGCAAGATGTCCCCGACGAAAAATGGATGGATTGGCGCTGGCAAATGAGCAATCGGCTAAACACCGTCAGCGAATTGGAAAAAGTAATCAACCTCACCGATGCAGAACGCGCAGCGTTAAACGCCAACGACCTATTCCGCGTAGACATCACCCCCTATTTTGCCAGCCTCATCGACCCGAACGACCCCAATTGCCCGGTGCGCAAACAAGTCATCCCCACCTCGCGTGAAATGGTTCCATTCCAATCCATGATGGAAGATTCCCTCGCCGAGGATAAACATTCCCCCGTGCCGGGGCTGGTACATCGTTACCCGGATCGCGTGTTGATGCTGATCACAACGCAGTGCGCCAGCTACTGCCGCTACTGCACACGCAGCCGCATCGTCGGCGACCCGACACAGACGTTTAGCCGCAAAGAATTTGATGCGCAAATCGAATATATCGAAAACACGCCGCAAATCCGGGACGTGCTGCTCTCCGGCGGCGACCCGATGGTGCTGGCTCCCAAATTATTGGACATGATTCTTGGCCGACTGCGGGCCATCCCCCATATTGAAATCATCCGCATCGGCTCGCGCGTGCCGGTCTTTTTGCCGATGCGCGTCAATGAGCAGTTTTGCGAAATGGTGCAAAAGTATCATCCGCTCTGGCTGAACATTCACGTCAACCACCCCAAGGAGATCACGCCAGAACTCGGTGCGGCGATGGATCGCCTGACCCGCGCCGGTGTGCCGGTGGGCAACCAGAGCGTGCTGCTGGCCGGGGTCAATGATTCGGTACACATCCAGCGTAAATTGGTGCATGAATTGGTGAAGATTCGGGTACGGCCGTATTACCTCTACCAATGCGACCTCGTTGAAGGCTCCGGCCATTTCCGCACCCCCGTCAGCAAAGGGATCGAAATTATCGAAGGGCTGCGCGGCCACACCTCCGGCTACGCCGTGCCCACCTATGTTGTGGATGCCCCTGGCGGCGGCGGCAAAATCCCCGTCATGCCCAACTACGTCCTGACACAGGCTCCCGGCAAAGTGGTGCTGCGCAATTTCGAGGGCTTCATCACCACCTACACCGAACCGATTGATTACGATCCGCACGCCATTGAGGCACAAGAAAAGCTGATTGCGCCACGCCCGGAACCCGGCCAGGAAGGGCTGCTGAAACTGCTTGATGGCGAACAGATGTACATCGAGCCGGAAGGGTTCAGCGACGTGCGTGCCCGTGGCGGCGCAGAACATCGCCTGCGCAGCGGCGAGATCTCCCAAAAGTGGCAGCCGCTTGGCGTGGGCGCTATCGAATCCCAGGAGCCGCAAGCCCTGGAAGCAACTACTGAGACAAAAGAATCGGCATAATCATATGAGTTACCAACATCCGCAAGGTCACGTGTTTTATCGCAAAATGGGGCATGGACGGCCAGAAATTTCTCATGGGGAGGGCATTTACCTGTGGGACAGTGACGGCAAGCGGTATATTGACGGCTCTGGCGGGCCGATTGTGGTCAATGTTGGACACGGCCGTTCCGCCATCACCGCCGCCATGCAAGAGCAAGCACAAAAAGCGGCCTACATTCATGCCACAATGTTCACCAGCGGCGTGCTGGAGCAGTACGCGGCGGAGATTGCCCCGCTGCTGCCCCTGCCCGATGCCAAAATCTACCCGCTCAGCAGCGGCTCCGAGGTGGTTGAAGGGGCGATTAAGCTGGCACGACAAATCCAGATGGCACGGGGTGAAAACGGCCGTTTCCTGACCATCAGCCGCAGCCAAAGCTATCATGGCACAACCTTCGGCGCACTCGCCGTCAGTGGGCGCGTTGGCATGCGCAGCCCTTACCTGCCGATGATGGCCGATGTGCCGCACATTCAGCCACCTTATCCATATCGCCATCCGGCCAGCGGCGCCGAACTGGCCGCCCGCCTCGAAGAAGCGATTCAGGCCAGCGGGCCGCAAAACGTCGCCGCCTTCATCGCCGAGCCGATTAGCGGCGCGGGGCTGGGGGCCATCGTCCCCCCCGATGATTATTGGCCGCGCATTCGCGCCATTTGCGACCGCTATGGCGTGCTGCTCATCGCCGATGAGGTATTGGTGGGCATGGGGCGCACCGGCCAATGGTGGGGCATTAACCATTGGGACGTGCAGCCCGACATCCTTGTCACGGCCAAAGGGGTTGCCGGTGGGTATTTCCCGTTCGGCTTTGTTGCCGCCAAAGGGGAAGATGTTGCGCTGATTTATGAAAAATTAGGGGATTTCAACCACGGCGGCACGTTTAGCCATCACGCGGTCGGCGCGGCGGCGGCGTTGGCAACGCTGCACATCATGCAAGAGGAAAACCTGGTGGAGAATGCGGCCGTTGTCGGGCAATATCTGGGGCAGCGGCTGTATCACACCTTTAGCGAGCATCCGCATGTGGGTGATATTCGCGGGCGTGGTCTCTTTTGGGCGCTGGAATTGGTGCAAGATCGGGAGAGTAAACGGCCGTTTCCCGCCAAAGAAAAAATCGCGCCTGCACTGCACAAGCTGGCTTTTGACCTGGGTTTGATTATCTATTACGGGCAAGGCAACGCGGATGGCAGCAATGGCGATCTGGTGATGCTGGGGCCGCCGCTGATTACGACGAAGGCGCAGGCGGATGAGATGGTGGAGATTTTGGAAACGGCCGTTAAGCAGAAGTTGGGACGGTGAACGGGAGCCGGTAATCGGTGAACGGTAAGCGGTGAACGGTGAGCGGTAAATGGTTGGTCGGTAAGCGGTGAACGGTTAGTCACCGCTTACCGACTTTTATTAGGCGTCTACGGCTTCTGCCTGGGCAATGTGCTGCCGCTCTCCGCAGCGTGTACATTCCCCGGTGCTTTTGTTCACTTCCACCAGCAGACCGCCACATTTGCGGCAGGGCTGGCTGAGCGGCTTTTTCCAGCTTGTCCATTCACATTCGGGATAGTTGGCGCAGCCATAAAAGATGCGCCCACGTTTGGTGTGCTTGACAATTAAGTCGCCGCCATCGTTGGGACAGGCGACGCCGACTTTCTCCAGAATTTGCTCGGTGTGACGGCAGGCGGGGAAATCGCTGCAACCGATGAAACGGCCGTAACGCCCTTGCCGATACACCAGCGGCTTGCCGCATAACGGGCAATCGCGCCCGACAAACTCTGGTTCTGCCTTCAAATCAATTTTCGGGATCGCCTTATCGGCCACTTCCAGGTTACGCGCAAAGCTCTCGTAAAATCCAGAAATAACCGGCACCCACGGCTTTCCTTCGGCAATCGTATCCAGTTCATCTTCCAGACGTGCCGTGAAATCCACAGACAAAATCTCCGGGAAATGCTGCACCAGCAAATCATTCACCAGCAGCCCTGTCTCTGTCGGGTACAACCGCTTGTCCTGGCGTTCCACATAGCCACGCTGTTGAATGGTGGACAAAATGGCCGCATAGGTGCTGGGACGGCCGATTCCATGTTCTTCCAGGTCGCGTACCAGAGTGGCCTCGGTGTAACGGGGCGGCGGCTGCGTAAAATGCTGCTGTGGCAGCAGCCGCAGCAAATTCAACAGTTCGCCCTGTGTCAGGTCGGCGGGGACATTATCATCCCCATTTTCATCTTGCGCATCTTCTGATTTTGATTCTTCGTACAAGGCGAGGAACCCGGCAAAACGGAGGGTTGAACCGGTAGCGCGGAAGAGATACGGCCGTTTCTCCGGCGGCACACGCCCTTCACCTGCCCACACATCGGCGGACACCGTGTCATACAACGCGGGCGACATCTGGCTGGAAACAAAGCGCTCCCAGATCAGTTTGTACAGGCGAAACTCATCACGTTTCAGATAAGCTTTCACCGCTTTCGGCGTGCGTACCACACCCGTAGGACGAATCGCCTCGTGTGCTTCCTGCGCCGCCTTCGCTCGCGTTTTATAAACAGGTGGCTGCGCGGGCACATAATCAGGGCCATACTCCTCCTCAATGAAGGCGCGTGCCTCTGCCTGCGCTTCCTTGGAAACAGTCACGCTGTCTGTACGCATGTAGGTAATCAGACCAGTCGAGCCATCTTGCCCTAAATCCACACCTTCATACAAACGCTGTGCCAACTGCATCGTTTTGCTCGCGCCAAAGTTAAGGCGGCGCGATGCTTCTTGCTGCAATGTGCTGGTGGTAAATGGGGCCGATGGGCGGCGCGTCCGTTTGCCCAGACGCACTTCTCCTACCGACCAGGTGGCACGCCGTAAAATATCGAGGTGCGGAAGCACATCCGCCTCTGTCGGCAAAACCGGGTCTTCCCCATTTAATTTATGCAGCTTGGCGCGAAAAGAGGCGTCATTCGCCCCGTTTTGATGCGCTTGCTGTATCAATTCTGCGGCCAGCGTCCAATATTCTTCAGAGACAAACTGATCGATTTCTCGTTCGCGTTCCACCACCTGGCGCACGGCCACTGATTGCACACGACCGGCCGATAAACGGCCGCGCACTTTGCGCCACAACAATGGACTCAGCTTGTAGCCAACCAATCGATCCAAAATGCGCCGGGCCTGCTGCGCATCGACACGATCCATATCAATGTCGCGGGGATGGGCAAACGCGGCCTCAATCGCCGGTTTGGTGATTTCATGGAAGACCACCCGCTTTGTGCGTGCCGGGTCCATTTCCGCCGCTTCCAGCACATGCCAGGCAATCGCTTCCCCTTCCCGATCCGGGTCTGTCGCCAGGTAAATCTCTTTGGCTTTGGCGGCAGCCTCTTTCAACTCTTTGACCACTTGCCGTTTGTCGTTGGAAACGCGATATTCCGGTTCAAAATCGTTTTCGACGTCCACACTGAGCCGCGATTTAAGCAAGTCGCGCACATGTCCGACGCTGGATTTCACCGTATAGCCGCGTCCCAAATAACGGCCGATTGTCTTGGCCTTGGCCGGAGATTCGACAACCACCAACTTGCCAGCCAAACGGCCGCTTTTCTCTACGGGTGCGGCTTTGCTCTTCACCGGCTTGGCGGTCGCTTTTTTAGCTGCTGTCTTTTTTGTCTTTTTTCCAGCAGTTTTTTTGTCTTTTTGCGGGAAACGGCCGTTACCTCTGGTTTCGGCAGCGTATCGTGTGCCGGGGTATGCCCCGTCTTATAAATCGTGCCGCCACAAACCGGACAGCCGCCACGCGTTCCCGGCGAGCCATTTGCCGCCCACTCAGGCTTGGGATTTACGATTTCCCGTTTTTCTTTGCACTTAAAACAGTACCCTATCAAATTCTCGTTACTCATAAGCAATCACTAACTATACGGCTCTAGTTCTGTGCCATCAAATCCATTGACCAACTTTTTCACCAACGGAATTTGGTCTTTGTGCACAATCAAAACCGCGTCTTCTGTATTGACAACAATCATCCCCTCAACCCCAACAACGGCCACTAGTTTATCCGGCTGGTAATTATAGACCAGACAATCTTGCGCCGACTCCACAATGGTCAGCCCCTTGGTAACATTTGCTGCGGGGTCGGGATTGATCGCTTCCTTCAAAGCATACAACGTGCCGGGATCGCTCCAGCCCATCTTGCCATGCAGCACCACCGCTCGCGCAGAAGGGACGTGCTGCAAAATGGCATCATCGAAGCTGATGGCGGGCAGTGTGGGGTAAATGGTGTGTAAGGCGTCGGCGTAAACGGCCGTGCCAATTTCCCGTTCAATTTGCTGCAACTGCGCCCACATCTCTGGCTGATACGTTTGGTAAAGCTGGCGCACATAACCAATCGTCGTCACAAAATAACCCGTGTTCCAGACATGTGTCTTCTCGGCAAACATCTGCTTGCACGTTTCCAAAGGCGGACGATACGACAAAGAGCCAAAGCGATAGTAAGGCTGTCCATCAGACTCGCCCAATTTTTCACCCAGGCCAATCCAGCCCAAGTTATCATTGGCAAATCGTGGCGTTTCCCCCATAAAAACGATATTGGCGGCACCTTGCTGCAACAAATTTTCGGCGGCACGCATCAACTGCAAGAAGTTGGGCACCTGATCCATGTAATTGTCGCCCCACAAGATCGCCATCGTCTCTTGATCCAGGTCAGTCTCGGTAGCACGCGATAAGTGAGTAATGGATAGGCCAACGGCCGCTGCCAGGTCGCGCCGCGCCGGTTCGCCAATGACATTGGCGGCGGGCAAGCCAGCCAACTGCTCTTGAATGATGTTGGTGTAGCGATCATTGGTGGAGATGAAGATATTCTCCAATCCATATGTGTCGGCGACACGATCCACAGCCAGTTGCAGCGTTGATTTGCTGCCAATGATCGGCTCGAATTGTTTCGGTGATTTTTGGCGGCTAATCGGCCATAAGCGACGGCCTGAGCCACCGGCAAAAATAACAATTTTCATAATGATTCACCTGATATACAAAGTGTCCGTACTTTGAAGCAACACCACGGCTAGGCATCTGGTTGCTGAAAGGAATCCGCTGCCTGTTCGGCCGTTGCAGATGGAACCACATAAATCGGGTCTGGTTCACGGCTGAGAATGTAGTTCATGCCACCAGTCTGCTGCACCATTCCCTTTAGCTCCATGAGCGTTAATGTGCCGCTGACCATGCTGGTCGGTAAACCGGTCAAGCGGCATATATCATCAATGTGAGTCGGCTGGCGGGTCAATTGGGACATAATGGCAGCTTCTTCGGCCGTTTCTGGTAGTGCCAGCTGTACGGCCGTTTGTTCCACCACCATCGTCAAATTTAACTCTTCCAGGATGTCATCCACACCCATCACCAGTTTCGCCCCATCTTGAATCAGACGGTTCGTCCCTTTACTCGCCGGACTGTTAACATTACCCGGTACGGCAAAAACGTCGCGCCCTTGCTCTAAGGCAAAGTTTGATGTGATAAGCGCACCACTGCGCTCACCCGCTTCAATAACCACCACACCCAAAGACAGACCACTAATGATCCGGTTTCGCGGCGGAAAATTTTTCGCCTCAGGCTGTATGCCCAATCCATACTCAGAAATCACTGCGCCTTGCCCACTTATAATTTGCCGGGCCAAAGTACGATGTTCTGCCGGATAAATACAATCTAAACCAGAACCCAGGACACCAATTGTGCGCCCACCGTGTTCCAATGCTGTTTGATGGGCAATGGCATCAATGCCACGCGCCAGGCCGCTAACAATTGTCACCCCGCTGTGAACCAGGCCAATCACCAGATCGCGAGTCACTTGACGGCCGTAACTGGTTAAGCGCCGGGTGCCAACAATTGCCACAGCAAGTCGATCTTGCTCCAACAAATCCCCTTGCAGATATAACAATGGCGGCGCATTGGGAACATCTCGCAAATAAGCCGGATAAGCGGTTGACGGCCAGGTCAGCAAGGTAATACCGGCCGCTTCGATTTGAGCCAGCGCTTTATCGAGGTCAAGGGAGGCGCGTGTCTCAAAAAAGCTTTGTATTGCCCGCCGGTCAAACCCCAACTTTTCTAGTTGCAGTTGATTGGCAGACCATGCCTGTGCCAGCGAGCCAAAAAAGTCAAGCAGCGCCTGTACCTTAGCCGGGCCGATCCCTTTGACTAAATTAAAGCCTAGCCAATACTTCAAATCGGACATTAAACTAAAATACCACGCAGCACAAGCATGTCAAGTGCGCCAACTGCCCCTGACATCGAGAATGGCATGTCAATCTCGCAATTTTGCTTACGAGTTTGGGCGTAATCCCGGCAAGAGGTGAACGATCATACGGCCGTTATCGAAGTCAATTTCCTGCACGACCTCATCAATATCGGGCAGCAGCAGTTCGCCATCCGGCCCATTCACCACAAACACATTATTGGCACGCGTTTCCAAAACGTCTACCAGTTTCCCCAGGTATTCATCTGCATCGCTGTAAACCTGGAGTCCCACAACCTGAAACAGGAAATATTCCCCTTCTGCCAGAGGAACTGCTTCATCTTCTGTTACTTGCAGCCATGCATCGCGCAATGATTCGACGGCATCCCGATCATCATAGCCAACCAGTTTTAACAGAATCCAATTCTTATGGAAACGCACGCTTTCTACGGCAACTTGTTGTGGGTTAGATTCGCCAATATAGACCGTTTCCAACCACTCGAAGCGTTCGGGCGTGTCGGTATGCGGGATAACACGCATTTCGCCGCGCACGCCATGTGGCTTTAATACCTGACCAATAACCAAAAAACGAGGCTCGGCGGAATTATCCGCTGAGCCTCTCAGACTACTTTCATGACTTTGTTCTTGAGGCAATGTTCCTTAATCCTCAACAATGTCTAAGACAATATTCTGGCCTAATTTTGCCGCTTGCACTTGAACAAGGTCTCGTATGGCATTGATGACACGACCACTTTTGCCAATCACTCGGCCCATATCGGCAGAGGCTACGCGCAATTCTAGCACTGTAGCATCTCGCTCTTGCACCGCAGCGACCCGAACCTCATCAGGATAATCCACCAGGGATTTCACGATGAATTCGACGAGTTCCTTCATCTCCGTTTCATGCATGACGGATTACTCTTCTTCGTCGCTGGTTGTTTCTTCGACAACGTCAACAACAGGTGCAGGTTCCGCAACGGCAACGGCCGTTTCTTCTGCTTGAACAGGTGCAGCCAGCGGGCGTCCTTCATACTCAGCAATGAGCGCTTCCGCAGATTCACCGGCACGCAAGCGAGCCAGACGATCATACGTACCTTGTTTTTCCAACAAACGACGCACGGCATCCGATGGCTGCGCCCCAACACTCAACCAATACAGAGCGCGATCTTCTTGAATGCGGTAATCAATTGGGTCTGGCAATGGATTGTAATGTCCAATGCGTTCCACGATACGGCCGTCACGTTTGGCGTCTGCATCAGCAACAACGACCCGGTAACTGGCTTGCTTTTTCTTTCCTGTGCGGCTTAAACGAATTCGCAACATGATTTACTCACTATCTCCATTTTTTAATTAATTTTATCGGAGATGAGCAATTAGGTATAGAAATTTGGAGAGCAAGGTTTGAGGACGGTAAACCTCAATCTCTAGTCTCTAATCCCCAATCTCCAGCTTGAAAACAATATTATTTAGACCTTTTTCCGGTCTTAGTTAAAAACGACCGCCAAGCAGTCCACCCAACCCGCCAAGTTTACCCTTGCGGAGTTGTTTCATCATCTTTTGCATCTCCTGGAATTGTCGCAGGAGTTGGTTCACTTCTTGCACACTGGTGCCAGACCCGGCAGCAATGCGCCGTTTGCGGCTCGCCTTGATGATTTTGGGCATGCGGCGCTCTTGGGGCGTCATCGATTGAATAATAGCCTCAATACGCTTCATATCACGTTCGGCCGTTGTTAAATCGACATCTTTTGACATTTTACCCATGCCAGGAATCATGTCCAATAATTGCCCAATGGGGCCAAGGCGTTTGACCTGCTGCATTTGCTTGAGGAAATCATCGAGATCAAAGTCACCCTTGATCATCTTTTCCCCAGTTTTACGCGCCTCTTCCTGATCCATCTCTTCTTGGGCGCGTTCAATCAGGGTCATGACATCGCCCATGCCCAAAATGCGGTTCGCCAGGCGATCAGGATGGAACTCTTCAACCGCCGTCAATTTTTCGCCCGTGCCAAGGAATTTGATGGGCACGCCGGTCACTTCGCGCATGGAAATGGCCGCGCCACCACGAGCATCACCATCCACTTTGGTCATGATGAGGCCGGTGATATTAACGGCATTGTTAAAATCGTTGGCAACGCGCACAGCTTCCTGGCCGGTCATGGCATCGGCAACGAGCAGGGTTTCGACGGGAGAAACGGCCGTTTTAATGGCCTTAATCTCATCCATCATCATCTCATCAATATTGAGACGCCCGGCTGTGTCTAAAATCACCGTCGTTGCCCCGGTTTGCACGCCTGTTTCACGCCGTTCTTGCAAATCGTCACCGGCTTCCCTTCCGGCCCTTCATCATAGACCGGAATATCGAGCTGTTTTCCCAGGGTACGCAGTTGGTCAATAGCGGCCGGGCGATACACATCGGCGGCAACCAGTAACGGCCGTCGCCCCTGCTTACGCAAATGCAGCGCCAGCTTGCCCGCCATCGTCGTCTTGCCAGCACCTTGCAGCCCAACCAGCATAATCACGGCCGGCGACTGCAAGCCTAACTGCAAACGCCCCGGCTCACCTAACGTCTGAATCAGCTCGTCGTGAACAATCTTCACCACCTGCTGACCCGGCGTCAGGCTGCGCATCACTTCTTGTCCCACAGCCCGGTCGCGCACACGCTGCACAAAGCCTTTGACAACCTTGAAATTCACGTCTGCTTCCAGCAAAGCCAGGCGAACCTCACGCATAGCCGTATCAACATCGGCTTCCGTCAGCTTGCCACGACGCTGCAAATTATCAAAAACAGATTGGAGGCGATTTCCTAACGATTCAAACACAGTTTAATCCATCAGACAAAGCAACAAACAGGACTCACAACTATGGCCGGGAAATGCCCCTGCTACCTTGTGAATCCTGTCCAGTTGTCTTGTTACAAAATCAAAAGGGCTTATTTCATTCTAAAATATGAGACCCAAGTCTAAAATTCTAGCGCACCCCTCTAGAGTGTGCAAATTTGCATGTGTGTTTATTATTCAAAACCTCCGGGAGGTTCAGAAACCTCCCGGAGGTTATCAAATGTGCGGTTAAATATTTTGTCTACGCCAGTGCCGGTTCCAGAGCGGCAGCGGCTTGACGCAGCTGCTCGGCACGGTTGGTTTCTTCCCAAGGAGCAACGATGTCGTGACGGCCAAAGTGCCCGTAAGCGGCCGTTGCCCGGTAGATAGGACGACGCAGGTTCAAATCACGAATAATTGCGCCTGGACGCAGGTCGAAGGTCTCTTCAATTAATGCTTCCAACTGTTCGGTGGTGTATTGGCTGGTGCCAAAGGTTTCCACGTTGATGCTTAACGGCCGTGCCACACCAATCGCATAAGCCAACTGCACTTCACAGCGTTCGGCCAGCCCGGCAGCAACCACATTTTTGGCAACCCAACGTGCCGCGTAAGCTGCACTACGATCTACTTTTGTGCAATCCTTACCGCTAAAGGCACCACCACCATGACGCCCCATCCCGCCGTATGTATCGACGATGATCTTGCGCCCGGTCAACCCGGCATCACCCATTGGGCCACCCACCACAAAGCGACCGGTTGGATTCACAAAAATGCGAATGTCCTCGCTCCACCATTCATCACCCATCACCGGCTTAATCACATGCTCGATGATCCCGGCGCGAATCGCTTCATTGTCCACATCAGGGGCGTGCTGAGTGCTTACTAAGACCGTATGCACCCGCTTCGGCTTGCCAAAGCTGTATTCCACCGTTACTTGCGACTTGCCATCGGGGCGTACCCAGGGCAAGGTGCCGTTGCGACGCACTTCTGACAGACGGCGCGTCAGGTTATGTGCCAGGTGAATGGGCAGCGGCATCAATACCTCTGTCTCATTACAAGCAAAGCCAAACATCATGCCCTGATCGCCAGCGCCCAGCGCCTCTAGTTCTGCGTCATCGCTGCCATTGGAACGATATTCCAACGCGCGGTCCACGCCCTGTGCAATGTCTGGGCTTTGGCTGGCAATGGCGGACAGCACGCCGCAGGTGTGCCCATCAAAGCCTTTTTCGCTGCTGTCGAAGCCAATGTCGGTGACAACCTGACGCACAACGTCGTCAATGTTCACAAAGGCGTTGGTGGTGACTTCGCCAAAGACCATGACATAGCCGGTTTTAACGGCCGTTTCGCAAGCCACCCGTCCATATGGGTCTTGCGCCATAATCGCATCCAGAATCGCATCGCTGATCTGGTCACACATTTTGTCGGGATGGCCTTCTGTCACCGATTCCGAAGTGAACAGAAGGCTGGGCGCGGACATAAAAGAGTTAGACATGTTACTTAATACCTCCAAACTAAACTATTTCTCGCAGGTCGTGAAGAATATGACGTATCGCGTATTGATGCTTAGTGCAATGCGTACGCCATGCGTTCTACAACCCGAAATTTGCATAAAAAAAGCCTCTTGACTGGACATCAAGAGGCTGGTTTGCATTCTTTCTGCGAACCTCTTATCTGCCAGCAATTGCTGTCGGAATTAGCACCTTCCCACTTGGGGGGTTGCTGCAGTTTCTTCGGGCCGATCCCTCCACTGCTCCTGATAAGGGTGTAAAGTTGTTCTTAACGAGAATCGAGTATAACCAGTTGAAAAGGTTTGTCAAATGGATAAACAACTCTCTCGTACAGTATTTAACTTAACCTGACAAGCTTACAAAGCAAATTACATCATTCCCAACTCTCTGGCGGTTCTGGCATCCCCAAAATGTGATACCCGGCGTCTACGTAAATGACCTCACCTGTCACGCCGCTGGCTAAATCGCTGCCCAACCAGAGTGCTGTCCGCCCCACTTCATCTTGATCTACATTGCGGCGCAGCGGCGCACGCTCTTCTACGTAACCCAAGATTTTGCGGAAGCCAGCAATGCCGGCCGCCGACAATGTTTTAATTGGCCCGGCGGAAATGGCATTGACGCGAATGCCCTGTGGCCCTAAATCTGCCGCCAGATAGCGCGTGCTGGCTTCCAAAGCGGCCTTCGCCACACCCATCACGTTGTAATGGGGCACAACTTTCTCGGCACCATAATAAGATAATGAGAGGATGCTGCCGCCGTTGGGCATCAGGGGCAGCGCCGCACGGGAAAGGGCAACCAGGCTGTAGACGCTGATGTTCATTGCGGTAGCAAATCCAGCGCGGCTGGTATCATAGAAACGCCCTTCTAAATCAGCACGTTCGGCAAAGGCGATGGCATGGACAAGAATGTCAATGGTGCCAAACTGCTCGGCCGCTTTGGCGAAAACAGTCTCTATTTCCGCATCCTGGGTTACATCGCACTGTTCGACGAAGGTCACGCCAATTTGTTCGGCTAACGGCCGTACCCGTCTTTCTAACTGTGGCACAGCATAGCTAAACCCCAATTGCGCCCCATGTTCATGAAACGCCTGTGCAATCCCCCAAGCAATGGAACGTTGATTTGCCAGCCCAAAAATGAGCGCTGTTTTGCCTTCCAATAACTTCATCGTCTCTCCTCTTGCGTGCTGTTATATGAATGAAGCATTCCTAAATAGCTAACGCCCCATTCATCATTTTGACACAAATGAATTATCTTTGATCCAATAGCGCCAGGGCATCGACAACCAGGGTTCCGGGGTTTTGCCCAAACCAATACGCGGGCCAACAGCAATGTGCTCGGTTGGTATTGGTGGCGCGTCTTCTATCCAAATAACCCCATCTGCTGCACAAAGGTTCGCCCCGTTGAGGGATTGGTCTATTGCCAATGCCTGTGCCAGTTTGGCGGGGCCATTGGTTAATTCAGTCAGGATACGGCCGTTTCGCCGCAGCCGCATCTCCTCCACACCCATGACCGGCTGCAACGCACGCAGCAACACCGCGCCTGCGCGGCCCGTCTCCCCGGTAACGACATTGAACATCCAGTGCATGCCATACGTAAAATAGACATAGGCAAAACCAGCCGGGCCAAACATGATCTGTGTACGCGGCGTAGGCTGACCGCCGTTGGCACGGTCGCCATGACAAGCCAAATCTCGCTCCGCAACGTCGCCATACGCCTCGGTCTCCACAATGATGCCGCTGAGGTAAACATAGCCATTTTCTGAATGCGCACTCTCCAAGCGCCGCACCACTATTTTGCCCAATAATGCGGGCGCTAATGTTTGCGCCTTTCTCGCATAAAACGGTTGCTCTAATCTTGTCATGCCGGGCTTTCATCCCCAGCAAAGAATTCGGCCAACAATTGGTTCACCTGCTCTGGCTCTTCGTGCTGTACCCAATGGCTGGCTTCGTCGATGATGGCGAAACGGCCGTTTACACACATCTTGGCACTTGGCTCCACCATCTCCTGGCCCAAAAACATATCCTGCGCCCCCCAAATAATAAACGTGGGCACACTCACTTGAACTGGGCGGCTGGGATGCGGTGAATGTTGCATAATGGCGCGATACCAATTCAACATCCCCGTAAACGCCCCCGGTCGTGACCAGGCACATTGATAGGCAGCCAAATCATCCGCAGAAAAGGTTCCCGGTCGGCTGCTGCCACGCAGCGCCTCCAAACCAAGCCGCCAATCGGCCGCCTGGATCGTCACCTCCGGTACAGCCGGAAGCTGGAAGAAAAACATATACCAGCTTTTGCGCAACTGCGACGGGTTCTCCTGCAAATTTTGGCGCATGATCACCGGATGCGGCACATTGAGAATGCCAAGTTTATGCAGCCGTTCGGGATAATGAATCCCCACCCACCAGGCCACATTTGCTCCCCAATCATGTCCCACCAAATACGCCTTGTCACGTCCTGCCGCATCAATTAACCCGACGACATCTGCCGCCAGTTCGTTCAGGTCATACGCATCCAATCCGCGCGGCTTGTCACTCAAGTTATAGCCACGCTGATCGGGAACCCAAACGCGATACCCGGCCGCCGCAAAAAATGGGATTTGCTGCCGCCAACCGCGCCAAAACTCCGGGAATCCATGCAAAAGAATCAACAAGGGGCCGTCTTCCGGGCCAGCCTGCACCACATGTAAGGTAATATCGTTTGTTTTAACAAACGCGTGTGTCCAATTGTCCATCTTTACGTATCATTTCCTCCAGTTGACAAAGCTCATCCCATGGTTCCCACCCCATTTGCCTGCCAATCATAAGCCATCGACGACTAAATGCAAGCATAAAACCAGGTGTCAACTTGCCGTTTGCACGCTAAAATCAGCAGCTATTAGGCAAGGGAACATGCGTGCAAATGATTCAACGAGAGCACGCCTGCCGCTTGCAACCGTGTAAACTTGTATGCCACAATTTCAAGATAAAATCGCACTTATCACAGGTTCTGGACGAGGTATTGGTCGCGAAATTGCGCTGCGTTTTGCCCGCGAAGGGGCGCATGTTGTCGTCAACTTTTTCCGCAATCGTGAACCGGCAGAGGAAACGGCCGTATCCATTCGTCAGCTCGGCCGTGAAGCACTAGTCGTCAAGGCCAACGTCGGCGATCTAGACCACCTCGCCCGGCTCTACCAGGAAATAGAAACCCACTTCGGCGGCCTCGACATCCTCATTCATAACGCAGCCTCCGGTTACAATCGGCCCGCCATGCAGCAAAAACTACGCGGTTGGGAATGGACCATGAACATCAACGCCCGCTCCCTCCTCTTTGGAGCGCAGCACGCCGCGCCCCTCATGCAAAAACGGGGCGGCGGAGCTGTCGTCGCCATTTCCAGCATGGGGTCACACCGCGTCATGAAAGAATACTCCGTCGTTGGTGCATCCAAAGCCGCGATGGAAGCCCTCGTCCGCTATTTAGGCGCGGAATTGGCTCCGGCCAACATCGTCGTCAATGCCGTCTCCCCCGGCGTTGTCCTCACCGAAGCCTTACAGCATTTCGACATGTTCCGCGAAGGGGGTGGCAGTTTGGTCGATACCATTCTCAGCAACACCCCAACCGGCCGCCTCTGCACACCCGATGACGTCGCCGATGTCGTCTGCTTCCTGTGCAGCCCGGCGGCTCGCATGATTTGTGGACAAACCATCATTGTCGATGGCGGTCATTCATTAATGATGACACAATAACAAGCGGTTCTTTTAGCATTCGTGACACTGGCAAAGTATGAAGCGTGAAACCAATCCCACAGTGCCATGCTTCATGTCTAACGCCTCACGTTTCACGAAGAACCACAACACATGAAGGAAACCCATGACAAAAAAACGATTCTCCCTATTTCCCCTTCTAATCGGTTTTTTAATCACAGCCTGGCTCCTATCACAATATGGCGAGCGCTGGCTGCGACTGCTGCTCATTTACTTTTCCCAGGCCACCTGGGCAAAAGAATTGGTGAGCAGCCTGCCCATCACCCGGCAAGTAGCCGCACGTTTTGTTGCCGGTGAAACCCGTGACGATGCCATTGATACGGCACGCGATCTGCGCAACAAAGGCATGGCGGTGACAATGGACTTTCTTGGCGAGCATGTTTCCACGCCAGATGAGGCCATTGCCGCCCGCGCAGAAATCCTGCGCCTGCTGGATGACATTGAGCGTCACGAATTACCCAATACCAATGTTTCTGTGAAACTGAGCCAGCTTGGCCTGCGCATCAGCGAAGACCTGGCTCTCGAAAATATGCGGCAGTTGCTGCAACACGCACAACAATACAAAAATAAAATCCGCATTGATATGGAAGAGAGCGGCGTGACAGATGCCACCTTGCGCGTCTATCGTACCCTGCGACAAGAATTCCCGAATGTCGGCATTGTGATTCAGGCGTATCTGTTCCGCACAGAGGCAGATGTACAGCAGCTTATTGCTGAAGGAGCCTGGGTGCGCCTCTGCAAAGGCGCTTACGCCGAACCGCCCGATGTGGCTTTCCCCAACAAAGCTGACACAGATGCCAATTTCGTTAAGCTGACGCAAATGATGCTCACTGATGAAGCACGCGCGAATGGCGTCTATCTTGGCATTGCCACCCATGATGAAAACATGATCCAGGCAGCAGTTGAGTATGCGAAGGCGCATCAGATTCCACCGTCGGCGTTTGAATTCCAGATGCTGTACGGCATTCGCCGTGAATTACAGGAATCATTGGTACAATCTGGCTATCAGGTGCGTGTTTATGTGCCTTATGGCACAGCCTGGTATGCCTATTTTGTGCGGCGGCTGGCAGAGCGACCGGCAAATCTCTGGTTCTTTGTCAGCAATTTGCTGCGCAACTAACTGGCTGTCGCCGACCACTGTCAATGAAAACCAA
>JACKBV010000027.1 GCA_020634315.1 Ardenticatenaceae bacterium | reverse complement strand
ACTTTAGGGTTATTCACTGCCGCATCAAAGCGACGGGGAAGCGGCTGGGCTTCAAGGCCATGCCCCACATGCTGCGCCATGCGTTTGCCACGTAATTGATGCCCGGTGCGCAGCTCTGGGCCACCAGCGGCTGAATATCACGATGGCTTATGCCCATTTTGCATGACAAGAGTACACTCCAATTCAGATAAGGCTCCTCGTCCTGATTAGGTAATCTCTATCATTTTCCACTTTTGACTGATACTAATTTCGGGGACTTTACAAAATCATTTTATACTGTGGCTTTTAAAACAAAAAAGCCGGTCGTGTAAGCACAACCGGCTTGAGTTCCGGGGGGATAAAAACTTGTATCTATCGCTTGATAATTTGGTACATCGCTTCGCGCTTGTTAAAAGCCCGCCATGTGCCTTCTAAAACATCAACTATTCGGTCATTTATCTCAGGATTTTCAATTGAGCCTGAAATGTATCGAACTCTATTCTTATTTGCTTTATCTATATGAGAATATATTACCTGGTCGGCATTGCAGACCACGGCTAGGTTAGGGTTATGCGTGACAATAATTATTTGGCGACGATTTTTAGCTTCTTCAACACAAGGAACCAGTAATTCAAACACAGATTGATTATCAAGATTTTCTTCTGGCTGATCAATAATCAGCGGACAATCATCTTTATCAATCAACAAATAGAATATTAGAAGAAGAATTCCCCTTTCCCCTGGTGACAATTGGGGTAGTTCTTTTCCGTCAAGAGTGAGCGCATAACGCGGTTCTAAATAATCAAGACCAAACAAAAAATCATAAAATTCTGACAACGAAACATTCTTTAATTGAGACTCAATAGCTAAAGGTAAATCATTATTTCTTTCGTTATGTCGTAAACTGAACACAATTCTTTTTAGAAATTCTTGTACATTTTCTGCTGTTTCAAACGTGGTCACACTTAGTTTCTGATTCAAGCGTTCTCGTCCCGTATCTCGACCGCGATATGAACCAGATGCAGTTAAGTTAAGAAAATCCAAAAATCTTTCGACAAATGCCAAACTCACATCAATAGATACTTCAAAACCTAGTTTATATTTATTTTTAATCAGATAATGATTTTCAATGAGATCGCGTACAGGTTGATATAGTGATTTATAAGCCTCAGAAAGTTTCACTTTTTGTGCGAAAATATTAGAAACTATTTCAGATCGTTGTGTTTCTAAAGACAGTTTTTTCGCAGCAGTCTCCGTTTTGAGCTTATCGATTAAATCTTTCCGATACTCGATTTCCTTTTGAAGTTCCTTCTTGCGGTTTTCTCGTTTTTCTAAATCGCTCTTATAAATCTCATATAACCTTTCAGCCGTTTCTAACCCATTTGCTATTGCAGCTTCTTGGACATTAAGTAAAGTTTGTTGTTTTTCAATATCTTTTTTGTCGTTAGAATACGTAGTCGCAGCAGTTTGTAAGTCTATTTTCAGATCTTTAAATCTCTCTATATATGAAAACGTAACAGATATCAATTCCTGATGGTCAAGTTCAAGTAGAGTCAAATTGCTTTCAGAGTTTTTTAGCCACTGCTTGTAATCCCTCTCAAAACCGGCAAAGGATTCTTGAAGATTATCTACAGCCGTTATTTTTTGTTCTACAATTCTCTGTTGTTCTTGCACCATTTCAGTTTTTTTCGATAATTCTTCACGGTTTGCCCGAATGCTATCAAGCCTTTGTCGTGTTTCATTACTTCCATCCGGTGCAAACACTTCTGCTAGTGGATCTTGAACTATCGCATCCAAGTCTCTTTGTTTTTGGTTAATTTCATTTAATATCTGCTGCTTATATTCTGGTGATAACTTCGCTTCTATATCTTCTAAATCATTGTTAACATTGCTTAAAGAAGATTTCAGACTTTCGATATTTCTCTCAATCTCCCTGGTTTTTAGATTTATGAGGTCATCTAAACTAAGACACCCTTGTCGTTGAAAATCTTCGATATGTGAAAAGATGATTTTGTCTAATTCCTGAGCGAATTCCCCACCCTTTTTGAGTTCTATCTCATTGCAAATTCGGTCAAAGAAATTTTGCGGAACGTATCTTATCGCCTCTGGTGTATCTAATGAACAATTTTCATTCAGATTTTTTTGGACTTGGCTTTCATCAGCCCACGTAAGGGTAGCTTTAAAGTGTTTAGCCTTGCTATGAGAAGCAGTCCTTCCTCGAAATTTATCTTGATGAAGAAAACTGAAGTATTTTTCTCGTTGAGAATTGCCTAATAACCCAACCATATCAGCAAGTGCACTTTTGCCCATGCCCTTGTTTCCAATGATTGCTACTAACCCATGATTGAATTCAATATTTACATCTTCAAACCATGTTTCTTTATCATATTCTTCATTTTTCACGACTTGAAGAGAACTGATGTAGTGGGACTTGTTATTCAAAACTCGCTCACGGGCTGGTGGAAACGACCCGATAAAACTGCGTTGTGTTGGTTCTATTAGAACTTGCTTTAGTCCTTCAAACGTGGGATCTGCCTTGATCCAAGTAATTTTCCCACTCGGAAAATTCCCATAGTCACTTATTGAATGCGCATCGCTACCAGAAATAACCGGTTTAGGCTTTCCACCTATGGTAGTTAAAAAATCATTCAAAAAGTGTTGGTTCTTTTTTGTTTCTCTACCCCAAAATAAATCTATGTTTTCTTGACTGCGTGCTTCGAATAAATCAGCAAGCTGCATCCATTCATTATCTGCCGGAGGGTGCTCCTTCCAATATAATTCCTCAGCTCCACCATGTGTGTCATAGGCTAGCATAATCAAGCAAGAACCTTCAGGTATTCTCTTTACTGCTCCCTTTAGAGATTCACGCACTATTTCTGCCGTCCTAAATCCCAAAGTTAACAACTCGCTGTTAGACATAGAACTTGGAGCCTTTGTTGCTCCATGAATGCTCGCTTTACCCAAATCCAAAGTTTTTGCGAAATCAATTAAGGCCTCATTCGAAAGTGAACGATCTGTACTAAGAAGTCGCAGATCGCTTTTAAACTCTACAAGCTGTTGTTTCGTAACCTTATCAGAAAAAATAACATGCACATTTAATCTTTGTTTAGTCGGAGCTTCGGCACGTAATTCTATCCCTGGGAATATTTTTGAATTACAGACAACGTCAGGATTCCTTCTCAAAAAATCTACAATTTCAAAATACCCATCAAATGTCCAATAATCCATAATGCAAAAGACATCAACATCCGATTGATTAATAGCCTCAATCACGTGTCGAGTTAATACATCTTTATCTGATTGATTTTCCAAATCAATATAACGTTGGGAACCTTTCCAGTGTTCAATCGATGCTGGAGTATGAATATGTAAATCCCATTTACGCCAAAGTGATCCGCGATGTGTTTTCATAAAACCCCCATTCTAAAATCAATAAACTAAAACAAAATGACTGTTACAGATTCAATTATAGTAGTATCTTTAAATTATCCCATACTGATGTGACATCAGTTTAGTAGACACAACAATAGATCAGATTGTACCTTTCTTGTAGCGGCTTGCTCAAAAGCCAATGGGCTGGGATAGCCATTGGCAGAATATAACCTTCTGCGATTGTAAAACGATTCGATCGATATAGTAAAAACTGCTGGTCATGGCTGTTGGCGCGTCTCAAATCGTTGAAAGTATAATCATTCCGAGATTTGAGCGAACCAAAGAAGCTCTCCATTGCTGCATTATCAAAACAATAGCCAAGGTTGTTCTGGGCTGTATGTATCTACATAGAAACGGCCGTTTCCACCCCCCTCCATAACCATTTCCACCTGCTTGGACAGCATACAATGTCTATTGACTGGTTTGCTATCTTAACTTTGTCGATCTGTGGTCTTGACAAAGGGGTTCGACTTCCCGCCAGCGGCTCTTCGACTTCCCGCCAGCGGCTCTTCGACTTCCTGCCAGCGGCTCTTCATCTTCCTGCCAGCGGCTTTTGCCTTTGCCACAAGCGGCTTGTGCCGTTGCCACAAGCTGCCGTTGATTTTGCCACAAGCTGCGGTTAGCTGACAAACCCGTGAGAGGTGATTGTTAGCGTTTTGGGATGCGCCCCGGTTGGTGCATGGTGGCGTGTTGCTTTATACTTCCCCGCTGTTATGTCTCAATTAAGCACGCTTTTTCGCATCATGATCGACACAGTGCTGCCCATTTTTGTGGTTGTTGGCCTGTCTCTGTTGTTGGGGCGCTGGCGCCCTTTGGATATTAATACGCTGTCGCGCATTTCCATTTATCTGTTTAGTCCGGCGCTGATTTTGGTCAATATTTCTCAATCGCACTTGCCAGGGAGGGAGTTGGGCCTGATTGTGCTGGCATCTATCGTTGTCTGCATCTTGTTGGCTTTAAGCGGCAGTTTGATTGCGCGTGGCCTGCGCTATGAGCCAGCGTTAGCCAGCACGTTTATCTTGACGGCGTTTGTGATGAATTCCGTCAATTTCGGGTATCCCTTTATTGAATTTGCCTTTGGCAAGACGGGTTTGGAATCGGCGGTGGCCTTTAGCATGGGGCAGGTGTTGATGGCTTATCTGGTTGGCACGTATGTGGCTTCGCGGGGAAGTGGGTCGTGGAAATCGGCCGTGACCAATGTCATCACGATTCCGATGCCGTATGCTTTTGCCCTGGGGTTGTGGCTGAATGTATCCGGGCGGACATTGCCCATGCCGATTGTGCAGGCAAGCGAAGTGTTGGCGCAAGGCGCAATAGCTGTCATGCTGATTATTTTGGGTTTGCAGCTCAGCCATGCACAGCTTGCCGGGCGGCTGCGTCCCATTTTTGTGGCGACGGTGGTGCGCTTTGGGTTGGGCGCTGCTGTAGCACTGGGTGTGGCTTTGCTGTTTGGCTTGCAGGGTGTCACGCGGCAGGTGTTTATTTTGGAAGCCAGTATGCCTGCCGGTGTTTTGAGCGGCGTGCTGTCCACGGAGTTTGGCGGCGACCCGGAGTTTGCCGCAGCGACGATTTTGGTGACAACATTGTTAAGCGCGTTGGTTTTGAGCGGCCTGTTTTTGTTGTTGGGGTGAGCGGCAGGTTTGACGGGTAAAATGCAGCTAGAAACAAAAAAAGCCCCGTCTGGGGCTTTTTTTGTGGAAGAGGAGGAGAAAAAGGAGGAGGAAAGTTTGTTTCTGTATCTGGTTTTAAGTATAGGGGATTTGGGGGCGGCTGTGTGTGACGCGCTTTACACGGAAGTTGTACGCTTCGCCAACGTTAACGGCCGTTTCCCCCCATCAACCATTGCCCAATCAAGAAATCTGCGCTAGAAAATGAAAAACTAACCTTCGCGAGGAATACCCCCATGTTTGCAGACAAAGAATTACGCAATCAACTGGTGCGCATGTTGACCGTGCGCCAGGCCCATATGGATTTTGAAGACGCCGTTGCTGACTTTCCTATCGAACACATCAACACCCGCCCGCCCAACTGCGGCTACACCTTCTGGCATCTGTTGGAACATTTGCGCATCTGTCAGAAAGACATCCTCGACTACATCGAAGCGGACAATTACCGCTGGCCTCATTTCCCTGATGACCTTTGGCCGCATCAATCAGCGCAGACAGACCTGGAAGGCTGGCAGCAGACAATCGCTTCCTTTTGTGCCGACCGGCAAAAACTGGTTGCCATCATCAATGACGCCACTGTCGATCTCTTGGCGCCGCTGCCCAACAGCGGCGAGCATCGCCATAACATCCTGCGGGAAATCAACATTATCGCCAGCCACAATGCTTACCACACGGGCGAGCTGGGAGCTTTGCGGCAAATGATGGGCTTGTGGTCGGACAGGTAGCCTGGCTAGAAAGCAGAAAAAGCCCCGTATGGGGCTTTTCTGTGGAAGAGGAGGAGGAGAAAAAGGAGGAGGAAAGTTTGTTTCTGTATCTGGTTTTAAGTATAGGGGATTTGGGGGCGGCTGTGTGTGACGCGCTTTACACGGAAGTTGTACGCTTCGCCAACGTTAACGGCCGTTTCCCACGTTTGTGCCACAAAAACTGCCAGCGCCCAGGGCCGTGCTGGCTTGAAAACAAGGACGTTGTGCCATCATCGCGGTAAGCGCCTGGCGCCTGCGCCATTTCTGTTTCCCGTGAAAATCTGTTAATATGCCTGCGTTGGTTTTGCCATCAACGAAAGGATGATGTTATGAACAATTGGTTAGGTACCCCTCTGCGGCTGCGCTTCTGGCGCGTAACGGCCGTTACCCTTTTCACCCTTCTTTTCACAGCAACCTATGCCACGAACCATGCGGTACTGGCCCGCACTGCGGGCGGTGTGCAGCGCGTGCGCTACACCACGGCGGATGCTTACCTGCTTGTCGAGGTTCTCGACGACGACCTGGTGCATTTTGAGAGTGGGGCAGGCAGTGGGGCGATGCCGGATACGGCCGTTGCCACCACGCCAATGGTTGCCAAAACAGATTACAGCGGCCCAACACAGTTCAGCGACAATGGGCAAGGCACATTGGCAACGGCCGCTTTGCAGGTGAACGTAGACGCGCAAACCCTGTGCAGCACCATCGTTGACCTGACCCGTGAACCGGCATTAACCTTGACAACCATCTGCCCCCAAGACCTGGATCAGCGCAAAAAAAGCGTCACCATTGACCCCGCCGCCATGCAAAACGTCTACGGGTTGGGCGAGCAGTTTCGCGTTCCTGGCGAAAGCAACGGCGATTGGGTCGGCGACCAGCGCACGCCCGGCATTGTCGGCAATGTCATGGAAGGATTCAGCGGCGGCATGGTCGGCAATGCCCAATTCCCGGTCATGTACGCTTTGGGCAGCGGCACGGACAACTACGCCCTGTTTGTGGACGCGCTCTACAAACAGGAGTGGGATTTCAGCGGTGCGCCCTGGACAATGACCACCGCCGCCGCTCCGCTGCGTTGGTACGTGCTCACCGGCCCAGACTTGCCCGATTTACGCGCCGATTACCTGGAACTGGTAGGACGTCCCCCCGTGCCGCCGCGCTCCCTCTTTGGCTTGTGGGTCTCGGAGTACGGCTACGACAATTGGGCCGAGCTTGATGCAGTACGGCAATCTCTCGACGCTAACCAATTCCCGCAAGATGGCTTCGTCCTGGACTTGCAATGGTTTGGCGGCGTGCAGACCCCCAGCCAGATGGGATCGCTCAGTTGGGACTTGACCAATTTCCCCGATCCGGCCGCCAAAATCGAATCGCTCGCCACCGAAGAAGGGTTGGGCCTGACGCTTATTGAAGAATCCTATGTAGACCAGGGATTGTCTAACTTTGGCCGCATGGCTAGCCAGAGTTATCTGGTGAAAAGCTGCGACACCTGCGGCCCGGTGCTGCTGCCATCTGCCTGGTGGGGCACCGGCGGCATGGTGGATTGGACGAATGACGCCGGGGCTGCGCTCTGGCATGACACGAACCGGCAGCCTTTGCTCGAAATGGGCGTCGTTGCCCATTGGACAGACCTGGGTGAGCCGGAAATGTTCGCGGCGAACAGTTGGTATGCCGGGCTGCCTGGCTTAGAGCTGCACGACCAGCCCGCCAATCACAATTTGTACAATCTGAAGTGGGCGGAAAGCATTGCCCTGGGGTATGTGCGCAACGGCGTGACACAGCGCCCTGCCATTTTGTCCCGCTCTGGCACCAGTGGCATCCAGCGTTATGGCGCAGCGATGTGGTCGGCGGACATCGGCTCCAATTTTGACAGCCTGGCGGCGCACATGAACGCGCAAATGCAAATGTCGCTTTCCGGCGTGGATTATTTTGGCTCGGACATTGGCGGCTTTCATCGCGGCAACATTGGCGCAGCGGAATTGGATGAGTTGTACACAGTCTGGTTTGCCAACAGTGTTTTGCTCGATGTGCCGGTACGGCCGCATACGGAAAATCTGTGTAATTGCAAGGAAACGGCCCCCGACAGCGTGGGCGATTTGGCGAGCAATCTGGCAAATATTCGCCTGCGTTACAGCCTGTCGCCTTACCTCTATTCGTTGGCGCATCGTGCTTATCTGGCGGGAGAACCCGTTGTGCCGCCGCTGCTCTTTTATTTTCAGGCGGATGCCAACACGCGCGAGTTGGGCGACCATAAGTTGTTGGGGGATGCGCTGCTGCTGCGCACGGTGACAGAGGCGGGGGTAACGGCCGTTCCCGTTTACCTTCCCGCCGGACAATGGGTAGATTTTTACAGCGGCGCGTGGATTGACAGCAGTGGCACATGGCTGGACGACGTGCCTGTGGTCGAAAATGATTTGTTCCGCCTGCCGCTTTTCTTGCACGCCGGAGCCATCCTGCCGCGCATGGCCGTGGACGAGCAGACGATGAATCTGGCCGGGCTGCGCCGCGATGGCTCAACGCGCGACGAACTGCTTGTGCAAATTGTGCCCGCGTCCGCAGCGACGACGTTTACGCTGTATGAGGATGACGGCCGTTCCATTGCTTACCAATCCGGGGCGGTGCGCACGACCGAATTGAGCCAGCAGTGGCTGGACGATGCTGTCCATGTCACCATTGCTGCCGCCGCTGGCACATATGAGGGCGCGGCGGCGGTGCGCGATACTGTGATCGCGGTGATGCTTAACGGCGAGACGGTCACGGATGTGCTGCTGGATGGACAATCGCTGCCCATGCTGGCGACGCAGGCAGAGTTTGACGCCGCGGCAAGTGGATGGTATCGCGGGGAAACGGCCGTTTACGCCAAATCCGGCGTGCTGCCGGTAGACGCGGCGAAAGCGTTTGTGGTGCTGCTGGCGGCGACCACGGCGCCAACGGCTGCGCCTGTGGCGACTGCGGAGGGGGAGGGGGAAACGGCCGTTGCCACACCAACGGCCGTTGGCATGCCAACGCCACCGGCTATAGATTCCGCTACAGATTCCGCCACCCGCGCCAACGCCACGCTGCGCCTGACCATCATCATTCTCATTCTGGTGCTCTTGTCGTCTGTGATTTTCTTTGTCTTGCGGCGGCGTGCCGCTCGGTGATGAAAATGATCCTCCGGGAGGTTGCTTGCACGAGACGAACATGCGACAGACAACCTCCCGGAGGCTATGTTTGAGGGGAGCGTTACAGCGGCAGAAGGATGTTAAACTGGCTGCCGTGTTTCCCATCGCTAACGGCCGTTACCGTTCCTTCATGTGCCTCAACAATTGCCTTGACAATTGCCAGCCCCAATCCAGCCCCCCCCTTGTCGCGGCTGCGGGCGCTGTCGGTGCGGTAAAAACGGTCGAAAACGTGCGGCAGTTGTGCTGGCGGAATGCCCGGCCCGCTGTCCTGCACGGTGATGCGCAGCGTGTTCTTTTGCTGCTCAACCAGCAGCACAACCTTGCCCTGGTCGGGGGTGTGGTAGAGTGCGTTGTCCAGCAAGTTGTGAATGACCTGGCGAATGCGGTCGGCGTCTATGTTAAGGGTGGGGATGGTGCCTAGCAGCTCGACATGCAAATCGATTTGTTTGCTGCGGGCGAGGGGGGTGTAGGGAACGGCCGTTTCCTTCACCAACGTCGCAATATCCGTGACCTGTTTGTGCAGGGGCAGCTTGTGCGCCTCGGCCAATGCCAATTCATGCAAATCGGCCACCAGCCGCGTCAGGTGGCGCGTCTGATCCAGCAAACGCGCGATCTCCTCTTTTTCCAGCGGATACACGTCATCCAAAATGGCCTGCAAATTGCCATGCAAAATGTGCAGCGGGTGGCGCAGTTCATGCGCCACATCCGCCAATAAATTACGGCGCAGCGCTTCCGCTTGCTCTAACTGCGTCGCCATCTGGTTGAAAGAATGGGCCACAGCTTGAATTTCCTGGCTGCCACGAGGCGTGATGCGGTGCGAAAGCGATTGGGCGGCAATGGCGTTGGCCCCCTTCTCCAGGTCTTGCAGCGGCGCAGCCTGGATACGACTGAGCCAGATGCCAGCGAGAATGCCAACGCCCGCTGCCGACAAAAAGGAGCGCAAGAAATATTCGCGCATAAACATCTCAATGCGCGTCACAAATTCAGCTTGCACGTCAGGCGGTAAATAAGCGGCCAGTTCACCTACTTGTTGAAAAAAAAGAGGCTCTGGCATGACCCCTAGCTGCACGAACAAGCCGTACAGGATCGGCAGCAACGATGTCATAAAAATGACGATGGCGATGATCAGTGCGGAACGTACCCATAAGCGGTTCATAATGTTCGTGTGTTCGTGCGATAGTGCGGGAGTGCAGTAGTGCGATAGTGCGCAGTGGCGCACGATTATTGCACTTCTTCCAGCCGATAGCCGATGCCATAGACGGTGTGGATGTAGGTTGGGTTTTTCGGATCGGGTTCGATTTTTTGGCGCAAATTGCGGATGTGGCTGTCCAGTGTGCGATCAATACCGTCGTAATCGGCTCCCAGCCCTTTTTCGATCAACTCGCTGCGTGTGTAGACGTAACCAGCCTGTTCCATGAGCACGCGCAGCAGGTTGAACTCGGTTGGCGTGAGGTCGATGGCACGGCCGTTTATCTGCGCCTCACGCCGTCCCACATCCAGGAGCAAATCACCGACCTGCAAATGCTGCGGTTGATAGGCGGGTTGCGTGCGCAGCCGTGCGCGGACACGCGCCACAACCTCGCGCGGATTGTACGGCTTGGTAACGTAATCGTCGGCCCCCATTTCCAGGCCGACGATTTTGTCTGTGTCCTCGATGCGGGCGGTGAGCATGATGATGGGGATGTGCGCCAGGGCTGCATCACTGCGCACCAGGCGGGTGATGTCCAGGCCATCCTGGTCGGGCAGCATCAGATCGAGCAGCAGCAGGTCTGGTTTTTCATGGCGCAGCGTGGAAACGGCCGTGTTCCCATCATACGCCACCAACACCGCATACCCCGCCCGCTCCAGATACGCCCGCATCAGGCGCACCACCTCTTTGTCATCATCCACTACCAAAATTCGCTGCTTTGCCATTTCTCCATTATACCGCCAACCGACCACCGTTCACCGTTCACCGCTCACCGTTCACCGCTCACCGATTACCGATTACCGTTCACCGCTTCTACTCATACCGCAGCGCTTCAATCGGGCGCAGTCCGGCCGCACGCCATGCCGGATAAATCCCAAACACAAGGCCGACAGCCGCCGCAAAGCCAGTTGCCAGCGCCACCGTACCCGCATCGACAACGGTGGGAATATCCAGCGCATTACCGGCGATCAGAGAAATTAACCAGCCCAACGTCATGCCCAACAACCCGCCAATGAGACTGAGGACAATAGACTCCAACAGAAACTGGATTAAGATGTCTCGTTTGAGTGCGCCAACCGCTTTGCGAATACCAATTTCGCGGGTGCGCTCGGTGACGCTGACAAGCATGATGTTCATGATGCCAATGCCGCCCACCACCAGCGAGATGCCGGCGATGGCCCCCAGGAATGCAGTGAGCGTAGCCGTAATGGTGTTAAAAGTCTCCAGCAAATCTCCCTGGCTGATCAATGAAAAATCATCATCGGCAGCGTAGGTGATGCCATGTTCGGCACGCAAGATTTCCGTGATTTGCTCCAAAGCGGCATCGGTTTCCTCGGCGCTGACGGCCTGCGCCGTAATGGAACTGACCGCTTTTTCGCCGCTGCGTGTGCGCGTTGTGTAAAGGCGGCTTTGCGCTGTCGAGAGCGGGACGTAGATGTTGCTGTCGGTGTTGTTAATGGCGCTGCCTGATTCGGCCAGCACGCCAACGACTTCATAGCTGACGCCGTTGATTTTCACGCTTTGCCCAACAGCGTATTCATCGGGAAACAGGTCTTCGGCGGCCGTTGCGCCGAGCACGGCGACGCGAGCACGCGTGTCGACGTCTGTTTGTGTCAGGCCATCGCCGCCCTGGAATTCAGTCATGTTGTAGATGGTGAAGTAGTTGGGCGTGATACCGGCGACGGTGACATTGGTGGAACGGCCGCTGCTGATCACTTCCTGATTTCCCTGGGCGATGCCAGCCACGTCGCCCAGTAAGGGGGCACGCAGCGGGTCTGACAGAGCATCGACATCAACCTGGCTCAGCGTTTGGTAGCCATCACTGTTGTCGAAGTCGGTGGTAATGATGATCAGGTTCGTGCCAATGGCGTTGATTTCGCCGGTGATGGAGTCGCTGACGCCATTGCCAATGGAAAGGAGGGCGATGACGGCGGCCACGCCGATGATCACGCCGAGCATGGTCAATACGGAGCGCAGTTTATTTGCTAAAAGGCTGTCAAGCGCGGTGAGAAAGCTTTCACTGATGTTCATTGGTCTCCTCATTGACGATGACCCCGTCGCGAATCCAGATGGTGCGTTGGGCGCGGTCTGCCACTTCCTGATCGTGTGTGATCATGATGATGGTGATGCCTTGTGTGTTTAATTCCTCGAACAAATCGAGGATTTCGGTGCCGGTCTGGCTGTCGAGTGCGCCGGTTGGTTCGTCGGCGAGAATGATGCTGGGGCTGACGGCAAGGGCACGGGCGATGGCGACGCGCTGCTGCTGCCCGCCGGATAGTTCGTCTGGTTTGTGGTCCATGCGTTCGCCCAGGCCAACTTTGCGCAGGGCTTCTTGGGCACGTTCCAGGCGCTCGGAACGGCCGTATCCCGCATACATCAACGGCAGCGCCACCTGTTTCAGGGCGGGCGTGCGCGGCAGCAAGTTAAACTGTTGAAAAACAAACCCCACACGCTTGTTGCGCACACGCGCCTGCTGGTCATCACTCATCTGGCTGACATCCTCGCCATCCAGCGTATAAGTGCCGCTGTTGGGCACATCCAGACAGCCAAGCATATTCATCAGCGTGCTTTTGCCGGAGCCAGACGGCCCCATAATGGCGACAAATTCCCCTTCGGCGATGTCCAGGTCAACCCCGCGCAGCGCGTGAACAACCTGCGTTCCCATTTCGTAAGATTTGGTGATATTGCGCATGTGAATCATGATCACTGCCCTCCGCCGAAGGGGCCACCATTGCCAGGGTCGCCATTGCCGGGGCCAAAGGTGAACACGGGGAGCACATCGCCAACCATGACCTCATCGCCAGCTTGCAAGCCGCTCGTAATTTGCGTGTATTGTCCATCGCGCAGGCCGATGGTGATGGTGGTTTCGCTGATGCTGATGGGCTGGTCGCCGTTGCGCGTCACTTTGTGAACGCTGTAAGTTCCGGCGCTGCGGTCGACGTTGATGGCTGCGTTGGGCAGCAGCAGCACGTCTTCGCTGCGGCGGGTGGTGATGTCGGCGTTGGCTGTCATGCCAACGAGCACGGGCAAATCTGTTTCGCCCAGGGAGAGATAGACATCGTATGTGACCAGGGCGCTGTTGTCGCTGGTCGCGGCGGGGGCGATGGCTGTGATGCGTCCATCCAGTTCGTCATCGGGCCAGGTTTCCAGGGTGATGGCCGCAGGCTGCCCGACAGATAAGTCGGCCAGGTCTACTTCGTCAACGCTGAGGATCACTTCCAGGTTGTGGGTGTCTACCAGTTCGATGACGATGCCGCTGGCGATTTCACCTTCGTTGACGTGAACGGCCGTTACCGTTCCGGCAAACGGCGCGGTCAACGTGGCGCGTTCCAGGTTTATCTCGGCACGCTGCACGCTCACGCGGGCCTGCTCAATGGCAACTTCGGCGGCGACAATTTGCGCGTCGGTCGGGCCGCGCTGAAGTGCATCCAGATTGGCTTGCGCTTGCGCCACATTCGATTCGGCGGCGGCGATTTGTGCGGCAGACGCGCCCGCCAGCAGTTGGTCAAGCTGCAATTGTGCCAAATCGCGCTGTGCTACCGCGGCGGCAACGCTGGCCTGTGCGGAAGCGATAGAATTGGCATCGCCATTTTGCAATTGATCGAGCGCTTCCTGGGCAGCGGCCAACTGCGCGTTGGCCTGTACGGCCTGCGTGCGCAGCGAAACTTCAATCTCGGCCAAATCATCTTCCGACAAAAAGTCATTGGGTTCGGTGACGAGAATGGTGCTGTGTTGTTCGGCGGCCTGGGTCGCGGCTGTTTGCGCCAGTTCCAGTTCTAACTGTGCCGCGTAGAGCGCATCCGGATCGGGGGCAGATGTCAGGTTGTTGAGGCGTGCATTGGCGGCGGCAATATCTGCGTTGGCGGCACGCACATCGGCTTCTACCCCGGCGATCTCTTCTGGGGTGGGGCCGGCTTGCAAGCTGGCAAGCGTGGCTTGGGCATTGGCGACGGATGCTTCGGCGGCGGCAATGTCGGCGGCGGCGGCCGGTTCCAGCAGTTTTGCCAGGTTGTTTTCCTGGATGAGCAGGGATTGTTGGGCCGAGGCGAGGGCGCGTTGGAGATCGGCCGTTTCCAGCTCTAGCAGCACGTCTCCGGCCTCAACCTGGTCGCCGACGGCAACGTAAACGTGGGCTACGGTGCCGGAGGCCAGCGGGGTGATGCGGGCGTCGCGTTGGGTGACGACCTCTCCGCTGGCGGTGGCGGCTGCGGATAAATCGCCAATGAAGGCGGTGACGATGTCGCCCGCTTCGGCCGTCATTTGTTCGCGTAGTGCCTGTCCCTGGCGGTAAACGTAGAATGCACCGAGGGCGCAAACGGCCAGGAGAGCGATTACAGTGCCGATGATCCAGCGTCGTCTTTTGTTGGTTGTTTTTTGTGTGTTACTCATGTATCTAAATTCCTAGAAGATGGGCATGTCGAGGGGGATTACTCGTCTGCATTGGGAGCAAAGCTTTCGACAGGAACGCCATTGGTAACGAGCAGTTCGTCGCCAGCGTTAAGGCCATCGAGAATTTGTGTGTATTGCCCATCGCGCAGGCCAATGGCGATTTCGACGACCTCTGTTTCTTCGCCGACGATGCGGTTGACGCTGTATGTGCCTGCGCTGCGGTCGACGTTGATGGCGCGATTGGGGACGAGCAGCACGCCTTCTTTTTCGGCCGTGATCAGGCTGGCGTTGGCTGTCATGCCGATGCGCACGGGCAGGTCGGTTGTGCCCAATTGCAGATGAACATCGTAGGTGACGAGGGCTGTGCCTGCGGCGGTTTGTGCGCCGGGGGCGATGGCGACAACGCTGCTGTCGATTTCATCGTCGGGCCAGGTTTCCAGCGTGATAATGGCGGGCTGCCCGATGGCGACGTTGCCAATGTCTACTTCGTCTACTTGCAGCACGATTTCCAGGTTTTGTGTGTCCACCAGTTCGACGACAACGCCGCTGGCAAGTTCGCCTTCGCTGACGTAAACGGCCGTTACCACACCGGCAAACGGAGCCGTGACGGTTGTCTTCGCCAATGCGTCTTCGGCGTCGGCCAGTGACAGCCGTGCCTGTTCCACTTCTGCTTCAGCGGCGGCAATGTCCGCTTGCGACGTGCCTGTCAGCAACGAGGCCAGCGAGGCTTCGGCTTGTGCCAGTTGTAACTGCGCACTGGTGATGTCTGTCTCGCTGGGACCGACCAGGAGCAGGTTGAGGTCTGCCTCGCTGCCATCGACGCGGGCGCTGGCGGCGGCGACGCTGCTTCGTTCGGCATTGACATCTGGCCCGGCAAGTAAATCGTCAAGCTGTGCCTGGGCATCGGCAACGGCCTGTTCTGCCTCTAGCAGCGCCTGATGATTCTCGGCGTTTGGCCCTTCTTCATTGACCTCGCGGGCGTGGTCGAGCGTTGTTTGTGCCGCGAGCAAGGCGGCCTGGGCGGCGGCAACCTGAGAATCGGCGATGCTGCTTTGTGCCCTGGCTAGTTCGGCGGACGAGGAGTAGAGCGAGGCTTGTGAAGCGCGTATGCTGGCTTCGCTGATGGCGATTTCCGTTTCTGTTGGCCCGGCGAGAACGTCATCGAGGTTGGCCTGGGCGCTGGCAACGGCCGCTTCCGCTGCGGCAATATCCGCTTCGTTGGCCGGTTGGCGCAGATTGTCCAGGTTAGCTTCTTGCAGGCGCAGGCTTTGTGCGGCGGTGGCGACGCTGAGCGCGAGTTCGCTGTTGTCTAGCTGGACGAGCAGATCGCCAGCCTGGACGGTGTCGCCGACGTGAATGGGAACGGCCGTTACCAATCCCGGTGTCTGCACGGCAAGACTGGCTTGTCGCCTGGCCTCTACCGTGCCGCTGGCCGTTGCTTCGGCTGAGAGGTCGCCGATGAAAGCCGTGACGACTTCGCCTGCGGGGGTCGTGGTTTGTGCCTGGCTGCTGTCGCGCGTGGCGACAAAAACGGCGATGATTGCCACGACTAGCAGGGCGCCGCCAATCCAGACCAGGCGTTTGTTTTTGTTTCCTTTACGCATAGTCAACTCCTGTAAACAATGACGGGGATTGGCAGGAAGGAATGGATTTTCCTCCTACGTAATCCCCGTTTTTCTTGGTTCAGTTCCAATTGAGGATTTTAGCGGGGGATTCTGCAAAAATTATGCAGAAGCTGGTGGGGTTTTGTGCAATTCGGTGGGTGGGGAAACGGCCGTGTTCGGTAAGGTGAACCAGAAAGTGACGCCGGGCTGGTCGTTGTTGGATTCGACCCAGATACGGCCGTTATGAATTTCCACAATGCGCTTGACCAATGCCAGGCCAATGCCCGTGCCCTCTACCGTTTCGTCCAGCCGTTCAAACAGATCGAAAATTTTTGCGTGGTACTGTGATTTGATGCCAATGCCATTGTCGCGGACAAAAAAAGCTGTTTCTGTGTCTAATTTTTGGGCGCCAATCTCAATTCGGGGCTGCGCCTGTTTCCCCATAAACTTGATGGCATTGTCCAACAAGTTTTGCAAGACCTCTAAAAAGCGCAGTTCGTCCACAAAGACTTCTGGCAAATTGGGCATAATGTCAAGCTGCACCTGATTTTGGCTGGCTTTGCCCATCACCAACTTAAAGGCACTTTCAATTAAAATGGCGTATGGCACCCATTGCGGCGGATTGATTAAGCGGCCAACCCGCGACAGTTCAAGTAAATCGTCTAGCAGGCGCTGCATGCGTGTCGTGGCGTTGTGGATATGTTGGATGTCGTGATTGATGCGTTCGGTGGCCCCAAGCTCCACATCTTTTTGCAGAAATCCTAAGAAGCCGCGAATTGTGACCAGTGGACTTTTTAGATCGTGCGAAACTGTGTACGTGAAGCGTTCCAATTCTGCATTTTTCGCTTCTAACTCGGCAATGAGCTGCTCACGCTCCGCTTCGGACTGTTTGCGTTCGGTAATGTCGCGCACAATGCCGAGCACGCGATCTTCGCCGCTCACCAAAAATCGCGCTTCGTAATAGCGTGTCTCATCGCCTATTGTCAGCGGATATTCATGGAACTGGATGTTCCCTGTTGCCAGGGCTAATTTTACGGACTGGTTGATTTGCTGGGCTAACGCTGGCGGCAAAATGTCTTCGGGGCGCATACCCAGGAATTCGTTGGGTTCTAAGACGTTTTTGAAGCCTTCTGCCGGGATGAAGTTGTGATAGAAGCCATCTTTGTCAATTTCAAAAATTGTGTCGGGGATCGCTTCTAGCAGGGCGCGTTTGGTTGTTTCGTTTTCTCGCAAGGCGGTTTCGGTGCGTGCCCGCTCGGTAATTTCTTGTTCTAACGCCGCAGTACGGCTCATGATGCGCTGCTCTAGTTCGGCATGAGCCTGGGCGAGATCGGTTTGTGCCTGCTGCACCTGTTCGACGAGCAAGACGCCGTTGAGGGCGTTGCTCAAGCGGCGGCGCAAGGTTTCGTAAATGAGGCCGCTGCGCAGGTTGGTTTCGAGCAGCATGTAGCCAAAGTGTTCGGTATGGAAGTAAAGGGGGAGGATGACCCAATTGAATGTTTTTGCTTGTGTGAAGAAATTGGCAGGGGCGAGCTGCCGGGTGGGGAAGAGGTCGTGTTCGCTGGGGGGGACACGGCCGTTTTCATCAAACACCAAAATCGGCCGTGCCCAATCAGTAAGCGTCTCCGGGCGTTGATACAAAGCAATAACACCGCGTTCAATGCCCAGGCGTTGTAGTTCTTGCATGATGACCTTGGTTAACTCTGCCAGTTTGAATGTGGCGAGCAAAGCGCGATCAAGATGGTGCAGTTGCACCGCGTTCATTGGTGACAGGGCGCTGCCACTCTGATTTAGCGGGTAATCTTGTACCCATTGTTGGGCTTCATTAATGAGCAGACGCGCCTGCTGCCATAAATCTTCAGCGCGGGCATGGTCTACTTGAGTGAGGAGCGGTAACGCTTGTCGTCGTAACAGCGATATGCCCGTGTGCCACTGCGCGACATCACCGCCGGTCACGGCAACGTGCGTCACTGTTTTGCGCAGCGCAGGCAAAAAGCGACCATGACAATTGTCAAAAATCTCATCGAAGAACAGGTTAGCGAGCAGGGGCATTTCATCTAATTCGGGGATGTTTTGCACGGCCGGCAATAACTCTTTCAGCACTTGCTGCCGCACAGAGGCGGGTTTTGGTGTGGTGGCGTTCTCCTTTTTGGTAGGAACCGTCACTTCGAGAACATGCTTTGAAAAACAGCCGCACGATTGCCGAATAATCGGTTGTGTGGGTAATTGCAATAATTCCGGCACGGATTGCTTTTCTAAAAGGGCCAATAATGTTGCGAGTGCCTGCCGTCCCATTTCATTGAAGGGTGGGCGGATGGTGGTGATGGGCGGTATCCCTTTTTCAGTATCGCCAAAGCCGACGATGGCTATGTCGGCGGGCACGGAAATGCCGCGGCTTTGCAATGCACGCAGCGCACCGACGGCCATGCTGTCGTTGACGGCTACGAGCGCATCAAAGGAAGCCTGGCGTTCATCGAGCAGGGTGCTGATGGCGCGTTCGCCAGCTTTGCGCGAAAAATCACCACTGACAAGGAGATCGGAAATGAGTGGCAGATTGTGTGCTGCTAATGTGTCGGCAAACGCGCGATACCGTTCTTGGACGCCGCGATGCCCTTCTGGCCCATGAATAAAGGCGAAGCGATGGCAGTGATGCTCTGCGATCAGGTGCTGCACCAGTGATTGCATGCCCTGGTAATTGTCTATGGCGATGGTGGGGTAGTCGGAAACGGCCGTTTCGATGCAAACAATGGGCAACGGGGCATATTGTTTACAGAACGCTTCCAATTGTTGATGTGTGACATACCAATCCAGACTTCCCGTCCAAATGATCAGGCCGTCTAGATTTTGCGCGTTGGCTAATTTGTAGAGAATGTTTGCTGGCGTGGCATAGTCATGGGCAGAGCCTAATTTATCACCAGGGAAGGTGACAAGATTGACATTTGCCTCGCGTGCGGCATCAATGACACCCAACCAACGGTTTTGCTGCGTAACGCTGTGAATGGCATCAATGAGCAATCCCACAGTGGGGCGGGCATTGTATAAATAAGATGGTTGGTCATCGAAGGATGAAAGATGCTGCCGCATATTTTTCCCGTCAGTGGACATTCAAATGAGTGCTGCTGCGCCTTCACATTGCCGACCAAGCGAGCAACCCGCGCTTGCTACGCTATATTATGTCACACGCTTGGGCGAAGTGACAGGGGAATTTGTAAAAAAGGGATACCTATACAGCACACAAAGCGCCAGGGAGCGATTTAGAGAAGAATCCGGGGGTTTTTCCCTTAAAAAATTACGGGGCATATAGACAAGGAGAGTAGTTTTTTGTATGATATAGCTAGGCTTGTTGGGGTAAAAGTATAAGGAAGAAGAACTCCTCCCCCCAAACTGGCACGAGAGAAACGCGACTGGCACAACCTCAACAAGCTAAGGGAAATGCTACCCCCCTTCCTTATACTGGCATGACCCGTTAGCTTGCTATACTCCCCTCCTGGTGTAGCAGGCAAAAGAAAGAAACCCATCCTGGTAACAGGGTGGGTTTCTTTCTTTTATGTGGTAGAAATGTCGCATGAAAGCCGAACTATGTTTTTCCACACATGCTCAATTAGGCGAAGGTCCTTTGTGGGATGAAGAAAGCAATTGCCTGTATTGGGTCGATATTCTATCCGGCGAGCTGCACCGTTTTGACCCTGTCAGCCAGGAAAATCGCACCTGGGCTGTGGGGCAGATGGTGGGCACGGCCGTTTTGCGGCAGTCTGGCGGGTTGGTGTTAGGGGTTAAAGATGGCTTTGCCTTCTTTGATGTGGACAGCGGCACGCTGACACCGATTGCGAACCCAGAAGCGCACCTGCCGGGCAATCGTTTTAATGATGGTTATTGCGACGGAAACGGCCGTTTCTGGGCAGGCACAATGGCGTTGACGATGGAAGACGGGGCAGGGGCGTTGTACCGACTCGATGCAGATTTGTCGGTGCATACCATGCTTAGCGGTGTAACGATTTCCAATGGCATGGCCTGGAGCCAGGATCAGCGCACGCTGTATTACATCGACACGCCTACGAGAACAGTGACGGCGTTTGATTTTACGGCCGAGACGGGAGAGATTGGAAACGGCCGTGTCGCCCTGACCATTCCCGCCACGATGGGCTACCCGGATGGCATGACCATTGATCGCGATGGCAAACTGTGGATTGCCCATTACGACGGGGGCTGTGTGCGCCGTTGGGACCCGGAAACGGGGAACGTGTTGGCGACGATTCCTTTGCCAGTAAGTAAAGTAACAGCCTGCACCTTTGGCGGCCCAAATCTGGACAGGCTCTACATCACGACGGCTTCTCAAGAGATGAGCGATGAGCAAAAGGCTGCCGAACCGTTGGCCGGCAGTTTGTTTGTTGCGCAGACGCCATACCAGGGATTTGCCACCGCGCGCTTTGCCGGATGATGGGAAACGGCCGTTTCTCCTATTGAAAAAACAAAGCAAAAATGCAAAGCTCTTGTTAGCATTTTTTGTCTGGTTAGACTAAACTTCTGCTCGATAAATTCAGATATATTTTGCAGCTTTACTTCACGATCCACCCCCGTAAACAACACGCCCACCATGAATTCAAAGCACTTATTTGCATACAATCTGACAAAATTGCAAAACCTCGACAATTAATAAAAAGGAGAGATTATGTCTAAGGAAAGCATCATTGATGATAGTAAACCCAACGCTGGCCGTATGTACGACTATTACCTGGGGGGCAACCATAATTTTGAAGTCGATCGTCAGGCGGCGGAACAGGTAATCAAACTCATGCCGTTTGCGCCCAAGGGTGCCCGCCTCCAGCGTTGGGCACTGCAAGACATCGCTGTGGAATTGACCGAAAAACGTGGCTATGATGTGATCGTTGATTTTGCTTCAGGCTTACCTACCAATGACCACATTCATCAATTAGTCCCAGAAGGCACAACCGTTATTTATTCTGATTATGACCCGGTTGTTGTCGAATATGCCTACGATATTTTGGGTGATACACCTAACGTCTATTTCTTTGAGGCTGATGCTGCCAATCCCGAAGCTTTACTTAGCCGCCCCGATGTTCAAAAAATATTGGGCGAGAAGAAGAAAATCGGGTTTGTGCTATGGGGTGTCAGTGCCTTTTTGACAGATGAGGCCATTGCCCGCATCGCCCGTTACACCTATGAATGGGCTGCTCCCGGCAGCTGCCTCGTATTTAATGCCCAAGGGGCTGACCTGCCGCAAAACGAAACGCTTGACCGAACCTTCCAAATTTATGAACGACTGGGAGCGAAATTCCACAAGCGTTCTTTGGCACAATTCCGCGACTTACTCCAACCCTGGAGCGTCGATCAAGACTTTGTTTCCTTGTTAGAATGGCATGGCTTTGATGAGTCAGAACTTGATACAGAAGATCTGCGCATGATTGGCCCGTTGGCTGGCGGGTATGGTGCCTATTTGGTCAAATAAGGGGCGGGAATTGTGAGCGACCTGGAACTTGCCAGCAATGATGAATTGCGTACGCACTTAACCCAACTCTTGGAAGCCAATCGCACCGAATTGGCTTCCCGTTACCAACAAGTCTTGCGTGAGACTTTGTTTAGCCGACGCACGACGATACGTCCCAGTATGTTAAGAGGCATTGCAACCGATGAGGTTAACGCGCTTGGCAACTTTTTGCAGCAACCTCAAGTGAATGCCTCAGAGCGTGGCGCACAGCTCCACCAGACAGGCTTAAGCGAACAACCATTGTTACGGATGGGTCAGGTGACACGTCAGTTTTTTGTGACCCATTTGAACAACGGGCATGTTGCCGGAGCCATGGAAATGATTGACACCTACCAAGAAGGGGTCGTTTTGGGCTTTATCCAAAGCCTTGAAAAGGCTGTTTTTATTGAACAAGAACGGACTCGCCAAGCTTTTGAGCGTGTTATCAACAGAGATAAATCGTAATTGGTCTTATGGGCAATCAAGAATCAACAATAACTGATACCTGGCAAGAGGCTTTAACGCACTGTATGAAAGCCAACCGGGCAGATTTGTTGAGTAGTTACCAGCAAGTTTTGCGCGAAACGCTGTTTAACAGACGTACTGCTATTCGTCCTAATATGCTCAAGGGCATCGCCTCGAATGAGATCGATGCCCTTGAGGCATTTTTTAGCCAGGCGGCCACCTGTTCGGTCACGGATCGCGGCGAAAAATTGCAACAAATGGGGTTGAGTGAACTGGCTATATTGCGTATGGGACAGGTGACACGCCAGTTTTGTGTCGCCCATCTGGAAACCCAGCACATTGCTTCGGCGTTGAAAGTGATTGATGCGTATCAGGAAGCGGTTGTTCAGGGCTATATGCAAGCCCAGGAACAGACCGTTGTGAAAGAGCAAGAACTCATTCGTAGTGCGTTGAAAAAAGCAATCGGCCGTTATATGGTGGAGATCGAAGAAATTGAAGCCATTGCCAAGCAAGCAACGGAGGCGAGTGAGTTTAAGACACGGTTTATTGCCCGAATCGGCCATGAGCTGCGCACCCCACTGGGGGCGATGATGGGCATGACCGAGATGTTGCAGGAAGGCGTTTACGGGACGCTGACGCCGGAGCAAAGAGAGATTACGCAACGCATTATTCATAAGGCGGTTGTGTTAAAAGAAATTTTCACGGAGTTGTTAGATCAATCTCAAATTGAGTCGGGCAAGTTGCGCTTGAAGGCAGAGGAATTTTCTCCGAAGACGTTGATTGAAACTGTTCATGCAAATTACTTGCCAATGGCTTTGCAGAAGGGGTTGTCTGTATATGTGAAAATTGGCTCTGATTTGCCGCCCGTTCTCATTGGTGACAGAAGCAGAATTGAGCAAATTGTGACGAATTTGGCGGTCAATGCCATTAAATTTACTGAAACGGGCAGCATTACGCTTCATGCTTCCCTGGCTGATGCCACCCATTGGGAAATAGTTGTTAAGGATACGGGGATTGGCATTGATGCGGAGCAACTGGCTTATGTTTTTGAACCTTTTCGCCAAATTGATGAAACGTCGAGCCGAAAGTATGGCGGGGTGGGGCTAGGACTGGCTATTGTGCAGCAGTTAGTAGAAGCGATGAATGGAACGGTTGCGGTAAAGAGTAAGTTGGGGCAAGGGACTGTGTTTACTGTGCGTTTGCCGCTGCAATTGCCGGATTGACGGAGGTGTTTGTTGGAGACAAAACCACTTGCATTGATTATTGAGGATGATATAGACCAAAATTTGGTTTTTACGACGGCGCTGGAGCGGGCTGGTTACCACACTGAATCTATTATGGACGGACTGACTGCGCAAAAACGCCTGGGTGAAGTTGTGCCGAGGACGATTATTTTGGATTTGCATATCCCTGAGGTGGAAGGGATGGTTCTTTTAAGCCAGATTCGTAGTGATCGGCGCTTGGTAAAGTCGCGGGTGATCCTGGCTACGGCCGATGCGGGATTGGCGGATGAACTGCAAGCGGAAGTTGATTTGGTGTTATTGAAGCCGATTAGTTTTTTGCAATTAAGCCATTTAGCGAGGCGTTTTATTTAGGTTAGGAACTTTTGTCATGTAACGGCCGTATCCGATGCGAACAGTCATGCGTCGGAGGGAGGTGCGGGAGATACGGCCGTTTCCCACCCCACTCTCTTCACAAAATCACTGACAACTCAAAAAAAACAACCTGGCATTTACTGCCAGGTTGTCAGAATCCCCCATCGGTTTACGGCTTACCGCTCACCGTCTACGGCCGTATAATCACCGGCAGATACACATTTCCACCACCGCCAACACGCACCGTCACCGCTTCACTGGCCGCGCTGGTACGCCCTTCGGCGTCATACGCCTTCACCCACAGCCGGTACGTCGCCCCTTGCGGCAGCCCCGATAGGGTGAAACTGTCCACATCGCCCACATCCAACGGCGACGCGCCTTCGGCTGCCCAGAAGCCGCCGTTGGGGCCAGACAGCACGCCTTCCGGCCCATTCCCAGCAGAGGTGGCCTGTGTACCGGGGAATGTAGCGACCACTTCATAGAACACCAGGAATCCATCGGGATCATCGCCGCCATCCCAGGAAATGGTGAGGCTGTCGATACCTGAGGCCAATCCGCCAACAGAGGTCGGCTCAGTTGGTGGCAGCGGTACCTCACCTGTCGGCACGGCCGTATCCCCCGCCGACGCCGCACTCAAATTCCCAGTCGCATCATACGCCTGCACCGCACAGAGCGCCTCTACCCCGGCATTCAGCCCATTCACCTGCACCGCTTCGTGCAGCGTCGAACCACCCGGATAATGGGGCATCTGCCGCGCCAGCCGGGTCACACCTGGCTGCTCACACGTCACCAGGTATCCTGCCAGATCGCGTTCACCGTTTGGTTCCCAACGCACCATCACGCTGGTCTCTCCTTCGGCGCGTACATTCGTCAGCAGCGGTGCCGCCGGGGCCGCAACATCTTCATAGATAATGCTGCCTACCTGGATACGGTCGCCCGCCAGCCCCAGGTCAGGATGTGTCATCGTTGTGCAGGCCGCTTCCGGGTCAGCGCTGTAAGGCACATCGCCGCACTCGCTGATTACCCTGGCAATCCCATTCTCAAGCTGCCCATAGACAAAGATCGGGCTGCCAGCGCCCACACCGGGCAGCGCATCCAGGTTCCACACATACGAGCCAACCGCGCTCAATGGCAGTCGTTCCACAATCGGGCCGCCGTAGAAACGGCCGTCTTGCCGCGTCTCCCAGTAAAAGCTCACCGTATACTGCTCCGGATTGTCAACGGCCGTTTCCCAGCTAATCGTCGCTTCATCATCCGTCACCGGCATCGGCCCCGCCACCGAGAAATTCACCTCAGGCGCTTTGTTGGCAAAGAAGACAAAGTCATAATCATTGACCCCAACCAGGTCGTCCACCTGCACAATCCAATTCCCCGGCAGCGGGTCATCAATCGCCAGAATCACCTGCTCACTGCTCGTCGTCGGGCTGATCGTCACCGTCACATCCGCAAAAACAGAAGTGGCGTCAATCACCCGGTTGCCGGGAGCCGGTTCAATCAAGGTAAAGGTCGGTGCGCCGCCATCCCAGGCCAGGCCAAAGAGTGCGCTGTCCGCATCCTCAGCCACCGGCACGCGGAACTGCTCGTTGGGCGCATTGGGCGCACGCTGCGCACCTTGTAAGGCATCCACCGTGCAGTTGCCATCCGCGCCAATCTCATCGATCAGGCAGTAATCGCTGCTGCCCAGGATAAAGTGCAGGTCTGTGCCAAAGTCATAGTAAATGCCGACCTGGAAGCCCAACATGCCATACGCCCCCATCACGCCCCATTCATATTCCGTGCAGGGGCCATTGGTGCAAAATTCACCGACAGCCAGGTCAACTTCACGCGCCTTAATGTCCACCGGCGGCAGTTGGAACAGGCCAAAGTCAGCTATCAGCCCTTCCGCTATCGTCACGTCGGCGGCGAAACGGCCGGCAAAATGAGTCGCATCGGGCGGGCTGTCCAGCAGGTGTGCATACCGATCCTGCCAGCCAGCACCTTGCCACAAGTGGGCGCGAATCATGCCAAAGAGCAGTTCGTTGCCGCTGCACAAGTCTGATTTATCCGTATTGCTGCCCGGCTCCTGGAAATCGGGTTTGGGCAGGAACGAATTGCCTTGATGTGGCAGACAGCCGCGCACCTCAAAGCCGATGTCCAGCGGCCCCCAGCCCACCCATAGATGGCCGGTTGCGCCATATCCCAATGTGCCGATCACGCGGGCGCGGGCGTTGGCGTGAATGTCAATCAGGCCGCGTGTGTCAATCATCAACCAGCCGTTGATGAACAGGTTCGAGGCAGCGGCCGAAGGCGCCATGCCTTGCATCCCAATTTCCAGGGTGATGGTTGTCGCTTCTGGCGTGATGCTGATGTAGCCGCCTACTTTGTTCAGGAAGAGGCCGCTGTTGCCCAAAGGTATGGCCGCATCGCCCAACGTCAACACCAACGACACTTCGCGTAGCGACAAGGCGCAGAGCATGAATTCGGCCGTCAATGCCGGTGCGTTGCTCACGTCCGTGTTACTTTCGCCAATGCCGGGAATATTCATCGAGGCGCGGCCTTCAACAATGGTCGTCAATGGCCCTTCTGGCGGCGGTTCCGCTTTCGGGTCAAATGGGTCGCGCAGTCCGGGGCAGTACCCCTGGCGAATGGAGATTTCCCCTTCAAATGCCTCGAAGCTAAAGGAGACGCCGTCAAAACCGGACGCGGCCAGCGGGTGATCATTGCTGAGAATGGTCACGTTTTGCCCTTCTCCATAGGCCAGCGTGCCAGCTTGATTTTGGATGATCAGGTCGGGCATGCGGAATTCATAGTCGGGCGCAGCCAGGCTGTCATCCGGCCCACGCAGGGAGAGGCAGCTCTCGCCGCAGAAGATTTTGTCCGCAGTTGCCGGTTCCATGTCGGGGGGCAGCAGTACGCCTTGCACGGCAACACGCGCACCGCCCAGGTCGGCCTTTTGCGCCAGTGTCGCGCCGCTAAAGCGAATCTGGCGGAAAGGGGGAATTTGCTGGGGTAGAGCCGTGTTTACGGCCGTATCGTCAAACTCCAGCGCGTATCCATTGCCATCGGGCGGCGACAGCTCCAGCACACCGACGAGGATGGGCAGGGGGGCAACCTGCACCAGGTCAATCTCCCCTTGCAAGGATGCGCCACCCTGCGCGGCAATGCTCCAGGCCGCATCAAACGTGAAGGTGTGTTCGCCGCCATCCGGGTTGGGCTGTACGGCACGTTCCACCGGGCCGTCGGCTATCATGCGGCCTTGCTGCAAGTTGATGCCATATTCCCAGCCGTTTTTGTCGCCCACGCCGCCGTTATCATCGGCCGGGGCCATTGGGCTGTTTACCAGAAGGAAGGTGTTGGCGGGAGTGGAAACGGCCGTAATCATCCCTGCCGTATCCACCGTGAACGCGCCGCGCAGCACCGGCAGCGACACAATCGCATCCGGGTCGGCGAAGTCCGCCAGCACCAGCCGCGTCCCATCGGAAATATCGACATGTTGGTTGATGGCGTTGAATACCGTCGCCGTGCCTCCTTTCAAGGCCACCCATTCGTTGGGATTGCTCACATGACCAATCAGCGGCATCACCGCTTCACCGGTAGGCGCGGTGTTGATGGTCGTGCAGCCAAGGGCGCAGTTGCCGCTAAAGCCGCCGGGGCTGTAGACGCGCACATTGCCCGCCGTTTTCAAATTGTCCTCGTTAAAAGTGGCCGGGTCGGGGCGACGCAGTTCGATACATGTGCCATCCAGCGGATAGCGCACGACATCATCGCTGTTGGCACATACGGTTACTTCCACCTCTGGCGCGACGGGGTCGGCGAGGACGTGTGTGAAGGCCAGCAGCCAGTTCCCGGCGGTGTCATCGTTGACGCTGAATTCTATTTCATGCACCAGGCCGTCGTATGTCAGCAGCAGTGCGCCAGCGCCGTCGCGGCTTTCATAGTCGCTGGTCGGCGCAAAGATGCGCACATCGTTGTTTTGCGAAAGCCCATCAATACGTACTTCGACGGTTGTGTCGGCGGCGAAGGCTAATTCTTGCCCCAGCAGCATGTTATCTGCCGGCCAGACAAGGGGGATGGTGATGGCGCTGCCGGGTGGGATGGGCATGGAGGGCGGCGCGGACAGCGCGGATAAGAATTGCAGCCGGTATTCTTTGTCGTCGTGATCCGCGTCGGTTGGCGATACTTCCGGCAACACCTGGGCGATGACCGTCTCTGCTGGGGCGATAGCGCCTGGGTTGATGGCGATGTAGTTGGGGGTCATGCGGCCATCGTCGGCGCGGACGCGCGAGACGCCGGTGCCGAAGTTGTATTCATACAGCTCTACGGGCACGTTTGCCAGGGGGAAACCGGTGGATGGATTGCCCCGTGTGGCGAGAAGCTGCCATTGGGTGTTGTCGGGCAGCAGGTTGTAATGGTGTGCCTGATTGACGTAGGCGTCGGCGGGGGCGGTGTTGGGCACGGCCGTTTCCAGGTAATCGTCTGCGGCCAGGGTGCGAATGGTGTATTCAACCACCAAGGCCATACCCGGCCCACTGGTGAAGTAAGCGCCCAACGGGCTGCCATCGGGGTAGGTGGCGTAATCATAAGTAGAAGGGCTGGGGAAGCACATAAATGTGGCGGGCAGACCGCTATCCGGCACGGTGTAATCGGCGAAAACTTCGCTGTCGGCCATGCGCAGCGCCAGGCCAAAGTTGTCGGTGGGTGTGTCGTACCAATCTTGCACGGCGTTGGTGACGTCCCAACCGGTGGCGATCCAGTTGGTGGCGTCGTCGTCTTTCCACAGATAGCCGTCATCGCCGACCAGGGGGGCAACGGCCGTACCCATTGTCGGCCAGTCGGTCAGTGTGCTGGCGCTTTGCACGGCGGCGATCCAACTGTCGTCTTGTACCGGATGCACGGTGACGGCCATTTCGGTGAAGCCGTTCTCTTCAAAGAATGGCTCTGGCGTGTTGTCGCTGACGGCCAGTGTGCCATCGGGCGCGGCGTAAAAGGAGGCGTCAACGATGTCGGCGCTGGTGACGTTGGCGGGCAGTCCGGCCAATGGAAATTGGACATAGGCGCGGCGCAGGCTGCGCACGCCATCGCCATCGACGAAGTTGCCGACGCAGGCCTGGGCGAAGGCGGGTTTGTCTGTTTCGGGCTGTCCTTCGACCAGGGCGACGGATCCTTGTACCTGTTCTTGGACGGCACCCCAGGCGGCGGTTGTGCCGCCTGCCGGGGCTAAGGGTTGGATGACGGCGGCGTAACGGCCGTTTCCCAAATCGTAATGGCGGCTGTTTTCAGTGCGCAGGGCGGTGATTTCCGGCTGTGCCAGCACCGTTGCCAGGCCAGAAGTGCCGGGCAAAGGGGGCAGGGGCGACCGTCCCAGGCTGCTTGCCAGGAACAAGCCCAGGGCCAGCAGCAGCAAAAACAGCCGCAAACTGGCTCTGTTGGTGGTTATTGTTTTATTGAATGAATCCTTCACAATCGTGTTTCGTCCTCGTATTGATATAGGTAAGCCGTAAGCCGTGGCGGGTTACGGCACGGTTCTACGATTGATGGCTGGCGCTTAGGCCATTTCTGCGCTGTAGTGGCATTTTCATGGTGTCGGCGAGGGTGATGTAACGGCCGCCCACGCTTGTTTCGCTTGTGGGCGTAAAGGCATCGCCCAGCCCTTGTTCCAATGTCCAGAGCAGCGCTTCGCCTACCGTGTCGAATTGCGGGCTGCACGCCGTAACCGGCATGACGCTGGCCGAGCTTTTATCGACGGGCACGATGTCGCCTAATTTGTCCAGGTGGGCGACGGCGACGCCAATGGTCTGCATCAGTTTCATGCCTTGTTCGTCCATGTTGTGCTTGAACATGGCGCGATATTGGGGACGATGGTGAAAGACGGCTGTAAAACAGCGCGGCTGCCTGGTCGGCAATGGGTTCGATCTGAGCGAAGGTCCCTGCGGACGAGTGTTTTGTCTTGTTGGCTAATCATTTGTTATCTCCTTGTTTTGCGGTATGGATGCAGGATACAGGGGATGGGGTGTTGTGAGTCCAGGAAACGGCCGTTTTAGTCTAAACTTTGTGTTTCAGGGGGAGGGACTCGCGCAGAGACGCGGAGGCGCTGAGTTTTCGGAATAACCGCTTACCGCTTCCGGTTGGCTAAACTTTGTGTTTGTGGGGAGGGGACTCGCGCAGAGGCGCAGGGGCGCTGAGTTTTCGGAATAACCGCTTACCGATCACCGTTCACCGCTTACCGCTTCACCGCTTACCGATAACCGATCACCGCTTATCGCCCACAAAGGCGCAGGTTGCAAATAAAAATCTCCAAGTTGCAATTCACAATTTGCAACTTGGAGATTGGCGCAAAAAAGCCGGTTGTTTGTGAGCAACAACCGGCTTTATGGTTCGTGGCTTACGGCTGATGGGGCTTACCCCGTGCCATAACAGCCTGGGTCTACATTCAAACTGTGCAGCACGCCGTGCAGCGATTGGCCGCTGATGGGCGAATAGCCGATGGTCAGGGTGGTGGCTGCATTGGAAACAGCCAGCCCGCTGGCGGGTGGTGTGCCTGTTCCTGGATCTGCGCCGTTTGCCAAAAATGCGGGCTGCATGCCGGCAATGACTTTGACATAGCTTGCCGCGAGTGAATTGGGCATGTGGTTGGCAATAAACGGGTTGCTTTGTGCCAGATTGCCGACGACGTTGAGCTGCATAAACGCCTGTGGAATGGTGCTGTAAGCGGGGACTGTGGCTGCCAGGGCCATGTCTGTGCTGGTGCCAAGGGCGCGATGGACGAGTGGGTTCTCCCAATCGCTGCCGGTGGTGTTGGGTGTTAGTTGTACGTCGGCGAGGATGGTGGGATTGCCTTTGCAGTTGCAGCTTGTTTGCGGCGTGTAACGGCCGTTTGTCATGTCATAAACGATTTCTTGCAATGAGGGCATGGCGCATTGAATGGAGCCGGTGCCATCGAATACGGCCGTATCGTTGGTAAACGAGACGCCGCCCGCCGTGACACACGCCAGCAGCACGCTCTCTGTGCTGTATCGCTGTCCACACGCCGCCGCTGTTTAGATGCTCAACGGAAACGATAAGGGTTACGTTGGGCTGGTCGCCAATGAAATCGGCCGCTACCTGCCAGGTGCTGCGCCAGGTTTCCTTGATAGGCGCTGCCTGTGCCTGTGTGGTGACAACCAGGAAAAAGAGCATTAGCGACAGCATGAGAACAGGAATCAATTGTTTTTTACGGGAAGCCATATCTATATCTCCTAATATACGCAAACTGATCATCGCATCTTAACCATACATGATAACGGCCGTTGCCATTGCAAACTCGTTAACAGAATCATCATTAAACCAGGCCTCGGCCAAATCAGAAAATATGCTACCATGTATCCTTGTAAATAAGTCTAGAGTTTTCCCGTTTTAGTCTAAAACATGTCTGCTCAACAAAGACCAAAATCCACAAAAGCTATCAGCTATGTCGATCAAGTGCGGCAAGCACTCAACCGTTTCCCCGATGCGGAATGGCTGGGGCAATCGTCGCCCTTAGCCGCCCCCTACTTTCTTGGCGGACAAGAAAACGAGCAGTTGACTGCCGCCGGGCGCGGGCAGGCATTGCAAGCGGCCATCATCGCTGCCGCCGCCGCCCTTTGGCCGGGAGAGCTGCCCGCCAACCGCGAATTGCTGCTGGCCGCCGTCAACGACGAGCGTGCCGAAATGGGGCACAAAGGGGCGCGTTACCTCTATTTGCTGCTGGAACTCCGTTATTTGCGCCAGTTTTTCCCGCCGCACATCGCCCCCCGCGCCGACAATGACATTGCCGTTTGTGATTTTCTCACCATCAGCCGCGCGTCTTATTTCAACCATCTGAAAATTGCAGCCAGGCGGCGTTGGCGAAGCACTGCTGCAAACTGTACGGCCGACACTGCGCCTGGAACGGCCGTTACGCAGCAGCATCCCTCATCGGCCGTGAAGACCTCATCACCCAATGCCTGGACGATTTACAAGCCAGCCGTACCGTCGCCTTATCCGGGCCAGGCGGCGTCGGCAAAACAACCCTCGCCGCCGCCGTCGCCCGTCGTTGGTCACGGCAGCCCGTCTTCTGGTACACCCTGCGCCCCACCTTCAACGACCGCCTCGACTGCCTGCTGTTTTCCTTGGGCTACTTTCTGCATCAACAAGGCGCGTCTGGTTTGTGGCAGCAGTTAATTGCCGATGGTGGCCGCGTCGATAACCCTGATCTGGCGCTGGCACAGGCACGCGGCGACTTGCAACAGCTAACACCGCCGCCGCTCATTTGCATTGACGAGTTGGATGTCATCTTTCCCGATGCGGATTTGCTGACAACCAACCAGCTGCAAGTGCGCGAGTTCATTGATGGATTGCGCCCGGTAGCGCCCTTGCTGCTGCTTGCGCAGCAGCCCGCGCCGTTGGCCGACGCGCACTATACCCTTGCCGGATTGACGGTGCCGCAAACGGCCGTATTCCTCTCCAATGCCACCATTGCCCACACCGCCAACGAACTGACCCAATTGCACACCTACACCGGCGGCAATCCGCGACTGCTGCACCTCTGCCTGGCGTTGGCCCGCAGCGGCCTCCCATTGGGCGAGGTGAGCGCCGAACTGCCGCACACACCGGCTCTGCACGCCCTTTGGCGTCGCCTCTGGCAGCGGTTGGCTGGCGACGAACAAGATTTGCTGCAACAACTTTGTGTCTTTCGCAGTGCGGCTCCGGCCGACGCCTGGGGACAGGCTGACGTGCTGGCACGCTTGCAGCAAGGGCAGTTGGTGCAGCAAGACAGCCTGGGCGGAATGAGCGTGCTGCCCGTTATCCGCGATTTGCTGTACCACGATGGGCAATATTTCCCGGCGGCGCTGCGGGAGCAGTGCCATTTGGCGGCTGCCGAAATCCGGGCCATGCGCGGCGAGTTCACGGCGGCGGCCTATCATTACCACGAGGCGGGCGAAACGCGGGCGGCGGTGCAGGTCTGGTTCCCGCAGCGGCAGCAAGAGATTGGGCGCGGCTATGGCGGCACAGCGTTGGCGCTGTTTGAGCAGCTTTCCAATCGGCATTTGCAGCGGCGCGAACGGGAGGCGTTGGCCTTGATTCAGGCTGAGTTGTATCAACTGCATGGGGCGAGCGAGGCGGGATTAACGGCCGTTAAAACTGTTTCCTGGTCGCGCAGCAGCGAAATGGCGGCGCGTGCTGCCTTGCTAGAAGGCGAATTCCTCAATGCGTTGGGCTATCCTTACCGCGCCCTGGAACGATACGAAGAAGGCATGACGGTGACGGCCGGTCTGTTAAACAAGCTGGTACAGTTTCATTATCAGCGCGGCGTCACGCATATTCAGCAGCGGCAGTTGAAGAGGCATGGCGCGAGGCGCAGTTGGCGCAGTATGAGGCCGCCCATCTGCAAGCCATTGTCAAGGAAGAGAGCGGCGCTTATGCGGAAGCCATCGCGTTGTTTGAAAGCGCGTTGCAGTTTGCCGCCGAAGCAGGCCATGACGCGGGGCTGGCGCGGACACATCGTGAGCTTTCCAAGACCTGGGGGCGCATGGCGCAGCTAGAAAAGGCGCTGCATCATGGCGAGGAGGCGTCGCGCTTTTTTGCCCGCATTGGCGACCGGCTGAGCCAGGAGAAGATGAACAGTTCTATTGCCGCGCACTATTTTCAGGCGGGGCGCTTTGCCGATGCCGTGCGCGTTGCCGAGCCAACCGTTGCCTTTTTTGAGGAGGCGCGAATTCCTTACTGGACGGCCGTTACCGCGTCCACGTTGGCCGAAGCCTATTATGAAACGGGCAAGCTGGCGGCGGCGACGACTACCGCCTACAAAGTGCTGCGCCTGGAAGAGACGCACACGCAGCCCTATGCCTATTACACGTTGGGGCTGGTGGCGCGTGCTGAAGAAGACTTGGATGCGGCGGCGGCGCATTTTCAGCGCAGCCAGCAGCATGCGCAGGAAAATGGGGATCGCTACATGGAGGCGTATGCCTGGCGTATTTGGGGCGAGGTGTTATTGGCGCAGGGTGAACAGGTTGCAGGAGGTGCGGCTTTGGAAACGGCCGTTCAGCTGTTCAGCACGCTGGGCATGGAGCAGGAAGTGGCGGCTACGCGTCGTTTGCAAGAGAAAAGCGAAGATTAGCGCATGCTAATCCATTAGCACACGCTAATCTCCGCTTTGTTAAGGGGGGACGGGTCTATGTGTTTATCAGCGGTTGTGCCATGCCTGTAATACGGCCGTTTCCTTTGCCGCTTCCATGCCTGCACGCCACTTCCAATCCGGGTCACGTTGCAAAGCCCAGGCAAGCGTATCCTGGATTGTCTCGTGCAGCGGACGGAATGTGAGACCGGCGTCAAAGGCGCGGTTACAATCAATGGCGCTGAATCCCGGCGCGTCCTTGTCGGAGGCGGGAATCCAGAGCGGCAATTCCATCCAAGGCCCCACTTCCTTTGCCAGCAAAAAGTCATCATCTACCCAGGTCAGAGAAGATGGGGTGGGAATGGCTTTCTGGCAGGCGCTGAGCAGTCCGCCCATTGTCAGGGGGGTGTCTGGCCCGGTGGCATTGAATATTCCGGTGACGCGACCGGCGGCCATGCGTACCATCCAGGTTGCTAAATCGCGCACATCGACAAACTGCACGAGCGTGTCTGGTGTGCCGGAGCCAGCACTTCGCCGCCGCGATGCAGGCGTACCGGCCAATAGGTGAAGCGGTCGGATGGGTCGTGCGGGCCGACTATTAGCCCGGCGCGGACATGGTTGGTGCGATTGGGGAAGTAGTATTCGGCGGTTTGTTCGCACAGTGCTTTTAATGGGCCGTAGGTTTCGCCGGTAATTTCTTCTACGGTTTCATCGTCTATGGTGCCAACTGGTGTGTTTTCGTCGAGGCCGGGAACGGCCGTACTGGCGTAGACTGAAATGCTGGAGACAAAGGTGTAATGTTCGACCGTGTTAGCCAGCAGTTGTGCCGATGCGCCGACGATGCGCGGCACATAGCCGCAGGTGTCGATGACGGCATCCCAGGAACGGCCGTTTAGCGCTGATAGATCGCCATCCCGATTGCCGCGCAGCTTTTCCACATCCGGGTAAGCGTCCGGGTTGGTTTGCCCGCGATTAAACAAGGTTACTTCATGGTTGTCTGCCAGCGCTGCTTCAATGGTGTAGCGTCCCAGAAATTTGGGGCCGCCTAAGATGAGTAATTTCATGATCGTCTCCTTCGCAAATATCCTCCCGGAGGTTCGCCGCATGTGGCGAACTTTCCCTTGATAACCTCCGGGAGGTTGCTGTCATATTCTTACGCAATGGTTTCCAGCCTGGCGATGTTCTCTTCAATGAATGACACAACATGTTGCAGTGTATCGGCGTCGAAGGCGAAGCGTGCGCCAGCGGCGGCGAAGAGGTCGGGCAGGGGGGCTGTTCCGCCCAGGGCTAAGGCTTGCTGATAACGGGCAACGGCCGTTTCCTGATCTTGTTGCGCATTTTGCCATACCTGCGCCGCTCCCAAAGCCGCCAATCCATACTCAATATAATAGAAAGGCACCTGGTAAATATGCACTTTTCGCTGCCAGCCGGTCGCCGTGACATCATCGAGACCGCTCCAATCGACGCCGGGCAGATAACGCTGCCACAACGCCAGCCATGTGGCGTCACAGGCCGCCGGGTCGCTGGCGATTTGTGGATGGGTGTAAACCCAATGTTGGAAGGCATCGACGACAGCCATGTACGGCCAGAAGAGGATGGCCTGTTCCAGGTGTTCGATGCGTGCGCGGGCGGCTTCGGCCGGGGTGTAGAAGCTTGTTTCGTGTCCATTGCCGTTTGCTCCCAGGTAAGGCGCGGCCAGCAGTTCCATGGACATCGAAGCGACTTCGTTAAATTCCATCGGCACATATTGCTGCGAATGATAGGGCAAATTGGCGTGGGCAAAGGCGTGGAAGGCGTGCCCGGCTTCGTGCATCATGGTTTGCACGTCATCATGCAGACCGACGGCGTTCATGAAGATAAACGGCCGTTTCGCGGTGGCAAAGTACGTGCAGTAACCGCCAGGAGCCTTGCCCGCCCGGTTTTCCACATCCAACAAATGTTCATTGACCATTGTTTGAAAGGCGTTTCCCAGACGTTCATCGACTTGCTGGAAGAGGGCGACACTTTTGTTCAGGAATTCAGCTGCGTCACGATACGGCCGTAACGGCGACAAGCCAGGCGGATCAGCCGGGCGACTCCATTCGCCATCATTCAAATCCCAGGGGCGCAGCGTCGTCAGCCCCAGGCGCTGCCGATGGCGTTCGTAAATGCGCGTGGCCGCAGGGACACAGACGGCGGCAATCGCCTCCTGGAAGGTTTGTGCGTCTTTTGGTGTGTAATCAAAGCGGTGATAGGCCCGCCAGGAATAGTCACGGTAATCGCTGCAATCTGCATTGGCAGCCACTTGGCAGCGGATGGGCAGCATTTCTTGCCACAAGTCGTTGAGCGCGGCGCGGTCAATCAGGCGTCGTTCTTGCGCCGCACGCCAGGTCTGTTCACGCACAGCGCGGTCGGGATCGTTGAAATAGGGGCGCAGTTGTGGCAACGGCCGTTCCTCCCCTTCCCACATCACCGTCTGGCTGCCCACAATTTTCTGATACCGGGCGCTCATCTTGTTCAACTCAATAGAAAGGGGGATGTTTTCCTCGCGGAACAAATCCGCCTCGGCACGCATCCGTTGCAGCGGAATCGCCATACCGGAGATGCTGCCATCTCAACCGCTTGGCGGCTTTGCAGCAGCTTGTCTTTCAGCGCCTGATCCGCCGTTTGCAGCGGCGGCACAATCGTTTCCAGAAAGGCAAAGTAGCGCTGTTCCGCTTCTTTGTTCGTTGTGTCTTGGTCATGTGAGACAGATGAAGGCGCGTATAGGCTTCGCTGACCAGGTTGTCAAGGCGTGTCCAATCAGCAAGCCAGGTGGCCGCGGAAACGGCCGTAATCTCACGCGCCAACAGGTCATCATAAAAAGGCTTAAACTGCTCCCACCCCCAGTCCATGACGGTTCGTGCATCAGTCGGTAATGTGTCAAACATAAAACTCTCCTATATGGAAAATAGCGGGAATAAGGGATTGCGGCTTGTCGTCAGCAACATCCACAAACCACAAATCTACACATATCATTTTGTGGCAATAAGCGGCAGTCATGACAATTCCCTGCCGTCAATCACACGCATGCCATTAGCGCATAGTATACCGCACCCTTGCCCGATGTAGATTCACCAAAATAGGTATTTTGAGGTGTAGATTTGCACCTCTCCAATAAGGCCAATGAAGCACATCTTATTGGATATTCATGAACACCATTCTCTAAACTCATAAGCACGAGTTTATACATTCATGAGCACCATTCCCCAAACTCATGGGCACGAGTTCCTCTACTCATGGGCACAATTTCAAAAATCATGGGCACGATTTCAAAAATCATGGGCACGATTTCTCCTACTCATGGGCACGAGTTCCTCTACTCGTGGGCACGATTTCAAAAATCATGGGCACGATTTTGAAAATCATGGGCACGATTTTGGGGAAAGCTCAGCAGCATGGCGGTAAAAGCACAAATGGACACATATCGCCATGCATCACAGCGTCCACAATGTGTATATAGGTCTTTGCTGCGACGTGTTACACTGGGTGAAATTCGTCAGCTTAATAAATGACGAAAATCAACAACAAATATTTGGCGACTCATGTATAATATGTACTCAGATAAGCTTAAAATGTTGTTTTAATGGTAAATTGAAACTTTTCGACTTGAGGGTGAAGACCGGTGCCTCCACCAAGATGTGAGTATTCCGGCGCTGTCCCGCAACTGTGACGTTTAACGGCCGTTCCCACCAACGGTACAACGAAGCCAGATCCCCTCTTTAGCCCAACCAGTTAAATGCATCCTCGCGGAAGGAGCAGCCGTTTTACGGCTGCTCTTTTGTCTTTCTAGGGGGTATAAACAATGGAAACTGAACTGTTACAAATTCAAGACTTAATAGACTTGTCCCTCTTACAGCGAATCCAAGACACCTTTGCCAAAGCAATGGGTGTAGCGGCCGTAACCGTCGACCGCACCGGAAAACCCGTCACGCAAACCAGCAACTTCTGCAAAGTATGCGAGATGATCCGGTCAACCGAAGTCGGCTTAGCACGCTGCCAGCATTGCGATGCCGAAGGCGGACGCCTGGCCCATAGACGCCAAGAACCCTACGCCTACAAATGCGATGGCGGCTTCCTGGATGCGGCCGCACCCATCATCATTGACGGACAATACGTCGGCTGCATCCTTTGTGGTCAAGTCATTCCATCAGATGACCAGGAAGGATTCGTGCAAGACATCATGGCACGCAACGTTCCCCTGGGACTCCCCTGGGACTCCCTCGAAGAAGAAGTGCGCAAAATAGAGCCATTGCCCCGCGGACGCTTTGAAGCCGCAGTGGAAATGTTATCCCTCATGGCAAACCACATCATGGAAAAAGGCGCTGCCAATCTCGTGCAAGATCGGCTGCTGCGCGAAGCACAAGAGCGTGCCGCCTTACAAACCGCCCTGCAAGAAGCGCAGTTGCGAGCCTTAAAAGCACAAATCAATCCGCACTTCCTCTTTAATTCCCTGACCCTGCTTGGCTATACCGCCCTGGAAGAAGACGCCCCGCGCACAGAAGAGATAGCCTACAGCCTCAGCGACTTACTGCGCTACAGCTTGCGCAACATCTCCACCTCAGTGGATTTGAGCGAAGAGATCGAGATGATCGAACAATATCTCGCCATCCAAAAAATCCATTTTGGCAACCGCCTACAAAGCGAGATAAGATTAGACCCCTCGCTCAAATCTTGTGAAATCCCCTGCATGATTTTGCAGCCATTAGTCGAAAATGCAGTTATCCACGGCGTCGAACCCCTGACACGCCCCGTGACCATTGCCGTCAATGCCTTGCGCGAAAACAGCCATTTACTTCTAGAAGTTTGCGACAATGGCACAGGCATGGACTCAGAAATCGTGTACGCTCTTTAAGAACGGCCTTTTTGATGATCATGGGCATTCACTCGGTTTACAAAATGTATTTCGGCGGCTCAGCGGCGAATATGGCAGTAACTTCAGTTTGGATGTCGAAAGTGCCCCCAATCAAGGTACAAAAATCCGCCTGTACATTCCTATGCCCAGCGAAGAAGTCGTCGGCCACCCAGGCATGGACATCCCCCAAGAACTTTTGTTAACAGTTCTCCAATAATCTCATGGCAGGCATTTTAATTGTTGACGATACGCCGGTAATCCGGTCTACACTGTTGAACATTCTCGGTAAGCAAGAGACAGGGTTTACGCAAACATGGGAAGCCGCCAACGGCGAAGAGGCGGTGCAACTGGCCCGTACCCACAAACCAGACATCATCATCATGGACATCAAAATGCCCATCCTGACTGGTTTGCAGGCAGCCTCCATCATTCGCCAGGAGCATCCAGACATAAAGATTGTGATGCTAACCGCCTACAATGAATTCACATATGTGCAAAAAGCACTCAAGCTAGGCGTGCGTGATTACCTGCTGAAGCCGGTTCGCCCGAACAAACTGCTCGAATTGCTAACCGAAATTCGCCATGAGATCGAAGAGGAACGCCGGATTTACGGACAGTCGAAATCGTCAAAGATTCCCTGCAAAAAACATTGCCGGTTATCGAAGCCAATGTTGTCGAAAACCTGATACGCGGCACACGACCAGAAGGCACGACGATTAACGAATCCTTGTCTTATTTGGGCAAGCAGCTTCTTTGGCCTGCGGTGTTGGTGATAAAGATTGACAACTTTGATCAGTTTGCCAATCAGCGGACAGCGGCAGAGCTGCAACAAATCTACAAATCCCTGGTTGTCCTGGTGCGGCAGCAATTGCCCGACCTGCAACATGCTCTGGTTGGCTACAGCAGTCCGGGGCGCGTTGTTGTCATTATTTCCACAGAAATGGGGCTGGCAACGGCAAGTCAGCTCCGTGAACTGGGCGAAAAGATTCACCGCGCTGTGGTTGCCGAGATGCCCTTCACGGTAACAATTGGCCTGGCAAACGGTATATGGAGCTTGAATCATTGCCGCTTTCCTATGCCGAGGCGAATCTGGCACGGCGTTATCACAGCCGTGCGCAAGGCAATCTTGTGGTGAGCATTGACGACATCGAAGACACATTGCCCACAGAAAATGATCATGCGCTTTACCTGGTGCAGAAAGAACGCGAATTGGTCAAAATGGTTCAGTCTAATCAGCAGCAGGAGGCGCAACGCCTGACAAATGATGTTGCCGATTATCTGTCGCAGCGTTACGACAAGACCGGAAGCGATGAAGAATCATTGTGCGGAGTTGGTGACGCTGGTGGCCTGGGGTGTTATTGGCGCAGGCGTTGGCGAGCAGCGGATTTTGGATGTTCTCCATCAGCAGGTGCGGGCTTTGGCTTCCTGGAAGACCATTCCGGAGATTCGCGCCTGGACGTTGAACAGTCTGGCGGAGATGATGACGTTTGTGCAGAATAAAGTGCAGCGCCCGGATGCGGTGCAGCAGGCGCTTAGTTATTTGCAGGGCAATTACAGGCGCGGGGATATTTCGCTGCAAGAGGTTGCTGATGAGGTGAATTTGAGCCAGTCACATCTCAGTGCGCAGTTTAAAACCGTTGGTGGCATGAGTTATGTGAAGTATCTGACATTGCTGCGGGTGAATGAGGCGAAAAGATTGCTGCGCACGACTGACCAAAGTGTGACGAGCATTGCCGAAGCTGTGGGCTATCCTAACGCGACTAATTTTTATCGGCATTTTCAACGCCGGGTGGGGATGACACCGGCCGCTTATCGTGAAACGGTGAGTGTTTAGGTGTTGGTTAGTGGGCGGGGAAACGGCCGTTTCCCCTCTGACAGCTCTTTCGTTAGCGCTTCGCCACATTGGCGGCAACCAGGATGGGATCCCACACCGGCGCAAACGGCGGCGCATAACTCAAGTCAAGTTCAGTCAGATCGTCAACTGTCCACCCGGCATGGAGTGCCGCCGCAATCACATCAATGCGCTTGGCAACGCCATCCTTGCCCACCATTTGTGCCCCCAACAATCGCTGTGACCCTTTCTCAAAGACGAGCTTGACGTGCAAGGGCATGTGCCCCGGCATGTAATGGGCGCGAGAAGACGCTTCAATGGTTACGCTGTCGGCATTGAACCCGGCAGCGAGGGCGTACTTTTCGGTTAGACCGGTGTGGGCAATGGTCAGGTCAAATGCTTTGACAACGGCCGTTCCCACAATACCGCCAAAATGTGCTTGCCCGCCAGCAGCGTTTACCCCGGCAACCCGACCTTGCTTATTTGCGGCAGCGGCCAGCGGCCAATAAGTTGGTTTCCCCAAGATGAGATGGGACGTTTCTGTGACTGCGCCAGCGGCCCAAATGTCGGGAACGTTGGTGCGCTGCTGCGCATCAACGGCAATTGCGCCGCTTTTGCCCAGAGCAATACCGGCCATTTCTGCCAGTGCCGCGTTAGGTCGTCCACCGCCGCCCCAAATCACAATGTCTGCCGCCAGAATGTTGCCCTGGGTGATGACTTCATAGACATGGAGACGGCCGTTTTCTATCGGCATATCGTCTTGCACGCGCGACGTTACCTCGCGCACCACTTCGCGCACCAGGGTTGGCTCCCAAGAATGATTTCACCGGCTGCTTCAGGTTCACCTTGATGCCGTGCGCTTGCAATTCTGCCAGCACATGGGCGGCCACATCCGCATCCAGCGTCGGCATTACCTGATCGGCCACATCCACAATGGTCACCAGCAAGCCATGCGCTTGCAGCGCTTCGGCCATTTCCAGGCCAATGTAGCCGGCGCCGATAATCACGCCATGCTTGGGCTTTTTCTCCACCAGCCAGCGACGAATTGCCAGTGCGTCTTCCACCGTGCGCAAGGTGAATATGCCCGGCAGGTGAATGCCCGGAATGGGCGGCCGAAAAGCGCTGGCTCCTGTGGTGACGATGAGTTTGTCCCAATGGTCGGTGAATTCTGTGCCATTGGCGTGGTTCACGACACGCACGGTGCGCTGTGCCGGATTAACGGCCGTTACTTCATGATGAACGTGCGCCGTAATGCCTTGCGCGGCCATTTGTGCGGGCGTGCGGGCAATTAAATCTTCAATACGCGGCACATCCCCTTTGATGAAATACGGGAAACCGCAAGCGCCATAGCTTACGTAACCCGATTTCTCGTAAACCACGATTTCCAACTTGGGATTGGTGCGCTTCGCCTTTGCTGCTGCACTCATTCCAGCGGCCACACCGCCAATAATGATGAGACGTTCACTCATGTTCTGTTATCCATTAGTTGGGCTAATGGTCGCCCATGGCTACACCAATTGGTGTTACAAACATCGGTTGTGGCGGAATCGTGGTGGGCAGCCCCGTCATGCTGCTGATCACATCACCAATGCCCGCCATACTGCTGGTTCCCCCGACCAGGTAGACGTTTTTGACGTCGTGCCCCTGGATGTGCGGTCAACAATGCTGCCCACTTTTTGCATAACCGGGTAAACCAGCGTAGAGATCATGCGGCTTTTTGCCGGGTCTGTCTTGATTTTTTCCGCTTCTTCAAAGGGGACGTTGAGCGCACCAGCGACAACTAGAGAAAAGTGTGTACCGCCGGTTGGCTCATCGGCCGTATAAACCACTTCGCCATCGCGCACAATGGCAATGCCGGTGGTGCCGCCGCCAATATCGACAATCGCGCCATCCTGTACTTGCAATAAAGCATTGGCGCCGGTTGGCTCGTCAACGAAATGGCTGCACTCCAGCCCCGCGCCAATCAGCACGTTGCGGGTCGCCTTGACTTCGGCCATGGGAACGCCGGGCGGGTAGGTGGTGGCTGCTTTTTCCAGCTTGAAGCCTAAATCTGCTTCGATTTCGGCTTTCATTTTTTTCAGAAGTTGGATCGCGCCGATGAAATCGACAACCAACCCATCGCGCACGATTTGGGCAAACTGGTAGCGTCCGGCTAACGGCCGTTTCTCCGCATCCAGCACCGCCAGCACCGTGTAGGCCGTACCCAAATCGACACCGACATGTACCGGCCCTTTGTAGTTGGTTACGGCGGGTTTATGATTGAAGGCGGCATATGCCTCTTCGAGAATCGTGTTGATTTCAGGATTCATGGGCTAAACCAGGAGGCAATGCACAAAAGTTTGTCGTTTTGTGCATTGCCTCGCGTTGGAAACGGCCGTTAGCCAGCTTTTCTACGCAGACCCTCGGCATTGGCTGCTTTCAAGGCAGCAAACACCGTGTGCGGCGTCACCGGAATCGACTCGTTATAAATCGTTTCCCCTTCCGCACAGGCGCGGTTAGCCACCACCATCAGCTCTTCATCCGTCACGTTCTCCAGGCCAATTTCGGCCAACGTGGTGGGCAGACCCACCGCTTCACAGAACGTGTAAACTTCATTGATCAGCGCCGCCGGTTTGTCGGTGAGGAACAGAGAAGTGACAACACCAATGGCGACCTTCTCACCGTGCCAATAATGATGGGTTTGTTCCAGCGCCGTCAAACCATTGTGGACGGCGTGGCAGGAACTCAGGCCACCGCTTTCAAATCCCAGACCGCTGAGCAGCGTATTGGCTTCAATGACTCGTTCCAGGGCAGGCGTAACCGCTTTGGCCTGGCAAGAGGCGACAGCGGCCGTGCCATATTCCAAAATCGTCTCATAGCAGAAACGGGCCAGGCGGCGTGCCGTCATGGAGCCAACGTCGCCGGTCATGTTGCCAGCGTAGCTGCGTTCGCAGGCGTCGGCTTCAAACCAGGTGGAAAGGGCATCGCCGATACCGGCAACGAGGAAGCGCACCGGGGCTTCGGCCACAATGCGTGTGTCTACCAACACCACATCCGGGTTCTTGGGCAGAACCAGGTACCGTTTGAAAACACCTTCTGGCGTGTAAATGACGGAGAGCGCACTGGTCGGTGCGTCTGTGGATGCAATGGTTGGGACAATGATGACCGGTAAACCAAGGGAATGTGCCGTGCCTTTGGCTGTGTCGAGGGCTTTGCCCCCGCCAATACCGACGATCACTTTGGCGCCTGCTGCTTTTACCAACTTGCCTAACCGTTCAATTTCTTCATCAGAGCATTCGCTGTTGAATGGCTCCACGACGATGCTGACTTCTTTTTCAACATCGGCCTGGAAACGGGGCAGCAGGCTCTCGTTGACGAATGGATCGACAATGAGAAAGGCCGTATCGCCAAAACGGGCGGCTTCTTTGCCCAATCGTTTGGTTGCCTCGTAACCCTGGATGTATCGTCCGGGGAAAATTGTTGTGCTAATCATTTTTTTACTCCTAAAATTTATAGTTTTTTATAGGTTGATACATAATCTGCAACACGTAAAAAATCTGTGGCAACTGGTTTTTAGAGACCAGCGATTTCTTTCGTGTCCAGAGCGATCATCTTTTCTTCGTTGGTGGGAATGACGAGAACGGCCGTTCCCGTCCCAGGCTCACTAATCATCACTTCCGCTTTGCCGCCCACCGCTTCCTGGTTCTTTTCTTCATCCAGCTCGACGCCCAAAAATTCGAGGTCGGCGCAAATCATTTGCCGCATCAGCGGGCTGTTCTCGCCAATTCCGGCCGTAAAGACGACACAATTGAGGCCGCCCATCGCCGCCGCAAAGGCACCTATATACTTTTTTCGCCATGTAGGCAAACTTATCGAGCGCCAATTGGCAGCGCTCATTACCGGCTTGCGCCTGCTCGGTAATCGCGCGTACATCATTGCTCACGCCGGAGACGCCCAACAAGCCGCTTTCCTTGTAAACAATGTGTTCAATTTCGTCTGGCGAAAGACCCAACTGCCGATGCATGTGGAAAATCAGGCCGGGGTCAATGTCGCCGGAGCGCGTGCCCATCATCACGCCGGAGAAGGTGGCGAAGCCGATGGTGGTGTCGACGGCGTGGCCGTCGGCCACGGCCGTCATTGTCACGCCATTGCCCAGATGCAGGACGACCATCTTCAACTCGGATAACGGCCGTTGCAGCACTTCCGCTGCCCGCTGGCTCACAAAGCGCACTGACGTGCCATGAAACCCATACTTGCGAATTTTGTGCTCTTCGTATAACGAGTAAGGCAGCGCGTAAATATACGCCTTGGGCGACATGGTTTGGTTAAATGCGGTATCAAACACGGCCACATGCGGCACATTTGGCAGCAGCGCACGCCCTTCACGGATACCAATCAAATTGGGCGGATTGTGCAGCGGTGCCAGAGGTACACACTCTTCCAACTTGGCAATGACATCCTCGTCAATCAGTGTCGAGGCAATGAACAAATCTGCGCCATGCACGCGCGCGATGCCCGACAGCCTCAATTTCGTTGATGTCGTTGATTGCCCCATAGTCAGGGTGCATTAGATTGTTGATACAAATTTCAAATGCTTTGTGATGAGAAGGAACAGTCGCGAAATCTTTGACTTTGCCACGCGCTGTTTCTTGTTCAAAATAAGAGCCTTCCTCACCGATACGGCTGACAATGCCTTTGGCAATCACTGACTCGACATCAGTTGAAAACAACTGATATTTGATGGTCGAACTCCCGCAATTAATCGTTAAAATCATAGTAGCCTCTCGTCAATGCGCAGCCGTCTGCTCTAATAGCCGCTTTACAATCCTTTCTACCAAATCGTCTTCCGAACAACTTTGGAGCGAGTTCAAATCCAGTACAATTTTCACGGCTTTCTCGCGGCCGGCATTGGCGAATAGTTCATACGCCTTGATAATTTCTCCAAATGGCATCCGGTGAGTGATAAGCTGACCAGGATCGAGCTTGCCCCCCAGGATGGTGTTAAGCAGCAGTGGAATGGTTGTTGTGTTGACAACACCCATGCGAATGGTGACGTTTTTTACCCACAAAGATTCTTTGTGCAGTTCGGCGCTTTGGCTGTAAACGCCAATGTTGGCAATTGTCCCGCCGACGGCAATGATTTCTTGCACCAATTTGCAGGTAAGGGGATGACCCACCGCCTCGATGGCGGCGTCAACGCCGTGGCCGTTTGTCAGCTCCATGATCTTTGCCACAGCTTGCCCGTCCCGATTGTTGATGATGTTTGTGGCGCCCAGTTTTGCGGCCAGTGCCAGACGATATTCATCCAAATCGACCACAATTACTTTGGCTGGCGAGAAAAACTGCACAGCCAACAGCGCCGCCAGCCCAACTGGCCCTGCGCCGACAATGGCAACGACATCGCCAAATTGCACATCGCTGTTCATCACGCCCACTTCGGAGCCGGTGGGCACGATGTCGGACAGCATCAATGCGACTTCTTCGCCGATGATGTCTGGGATGTGATAAAGGCCGTTATCGGCAAATGGCACACGCACAAATTCTGCCTGGCAGCCGTCGATGGTATTTCCCAAAATCCAGCCACCATCCACGCAGTTAGACGGAATGCCGCGGCGGCAGTTTTCGCAGCTGCCGCAAGATGTGATACAGGAAATGATCACTTTATCGCCCACTTTGAAGTGGCGCACGCCTTCGCCGACTGCTTCGACTACGCCAACGCCTTCGTGGCCGATGATACGCCCAGAGCTAACGCTGGGCACACCGCCTTTTAAGATAGCCAGGTCGGTGCCACAGATTGTGGTTTTTGTGACGCGAATAATGGCGTCAGTTGCTTCTAGTAATGATGGTTTCGGTGTTTCATCCAGCTTAATGACGCCTGGACCATGATAGACAACAGCTTTCATGCGTACCTCTCCCATTGCGGATTTTATGTTTCATCATAGAGGCTCGCGCGTTGGTAAACAATGACAAAAGCCATGTCGGCTATACACTTTTCTATGGCAATTTGTTTTTTGCCTGGTGGCTTTGTTGTCGGCAACGGCCGTTTCCCCCCAACTCTTCTCCCTTTATGTCACCTTTTGCCACAAAAGGCTCGACATAATCAACATCTTCCTCATGACTAGATAAGTTGTCTAAACAAAACAGCATTGATTTGTGCATACATTGCATAGATTTGTCGATTGAGGCGATTTTGTCTCGCTGTTATCCTGGAACCACTATGTCAAATCCTTACACCGACATCACAGCACATGGTCATGAACAGGTTTCTACCCGCATTATTCAGGAGTATGTACCTGGTCGGCAAGTCACCATTGCCCACATCATTGCCAATCCCGATAAGCCTCTTTGCCAACGAGTTGGCCTAAATGAGGCGGAAGCTATTGGCATCATGACCATTACGCCAGGCGAAAGCGCCATTATTGCTGGCGACCTGGCGCTGAAAGCTGCGGATGTGGAGATAGGTTTTTTGGATCGGTTTAGCGGGACGTTGGTCGTAAACGGCCGTTTAGCCAGCGTACAAATGGCCCTGGAAGCTGCCAATCGGGGACTAGCCGAAGTACTCGGCTTCTACCCTGCGCCCATTACCCGCACCTGAGAGACACGAGCATGATGCAGCAGAAGGTAGTCTTCAATGACATGGTCACTATGAGCGAATCCAAACCCTGGCGTTTCATGCTCGTCGGCAGCATCGGTGCTGGCAAAACAACCTTGCTCAAAGCGCTCGAAAGCAAAAATCCGGGCAGCGTTTGCAAGACCCAAATGATCGACTATTCCGGTTGGGGCATAGACACCCCCGGCGAATTCGTCGAATTAGGTCATCTGCGTCGCGCCCTGATTTCCACATCCTTCGACGCCCAAATCTTGGTTGCCGTCCAAGATGCCACCCGCAAAGATTCATTCTTCCCGCCAAATTATTTTTTGATATTTCCCCAGCACACCATTGGCGTAATCACCAAGCTGGATAGGCCACATGCCGACATCGAACATGCAAAACTCCTGCTGCGACGCGCCGGTGTGACGGGTGAGATTTTTTGTGTATCCGCGTTAACTGGTTTGGGTATCTCCGAATTAAGAGATTACCTCCTGAACCAAAACTCTATGTTATAAGGAGAACGAAATGGCAAAACCTCAAGGTGAAGCTCTGGGTTTAGTAGAAACCCGCGGTCTGGTCGCAATGATCGAAGCCGCAGATGCCATGGTCAAGGCAGCAAACGTAACGCTGGTTGGCATGGAAAAAATCGGCTCTGGTCTGGTGACCGTCATGGTGCGTGGTGATGTAGGTGCGGTGAAAGCCGCCACGGATGCGGGTGCCGCTGCGGCCAAACGCGTCGGTGAAGTGGTTTCCATCCATGTCATCCCGCGCCCTCATGCCGACACCGAAACATTGCTACCAACGAAGGAGTAGCCCCGGCTGCCCTTTACCCGATCCGGGGGTCACGTGAAGGGCGTGAGTGGCAGTAATGTCACCTTACGCCCCCCACTGGCCCAAGAAAACGATTCACAGATGACGCCGATTGTCGGATTTCGATCCGCAATCCGTATGATCAAGGGAGTGAAAACTCAATGGATGACAAACTTTTAGACATGATTGTCGCTCAGGTAATGGATAAAGTCGGGGGCAGTGCGAGCGCAGCTCCAGCTCAGGCCGCAGCCGCCTATGCCAACCCCGGCATGACTGAATTCGTTGGCACGGCCGTTGGCGAGACCATCGGTATTGTGATCGCCAATGTCGATCCCGTAGTCCACGAACAGATGGGTCTTGATGCCAAATATCGTTCCATTGGCATTCTCAGCGCTCGTACCGGAGCCGGTCCGCAAATCATGGCTGCCGATGAAGCTGTGAAAGCCACCAATACCGAAGTTGTGACGGTTGAACTGGCTCGCGACACCCACGACGGCGCAGGCCATGGTTCACTCATTATCTTTGGCGCAGAAGAGGTTTCCGATGCTCGCCGCGCCATCGAAGTTGCCCTCAAAGACCTGGAACGCACCTTTGGCGATGTTTATGCCAACGCTGCCGGTCACATCGAACTGCAATATACCGCTCGCGCTAGCTTCGCTTGCGAAAAAGCCTTTGGTGCGCCAATCGGCCGTGCCTTTGGTTTGTGCGTCGGCGCCCCCGCCGGCATTGGTGTGATGATGGTTGATGCGGCCGTGAAATCCGCCGATGTAGATGTCATTGGTTACGCCAGCCCTGCCAAGGGAACCTCGTTTAGCAACGAAGTAATTGGCTTCTTCAGCGGTGATGCCGGTGCTGTGCGCCAGGCTATCATGACCGCTCGCGAAGTTGGCGTAAAACTGCTTGGCACGCTGGGCGAACCACCGGCTCCTGTCGGCGTCCCCTATATTTAAGCGAGGCAACCCCTCATTAGGAGGTTCAACACGATGGCAAAACGACAAAAAAGATTTGAGGTTTTGGATGCGCGTGAGGTCAACAAAGACGGCTTTGTAACCGAATGGCCGGAAGTTGGCATGATCGCCATGGGCAGCCCCAACGATCCAAAACCCAGTGTAAAAGTTAGCAATGGCGTCATTGTCGAGATGGATGGTAAGAAGCGGGAAGAGTTTGATTTCAACGAACTGTTTATCGCCAATTACGCCATCAATGCGTCCCTTGCCGAAGAAATGATGGCGCTTCCCTGTGTGGAAATCGCCCGTAAAATCGTAGACATCAACGTCCCCCGTGCCGAAGTTGTCAAAATTTTCTCTGGTTTAACCCCAGCCAAGATCGCCGCCGTCATGGACGAATTGAACGTCGTCGAAATGATGATGGGCATCCAGAAAATGCGTGCTCGCCGCACCCCCGGCAACCAGGCTCATGTCACCAACATGCAAGATAACCCAGTGTTGATGGCCGCTGATGCTGCGGAAGCAACCTACTACGGCTTCGACGAAATCGAAACCACCGTCGCCGTTTTCAACTACGGCCCGATGAACGCGTTGGCGTTGCTCGTTGGTGGTCAGATTGGTCGCCCTGGCGCCCTCAGCCAGGATGCGTTGGAAGAATCCATCGAGCTGCAATTAGGTCTGCGCGGTCTTACCGCCTACGCCGAAACTGTATCTGTATACGGTACAGAGCGGGTGTTTATTGACGGTGATGACACGCCCTGGTCGAAGGCATTCCTGGCTTCTGCTTATGCTTCCCGTGGTTTGAAGATGCGTTACACCTCTGGTACTGGCTCGGAAGTGCAGATGGCTTATGCCGAAGGCAAATCCATGCTTTACCTGGAAATCAAGTGCATCATGATCACCAAGGGTGCTGGTGTGCAAGGTTTGCAGAATGGTTCCATTAGCTGCATTGGTGTGCCTGGTGGCGTTCCCGGCGGTATTCGTGCCGTGTTGGGCGAAAACCTGGTTACCACTTGCCTGGACCTGGAAGTTGCCTCTGGTAATGACCAAACATTCTCCCATTCTCCGTTCCGTCGCACGGCTCGTTTGATGGGTCAGTTCCTGCCCGGTACAGATTTCATCTTCTCCGGTTACAGTGCTGTGCCTAACTACGACAATGTGTTTGCCGGTTCGAACTTTGATTCTGATGACTATGACGATTTCCTTATCTTGCAGCGTGACCTGAAGGTAGATGGCGGTTTGCGCCCGGTGCGCGAGGAAGAGATCGTCGCTGTACGTAACAAAGCGGCTAAAGCGATTCAAGGCGTGTTCGCGGAATTGGGTCTGCCAGCTATCACTGATGAAGAAGTGGAAGCGGCTACCTATGCTCATGGCAGCAACGATATGCCTGCGCGTGACAAGGTGCAAGACACGAAAGCGGCGCAAGAGATGCTGAAGCGCGGCGTGACGGGTGTGGATGTGGTGAAGGCGTTGGCGAAACGTGGCTTCCCAGAAGTAGCCGAAGCGGTTCTGAATATTCAGAAGCAGCGTGTTTCTGGCGATTACCTGCACACCTCAGCGATTCTGGATAAGGATTTCAATGTGGTAGCAGCCATTAACGACCTGAATGATTATCAGGGACCGGGGACGGGCTACCGTTTGCAAGGCGAACGTTGGGAGCAATTGGCCAACATCCGTCATGCAATGAGTCCTCAGGACATTTAAGGAGCAATACCGATGGCACAAATATCTGAAACTGTCGTGCGGGAAGTAGTCAAGGAAATTTTGGCGCAGATGGCTAATGGCACGGCCGTTACTCCGGCTGCTCCCGCTGTATCCTATACGAGTGGCGACGCTGCCGACATGACCATGCGGGAAGTCGGCCAGGCGCGGCCGGGGACTGCCTCTGACGAGGTTGTGATTGCCCTGGCGCCAGCTTTTGGCGACAAACTGAAGAAGCGGACGATTACGGGTATTCCGCATACGGCCGTTCTCCGTGAACTGATGGCCGGTATCGAAGAAGAAGGCATGAAACCGCGTATCATCCGTGTTTGGCACACGTCCGACGTGGCCTTTGTGGGCAAGCGCGGCGCTGAACTGAGTGGTTCTGGTATTGCTGTTGCGATTCAATCGCGCGGCACCACCGTCATTCATCAGCGTGACCTCTTCCCGCTGCAAAACATCGAACTGTTTCCGCAGGCTCCGGTGCTGACACTGGAAACTTACCGCAACATCGGTCGTAACGCAGCCCGTTATGCTAAAGGCGATTCACCCGCCCCGGTGCCGCAAATTAGTGACCAGATGGCTCGTCCAAAGTACCAGGCAATTGCGGCCGTGTTCCACATCCGTGAAACCGAGTTTGTCGATGCCAGCAAGAAGCCCATGGACTTGGAAGTCCGCTTCAACTGAGGAGAAATAGGATGTCACAACAAGATTTAATAGCGGCAATTGTAAAAGAAGTTCTTTCTGAGCTGAATGGCGGCAAGGCAAGTCAACCTGCATCAACGGCTAACGGCCGTTCCCTGCATTACCAAACAGATTACCCCTTGTCGCAAAAACGGCGCGAGTTGGTGAAAACAGCTACCGGCAAGAGCCTCGACGACATCACCCTGGATGCCATCATGTCTGGCGCAGTGCAAGCAGAAGAAATTCGCATCACCCCACAGACATTGGAATATCAGGCCCAAATCGCCGAGAGCATCAAACGGCCACAGTTGGCCCGCAACATGCGCCGTGCCGGTGAATTAACCCGCGTCCCCGATGACCGCGTCTTGGCAATGTACAACGCCCTGCGTCCAAACCGCTCCAGCAAAGCAGAACTGCTGGCGATTGCCGACGAACTGGAAAAAGAGTACGACGCCAAAGTGTGTGCGAACTTCGTCCGTGAAGCGGCCGGTGTTTACGAGGCACGCGACGTCTTGAAGAAAGATTAGTTGGGTAGTTGAGTAGTCAAGTTGCATAGTCCAGGCGAGACCATCTGCCAGACTACGTGACTACTCAACCCCATCATCGGGAGTATATCGTGACAAGCTTGATTGCCGGCATTGACGTTGGTAACGCTACCACCGAAGTTGCCATTGCGGAAATCAGCGATTTTCAACGACCACCCCGGTTTCTCGGTTCGAGCAGGGTGCCCACGACGGGTATCAAGGGCACCCTGAGCAACATTCCGGGTATGGCGCTTGCTCTGCGGGCAGCGGCCGAGGATGCAGGTATTACCGTTGGTGACCTGGACCTGGCGCTGCTCAACGAGGCTACGCCGGTCATTGGCGACATCGCCATGGAAACCATCACCGAAACCATCATCACCGAATCGACGATGATTGGGCATAATCCTGGTTCGCCAGGCGGGATGGGCATTGGCGTCGGCAAAACTATCCATATCCAAAACCTGGTCTCTGTGGGGCGAGGTGAGCCGGTTATCGTTGTTGTGCCCAAAGCATATGACTTCGAAGTGGCTGCCTCGTTAATCAAGCGGGCTTTGGAAGCAGGCGTAAATGTCCAGGGCGGCATTATACAAGCTGACGATGGCGTATTGATTGCGAACCGCCTACCTAAAATTCTGCCTTTTGTAGATGAGGTAGGTCTGATTGATCATGTCCCGTTGAACATGTTGGCTGCTGTCGAAGTAGGCGAACATGGGCAAGTGATTCGCCAATTATGCAACCCCTATGGCATTGCCACCCTCTTTGAACTGACTCCCCAAGAAACGCAAATGGTGATTCCCATCGCCAAGGCGTTGATTGGGCTGCGGTCGGCGGTGGTGATTCGCACTCCGGCTGGCGATGTGCAGACACGACGCATTCCGGCCGGTACGTTGAAGCTGATTGGGGATACGCGAACAATCGTCGTCGAAATGGACGGTGGTGCAGATGCCATCATGGAAGGCCTGATCCAGGCTGGACGGTTGGAAGATGTAGAAGGTGAACCTGGCACGAACGTTGGCGGCATGGTTGAGCGCGTGCGCCAGACCATGAGCGACGTTACCGAAAAACCCCTCAAGGCGATCAAGATTCGCGACATTCTTGCTGTAGATTGCCTGGTGCCACAAAAAGTCTTTGGTGGGTTGGCGCAAGAATTTTCTATGGAAAATGCGGTCGGCCTGGCGGCGATGGTTAACACAGACCAACTGCTCATGGAGCGGCTGGCGCTGGCACTGGCGCAAGAAATTGGCGTGCGCGTGGAGTTGGGCGGCGTTGAAGCAAACATGGCGATTCTGGGCACGCTGACAACACCGGGCATTGATATGCCGTTGGCGATTCTTGACCTGGGGGCGGGTTCGACGGACGCCGCGCTGATGATGAAGGGACAGCCTGTGCAAAGCATTCACCTGGCCGGGGCGGGCAATATGGTTTCATTGCTGATTCAGCGTGAACTTGATTTGCCTACCGGTAGTAATGTGGATGTGGCGGAGCAGATTAAACGTTTCCCGCTGGCAAAGGTGGAAAGCCTGTTCCATATTCGTAATGAAGACAATTCGGTGCGCTTTTTCAAAGAGCCATTGGACCCGAAGTTGTTTGGTCGGGTGGCGTTGGTGACGAAGAGTGGGTTGGTTCCCATTCCTACCGAGCACACGATTGAGCGTATCCGCGAGGTGCGCCGGGAAGCGAAGCGGCGTGTCTTTTTGCGCAATAGTTTGCGTGCATTGCGCACGATAGCGCCCTTGGGCAACATTCGCAACATTGAGTTTGTGGCGATTGTTGGCGGTTCGGGGCAGGACTTTGAGCTATCGCAGATGCTGATGAATAAATTGGCCGAATTTGGCACGGTGGTAGGCACGGCCAATATTCGCGGTAAGTTGGGACCGGTGAATGCTGTGGCAACGGGGCTGGTTTTGAGTTATTGCGAACGGCAACGAGGGAAGTAACGAGATGGATGTAAAAGAACAGGAACGGCCGTCAATCCATGTCGCTCTCATGCCTGGTGCAGACCCCGCTTTGTACCGTTGGGTGCAAATTGGCGCAGAGGAGGAAGGCGTACCTTGCCGCCTCATTACTGCGGCGGTACACGATCTGGTGACATTGGCCTACGAAGCGGCACGCAGTTCGCGCTTTAACATTGGCGTGGCTGTCTCTGAGGAAACGGTGGTGCTGCACGAGCGCCATATGCCGCTGGAAAAACCGGTGATGTCGCTAAAATTTACCGGACGGGCTGATTATTACTGCCGTGTGATGGGAGCCAATGCGGCCCGCATGGTTGTGCGCAAGCCTTTTCGCTTTGCTGATGAAGAGACTGCACTCTCTGAAAAGCCGCAGCCACCGCGCCCAAACACGACGTTGCCCCAGGCTTATGCTGTGGCCCGGCAGAAACCGGCGTTGGCCAATGTGCCCATGGATGATCCGGAGCAGGTGGCAGCGCTTGTCGCCTTGATTGTCCAGAAATTAAACGAGAGAGGTATCCGATGAAATACGCATTGGGATTGATTGAAACAATCGGTTTGATCAGCGCCATTGAAGCGGCTGATGCTGCTGTGAAAGCGGCAAATGTGAAGCTGCTGGGTTATGAGAATACCAAGGGTGGTGGCAAGATCACGGTGAAATTTGTGGGCGATGTGGGTGCGGTGCAGGCTGGCGTGGCTGCGGGTGTGGCTGCGGCCATGCGCGTTGGCAAGGTCTATGGACAACGTGTTATTCCTCGGCCTCATGATGAGATTGAAGCGTTGATCACCAACCTGGATCGTGGGCAAGCTAAGAAGCAGGCTGAACCCAAAAAAGAGAAGGTGACGAAGAAAGCAGCGCCAGTAGCGGAAGTGGTTCCTGAAGAGGAATCTGTACCGGTAGAGGAAGCCGTAATGGAAGAGGAAACGGCCGTTGTCGCTGAACCACAACAATGTCTTGCCCACACCAAATCTGGCGAACGTTGTCGACACACCGCGCTGCCCGGTTCTGACTATTGCTTCGTTCATCGCAAACTCGGCGAGGTCGGAGACGAAACGGCCGTTTAACCAAAAGTACCCATGCACGGTTAACCACCAACTTAATCCGTGTGTGATCAATTGAGGATGAAAACTGTGGAAACAGTCATCAACCAACCAAGTTTGAAAGTGAATGGGGCAAACCTGAGCGTAGAGCGTATTTCGCAAGAGGTCATGCGCCGTTTGGCAGCTTTGCAACCTGTAGAAGAACCTGCCGAACCGGCGGCCGTCGCTCGTAACGGCCACCTTGAGCTAGATGTGCCCATTGGCATTTCTGTACGCCACGTTCATCTTTGCCCAGAACATGTGGAAATTCTGTTTGGCAAAGGCCACGACCTGACCGTTTTCAATGAGCTGTACCAAAAAGGGTATTACGCAGCACGCGAACAGGTCATGGTTGTCGGGCGCAAACGGTGTATCGAGAAGGTACGCGTTTTAGGCCCAACACGGCCGTATTCACAAGTGGAACTTTCCCAGACCGATGCCCTGGTCATCGGCATGAAACTGCCCGTCGCCACCGATGGTGCAGACCCCGCCTGCCAACCCATCACACTGGTAGGGCCGGAGGGTGCTGTTACCTTGACCGGTAACGGGAACGGTGGCGCATTTGTCGCCCGTCGGCACATCCACCTCAGCGACAAAACAGCCGCTGAACTGGGTGTGAAACATGGCGACTTGCTCGACCTGCGCATTGATGGCCCCCGCCCAACCACGCTGCATGGCATTCTGGTACGGGTTAAAGCGGGCTGGCGCACGGAAGTTCACCTGGATACGGACGAAGGGAATGCTGTGGGCATTCGCACCGGACAGATGGGGGCGCTGATCGTCCCCCGCAATGGCGTATGATTCGTAGGTGACCTGTGTTACCTGCGCATAAACAATAGGTTTTTACATGGACAAGGCGTTTATTGATGAAATCGTAGCGAAGGTAGTGGCGCTGGTACGGGCCAAAATGGCAACGGCCGTACCGTCACAGCGCGTACTCATGCTGTTCAGCGGGGCCAGCACTGGTTATGTGGTTGGCATGGAAACAATCCAACTGCTGACGCAAGCGCACCACAACCTGACCGTGTTTATGACCGCTTCGGCGCTGCACGTCATTGGTGAAGACAATGTGCGCCGCGCCGGGGCACAGGAAATCATCACGCCGCAGCAGTGGGTGAACACACCCAAACTGGTGCGCGAGGCCGACATGGTGCTCTTGCCAACCCTGTCCATGAACACGGCAGCACGGCTGGCGTTGGGATCGATGGATTCGCTCTTTTCGACGCTGGTGCTGGGGGCGCTGTTGGCTGACAAACCGGTGATTGCCGTGCGTGATGGCGCAGACCCTTATGGCAACGGCGGCCTGGTTTTTAGCGAAACAACGACCGGCGCACCCGCGCTGCGGCAAAAATTGGCGGCGCATTTGCAGGTATTGGCCGACTATGGCGTAACTTTGGTTCAGGAAGAGGAGTTTGTAACGGCCGTTCTTCGCTGTCTACAACCCGCGAGCCAACCTGAACCCGCGCCAGTGGCAAAGACCATCCATCTGGGGGCGGGACAAGCGGCCATTCTTACCGTTGCTGATTTAGGCAACTATCAGCCCGGTTCCAGCCTGCATTTGCCCGCCGGAACTCGCCTGACGCCCTTGGCCAAAGAAACGGCCCATCGGCGTGGCTTACGTTTGCTCTTTGATTAATTGAGGTGAAACATGCGTTTAGCAAAAGTCATTGGCACCGTCGTCGCCACACGCAAAGAAGATTCCCTGACCGGCTTTAAACTGCTGGTTATTGAAGAAGTGGATCCGCAGGGCGAACGTACAGTCCATAATCGCCTGGTTGCTGTGGACACACTGGGCGCAGGCGAGGGTGATATTGTATTGTGGGTCCAGGGCGGTGCGGCTCGTGTGATCAGCGATGAGCATCACAGAGCGCCATTGGACGCGGCCATTGTTGGCATTATCGACTCGGTAGATGTGGTCTCATGAGTGGTAAAGTTTACACCCGCGGCGGTGACGCCGGTCAAACCTCATTATTGGGCGGCGTGCGTGTGGACAAAGATGATTTGCGCATCGAAGTCTATGGCACGATGGACGAAGGAACATCCGCCTTGGGGTTGGCCCGTGCCACAACCAAATATGATGATTTGTGCCGCCACATAATTGACCTGCAAGGGGAGTTGATCCCGGTCATGTCTGAGGCGGCATTTGTGCCGGGTGGCAAAGCGCTGAAGTTTGAGATTCCGCAGGTGCAGCCGCCTCAAGTGGAACGGCTGGAGCGCTTGATTGACCATTATAATGAGGAGTGGATACAGACAGGGCAGTTTGTACGCCCTGGCGGGTCGCCAGCCTCGGCGGCGATGGATATGGCGCGTGCCATTTTCCGCCGCGCCGAACGACGGCTGGTGAGCCTGAACCGGGAAGAGGCGGTTAATCCACACCTGGTTAAGTATGTCAATCGCCTCTCGGATTTATTGTATGTACTGGCGCGCATTGATGAGCAGCGCACGCTGATTGATACGATCACTCAGCAGATGCCTGCGGCATTGCAAACGGCCGTTTCTGATAACGGCCGTTTCCCAGGAGAGTTAGAAATGGAACTGACCCTGAAAGAATGTGATCGCCTGATAGAAGCTGGCATACGCCGTGCCCAGGAAATTGGCGTCCCGATGGTATTAACAGTCGTTGACCAAAACGGCGACGTGATCGAGTCCCGGCGCATGGACGACGCCCTGATTGTCAGTGTGACGTTAGCGCCGCACAAGGCTTACACGGCTGCCACCGTGCGCCTGCCCACGCATGAATTGGCTCAGGCGGCACAGCCTGGTCAATCACTTTTTGGCATTGACGTGAACTTACCCAAAATCACTCTTGTCGGCGGTGGTTTGCCATTGCACAAGGATGGCAAAGTGGTCGGCGCCGTTGGCGTGAGTGGTGGTTCCGTTGCGCAAGATATTGATGTGGCGCAGGCGATGGTGGCGGCATATTAAGACGAGAGATTGGAGAACGGATATCAATCTATCCAAACTTACTTCTTTGAGGATTGAACAATGAGTGTACAAATCCAAGATTCACAAATTGAAGCAATTATTCGGCAGGTTTTAGAGCAGATGGGTAATGGGAATGGCAACGGCCGTACCCCGTCCCCACTGCCTCGCGCTGCCCAATATCGTGGGGTTTACCCCACGCCAGACGAAGCTGTAAAAGCAGCTCATATTGCTTTGGCTCGTTTTCGGCGCGTCAGCCTGACCCAGCGTAAGGCCATCATTCAGGCCATGCGCGACGCCGCCATCGAAAATGCGCAAAAGCTGGCGCAAATGGCCGTGAAAGAAAGCGGCATGGGACGCGTCTCCGATAAAGTGTTGAAGAACTTGTTGGTGGCCGAAAAGACCCCCGGCGTAGAGATTCTGCCCAATGATGCTTACGTTGGCGATGATGGGTTAACTCTAGAAGAGTGCGCCCCCTTTGGCGTTATTCTCTCCATTACACCGGTGACAAACCCCACAGCGACGGTTATCAACAATGCCATCAGCATGATCGCGGCCGGTAACGCCGTTGTGTTTGCGCCCCATCCGGCCAGCCAATCTACATCCCTGGCGGCCATGGACATCCTCAACGAAGCAATCGAAAGCGCTGGTGGCCCGGCAGACTTGCTGGTGGCGACGCAAGAGGCGACAATTGAGGTAGCGCAGGCATTGATGCACCACCCGCAAATTGGCCTGATTTGTGCGACCGGTGGCCCGGCGGTGGTCGATTCCGCGCTCAAGTCCGGCAAACGTGCCATTGGCGCGGCGGCGGGCAATCCTCCGGTGTTGGTGGATGACACGGCCGATCCGGTGAAAGCGGCGCGAGACATCGTCCTCGGCCACTCGTTTGACAACAATATGCCCTGTACCTCTGAGAAAGAGGTCATCGTAACATCGGGCATTGCTGATGCGCTGATGGCCGCTTTCCGTGCGGCAGACAATGCGTATGTGTTGGATCGCAGCCGCTTGCCAGAGCTAGAGCGCCTGGTGCTTAATGAAAAGCGGTCTGGCCCGAATCGCAAGTACATTGGTCAAAATGCGTGCGTGATTTTGTCTGAAATGGGCATTGCTGCTGATGAGGAAATGCGGGCGATTATTGTTGAGGTTGACAAGGATCATCCGTTTGTGCGTCATGAGTTGATGATGCCGGTGTTGGGTGTGGTGCGGGTGCGTGATTTTGAGGAAGGTGTGGATACGGCCGTTGAAGTAGAAGCCGGCTTACGCCATTCCGCCATCATCCACTCCTCCAACATTTACCACATGAGCGAGTTTGGTCGGGCCATCAACACGACGGTCTTTGTGAAAAATGCGCCCTCTTACGCCGGGCTGGGCTTTGGCGGCGAGGGACACACCAGCTTTACTATTGCCGGCCGTACTGGTGAAGGCATGACTACGGCGCGGACCTTTACGCGAATCCGTCGCTGCACTTTGGTGGGAGCCTTTTCGGCTGTATGATCTGGGACATGGGCAATCACACAGGCTGTGGTGATTGTTCCATGTTCATCTATACCCTATTTTGTAGGAGAATCAAGTGGAAACGACGCAAGAAATAGTCCAGGCAGTGCAAGCCGCAGGCGTAACCGGAGCCGGTGGGGCGGGTTTCCCGACCTACGTCAAACTCCAGGCAGAAGCCGAGTTCGTCATCGCCAATGGAGCCGAATGTGAGCCGTTGACCCATGTGGACAAACAGCTCCTGATTCATCATGCTCCAGAGGTGATTGCCGGTCTCCGCGCGGCGATGCAAGCAACTGGCGCAGCGCGGGGCATCCTGGGGGTTAAGGGGAAGTACAAGGAGATCATTGCCGGGCTGAAGGCTGTTCTTGGCAACACGACTGACATTACGATTGCCGAGCTGGGTAATTTTTACCCGGCGGGTGATGAGCAGGTGTTGGTGTATGATGTGCTCGGTCGGGTTGTGCCGGAAGGTGGCTTGCCCATTAATGTTGGTTGTGTGGTGCAGAATATTGAGACGCTGTACAACATTGACGCGGCATTAAACGGCCGTCCCGTCACCGAAAAATATATTACCGTCATTGGTGCGGTACGGAAACCGATGACCGTAAAAGTGCCCATTGGCGTGACGTTGGCAGAGGTGCTGGCCCTGGCGGGCGGCGCAACTGTGCCCGACCCCGTTATTTTGGATGGTGGGGCGATGATGGGCAATGTGGTTGGCGATTTGAACGCGCCGGTGACTAAGCGTACCAAGATGTTGTTGGTGCTGCCCTATGACCATCAATTGAGCGTCAAGCGGCGCACACCGCGCACGGTGTTCGATGCGCATGCCATCGCGGCTTGCGACCAATGCTATATGTGTACTGATTATTGCCCGCGCCATGCACAAGGCCATGCGATTCAACCGCACAAGCTGATTCTTTTGCTGGCTTCTGGCGTGCCCATGACGGATGCGCAGATGGCTGGCGCGTTGTTGTGCTGTGAGTGCCGCACCTGTAATTATGCGTGTCCGGTACACCTGGCACCGGGTGACATTGCCTTGAACATTAAGCGCGATTTGTTGAAGGAAGGGTTTAAGAATCCGTATCATCGCACGACGGAGGCGGATCCGTATCGGGATTACCGGCGTGTGCCGATGACGCGGCTGATTAACCGGCTGGACCTGGCGAAGTATGATGCGGCGGCTCCGTTAACGGCCGTTACCCAGCCATTCTCGCGCGTCGAACTGCGGATGAGCCAACACATTGGCATGCCCGCTTTGCCCATTGTCAAGGTCGGCGACGTTGTCAAAACTGGCGACCTGGTCGGCGAAATTATTAAAGGTGGAATGGGCGCGCCGGTTCACGCCAGCATTGATGGTGTGGTGCGTCAGGTAAGTAATGAATTTATCGTGATTGAGGCAAACTAAGATGATGCCACAAGCTACAATCTCCAGAACAACAACCCTTAAACGAGCCATTGGTCTAATCGAGCTGCGTAGTATTGCTCGTGGTATGAAAACGACCGATGCTATTCTAAAAGCGGCCGATGTGGAACTGCTGCGCGCGCACGTCGTTTGCCCCGGCAAATATATCATTCTCATTGCTGGCAGCATCAGCCATGTTAAAAATGCGGTCGCTATCGGCCAACAAGTTGCGCCAGAGGTGGTGGTCGATCACTTCATCCTTTCTAATGTGCATCCCAGTGTCTTTCCGGCATTGACGGCAACGACGGAAATTGAAGAGGTGAAGGCGATTGGCGTTGTCGAGACGTTTACCCTGGCAGCAGCGATTGTGGCGGCGGATACGGCCGTTAAAGCGGCTCCTGTGCAACTGATCGAGATTCGCCTGCCCTTTGCCATGGGCGGTAAAGCCTTTACCGTTTTTACCGGCGAAGTGAGTTCGGTGAACAATGGCGTCAACAGCGCCGCCGCCCGCTTGAAAGACGAAGGCGTGATCGATTCCTTTACCGTTATTTCGTCGCCGCATCCTGATTTAATTGCCAAACTGCTTTAATTTAGTCTCCCCATGACCGGTTTCGGTGGGCCATGCCGTGTTGCTGGCTGGCCTATCTACACCGGAGCTACCAAAACGAACTGTTATCAAGGTGACTGAGGATATGAGTTGCCTTGATAACGGCCGTTTCCCATACCCCCACCCACGCAATTAAAACGCGGCAAAATCTAAAGAAGCTCCAAAGCTGTTGCCCACGAGATGGCTTCCGTGCGGCTATGCACATTTAGCTTTATGCTGACCCACAACATCTACCCGAATTTGGGACTCCCCATTGTTGCAAGATGTTAAGAATATCGGCCGTGTCTGGATGATCGATACCCAGCTTCTGTTCCTTCATCTGCAAAGCTTGTAGCATATAATCTTCTGATTTTTCCCAAAACCCCAGCTCCCGATATGAAATGCCAAGACGATAAA
>JACKBV010000026.1 GCA_020634315.1 Ardenticatenaceae bacterium | reverse complement strand
GCGCCAGACATTGCGGGCACACACTTTCCGTGGTGGACAAAATTGGAGAGAAATCACTCATTTGCAACACAGGGAAATTGGCAGTTGGCGATTGCAGCTGGACACATTCCCAGCCCTACTCGCCAATCACGCCATACTTTTCCAACAACTCATTCGCCTTCTCATACGTCGTCAGCACCAAATTGGGACAACGCGATTTCATATTGGCCGGTTCGCCAACCAGGATGTCATCGCAGCGAATGCCGCCGTAAGTTTGACCATGTTCCTCCTTAAACCATGCCACCAATTCCTGCACCATCTGATCCAGGCGTGGATTATCGGGTTCGTCGGCTGTGCCTTTGCCCGCATACAAACCCAACATGCAAGCCCCACCCGTAAGCGCCCCACACGTTTCCCCAGAGAAGCCCAACCCACCAGCCAGCGCCCGCGCCACGCGAATCAGCGCCGGATTGCTCTCGTTGCGGTCTTGCAAAGCCATGCTCAGTAAAATCTGGCTGCAATAAAAGCCTTGCCGCTTCAATTCCATCATGCGCATCAATTCTTCCATCGCCATATCCTTTTGGGGATGCACGGAGAGCGAACGAAGAAGTTATTGCAGGCTTTTGCGGTTTTGTGGGGTTTACGCGGATGACGTGTTGCGTATTGCCGTACCTGCATGCTCCGTATCTTCTCCGTGTAACTTTGTGTCCCTTTTTCTGCCTAACAACAGGAAGTAGCCGGGTTTGAGAGCGGCAACGGCCGTTCCCACTTCCGCCCCATCCTCACCACTGCAACGCCAAAAATTCGCCAGCGAACCATACTCCCAAATAATTTGCACCGTCAACTGCTTCAGCGCCTCTGAGTTATCCTCCCAAAACGTGATAGCAAACCCCGCATCCGCCAACAGCGACGCAATCTGTGCCCGGCTAAAAGCACGCGTGACACAGCAAGACAGCGGCAGTCGCCGCGCAGCCGTCAGACCCGCCGGATTCCCGGCCAACATATCGCTGAGAAGCAGCGTGCCGCCAGGGCGCAGCACACGCGCAAATTCAGCCAGGGCACCAGCCACATCATCCATCAACGAAAGGCAGCACTCAGCCGACAAAGCATCAAATTGACCGGCAGCAAAGGGCAAGTTTTCGCCGCGCCCTTGCGAGAAGGCTAACTGGGGAGAAAGGTTGTCCCTTTGTCGTAACAATTTGGCCGATGGATCAAGCCCAACAGCACGCAAACCGGACTCGGCCAAATAGGCCACCGTCGCCCCGGCACCGCAGCCCACATCCAACGCCCGTGCCCCGGCGGGCAAATCAGCCAACGCCAGCGCCCGCTGCGTCAACGCCAACCCGCCCGGTCGAATCGTCTCGCCCGTCACGCGCTGCACGCCTTCCAACTCGTAAACCCGGCAAATGTCGCTCATGGCAGCTTCGCAGGAGATTGGCTCATCGCTAAACGCCAATCTCTACTTATCCTCCAACGTTTTCTCCACTTCCGCCATTTTGCCCAGAGCCAGCGCCTCTGGCACAAAAACCAGCCCACACTGCGGGCACACAGGCATATCCACCGGGAAGCTGCTGCCCAGATAAGACACATCCACTTTTTTGATGATCAGCGCCACCTGACAGTCAGCGCAAACCCAGTTTGCCGCATCGGATAAATCAAGTTTTACGCTCACGGCCGTTTCCCCTCCCCCACATCCATGCGATGGCTGTAAGCGTTAAACACCGTGTAACCATCGCCATCCGGCGCATATTCCACCCAATATGTGACCGTGTTCGGCCGGAATTGAGCCAGGAAATGACCACTTTGCGCGTTGAGCAGTTTGTGGCCGCCCCGTTCAGCATAGGCAATTACCTGCTGCAAATCCTCAACTAAAATCAGCCGATCTTCCAACAAAGCCAGCAGCGCGTCACTCAGATTCAGCCGGATGCTGGCATATTCTTCCGCTCCTGTCACCATTTCACCCCATCGTTCTTGTAATAACTGCCGCTTCAAGCGGGCACGATTTTCGTGCTTTTGCGAAAAACCCGGCCCGCGCCCGCCGTCATGCGACGAGCCAAAAATCAAATCCAGCAAATGGCGCGTCGGCTTGCCCTGCGCGGCAAAATAATCGCGGCAAACGGCGCAGTAGGTCACATAATCGGCCGGGCTTTCGGCGATGCGCTGCGCCACCACTTTTTTAGCCAAATCTCGATTGGCGTACACCATCAGCCCGCCAAAACCGCAGCAAGTCGTCGTTTCACGGCTGCGCGGCAGTTCCGCAATATCATATCCCAGTTGGCTCACAAGATGGCGCACGCTGTCTTGCACGGCCGTTTCATAGCGCGTCGTGCAGGGATCATGAATGGCGATGGCGTCACTCGCCCCGCTAACGGCCGTTTCCGGCATCCCCTTCTCCTGCAACAATGTCCACAGCGAAACCAACTCTACCTCTGGCAGCCGCGCCTTAAACATCTGGAAACAGCTCGAGCAGGCCAACACCACTTTCGGGCGGCCTAATGCCGCGTGACTTTCCTGGAACTGCGCCAGGGCAGCGGCGCGTAAATCATCACGCCCCGCCCAATCGGCAGGCGCACCACAGCAGCCCAACATCAGCCCCACGCCGCCGCTCAAATTGGCTTGCAGGTAATCGTAAACGGCCGTTACCTGTTCCGGCGACGATCCGGCCAACTGGCAGCCGGGGAAAAAGAGATATGCACTCGTCGTCGTGCCCGGCTGGTTACGTGCCATCGCAAACTTATCGCCGTTGCTAAAAGCCATGTCACGCAAAGCAAATTCATGCGCGGAGGGTGGCATTCGCTTTTGCTGGACCATCACGCTTCGCGCTGTTTTGCACACCGCGCCCATGTCAAAATCTGTAGGGCAAACAGCGGCACACAGCCCGCACGTGGCGCAAGAATTGATGAACTGGTTGGCGTGTCGCTCACCCATAACAATGGACAAATTGTTGTACACCGTGCGCACATATTGGCGCGGATACCCGCCATACTCCTCTAAATATGCGCACACCTTCACACATTCCAAGCATTGGCACTGGATGCAGCGCTGCGCCTCGGCAATGGCTTCCTCCGCACTGTAGCCCAGCACCGGCAGGGGCACAGCATCTGACGCGCCCACACCAGTTGTGTTTGTGTAAAGTTTCGTCTCATACGCACCTTCGTTGCTACGCGAAGCAGTTAGCGACACTTTTTGCAGATAGCGGTCAATGGAGACGGCCGCACGACGGCCGTCACTCATCGAGGCAATGGGCGACCAATGCCCCCGCAGCAAGCTACCCCCGGCAAACAGCCCCGGCTGGTCCGTGGCATAGGTCAGCGGGTCAACATGGACTTCGCCCTGCCCGGTTGCCAGATAAACGGCATCATAATCCTGGCAAATGGCAGCAAGGTCAGGAGACGTTTCCAGCTTCACGGCCACGTCTAGTTCAGAAAGCAAAGCCAAATCTTGCGCAATCAATTCACGCGGCAGGGTTGTTGCCGATGTCTGCCAAATGCGTCCGCCCAGGCGGTCGGCAGCCTCGTACAGGGTAAGGTCGTAGCCTTTGCGAGATAGGTCGGCAACGGCCGTTAATCCGCTCAAGCCCCCGCCAATCACCGCCACCCGTTTATGCCTGGCACGCAGCTTTTTCACCGGTGGGCGCGGCACATCCGCCTGCATACACGCCTGCTCCAGAGCACGAATGGCAATTGCCTCACCAACCTGCCCGCGCGTACACGCTCCCTGGCACGGTTCGTCACACACCCGGCTGACAATGCCAGGAAACGGCACACTTTTTTGGTAAACAGCACGCGCCGCCGCAAAATCACCCCGCCCCAGCGCCGCCAACATACCGCGCACATCCACATGCAGTGGGCAAGTGGCCTGGCACGGTGGCGCTTCATCTTGAATGCAACGCGCTTCTAGTTCGCGCAGTCCCTTTTGGTCCATGAAATCGATCATAACCATTCCGCCATGACGATTCTGGCAATCGCCCGCCTATACAAAAACACGGATAGGGATAGACACCGATAAGCGTCCCCCTATCCGTGTTCCATATTCCGCGCCCGTATCCCATAACTGGTTCACGGTTTGCGGAATATGGCTTACGATTTACGGTTTTAATTCAAGCTTCGCAGCCCGGCCAACACCTTTTCCGGCCGTGCTGGCAGATGGGTGATGCGCACACCGGTGGCATTGTTGATGGCATTGACAATCGCCACATGCGGCGAGGTCAATGGCAGTTCGCCCACACCAGCCGCACCAAACGGCCCATCAGGACGCGGTGTTTCGACGTAGATGAGTTCGATGTCATCCGGGATGTCACGCGCAAACGGCACGCCAGCGCCCAACATGGTCGCATCTTTCTGGATGTCCTCGAAATCTTCGGACAAGGCGAGGCCAATACCTTGTGCCAGACCGCCATACATTTGCCCATCAACCACCAGGCGGTTGTTGATCTTGCCAATGTCGGCAACGGCCGTTACCTTTTCCACCGTCGTCTTGCCCGTCTTCACATCCACATCCACCTCAGCCATGAAGACCCCGTACATATAAACGGCAAACGGCTTGCCCTGTGAATTTTCGTCACAGTTCGTGGCATTAGAAGCAGCCCAGTTGCCCTTGTAAAGCAAGGCAATATCCTCGGCCACCATTTCATCATAGGTACGGAACCCGCCTTCCGGTTTGCGCATCGCCGCCAGCATCTGGTCAGCCGCATTCTTGATGGCGTTACCAATCATAACCTGGCTGCGGCTGCCACCAGAAGGGCCGCTGTTGGGGGCAATGCCCGTGTCATTCAGCTTCAAATGAATTTCAGATGGGTCCAATTCCAACGGCAGCAATGCTTCATGGGCTGTGCCTAACACACCCATATCCGCACCCTGACCATGATCCTGCCAGGTGGCATACACATTCACGCCCTCAGGTATCAGTTCCACCCATGCTTCTGCGCCATCAGCCCCATCCAGGCCGCTGCCATAAACACCAATGGACACACCAACACCCTTCTTGTGCTGGGCTGTCGAGTTTGCCTTAGCCCGTTTGAGCGCGGCCTGATATTTCGGCCGTAAAATGTCTACCATTTCCGGCAAGCTGTACACTTCCGGTTCCTGACCAGTAGGCGTCGTTGAACCGGGGCGATACAGATTCTTGTAACGCAGTTCCAACGGATCGACGCCCATTTTCTCTGCCAGCTCATCCATCAAGCTTTCTGAGGCCAGGAAGGATGGCGGCGAACCGTAAGCACGGAAAGGAGCACCCCAGGCATGGTTTGTCGCCACAGTGCGTCCCATACCGCGAATGTTCGGGATGTTGTAACCGGCACCGATAAACTGTGCGCCACGCAGCGTCAACAGGTCGCCAAACTCGGAGTATGGGCCATGATCGACGCTCCAGTCGCTTTCCATGGCAAGCAACTTGCCCTCTTCGTCCGCGCCAAGCTTGAGCTTCAGGAACCAGGGGGAGCGCTTGCCCGTGTAGGTCATGTGCTGTTCATAGTCGTAACGCAAGAAGACCGGCCGCTGCAAAGCCATAACGGCTACACCGAGCAATGCTTCCATCGTCGGGCAGAATTTATAGCCAAATGTCGCGCCGGCCGGGTTCTGTACCAGACGCAGCTTCTCCGGTTCAAGGCCAAGACCAGGGGCAATCATGGCATGATGCAGGTAAAGGCCAATGGATTTGGAGTGAATGGTGACGCGCCCTTCGTCGTCAATGTAGCCAAAACCAACGTCTGGCTCCACTGTCAAATGGGGCTGCCGTTGCAGGTAGAATTCGTCTTCTACCACATAGGCCGCTTTCTCCATGAGCGGGGCGGTTTCGCCGCCCTTGGCGATTTTTTGCTCGTAATAAACGTTGGGTGTGCCGGGGTGGATTTCGATGGCGTCTTCGGCCATGGAATCCAAGGCACTCATGTAGGCTGGCAGCTCTTCCAATTCAATAACCACTTTGTCGGCAGCGGCACGCGCTTGTTCGACCGTGTCGGCGGCAACGATGGCGATGGCATCGCCATATTGGAAGACTTTTTCATCGCACAAAATCGGGCGATCCCAGCCATCCCCTTTGTTGGTGGGGAAGGTGATGAGACCGGTGATGCGGTTCTTGCCTTGCACATCTTTGTGGGTGAGCACAGCATGGACGCCGGGCATTTTCTCGGCTTCGCTGGTGTCGATATTGAGGATGTTGGCATGGGAAACTTTAGCCTGGACGAGGGCCAATTGCAGGGTTTCCGGCGGCATTCTCAAGCCGAGGTCGGAGCCGTAGTCGAGGGTGCCGGTGACTTTGGCAACGGCCGTTGGTCGTGGGTATTTGCTGCCCCAGAGACGGCCGTTTCCGTTGTACTCCAACGCCGAAGCAGGCATTTCACCGCGCATCACCTTAGCCGCATCCATGACCGCATCCACATACGGCTTGTAGCCATTGCAGCGGCAAATATTGTGTCGCTTGTGGAACCAGGCCCGTACATCGTCACGGCTGGGACTCTTGTTCTCATTTAACAGCGCTACCGCCGAAACCACGAAGCCAGGTGTGCAAAAACCACATTGCGCCGCGCCGTGCAGCACAAATGCCTTTTGCACCGGATGCAGACTTTGCGGCGTGCCAATGCCTTCCACCGTCAAAATCTCTGCACCTTCCGGAATACGGCTCATTTTGGTGATGCACGCCAGGGTATATTTGCCATTGACCAACACGGCGCACGCACCACAATGACCATCTTCGCAGCCATCCTTTGTGCCGGTGAGCAACAGTTGTTTACGGACGACGTCCATCAACGTCATGTCCGGGTCAACGACGAGAGTCTTGGGCACGCCGTTGACATAAAAAGTTGATTGATGCATGTTAACCTCCAGAATTTCTCCGTCAAGAAAAACAGAAAGGGGCAGCGTTGTGACGCTGCCCCTTAACATAATAACAAAACCGTTGCACACATTCTTGCGCACAATGGGTTACAAACGTGGGAAAAAAAGAACGGTAAACTCATTACATTTCGTGAATCACAATCGATTTGTTCTTACGTGCCTGACTCACAAACAAAGTATAAAAGCGCCCCGCGAGTGTGTCAATTGAATTGACACACTTAGTACAATCTGTACAATTGGGGTATACAGTCATGCCGAAAAGCAAGGCCTTAATCTGGCAAAAGGGCAAGGTAAACATGTCCGTTTTTAAAGAGATAACCGCTGAAATCAGGCAAAACATCATGAATGGAACCCTAAAGGTGGGGGACAGTCTGCCATCTGTGCGCAGCATGTCAAAACGGTGGGGCTGCGCCCCTGGCACGGTGCAGCGTGCTTATCGGGAGTTGACGCTGCAAGGGTTGATCAGCACTCAGGTAGGGCAAGGAACACGCGTGGCCTCGCCTGCGGTCACGCAGACGACGCTGCGGCGAGCTACATTAGTCAATCGTGTGGAGGCGTTTCTCCTGGAAATGATGGCTGCCGGATATACGCCAAAGGAGACGGAAGAGGCGACGCGAGATGTGTTGGCGCGTTGGCAATCCCGTTTTGGCGATCCGGAAGCGCCGCCGAAAAAGCTGCTGCGCTTTGTGGGCAGCCATGATCCGATTATTTCGCTGATAGACGGCCGTTTCCCTGATCTGGCTCCCGATTACGAACTGAGTGTCACATTTGTGGGCAGCATGGGCGGGTTGATGGCACTGGCGCGACAAGGAGCCGACATTGCCGGCTGCCATTTGTGGGACGCAGACAGCAACTGTTACAACGAACCATTCATCACACGCATGCTGCCTGGTCGCCGCGTCGCCATGCTCACCCTCGCCCATCGCCGCCTCGGTTTAATCGTCTTCCCCGGCAATCCGCTGCAAATTCATGACCTGCCTGACCTGACAAAGCCAAACATCCGCTTCATCAATCGCCAAACAGGTGCAGGCACACGCCTCTGGCTGGACATGCGCTGTCAGCAGTTAGGCGTCAATCCAGCTTTCATCCAGGGGTACGAAGAAGAGGTCAAGACGCATTTGCAGGTAGCGGGCGCAGTCGCCGAAGGACAGGCAGATGTTGGCCTGGGGGTGGAAGCGGCAGCACTGGCTTATGGCCTCGATTTTGTTTTGCAGACAACAGAGCGCTACGACCTGGTGATTACGGAAGAAGCATGGGCGATGCCCGGTGTGCAAACATTGGTACAATGGCTGAAATCGGCGGAAGCACACAAAGCGATCACCGATTTAGGGGGTTATGACATAACCGAAACAGGGCAAATGGTGTGGGTAAATTAACGCCTGCTGGGGAATGAAGATTTTTCTCCTCATCCCAACCATGCTCAAGGAAGTTGAAGATGAAGTTAATTGATGAGTTGTTAACCGTTGTGCCAGAGGGTGAGACGATTGGTGTGACCATTGGGCTGCACTGGACGGCCGTTTCCGTCAAAGTAGCCGGAGAACAACGTTGTGGCCTCGCCTCCACACTTGTCGGCAATCGTCCACATGGCGAAGTGGATGTCCCCAATGCGGGCAAACTGCAACACCTGTCGGGGCACGAATTGGCCGCACTGGCAGCCACAGATAATCTGACATTGCGCAGCATTGGCATGGCAGCGATTAATGCCTTACTGCCACCACTGCCAGAACGCTGGGTGGAACGGAACGCGGAACATGTCATTGCCGAGGCGGGCACGGGCAAAACCGTCGCGCTCGTCGGCCACTTCCCATTCATTGATGCTTTACGGCCACAGGTGGGACAGTTATTTGTGCTGGAACAAAATCCGGGGCCGGGCGAATATCCGGCAGAGGCAGCGGTGGACATTGTGCCACAGGCCGATGTGCTGGCTGTGACCAGCATGACGCTGCTCAATGGCACACTGGATGGGCTGTTGGCGCTGCGCAAACCAGGGTCGCAGGTGCTGCTGCTGGGGCCAAGTACGCCGTTACACCCTTTGCTGTTTGATTATGGCATAGCGATGTTGTCGGGGGCGGTGGTAACGGCCGTTGCTCCCGTCCTGCACCTGATTCAACAAGGAGCCGTATTTCGCCAGGTGCGCAAAGGCGGGGTTCGTCTGGTGACAATGGTTTAATATCTCGCGCAGAGACGCGGAGACGCAGAGGCTTTTCTATCATATGTCTCTGCGTCTCCGCGCTGCCCATAAAGTCTGAGAACAAACCGATTACACCAATTATTGATACCCGCGAATCTGCTTAAAGATGAGGCTGAGCGACTCTTCCGTGCTGTCAAATACACGGCCGCCAGTCAGGTCAGCAATGTCGGTCATCGTGTCCTCGTCCGCATTGCCAAAGAGGACGGTAAACGTGCGAATGTTCCGCGCTTCTGCTGGCAGCCCTTCATAATACCGCTGGAAATCGCGTGGACTCAGCCCATCCGTATTTTCGCCGTCACTCATTAAAACGATAGAGTAGTAACGATCCGGGTCTTGCTGCTGCGCCTCTTGTGCCAGGCGATACGCTTCCGTCAGCGCAGTGTAGATGGCCGTGCCGCCATCCGCATCTAAGCGATTGACAAACGTGCGCACTTCTTGCATCGCTTCCCCCTGCGAATTGGCGTCATCAATCGTAAAGACCTGCACGGTCTGCACATAGTCGCTGAAGGCAATGACGGTGATCATTTCTCGTTCGCGGAAGCGGGCAAAACGGCCAGTCAAGGAGCTGTCCAACCCGGTGAGGTTGTTCATCGCCGTTTTCAGGTCGGTAATGCCATTGCCTTCCATCGAACCGCTGACATCCAGCACAAAGATGGCATGGGCGGGTACGCGCTGCTCATCCAGGTATGAGAAGAGGAGGCTGTCGATGATGTCCACGCTGTTGGGAAAGGGCAGTTCCACCAGGAGCGGATTGGGGATACGGCCGTCTAGCTGAATCCCAGGAACCACCGGGCGGCGTAACGTCGTGCGCATCATCTCCTCTTGAAATTCCGGCGAGCGCAGGTAGGTGATCAAAGTGTCGTACTGCTCTTGTTTCTCCGCGTTTAACAGCATCAAAGGATAATCGGCCGTGATAATCCCTTCCTTGGGATAAATGAGCACCAAATCTTCGCGCAGGTCGCCGCTCTCATTCAGCGACAGCAGCACCGATTCATAATTGATCAGGCCATCCAAATCATCTTCTGCACTGACATAATTCTCGGCCAGCCAGCCCGAACTGCCCGCCGTCAACGCCTGCCCCTTAAAAAACGCTTGCAGAGCGGGCACATTCACATCGCCCGCGTTAATGGCATCGCTGCTGCCGGTGAGAGCCGTCGCCACACCAATCAACGCCGTAAAGCCAGAGTTAGACGCGGCCGGATTGGTCATTGCGTAACGCAGTTCGCCACTGCTGGCCTTGTCGGCAATGTCTTGCCAGGTCACATTCGGGTTATCCACCCAACCAAATTCACGCGCCTTGCTCTCTTTAATGCCCATAATCACCGGCGACAACATCGTCTTCTCTTGTGTCACCACCAAACCGCGCCCACCTTGCAGCAGCGTCAAGTATTTACCATGCGAGAACCAGGCCAGGTCATATTCCGCGCCAGAGAGCAGTTTTTCTGCGCCATCCAGCGTGCCAATGTATTCAAACTGCAAGCGCACACCGGTTTCTTTCTCAATCTGGTCTAACAAGGGTTCGATGTCTTTTAATTCCGAACCGGCAAGCACCGTCATCGTTTCTGCGCCACTGACCAGACTACAGCCAGGAATCAGCAGTAGGATCAGGGAAAAAGTTATTAGCAAAAGGAAAAAGGGAAAATAACGTTTGCTACTCATTGTCACCCTCCTTGTTGTTGGTAAATTTGCTCAATTGCCTGGATGATGCCTTCCAACACTTCATAGCTGGGCGGCTCGATGACATTGACAATGGTGTCTGGGAGAGCGATGTTGTGATCGGCCGTAAATTGGCGAAACTCAGCCAGGTTACTATTGCGCAAGCCATACTCAATTGCCAGTTTTTGCAGTTCGGGGTCTGTTTCTAAAACCTGGCCCAGCTTCTCTCCGCCTTCGCTGAAGGGAATGAGAATATGCTTGGTGAAGATGGTTGGCGAAGGATACATGAGCACCATTTCCGGCAAGATAGTGCCGTTATCCAGGGCTGCCTGGGCGATAAACTGCGCCTCGTAAATCATGACAATTGGCGAATGCCCCATGCCTTGCACCAAATAATCCTCGAACGGTTCCTGAGAACTGCTCGCCAGCAGCCCCTGGCGCAAAAACAGGTCAGATAAGAAGGACATGTAGGGCTGCGCGTCGTTCATGGTCTGGATGATGTTGTTATCGTTGGCAACATAACTCATTAAGCCCAGGTACATGGCCGCCGAGTTGGATTTGCGCACATCGGTAGAGCGGATGAGGATGCTCTGGTTGACGGGAAAGGTGGTATTGCCTTGCAGCTCATTCCAGCGCACTTCGTTTTGCAGCAGCGGCAGCAGCTTTTCCATGTCGAGCAGGTAATAGCCACCTTCGTCGCGGGCGATGCCTTGCTGCACAAAGAGGTCGGCAATCGGTTTCCACGAAGCAATAGCCATCGGCGTGAAGAAGGGATTGTAGGATGTGCTGACGCCGGTTTCCTGCTGGATTTTTTGCGCGGCAGGGACACCGGCCGGAAAAACAAAGTCGTATTCGTCCAGGTTAAATTCGGTGGCGATTTCGCGGGAGCCGGCTTTGTGTACGGTTACGTCTAGCCCATTGCGGCGCAGTGCTTCCTGAACGCGTTCATCTTGAAAGAAGGGGATTTTTTCTGACCCGACCAGGCCAACGACGGGATCGGGTTTGGGGCGAAAAAGGAAGATGCCGAGAATGGTAACGGCCGTTACCCCCAAAATAACCACAAATAGCGTGCGTGTTCTGTCCATGTTTTCTCCAAAAAAGATATTGCAACTTCATGAATGGCAAATAACAACCCATTTCAGCTGCCTATACGCCAAATCATATGTCGATTGCATCCGCTTTTGGAGCTTGTTTACAAAACCATAACACGCGTTAACAAAACCATAACATTACAATGCGGCAAGCGGCTGCTGGCGCATACTTTCGCGTCGAGCGTGCTGCCCATCCCACAACCAGCGCACCTCGTGTATCGCCCCGTCGCCAATTTCAAGACCGGTGAGCACGCCAGGGTGAATGCCGTTGCCCGTGTTGAAGTAGGGTTGACGGCCGTTTTCCGACCAGGCAGCAAAGTGCGTATGCCCACAAATCAAAGGCTGCCGCTGCGCCGCCGACCATTCCAACAAACGCTGCTCAATGCGGCGCGGCTGTGCATGCATCCAGGCACGCAGCGTTTTCGGTATCCGCTCCAGGCGATAATGGCTGCCAGTCCCATTTGCCTGCACCTGCCCCAGACCCAACTGCCGCAAATAGCGCCAAACATGGCGGTTTGCCATGCGCGTGATGGCGTAAAAGCGTTCGCTGGTCAAGTCGGCCTGATGGCCGTGGCAAACGAAAATGGTTTGCCCGTTGTCCTGGTGATGCAGCAGCACGCTTTCATGAACAGGAATGCCATCTTTGCGGCGTGGGGAACGGCCGTTCTCGCGCATATCATGGTTGCCATAAAGCAAAAACAGCCGCCGTCCCGCATAAAATTGGTGCAAAAGATCAAACACAGCCCCATGGGCGCGGCGAATGGCGGCAAGGTCATAATGCAGCCACAACTCGTCGCCATCCCCCACTTCAACATACGTGTATCCCTGCGTGTAATAATGGCGCAGCGCACGCAAAAATAGCGGCTTGTTTGGCATAAACAAATCTGTACGTGCGCCATTGCCACGATGCAAATCACTGAAAAAGACAAAGCGAGATTGGTCCGTAAAGGGGATGCGCAAAGCGTTTGCCAACGCCTCATTAAGGCGTCTTTGCGCCGTATTGCGCCAGTTTTCTTGCAAAACAGGTGGATACAACCAGGATAATGAATCCTGATAAGGGACATCGGGAATAGCAGTCATCTCACGCCTCCTACAAAAACAGCCTCCCGCAACAGATGTGTCGATGACCACGTCCGGGAGATGGGTTGTTACCGCACCCGGTAGTGCGGCAGCTCACGAATCTGGAAAAGGGAAAGGGATTATAAAGAACGGTGATAATGCCGATGGCGCTTGTACCAACGCACGCCAATTTTTTCCATGTCGGCGTAACTCTTAAAATTGGCTTCATCAACCTGCACCACGTCAATGTGCTCGATGTTTGACGCTTTTACTGTCTTTTCTAGTTCGGTATAGAGAATGGCATTGGCGCCCAGCCCCTGGTATTGGGGCAGCAATCCCAGCCCATTGATGTTTAGCCAGGGAGTGCGCTGCCGTTCGCGCAAGATGTGCAGCCAACCGGTGGGCCAGATACGGCCGTTTGCTCGCTGCAACCCCGCCGACACATCATGATACGCCAGGATAAACCCGGCAATCTCATCCCCCTTCATCACCAGCTTCACCAGGCGCGGGTCTACAATCGCCAGCACCGTACCAATCACCTGCTGCACTTCATCCCTGGTCGGCGGGTAAAAACTGCGCGTCTGGCTAAACGCTTCCTGGTGAACCGTCATGATACGCGGAATCCAACGCCGAATTTCTCGTTTGGAAGCAAAGCGCTTCACCCAAAAACCGCGCCGCTGCTTCATTTTGTCGGCAATCGTGTGCATACGCGGCGGCAGGGTATGATTGCCGGGCAAATAACCGGACAACAAATCGGTTAGCTTGGTGAACCCGGCCCGCCGGATTAGCCCATCGTAATAGGGAAAGTTATAGGGAATCGTCAGCGCCGGGCGGTGTTCAAATCCTTCTACCAACACACTGCCATCAATGCCAATGACACCACGCGGACCAATGACGTTTTCGAGCTTACGCTCTTTAGCCCAGGCAAAAACCGCCGCAAAGAGACGGTCGGCAACGTCGTTGTCGTTTACCGCCTCAAAATAGCCAAAGAAGGCGGTTTGGCTCCCTTTGTAACTGTTGTAACGCCGATTTTCCAATGCGGCGATGCGCCCCACAACCTGCCCATTCGTCTCTGCCAGGAAAAAATCGGCCGTTGAGTGTGCGTAAAAAGGGTGTTTGTCACGGTTAAGAATGGTGGCGGCATCGTTCCACAATGGCGGAACCCATTGCGCACAGTCACGGTACAAGGCAAAGGGGAAGCTGACGAACTTTTGCACGTCCTGCTTGTTACTCGTGTCGATTTGACGCACCTGCATGGCTAACCTTTTACCGCTTCGCGCCCATGCCCATTGGTGGAAACCACCCGGCGCAGCTTGGATCGTGCCGATAATTCACAGGCGTAAACCCGTTTCACACCATCACCCAGTGACTGTTCGATGTCGCGAATGTTACGCACCATGTGGTGCAGTCCCATGATTTCCACCGAAGCGGCCTGGTCGCTGCCCCACATGGCACGGTCAAGTGTAATGTGCCGTTCGACAAAGGTTGCCCCCATAGCCACGGCCGCCCAGGTCGGAGCCAGCCCTACCTCATGCCCAGAATATCCGATGGGAATGGTTGGGTATCGTCTTTGCAATGTGTGGATCATGCGCAAGTTGAGATTGTCTACCGGGCAAGGATAGGCAGATGTGGAGTGGGCCAGCAGCAAATTGTCGGGGGTGAGGGTGGCAACGGCCGTTTCTATTTCCACCATCTCCGACATCCCACTAGAAAGCATCAACGGCTTGCCTGTGGCACGCATGGCACGCAGCAGCGGAAAGTCAGTCAGCGAAGCTGATGCCGCCTTATGCAGCGGCGGCGCAAACGCCTCAATAAAACTCACCGACGGCTCATCCCAACACGAGGCAAACCAGGCAATGCCTCGCTGGCGGCAATACTCATCAATTTCTGCATACGCATCGTAGCCAAACTCAATTTTGTGCTTGTATTCAATATAAGTCATGCGCCCCCAGGGCGTGTCCCGTTCCACATCCCACTGCTCACGGGGCACACACAGTTCTGGCGTGCGCTTCTGGAACTTGACGGCATCTGCTCCGGCAAAAGCGGCACCATCAATCAATTTTTTCGCCAATTCCAGGGAGCCGTTATGGTTAATGCCAATTTCGGCAATGATGTAAACAGGCTCCCCCTTGCCAATAAGCCGATCACCAACTTCTACGTTCACAACTGATTGATTCATTTTGCTCTTCCTTTGCGTGAAACGCGGTTTGGGCAGCGATAATCAATTCGGCAAACTCGCGGAATGCGCCATGACCACCTCGTGCCTGACAAATGTAATCGGCCGTTTCTCGCACAAAGGGAAGAGCATCAGCAGGAACGGCCGTTAACCCTACCTGTCCCATAATTTCCAAATCGTTGCTGTCATCACCTATATAGGCGACCTCATCAGGTTGTACTTGCTGCCGCACACAAATATCCGCCAACAAAGCCAACTTATCCCTGGCACCCAAATGCAATTCCGAAATCCCCAGTTTCTTTGCCCGCTGCCACACCGCTTCCGAATTTTCGCCAGTGATAATGCCCACTTCTATGCCCGCTACTGTACGGAGCCGTTCCACGCCCATGCCATCGCGAACCGAAAAGCGCTTTAGCTCCTCGCCCCGCGCTGAATAATAGATGCCCGTATCCGTCAAGACGCCATCTACATCCGTCAACAGCAAACGAATACGCCGCGCCTTTTGCAAAACATCCACATCTTCCTCCGCCATCAAGCTGTTCATGTCCTCACCATACCGTCCAGCCGCCATCTACCACCAAATTCGCCCCCGTCATATAGGCGGAAGCGTCGCTCGCCAAAAACAGCACAGCCCCTTGATAATCATTGGGGCAAGCCATGCGCCGCAACGGCGTGCGCTGACTGTAATTGGCGACAAAATAAGCATCTTGCCCATTCTCTACCCCTCCCGGCGAAAGCGCGTTCACACGCACACCGGCGCTGCCCCAATAAGCAGCTAAAAACTTGGTAAAGGCAATCACCGCACCTTTCGTCGTTGGGTAAGCAGGGGATTTATAGAAAGGTTGGCTGCCATCCGGGCGACGATAGAGGGATTGATCGGGCGCAACCAGGCCATAGGTCGAAGCGATGTTGATGATGCTGCCATGCCCTTGTGCGGCCATGGCCGTGCCTACAATCTGCGCACATAGAAAAACACCGGTGACATTGACATCCAGCGAACGCTGCCACATTGTCAGCGGGTATTGCTCAAAGCGCGATTGGGCGGCAGCCATGGCTGGGGATTCAAACATGTCGTTGATGGCGGCATTGTTGACCAACACGTCCACATGGCCGAAGGTGTCCAGCACGGTTTGCTGCATCGCCTGTACGCTTTGCGGGCACGTCACATCGAGGGTGACGCCCAAGGAAGGTGTGGGCAAGGTGGCGGCAAATGTGTTAACGGCCGTTTCCGCCAAATCAGCCACCACCACATGCGCCCCCGCCTCTGCCAGGGCAACACAGTGCTGCTTTCCCAGCAGCCCCAACGCCCCGGTCACAATGGCAACCTTGTCAGTCAACGTGAAAAGGTTGTTCATGCCCGTCCATTCCCATTCACGGCGACCTTGGGTTTGGTATGAAAATCGCTCGTTTTGCGAAAAACAGGCTGCACAGGAATGCCGCGTAACTGCTCAGCGATACGGCCGTTTCTCAACGCCTGCTTCAAAATCTCCAACACATCCCGATAAGCCATCAAGGTATAGTCAACATCGCGCGTCGTGTGCGCAAACGTCACATTATGAAAGCCCGACCAGAGAATGCCGCGCCGAATTAACTCCTGCTGCATCAATGATTTCAACAGCAGCGGATCCCCGGCAGATGGCGCAAATGTCACCATTGTCCGCGCCGGATGCCCTTTGCACTGCGTCACATGATCCAGTCCCAGGTGCGCCACCAATTCGTTATACCCTTCCTTAATTTGCTCACCGATGTGCGCCAGATACGTAGGCACATTTTGCTCCCGCAACTCATAAATGGTGGCCTGTGCCGCCGCCAGCGACAACGCCTCGCCGCCAAAGGTGGAGAAAAAGAACACTTCTTCATCCAGCAAGCTCATCACATCGGCACGGCCCGTGAGAACCGCCAGCGGCATACCATTGGCAATGGCCTTCGAGTAACAAGCCAGGTCTGGCGTGACGCCAAAAAATTCTTGCGCCCCGCCCAACGCCCAACGAAAACCAGTCCACATCTCATCAAAAATCAGCAGCGTACCATTAACCCGGCACAACGCCTGCAACCCTTGCAAAAAGCCAGGATCAGGATAATCAAAAACCATCGGCTCCAAAATGACACAAGCTGTGTTCTCATCCAACGCCGCTCGCACAGAATCCAGGTCGTTGTAATTGAAGGTATGCACCATTGCTTTCACAGATTGGGGCACGCCTGCATTGCGGGCAGAAACGCCAATGTACCAATCATGCCAGCCGTGATAACCACAGCACAACACATTGTCACGTCCGGTGTAAGCGCGAGCCAAACGGACAGCGGCACTGGTCACTTCCGCGCCAGTTTTGCCATAACGCACAGCCTCGGCATTGGGCAAAATGGTGCGCAGCAATTCCGCCACTTCCACTTCCAACGGATGCACCAGCGAAAAGGTAATGCCATCAGCCAACTGCTGTTGAATGGCATCATCGACCCGCTTATAGGCATAGCCCAGCGAAATGGGGCCAATACCCGCGTTGTAATCCAAATATTCGTTACCATCCACATCCCAAACGCGTGCGCCTTTGCCCCGCTGTAAATATTTGGGGGCAACGCCGTTGACGTATTGTGTAGGGCCTTTTGCCAGCGTTTGTGAATAAGCGGGGATGAGGCCAGCGGCACGCGCATACAGCTCATCAGAAGCCGTAATCTTGGGGAAATTAGGGTTAAAACGGACTGAATTAGGCATATTTGTCTCCGTAATAGGTGTCGATGCGGTCGGCAAGCTGTGGCCCGGTGAAACCTTCGACGGCCAATACCTGATCGAGCAGTGCGGGTTGGAACCAACGGTTGTCCAGGGCAATGGGCAGCAGCGGGGCCATAACCTGATGACGCAGCAACAATTCGCTGACGATGGTCGCCAACCCTCCGGTAAGGAAATGGTCTTCTATGGTGACGAGTAAACGGGTTTCGCGTGCTGCTTGCAAAATGGCTTGCTCGTCAATGGGCCACACGGTGCGCAAATTCAGCAGACGCACGGAATAGCCACGTTCGCTTAACAGGTGAGCAGCGGCGTGTGCTTCGCGGAAAAGCATGCCATAGGTGAGCAGGGTCAGGTCACGGCCGTTTAGGACAGTTTCCGCCTGACCAATGGCAAAATCGGGCTGGTGCTCGATAACGGCCGTTCCCCCCGTGTGCCGAATGTAAACCGGGTGCGGACTCTCTAACATGGCACGCAAACCCAGCACCAGGTCAGCCTCGTCAGCAGGGCAAAAAATCTGCATGCCCGGAATGCCGCGCATCAAGGCAATATCCTCAAGCGCCTGGTGTGTTGGGCCATTGCCATCAGACAAAAAGCCGGGGACGCCGCCTACCAGCTTAACGGGCAGCCGCCCAATGCCCACATCGGTACGGATGAACTCAAAGGCACGCATGGTCAAAAAGGTTGCCAGGGCATGGCAGATGGGCACGCGCCCACGCAAGGCCAGCCCGGCGGCCATGCCAATCATGGTTTGTTCGGTGATGCCGGTGTCCAGGAAACGGCCGTTCAACCGGGCAGGCAAATGACGAATAGCAGCGCGATTTTCGGCCGTCATCACCACATAACGCGCATCAGAGAGGACAATTTCCTGCAAAGCAGCTTCGTAATTCATCCCTCACCTCACCATCAACGCTTCAGAAATCAGGTCAGCTTTATCTGCGCCATGCAATTCCAGCAACAAATCCGCCACCTCTTCCTGCGTAAAATTACAAAACCAACGGTCAGCACGACGAGCAATGCTCGGCAGCCCCTTGCCGCGCACCGTATCCGCAATCAAAACAGTGGGGCGATTGGCCGCGTAGGGAAAGTGGTGCAGCGCCTCATGCAGCGCCCCAAAATCATGCCCATCCACCCGCTCCACCGCACAACCAAAAGCTGCAAATTTATCCGCCAATGGCTCCAGAGGAATCAACGCTTCCGTTTCCACGTTCGCCTGAAACTCATTCCGATCCACGATAATCAACAAATTGTCCAGTCTGTACGCATGGGCAACGAGCAGCGCCTCCCAGTTAGACCCCTCGTTTAACTCGCCATCGCCGGTAATGACCACCACTTTGTTATCCTGGCCGCGCAATTTGCAATCATAGGCCACACCGGCGGCGACAGAGAGCAAATGCCCCAAAGAACCTGAATGGAACTCGATGCCGGGAACGCCGCGATTGGGATGCCAGTAAATGTGATCATGCGTTTGCAAATGATTGCGCAACCGTGCCTCTGGCATCCAGCCCATCTCCACAAAGGTGGCGTACAAAGCCGGGACATCGTGCCCTTTGGACAGGAAAAGGTAATCGCGTTGTGGGTCGTCAAAATTGGCGGGACTGACATTTAGAAAATGCGTGTACAGATAGACAATCAGGTCGGCGCAAGAGAGGGATGCGCCCAAGAAGCAGCCGCCAGCGGTCGCCAAACGAATGATGTGTTCGCGCACGCGCAACGCTTTTGCTTCTAATGTTTCCACGTCATATGGATTGAGCATAATGACCTCGTTTCAAGGATCGGCGAGTTTCTAACGATCACTGCTATGGAGAATACGCACAGCATCTGGCTGACGTTCGACGCTTTCATAATCATAACGCCGCGCCGTGCGTGCTTTTTGCAACGCCTCCTCTGGCGAATTGGCCTCCACAGTCAGTTTGACGATGATTTGCTCGGCTACTTCTACTTCATAACGCATGTCACACCTCCAGTTTTTTGGGGAAACCGGGTTTTGCACAAAACTCGGTTTCTATTGATTCGCTTACTTCCAAAACAACCTCCCGGAGGTTCACCTCATGCGGCGAGCCTGCCATCGACAACCTCCGGGAGGTTTGGTCTTCATTCATGGTAATCGGCCGCCGCCGGTGCAGCCTCTGCGTAAATCGGATTGTTAATCCGATAGTCGGATTGGCAATCCGACCTACGATCTTCATTCATGGTGGTCGGCGCAGCCTTTCGCTTACTCTCCACTTATGATCGGCAGCGCCACTTGCCGCGTTTGGTCTGGGGTAATGGTGAGCAAGTCAGACAGATAATGGCGATACCAATTCACCCCGGCATAAATTTCATTGAGGGCGGCCAGTGCCGGGTTTTCACTCAGCAATTGCAGGATGTCATCTAGACCAAACAATGGGTTTTGCGGATATAACGCTTCGTACACAGCTTTAATGAAGCGATAGTCGGGTTCATAATCAATGGTCCAGCGATGGCTCATGGCATAGTTCATGCCCGTTTCCCAGACGACGTTGCCCAGGCGAAACTGTGTCGGGCGCTCCCAGAGATAGGGCGTGGTGTGTTCGCGCTCAAAATTGCGGGAAGCTTCGCGCCAGGCGCGTGCCAGAGCCTCCATGCGGATGATTTCGACATCGTTGCCGTCAGGATAGGTAGCAGGGTGTAAATTGCTGACGTAATCGTACGCTTCAGGCGCGTTCAGATAAACGGCGAGCACGCGGTCAATAACGGTGGGATCGATGAGCGGACAATCTGAGGGAATTTTGACAATGGCATCCGCGCCAAACTGCCATCCCACCTGAACATGGCGATCAAGTAAGTCGGTAGGATGACCCCGGTAGCAATGTATTTCTTCTTTATGGCAAAGGGTGACAATGGGGTCGTCAGCCGGATCGGTGGTGGTGGCAACGACAATGGTGCCGACCAAACGCGCCGCGCGGACGCGCTCAATCATACGTACCAGCAGCGGCTTGCCCAGCAACGGCCGTAACACCTTCCCCGGCAGCCGCGAAGAGCCAACACGAGCCTGTATAACCGTCACAACCTTTACATTGTTCATGAGCTTGACCATTGTTTGGAGATGGGCGGTATCGGCCACCCTTCTCGTTGTTTTTCGGCATTGCCGGGTCGCGGCACCGGGTCGTTTTCATGGGAAACGGCCGTTTCCCCAGCCAACACCCCGCGACACACCTGCGCAATGCGCTGACCAGATGTCCCGCCATTTTGCCAGGGAGCCAGCGCACGCAGCGCGGCAACATCAAAATAGCTGTGAACCTCTTTGCCCAGCACAATACCCGTATACACCACCGTCGAATATTGCGTGACCAGCACATCGCAGTTAGCAATCATGTGGTCAACGCTGCCTTTGGCGAAAACCAGCGCCTCTGGAGCCAGTTCGTCAATTTCACGGCGTGCCCGCGCTTCCTTTTCGTTGGGGTGCAGCTTGAAGATGACGGAACGGCCGTTTGCAATCGCCAACACATGGCGGATAAACCGCTTGCGGTTATCAAACTTAAACGTCTCGCGGGCATCGGAGGTAGCCGCCAGCACATAGCCGCGATGGGGAAAATCATTGCGCAAAACCTGGCGCACATCATCATAGTTAGGCATCCCCGTAACAACCATCCTGTCAGCGGGAATACCTTTACGTATAAAAAACTGCTTGTACCCTTCCGAAGCCACACAAAAATAACGGTAGGCCAACGACAAACCATTGGTGCTGGTACTGGCTAGATAACGCGGCAATTTAAGGCGGCGCACCAGGTGATACAGCACATTTTCCGGGTCCGTCATCCCCTCTTGAATGAGGATGATCGGCTTCTGGCGAATATTGCGCTGGATGATCAAATCGCTGCCGGTGACAACCAGGTCATACGCATGCTGCCGACCGCCATAATCGAGCGGCAAATTATGCCCGGCCAGATACGCTTCGGTCTGGCGACGCCCCGCGCCGCCCATGACGGTGAAATCGAGCCACCCTTTTTGCGCCGCCCGATGCAGCAGCGGATGATCGCTGTAATAAGGGGTGAAGTAGCAGTCGTGTTCGGCTTGCAAATGTTTGGCGACGGCATGGGCCATTTTCGTCTGGTTGAGCGAACCGCCAATGAAGAGGACTTTTTTGCGCATCATAGCCGCCATCCTTCTACATTCGGCCAGGGGCTTTTGACGGCGGGACGCCGCGTTGCAATGGCTGGGCGGGATGGGGCAACGGCCGTTTCCCGACCAGCCACCACTTCCGCATAATCAGCCAGCAGGCCATCCAACACCTGCGTCCAACTGCGGCGCTCGGCCGTTTGCCGCGCCTGTTGGCCTAACTGCGCCGCCAACGGCGCATCGGCGAGCAGCTTGCCCACCTGTGCCGCAAAATCAGCCGGATCATCCGGGTCGAAAAAGAGGCCATTTTGCCCCTGCGTCACCACGTCCAGCGGGCCACCGGAACGAGCAACGACCACCGGCAAGCCGGATGCCATCGCTTCCAGCACCACGTTGCCGAGCGTTTCGTGAGCCGACGGGAAAGTAAAGGCGTCGGCGGCGGCGTAGGCATGAGCCAGGTCTGCGCCGCGCAGATAACCGGTAAAATGGGTCGGCGTCCCGGCAAAAAGCTGTTCGAGTTTGTCACGCGCGGGGCCATCGCCCACAATGGCCAGGCGAATGTGCGGGAATTGGTCGAGTAACGGCCGTAACCAATCCACCCGCTTCTCCAGCGACAACCGCCCCACATACAGCAGCAGTGGGGCATCGGGATGACCATCGCTAAGCCGCTGCCGCCACGCCGACGAGCGCCATTGCGGATGAAACTGGGTCGTATCCACGCCGCGCGTCCACACACGCAAACGCGGGAAATTTTGCGCTTGAAGTTGGCGCAATGTGGCCGTTGAAGGGCAAAGATTCAGGTCAGCTTTGTCGTGAATGGCGCGAAATGTATGCCAGATGGGGCCTTGCAGCCACTCCATGCCCCACTGCGCCGCATATCCGGCAATGTCGGTGTGATAGGAAGCGACCACGGGAATGCCCAGGCGGCGTGCATGCCAAATGCCCGCCGTGCCCAGGGTTATCGGCTGCACGGCATGTACCAAATCCGGCTGGAAATCAAGCAAATGTTGGCGAATGTTGACGGTGGGAGAAACCAGTTTAAGTTCGGGGTAAAGGGGAAACGGCCGTCCCGAAAACGTGACAAGCGGCGTGCGTGCATAAACAGGAGCCGGGCTGGTTGGCGCAAAAAGGATGCTGTCGTGGCCGCGCACGGCCAGATGCTCCAACAAATGACAAAGCGTATTGACAATGCCATCTACTTTCGGCAAAAAAGTCTCGGTAAAGAGGGCAATGCGCATGGGTTATGCTCCGTGCAGCAAAAGGGAAAGCATTAAGATGGCCGCGCCAACGGCCGTTCCCGCCACCGTTTGCGCCACTGTGTGCCGTCGCAAATGAATGCGCGACCAGGCGATGAGCGGCACGCTGACCATTACGGGCAGCGCCAACACGCCCCAGATGTGCCAGGTCAGCACGGCCAACGCGGATGCAACGGCCGCATGAATGCTGATTTTCCAGCGCAACGTGATTACAAAGTAAAGGAAGGCTTGCACCAAATTGGCAACCGCCATTGCCAGCAGCAGCGGCGGCGCGACCAGTATGGCGAGAATGCCCCACCCGAAAACGGCCGTTATCAGGCTCATGCGCATGGGCTTGATGCGCTCCTCACGGCGGCGCAGGTGAAAATCTGACACATCGCCACGCCGCAGCAGCCACAAAATATAAACCACCGGCAGCAGCAGCGTCAGCACGGCGTACAGGCCAGTTTGCCACCAGCCCATCGGCGTGTTAATGCCCACCCCGATAACGACCGCTCCGGTTATGCCCAAAACTGGCGGGCTGCCAATTTGGGTAATCCACCACGCCAGGCGTGTGCGGAGTTGGGCATCATCAGGCAACAAGATAGGTGTAAATGTTGAATTGGCTTCCATCTCAAACCTCCTCCTCAGGCTCGCTGCTTCCAGTAACCCCAATCATGGCTGCGCCAGCGGGCAGGCATCAGGCCGCTATAAAGAAGTGCGCAGCGTAAGAGTGAATGGGCGGTTTTGCGGAAACGGCCGTATTCCAACCGTCGATGATCACGCGCATAAACCACCAAATCTCGTGCAAACGCGATCCGATACCCCTGCCGCTTCACCCGCCAGGCAATTTCCGAATCCTCATTAACAGTCAAACGCAGGTCAAAGCCGCCAATCGCATCAAAAACGGGGCGGCGAATTAGCAAATTTGAGCCAGAAGCCGCCGGAATCCCCAGACGGTGCATCCATTGCTGTCCCTGCCCAAACCAGCGGTAATAATGGCTGAACCGATCCAGAGAATGCTTCGGGCCATACACAGCATCCCCTTGCAAATGAGCAGACAAATTGACAAAGTAATCACGGTCAAACAGCACATCCGCATCGGTGAACAACAGCCATTCCGTGATCGCCGCCTCAGCGCCAATCTGGCGTGCCACCGTCACATTCCCCGGATGGCGAATGATAATCGTGTTAAACGGCCGGCTGCGTCGAATAATGGTTGGGGTTTCGTCGTCACTGGCATCGACAACGATGAGCAAAACATTTGCCGGTAACGAACGCAAAAAACAAGGCACATTGTGTGCTTCATTACGCGTTGGGACGATTACCGAAACTTCTCCTTCCATCCTGCACAGGGTAGCCAGTCAGGTTTAAGAAGCGTTCAATAACGGGTTAAAAACAGGCTAAGATTTGGTTAAACGCGTTAACCCGTTGTTAAGGTCTGTTTAAGAGCGTCAGGCGTTAAAAGAATGTTTACTGCCCTTTAACCAATTGTTCGTGACAGAGGTCTACCATGCAGCAGGCGAACAATGATTCGCCACCCATCCTTGATAAGGAGACTTCACCGGCGGCCACCGACCCCCATGAATAAAAATCGTAGGTCGGATTGCTAATCCGACCATCGGATGAACAATCCGATTTACGCAAGAGTGGCAGCAAAATTCTCATGAGAAAGGATATGTGGTTCTGCACCGGTTTTTATCGGCCCGTTATCAACTTTCGGGTTTGTCCCAACCCTCCCGGAGGTTCTGAAACCTCCGGGAGGCTTTTTCCAGAGGAAACGACACAACTGTCGTCGACCCCCATGAATGAAAATCGTAGGTCGGATTGCTAATCCGACCATCGGATGAACAATCCAATTTACAGAGGAGGCAAATATGCATACGCAAGAGTGGCAGCAAAATTTCCGCGAGAAAGGATATGTGGTGCTGCGCGGGTTTTTATCGGCGGAAGAAATCAGTTACTACACCACCAAACTAGAAACTTTGTCGGGGATTTCCCGTGGCAAAATGAGCACAAGCGGCAAAAAGGGACGCCTGGGGCAGCGCGGACTGGATACGTCCTGGTCAACACCGGATGGCGTGACCAAGAACCCCGACTTTTGGCCCCTGATCACTCACGAACGGCTGGTAACGGCCGTTCGCGATCTATTAGGTAACGACATTCGCTTCTTACAGCACACAGACCTGCATGTAGGCTTTTCCGCCATCTCCTGGCATCGAGACAGCGTTAACCGTGACTTCGGTAAAGGGCCAGACTGGAATGAAAGCGACGCTCCCTACCAGCTTGTACGCGCCGGCATCTATTTGCAAAGCTATGCCGAAAGCGGCTTCCGCCTCGGCTTTATCCCCGGTTCCCATCGCCCCCAGGCACAAATCAGCCTTGGCCGCCGCCTGCAAGAGACCCGCCTGAAATGGGTGGGAGCCATGAGCTACCTTTTCGTAAAACTGCAAGAGTGGGCATCTCAGGCTGAATGGATCGCCACCGAACCGGGAGACTGCCTCATTTTCGACCCGCGCATTTTACATTCTGGCAGTTACATTACCGGCCCTAAATACTCCATGTTTCTGGGGTATGGCATCGAAAACAAGCATTTCTTCAATCATGCCAATTATTATCGCCGCTTGCGGTCGGAGTTGGGGTATGCGGACATGGCTCCTGAATTGGCCCAAAGGTTGCAAGCGGCCGGCTTGTACCCGCAGCACCTGCCAACAATGGACAAGATTGACGACGCCTGGGTGCCACCGCAATTGATGAAAAATCTGGTTGGACGGGGACTAAAGAAAGCATAGGGTTCAACTTTCGAGTTTGTCCCAATCCTCCCGGAGGTTCAGAAACCTCCGGGAGGATCTTCGACAATCACCTATGCTGCACATCATTTATTTACATAATATTAACAAACCGTTTGCAAGACCTTAACACCGGCGTTAATAAACGGCCGTTTTTTGGTGCTATGATCGACGCGTCTCATTTCGTGACATTTCCAAATTTACCTACCATACAAAGGAGACCCTTTAATGCTTTTCTTTAAGCGTGTGAAATTTCTAAAAGCAACGTCGCTACTTCTTGTTTTGCTCAGCTTCATGCTGCTCCCCATATTGCTACTGAGCAGCTATGCCACCTCAGCAGCGGCACAGCCGCAACAAGAGACTGTGACAAACAGCGGCACAGCCTACCAAGAAACGAGCATTGGCCTTGAGCTGCGCGGTGTTTACACTGGCACCGGTTCAGAAATCGGTGCCTACCATCCAGGAAGCAAACAACTGTTCAACGTCACCGGCGGCCCGGCCATGGAAGTGCTGAATGTCAGCAATCCCATCTCCCCCACGCTGGCTTACACCGTCTCCATCGGGGCAGGCGGCGCGAACAGCGTCGCCGTCTATGGTGACATGGTTGCCGTCGCCGTCGCCAATGCCGATAAGCAGGCTGATGGCTTTGTCTACTTCTACGAAATATCCGGCACATTCATCACCAGTGTCACCGTCGGCGCACTGCCCGACATGATCACCTTCACCCCCGACGGGAGCAAAGCGGTCGTCGCCAATGAAGGCGAACCCAATGCCGACTACACCGTTGACCCCGAAGGCAGTGTCAGTGTGATTGATGTATCCGGAGGCATGGCTGCCATCACACAGGCAGATGTCACCCCCATCAGCTTTGCCGACTTCAATGTCGGCGGGCCACGCGCCGGTGAACTGCCCGCCGCTGTGCGCATCTTTGGCCCAGGGGCAACGGTTGCCCAAGACCTGGAACCGGAGTACATCGCCGTTTCCAGCGACAGCAGCACGGCCTGGGTGACATTGCAGGAAAACAATGCCTTGGCAACGATTGACCTGGACACGAACAGTGTCACGGCCATCACCGCTTTGGGCTTCAAGGATTACAGTCTGCTCGGCAATCAGCTTGATGCCAGCGACCACGATGACGGCATCAACATCGACAATTGGCCGGTCTATGGCATCTATCAACCGGATGCTATCGCTGCCTATGAAGTGGATGGCATGACCTATTTGCTCACGGCCAACGAAGGAGACGCCCGCGACTACGACACATTTAGCGAGGAAGTGCGTGTGGCAGATTTGACGCTGGATACGGCCGTTTTCACTGACACCCTCATCCTCGAAGAAAACCTGGGTCGCCTCCGTGTCACCAACACATTGGGCGATGCCGACATGAATGGCGAGTATGAAGCGCTCTACGCCTTCGGCGCACGCTCCTTCTCCATTTGGGACGCGGCTGGCAATCTCGTCTTTGACAGTGGCGACCAATTCGAACATGTGGTTGCCGGTCTCGCCCCTGACTTGTTCAACACGAACAACAGCAGTCCCGCTGATTTTGACAGCCGCAGCGATGACAAAGGTGTGGAACCAGAAGGTGTGACAAAAGGTGTGGTAAACGGCCGTACCTACGCCTTCATTGGTCTGGAACGAAATGGCGGCATCATGGTTTACGATGTCACCGTGCCCACAGCACCCACCTTCGTACAATACATGCCGCCCAGCAATGGCAACAACAGCCCCGAAGGACTCCTCTTCATCCCGGCCAGCCAGACAACCACAGGGACACCCTGGGTCGTTGCCAACTACGAAGTCAGCGGTTCCACCGCAATCTTTGAAGTTGTCACAACCCCCAAAGCACAACGCATCGGCAATTACAGCGGCACCGGTTCAGAAATCGGTGCCTACCATCCAGGAAGCAAACAACTGTTCAACGTCACCGGCGGCCCGGCCATGGAAGTGCTGAATGTCAGCAATCCCATCTCCCCCACGCTGGCTTACACCGTCTCCATCGGGGCAGGCGGCGCGAACAGCGTCGCCGTCTATGGCGACATGGTTGCCGTCGCCGTCGCCAATGCCGATAAGCAGGCTGATGGCTTTGTCTACTTCTACGAAATATCCGGCACATTCATCACCAGTGTCACCGTCGGCGCACTGCCCGACATGATCACCTTCACCCCCGATGGGAGCAAAGCGGTCGTCGCCAATGAAGGCGAACCCAATGCCGACTACACCGTTGACCCCGAAGGTAGTGTCAGTGTGATTGATGTATCCGGAGGCATGGCTGCCATCACACAGGCAGATGTCACCCCCATCAGCTTTGCCGACTTCAATGTCGGCGGGCCACGCGCCGGTGAACTGCCCGCCGCTGTGCGCATCTTTGGCCCAGGGGCAACGGTTGCCCAAGACCTGGAACCGGAGTACATCGCCGTTTCCAGCGACAGCAGCACGGCTTGGGTGACATTGCAGGAAAACAATGCCTTGGCAACGATTGACCTGGACACGAACAGTGTCACGGCCATCACCGCTTTGGGCTTCAAGGATTACAGTCTGCTCGGCAATCAGCTTGATGCCAGCGACCACGATGACGGCATCAACATCGACAATTGGCCGGTCTATGGCATCTATCAACCGGATGCTATCGCTGCCTATGAAGTGGATGGCATGACCTATTTGCTCACGGCCAACGAAGGAGACGCCCGCGACTACGACACATTTAGCGAGGAAGTGCGTGTGGCAGATTTGACGCTGGATACGGCCGTTTTCACTGACACCCTCATCCTCGAAGAAAACCTGGGTCGCCTCCGTGTCACCAACACATTGGGCGATGCCGACATGAATGGCGAGTATGAAGCGCTCTACGCCTTCGGCGCACGCTCCTTCTCCATTTGGGACGCGGCTGGCAATCTCGTCTTTGACAGTGGCGACCAAGTTGCCCATCTGACGGCGGCATTCAGCGCCGCCACCTTTAATTCGCAAGGCGCAGCGGACAGCTTCGACAGTCGCAGCGATGACAAAGGGGCAGAACCGGAAGGTGTGACAAAAGGTGTGGTAAACGGCCGTACCCTGGCTTTTGTCGGACTAGAACGCATTGGTGGGGTTATGGTTTACGACCTGACAGACCCGACAGCGCCCGCCTTCCTGCAATATCTGGCTCCAGAAGGTGAAGACGTCGGCCCAGAAGGTCTCTTCTTCATCCCGGCATACCAAAGCCCAACCTGCCACGCTTTGCTCGTCGTCAATTACGAAGTAAGCGGCAGCACAACCTTCTACCAGTTGGGCACATCTGAATGTGTGTACTTACCCATTGTGGTAAGCCAATAGCTTAAACACCCTGTGTCGCTAACAAGGCTGTCGGGCAATGTCCGACAGCCTTGTTTTGCGTTTATGGGATGGAATTTTGCCCATATTCGGCCGGATATTTGATACAATCCTGCGCGGTGAGCACACCACTTGACGCAAGCAGTAGTAAACATTTTAAGCAATTATCATGACCGATACAAAAGCCTCTTACCCTTTCCAAAACTGTGATTTACCCCTCGAAACTCGTGTTAACGACCTTGTCGCAAGGCTGACCCTCGCAGAAAAAATCTCATTGCTGCACCAATACCAACCCGCCATCCCGCGCCTGGGAATTAGCGCCTTCAGGACGGGCGGCGAAGCGTTACACGGCGTCGCCTGGCTGGGCACGGCCACCGTCTTTCCGCAAGCCATTGGCCTGGGCAGCACCTGGAACCCGGAGCTGGTGCAGCAAATTGGAGCAGCAGTGGGCGACGAAGTGCGCGGATACCATTACAAAAATCGCGCCTTACACAGCTTGAATGTGTGGGCGCCGGTTGTGGATTTGCTGCGCGATCCACGCGCAGGCAGAAATGAGGAAGGGTACGCGGAAGACCCTTACCTGACCGGCCAAATGTCAATGGCTTATGCGGGCGGTCTGCAAGGAGATGATCCGTTTTACCTAAAAACCGCGCCGTCGTTGAAGCATTTTTTCGCCTATAACCAGGAAATCAACCGGGATGTGAGCGATTCAAACATCGATGCACGCAATATGCACGAATATTATTTGCAGGCGTTTTATCCAGCTATCGCCGCCAACAAAGCGACCGGCGTGATGACTTCCTACAATCTGGTAAACGGCCGTCCCAACACCCTCACCCCCTATCTCAACACCATTTTGCGGCAGTGGACAGACCAACCACTGCTGGTCGTCAGCGACGCCGTCGCCCCCTCCAATATCGTCACCGCGCAGAAATATTACGCCACCGATGCGGAGGGGCACGCCGCCGCCATTAAGGCGGGCATGGACAGTTTTACCGACCACGACGCAGACCCAACCTTGACAATTGCCGCCATTCAAGCGGCATTGGATGCGGGGTTGTTGACTGAGATGGACATTGATACGGCCGTTTCCCACATCTTCAGCATCCGCATTCGCCTCGGCGAATTTGACCCGCACAACCCCTACGCCGACATCACCGACGCTGCCATCAACACGCCAGCGCACCAGGCATTGGCTCGCGAAGCGGCCCGGCAGCAGTTCGTGCTGCTGAAAAACGAGGCAAACACCTTGCCCCTCGACAAAAATGCGCTCACCCATCTTGCCGTGATTGGGCAGCGGGCAAACGAACTGCTCACCGATTGGTACAGCGGCACGCTCCCCTACACCATCACGCCGCTGGCAGCCATTCAGCAAAAAATGGGCGACGAGGTCACGGTCAGCTACGCCGCCGACAACACAGATAACGCCGCCGCCGCTCTCGCCCAAGCCGCCGATGCAGCCATTGTCATCGTCGGCAACCATCCAACCTGCAACGCGGGCTGGGCGCAATGCGAAGAGCCAAGCGAAGGCAAGGAAGCGATTGACCGGCAGGCGCTGCACTTGCCCGCAGAAGCGCTGATTCAGCAGGTATACGCCGCCAATCCGCGAACGATTGTCGTGCTGCTTTCCAGCTTCCCCTACACGATCAACTGGACCAACGACCACATCCCGGCCATCGTCTGGTCATCGCACGCCGGGCAGGAATTGGGCCATGCGCTGGCCGAACTGCTGTTTGGCGACTGTGCGCCCGCCGGCCGTTTGCCGCAAACATGGTACGCTGCGGAGAGCGATTTACCAGACATCCTTGCGTACGACATCATCAAAAACAAGCGCACTTATTTGTACTTTGATGGCACGCCGCTGTATCCATTTGGGCATGGCTTGACTTACGCCCCATTTGCCTATGCGAATTTGCGCTTGAGCGCCAGCGCCATCAACGCCGCAGAACAGGTGACGATTCAGGTCGATGTCACCAACAACGGCACACGCGCCAGCGATGAGGTCGTGCAGTTGTATGTTCATGCGCGGCAGTCACGGGTGCAACGGCCGTTTAAGGAGCTAAAAGGATTTCGCCGCCAGCACTTTGAAGCGGGAGAAACGCGAACCATCCAGTTCACGCTGGCCGCACGCGACCTGGCCTTTTGGGATGTCACCGGCGACAAATGGACGGTGGAAGCGGGCGTTTACGACATCCTGATCGGCAAATCATCTGCCGCTATCCAACTGACCGCCGCCCTCACCGTTCACGGCGAAACCATTCCGCCGCGAGACCTCACGCAGTTAACCCGCGCCGAGAATTTTGATGCCTATCACGGCGCGAAACTGGTGGACGAGACAAAACCGGCGGGAACGGCCGTTGCCGCCGCCGCCCCAGGTGAGTGGATTGCCTTCAAAGATGTCGATTTCGCCAATGGCCTGACCCACTTCAGCGCCAGCATCGCCAATGCCGCCGAACCGGCCAACCTGGAAATTCGGCTTGATGCTCCGGAGGGAACATTGGTTGGGACAGTCGTAGCGCCGGTGACGGGAGATGTGTATGCGTGGACGGCCGTTACCACCCCCATCCACCACATAACCGGCATCCACGACCTCTATCTGGTCTTTGGCGGCACGCTGCGCATCAGCACCTTCCAATTTCAGCACCAATAAGGACAAACAGATGGCACAAACAAGCAAAAGCGCCCATACAATTTTTCATGCGTCACAGCGCAGCGCCCAAAGCGGCGGCGTGCAAAGCAACACGCTGGCACCCGATGGCAATTCGCTGACCGCCACAGCCCCCGGCGATTGGATTTGTTACCGCCAAATTGATTTTGGCGCTGGGCAACACACCCTCTTCATGGCCTATGTCGCCGCCACGACCACCGGGAAAACCATCGAAATCAGGCTGGACGCCGCAACGGGCGATCTCATCGGCACCCTGCCCATCACGGCCACAGGCGCGACAACTATTTTCACAGAGCAATACGCCCCCATCGCCCAGACGCAGGGCATCCATGATGTCTACCTGCTCTTCCCCGACGGCGCTGTAGGGCTGGATTGGTTCATCTTCTCCACCAACCCGGACGATGAAAGCGCCTTGCAGCACGAAGCGCGGATGCAGTGGTGGCGCGAGGCGCGTTTTGGCACATTCATTCATTGGGGGCCATATTCCGTGTTGGCTAGAGGTGAATGGGTGATGTATTTCGAGCAGTGGGCCAAAGATGCCTACGAAGTGCAAGCCGCCGCCCTGCTCAATCCCACCCGCTTTGCTGCTGACGCCTGGGTAACTCTGTTCAAACAGGCTGGCAGCCAATATATGGTCATCACCGCCAAGCATCACGATGGCTTCAGCCTCTACGACACACAGGTGCGCAATTTCACCGCGACACAACCGCCGAATGCCTCATACAACATCGTCGCTTTCACACCCTACCAGGCTGATCCCCTGCAAGCGCTGGCCGATGCGTGCCAGCGTCATGGGCTTAAATTTTGTCTCTACTATTCCATTTTGGATTGGCATCATGTATCGCAAACGGCCGTTTACGATGGCTCCGGCCTCACCAGCATCCAACCAGAGTGGAAAGACCCATACATCTCCGAAATGAAAGAGCAGCTGCGCGAACTAATCGAGCGCTACGATCCCGCCGTGCTCTGGTTTGATGGCGATTGGGGCGGAAGCGATTGGTGGTGGACCGAAGCAGATGGCGCGGCACTCTACCGCTACTTGCGCGTGCTTAAACCAGACCTCATCATCAACGAACGCGTCAAACGGGATTGTGGGCTGGGTGACTTTCGCTCGCCAGAGCAGTACATCCCGGCCACGGGACTGCCCTATGACTGGGAAACCTGCATGACCATGAATGGCAATTGGGGCTATCACGCCACTGACAATGACTGGAAGTCCACCGAAACCCTCATTCAAAATCTCGTCGATATTGTCTCCAAAGGGGGCAATTTCTTGCTGAATATTGGGCCAAAAGCAGATGGCACCATCCCCCAGGAAAGCAGCGAACGCCTAAACGCCATCGCCCATTGGATGGCACTTTACAGCGAAAGCATCTATGGCACCGTTGCCAGCCCCTTCCCCCAAACCCCGACATGGGGACGCTATACACAAAAACCGGGATGCCTGTATGCGCACGTGTTCGACTGGCCTACCAACGGACAGCTCGCCATGCCACACATCGAAAATCTGCAACGCATTTACCTGGTTGACACCCCAGAAATTTCATTGAGCTATTCATTGGCAGATGAGGGAATTGTCCTCTACCTGCCAACCCAAGCCCCCAATCCCTACGATTCAGTGATTGCCTTTGCCATCCCTGCGGATGATTTTCCGCTGACGATAACGACACTGGCGCTAACCACAAGGAATAATCTCATGTCTCAATCCACTACATCCGCTGCTCGCAGCAGCCTCTATCCATTCCAAGACCCAGACCTGCCCATCGAAACCAGAATCGACAACCTGCTAACTTTGTTAACACCAACCGAAAAGATTTTACTGCTCGACAACTCATCCCAAACCATCGCCCGCCTGGGCTTGCAAACGGCCGGCCAGGTAGAAGGGTATCATGGCGCAGCGATGGGTGGCCCGGCCGAGTGGAGCCAATGGGATGGTGATAAAAGCCCCATCCCGACCACGCAATTCTGCCAGGCCATTGGCCTGGGCGAAACGTGGGATCCGGAAATTGTCAGACAAGCGGCCGAAGCGGAAGCGATTGAGTTTCGTTATATTTATCACCGTTTCAACCGTGGCGGGCTGGTGGTTCGCGCTCCCAATGCTGACCTGGGCCGTGACCCGCGTTGGGGACGCACCGAAGAATGTTATGGCGAGGATGCTTATCTCAACGGCACACTAACCGCTGCCTTTGTGCGCGGCCTTCAGGGAGATCATCCTCAATATTTGCGTGCCGCCGCCCTTCTCAAGCATTTTTTGGCAAACAGCAACGAAGACACACGCGGCCACTCTTCTTCCGATTTTGATGAGCGTGACTTTCGCGAATATTACTCAGTGCCGTTTCGCATGGGGTTTGCAAGCGGTGCCGCCTGCTACATGACCGCTTACAACGCCTATAATGGCATTCCCTGCATTATCCATCCCGTTGTGAAGGAGATCACCGTCAAAGAGTGGGGCGTCGATGGCATCATCTGCACCGATGGCGGGGCATTGGGCCTGTTGGTGTCAGAACATCATGCCTATCCCAACAACAAGGAAGCGACCGCGGCTTGCATTAAGGCGGGCATCACCCAGTTTCTGGACAATTTGTACCCCAGCGGCGTGACAGACGCATTGGCTGATAACTTACTGACGATGGCCGACATCGACCAAGCGCTGCGCGGGAATCTCCGCATGATGATCCGGTTGGGCATCTTTGATCCGCCGGAAAATGTTCCCTACGCGCAGGTAGGCAGTGAAGCTCCCTGGACAACGGAAGCGCACCGCTCTCTGGCGCGATTGGTGACCCAGAAATCTATTGTTTTGCTCAAAAATGAAAATCAGCAGCTGCCTTTGAATCTCAATCAAGTCAAACGCATTGCCGTGATTGGGCAGTACGCGGACGATGTGCTTTTGGATTGGTACAGCGGCACGCCGCCTTACACAGTGACGCCGCTGGCGGGAATTCGCAATAAGGTTGGGGACGATGTTGTTGTTGATTATGCGATAGATAATGAAGGGGAAACGGCCGTTTCCCTCGCCCGCTCCGCCGATGTTGCCATTGTCCTCGTCGGCAACCACCCCGTTTGTGGCAACCTGGGTTGGGCCGTCCCCCGTTACCCAAGCGAAGGCCGAGAGGGAATAGACCGGCGAACCATCACACTCGAACCACAAGAAGAAAGCTTGATTCAGCAAGTTTATGCAGCCAATCCCCGTACCATCGTCGTCCTGCTATCCAGCTTCCCCTACGCCATCCAATGGGCACAAGAAAATATTCCCGCCATCCTGCACATGACCCACAACAGCCAGGAAATGGGCAATGCCCTGGCCGATGTCCTCTTTGGTGACTACAACCCCGCCGGGCGCTTAGTCCAGACCTGGCCGCAATCCCTTGACCAGGTGCCGCCATTAATGGATTACAACATCCGCAACAACCGCACCTACATGTACTTCAAGGACACGCCCTTGTATCCCTTTGGCTATGGCCTGAGCTACACCACCTTTGCTTACGCCAACCTGCAAACCAGTTCCGAGGCAATGACCGCCAAAGATACGCTCACCGTAACCGTCGATGTCAAAAACACTGGTACACGCGCCGGCGAAGAAGTCGTGCAGTTGTATGTGCGACATTTGGATTCGGCCGTGCAAAGACCCGACAAAGCATTGAAAGCCTTCAAGCGCGTCGCCATTGCCCCCGGAGAAACGCAAACTGTCACACTGACCATCACCGGGCATGACCTGGCGTATTGGCACACAAGCAAACAAGCCTGGGTCGTTGAAGAAGGAGATATTCAAGTGATGATGGGCAGTTCATCAGCAGATCAAGATTTGCCACTGAGAAAAACAATCGCCGTTTCCATGTAGAAAATCCCCAACTCGGCGACGAGAAACCATTTCCCAATTCCCCTGGCAAAGGGCAGGTGTCGTCAGCAGACCTGCCCTTTTTCATTTCTGCACTTTCGCGCCAGCACCCGTCACATTCTTATCTAATTTTCATATTGACTTCGATTTGCGAGTATGTTAATCTTCCGTTAATCTTTATCGAAGCGTTTCGACTAAACGTTTCGACAAAGCGTTTCGATGATTTCGATTCTTGTTTTTCACGGGAGATAGGTCTTGCCCACAATCGCTGACGTAGCCAAACGTGCCAATGTTGCAGTTAGCACCGTCTCGTATGCTATTAATGGTACGCGGCCTATTTCTGAGGAAACACGCCAGCGTATTTTTGCGGCCATGGATGAGCTTGGCTATCGGCCCAATGCTCTGGCGCGAGGACTTGCCAGCAAACGCAGTCGCATTATCGCCCTCCTCTTCGCCGCTCCAGAACGGGGTTTAGGAATTACCGAACTCGAATTTGTCACCAGCGCCGCAGATGCCGCAAAAGAAAATGGCTACCATTTGGTGCTGTGGTCATCAGAAATGAATGATCCGGAGGAACTCCGCCGCTTCACGCAGCAGGGTTTGGTCGATGGCGTAGTCGTCATGGAAGTGCATTTGGATGACAACCATGTCAACATGCTGCGCGAAATATCCTTCCCCTTCACCATGATCGGGCGGTGTGCCGATACCGACGACATCAGCTATGTGGACATCCATTTTGAGCAAACCATCAAAGAGGCGGTGCAATATTTAGCCGAACTAGGCCATACAAACATTGCCTTTTTGAACCATTCCCAGGCGGAATTTGACGCAGGCTATGGGCCGGCCGTTCGTGCGCACACAAGGTTTGCACAAGTAGTGGAAACGATGGAGCTGACAGGCGTTACCCGGTTTTGCCGGGCTACGCCATTGGCCGGATGGGAAGCGTTTAACGATTTATTGACCGCACACCCCGATCTCACAGCCCTGGTAGCCATGAATGACCGCACAATTCCGGGAATTATGCAGGCGATTGCAGAACGGGGCTGGCGCATTCCTGACGATTTTTCGCTGATGTCCGTTGTCTCATCAGCCCGCGCCGCCGAGATGATGGTTCCGCCGCTGACGACAATGGATCCGCCAACGGCCGAATTAGGACGCCTGGGAGTGGAATTATTGATTCAGCAGTTGGAAGGCCAGGCACAAAACGCATCCCAAATGCTGCTGCCGTGCCGTCTTGTTGTACGGGATAGCTCTGGCCCGTGCCGTCGCATCCAATCGAGCAAACAGGTAGAAGACCAATGAAATTCACGGATGGTTACTGGTCAAAGCGTAAAGGTGTTCAGGCGTTTTACCCGACGCAAGTTTATGACATTGTAACCAGCCGTGACGCATTTACCGTCTATGCACCGACAAAACCGGTCTTGCACCGCGGCGATATGGTGGACAGCACGGTGCTGACGGTTGAATTTTCGACCCCCTTGCCAGATGTGATCCGAACCAAACTGACCCACATGGCAGGGCAACCCGCCCAGGCACCCCATTTTAATTTATCAACTGACGGCACAACCCGTGCCGAGATATGTGATGCAGATGATGCCGTCTCGCTCACCAGTGATCATTTGACGGTACGCGTACCCCGCTGTGCAGAGGCGTGGCGAGTGGATTTCATCGCCGATGACCATCTGCTCACCAGCAGCGGCCTCAAAGGGATGGGGATCATTGAGGTAGATGACGAGCATTATATACATGAACAGCTTACTCTGGACATTGGGGAATGTGTCTATGGCCTGGGCGAACGCTTCACCCCTTTTGTCAAAAATGGGCAAGTAGTTGATGTCTGGAATCGTGATGGGGGAACCAACAGTGATCAGGCTTACAAGAATGTGCCGTTTTATCTGACCAATCGCGGCTATGGCATTTTTGTCAATCATCCGGAAATGGTGTCTTTTGAAATTGGGTCGGAAAATGTGTCGCGTGTGCAGTTTAGTGTCGCCGGTCACTCTCTGGAATATTTTGTCATTTACGGCCCGACACCAAAGGAAATTCTTGAAAAATATACGGCTTTGACGGGACGGCCGTTTCTACCCCCACCCTGGTCATTTGGCCTGTGGCTGTCGACATCCTTCACCACGCCATACAACGAAGAAACCGTCACAAGTTTCATTCAGGGCATGGCCGAGCGCGACTTGCCACTCCATGTTTTTCACTTCGACTGCTTCTGGATGAAAGCATACCACTGGTGTGATTTCACCTGGGACGAGCAGGCATTTCCTGATCCGGCCGGTATGCTCCACCGCCTAAAAGAGCGCGGTTTGCACATTTCGCTCTGGATCAATCCCTATATCGCCCAACGTTCCCCGCTATTTGCGGAAGGCAGCCAGCATGGATACCTGCTCAAAACGCCAGCCGGAACCCCCTGGCAAACAAACATGTGGCAGCCAGGCATGGGCATTGTAGATTTCACCAATCCCGATGCCCGGCAATGGTTCACCGACAAACTTGATGCGCTCTTAGATATGGGCGCAGATTGTTTCAAGACCGACTTTGGCGAACGCATTCCAACCGATGTTGTGTATCACGACGGCTCCGACTCCCTGCGTATGCACAATTATTACCCCTACCTCTATAACCAAACGGTATTTGAATTGCTGCGCAAGCGGCGCGGCGCAGGCGAGGCAGTCGTATTTGCCCGCTCGGCCACGGTCGGCAGCCAGAAATTCCCCGTTCATTGGGGCGGCGACTGCGAGGCTTCCTTTGCCGCGATGGCAGAAAGCTTGCGCGGCGGTTTGTCATTGGGCTTATCGGGGTTTGGCTTTTGGAGCCATGATATTGGGGGATTTACAGGCACCCCCTCGGCCGCGATTTACAAGCGTTGGATTGCCTTTGGCCTGCTCTCGTCTCACAGCCGACTGCACGGGGAAACTTCCTATCGAGTTCCCTGGTTATTTGATGAGGAATCGTCGGACGTCCTGCGGCAATTTACGCAGCTCAAGTGCCAATTGATGCCATACATTTACGCCCATGCCCTTGAAGCCGCGCAGAAAGGCACGCCATTGATGCGGGCAATGCTGTTGGAGTTTCCAGACGATCCCGCTTGTGATTACCTGGATCGGCAGTATATGTTGGGCGACTCGTTGCTGGTAGCGCCCGTTTTCTCTGAGCAAGGAAGCGTGACCTATTATGTGCCCGCGGGTCGCTGGACTAATTTCTTAACCGGCATGGTTGTGGAAGGGCCAGGTTGGGTGCATGAGACACATGATTTTATGAGCCTGCCGCTGCTCGTGCGACCAAACTCCGTGATTGCCTTTGGTAATCGTGCAGATCGACCAGATTATGACTATGGTGATGGTGTCACGTTGCATGTGTACGAGTTAGCTGATGGGAAGCCAGTCAAGACGATTATCCCTTCAGTTACGGGCGAAGTTGCAGAAACATTCACCATCAGCCGTGACGGTCAGCAAATTACAGCCACGTGTGCAGGGGCGGCAAAGCGTTGGCAGTTGTTGCTTGTTGGGATGGCAGCGGTTGCTTCAGCCGAAAATGCCACCATCGAACACAGCCCGCAAGGGGTGCTAATCATCCCCTTGCAGGAGAGCACGCAGGTTCAAATTTGGCTGGATAACGAGTCCTAATTTTTTATTTTTTATGTTCCGCAGTGAGGTAATCGGCAAGAAATTTTCAGAAATAAATCACGCGAAACCTTGCCGATTCCTTGAAGGAAACCGCAGATTGGGGCGTGTCGGTTATCCGAAAACTTTCTGCGGTTTACCGAACACCCAGGTCTCTTGAAGGAGAGAAAGGAGGTGACATCGAACCTCATCATGACCTATTTCATTATTCAGTAAAAAAATATGAACCCTCATTCCCATAATTAAGGAGAAGAAAATGCGTAAGTTGCCATTGTTTGTTACGATTATTGTCGTGCTAAGTCTATTGCTAGCGGCCTGCTCTCAGACTGAAACAGTTACGCCGGAAGCAACAGAACCTGAAGAAGTTACACAACCTGATGAAGCGGCTCAAACGTCTGAGGAAGCGACGGAAGCGCCTGAGGCTGAGCCGACACAAATTATTGCTACGCCAGCGCCAGAAGCAACGGCCGTTCCCGATGCAAAATTCAACGAATCCCCCATGCTCGCCGACAAAGTCAGCGCGGGCGAACTCCCCCCTGTAGACGACCGCCTGCCCGAAAATCCCCGCGTCATTGACTCCCTCTCCGGAGAAGAAGGCATCTATGGTGGCGAGATGCGCGTCGGCTTCGTTGGCACCAGCCCAGAATGGGGCGCATTCCTCTGGGTAGCCGCCTGGGAACACCTGGTAAGCTGGGCACCCGATGCCAACAGCATCGAATACAACCTGGCAGAAAACATCGAAGTCAACGACGATGCCACAGAGTACACCATCCACCTGCGCAAAGGCCTCCGGTGGTCAGATGGTGAACCATACACCGCCGATGACATCATGTTCTACATCGATGATGTCTTGATGAACACCGACATCAGCCCCGACGGGCCGATTGCCGACTGGTTGCCCTCTGGCATGGCCGCCGATTTCCATGCCGAAAAAATTGACGATTACACCGTCCTGTTCTCCTTCCCATCGCCATACGGCACCTTCCTCTACAATCTGGCAGGCTGGCAAGGTCGTTATTTCTCAATGTATCCCAAGCACTATTTGCAAACGTTCCATCAAACATACAATGAAAACGTAGACGAACTCGTCGCCGCAGATGGAACCGTCACCGACTGGATAGCCCTCTTCTTCAAGAAAGGCCCCGACACCTGGGGATCGCCCAGCCGCTGGTACGAAGTTCCAGAATATCCTTCCATGTACCCCTGGGTTACAGTTCAGCCGCTCGGCACCGGCACACAAATGCGCCTGGAACGCAATCCATACTATTGGAAAGTGGATGCGCAAGGAAACCAATTGCCTTACATCGACTCCATTTTGGGCATTTCCTACCAGGATAACGAAAGCCGCACCCTGGCTATGTTGAATGGCGATCTCGATTTCGTCAAAGACCCAGGTAACGAAAACCGTACCCTATACTATGATGCATTAGACGAGGGCAAACCGCTCTATATCAACAACCCCCTCTCTGATGGTGCCAATGTCAGTTCCATTCATTTCAATCAGACCGTTTCCGACACCGTCAAGGCCGAAGTGTTTGGCAGTTTAGACTTCCGCATTGGTATGTCGTATGCCATTAACCGCCCAGAGATCATCGAGATTATTTTCTCCGGTCAAGGCGAACCTGCCCAGGTAGCACCGGTGAACGACTCCCCCTTCTATATTGAAGGCATGGACACGCAGTACGTCGAATATGATGTCGATCTGGCAAACGAACACCTGGATAAGATATTGCCCGACAAAGATGCCGATGGCATGCGCCTTGGCCCAGATGGCAACCCATTGCAAATCATCCTGACCGTCCAGAACGACCTCGGCTTTGGCACCTTCTACGTGCAAATGGCTGAATTGCTGATCGGCTACTGGAAAGAAGTTGGCGTTGATGTCGTGCTGAATTCCCAGCCCGGCCCGCAATACGACGAAAACAACAAGAAGAACCTGATTGAAGCCACAATCTACACCGGTGAAGGCGGTGCGGGTATCACCCCACTCCTTGACCCACGTTACTACGTCCCGCTGTGGGGTGGATTCGTGTTCGACAAGGCGTGGGCCGCATGGCGCACACCTGACGCAACCGGTGAAACCGTCGAAGTGGAACCGCCACAATGGGCCAAAGATGCCTATGACAAATACGAAGAAGTGGTCGCGCAACCGACTCTGGAACTACAAATCGCTTTGATGCGTGAAGTGCTCCAAGAAGCGAAAGATCGTTTCTACGTAATCGGCATTGCTCGCCCAGTCCCCGGCTACTATCCCTTCCATGTCCGCCTCCATGGCATCCCAGATGTCTGGTATGACGGCTGGAACGAGGGTGTCCAGAAGATTATGTACCCCGAACAATGGTTCCTTCTGGATGAGTAATTAGTGTTATTGTCTTCTCCCACCCGCCGACGCATGAGGGTCAGCTCTTTGCGAGGCGGGTGGGAGTGGATTTAGAACGTGAGGTCGAAGATATGTGGAAATTCCTATTCCGGCGCACACTTGCCATGTTATTTACGGTATGGGTGGTTTCGATTATCTCCTTTGCCGTGATTCAACTACCTCCGGGGGATTATGTAACAACCCTGATGAGCCAAATGGTTTCACAAGGAGGGAGGGAGTTAACACCTGAATACGCAGAGCAACTCCGTGAATTGTATGGTCTTAACGAATCAATGTATGTCCAGTATGGCAAGTGGATCACCAACATTATCTTCAAAGGTCAGTTTGGATATTCGTTTGTTTACAAGCGCGATGCGGTGGAATTGATCACCGAGCGCATGCCAATGACTTTTGCCCTCTCCATGTCTAGTTTTGTTCTGGTTTGGGTGATTGCCTTACCGATTGGGATTTATTCAGCCGTCCGAAAATATTCGATTGGAGATTATATATTCACGTTTCTAGGATTTATTGGGCTGGCTGTCCCTAGTTTTTTGTTAGCACTTATTCTTTTATTTGTCAGTCAGAAGTATCTCGGTCAGGCCATGATTGGCCTGTTCTCACAAGAGTTTGCCGATGCTGCGTGGAGTTGGGATAAGTTTGTAGACATGCTCAAGCATTTGTGGATTCCCACCATCTTGATTGGGCTGGGTGGCACAGCGGGCTTGATTCGTACCATGCGTGCTAATTTGCTTGATGAGTTGAATAAGCCGTATGTTGAGACAGCACGGGCAAAGGGATTGTCGGAAACTCGACTTTTGCTCAAATATCCGGTACGGCACGCCCTGAACCCCTTTGTCAGCACCATTGGCTGGACGCTGCCAAACCTGGTAGCCGGGGAAGTTATTGTGGCTATTGTGCTGAACTTACCCACTTCTGGGCCTGTTTTGTATCGTGCCCTCCAGTCCCAAGACATGTTTGTCGCTGCTGGCTTTATTTTGCTGCTTAGTATCCTGACTGTAATTGGTACGTTCATTTCGGATTTACTGCTTGCTGTCCTTGACCCGCGCATTCGCCTACGATGAGTTGACCCATGGCCCAAGTTCCTCTTGTTACTGACCCTTCAATCGAGTTCGCCGACCCTTTTGACAAGGCCGAACATACCCAAGCTGAAGTTGCTTCCCAATGGAAGTTGATGTGGTGGAAATTCAAACGTCATAAAATGGCGGTGGTGGGGGGCATCGTTGTGCTGATGTTTTATCTGGTTGCGCTGTTTGCTGAATTTGTCGCCCCGGTACACTTTACATCATATAACGAGACGTATGTTTATGCGCCACCACAAGAGATTCATTTGTTGCAAAACGGCCGTTTCTCCCCCTACGTTTTTGGCTACCGCTTTGAACGCGATCCGGCCTCCTTCAAGAAAACCTGGTTCATCGACGAAAGCGTCATCATCCCGGTTGGTTTCTTTGTAAGTGGTGAACCTTACAAACTGTGGGGCTTCATCCCCGGCAATTGGCATCTATTTGGCTCCAAAAACCCCGAAGAACCATTTTACCTGTTGGGAGCAGACAAAAGCGGGCGAGACGTATTTAGCCGGATTGTCTACAGCAGCCGCATCTCCTTGACCGTTGGGCTGGCGGGTGTCACCATCAGCCTCCTCTTGGGCATCCTGATTGGCGGCATTTCCGGGCTGGTTGGCGGTGCAGTAGATAACGCCATCCAACGCCTCATCGAAATCTTAATCTCCGTACCCACCTTGCCATTGTGGCTTGCCCTGGCCGCAGTCGTGCCATTAGACTGGACTCCTGTAAAGGTCTATTTCATGATCACCGTGATCCTTTCCCTGATTGGCTGGACAGGATTGGCACGAGTCGTGCGAAGCAAATTCCTGGCACTGCGCGAGGAAGATTTTATCCTGGCCGCCATTCTTGATGGTGTGCCGCGCAGCCGGTTGATCTTTCGCCACATGATCCCCTCCTTCCTCAGCCACATCATCGCCTCTGTCACACTTGCCATTCCCGGCATGATTTTGGGCGAGACTGCGCTGAGCTTCCTTGGCCTGGGTCTGCGCGAACCCGTTGTCAGTTGGGGCGTCATGCTGCGAGAAACCCAAAAAGTGACCGTCCTGGCAACTTATCCCTGGTTATTATGGCCTGCTGCGGCCGTCATTATCGTTGTTTTAGCGCTAAATTTCTTAGGAGATGGCCTGCGAGATGCCGCCGATCCTTACCAATAAATCTGAGAAACCGCGTATCTACCCCAACGACACGCGGTCAAGGTGAATGATGTCTGACACTTTAATTGAAGTCAATGATCTGAAAATACATTTTTTTACGGACGAAGGCGTGGTACGTGCCGTCGATGGGGTCGATTTGACCATTGAACGAGGCAAGACGCTTTGTTTGGTAGGAGAAAGCGGCTGTGGCAAGAGCGTCGCTTGTCGTGCTTTCCTGCAAATTGTGCACTCTATCGGGAAAATTGTGTCAGGCGAAATTATCTATCATCGCCGCGTGGATAATAATTTTGAAGAGACTATCGACATTGCCCAGTTGAACCCCAAAGGGCGCCAGATTCGCGAAATTCGGGGCAAAGAAATCTCGATGATTTTTCAAGAGCCGATGACATCCCTCAGCCCCATGTACACAGTTGGGAATCAAATCATGGAGAATATCTTGCTCCATACAAACCTGTCTAAGGAAGAGGCTCGCCAATTATGCGTCCAATTACTTGATCAGGTTGGCATTCCACAACCCCATCGCTTAGTGGACGAATACCCATTTCGGTTATCGGGGGGGATGCGTCAACGCGCAATGATTGCGATGGCGCTCTCCTGCAACCCAACGCTCTTGATTGCCGATGAGCCAACGACAGCGTTAGACGTGACCACGCAGGCCAACATTCTTGATCTGATGCGCAATATTCAAAAAGAATACCAGATGGCACTGCTGTTCATTACCCATGATTTAGGGGTTGTGGCGGAGATTGCGGATACAGTGGCTGTGATGTATTTGGGCAAAATTGTTGAAAGTGGCGATGTTGACACCATCTTCAACAATCCCAAACATCCTTACACCCAGGCATTGTTACGCTCCATTCCCAAAATCTCCCGCACACGCGAAAAGCTGGACACGATTCAGGGAATGGTGCCCAATCCATACCGTCGCCCTGGCGGCTGTCCGTTCCACCCGCGCTGTACCCAGGCCATGCCGGAATGCAGCACAATGGTTCCCTCTGTCACGCGATTTAGTGATGGACATACCACACGCTGCCTTCTATATGAAAACATCACCACAAAACAGTTTGCGGAGCTATCATGACCAACCTAGTTCAATCTCAATCCTCAACCTTAACAGGCGTAAATAATGATAACTTGATGCTGGATGTCAAGAATCTGCAACTGTATTTTCCCATCACCCAGGGTGTTTTTGCTCGTGTGCAGGGGTACACCAAAGCGGCTGATGATGTCAGCTTTTTTATCCGGCAAGGGGAAACCGTTGGGCTGGTTGGCGAGAGTGGTTGTGGCAAGACAACGGTAGGGCGCTGTATTGTGCGGGCATATGAGCCTACAGGTGGCGAAATTATTTATCATCGCGCCGATGGGACAACTGTAGACCTGGCTAAACTCCAGGGCGATGAACTCAAACCTTACCGCCGGGATATTCGCCTCATTTTCCAAGACCCGTATTTTTCTCTTAATCCGCGCATGACGGTTTTTGAGATTGTCAGCGAGGTGCTTAAGGTTAACAAGCTGGCGACGCCAGCGGAGATGAAAGATCGGGTGGTGGCTTTACTGCAACGGGTGGGGCTGCGCCCCGAATATATGCAACGCTACCCGCATGCCTTTTCAGGGGGTGAGCGCCAGCGCATTAGCATTGCGCGGTCGCTGATCACCTCGCCACGCATGGTGGTGTGTGATGAGGCAGTTTCGGCGCTGGATGTCTCTATTCGGGCGCAAATTCTCAATTTATTGGAAGAACTCCAAGCTGATTTCAACCTCACGTATCTGTTTATTTCGCACGACCTGAGCGTGATTCACCACATTTGCGACCGGATTGTGGTGATGTATGTGGGCAAGGTGGTTGAGATTGCCGATGCGACAGAGTTGTTTGTCAATCCGCGCCATCCTTATACCGAGGCACTATTATCGGCGGTGCCTATTACGAACCCCAGAGATCGTCAAGCTGTTGGCCGAATTCGCCTTGAGGGGGAAATTGCGGATCCGTCGAATCCGCCAACGGGCTGCTATTTTCATCCACGCTGCAAGTATGCGCAGGAGCGGTGCAAAACGGAAACGCCGCCTTTGCGCAACCTGGAAAATGAGCATTTTGTGGCTTGCCATTTTTCTGAGGAATTGGAGCTGACGAACGTTCAACTGCGATAAATGGCAGGGGGGAGCGTTTGCAGATAAAAAGCAGTGTTTGCCTTGTCAGGTTGTTTTTATGCGTTTGGCAGCGGCGTGATTTTGACGCCGAGTCGGGCGAGGATGGCTTGAACGGCCGTTACCGATTCCGCCTCCACCACAGCCAATGCGCGATTTCCGGCGGGAAACGGCCGTAATAGATCGTGTAATTCTGGCAGGTGGCAAAGTTCAGACAATATGCCTTGATCGCGAAATTCAAACAGCGTCATCGTGCCCACCGTCGCCGCGCCATAATAGCCGCCCCATGCCTTTACCTGTTCCACAATAACTTGTGGCAGCTGCCCGCGATGTAACTTTCGTAGTTCGTCGATGATGCGCTGTGCTTTTTTCTGGTTGCCGCCAGCACGACTAACGGCCGTTTCCGTCAACTGCCAGCCGTCCTCTACTTCCTCGGTGAAGCGTGCCAGCCGCCCACGCAAATGGAGGCTGGGCACCACATATACAGATTGAATACGGCCGTTTTCATGGACAACCACGCTTTTATCGGCCGCTTCCGGATTCGCGCCAGAGACAACGGGGAAAATGCCCGCACTTTGTAAGGCTTGCAGCAGCGGCGTTTGACGCTTGTTTTTGACTAATGCAACACTATCTGCAACCGGACGCGCCAACAGTTTGCCGATATGCTCGTCATTGAGCAGTCGCATCAACAGCGCCTCGTCAGCCGTTTGCAGCAAGGTAACACCGCTGCGAAAGACAATACGCTCATGATGCGCCGCCCACTCGGCCAATGAGCGTTGAATGTTTTGCGGCAAGTTATTGGTGGTAACGGTTGTTAAAAATTGCTCTACTTCAGCAACCGAATAACCCATTTGCTGGGCAGCATACACAGATTCCCGCGACAAATGGTATTCAAAGGCACTTCGATCTACCTTTTTCCGTTCGGCAAAGAGGTCTAATTGTGCCAGCAAGTCAAAGGAAACTGGCCCCATTGCTAATATTTGGAAATTGGGCTGGACAATGATTTGCCCTGTGGCAGGGGTTGTCTCCAGTGTGCCATGTCGGAAAACGGCCGTTCCCAATGGCGTCAGACGAAACGCCTTCCAGGTTGTTGGATCTGTTTGCACCGCATCAAACCCCAATTCTACCAAACCCATCTGCCACAAATAGGCGGCCATCACGCGTGTCACAAAAACCCGTTCCAGACGGTTCATCTTCTCAACCAAGTCCGCCACATTGCCATAATAGTAAGAACTGCGCTGATTTTCTATGCGGCTGCGACCAGATATCAAGAAATCAACTTGCTTCTCGCGCAAAAAGTCTAATAACATATCCGTCTCAACCCAGGTTTGCGCAGGCATTTCGCCCAAAACATCCAAGAGGTGTTGAATCGCCGCCTGAGAATCGGGAGTATACGTGTAATGAATATACTTATTGTCCAACTGAAAGGGGTGGTGCAAAGTACGCCAGACCGCAACGATGTCTTGCACCTGCTCTGCTACAGAATTCCGCCAAAATTGAGGAATGGAACGGCCGTTTTCACGCGCGACCAGTAAGTCATCACGCTGCGGTTTGATAAGCTTTAACGCTTCCAGCACCTGCCGCAGCAAAAACAGACGATCCGTTTCCTCTTCTGACTTTGCCGTGGCTAATGTTGGATCAGGCATAAGCAAATTGTCATTCAATTGTTTCAGACTGCGTTTGCTCACCAGGCCAGACTTTATCAAGTAGACAGGCGTGCGGCGTACCACATCCCAGTAAAGGTACAGGTCACGCAAGAATACTTGCGGATCACCATGTAACACGTGTGCGGGCTGCCAATCTTCCGTATTTACCGGCACCGGTTCTGGCAAATACTGACGCAGAAAAACGGGGATAATGAGTTTAGAAGCGGGATGGTATTGCAGTTTGAATGGCTGCCCCCCTATATGCACTGACTCCTCACTAAAAACCAGCCCGCGCAGCGTCAGACGCGCTATCACGTCTTCAAAGATAGTTGACTTGGCATCGTGGGGTTGACCAATGTGGGTGACGGTACGGCCGTACATGGACCAACCCTCAGATTGAGCATAACGTTCCATCCCCTTTTGTGGCGGTTTCGGCGGCGCTTCTGTTACCAATCCAACTTGAAGCAATTCCCGCTTGAAAATGCGCGTCGCAACCTGGCCGTCATGCAGCAGCAGCCGGTTCAATACCACCCGTTCTAGCTCTGTCAATCTCTGATAAGACGCCTTGATACGCTCCGGTCGGAAAAATTCCCGTTTCATCAGCAGTAGCAACTCGTCTTTTTTCAGTTTCTTACCGGTTGTTTCTGGCAGGTTTGCATCGCGGGCCATTTCCCAAAGCATATTGTTGTTATAGTTGTTAAGAAGGGTGTGTATATCCATACTCATTGAGTCGAACTATCAGATAATTGTTGCGATTCCATCGCCTCAAACGCCATTCGCCTGTTTGGGCGTATAGCCAGATTTTTCCAATTCGGAGACCAAAATATCCACAGCATGAGCCGAGACGATAACAAGAGAAGGCGAAATTTCGGCAATGATATGCTTTTCTAGCGAGGTAGCCGCTTTCATTTCAGCCAATGCATAGGCATCGCCAAACTCGATGACGGTCACACTTTCGTACAGGCGCACCTGGCCATACGCTTGCTGCCATGCTGTCAGCTGCTCGCGGATAGCGGCAGGCATGGGAACGGCAAGCCATTTTTCCCAACCTTCGAATATTTTGGCAATTGTTTGCCCTGCTTCCAGGGTTTGATGGACAGCCGCCGCATTGAGGCTGTAAACAAAGCGGTTGATATGCGTCTCTTCGAGAATGGCGATGCTGTCAAGATAGTTATGGCTCTGCGCACTAACGACCGTTGGGTCTACGATGATGGTCGTGCCTTGAACGATGATGGGGGCAACGGGTGCGGAAACGGCCGTTTTCTCTGACGACACAGCCTTCCCTGCCCCATCTCTTAGCGGGACAGATTCAACCTTATCAAAGAACAAATCGCCCAATCCGTGCAGCCGGAAGGCGGTTAGCCGGCCTTCTTCCATATGAAGGTCAGCCAGACCCATCCAATGCAAGGGTCCCTGAATGACATGTTTGATAAAAGCGCCTTGTGCTTTGTTCCAATCCACTTTATTGTTAGCCGTGTCTAAGATACGGCCGTTATCCGCTAAAAACCAGGCAGGTTGTCTCCCCCTACGATAAGTCCCAGCCAACACCCCCAAACCATCAAAATCAGGCCAAAAAGCATGCAGCAAATTGGTTATATCACGTAAACTGAACCATTGGTCATCCGGTAGACAGGCCAACACATGCAACACCACGCCACGAAAGGCTGCCAAAATTTGGTACATGATCATTGGCGGCATCACCCGATGGTAAGGGTTATAGGAGCGTTTTAGTTGAAGAGACGGCTGTTGCGCCAATACCATCCACAATTCACTCCATATGGGTAACGTAAAATAATTGCGAACCAATATTGCCCATTGGGCGGCTTCATCATGACGTAAAAATCGCTCTTTTGTTTTTTGCCACACGGTGACTGGACTGCCCGGCTGCAAAAGCCCGGTATCCACCAATAAATGGTAAATGAAATTTAATTGTGCTTCGTCGCCGACGATGGGTGTTAGCCACTGCATTGTCTCATCTTGCAAAGGGGGCAATGGCGGTGGAACTGTCAGGCTAAATTGAGAATCATGCTCCTTAAATTGATTCTTGTTTTGCGCTTCCAAAAGCTCTTCAGGAATATAATCCCACTCTTGTAAAATTTCGTAGAATTTTTCTAAACGGGGGCGCGGCATGGGTTGGCGCAAGGTAGGTTGCCTTTGTTCGAGCAAGCGCAAAATGTGGTGAACGTGTTGCAGAAACGGCCGTGACTGCCCTGACCGCATTGTGCTATGCACATTCTCCGAAAGCGTTGTCGGCGGTATGCGCTCGGCCAACAACGGAGGCAGCACCCGCATCAAGCTGTTGGGAACGATAGCTGCTTGCTGCCAATGTTGGGGATCAAAATTTGCTGGCATTGCCAAACCGGCCTCACACAAATGCACGGTATAGGCCATTAACTGTTTATGCTGAGTCAGTTTGCCCCAATAATCTACCAGCGAAGTGAGGTGCTCCGTCTGAAAAAAAATTCCAGGATAGAGAAGGCCCAGTGCATCAAAAACCTGACGATGCTCCGCATCCAGGCGAGACAAGCTCTTGAGGATGATGCCTGGTTGCAGCATGTAATTCATGATTTGTTGGATTATATCCGCCTTCAGATTTCCCTGAAGCGGCCAATCTTGCCGTTTTGCTATTTGTCGCAGTTCCTGCACTTTGTATTCGCTTAACCACTCACGCAAGGCGTCGTCCGTTTCTTTTTGACGTGCCGGGTAAGGTGTGCTGACCCAAAAAGGAGGTGTGTTGGGAACGGCCGTTTGCGGGACAGTCGCAGCAAACGTCTCGATCAGGGCATGGCTGTCGCCGGATACGGGCGTTTCGACAGCAAAGCTGCCCGGCTGTTCAATCCACCGAAGCAGTACAGCCCCAATATGTTTACAGTAATTATTCCAATTGTAGGCGCAACTACACGCAGCCAGAATGCCATCTTCAAGCACATCAATTTCAACATGATATAGGCGACCTTTGCCAACTTCGGCACGCAAGGAACGGCCGTTGCGCACCGCATCACGAATAAGCACTACATACTCTCGTGCTCGTTGCAATGATTGACTATTGACAACCTTTCTGATGTCGCTCTCCGTTAAATTTTCTAACGATGCCATATAACCTGACCTGAATGAAGTGAAACAAATTGCTTACCGGAAAACATCCTCACACACTTGCTCCACAAAATATGTGTACGCACGATTAACCCCAATCCCCCATCACCATTTCTAGCTGTTAAAAACCGCCGGTTCATAATCAGCGACTTCATCTTCATACAAAATTGTGTACTGATACCCTTGCTCCGTCAAAAAAAGCTGCCGGTTTGCGCCATACTGCTGGTCAACCGTATCTTTGGTGACAATGGTATAAAAATGCGCCAACGAATTACCATGAGGGCGCAAAATACGCCCTAATCGCTGCGCCTCCTCCTGGCGACTGCCAAACATACCGCTAATTTGCACCATCACATTCGCATTTGGCAAATCCACCGCAAAGTTACCCACCTTAGACACAATCAGCGTAGAAATTTCGCCATTCTTGAACTGATCATACAAGTCACGGCGCTGTCTAACACTGGTTTTGCCCGTAATTAACGGCGCGTTATACCGCCGCGCAACCTTTTCAAGCTGATCCAAATACATGCCAATGATGAGCACCTGGTCTTTATAATGTTTGACAAGCAGTTCATCTAACACCCGGAATTTGTCTTTGTTTTCGGCTGCAATGCGATATTTTTGCCGTTCGTCAGCAGTGGCATATTCAATGCGCGTTTCATGGGGCAAAGGAACCCGGACTTCGACAACATCGGCCGTGGCAATCCAACCCTGTCGCTCCAAATCTTTCCAGGGCACGTCATACTTTTTCGGGCCAATAAGGGAAAAGACATCTTCCTGACGGCCGTCTTCTCGCACCAATGTTGCCGTCAATCCCAGGCGGCGGCGAGCTTGCAAATCAGCCGTGATGCTAAAGACCGGGGCTGGCAGCAAATGCACCTCGTCATACACGATCAATCCCCAGTTATAATCGTTGAACAGAGCAAAATGAGGGTACTGCTCTTGAAACGGCGCCGTTCTGGAGACATTGCGTTTGCGATACGTTATCGTCTGATAGGTCGAGATGGTAATCGGCCGTATCTCCTTGCGCTGCCCGGAATATTCACCAACCTGCTCTGGCGTAAGCGTTGTCTTATCCAACAGTTCATCGATCCATTGCCGCACGGAAACCGTGTTTGGGGTCAAGATAAGTGTACTGCACTGCATCTCATTCATAACAGAGAGGCCGACAATGGTCTTGCCCGCGCCACAAGGCAGCACGATGACGCCAGAACCACCCCGTGCCTCACCGTCGGCGTAGAAAATCTCGCCCGCTTCTTGCTGGTAATGGCGCAGGGCAAATGGGCTGCCGCTTTGGGCCAGCAAACGCAAATCAAAGTTAACACTGTCGCCAGAGACATATCCGGCTAAATCCTCTGCGGGATAGCCGATGTTAACCAATGCCTGTTTGATGTGACCCCGTTTTGCCGGGTCTACGCGCAGGGTTTGCGCATCTTCCGGGTTGAGGATGTAGGGCTTTAACTCTTTGCGCCGCTGTAGTTCTATGATGAGGGGAATATCATGAGAAGTAAGTAGCAAATCATTATCGCGGCGGAGAAGACGGATACGGCCGTATCGCCCAACATATTCCCGAATATCTACTTCCACATTACCCGGCAGTGGATACTTACTATATCGAGACAATCCCGCCACAATCGTTTCAGCATCCAAGCCGGTTGAGGCCGCATTCCACAATGACAACGGAGAAATGCGGTAAGTATGAATATATTCTGGACTTTTCTCCAACTCGGCAAAACGCGACAAAATATCACGCGCTTCTTGGTAAAGCGCGTTGTTTACTTCCAGCAGAACACTTTTGTCACCTTGAACAATTATCGGATTTTGAGGATTGTATTGCATAACTCAACAATTCACTTTGGAATTCATGGATTATGCAGCAGGGAAAGCCCACTCGCAAATTTATTCATAGATGTAACCATCTTTGCAAGCGTTGGCAGTTAGAGATGCCACTGCTGCTTGAAAAATGATGATCGCTTACACCTTGGCCTGCTGCTGCGTATTTGCCGCGTTAGCTGCGTGGTGGCGTGCGACCATGTGGCGGGCGAGAAAAAGCATTGCCGGGTATACTAGGCGACATCACCTGACTGTCTTGGCGCATTGTTGACGTTCAGCAGCACTTCACAACAACAGAACATAGCGACCTTGCAGTCAGATACCGAAATCTACATGCAACAGGATACCTATCGTGAATTTGCTTGACACGCGACTGTACCGTTGGCTGGACACGGTGTCCGATTTTTTCTTGCTCAACCTTTTGTGGCTGCTGGCCTGTGTGCCCATCATCACAATTTTTCCGGCAACGGCCGCTTTGTTTGCCGTTGTGCGAGATTGGGTAAAAGGCAAAGAGACGGGGTTTTTCAAATCCTTTTTCCGCTATATGCGCGAGAATTTTGGGCAAAGTCTGGCTGTTGGCCTGACCTGGACGGTGGTCGGTCTGGTACTGCTTGCCGATTTCTTGTTTGTGCGCAGCATCACGTCTTGGGCACGGACACCCTTACTGGTTTTGGTCCTTTCGCTGGGGGTGATTTACCTGGCAACGGCCGTTTACATTTTCCCCGTCATGGCACAGTACCATGCCGGATGGCTGCACATCATCAAAAACTCGTTCATCATCGCCATCAGCTCGCCCATAACAACCATATCGGCCGTCCTGCTCGTCTTGCTCACCGCCCTGGTAGTTTACTACCTTCCCGTCGTCCTTCTCCTCTTCGGCAGCGTCCCTGCTTATTTCCTCTATCGCCTTTGCCACCGAGTTTTCCGCCAAATCGAGACCGTTACGGCCGTTTCCAATGAGGAAACACAGCAAGACAATCCTATATAGCTTGAAGCGGGGCCGCTCTTGAAACCATCTTGAGCCTTGGCATGTTCATAGCTCCGCGCATAAACATTGCCGAGACTGGTCAAGGCCCACATCATAATGTAACAAGCCCGGTCAGACGAAAAGCAGCCACTTGCCCCGCTCGTTTGGGAATTGGCGAGATAAAGTTGCCGCCATACAGAGCAGACTATGGCGCAACGGCGCTTCACCTTTGTAGTTTTGCAATCCACAAGCCAGAAAATAGTCGCTATAATTTCTAAATGAAGAAGCGACGATCCGTGTTATTTGTACTCGTGCTGTTGGCCTTTGTCATCATCTTGGCCGCAGCAGTCATTCATGCGCAAACTGGTGAACGGCCGTTACCCATTGTCTGGTCAGCCAGCATCATCGTCCTCAGCGCCACCATCCTCTGGCGGTTCTGGGGCATTGACGCCGACCGCTGGGCACAACTGATTGCCCGCACCAATCCCGTGCCAGAGACACCGTTGCAGCCACGCCGCTACCTCAACATGATGGTGGTCACCATGGCCATTGGCCTCGTTGCCACGATTATCATTTACCAGAACTTTTTTATCGGGGCCGGGATTTATCTGGTGATGCAGTTTTGTCTCATCGCCGCGCACAGCGGCATTTTGCATCTCAACCCCCGGCGAATAGCAGCCTCGCCCGCTCTGCGCTCCACTTCGTGGCGCACTACACTTTTCTGGCTCGTCCTGACGCCCGTTGTTTTCATCGTCTTTGTCTACAACGGCAGCCAATCACTTATCGTCGCCCCTTACGTGCTAGCCCTCGGCTTGATGGCGGCTGTCGTCTACCTCGGTCTGGCGTATCGGGAACGGCCGTTTCTCTTTCGCGCAACAGCCGCTTTGGGAGCCACGTCATTCGTCTTTTCCGATGCCCTCATCGGTTACGCGGTCTTCGTCAACCCCAGCACCCCACTGGTCATCATTATCTCGCCCACCTATGTGTTGGCTATCATGCTCCTGGCGCAGGCGACGCTGGCCTGGCCCGAACTCTGGCTACGAGACGCTTTGGAAGACACGGAAAACCAGATGTGATAGCCGACATCATCCGGCAACCAGAAAACGATTGAGTGCGACCATTGGCACCGTGCTCTGGTTCTATCAACCACCTTACCGGGATGAATCAAACGTAGGCCGACGCAGCAGGCGCATCCCATTTAACGTCACCAACAGCGACGCGCCCATATCGGCAAACACAGCAAGCCACATGCTGCCCCATCCCATCAAGACTAAAATCAAAAAGATTAATTTGATGCCCAGGCTAAGAACCACATTGGCGTAAATGGTGCGCATGGCTGCCCGCGCCAGACGAATGGCAAAAGGAAGCTGGTGCAAATCATCGCCCAACAACACGACATCGGCCGTTTCCATGGCCTGTGCCGTGCGCCCAATGGCAATACCCACAGATGCCGTTGCCAGTGCTGGTGCATCGTTAATGCCATCGCCCACCATGGCGACATGATCGTACTGCTGCCGTAGTTGGGTAACGGCCGTTACCTTATCCTCTGGCAAACAATTAGCACGCACATCCGTCAACCCAACCTGCTGCGCAATTTGTCCCGCCGTCGTCTCATTATCGCCAGTAAGCATCACCAATGGCGTCAATCCGAGCGCCTTTAGAGCAGAAACGGCCGTTTCGCTGCTGCCGCGCACCTTATCCGCCACCGCAATATACCCCTGATATGCGCCATCGGCGCTAACCAACATCGTCGTATATCCCGCCTGATTCGCCGCCTCCAGGTCTGCACAATGTTTGGCATGCGCCTGATGATCGTCAAAGTAGGCATGGCTGCCGATGGTCACGGAACGGCCGTTTACCATACCCGTCACCCCTCGCCCCGCCAAAGCCGTCACCCCTTGCGCCGCGCCATAGTGCGCCTGCACACCGCGTGCCACCGCTTCCGCCGTCACCGCCTGCGCCAGCGGGTGCTCGCTGCGCTGCTCCACCGCATGAGCCAGCGCCACCAAATCATCACAATCGGTGCAGCGCCCGGTCGCCGGATTCGTACATTGCCATGACCGCGCCGCCACCACAGCCGGTTGTCCCAGCGTTAATGTCCCCGTCTTGTCAAACGCCACGGCACGCACCTGCGCCAAGGCTTCTAAATACGCCCCGCCCTTCACCAAGACACCGTGCCGCGCCCCATTGCTAATGGCGCTAATCAGGCTGACCGGCGTGCTAATGACCAATGCGCATGGGCATGCCACAACCAGCAATGTCAAGGCGCGATACAGCCAGCCCTGCTCCCCCGGAGCCGGATTCCAAAAAGGCGCATCAAAAAACAGCGGCGGCACAGCCGCCACCAGTGCGGCAATGAGAACGACGCCCGGCGTGTAATATTTTGCGAATTGGTCCACAAAACGTTGGGCGGGGGCACGACGTTCTTGTGCCGCTTCCACCATTTGAATCAGGCGGCTGATGGTGTTGTCTTCCGCCAGATGGGTCACTTCCACTTCCAGCGTGCCTTCGCCATTGATGCTGCTGGCAAACACGGTGTCGCCAGCATGCTTTGCCACCAGGCGGCTTTCGCCGGTAATGGGTGCCTGGTTAACAGATGAATTGCCGGAAAGGATACGGCCGTCCATAGCCACCCGCTCCCCCGGCTTCACCACAATCGTCTCGCCCACACGCAAATCCGCGATTGGCACGCGATGTTCCTCCAGGCCGCAAAACGGACATGGGCCACCTGTGTACCCATCTTGCCCCAAATGCCCGGCGCAATCATAGCAAGGTCGCAGCACCACCGCTTCCTGCGGCGCCAGCGCCATTAATCCTCGAATTGAGTCACGCGCACGACCGGCCGTGTACCCTTCTAAAGCTTCGCCAACCGCAAACAAAACCATCACCAACCCGGCTTCGGTATAGGCACCAATCACCACCGCACCGATGGCGGCAATGGTCATCAATAAATTGATGTTGATTTCTCGATTAATGCGCAATGTGCGCAGCGCACTGAGGGCGATGGGATAGCCGGCAACAGCCAACGCCGCCACCGATGTTAAATTCAAAAATGGATGTTCCCAACCCAACATTGGCAGCAGTTCATTAAACAGCAAGCCGGGCAAAATCAAAACCGCGCCCAACAACGCTAACTGCGTTTCGCGCCGCTGCCACATAAATTGCAGAAAATTGGGTGAGTGAAAATCGGAGGCGGCGTGCGAGGTTTCGCCGGAGGAAGCATCAGCCACGTCATAACCAATTTCACGAATACGCGCCACGACTGTTTCTGAAGACACATCGCCCTGCACGCGCAGCAGTTCTGTCGTGAAATTGATGCTGCTCATGGTCACGCCGTCAAGCCTCGCCACGCCTTTCTCTACATTGGTGGCGCAACTGGCGCAATCCATGCCGGTAACACGAAAAACCTGTTCGTTTGGTTTACTATCTGTCATCATGCGCAGATTATAAACCTTCAAGTCGGGTTGAATGTCAAGCGGTTGCGCGGTTCTTCTTTGCTAACGCCTTATTCTTGTTCTAAGGCCATAAAAAGGCGGGCAAATATAAAGGCATTGTCGCCGCGCACAACGAGGTGGTAGCCTTCGTCATCGTATGTCAGTTCGGGGATGGGATGCTGGTGTATCTGGCAATTGGCTTCTAGTTGGGCAAGCTGTTGCAGGGCATTGGCAACGGCCGTATCCTCACTCACCACCAACACATGATACGCATCCTCCTCCTGCCACACATGCACATGTTGTCCACGCAGCTGCAACAACATCGCCTGCGCCGTGTCACTTGTCAAACCACAAGCGGTCGTCTGCGCCAGCCAATCGAGCAGCGTTTGTGCCGGTGGCTGTGTCAGCGGATTGGCGCACACGCGCTGCACCATCTGCGCAAAATCGGCAGCCGCACCATCATCATGTCGGTGGTACAAATCTTGCAAAAACAGCTCCAATTCATGTTTCAGAATGAGCAGTTCCGTCAGTTGTCGTTCCAAGGCCAAATGCCGCTGTTCGGCCGTTGCCACCAGGTCTGCATTGCTTAAATTGCCAGTCTCCCAGGCATCCAACAAGGTGCGAATATCGGTCAGCGCAAAGCCAAGACGCTGTGCACGCTGAATCAGGCGCAGGCGCTGTTCGGCTTCGGGATGATAAAGGCGATAACCTGACTCGGAACGGCCGTTTGGCGTCAGCAGCCCTTCATCTTCATAATAACGCAGCGCCGACGGCCGCAAGCCGACCTGTTTTGCCAATTGTCCAATCGTCAACATAGTGAGCAGAGTGTATGCGCAGGGCCAATGTCTGTCAACCGCTGCTGAAATGACCCAAATTACCTATGTTTTTCCGGATTTATCTGAATTATGATGCAGAGGTTGTATCATCGTTGGCCCTGTTGTATGTAGTGTTATTGAGTTACTCGTAAAAACCTTTTGCAATCCATCAGTCGTGCTTTTCCAGAGCACACCAGAAAACGAGCTCGCTTATTTTGTTCACGCCTACACAACTTCTTTTTTCGGGGGATTTCATGAATGTGCCTCAGACTGGCGGCAAGAGCCACTTCTGCAAATCGCCTGCCGATTATTGGACACCAACTTCTGATTACTGGCACCAGCTTTTGCCATTTTCATAGGTGATCGTCCAGAAGTTGCCTGTAGTACCTGTCACAATATGTCAAAATTTACCTCCACTCTCACCTGGTTTCGCACCAGCATCGGCGCCAAGATTATTTTGCCGTACTTGTTATTGACTCTGATTGTAGCTGGGGCAGGCGCGTTTATTGTCACCCAATTAGTAACGGGATCACTTGAAGAACGATTTAACAATCAGCTGCTAGACGCCGGACGTTTGGTAGCGGAAGGCATGGTCAACGGCGAAAAGGAACGGCTGACCATTTTGCGCCTCATCTCCAATACAGAAGGGGTAGCGACAGCAATCGCCAATGAAGATGGGGACGCGCTGCAAGAACTAATCCCACAGCTTATTACAACCAGCGATACGGATTTTGCCACACTGCTTAACCAGAAGGGCATTGAAGTTTTCGGCTGGTATCGAGGGCCAACGCAAGAGGAACATTCGCTGCGTGCGGGCGCTAATTTCAGTTCCATTCCCGATGTCAACATGGTTCTGTCCGGTTTTGATGATGGATATGGAACGAAGCGATCTTTTGTTGCTTTTGCCGAAGATGGAGCCATGCTGTTTACCATTGGCCCCGTTATCGATCAAGGGAATATTGTGGGCGTGGCGATGGTGGGCAATCATTTATCCCGGATTACGTCCCGCCTGGCGCAAAGCGCTTTTGCCAAGGTGACGCTGTATGCCAGGGATGGCGAGGTGTTGGCTACGAGCTTTGTTGATCCGGAACAAGATGTTAGCGGCCTTTTGCAAGAGCCTGAGACGCGGTACGAAACTATTATTGGGCTGTTGCAAACTTCGTCAGCAAATGAACAGGTGGTAACGGCCGTTGCCGATGGCGAAGTCCCCTTGCGTCAGGTCAGGGTACTCAACCAGGCTTACCGCCTGGCCTATGGCGATTGGCGGCTGCGCAATCAATCCTACGGCCTATTTAGCGTTGCGCTCCCCAGCAATTTCATTGTGACAGCGGCAACGAACAGCCGCAATCTGCTTAGCATTGTCTTTTCGCTGGCAACCATCGCCGTTATCACACTGGGGTTTTTCATTGCCAGCCGCATTTTGCAGCCAATTGATCGCTTGGTGGAAGTGTCAACGGCCGTTTCCCAAGGCGATCTCGATCAACGCACGCACATCAACCGCGCCGACGAAATCGGCACACTGGCCCAATCATTCGATGTCATGACAGAACGGCTCGTGCAGCGCAACCGGGAACTCCTGGAACAGGCAAGCAAGCTAGAAGCCATCCTCAACAGCATTGCCGACGGCGTCATCTTCGTCAACCAGGACAACGAAATCATCACCGCCAATCCCGCCGCACAACCCCTTTTGACCACGCTCAACTCCGCCAACGGACATGGCGCAAACGGAAACAACACCAACCACCCCACCTTCAACATGCTCCTCGACAATCAGATACCGGCGCCGACCCCGCGCCATCAAATCGGCAGCCGCGTTTTCAGCAGCACCCTATCCCCTGTCAATACACCGGTTGGCGACACATTGGGGCGCGTCATTGTGCTGCGCGATGTCACGCGTGAAGCAGAAGCCGAGCACTTGAAAGATGGATTGATCACCAGCATCTCCCACGAACTACGCACGCCCCTGACCTCCATAAAAGGGTATGTTGAATTACTAAAAATGGCGGCACAAGAGAAGCTGTCACCCAATCATTTGCAATTTTTGGATGTGGTTAGCAGCAACACCGACAAGTTAATCAACCATGTCAACAAGCTAATCGAAATCAGCGAAATCCAGGAAGGCTCGCTGCAACTCCATCTCGACTCGCTCAATATTGCCGACGTGGTGCAAAGCAGTGCAGACCGGTGGCAGACTCGTATGGCCGATAAGGGTCTCACATTTGCGGCTGTCTTGCGCGACAGCTCGATGCTGATGCAAGGGGATTACAAACGCCTTGCCTGGGCTTTAGATAATTTGCTAGAGAATGCCTACCATTACACGCCAGCCGGAGGCCACGTTGAGCTGCATGCTTATTGGGATGCCGCAGCACACGAAGCACGAATTGACGTGACCGATACAGGCATTGGTATTAATGCCGTCGACCTTCCCTATATTTTTACCCGCTTTTTCCGCGCTCAACGGGATGAAGTTTTTCACGAAGCGGGTGTGGGATTGGGGTTATTTATCACCAAGTCTCTCTTAGAAATGCAGGGGGGGCGCATCTGGGTTGAAAGCAAACTCAATCAAGGCAGCACTTTCCACATTGCCTTGCCAGGAGAAATGGAATCCGTTTATGCCTAAGGGGAGCAAACCATATCAACGCGGGAGCATTGTTAGCTTTTTGCTGGCGCTGCCAATCAGTTTTGCGGTCATTTTTCTGGCGACATTCCTCGCCTTACACCTGCAACCGGATCGCAATGTACGCGCACAAATGTTGGCGCAAGGCATGGTCAGTTATGCTGGCGATTCGCAACGGGTCGAGCGTTTTCAGCCGGTTAATCCCGCGATTGTGCAGGAGGCCACAACGGACGCCCGCGGCTTGTCGATCACACCGCAAGTCGATGAGGAGCCACCGGCCGAGGATATTATCAGCGCCGTCATCGCCTCACCGATGCCGACCGATCCCCCGCCGCCCCTCATCTCTGAGGTTGAAGCGACAGCCACCGCAACGGCCGTTTCCCCAACAGCCACCAATACACCTGAACCCGCCGCCCCACCCGCGAGCAAAACACCGACTCCGCTTCCAACCATCACGCCCATCCCGTCAACGACACCTTCCTTGACACCAACCTACATTGCGTCGGCGACGCCAATCTCGACGCTGACGCCGAGACCGACAGCGACAGCCATTGCCACGGCAACGGCCGTTCCCCCCACCGACACGCCACAGCCACGCCCCACCAACACCCCTGAGCCGAGCCAGACACCGCTGCCGCCCAGTGCCACGCCAACGGCCGTGCCTACGAACACGCCCACCGTTCCCCCAACCGCGACGCCATCACCCACCGCCAGTGCAACGGCTACAGCGACCAACACACCCACGCCCACCCAGACAGACACGCCAACAGCAACAGCAACGCCAACCAACACGGCGACGCCAACCTCCACAGCCACCAACACCCCCACGCCGACCAATACGCCTACGCCATCAGTGACGCCCGTGCGCGTGGCGCTGAGACCCATTGTCAATTGTGCCACCAACAATGGTGATGGCACCATCACCGCCTTCTTTGGCTACAAAAACAGCAACAGCTTCGACGTTACCATCCCCGTTGGCGTGAACAACAGCTTCTTCCCGCAGCCCTTTGATCGGGGACAGCCAACGCTTTTCCTGGCTGGAGATTACGATTTCGTCTTTAAAGCTACCTTCAATGAGCAAGATGTCGGGCTAATCTGGTGGCTAGACGGCAATGTGACATCCGCCTGGATTGGGACACCCGCCTGTCCATAAAGAGCGCACAACGCCTCCAACCGCAACAGAAAAGCAAGCATCCCGGCGTGTCATGCACGCCATTTCTCGTATAATTGCTTCATGCTGCGTAAACTGATCATTATCCTCAGCCTGTTTGCACTCATTATCTCGCTGCTGCCATATGCCACTTCGCTCTATGACCTGACCGGAGAGGAAGGTTGGGCGGGACAATTGGCAGGCGTTGTTCATTGGGTGAATACGGCCGTTCGCCCGCAGCCCCGTCTGGCCGTGAATGAGTTAGTCGAAACGGCCGTTTCCCCCTTCGGCATGAACACCTTCCTGCAAAGCGAAGTTGAACCAGAAAAACGCGCACGCAGTCTACAACTGATTCATGACGCCGGTTTTCGCTTCATTCGTCAGGAATTCACCTGGGAAGACATCGAAATTCACGGCAAGGGCGACTTCACCGACCGGCGCAACGACCTCAACGGCGACGGGCAAGTTGACGAAGTAGACGCCTGGGCAAAATACGACAACATCGTTGACCTGGCCGAGGAATACGACATTGACATCATCGCCCGTCTCGGCAACCCGCCCGCCTGGACACGCGCCCTCACCAATACGATTGGCACATACGCCCCGCCCGATGATTTTAACGATTACGGCGATTTTGTAGCGGCTGTGGCCGAACGGTATAACGGCCGTATCCACACTTACCAGCTCTGGAACGAACCCAACGGCAATGACGAATGGGGCTTGCAAGATGTCAACCCGGAGGCATACACCGCCCTGCTTTGCGTCGGCTACCAGCGCATTAAAGCCGTCGATCCGCAGGCAGTTGTGTTGGCTGGCGCATTAACGCCCACCGTTGCCATGAACGGCCGTAACATGAACGACCTCATCTTCCTGGAGCGCATGTATCAGGCTGGCGCTGGCGACTGTTTTGACGTGATGTCCGCGCAAGGGTATGGCCTCTGGTCTGGCCCCACCGATCAACGGCTGCGCCCCACCGTCATCAACTATCCACACCACCTCTTCATCCGCGACATCATGGTGCGTCATGGCGATGCCGCCAAACCGATCTGGATTAGCGAAATGGCCTGGAACACCGCGCCCGATTGGCTGCCAGCCACATACGGCCGTGTCACAGAGACGCAGCAAGCCGCCTATGGGGCCGCCGCCTACCAACGCGCCCAAGAAGATTGGCCCTGGTTGAGCGTCATCAACTATTGGTTTTTCAAACGCCCCGCCGATTATGAAAAAGACCAATCCTGGTATTACTTCCGTGTTTTGGAGCCAGATTTCACGCCGCTGCCTGTGTATGCCGCGCTCTCTGATTATGCGAACAAGCCAACGGTGACAACCACGCCGGACTGGGTGCTGACATGGATGAACATTCGGCCAACCCTCTTCATCCTCAGCAGCGCTGTCCTCTTCTTCATGTTGCTGCACGGGCTAATGCCACAGCAACGTGAAGATTCGAGATTGGAGATGGAAGATTGAACGACTCGATGACGAAATTTGTACGCCTCTCCCTTTTTCTCTTACTGCTGCTCGCCGCTTGTGGACAAAGAGAAACGGCCGTTGACCACATGCAGCGTGCTGCTGTCGCTCAGGAAAATGGAGATGCGCAAACGGCCGTTGCCGAATTCGACCAGGCCATTGCCCTTGACCCCACCCTCCCCGATGCGTATTTGGGACGCGGCACCGCCTACGCCACCCTCGGTAACTATGCGCAAGCAATGGTAGATTACAATCAAGCGATTGCCCTCTCCGCCAATAACCCCGTCGCTTACAATGCGCTTGGCTACGTGCGCCAACTGGTTGGCGACGATGCCCAAGCCATCGCCGATTACAGCCAAGCCATCACCCTCAACCCCAATTACACAGAAGCCTATTTCAACCGGGGGCTGCTTTACCGCAAACTGGGCAACTACGAAGCCGCCCTCACCGACCTGGGCAATGTGTTGCGCCTCACTCCCGACGATGCGCAAACTTACCTGGAGCGCAGCGCCATCTTCACCGAATTAGGGCAGCCAGCCGCCGCGCTCAGCGATCTCAATCAAACATTGACGCTGGCGCCGCGCAATGTGCAGGCATACAACAGTCGTGGCATGCTCTACCGGTTGACAGGCGAAAACCAAAAAGCATTTGACGATTTCAGTCAGGCCATTGCACTGGCCCCCGATTATGCGCCCGCCTACCTCAATCGCGGCATCCTCTTCGTGCAGGCTGGCGATCTGGAAAATGGCCTCATCGACTACAATCAGGCCATCGCAATTGATGCCAACAATGCCGAAGCCTACGTCAATCGTGGCACAGCCTATCTTCGCCAAAACGAGCTAGACAAAGCACTGGCTGACCTTGATCAGGCAATCGCTTTGGATGACAAACTGTCCATCGCCTATGTCAATCGTGGCAATGCCTATGCCAGCATGGGGGAAACAGAAAAAGCCATCGACGACCTGCAACGTTACCTGGAACTGGAACCTGATTCAGCACTGGCCGAACAGGTTTTGGCAAAAATTGCGGAACTAGAAGCAGCGAATCCGTAAACAGCGCATATAACAAAAACTCGGTTTCTCGTCGCGCATGTGTGCTGCTTATGACAAGAAACCGAGTTTTTACCGATAACCGATTACCGATTACCAGTTACTGCTCACCGAATACGGCCGTTAATCAGCCAACGTCGATAAATCACCCACATCCTGACCCAGCGCACGCGCCTTCAAAACACGGCGCATAATTTTGCCAGAACGAGTCTTGGGCAAACCATCGACGAACTCAATCGTTGAAGGTTTGGCAATCGGCCCCATCTCGTGGGCGACATGATCCTTGAGCATCATTTCCAGCTTCTCGCTGCCTTCCCAACCCTGGCGCAAGATGCAGTACGCCTTGATGACATTGCCGCGTAGTTCGTCGGGCACGCCAATGCAGGCCGCTTCCGCCACCGCTTCATGGCTGACGAGGGCGCTCTCGATTTCGGCCGTGCCCAGGCGATAGCCAGACACCTTAATCACATCGTCGATACGGCCGATAATCCAGATATAGCCATCCTCATCTTTGCGTGCGCTGTCGCCGGGCAAATACCAACCCTGCTCGGCAAAGCGGCTCCAATATTGCTGCACATAGCGATCCGGATCGCCAAAAAGCGTGCGCAGCATTCCCGGCCACGGCGATTGGATAACCAGATACCCTTCTTCATTGGCGGGAACGGATTCGCCTTCTTCATCTACCACATCGATGACAACACCAGGGAAGGCACGTGTTCCCGACCCCGGCTTCAACGGCACACACGGCATGGGCGTAATCATAAAGCCGCCCGTCTCCGTCTGCCACCAGGTATCCATGATCGGGCACTTTTCCTTGCCAATGACGCGATAATACCAACGCCACGCCTCTGGGTTAATCGGCTCGCCCACCGAACCAAGCAAACGCAGGCTGGAAAGGTCGTGCCGATTCGGCCAGCTTTCGCCAAAACGCATCAATCCGCGAATGGCTGTCGGCGCAGTGTACAAAATGGTAACGCCATAACGAGCTATCAACTGCCACCAACGATCTGGGTAAGGGTGATTGGGCGCACCTTCGTACATGAAGCTGGTTGCACCAAGCACCAAGGGCGCATAGACAATATAGCTATGGCCGGTAATCCAGCCGGGATCGGCGGCGCACCACCACACATCTTGCGGCTTAATGTCGAACACCCATTTTAAGGTAGTGCTCGTCCAGACCATGTAACCGCCGTGCGTGTGCAAAATCGCCTTTGGCTTGCCGGTCGTACCGGATGTGTAGAGGATGAAAAGCGGGTCTTCGGCGTCCATGACCTCGGTTGCCGCTTTGGGATCGGCAACTGGCAAGGCCATCAGGTCGTGATACCAATGGTCACGGCCGTGTACCATTTCCACTTCTTGCCCGGTACGCTTGACGCAAATGACCGCCTGAATCGTACCGGCGCGTTTCACGGCATCGTTGGCAATCTCTTTCAGGGGGACAATATCGCCGCGCAGCCATGCCCCATCGCACGTAACCAATACTTTCGACTGGCTGTCCTCGATACGGCCGTGTAGTGCTTCTGTGGAAAAGCCACCATACACAACCGAATGCATCGCCCCAATTTTGGCGCAGGCGAGCATGGAAATCATCAATTCCGGGATACGTCCCATGTAAATGGTAACGCGATCTCCCTTGCCCACGCCCATTGAGCGCAGCACACTGGCAAATTTGCTCACCTCATGATTTAACTGCTGATATGTATAAACGCGACGGTCGCCCGGCTCTCCTTCAAAGATAAGAGCCGCTTTGTTGCGCGTGGCTGTACGCATGTGGCGATCCAGGGCATTGTGAATGATGTTTACCTTTGCCCCAACAAACCATTTGTAGAAGGGGGCATTGTTGTCATCCAACACCGTTTCCCACGGTTTGTACCATTCAAAATTTTCGGCAGCGACTTTACCCCAGAACTTTTCGGGATCGGCCGTTGCTTCTGCATATAGCTTTTCGTAATTTTTGATATGGGCGCTTTCTATGATTTCCGGTGCGGGGTAGTATACATCGCCAACCATTTTCTTCTCGTCTGCCATTGCACGCTCCTTTCGTCAATGCTGTTTTGCACACCTGACCTTCAATTGGTTCCCCAACGGTAAGTATAGTCAGGAACAGGCAAAACGTAAAACAAATAGAGGTCATTCAACTTGAGTGGTGTAATCAAAGTGATTAGCGATTGGGGATTGGTTAGATTTTCAAGAAGGTTCGGTTGTTTTTCTTGAGAAATGCGGCGATGTGGCCGCAGCCACGAGCATACTGTTATCTTTGTCTCGGACTTGTAAATTGCTGCACGATCATATCAATACCGTATTCCTCAAAATGTTGCTTCGATTCATGGTACTGATTTTCTGAATAATCCGCTATGACTCGACGCCAAAATGCTTGAGCCGTGTGATGCTCTACCATCTGTCGGACTTGCCAAATCCCGTGAAAACGATCAAACAAATGATAGGCGACCGATTTCCCAATTCCTTTTCTCCGAAATTTCCGGACGACAAAAAACTCGCCCACATCATAAACGACTGCATGGTTCACGTTCAGTTGTTTGATCAGGGCGAATCCGGCCAACTCGCCATCAACTCGGATCATAAATGGATGACCACAACAGCCTGCCGGCCAACGGTCAAAGTGCAGATTGTAGGGGATGAAGATGGCGAGTTTGCGGTTGATAGCTTCTAATTCTTCAGGCGTACTACCTGTCCACCAATATTCGGGCAGATCGTCACAGCCACCGTACAAGCCATCATCCGGACAAGGCCATCCCATGGTCTCAGACATGTCGTAGACGTAAAAACGAACCAGGTTTTGGACAACGGGAAAATCCGCTTCTGTAGCGTCAAGAATTTGGATATTCATAGTCGCTTCAAATCAAGAAAGTAACCGCATTCTAAACTGTGTTCAGTTTGAAAACACGTGTTTTCTGAAACCCAGTCACACCGGGACGTTTGTTGATTTCATCGCAAAAACTTCGGGTTTCAAGTTGATTTCAGTTTAGCTATTTCGCTGTGTAATTCTGAATTAGTTCTTTGGTTCTCTTGGTACGTTCATTCATGCCGAGATCTGAGAAATGCGTTAAGGCAATTTCCGCAAATTCTAGTGCTTTCTCTATATTACCTGTCTGAAAATACAGTTTAGCCAAATAATATGCTGCTTCAGCCATATTTTGTGAATTACCTCGATATCCATAGCTTTCATTTTTACGCGGGTTCCCAATTTTGCTAGCCTGTTCGAAAGCGTCAAGGAATAATTCTTCTGCTTCATCATATTTGCCAAGACCAAAAGCTATCTGACCTGCTTGGCGGCTTTGCCAGGTCGTTCTCCAGTTTAAACTCTGTGGATAATCCCAAACAAGTTGCATATATTCATTTGCTTTTTCATAATTTCCTTGATTTATCTCGATTGAAACAATCAGCGTGTAAACACGATTAATTAGACCAGGACTATTTAACTCTTTTGCTAATTCCAGAGCTTTATTCACATGTTCATATGCTTTGGGGAAATCTTTTAGTTCTCGATAGGTAGCTGCATATCGATTGTGTAAAAGCGTTAGTTCCATCCGGTTGTTCAACCAGGAATTAATTGCATAGGATTCGTTGGCATGCCTAACGGCAAGATCATAATCTGCTTGAAACTGGTTTTGCCCGGCAAGAAGACGAAGAAAACGAGCCTTTTCTTGATAACGTTCCAACTCATCAGCTATTTCAATCCCTAAACGTAAATACTTACCTCGATTTACCCAGTCACCAGAAATGGAAAAGTAATAATCCATATCACCGGCAATATCCAGAAAAATACTATGGTCGTTGGAAAATGCCCATTCCATTGCACCCAATATATTTTGCTTTTCCAAAATTATTGTTTGAATGTTTTCACTCCGTCCCTTCCGATTTTCAAGGAGAAAGTTAGTGTAAAAGAGAGCAAGTTTACGAAAAAAAATCTCTTTTAGCTGACCATTTTTAGTAAGTTCGGCACTGGCAAATGTTCGGGTAAGCGGTAACATACTAAAACGTTTGCTATGCCTATTCACCAGTGAAAGGGTTTCTAGTTCTTCCAATCCAAGGTCTTGTTCGAGTTGCGGCAATTCTGTTATATATGAAAGCGATTCCCGGCTGGCGTCTTTCTCAAATACTGAAAGCCCCAACATCAACCTATAAGCTGGTTTGTTTCGAATTGAATCTACTGATTCAAAAAAACAAAACCTCGAAATATCACCTTCAGCATCTGTCAAACGATTTAAGACAGATTCAATTGGTAGACTCCTGGCTAGCTTTGCTATGCTCCAAACAATGGCTAAAGGAACGCCTCCTGTTAATTGATTTAGCTTGACTTGGTCTATGTTATTGAGTTTCCCAATATTTTTCTTGTTACACTCTTCCTCCATTAAAGCAGTTGCATCTTTTCGGGGCATTCCATGCAGTCGTATAGGAAATGAGGCATCAATACGGCGTCGTGTTGTTACTATTGCCTTTGTTGGATGTGGCAATTCACGCAAGAAGGTTAATATATCTTCATCGTCAACTGTTTCTAAATTATCAATAATAAGCAAAGTACGTTGTCTGGTTAATGCCTGATTTACAACGTCATCCTGGTGTTTATCACCGTAAGCACGGGTTATATCCTCTCTTTGTAAAGCAAAAGCGATTGTTGAATAGATGTCTTCCAAAGTATTTATAACACGTCTCCGTGGGAGAATACCTTCTGAAGTTAGAATGGTTTGTTTGGCACTGGTCCAAATAATGGCGTCAAATTGTTCGGCAACGGCCGTTTTTATCGCGTTTTCTTGCCAATCATCACGAATATCTGGCCGCAATCGCCGTAATGTTTCGGATAGTTCGGCTAACCGATTGCGTCGATTCATGTAGGCAACCAATTCTCGGGCTTTGCCCCCTTTGCCTTGTCCCGGCAGCATTTCATAATCCAATGCCATATCAAAACAAAGGGTGCGTAACTCGTCTTCGCTGAAGCGGTCAATTAAAGTCTGGCGTAAGTGTACTAGGTGGTCTTGTTCTTGATGC
>JACKBV010000025.1 GCA_020634315.1 Ardenticatenaceae bacterium | reverse complement strand
AGGCGAGTGCCATCCCATTGCCAGATGGGGTGCAGCACACGAGAGCGCGGGCGCCCTTTGCTATCTACTGTCGCCGCATTGCACCAGACAATGCGGTGTGCCATTTCCACAAAAGCAGGAGCAATCTCTGTCAGTTCGTGCATGATCATAATCCTTGGTGATTTTTCGCCTCAGGACTTGTTGATGATTCACTTTTGACTTTGGTTTGTCGTAACTGCTTCGTGGGGAAGACGATTGCTGCCGTTACGACAAACGTGTGTTTGGGCAATTCCTAAGACGGGGTCATTTTAATTGTTTGGAATGGCTCTGCCCCTGGCATGTTAAGGTATTACACACTGAGATATTTTGCCACAATTTTATGGATTGTATTGATATTGCGACGGGTGGCCGCCATGCCCAGCGTTTTTTCTACATCTGCGTTGGTGTAAGCAGATGCGCCTAATGACCGACGGTACAGCCAATATACCTGGTCACGATAGATATGGAAGGAGTCTGTATCGGTGGCGAGGGCGAGCAGGGCTTGTTGTTGTGCTGCTGCTGGCTCTTGCGGCAAAAAGGAGACGTAGAGCGTCCCTTCATCTTTGGCGTCGTCGGGAAAAGGGGTGTAGTTGGCGATGTCGATTAATTCGGTAGTTGTACGCAGGAAGGTGGGGACATCGTAGCCCAAGGTTGCGGACAAGCCGGCTTCGATATTTTGCGCCAGTTTATTGGGGTCGGGGTTGGGGGAGGTGAAAAGGACGTTGCCGGATTGGATGTAGGTTTGTACGTCGGCAAAGCCGAGGGTGATGAAGAGATCGCGCAAGTCGGCCATCTTGACGGAACGGCCGCCAACATTGATGGCGCGTAGAAAGGCGATGTATTGAAACATTTATATACTCCGATGCTGATTTGTGAAGCGTCTTCTGTGTTGTCTGGTTCTCTTATGTTTTTTGGCTCATTTCTGTTAATCTTGAGCGACGGTTTACGGAAACGGCCGTCGCCATAAACCAGGTAATGAGGAACGAACCATGATTACGCAGGAAGAAACTACATTTTTAACTTTACCATGTTTACGTCTATGCAATGCCGCTGTGTCCTTGACCATCACGCAGTCGGTGGGGCCACGAATTCTGGCGTTACAATTGGGAGACGGGCCAAACTTATTTGCTGAACTGCCGCATTTTACCATACCTTGCCCAGATGCTGGATTATTAACTTTGTGGGGGGGGCATCGCTTGTGGCACGCGCCAGAAGTCAGCCGCCGTACCTATCTGCCGGACGAGCAGCCTGTTTCGATGACGGCAACGGCCGATGGCGTACATATTGTGCAGCCCACGGAAGCGCTGACCGGTTTGCAAAAATCAATCACGGTGCGTCTGCCGGATGATACGGCGACGGTGATAGTCGATCATGGCTTGACGAATCATGGATTGTGGCCGGTGACGTGTGCCCCGTGGGCGATTACGCAGATGCGCCCTGGCGGAACGGCCGTTTTGCCTCAGCCAACCACGCCCGCCGATCCCGATGGGTTGCAACCTAACCGTTCTCTAGTTTTGTGGCAATATACAGACATGAACAGCCCATACATTCAATGGGGGAATGAGGTCATTCGCATTACCGCCGCCATGACGGATGGGGCGCTAAAGATTGGGTTCCCCAATCCGCGTGGCTGGCTGGCGTACCATTGGCAAGATATGTTGTTTGTGAAGCAAGCACGCTTTACTGCTCAGGCAACTTATCTGGATCGCAACAGTTCCAGCCAATGTTATTGCAATGACCAATTTTTGGAGCTGGAGACGTTGGGGCCGGAAATGACAATTGCCCCCGGAGCAACGGTGCTGCATCGTGAAGTATGGCAGGTGTACAAGGATGTAGCGTTGGGGGAAACGGAAACGGCCGTTATCGATCTCATCTCCGCACTCAACCTGGATACCCCATCTCCCTACCTATAAACCTCTGTTCACGAGTGAGACAAGAAGTTGCAGTCTCCAGGAGGTTCTCGTTGATAACATTGAAACAACTCTGGGCAAGGAGGCACTTCCCTTGGCAGAAAAGCAGCTCAAAACAACAAAAACCAGATTAACTGTTGGCTTGATCAACAGCACAGTTGGAGATAAATACGAAAACACCCTCCTCCATGGCGTGATGGCGGGTTTACGATCCGTTGGGGTCAATCTTATCTCATTCACCGGTGGCGGTTTACACTCCTATCATGGCTTTGGGGCACAAGGCAATGTGGTCTATGACTTGGCGACGGCGCAGCGCGTAGATGCCATTATTATCAGCGGGACTTTGGGGCATACAGCTAGCCGCGAGGAATTGGCGGAATTTGTGCAGCAATTTGCACCGCTGCCTGTTGTCGCCGTTGCGCTCGATTTACCCGGCGTGCCATACCTCATTACCGATAGTTATCAGGGCATGTATGATGCCGCCTGCCACCTTATTACGGTTCATAACCGTCGTCGCCTGGCTTTTCTCCGCGGCCCCAAAGGGCAGCGAGAGGCAGATGAGCGTTTGCGTGCCTATCAAGATGCCTTAGCCCAATATGGGTTGCCATTTCGTGAAGCGCTTGTTGCACAAGGAGATTATACGCTGCCGTCGGGGGAGAAGGCGATGCTGGCGCTGTTGGCGCGAGAGGAGCCTTTCGATGCTATTGTGTCTGCAAATGATACGATGGCTTTGGCGGCAACCACCATTTTGCAGCAGCGTGGACTGCGTGTCCCTGAAGATGTGGCGGTGGTTGGTTTTGACGATGCAGAAGAGGCGCGTTACAGCATTCCTTCATTAACGACGGTGCGCCAACGTGTGTTTGAGCAGGGAGTTGCGGCCGCGCGGCACGTTGTGGCTATGCTGCATGGTCAAGATGTGCCTGTCCAAACGTCCGTGGCGGTGAATCTGGTTTTGCGTCGTTCCTGTGGTTGTAGTCAGATAGGCGAGGCAACGGCCGATTTGCAAACCACGCTTGCCATTTTCCCCAAGGAGCTGTCACAGACCTGGATTACACAATTGGTAACGGCGCTCCAGGCAGAACAAAACGGGCATCCTGACTCCTTTTTGCCGGTATGGACACAAATCTTGGAAACCGCCAGCGAAAGTGAGGCGGATGTCATACTGTGGAATCAGGTTTTGCTGGCTGTGCAGCAGCTGGTTCCGCGACCGCCCGCTGATGGTGCGTTGTGCCAGATGTGGTCACAAGCACAGCAGCAGGTCATGGAAATTGTTGGGAACCGGCAAGCGCGGCAGCGCATTGTTTTTGAACGACGCTCCACATTGCTGCGCTTGGCTGGCGATGCCATGACGCTTTGCCGCGACTTGCCCGAATTGTTTGATGTCATCCCGCGTTATTTATTGCAGTTGGGAATCCGTGCCTTTTTCCTGGCCTTGTATGATGACCCCAATGTGCCAACTGGCTCTGCCCGGTTGATTTTAGGGTTTGTCAGGAGACAAGAAGGTAACGAACCGCGCTTTAATGTTGAGCGTTTGCCGCTGCCTGCGGCGGGGCAGCAGTTTGCGGCCCTGCAATTGCTGCCTGATGAGGTGTGGGCACAATATGGGGCAACGGAGCTGGACAACATTATCGTGGAGCCGTTGTACGCGCAGGAAAATCATTTGGGGTTTGCTTTGTTTGTTGCTGATGAGACGGAAACGGCCGTATGCGATGCCTTGCGCAGTTTGCTGAGCAGCGCCCTGCAAAATGTCTTGTTACACCAAAAACAGCATCACGCGGAACATGCCTTGGCGCGGCGCGTGCGCGAACTGCAAACCGTTGCCGAAGTCAGCATTGCTACGGCGACCATTCTCGACAGCCAACGCTTGTTGCAAACCGTTGTCAACCTGACACAGCAGCATTTTGGCGTGGATCACGTTTTGCTCGTTTTGTTGGCGGCAGATGGCGAGACGATGTACATGTCTGTCGCTGCGGGCGCTCTCAGCCAGCAGCTTATTGCCAGTGGGCACACGTTTGCCATTTCACAACCCAAATCTTTAATTGCCCAGGCAGCGCGTGAACGTCGTGGCATTATTGTCAATAACGTCAACCAGGAAAATGCCTATTTGCCCAGCCCGTTGCTGGTCGATACGCAAGCAGAAATGGTCATCCCGCTTATCGTCGGTGAGGAGTTGTTGGGCGTTTTGGATCTGCAATCCAATGTCGTCAATCGCTTCACGCCGGATGATTTGCGCGTGCATCAGATTTTGGGGGCACAGGTGGCGGTGGCTTTGAAGAATGCTCAGCGATATGAGCAGCTTGAGGGATCGTTGGCGCGTCGCACGCAAGAACTCCAGGTGAGCATTGCTGTGGCGCAAGAGATTGCCGCCGCGCCAGAATTAACAGAATTGTTTCATCGCGTGGTGCATTTGGCGCAAACGCGATTTGGCTATTACCATGCGCAGGTTTACGCGCTGGACGAAGATATTTTGTGGTTGCAGGCAGGTACCGGGGCGGTTGGGAAGCAGTTGACGGCGATGCAGCACCGAATTCCTTTGGCGGCTAAACAAAGCGTGGTGGCACGAGCCGCGCGGTTGGGGGAGCCGGTGCTGATTGTGGACACGCGACAAACGACGGAGTGGCTGCCCAATCCACTGCTGGCGAAAACGCGCTCGGAATTGGCTGTGCCGATTAAATTGGGCACGGCCGTTTTGGGGGTGTTGGATGTGCAGAGCAATATTGTCAGCGGCCTGACGACGGAGGATCAACTGCTGTTGGTGGGGCTGTGTGGGCAAATTGCCGTAGCGATGGATTATCAACGGTCGATGACGGAGCGGCAGCGCACGGAGAAGGTGTTGCAGGAGAGTGAGGCCCGTTTTTCGCGTGTTTTCCATGCCAGCCCGGTGGCGATTTCTTTGAGCAGTGTGGAAAACGGCCGTTACCTGGATGTCAATGACAGCCTGCTGCGCCTGTTGGAATACGACCGCGATCAGGTGATTGGGCGGACGGTGGAAGACCTGAACGTCTGGGCCGATTTGCAAGATCGGAAACGGATTGTCGCCTTGCTGCAAGAGTATGGGGCTGTGCAGCAAGTGGAGATTAAGTTTCGCACCCGTACCGGGCGCTTGGGGTATGCCTTCAGTTCGATGGAAATCATTGAGTTAGGCGGGCATCCGCTTATTCTCACCATGTTTCATGATATTACGGCGCGTAAGGAAGCGGAGGAAGAACGCGAAGCGCTGATTGCCGAGTTGGAACGGAAGAACACAGAGCTAGAACGGTTTACTTATACGGTTTCGCATGATCTCAAAAGCCCCTTGGTCACTATCCAGGGATTTCTTGGTTTTCTGGAGAAGGATGCACGCGCCGGTAATGTGCAGCGGTTGGAGCAGGACATCGCTCAAATTCGCCAGGCAACGAAAACGATGCAGCGTTTGCTGCAAGATTTGTTGGAATTGTCGCGGGTTGGACGGCTGGTGAATCCGCCGCAGACGGTATCTTTTGCGATATTGGTGCAGGATGCGTTGAAGCGGGTGCAGGGGCAAATTACGGCACGCGCTGTTCAGGTGGAGATGTGGCCCGACGCCGCGACATTGGCTGATTGTATGGTTTATGTGGATCGGTTGCGTTTGGTGGAGGTGCTGCAAAATTTGTTTGATAATGCGGTGAAGTTTATGAGTGAACAGCCAGAACCGCGTATTGTTGTGGGAATTGAAGGGCAAGAAGAGGCAGGGGAGACTGTTTTTTTTGTGCGCGATAATGGCATGGGGATTGCGCCGCAATACCACAGTAAGGTGTTTGATCTGTTTGAACGGTTAGATTTATCTGTTGAGGGAACTGGTATCGGATTGGCCTTGGCGAAGCGAATTGTGGAAGTGCATAACGGCCGTATCTGGGTTGAGTCGGCCGGAGCGGGGCAGGGGACAACGTTTTATTTCACATTGCCTGATCGGCCACAATAGGAAGTAAATTTATATGCGTGAATCTCCCTTCATGGTTTTACTGCCTTACGTTGTATCTTGCCTCATCTCGGCTGGTATGGGTATTTACGCATGGCGGCATCGGCGTGTGGTTGGGGCTGTGTCTTTTACCTGGTTTGGCACGATGCAGGCCTTGACTACGTTGGGCTTTGTCTTGGAGTTGGTTAGCCCGACGCTGGACGCCAAAATATTTTGGGACAATGTGCAGTTTGGCACATTGTTTGCTGTTTCGCTTGCTTTTTGGTCATTTGCGCAGCAGTTTGCGGAACGGCCGTTAATGCGGCCACGCCTGACCTGGGGTGTCTTGTGGGGGCTGGCTGGTTTCATGATGCTGCTCATCTTTACCGATCCTTTGCATGGTTGGACGCGCACCATGACCATGCTCCAGCCCGGCGAGCCATTTGATTTATTGACGTATGAATTCACGCCACTGTTTTATGCGACGATTATTTACGACTATGTGCTGCTGGTCAGCGGTTTGCTGATGCTTTTCCGCCGTTGGCGCAGCCCTGAATACCTGTATCGTGAACAGGCACAAGTTATTTTGCTGGGAATGTTGATCCCCATTGCCGGGAGTGTTTTAACTTTCCTGGGCATCACGATTTGGGGACAGCGTGACTTGACCCCGTTTACGTTCGCTCTGGGCAATATCATCATTGGCTACGGGTTGTTTCGCTATCACATCTTTGACCTGACTCCGGTGGCACGCAGCGCGGCTGTCGAGAGTATGCAAGATGCGGTTTTGGTGCTCGATTTGGATGGGCGGCTGATGGACCTGAATCCGGCAGCGCAAAAATTGCTGGCTGTGCCGGTGACGGCGGCGATTGGCTTGCCGATTCACCAACTTTTTTGGGATTGGTCGGCTGACGGTTCTGGCGCAGAAAATGGAGCGCCGCAAATCTTGAATGTTGAGGGGGAAAACGGCCGTTTCCGTTACGAGATTTCCATACAAACCCTGCGCAGCATGTTGGGGCAGGTCAGCGGGCAAGTCGTCATGCTGCATGATGTGACAGCACGCGAAAAAGCACGCGCTGAACGAGAAGCACTCATTACCGAACTCGAAGCCAAAAACACCGAACTCGAACGCTTCACCTATATGGTTTCGCATGACTTAAAAAGCCCATTGTTAACCATGCGCGGCTTTCTCGGCTTTTTGACGCAAGATATAGAGCGGCAGCGATGGGAAAACGTTTCCCATGACGTGACACGCATTCGCGAAGCGGTCGCAAACATGGAGATGCTGCTCGAAGATTTATTGCAATTATCGCGTGCCGGACATTTGGTAAAGCAGCCTGAGGAAATCCCTTTTGCCGAAGTTGTGCGCAGTGTGCTGGCCGCTGTCGCCGGGCGTATCGCCCTCAGCGGCGCACAGGTTCATGTTGCCCCCGATTTGCCAATCGTTTTAGGGGAGCGGCGGCGGTTGGTGCAGGTCTTGCAAAATCTGGTGGAAAATGGGCTGAAATACATGGGCAATCAGTCGCAGCCCGTCATTGAAATAGGTTGGCAGCAGCAAGCTGGGGAAGCGTTGTTTTTTGTTCGTGATAATGGGGCAGGCATCGATCCCGCCAATCACGAAAAGGTTTTTGACCTGTTTGAACGGTTAGACCAGACAATCGAAGGAACCGGAATTGGGTTGGCAACCGTCAAACGGATCGTTGAGGTGCATCACGGCCGTATCTGGGTTGAGTCAGAAGGAGCGGGGCAGGGCAGCGTGTTTTACTTCACGCTGCCCTGTGCTTAGATTCTAGAGACAAACCTTCTAGAATCCGAAAGACCTATTATTACAGATGCTTCTTAAAGAAATCGGTGATGGCGTTGTAAACGTTTGCCCGATTTTCCATCTTCAAAATGTCGTGCCCTTCATCTTCCAGCATGAGATATTCCACCTCTTTGCCTTGAGATTGTAACGTTTCCACCAGTTCACGCGATTCAATTTCGCGCACGCGTGGGTCGTTTTTGCCCTGGATGACGAGCATGGGGCAGGCCAGATTGTGAATGTGCGTGCGTGGCGAACGGTCAATGAGTAAATCCTTGTCTTTTTCCGGGTCGCCAACGGTCAAGATAAAGAAAGGTTTCCAGGTTTGCGGCACACGATCCATAAAGGTGAATAAATCGTAGGGGCCAAACATATCGACAGACGCTGACCACAGTTCTGGATGGCGACCGGCCAGGGTCAATGTCATGTATCCGCCGTATGAACGGCCGACAACGGCCGCGCGTTTGCTGTCGATGCGTGTATCAAGCGGGAGCACCTGTGTCATGGCGTGAACATGGTCAAGGCGGTCGTGCCCGCCCCAGTCACGCTCGACCTTTCTGGTGTAGGAGAAGCCATAGCCTGTGCTGCCGCGCACATTGGGCACAAACACGGCAAACCCATTTAGCGTGAGGAACTGGATCAGGGGCATGGAGAACCAGGCGAAGTCGGGGCGCTCCTGGCTTTGTGGCCCGCCATGAATGTAGTAGACGAGCGGGCGCGGCCCGGTGAAGCCTAATTCGGCAGCTGGCAGGTAGAGGCGTGCGGAGATGCGCAGGCCGTCGTAGGAGGTGAAGCTGGCATCTTCGCCGGGGGCCAGTAAATTTTCGGAGATACCGAGGATGCTTTCGTTGGTGTGGCGGGTGAGTTGGTCACGGTTGGGGCCGGTGATGGTGTACAACTGCGTGGGGGAAACGGCCGTTGAGAAAGACAACGTATATCGATCACTTGCCTTGTCATACTGTATCGATTCCAGGACACCATCGCTCAGGCTGCCTTGCCCCACCAACACATGTTGGCAAGCCATCACGAGATTATCAGCATCAAACGTCGCTTCGTAAGCCCACGAGCAGCCATCAATGTTGTAGTGCAGCAAGTATTGATCGCCATGCAGGTGCTCGACGACTTCTAATTCGCCTAACCCGGTGTGCGCGATGCCGGTAACGGCCACAGGCTGCGGATTGTGCGGATCGTCAAGGGACATTAGCCCCAGGCTGAAGGTGTCCTCAAAGAGAACGGACGTGAAGAGTAGGGCGGTGTCGTTGCGTACAAAGTGCAGGAAGTTGATGGCAACGGGTTCGACGGGGACATCGGGTTGACGATCTTGCAAGGGGACGCCGAAGAGCAACGGCCGTTCCGCATCTCCCAAGCGATAGCGATACAGCACAATATCACCCATCCCATATTGATCGAGCATGATGAACTCGTCGTGCGTTTCATTGGTGGCAGCGGGAAGCGGGCCGTACATTCCTTCACCCAGGTTAACCAATTCGCCCGTTTCCAGATTGACTTGATAAGAGCGGAATATGGCTTCGCTGCGTGATTGCGCCAGGAGGTAAATCAGGTTGCGTTCCAGGTCTTCACCAAAAGCAAAGAGGCTGTGTCCGGCGAAGACATCGGCAAAGATGGGTTCTGGATAACCGCCAGTAATTGGTATGAGCATCGGCACATAATCTTCGTCTCCATCCTGGTCTAGCAGCACCAGAATTTTGCCCAATTTGGGGAAAACGACGAAGGAACGGCCGTCTTGCAAATGTGGATTTTGCATGGCAATGTGCGGCGGCAGCAAAGGTTCCGGTACGCTGCCACCATAGTTCATGGCATAGAGGCTCATACGGCCGCTCAGGTTGCTGACGAAGTAAATCCGGTTGCCGACCAGCTGCGGTACCAAAAATAAGCGAGCAGATAGAAAAGATTCTATTCGATACATGGGGAAATTCCTTTTATGTGGTGTTAGGTAAACCGCAGAAAGTTTTCGGATAACCGACACGCCCCAATCTGCGGTTTCCTTCAAGGAATCGGCAAGGTTCCGCGTGATTTATTTCTGAAAATTTCTTGCCGATTACCTAACTTTTTGCTTACAAATGTTCGGGACTGGGTTGCAGTTCGATTTCGAGCTGGGGTGAATGCTGACTGCGAAAAATCCAACCGGCGATAATTCCAGCCGTGACAACGATTATACCACTAACGATAAAAACGTTCCGTACACCGATTGCTGCCGCGACAGCTCCGGTGGCAAACATCGAAATGAGCATGGCAGCCTGGACAATGGCTCCCAGTGCGGCGGAGATACGCCCGCGCACGTCATCGGAAACGGCCGTTTGCACAATTGTGGCTACGGCAGCATTCAGCGGCGTCACAACCAGGCCAATCACAAACAAGATTGGCAGGACATGCCAGACCGTCGTGATCAATGACAGGATGCAAACCATCACGCCCAAAATGAGCAAATTGCCGCTGATCAGACTCGTTGGCTTAAAGCGTGCCGCGAGAATGGCGACAAAACTGCCGCTGATGATCATTGCCAGGGTTTGCGCAAATTCAACCGCGCCAAACCAGGTTTCGGATACATGCAAATCGTTGATGAGCAGGGGCGGCAGCAGAACATTGACTGCGCCCAGGCCAAACATGGTAACGCCGATGGCGACCAATGTGCCGAGCAGCACGCGATTATGCAGCATGATGCGCATGCCTTCGCGCAGTTCGCTGTTGACGGCCTGGATGAGTGTGGAAACGGCCGTTTCCCGTGTCTCTTTCCGTTGCGTGGCAACCTGCACCTGGGCGACAAACAGCGCCGAGACAAAGAACGTCACGGCGTCGATGACAAATGCCGGCCAAAATGTGTCCAATACGCCGACAATAAACCCGGCAGCGGCCGTGCCCAGCACTTGAAGGAAAACCATGCTCATTTGCGACAGCGAATTGGCGGCGAGCAGCCCTTCCTTCGGCACCAAGTTGGGAATCAAGGCACTGCGGGCGGGCAAAAAGAACGCGCCAATGGCCGAATGGATGAAGGCAATCATGTACAGCAGCCATAGCTGTGTGTTGTTTACGCTGAGAAAAATGAAAGCCAAAATGAGAACGCCGCGCAGCAGGTCGGAGACAATCATCGTGCGCTTACGATCCCAGCGGTCGGCAAACACGCCCGCCACCAACCCAATGGTTGCTCTGGGCAAAGCCAGGGCGATGAGCAGGTAAGCGATGGCCGTTGTCGAACCCTCCGTGACGCGGTTAATGAACAAAACGAGCGTCAAATGCGTCACGGCGTCGCCAAAATTGGAGACGATTTGCCCCAACCACAGCCAACGAAATTCGCGGATCCGCAGCAGATCACGAACAGTGAAATGAGCATTTTCTTTCATTGAGATTTCCTTATTCTTGATTTTCTTCTGGCCCTAAGGAGGGGTAGAGGGCAAGGGTTAAGCCGTAAATCTGTTTGTCGTCGCTCGTTGTTTCGTCTTCTTTTTCGCCCAATGTTTTCAAGATTTCTTCCAGCTTGTCTTTTAATTCTTGATATTGGGCGGCGGTGAGGCGTGGACGAAGGTGGACGAATAACGGCCGTTTCTCCTTCTCCCCCTCTAGCTTTGCCACGCCACTAAGCAAGCTGTGCCGCAAATCTGATTTGGTTCTGTCAAAAATGCCAGAGAGAAACATCTCTATCCCTTCGTCATTTTCTTCACCAGGGGTTAACAGATGCGGCGCAACGCGGATGCTTTTGGCTGCCACACGGTACCATTTTTCAATGATGCCAGACACAATCCGCGTTTCTACCACGCGAATCAACTGGTGTTTCTCCAGCAGGTTAATGTGGTAATAGAGCTTGCTCGGTTCTCTGCCAAGTTCCGCCGCTATATCTTTAGCTGGCCGTGCTTGCTGCCCGACCGTTTCCATAATGTCGATGCGCAGCGGATCGGCAATAACTTTCAGCGTGTCCAAATCTTCAATAATAAACTCGTCGGCCGGTTGAAATAAATCAGTCATTGGAATCTTGTGTAACGAAAAATTCTATTTTATCATTTGAATTTATTCAAACAGATAGGCGCATTATACAATGCGACGATGGTTTGTCAATCCCTAAAATTGGCACGCGAGAGAAAAAAGGGCTGTTTAAGTTGTGGCCCAGGCTAATCCTTGCTCTTGCGCACGCTGCACATGCGCCAGGATATGTTGTTGCAGAATGGCACGCATATCGCTTTGTTGTTGGTAGGCTTTGAACCAGGAAACGATTTCAGCCAAGGCTTCTTCCCAGGTGTACACGGGTTGCCAGCCTAAACGGGTGGCTGCTTTTTCCCAACTGAGGCGCAGTATGCCCGTTTCTACTTTGGCAAAACCGGGGTCTGTGTGCATCCACGAGCCGCTGCCCCATAATGCTATTAACTTTTCAGCCAGGGCTTGGGCGGATATGCCTTGCTGTTCTCGTGGCCCAAAGTTCCACGCTTCTGCGTAAGCGGGGCCGTCGTTCAGCAGTTTGGCTGCCAGCCAGAGGTAGCCGCTGAGTGGTTCGAGAACGTGTTGCCACGGCCGTATACTCAGCGGATTACGCACGCCAATGGGATCGCCTGCCATCAAGGCTTTCATGCAGTCGGGCACCAAACGGTATTGGCCGAAATCACCGCCGCCGATGACATTTCCGGCGCGTGCGGTGGCGATGGCGACGCCATGTTCTGTGTAGCGGTCGGCTGGGAAATAGGTGTTGCGATAAGCGGCCGTTGCCAATTCAGCCATCGCCTTGCTGGCTCCATACGGTGCATGTCCTCCCAGCAAATCCGTCTCGCGGTATCCCCACAGCCATTCCTGATTGGTGTACACCTTATCTGTGGTCACGACCACAACCGCTTGCACCGATGGCGTCTGGCGCACTGCCTCCAGCAGATTGACAGTGCCGCCAGCATTGGTGTCGAATGTCAATTTGGGTTCGGCTACGCCGCGCAGCACAATCGGTTGTGCTGCCAGGTGAAAGACGACAGATGGCGCATGTGTCGTCATGGCTTGTTGCAATGTTTCATAGTCCCGAATGTCTCCGCGCAAATCAGCTATTTGCTGCTCAAGCTGGCAAACAGCGAAATTGCTAGGATGTGTGGGGGCTTCGGGCAAGCTGTAGCCCACGACGTGTGCGCCCAATTGTTGCAGCCAGGCTGTGAGCCACGATCCTTTGAAGCCGGTATGGCCGGTCACGAAAACGGTTCTGCCTTCGTAGGTGTTTGCAAAGAGATTCTTCATCAGTGATTGCCTCGTCCAGTGTAAGATGTGTCGTAAGATAGGTTGGACATAATTCGGTTGATATTCGGCTAATTTTAACCATTAACAGCTTTATACAAAATCAGGTGGGTCGCCAGACTACATTTAATAAGTTTGTGCGATGGTGGGGCGTGTGTTATGCTCTATTTCATCTTATCCATCTCATTGTAATTTTATAAAATCCACGTGTCTTCAATAATTCGTAATCTTCAATTGTACTTGAACCGGCAGGCGTCCGGTTTCGGGCGTTATGTTCTGGAACAGACGCTTTTTTTGTTGGTTGGCTGGATTCCGACGCTGGTTGGCATTGGCATTCGCGGCGTTTTGTACCGTCTGATCATGAAGATGGATGGTATGGCGGCGATTGATAGCAATGTGCGGATTCGTTTTGCCAATAATATTCATTTGGGTCACGGTGTTTACCTGGATCAGGGGACTTATTTGCACGCGACGCCGAATGGCATTGAGATTGGGGATGAAACGATTGTGATGCATGGCGCGGTGCTGCATGTGTACAATTTCCGCGATATGCCGCAGTCGGGGATTAAAATTGGCAAGAACAGCCTGGTGGGTGAATATAGTGTTATTCGCGGGCAGGGCGGCGTGACGATTGGCGACCGTGTCTACACGTCGCCGTTTACGCAAATTATTGCTGTAAATCATGTATTTGATGACCCGAAACGGCCGTTTGTCGATCAAGGCATCACCGCCGAGGGCATCGTCATCGAAGATGATGTCTGGTTGGGGGCTGGTGCGGTGATCACAGATGGTGTTCGGGTTGGTAAAGGTGCAGTTGTGGCGGCCGGTGCCGTTGTTACCAAAGACGTACCACCGCATACTGTCGTGGGCGGCGTTCCCGCCCGCGTTATTAAACAAATTGATGGCAGCGAACCGAAACAGGATCGCATTATTTATTAAACGAACTGATTTAGATCACAGGTGCTAGAAAGTTATGACCACATTGTCTGTTGTTATTCCCGCATATAACGAGGAAGATGGTATTGAAGAAATTGCCCGGCGTGTCTTGTCGGTGCGCGATGACCTGGCGAAAGTTGGCGTTGATAATTTAGAGTTAATCGTTGTCGATGATGGCTCTAAAGATCGGACTGTAGAAATTACCCGTTCCATTGAAGGTGTCCGGTTGATTCAACATGAGCAAAATAAGGGGTATGGCGGCGCACTAAAGACCGGGTTTAACTCCTCTGTCGGCGAATTGATTGGCTTTTTAGATGCCGATGGCACCTATCCCCCCGAACATTTCCCACAGCTTTGTGTGGAGGCATTGAAGGGCACTGAATTGGTGATTGGCTCGCGCATGGCGGGGGCTGACAGCCAAATGCCTGTTACGCGCCGTATTGGCAACTTCTTTTTCGCCAATTTGCTTTCTTTGATTGGTCGCCAGCGCGTGACAGACAGCGCCAGTGGTATGCGCGTATTTCGCCGTGAAGTGATGCAGCGACTGTACCCATTGCCCGATGGATTGAATCTGACACCGGTCATGAGCACGCGTGCGGTTCATGAGAAAATCAAGGTCGCGGAAATCCCCATTCCATATAGTGAACGTCTTGGCCGCTCTAAACTGAGTGTGGTGCATGATGGCACGCTTTTCTTGCAGTCGATGGTTTGGACGGCGCTGACTTATAACCCGGTACGGATTTTGGGCATGATTGGCGTCGCCAGTGTTGGTGTCGCGGCGTTGATTATTTTGGGGTTGATTATCACCCGTTTGAGTGGTGTCACGGAATTGGGTGCCTGGGGTGTAACGGCCGTATTCACAGCTATGGTGGCGGCGGTTGTTGGCGTCAGTTTGTTTGCTTTGGGTGTCACCTTTAATTACACCGTGTCCATTTTCCACAAGCAGCCGGTACGCCAGGGCTTGTTTGGCAAACCCGTTTTTAAGAAACCGTTAAACCATCATTTTGGCTGGCTTGGTGCCTTGGGGATTGTTTTAGGGACACTTGTTGCCATTGTTAGCCTGGCCCTTGGTGTAAGCGGTTGGCCGGTTGAGCGTCTCTGGTTGTACCTGCTGGTGAGTGCTATGAGCACTCTGGTTGGTGTGCAACTGCTGATTTATTGGATATTGTTGCGTGTTTTGGAAGAACTCGGCCAGCGAGAGATGTTGACCAAGAAAGATATGGGGCTTGTCTAAGAGTCTGTGTGGCGGCAGCCTTGCCTTTTGCGGTGTCGCTGCCAGTTTTTATTATTATTGTAAGAAAAACCGTAACATTTAATCGTCATAATCCTGATTATTACACGCAAATAGGCTCAGGCGCAGGGTGTCTGAGTGCGGAGGTCAACAAATGAGTCACATTAATCTAGATGATGTGCAAGTACCCACAAATGGGAATGGAAAAGATAATAATTCCTTGCGCGAGAATTTAGGAACCCGGCGCGTGCCTAAATTGCGGATGGCAAATTTCCCCAATGCGGACGAGATTGTACGCCAGGGTTTATTGGAAACGAAGCGCCCGGAAACGGCCGTTGACATTCTTCTCGTCAACCCACCCACACCAGATGGCGGCTTGTGGATTCGCACGCAGCATCGCGTCGGGCGACGCACACGGGAAAATATGGTTTGGCCGCAAGTATCGCTGGCACAAATGGCTGCACTTCTCTACCCGGACCATAAAATTGCCATTATTGATGCCAATGCCGAGCGTATGGGCTGGCCTGAATTCACCAAGAAACTGGATCAGTTCAAGCCCAAATATTACATGACGCAAGTGACAGCCCCCACGCTGGAAAATGACATATATGGTTGTTTTTTGGCGAAGGCGCGTGGCGCACAGACGATTGCTTTTGGCACACATGTGACGCCCATTCCACGCGAAACGATGCGGCCGTATCCAACGTTGGATTACATTTTGATGGGTGAGCCAGACCTGACGATCCGTGATTTATTGGATCACCTGGAAGGAAAGATTGACCAGCGTTCGGCGAACATTCAAAAGTTATTTGCCGATCATGATCCAACCTACGCCCCCTCTTTTAATGAGGATGGCTCCGTCAATATGCACGGAATTAAGGGGCTGGTTTGGCGTGACGGTGCTGATGTGGTGATCAATGAGACACGGCCGTTTATTGCCAATCTCGATGATATGCCCCATCCAATGCATCACCTGCTGCCGATGGAAAAATACCGGATGCCGTTGATTAACGGGCCATTTACCTTCATCGTCACCAGTCGTGGTTGTCCGGCCGGCTGTACCTACTGCATCAAGCATGTCAGCTACCAATACTCTGTGCGTGTGCGTTCCCCAGAGAACATCATGGAAGAGATGTGGATTTTGAAGAAGCTGGGCATGAACAACATTCACATGTATTCCGACCTTTTCACTGTCAGCCGAGACCAGGTGATGGGGCTGTGCAAGTTGATGATCGAGCAGAATATCGGCCTCAAGTGGACATGCAACAGCCGTGTGGATTATGTGGACGAGGAAATGCTGGCAATGATGGGTAAGGCGGGCTGCCGTCTTATCTCCTGGGGTATTGAAAGCGGTAATGAGCAGATTTTGCGTCATGCACGCAAAGGCGCTTACCCGGACAAAGCCGCGCGTTCCTTGCAATGGGCACGCAATGCGGGCATCATGAACTGGGGTTACTTCATCATCGGTTTGCCCGGTGAAACAGAAGAAACGATTCAAGATACGATTAAATTCTCTAAATCTTTGCCGCTGGACATTGCGCTGTTCCATGTGGCTGCGCCTTATCCCGGTACGCCCTTCTTCTTTGAAGTAGTGGAAAATGATTGGTTCCGCCCTGGCACGCGCTGGGAACATGTGGACATGGATAAGGGAACGGTGCTGGACTATGAAGGCTTACCGGCGGAGCGGCTGCTATATTGGCAGAAACGCGCTTTCCGTGAGTGGGCGATGCGTCCTGAACCGGTGAAAACGTATATGAAGATGTTGACGACTGACTTGTCTACTTTGAAATCTGCTGTCAGCGTCGGGTTGCAAACCCTTAGCTGGCAAACGAGCGGCAGTGAGTAGGTCGTACGTAAGTGAATGAGTTTAAAAATGCGGTACGGTAACGTACCGCGTTTTTATTTATGTGAATATGAAAAAATATGTGCCTATTTTGTTCGTACTCATTTCATTGGCCTGTGGATTTGTCTGGCTGATGTTTCCGGGGCAGGTGACGTGGTTGCCGGTGGTGGTGATTGTGCTGCCCTGGTTGGTTTGGTGGCGAAACGGCCGTTTCTCTCTTCCCGCAACACCCTTTTCTGGCTTGCTGCTTTTGTTTTTCGGCACAGCCCTTTTTGCGGTGTGGACAGCCTATGATCGGGGGCAGGCTGAAGGGAAATTGTGGATTCTCATCGGGGCCTTGTTTGTGTTTATATCTCTGGCTGCCTTGCCCCGCCATGCGGTGCAATGGGGTGGCGCTTTGTTGTGGGGCATTGCCGTCGGGCTGGCTGTTTATTTCTTGTTGACGCACAACTGGCAGCAATGGCCGACTGATTTTAATGTGTTGACGCGGTTAGGTGTGTGGTGGATGGGGAAACGGCCGTTGCTCACAGCCCCCCCGCTGCATCCAAACCTGGTCGGCGGTGTCATCGCCACATTTGCGCCATTGGGCATGGCTCTGGTTTGGCAAACCGGGCGTCCGCTTATTGGCAAGGCGCAAACTTCTGCGGGAACCTGGTTGGCATTGGTTGGCATTTTGCTGGCGAATGGGATCATGTTCTTTGCCCTGCTGCTTAGCAGTTCACGCGCCGCCTGGGTCGCCTTAATTGTGAGCCTGGCCGTGATTGTCGGGTGGTGGGGCAGCCTGCGCATTTTGCAATCGCGCCGCATGGCGATCAGCCGCACAACATTAGCTGTATTGTTCATTTTGATTATGGTCGGCATTGGTGTGCTGCCCATTGTCGGCATTATGCTCAATATGTCCGGTGGTACGGGCAGCACCGGTCGCTTTGTGCTTTATAAACAAACCTGGCGATTGATCCAGGTTTGCTTTTTTACCGGAGCTGGCCTGGCTTCATTTGGTGGATTTTACGCCCAATACATTCAAGTTGTCCCGCACTTTGTCTTGAGTTATGCACATAATTTGTTTTTAGATGTCTGGCTGGAACAGGGCGTGATTGGCTTTCTCTCGTTTACTGTGTTTATGGTGGGCACGGGCTGGATGTTGTTTGCCCATATCTTCCGCTTGCAAATCAAGAAGAATGGCTCCTCGTCTGAGGTAACGGTCTGGCATTGGGCAGTGGCTGTGGGATTGGTGACGATGCTGCTGCACGGGCTGTTGGATGATTCTTTTTATGGAACCATACGCATTTCGTTAATATCTGCGCCGACAACGGGTGCCTGGTCAGGCGTGCTCGCCACGCCCTTATTTTTAGCAATGCCCGGTCTGGCTACCGCGCTGGTGGCCGATGCGAATATACGCTGGACGGCCGTGTTTCGCCCTGTATTGCTGTTTGTCGGCGTAGTGGCGCTTGTTGGGGCTGCCTGGTTGGTTTTAGACCGCGATACGGTGGAAGCGCGTTGGCAAGCCAATTTGGGGGCGTTGTCTTTGGCGCGGGCGCAGTTGTCTGGTTGGCCGACCAATGTGTGGGATGATGGGCGTCAGGCGGTGGAGCTGGCGCCGGTGGCCGCTCAATTGGCGAATGTGCTTGACCTGGATGCGGATAATGTGGCGGCGCAGTATCGGTTGGGGTTGATTGCGATGCTGGAGCGGGATTATGAAACGGCCGTTTCCCATCTGGAAATCGCCCACGAACTCGACCCCGGACATCGTGGCATTACCAAAAACCTCGGCTATTGCTACGTGTGGTTGGGCGAATTTGATAAAGCGCGACTGCTGCTCGCCAATATTTCGGAAACACAACAAGAGATGAGTGCCTACGAATGGTGGTGGCAGCAGCAGGGGCGACCAGACCTGGCTGAACGGGCGGCGCAAATGAGCCAACCCTAAAAATCAACTCTTTCCGTACCTGTGAGCGGTAATCCGCTTGCCCGGTTACAGATACAAGTCTTGTGACGAAAGCTCTATTGTAAGATACATGTCCATAATGAATACTGTTAACATTAGTAAACATCCTATTTCATCAGCCGAGGGAAAAATCACATGAAAAAAATTGCAACAGCATCTGTTTTCTTGCTTTCATTCATCACGTTTGTTGGTATTCAGTCTGCCTATGCCGCGCCAACTGCTTACATTGATCCCAACACTGGCGGTATGCTTTTCCAGATTTTGGCCGTTGCCTTCACCTTGTTGTCTGGCGTTATTTTCTTCTTCTCCAGCCGCATCAAAATGGGTTTTGCGCGTTTAATGCGTAACTTCCGCAAAGGGGAAGATAATGCGCAAGAAACTGCCCCCGACAATGAGTAATCCCCTTTCGTACATTGTTTCCCACTGGTAATCAGGATATAGTGAAAATCATGGTTCCTGTTTGCTAGCAGGGGAACAAGACCAGATGATCTTGAGCATAATGGCTATGCTCATTTTTATTTCCAGTTTTGTGTTATGTGTTTTATCGCATAGAGGATGAGGCAAGCTTGCTGTTAAGGCAAGCTTGATAAAGGACGCATGCGAGCAGTAATTATTGGCTTAGACGCTTTTGAACCGCGCACATTTGAGCGGTTATATGAACAGGGTAAATTACCCAACCTTGGTAAGTATGTACCGGCCGGTAAATATTCCCGATTTGCCGTTTCTAATCCGCCGCAGAGTGAGGTGTCGTGGACGAGTATTGCCACCGGGTTGAATCCTGGCGGGCATGGCATGTTTGATTTTGTCCATCGTAACCCGGCGAATTATGCGTTAAATGTGTCCCTGTTGCCGACGGAAAGTGGATTTGGCGGAACGCGCTTTGCTTATCCGTTTAAGGTGACGACGTTGTTTGATCAGGCGGTCAAACAAGGATACCCGGCGACGGCGTTGTGGTGGCCGGCCCTGTTCCCGGCACGGATGCAATCGCCTGTGCGTACATTGCCCGGTTTGGGCACGCCCGATATTTTGGGGCGGCTGGGTGTGGGCACGTTTTTCACGACGGATCAAGATTTAGTGCATGAAAAGGGGCGCAAAACCCCTGTTTTTGTGTTGCAGGCGACGGGAAACGGCCGTTACAAAGGTTTGCTGCATGGCCCAATGCGTAAAACCCGAAATGGCGTCGAAGCCTCAACCATCGACGTCAACATTGATAGAGTCGATGAACACGCTGCGCACATTCAAGTGGACAAACACCAGTTAGCCTTGCAAGCCGGACAGTGGAGTCCAATTATCGAGCTTTCCTTCAAAGTCAGCCGCTTTTTCTCGATTCGCGCCATCACCCGTTTTATCTTGAAGCAAACGAAACCCTATTTAGAGATTTATGCGCTGCCTTTGCAAATTCATCCAGAACGCTCTCCCTGGCCTTATGGCACGCCCCGCGATTTTGTGAAGAAAACCTGGAAAGAGCGTGGCCCATTCTTAACGCTTGGCTGGCCGCAAGATACAACTGCTCTCGAAGATGGTTGTATAACCGACGATCAATTCCTGTCTTTGTGCGATGACATTGTTGCCAAGCGTGAGCAAATATTGATGTATCACCTCGATCAATTTAAGGAGGGTGTGCTGGCTAATGTGTTTGACACGATGGATCGTGTGCAGCACATGTTCTGGCGTGATCGCCCTGACGTGATCGAAGCGTGGTACGGAAAATTGGATGGCATTGTGGGGCGTGTTGAGGAACGCTTACAACAACGCGGCCTCAAGGACAAAACGCGCCTGGTTGTCCTCTCTGATCATGGTTTTACGGAATTTAACCACAAAGCACACGTCAATCGCTGGTTAGTTGATCATGGCTATATGCAGCCCACAGCACCAGCCGAGACGGGTGGCTTGTCGAAAGTGAATTGGGCGCAGACGCAGGCTTACGCCATTGGCCTGAACAGTATTTATTTGAACCTGTCCGGGCGTGAAGGGAAGGGGTCGGTGTCGATGGGTGAGAGAACGGCCGTTCTCGATAAACTATGCGCCGATTTGCTCCAGTGGCAAGGCCCCGACGGTCAGCCCGTCGTGCAAAAAGTATGGCGGCAGCAAGAAACCTTTGATGGCCCATTGGCCGAGTATGGCCCGGATGTGATGGTTGGCTTTGCCCCCGGTTATCGCGCTTCGGCAGAGACCGGCCTGGGTGAGTGGAAAGCGCACAGCATTGAACCAAACAACGACCATTGGGGCGCAGACCATTGCATTAATCCTGAAGCTGTTCCCGGTGTCATTTTCAGCAGTGATGGTCTCAAGAATTTCCCCAATCCCTCTTATCGTGATATTCCCGAACTAACGATAGGCGTTAAACCCGATTCATCTGGCGCTGCCCCTCCCTCTACTTCCAGTGGTGACGAAGATGAACAGGCAATTGAAGAGAGGTTAAGAAGCCTTGGCTACCTTTAATCAGCAAGCAGTTGAGACGAAAAAAGCACCTGCGCCGCGCAGTATATCCAGGCAAGCGCTGTTGAATGTGTTTGTTGCTTGCGCTTTTCCCATCCACATCTGGCTCATTATCAACGTGATGCGTGAGGTGCCCGCCTGGATTCTGCGGCTTTCTATTTGGGACTTGGTTGGCGTGATTTCTTACTCTCTCATGTTTGCCTTGCTTGAGACGAGTGTCATCTTTGCAGGAATTGTGCTGCTTGGGTTTATTGTTCCGGGACGCTTCTTTCGGCACAAATTTGTGGCTTTGTCCACCATGCTTGTGTTTGTCACGTCCATTTGGTTTGTCATTTTGCAATACAATTCCTGGATCATTGAGTTTAAACGGCCGTTTATCACCCTTATTTGGGGATTAACTTACCTCATTGCTGTCATCATTGGCTATTGGTTCGTCAATCGCCGTCCCAAATTAGAAGCGGGCATCAACAACTTTGTCCAGCGTTTGGGCGTCCTCTCTTTCATCTACATTTTTCTGGATGTGGTGGGGCTGATCATCGTTATTATTCGCAATATTTAGAGGAGACTGTTTGTGACAAATCTAAGTCGTCGCGATTTTCTCAAATTCCTGCCTGCTGCCTCCTTGCCTTTGATGAAAGTCAGCTGGCCTTACATTGCTTCTGCGCTCAAAACACAGCAGCCCGATCCCAGCCGGCCGAACATTTGTGTCCTGGTGTTTGATACCCTTTCCGCCAAGCACGTATCTTTGTATGGGTATGATCGGGAAACAACGCCCAATATCGCACGCATTGCCGATCGTGCGACCGTGTTTCACAACCATCGTGCGGGGGCAAACTTCACTTCGCCAGGAACCGCTTCCTTGCTGACAGGAACCTACTCCTGGTCGCATCGTGCTTTTCACCTGCATGGGTTGGTGGAAGAGCGCTTTACCGAGCAGAACATGTTTAGCCTGCTGCCCGATGATTACTATAAGGCAGCTTACACACACAACTTGCTGGTGATGTCTTTGTTGCACCAGTTCCGGGGCGATCTGGATTTGTTTAAGAAGACGCGGGAATTGTGTCTGGCAGATTTGCAGTTCGCGGATCGCCTCTTTTTCCAGGATTACAGCCCTGCTTTTTGGAGTGAATGGCTCTTTTTGCGCGGTGGCGAGACCCCACCCGCTTCCCTTTTCCTCTCCATGGTTGACAAGGGACGCCGGTTCGCCAGCAAACGACAGATCACGCAAGGCTATGCGGATTTGTTCCCGCGCGGAATTCCGAACTTACACAGCCTCTTTTTTGTATTGGAAGATGCTATCAATTGGTTGGAAGAGCAGGTGAAAAGTTTGCCGCAGCCATTCTTTGGCTATTTTCATTTGCTGCCACCCCATGAGCCATACACAACACGCCGTGATTTCGTCGATATATTTGTGGGTGATGGGTTGAAACCCCCGGACAAAGGGGATCATTTTGCCTCGCAGGGGAACAATCAGACCTATTTGAATAATCAACGGCGCGAATATGATGAGTATCTGGCTTACGCTGATGCGGAGCTGGGCATTTTGTTTGATTCGCTGGAGGCGAGCGGCGCACTAGACAACACATACTTTGTGCTGACGTCAGATCATGGTGAAATGTTTGAGCGTGGCATCCGCGGACATGTGACGACGACGTTGTTTGACCCATTGCTGCATGTGCCGCTGCTAATTGTAAAACCGGGGCAGCAAACGCGTGAGGATGTTTATACCAATACGAGTTGCGTGGATTTGCTGCCGACATTTTTGCACTTGACGGGGCAACCTATTCCCGATTGGGCTGAAGGGCAGGTGCTGCCGACGTTTGCCGCGGCGGAACCGGCGCAGGATCGCTCTATTTTCGCGCTGGAGGCAAAGAGTAATCCTAAACAGGCGCCTTTGCACAAAGCGACCGCGACATTGATCAAAGATGATTATAAATTGATCTATTACACCGGTTTGGCGAAGGGCGATGTGTATGAGCTATATCATGTCGCCGATGATGCGGAAGAATTGACGAATTTATATGAAACCAAACCGGCAATTGCGGCTGATTTGCAGGCTGAATTGGCGCAAAAATTAGATGAGGTTAATGAGCCATACCAGCGTTAAGCTGGTATGATCAGAAGCGTGACTAATATGCGCTATTCATCAGTTTTGTTACGTTTGTTAGGCTTGTTTGCCGTGCTGCTGGCTGTGAGTACAGTGCTGCGGGTGGGCGCTCAGACAACCGAAGAGGTTGTGTGGCAGGAGCCATTAAATTTGTCGCAATCGGGTACGGCCGTTGACCCGGCTTTTGTCATTGACCCATCGGGAACGATCCACTTGTTGTGGGAAGACACGATTGATGGGTTTATGTACATGACGGGGAGCAGCAGTGCTGCGGCAAACGGCCGTTCCTGGAGTGAACCGGTCGCCGCTGATTTGCCCTTTGTGCCGCCGCCACCGGACAGCCCGGCTGCCGCATCAGACATATTTATTGGTTACACGCCGACCTTAATTGCCGACAATAACGGTTTTATTCATGCGTTTTGGATTGGCTATGAGGGTGTACTCCTATATAGCCGTGCTCCAATAGCTGAGTTTACTTTGTTGGCAAGTTGGACGCCTGTCCAGACTGTAGCGTCTGTGGCCGGGCGTTTTGCTGTGTCGCTGGCGGACGACGGCCGTTTCCATCTTGCCTATTTGCGTCCCATTAGCGAAGGGGATTTCCCGGCGGGTATCTATTACCGCCAATCTGAAGATGGCGGCGCGACGTGGACGGATGCTTTTGCCGTGTATACATCGGATTATTACCGGGCGTTAGGGGAAACGGCCGTTCACGTTCAACTTGCTACAGCCGACAACGGTATCTTTCTCGTTTGGGATAACCCACTCCTCGATCAAGTTTTCTTTAGCCGTACCCTGGATAATGGCGGCAGTTGGCAGACGCCAACTGTCATTGACCAGCGGGAAACAGAAGATGATCCCAATGTGTCTGGCCCAGGGGACATCAATGTCATTGCTTTTGATAATGCCGTGCATCTCGTGTGGCGTGCCTACCATCAGGGCGAGAACTGCGCCTACTATCATCAGTGGTCTGCGGATCGTGGCGCAAACTGGGAAGCGCGACAGGTCGCTTTTAGCGATTCACGTGACTGCCCTTCCTCTAATTCTTTGCTGCGCACAAATGCCAATCTCTTGTTTTTGTTGACAGAGGTGCGCAGCGAGCATTATCTCCAGGCGTGGGATGGCGCACAGTGGAGCGAAGCTGCTTTGCAGGAACCGCTCGCCCGTTTCTCTGACCCGCAAAGTTTGCGCGAAGTCGCTGTCACTTGTTATCAACTTGCCGTAGTGCAGGGGAATCAATTGTTAGCCCTGACTTGTGGCTTGAATCAGGTGACAGATGTTTGGGTGGTGGAACGCTCGTTGGGGGTGCTGGAGGATTGGTCAAGCCGTTTTGAGCCAACGCCTGTGTGGAGCACGCCGGCGTCACTGGTTTACAGCCAGGTGAAGCTGCTGCTGCCACGATTGGTTGCGGGGGGAGACGGCCGTTTACACGCCTTTTGGAGCGAATCTGATCAACCCGTCGCCACTCAGCCTTTGGCACAACCTGCTACCGGCAATGGCAATGCCATTTATTACTCCCGCTATGAAGGTGAGCGTTGGGCTGCGCCCCGTCCTATTCTCACATCGCCCATTGGCAAAACCGATCAACCATCTGTGGCAGCGAACCAGGATGGCATACTCTTTGCCGTGTGGAGTGGTGGTGTATCGGGCGAAATTTATTTTAGCCGGGCTGTCGCTGAACGCGCCTCATCAATTACGGAATGGATTGAGCCGATTGCTTTGTCGTCAACGGCCGTTAGTGGAGCCAGCAATCCAGAAATAGCCATTTCCCCCGATGGCACGCTCTACGTCACCTATGCCGTCCCCTTAAATGAGAAACGGGGCATTTACATCATGTCATCGTTTGATAATGGGGATACCTGGTCAGTTCCCGCCTTTGTCTTCGATGCAGAAGCGGCTGCTTGGGCGAGGGTTGGTTCTCCAGTGCTTACCCTAACCGGCTCCAAAACACTGCATGTCGTTTGGACTCAAGAGACCATTCCTGGTGGCGCTGGTGTCTTGTCATTAGTGTATGCCTCTTCCACAGATGGCGGACAAACCTGGTCAGAGCCACAGTTAATGACAGAAGACCCGGTTGTCTGGTACAAAATTGTGAGTGTTGGCGAGCGTGTGCTGCACCTCGCCTGGTTAGCCAAAGAAGAAGATCAATTGGCACTTTGGGACTCGGCATCGGATGATGGCGGCTTGTCCTGGGGCAACCCACTGCGCGTGACGGATCCAACCGCACAAGCCGGGCCAGCCGACTTAATTGTGGATGCCGGGCAAGAACTGCATCTGCTGCAACTGTTATCAGACAGCGAAGCTCGTGTTTTCTTGCAGGAATGGCTGTGGCAAGACAGCCAGTGGCAAGAGGCGGAACGCCTTCCCCTGGATGAAACAGCCTTTTCGGCGAGCGAAGTGGCGGCCGTTGTGGATCCATCTGGCTATGTGGGCGTCATTTTTGCCAGCCTGATACAAGATGTCGAATTGGATCAATTGTGGCAGAATATTTCATATACGCAGCGGGTATGGGCAACCCCCGCGGTGACGCCAACAGCATTACCCACGCTGACGCCAACGGCAACGCCGTTACCGGTGGCAACGGCAACGCTAGAAGCAACACCCACGCCTGCGTTGACATTTCCGACAAGTGATGAAAAAACCAGCGGCTTCAGCATCGGGCCATTTAGCACCAACGATATGGCTGGTAGTATCGTTTTAAGTATCATACCGGCGGTGTTATTGGTGGGCGTCATTTTTGTTGTTGGGCTGCGGATTGCAAATAAAAAATAAATAAACCAAGTCTTGATTGTGAGAGAGAATTCATGTTAACACAAGAAGCTAATAGTCAAGTCGCTGGCTCAGGCCAGTTAAAACCTTTACCGGCCAATGTGCCTATTGTGGACATTGTGCCCTCAAAAGGGTGGGTTTCGCTAGGATTGCGAGAGATGTGGGAGTATCGTGAACTCCTTTTCTTTTTTGTCTGGCGAGACATTAAAGTCCGTTATAAGCAAACTATTTTAGGGGCGTCGTGGGCTGTGATTCAGCCGTTTTTTACGATGGTCGTCTTTAGTTTGTTTTTTGGACGGTTGGCACAAGTCCCTTCTGACGGGCTGCCTTATCCGATTTTTAGTTATGCCGCTTTAGTGCCCTGGACATTTTTTGCCAATGGGTTGACGCAGGCATCAAATTCGCTTGTGCAAAACTCAAACATGGTGAAGAAGATTTATTTCCCACGTCTGGCAATGCCAATAGCGGCCGTTGCTGCCGGTATCGTTGATTTTGTACTTGCGTTTGTTGTTTTACTAGTGATGATGTTCTATTACGGTGTAACGCCCACCATTAATGTGTTGTGGCTGCCGTTATTCCTGTTATTGGCCTTTGTCACCTGTTTGGGAGCCAGTTTTTGGCTGTCAGCTATGAACGTGCAGTTCCGTGATGTGCGCTATGTGGTGCCGTTTTTAGTGCAAATTTGGCTGTTTATTACGCCAATTGCCTATTCTAGCCGTCTGTTAGAGGAGCCGTGGCGCACGATATACGGCATTAATCCTATGGCTGGCGTCGTTGAAGGGTTCCGCTGGGCGCTGTTGGGGACGGATAATGCGCCGGGCTTGATTGTGGCGGTTTCAGCAGTTGTGGCGACCGTGCTTTTGGTGAGCGGTGCGTTTTATTTCCGTCGTATGGAAAAAACATTTGCGGATGTGGTGTAAATAGTTATGAGCGATGTAGCCATTCAAGTAAGAAATTTGGGGAAAGAATATCGCATTGGTGGCCCCCAAAAGCAGTTTGATACGATTGGGGAGCAGGTCAGCGATATGGTGAAAGCGCCGTTTCGCCGCATGGGTAAGTTGATGCGCGGGCAGGCGTCGGGCGCGGCCGAATTGGACGAGATTATTTGGGCGCTGCGCGATGTCACTTTCGACATTAAACGGGGCGAAGCGGTTGGCATTATTGGGCGTAATGGCGCGGGCAAAAGTACGTTGCTGAAGATATTGTCCCGTATTACAGAACCATCGGCGGGAAGTGCGCGTATATACGGCCGTGTCGGTTCCCTTCTCGAAGTCGGTACTGGCTTTCACCCAGAACTGACTGGTCGGGAAAATGTATTTCTCAATGGCGCGATTCTCGGCATGAAAAAGGTCGAGATTGATCGGCGCTTCGACGAAATTGTGGCCTTTGCCGAGATTGATAAGTTCATTGACACGCCTGTCAAGCATTATTCTAGCGGTATGTATGTTCGCCTGGCCTTTTCGGTGGCGGCGCACTTAGAGCCAGAAGTCTTGCTCGTTGACGAGGTTCTTGCTGTGGGTGACCTGGCCTTCCAGAAAAAATGTCTGGGCAAAATGGATGATGTGGCTGGAGAAGGGCGTACCGTTTTGTTTGTCAGCCATAACATGTCGTTGATTCAGACATTGTGCCAGCGAGGTGTTTTCTTGCAGCACGGTCAACTGGCTGTTGATGGCTCGGTGATGGATGCGGTTGATGCCTATCTGAATACGTTGGAACAGGCTGAAGCTGTCGGGTTGGCGGAACGAACAGATCGTGAAGGCAAGGGCGACGTGAAGCTGGTTGGCGTGGACATTATGCAGGGCGAAGATGCTGTAACGGCCTTGACAACTGGTGGCCCTGCCCGCTTTGTTTTCCACACAGACAAACTCGTTTCTCGCATGTCGTGTACGTTTATTTTCTTCAACCATTTAGGGCAGCGCGTTGCTATCTTCCGCAGTGAGCTTCCAAGCCCTAATGATGTGGTCGATTCAAATCTTGGGCCGCAATTTATATGTGAATTTGACGAATTGCTGCTGCTTCCCGGCCGCTATTTTGTGAATGTTCTGTTAGGTGGCGGTGGTGAATGGCAAGACTTCATTGAAGGGGCCGTTCACTTTGATGTGCAGCCGGGCACGCTGCGTGGCCGTGCTGTGCAATCTGACAAGAACGTCAGTGTGTGTATGCCGCATCGCTGGACGACACCGAATACATAAGGAGAAGCACGCATTGACGAAAAAGAAGACCTTACTGATTGGTCTGGATGCGGCCTGTTGGGCTTATCTGGATCCGTTGTTAGCACAGGGAGAACTGCCGAACATTCAACGGCTGCGTGAAGCAGGCACTTGGGGCGTGTTGATGTCTACCTTGCCAGCTTTGACGCCTGCCGCGTGGTCTTCCATTATCACTGGGAAAAATCCGGGCAAGCATGGCATTTTTGATATGACGTATCGCCGTACTGATACGTATGAATTTGTGCCGGTGAGTGCGCCGCGCCGTCTGGGCACGCCGTTTTGGAAGCGGTTGAATGAGCAGGGGGTGCGGGTTGGATTGGTGAATTTGCCCTTTACGTATCCGCCAGATGGGTTGGATGGGTTTGTGTTGGCTGGTTTTGGTGCGCCGGGGTCTGTGCCTGATTTGGCTTTTCCGCGCGAGGCGCTGAAATGGCTGGAGGATCAGTTTGGCCCATATCAACCGGTTGTGGATGCGGAAATGCTGCGCAGTGGTGATCCGGCTGTTATTTTTGCGGCGGAGAAGGCGCTTCAAGATTATCATGTGAAAGCGGCATGTGCGTTGGCTGAGAAGTATGACGTGGATGTGTTGGCGATTAATTTGATGATGTTGGATCATGCGAATCACAAGATGCCGCAAATGGAGCATGTTAACCAGTCGATTCGTCAATTGGATGTTGATTTAGGGCGTTTGCTGGAGGCGTTCCGTCCGGATAATGTGTTGGCGATTTCGGATCATGGTTCGCGCCGTGTGAAGGGTGATTTTTTGCTGCATGCCTGGCTGCGTGATGAAGGTTTTTGTGTGCAACGGAAACGGCCGTCTACGAGCCGCGCACAAACGCTCAATTGGGTGTTGGCGCAGTGGCTGCGTGGTCATGGCTGGCACGGTGCGCGGGAACTGCTTTACCGGCGGCTGCTCCGTTTTGTTGTGCCGCGCCTCTCTGCTGAGCGGGCTGATGATTTTTGGGAGCGCGTGGAAGCAGATGTGCCGTTTGCACGGACGCATGTGGAATATGACGACGAACTCGATTTTGAACAGACACGCGTCTATCCTGGCGGGTCTTACTCTGGACTGCTGTATTTCAATCTGACGGAGCGTGAGCCAAAGGGAATGTTGTCTGCGGCTGACGCGGAGATATTGGCGTCGGAATTGAAGCAAAAGTTGATGCAGTTGACAGACCCGGAGACGGGCGAGCGTTTGTTTAAGAATGTGTACACGGCCGATGAGGTCTTAGACGGGCCGGTTGCTTTTCATGGCCCCAATATCATCATTGATAAGTATGCTTCGTCGTGGAATATCTTGAGCACGTTCCGGCGTGGTTCGTATGCGGAAAAGGTATACGGCCGTTACTTTGTCGACAACATCAAGGATTTTGGGCATCACAGTCGTGATGGCATTTTTGTGTTTGCCGGAAGTGATTTTCAGAGTGGGGCATTGGCCGAACCGGGTGTGTTGATGGATGTACCGGCGACGCTGTTGCATTTGTATGATGTGCCGCTTCCTGATGATTGGGACGGCCGTTCCCTGACAGAAACCATGACCCCAGAATTTCGCGACAGCCATCCAGTGCAGCAGCAGCCAGGAGATATCGAAAGTGGTTTTGAAACCATCGACCTGTATTCTGATGCGCAAACGGAAGAAATTATTGACCATTTACGTGCATTAGGATACCTGGATTAACCACTATGAATGTTGACGAAAAAGTCCGCTTTGTCACCTATCGCTACGCCCATCATTCTTCCCATTCCGGCTATGATATTTTGGCGAATTACGGTGGCAAAATTGTGCATGGCAAAGCTGTTTCCAAAAAAATCGTGCGGCATCGCGTCATGTGGAAGCTGGCTAATGGCATGATTGCCTATGATTGGGAAGCTCTGGGCACGGAGTTAAAGACAGCACGCGAGCTTTTCAAAACGCAAAACCTCATTTACCACATTTTATATGGCGAGAACACCTATCATTATCTGGCTCACCTGAACAATCGCAATAACAATCGTCTCGTCGTTTCCTATCATTTGCCGCCGCAGCGCTTTAAGGAAGTGATGCCCTTTGATTGGCATATTCGCAAGCTCTCGGCCGTTGTCGTTGTCGGACGTAATCAGATTGAAATGTTTGCCGATTTGTTGGGGCCAGACAAAGTGTTTTATGTGCCGCATGGCGTAGACATAGATTATTTCACGCCGCCCGCCTCATTTGCCGAGCGCGATCCCAATTTGGTGTTATATGTTGGCAATCATTTGCGTGATTTTGCCACCTTGCGCGGTGTGATCGAATTGGTGGCTTTTCAGCGACCAGAGGTCAAATTTGTAGTGGTGACAGCGCGTGACAATTTTGAGCGTGTCGGCGTTCATCCCAATGTAGACTTGCGCACACGGATCCCCGAAAGTGAACTCTACGATCTGTTCCGCACCGCTTCATTGATGCTAATGCCTTTACAAGACGCGACCGCTAACAACTCTGTGCTTGAGGGGTTGGCTTGTGGGCTTCCCGCAGTTGTCACTGACGTGGGTTCAATTCGTGATTACGTCACGCCAGATTGTGGTGTGTTAATCCCACCGAATGAGTCATTGGCAATGGCACAAACAGTGCTCTCTTTGTTGGCAGATCGCCAGCGGTTAGAGGCGATGTCTGTGCAGGCGCGTGAACAGGCGATACAGTTTGCCTGGCCGAAGATTATTGAGCAGTTGATTCCGGTCTACGAGTCGATTTTATGATGAGAAAGCGGCTTTTGTTTGCGTTTGTGGCTGCCTTGATGGTGTGTATTGTTCTGGGAACAGAATTGACACGCGCCCAAATGCAGGACAATCGTTGGCGTTTGCCGCAGTTAATTTCGACGCCTGGTGTTGAACAAACTGGGGAAGCGGTGCTGGTGCCCGACCAATATGGCTTTGTGCATATGTTTTGGCAGGAGATGGGGCCAGATGACGAACGGGAATCAATTATGTACACGCGGTATGACGGCCGTACCTGGGCCGACCCCATTGACATTCGCGTTGCGCCGCCAGGATTGACGATTGGCACGATTTCGCCAACCATTGACAGCGAGGGGCTGCTGCACCTGATCTGGAATGAAGGGAACAGCGGCCCTGTCTATTACATGAGTGCGCCTGCCTATGACGCTTTGTCGGTGCAGCATTGGTCGACGCCGCAGTATATTGATTTGCCTGCCTATCTCCCGCAGCTGCGGATTGATGATGCCGGTGTGTTTCATATCGTTTATTCCAACTTTTACGGCCAGGAACCGGGTATTTATTACACACGTTCGTTTGATCGTGGTATTACCTGGTCAAATCCGGTCTGGTTAGACCCGGATATTGCCACCAACCAGGCACCGCAGTTGATGCATTTTGAACTGGATGCGGAAGGTGGTTTGCATGTGCTCTGGTTGTACATTGGCCTGGATACGGGCGCGGCTTTGGGGCAGTGGATTCGTTACGCACATTCGTTGGATGGGGGCGATACGTGGTCACGGCCGTTTACGATTGATGAAGCCGACGATACGCCCGATGAACTGCGTGTGTCTCATCCTGGCTTTGCCGTTGTCGGCAACACCGTTCACGCCATTTGGGCCGGGAACACAGACGTAGAGCGTGAACACCGCTATTCGTTGGATCGCGGTGTCACCTGGACTGAGACAGAGCATTTATTTGGTCATTTACAAGGTATGGCTTTGGGGGACGCTTTGACGGGGGATGAAAACGGCCGTTTACATCTCTTGGCACAAATTCGTTGGCCGCAAGGCATTTATTACACAACCTGGGATGCCGAGTCCGGCTGGAAACCCATCACCATGATTTATCTGATTGCCGCCAATGGTCTGGAAGAACGTGATGGACGTTACCATGCCCACAGCCTGCGTTCAACCATTCGTGGCGGCAACGAACTCGTGGCCGCTTTCACCAACGAGGCCTTTGGTCCCATGTATGTCACCAGCCGTATTCTTGATGATTTGGATCCAATAACACCTTTACCTTTTCCATCGCCAACCCCGCAGCCAACGCCCCGCACGACAGTAACCCCTGTAGAAATGACCCCGACACCACGCCCCTTTCAGCCAGGTACATCTGGCTCCACTGACGTCCCGAATCTTGGTAGCTCTATTTGGGAAGGGGCGCTTCCCGCTGTTCTTTTTGTCTTTGGGGCTGTCATTTTTTGGATGGTAAAGAATCGGCAGCGGTTCCTTTAATGATGATGCGAATTTTAGTGATCAGCAATTATTTCCCGCCAGTTGAGTTAGGTGGTTGGGATCAATTGACCCGCGATGTCAGCCAGCGTTTGCAAGAACGTGGGCATGAGGTGTTGGTCTTAACCAGCAATTACCGCCAGGCAGAATTGACAACGCCTGAAGCAAATGTGCTGCGCACATTGCATTTGGAAAGTCCCGATCATGTCCATTACCATCCTGGTTATGCCCTTGCACACCGCCGCCACGAAGCAGAAAATCGTGCGGCCGTACAAGAAGCTGTGCGGACATTTAACCCGGATGTCGTTTACGTGAATGGGATGTGGAATATGTCCCATAACGTGGTGCAAACGGCCGAACAGCTTTGTCCGGGGCGTGTCGTCTATTACATGGCGAGCTATTGGCCGGCCGAACCAGACGCGCACACAGCATATTGGACTGATGCCAGTGGCAAGTGGTGGACAAGTTTGCCGAAGAGGATGTTGGGGAAGCTGTTGCTGCCATTTATCCATACGACACCGCGCAATCAACTTGATTTTCGTCTGGTGTTGTGTGTCAGTGCGTTTATGTTGGAGCAGATGGTGGCGAAGGCTGGCTTGCCCCGCGAACGGCTGCGAGTTGTGCATAATGGCATTGAGTTGGATAAGTTTACGATACGGCCGTTACCAACTTCCACAGACACCCTACGCCTCCTTTATGCGGGGCGGCTGTCACCCGACAAAGGCGTGCATACCGTGGTCGCCGCATTGCATCATTTACGCCAATTGCAACCAGACCCGGCTCTCAAATTAACCATTTTGGGGAGTGGTGCGCCTGCTTATGAGGCGTATTTACGGCAGCAGGCACAAGAGTTAGGCGTGATAGATTTGATCGAATTTCGCGGCTTTGTGCCCCGCGAGCAAATGCCTGCCATTTTAGCGGCACATGATGTGCTGGTTTTTCCCTCCATTTGGGCAGAGCCATTGGCGCGGATGGTGCAGGAAGCGATGGCTTGTGGCCTGGTGGTCATTGGCACAGATACCGGCGGGACGCCAGAAATTCTCTATGATGGCGAAAATGGTCTGGTATTTCCTGCCGACGATGCACAAACGTTGGCTGAAAAAATGAATCTACTGCTGCAAGATCGGTCGCTGCCATTGACGCTGGCGCAGGCTGCACGCCGCACGGTTGAGGCGCGTTTTACGCTAGAGCGCATGGTGGATGAGCTGGAAGCGTATTTTGCGCAGGTGATTGGGGCGTCATAGAGAGAGAAGATTTCACGTAACGCGATTTGCCAAATCACGTTACATGTCGAGGAGTTAGTTTGTGAATAAACCAAATGTCATCTTGCTGACGATTGATACGCTGCGTGCGGATTGGGTAGGTTGCTATGGGCATCAACCATCGTTGACGCCTAATCTGGATAAGTTAGCAGCACGCGGGATTCGTTTTGCCCAAGCAATCACGGGCGGGTCGTGGACGCAGGCCGCGTTCCCTGTGATTATTACGTCGAGTTATGCTTCGATGTATGGGGGATGTTTAGGGGCATTGGCTCAGGAACGGCCGTCTCCATTAGCCATTCTCGGTGAAAATGGGTATCGTACCGCCGCCTTTTCGACCAGCCCATTGCTCAGCAAAACCTATGGCTATCACCGTGATTTTCACGAGTTCGTTGATTTAATTCCCCAAGAAAAAGACCCCAAAATCCGGTATATGAAAGGCGGGCAGCGCCTTTTGCGCACTCCTCTCTTCCATCAAATGGCGAAGATGTTGGGGATACGCACGCGGCCAGCCAAAATTTACGATACGGCCACAGACCTGAATACCCAGGTGCGCCAATGGATTGATCGTGCCGACAAGCCGTTTTTTGTGTGGGCACATTACATGGACGTGCATTGGCCTTATCATCTTGAAGACACATTGACCGCGCCCGAAAACATTGCCCAGGCATGGCGCGATCTGGCGCACATGCACGCCTCCAATTGGAATCAGCAGTTGATTTCACCCGAACAACGGCGGCATTACATTCAACTGTATGAGGATGCTTTGCGTTACACCGATACGGAAATCGGGAAGCTGTTCGACTACCTGGAAAAAAGCGGCCGTTTTGAAGATACAGTCATCATTGTCGTTGCGGATCATGGGGAAGAGTTTCTCGATCACGGCCGTTGGGGGCATTTTGAAAACAACTTGCACGACGAAATTTTGCGTGTGCCGTTGTTGATGCAGGTGCCAGGCGTACAGGATGCACAGGTTGTTACACGGCAGGTGCGTACGCTTGATCTGGCTCCCACTATTTTGAATTTGTGTGGCTATGCTGCTCCGGACGGCGTGGAAGGGGAAAGCCTGACCCCGCTCTGGACAGGTCAGCCTGACACGTATAAGTCGAACGTGTCGGTTAGCGAAATGCTGCGTGATGATTGGCATATTGTGGCTGTCCGCACGGAAGAGTTCAAATTTATCTGGGATAGCCGCCAATCAGATAACCCTCGCCTATATGACCTGCAAGAAGACCCCGGCGAAGCCAATAACATTGCCGCCCAATATCCGGCAATTGTGAAGCGTTTGCTCGCCTATGTGGAAGAGCGGCGGCGGCGAATGGATGAGACCATGCCAGATGAGGCGACCGGGGAACCCAATCTGGATGCGGAGTTGTTAAATCGTTTACGTGGCCTTGGATACGTCGAGTGAAAATACTCATTATCACAGCTTATTACCCCCCATGCGATTATGGTTGGGGATATATGCGCATTTGCGAACAGGTGGCTGATGGGCTGCACGAGCGTGGTCATCAAATCGAAGTGTTGACCAGCACCTATCGTCATGGCGAAGAGTTTAAGCCATATCCGGTGCAGCGCTCATTACATATCGATCCCGACTGGCTTTTACCGCAGTCGGCGATGCAGCAATTTTTTCGGGGGCGGCGGCAGCGTGAACAGGCTGATATTGACAGCTTACAGCAGATGGTGCGGCGGATGCAGCCAGATGTGATTTTTGTCTGGCACGCGCATGGATTGTCACGCGCCATGTTGCAGGTCGCGGAAGCCCTGCCGCAAACGAAAGTGGTTTACTACTTTGCGAACTACCTCCCGGAACTCCCCGACGAATACGAGGAGTATTGGGAAGCAGAGGCAGAACAGCCATTGGCACGCCTGATAAAAACGCCATTGGCAAAGATTGCCTTGTGGCAGCTTCGGCGCGAGGGAAAGCCAATTCGCCTGCGCTATGAGCATAGTATTAGCGTCAGCCATTATGTGCGGGATCGCTTGCGCTCGTTGATTGGGCGCGATGCTGTGGTTATCCCCAATGGCATTGACGTGGGCATGTTTCACCATGCTGTGCCGCCCGTGCAGTCGGGGCCGCTGCGGTGTGTGATTGCCGGACGTGTGGCAACCGAAAAGGGCATTCATACAGTTTTGGAGGCAATGGGGCTGCTGCGGCAGCGGCATGCGCTGCAAGATATTACGTTGACGATTGTTGGCGATGGGCCGTCTGATTATCGACAACAGTTAGAGGCGCAAGTTGCCCGGCATGGTTTGGCACCGTTTGTGACGTTTGCGCCGCCGGTTCCTGTGGCGGAGATGCCGCAGGTGATGGCTGCGCACCAGGTATTGTTGTTGCCCTCTGAATGGGATGAGCCGCTTTCTTGCACGATGCTGGAAGCGATGTCGGCCGGATTAATGGTTATCGGCACAACGACGGGGGGAAGCGGAGAGGCTCTGGCTCATGAACAGACGGGGTTGACGTTCCCGGCGAAAGATGCTGAGGCGTTGGCGGCACAGCTTTTGCGGGTGATGCAAGAGCGTGAACTGGTTCCGTCTTTGGCGGCGGCGGCACAGCGCGAAGTGGAAGCTCATTTCACGATTGATGATACGGTGGCGCGGATTGAAGCGCATTTGCAAGCGTTGGTGCAGGGGGTCAACTGATGAGGGTTTTGATGATCACCAACTATTATCCGCCTTGTCAGTATGATTGGGGGTATATGCAGTTGTGTGAGGAGACGACGGAGGCGCTGTCTGCCAGAGGGCATGAGGTGGCGGTGTTGACCAGTGTGTATCGGCATGGGGAGGAGTGGAAACGGCCGTATCCCGTTCACCGCCTTTTGCCTGTCGATCCCGACTGGCACCAGGGCGAATCCGCAACCCGGCAGTTCTTTCTACACCATCGCCAGCGCGAACAACAATCCGTGCAAATCCTGCGCCAATTGGTAGCCGAATTTCAACCCGATGTCATCTTTGCCTGGCATTGTATTGGCCTGTCACGCGTTATGCTGCAAGAGGCCGAAAATATGCCCGTGCCTATGGTTTATTACCTGGCAAATTATTTACCTGAAATGCCAGATGAGTACATTCGCTACTGGCGCAAAATGCCCAAACCTCGTGTCGCACGCTGGTTAAAGCGCATTCCAGCCACAATCGCCTTGACAATGTTGGCGCGGGAAGGAAAACCAGTGTCATTGCGTTACCCCAATACGGTTTGTGTCAGCGCTTATGTGCGCGAACGCCTGCTGACGCAGGGGATGATTCCCGAAAGTGCGGTAGTTATTCATAATGGTATTGACCTCCATACGTTTTCTCGTAAGGGAAGTGTAAAGCTGGCTGATGTACCATCTCTTTGTTGCCTGGTGGCAGGTCGAGTTGCTGCGGAGAAAGGCGTTCACACTGTGATTAATGCCTTTGCGCAGTTAAAAGATCAGAAGATGGTCAACCGATTTGCCTTAACAATTCTGGGCGACGGCCCGGCAGAGTATATGGCTTATGTGCGTGGCTTAGTGCAACAACATGGCCTGGAAGAGATCGTTACATTCCAACCACCCGTCCCACGGGAACAAATGCCGCAGGTTTTGTCACAATATCACATTTTCATTTTGCCGTCGGAGTATGCTGAACCGCTGGCTCGTGCCGGACAAGAGGCAATGGGCATGGGATTATTGGTGGTTGGCACGACGACTGGCGGCAGTGGTGAATTGACGATTCATCGGCAGACGGGGTATGTGTTTGCTGCGGGTGACGCCGGGTCGTTGGCTGCACAATTACAGGATATTGCGCACAATCCGCAGCAAGCAGAGCTTATCGCGCAAGCGGGGCAGGAAATGGTGTTGTCTCATTTTCATATGGACCGTATGGGCGATGAAGTGGAGCAATATCTGGCGAGTTTAATTGCCGTAAATCAAGAGAAAGAGCGCCAATTGGCATAATTTAGGACGATGGAAACAAAATTTAAGGTTAGTGTCATTATCCCAACCTATAATCGGCCGGATTCGGTGCTGAAACTGCTGGATAGTTTGTGTACGCAAACGTTGTCGCCACAGCAGTTTGAGGTGATTGTGGTGGATGATGGCTCGACTTATGATGAGGCGGTGATCACGAAACGGCCGTTTCCCTTCTCATTACAGTACATCCGCCAGCAAAACAGCGGCGCGACCATCACCCGCAATAATGGGGCGCAGCACAGCCAGGGCGAAGTGCTGGTTGTCATCGACGATGACGTGACGGTTGCCCCTGAAGCACTGCAAGCCTTATCCGAACTTTGTTTGCGCGAAGAGAAAGTGCTGGTGATGGGCACGCTAATCACGCGCAGCGTGGTAGAGCCGCCACCCCCTTTCATCGTCTGTGCGTTAGGCGCAATTAATAAAAGACCGCACGCCGGCAGTCAGGATCAGCAGGATCGCGAAGTTCATTTTTCCTGGGCAAACACACAATTGTTAGCTGTGAAACGGGCTGATTTTTATGAATTAGGCATGTTGCAAGACCCAACCGGAGGCTGGCCTAATTGGGATGATGTCGATTTTGGCTATCGAGCGCATCTGGCCGGTTTTCGTTTGCTGCAAAGCGGTCAGGCAACCGGATATCATTGGGATAATTCGCTGCGTGACCTGGAATCGACTTGTAATCGCTGGCAGCGTGCTTGTAAATCGGCCGTGCGGCTGTTTGAAGTGCATCCTGGCCTGATACCCCATTTGCCCATGCTCCACGACAAAATGCCCATTAACTGGTCGCAAGACTCGGCGAATATGGTTGCACGTAAGTTGCTGCGTCGGGTGTTGGCGTTGGGGCCATCTGTGTGGCTGTTACAAAAAATGGCGCAGCAGTTAGAACGAGGTTATCCGGCACGCAAAAAATGGCTGTGTTGGCTATATTTGCTAATTCAAGGCAGCTACATGTCTCGCGGTTATCGTGAGGGATTGCGTGTCCGTACTGCCGGAGGGGCAAAATAGATGAATTGGCCTGCTGTGGGCAATCACCATCCGCTCCGTTCGGCGCGTAACTGGTTGGTCGAGAATCAGCTTGTCTGGCAGCGGGCGCTGATAATAACGGCCGTTTTCTTCCTCAGCATCGCCCTGGCCTACGTCTTGCCCCGTAATTTACAACTTGTCTTAATTGCTTTGCCAATTGGGATTGCCGGTGTTTTGATTTTGCTGAAATGGCCTCCTGTGGGGCTGCTGCTTTTGATTTATGCGGCAATGATGCTGCCCATTACAATTCCAGCTGTCGGGATAACGATGGCTATTGTCCTTGGCCTGACCAGCTTGTGGGTGTTTGACATGCTGGCCCGCGAGCGCCGAATCGTCATTATTCGCTCGTACACCATTACGCCGCTGGTTCTGCTCGTAGCCATTGCCGTGATCTCCTTTTTTGTTGGCTTTATTCCCTGGTATCCCATATCTGGTGCGCCAGTTGATGCGCGTATTGGCGGGCTTTTCATTTTTGTTGTGGTGGTTTGTGCATATTTGTTGGTTGCACATCACATCAAAAACATCCGTTGGCTGAAAGCAATGGTCTTTTTGTTCATTGGAATTGGCGCGATTTATGTTTTTGCGCGTCTGATTCCTCCAGCACGGCCTGTTTTGCGCATTTACGATGATGGTTCTACGGGCAGTGTCTTTTGGATATGGATAGTTTCGTTGACCTTGAGCCAGGGTATGTTTAACGAAGAGCTGAAAAAGTGGCAGCGTGGGCTTTTGTTAGCGATTACGGCCGCTTCCTTTATGGTGACGTTGGGTATTTCGTTGGGCTGGACATCGGGATGGGCACCTGCACTGGTGGCAACCATGGTTATTTTATGGGTGGGTTGGCCGCGACTGGCTTTTGTCGTGTCTACAGTTGGCGGTGCCGGTGTTTTGATTATGCTGCCACAAATTTTGGAGCGTGTCATTTATGTGGGTGATAACTCTTATAGTCAGGTGACACGTCTGGCTGCGTGGAGCATTGTCGGCGAGATTGTCAAAGTGAACCCGATTTTGGGGTTAGGGCCAGCCAATTACAGCTGGTATACGCCTTTGTTTCCGATTATGGGAGTTTGGTATGTGCGCTTTAATTCTCATAATAACTATGTTGACCTGGTAGCGCAGGTGGGTTTGTTGGGTTTGTTGGCCTTTTTGTGGTTCGCGTGGGAGGTTGGCAAACTAGGATGGTCGCTGCGAACGGCCGTTCCCAAAGGCAGTTTTGCGCGTGCTTATACCTATGGGGCGTTGGGCGGATTGGTCGCAACGATGGTGACAGCCATGTTAGGCGATTGGGTTATCCCCTATGTCTATAACATTGGCGTTAATGGGTTACGTTCCGGCATATTAAGCTGGCTTTTTCTGGGGGGATTTGTTGTTTTAGATCAACTGTATGTCATCCAGCCAAGAGGGGAGGCGGACAGTTCAGATTAGGATGGATCCAGAATGAAACTAGCGATCATTGTCGTAAGCTGGAATACAAGTGAGTTGTTGGCTGCATGCCTGAAATCGGTGTATGCCTATCCACCACAATGCGATTTTGAGATGTGGGTGGTAGATAATGCGTCGAAAGATGACAGCGTTGCGATGGTGCAGCAGCATTTCCCACAAGTGCGCCTGATTGTCAACGAGGCGAATGTGGGGTTTGCGCAGGCGAATAATCAGGCTATCTGTGATAGTGACAGCGAGTATGTTTTGTTGCTGAACCCTGACACGGAAGTAAAACCGGGGGCGATTCAACATTTAATTGATTTTATTGAAGCACATCCCAAAGTTGGGGCAACTGGTTCGCGCTTGTTGAATCCAGATGGCTCACTGCAAATTTCTTGTCATCCCATGCCGACGTTGGCGCGGGAGTTTTGGCGCATGTTTTATATGGATGATTTCTTTCCATACGGCCGTTACCCCATGCGCCGTTGGGATATGGAAACACCGCGCGATGTGGATGTCATTCAAGGGGCGTCTTTCTTGCTGCGCCGCACTGTTTTGAACACAGTCGGATTCCTCGACGACACCTACTTCATGTATTCTGAAGAGGTGGATTTGTGCTTCCGTTTACAAAAGGCTGGTTGGCGTTTGTATTGGGTGCCGCAGTCGCAGGTGACTCATTATGGCGGGCAAAGCACGCGCCAGGTGGCGCAGAAAATGTTCATTGAACTGTACCGGGGCAAGGTGATTTTCTTCCGTAAACATTATGGCGCGTTGGCGGCAAACCTGTATAAGAGCATTCTCTTTTTGGCGGCGCTGCCGCGCATTGTGTTTGCCCCTTTGTTTTTGCCGCTGCAATCGAAACCAAAGCGGGAAGCTCTACAACGTCTGGCTCAATTTTATCGCCGTCTGGTTGTCGAGCTGCCGCGTCTTTAGTTTTATCGAGATAAGCTTTCATGCGAGTTCTTTTTCTCAGCCAGATTATTCCTTATCCGCCCAATGCTGGGCCACGTGTGAAAACGTGGAATGTGCTGCGCTATCTTGCGGATCGCGGCCATGATGTGACGTTGGTCTCGTTTGTGCGGGATGATGAAGTGGAGTTTGTGCCGAAGCTGCAAGAGGTGTGTACGGCCGTTCACACAGTGCCCATTCGCCGTTCACGCGTTGCCGATGTTGGTTATTTTTTGAAGAGCAACCTGACGGGACGGCCGTTTCTCATTGAGCGTGACGATTTAGCCGGGATGCGTAAGCTGGTGCAATATTTGCTGGCTGGCGAAGCCTTTGACGTTGTTCACGCCGATCAATTGACGATGACGCAGTTTGCGTTGGATGCGTTTGCGGTGACGGGCAAGAAACGGCCGTTTACCGTTTTTGACGCACATAACGCCACCTGGACCATCTCCGAGCGGCTGATCGATAACGTGCCCTGGTTTTTGCGGCCCGTGCTGCGCCTGGAAACAGAGCGCATCAAAAAATATGAAGCGATGTTGGTCACCAAATTCGATCACACAATGGTCGTGATTGAACCAGATCGCGGCGCGTTGATGGTCGGGCTGCCCACAGCACAGCACGCTGAAACGGCCCGCAAAATTAGCGTGATACCCATTGCGGTGGACACGCAGCAATTGCAGCCCGTGCAGCGCCAGCCTGATTCCTTAAACATCATGACCCTTGGTTCGCTCAATTATCCACCCAATGTGGATGGCATTCGCTGGTTTAGCCAGGAGATTTTCCCCCTTGTGCGTGAACAAATGCCGCATGTGACCTTGACCATCATTGGTAAATCGCCGCCCGCCGACCTGGTGCAGTTGGCAGAAACGTATCCGGGGGCAGTGGATGTGACCGGCTATGTGCCCGATTTGCTGCCTTATATGGAGAAGGCGGCGTTGATGGTGGTGCCGGTGCGGGCGGGCAGTGGGATGCGTGTGCGTTTGCTGGAAGCTTTTGCACGCGCCATGCCTGCTGTGACGACGACAATTGGCCTGGAAGGAATTGAGGCGACGCATGACCGCGAAGTGTTGGTGGCTGATACGCCGACTGCTTTTGCACGCGAGACAATTCGCTTGTTGCAGGATCGGGCATTACAGCAGCGGTTGGCGGAAAACGGCCGTTCTCTGGCCGAAACGCGCTACGATTGGCAGGTCGCCCTGCGCCTGATGGATGAGGTTTACGCGAACGCATTACGAGAAGACGTGTGAGGGGAAGAGGATGAATTTGCGCGCACAGTTTACTGACCCGAAGAAATTGTTAATCTGGATATTGCTTGTTTCCGTGCTGCTGCGCGTGGGATCGGCGTTGTATTTGGGCAATGAGGTTGTGGAATTGCCCGGCACGGCCGATCAGGAGTCGTACCATAATCTGGCGCTGCGTGTGCTGGACGGGCATGGCTTTTCGTTTGGCGAACAGTGGTGGCCGGCCACGCGTGCCAATGAGCCAACGGCACATTGGTCATTCTTGTATACGCTTTATCTGGTAGCGGTGTATGCGCTTACCGGTTCTAGCCCGCTGGCGGCGCGTTTGTTGCAGGCGGTGCTGGTTGGCATTTTGATGCCCTGGCTGGTTTATCGTGTTGCCCAGCGTCTGTTTTCGCCGCGGGCTGGCGCGGAAATGACGCAGCCTGAGTGGCAGCGTGGGCAGTGGATTGGCTTGATTGCGGCAGGGATAACGGCCGTTTACATTTACTTCTTCTATTACGCTGGCGCATTGATGACGGAGAGTTTTTACATCACGTCTATCTTGTGGAGTTTTGATGTTGCTTTGGGGATAAAAATGGCGGAACGGCCGTTGCTGCGCCAATGGCTGCATCTGGGTCTGGCTCTGAGCGTCGTTGTCTTACTGCGCCAACTTTTTCTGCTCTTTATCCCCTTCTTGTTGCTATGGCTGTGGTGGTCAACCCGTCCCAAACTGTGGCAGGTTGTGCTGCCCTTCGTGATCGTCATCTTGATGATGTTACCCTGGATTATTCGTAACTACATCGTCTTCGATCAATTCGTCATGCTCAACACCAATTCCGGCTATGCTTTTTATTGGGGCAATCACCCCATTTATGGCACGAAATTCATCCCCATTTTGCCCCCCGAAATGGGTTCCTATTACTCTCTAATTCCCCAAGATTTGCTTTATTTGAATGAAGCCAAACTCGATTCAGCATTATTAAAACTGGCGTTGGCCGACATTATGGCTGATCCGGGTCGTTATCTGCTGCTTTCCTTAAGCCGCATCCCTCCCTATTTTGAATTTTGGCCGACAGCTAAATCGAGCGTCGTCAGCAATGTGTCGCGGGTTGCCAGCTTTGGCTTGTTTTTGCCATTTATGCTCTACGGTTTAATTCGCACGTTCCGTTATCGATACGGCGGCTGGCAGCAGTGGTTGGCTTCACCCTTCACACTCATTTACCTTTTCATCCTGGTTTATACAGGCATTCACCTGCTTACCTGGACGCTGGTGCGCTACCGGCTGCCAATTGACGCATTTCTCACGATTTTTGCGGCGTTGGCCTTGTGGCAGTTAGCGCAGTGGGTTCAAAGGCGTCGCTCATAACATGAGAATGGGGCGCAGCAGCCGCGATTATGCAGCCCGTTATCCAGAACAAGTACAGTTAATTGCAGTAGAAGCGAGTCACGACATCAACGCCCCATCTGCCACTGATTTGGGAGTTCGTAAAGCAGCTATAAATGAAAAACGCGGCCAATTGGCCGCGTTTTTAAGATCAACGCACAATGGGTAAATACGCCCAATCAGTCGGCGGGGCGGCATCCCCTAGTCTGACAATTAAAGTAGGTCGCGCAGAAGCAACATCCACGTCGGATGCGCGGAAATATTTACCACTGTGCAGCTCGCCATCCGCCGAGTAAAGCGCCAGTCGTAACGGTTGCCCTTGTGCATAAGCCTGCGCCACGGCACGGCTCACATCCAATTCTCGCGCGATTTGTGGGCTGCCGGGAGCCATCACCCCAATCTCTGTGAAACTGATATTTTCCACAGCCATCGGCGCATTATTCCAGGTAATGCTGTTCTCCTGCCAATCTTCATCGACAGTCAGCACTTGAAGCAGCGAAGGTTCGGGCGGATCCGGGTATTGGCCGCCCTGATTGGCATTGCCAAACTGCGTGATGACGAGGGTCGCCGAGCGAATCACCTTGTTTGACGGCAGTGCTTGCAGCGGGAAAGTGATGTAATACTTAGAAAAACAGTTGGCATCCCCCAAATTCCACTGGTTTTGAATGTTCATATAGAGCGCAAAATCCGTTCCAGCGTAATTTATGCTGCCCCATTGCGGCCAAAATTGCCCGCCATTGCTCATGGGCGGAATGCCACAATTGGCATTGCCACCGACTTGCGCGTCTTTCACTGTGCCATTTGTGCCATCGCGGATAATCACTTCTCCGGCAGGCGTGGAGAGCGGCGGTGAATAGGTAGGGATGCCAAAGCGAAGCTGTGCCCACGATCCAGGCTGATTGGCGTTCATCGCTTCCGGCCATATCTGGTTGGGGATGGGCGGAGAGCCATTGGCCGTATCCCGGTCATGAACAACCAGGGCGAAGCCCCAAATGGTGCCGTTAGAAGGCGGGCCAGACAATCCCAGGCTGGAGAAGGGAATGCGAAAAGTTACATTCCAGCCGCGATCAATTTGGTCATCGTTAGGGCCAGCCCCTTGCCAGCCGTCAACCGTTTCGAAATCAACGTTGGCGGCTGCCCATCCGGAGCCATTGCCGCGATAAGCCGCTTCATAGTTGCTGCGTGCTTCATTAAAGTTGAATTGGGCAACAAAACGGTAGGATTGGTTGGTGGGTGTGCTGCCACTGTTGCCATTTGTTTGCAAGTAAAGGGATACGGCATCCCATTGATCCAAATCGCTGGCCGCTGGCGATGTGTCATATCGTAGGAGCCGGTCAAAGACATGGGCTGTGACATGAAGTTGTGCGTCGTTGTAGATAACACGCACATCGGTGTAATTGCTGGTAGTTGGGCCAACTTCGCCAAACCAAAAGATGGCTCGCTCTGGCACAGGAATGCCATCGGGGTCGCCAACTTGGGCGCTGGTGTAGGGCACATTAACACGGCGCACGACACCGCCTTCTGTTGTGGCCGGTGTGGCGCTTAATGGCTGCTGATGGGAGAAAATGAGAATGGCGAGGGTTATCATGCCCAGGAATAAAGGTCGCATTTGCGTGAAGTGTTTGTTCATCGGTATGCCTGAAGACGAGGCGGTGCTGTGCCGAAGCACAGCACCGCCTTGCCGTATAGGTGACTTATTGGTGGTAGATGATGGGTAGGTGACTGTATTTGGGGTTGATGATCAGTTTGATGGTACGTTGGCGTGTAACATCGCCACCACTGGCTGTGATTGTTATGTTGTAGGTCAATGTGTCTTCGAATGAGCTGTTGTGAAGATCAACAACGGTTAAGGTGACTTGAGCGGGAAGGGTGACGTTGTTGTTGCTCAGAGAGATGTTGATGCCGCCTGGTGTGTTTGTGCTGAGTGTGACGTTGTCACTGAAATCGTTGCCGGGTTGGAGGTGGATGGTGTAAACGGCCGTTTCCCCTGCCTTAATCGCGTGTGTGGTCGGCGTCACCGATAACGAGAAATCCGGGATGCTGTTCGCCAGCGTCCAGACAAGCTTTTGCACATAGTAAAGGTCGCCCACCGGGAATGCCGGTACATCCAGATACCGTTCCAACTCGGCGCCCGATTCACCCAAAATCAAGGCTTTCGCCAGGAACAGCCCATAGGTGTCGTAGAGGGTGTTGACGGCGTTTTCTGCAAAGCCGTCGGTGTTGAGTGTGACAAACCAGTTGGGGGCCAGGGTTTCGTAATCGGAAACGGCCGTTTGCACAGCATTCAACTTATGCGTCCGCAGATGCGCCGCCAACTCTGGCACCATAAACATAAAATTGTTAGCAATATTCAACGTGCGGCAGTAAGCCTTAACCGTATTATCTCGTCCGTAGGGCGCATAAGCAGAATCCTTCGTAAACGTATTGACGCGCAGATTCAACAACCGGTTTAGCTCATTTTGCACCTGGCTAGATGGCGACACGCCTGCCAATGATTGCAGCTCCAGAAAGCCCCACATCCCGGCAATGTAAGCATTATGCACATGCGGCATTTTTGTCAGCAGCGAATCCGCCGGTCTGTCATTAAACTCTTCCCAAAACGCATCATCTGCATTGTTAAGAATCGTGCCCGCATTGCCAAAGGCTTCTGCGTATTTCCACAGCGCGTAAAACGCATACGGATTTCGTCCCCATACGCCAACGCCTTCCCAACCGCCGCTGTTTTTGTAAGTAAAATTCTTGTTTTGCGGATTGAGATTGCCGGAAATATTTGCTTCGGGCGGCACATCAAAGATTTCGCGTGCCGCGCCGCTCCAGCCAATGTGGTTATATTGATACGGCGGATAATTGGTGAATTCGCTTTGCAAATACGTGCGTACACTTTGCTGTAATGAGGGTGACAGATAAGGAAGCGCTTCCAGCAAAATAACCAACGTTTCCCCAGGGTTCGACCAATAATCTGTCAGGTTATCGCCACAGTCATGCCGACTGCGCAAGTCAAAAATGCCATGCGTTGTGTAAGCTGGCCGTAAATGTCCCGCGGCGACAATCTCTTCAATCTCAGTTTCCAGCAGTTCGTTAAGGTAAGCCGCGCCAAAGCTGCTGCTTTCATCTTGGACAGAAACAGTGGCGAACATGGACAGTTCTTGCGGGGGTGCTGTGGTATTGGTAAAGGCGATGATCGAATTGCCCCGATGCACATAAATCTTGCCATTGTAGGGGATAGGGGCATTGGTGTCCCCATGATACCCATAATCCCCATTGCCACTGGCTGCCCCGTTAGCGCCCAAATCGCTGCCAAAAGAGGCGTAAGATTTGGTGTCGCTCAGATGGTAAAGCTGGTTGTAATTGGGAATGATCGTGTCCAGGTTGTAGCCAAAGTAGATCCACTCACGGCTGGAATCAACACCGCCTGTGGGCGGGCGAATGCCATCACTGTACCGATCCGCAAACACACTGTTGGGAACGGTGATGTCAATGGCTCCAATTTGTCGGTCGCAACACAAGTTCCAGTAAATGAGGTCGCCACCGGCCGAGTATCCGTGCGGCTCGTCAACGGCCGCCCAGTCGGAGCTGATGACGCTGATGTAATTGACGCCTGGCTGCCAGCCCGATATTTGCCCGCCAGCAATGTATGGATCCGACATGTAGTTGTTCTGCTGGTAAAGCACGCCATCTGCCCCAATGACTGGTGGGTAACGCGAATTACTGTGTGTGCCGGTCCATAAAACGGGCGCTGTCTCGGCGGACTGCCCATTGTTGCGGTTGAGCACAAAGACGGATTGACGCCACGGTTTGTTGTTGAAGTATTGGTAAATGCGCGAGGCGTTTACCGTGACGGTTCCTGGCGCCCAATCGCCAGCGGCCGTTCCCAAGCCGCCAATGAGCGTGCCACGAGGATCGGTAGCGTGATTGGGGTAAACATCATCACGCTCAAGTTCGACAAACTGGAACCCGCCGCCTGGTTGAATGGAAGTGCGATAGTTGTTGCTGCCGGAGAAGATGACACGATTCTCGTAAATGACCGGCCACCAGGATTGGAAACCCGCCCCTGGTAATTTGCTCGACTTCCAGACGAGTGCGCCCGTTTGCCCATTTAGCGCATAGGCGTAGCTGTCGTTAGAGGCGAAGTAGACAACGCCATCTTTGTATGCAGCGGAGTAGGTGATTGGGCCGTCTGTCTTATAGCGCCAGATTAAATGGCCGTTGCTTGCATTGAGTGCATAAAAATAGCCATCACGGCTTCCGGCAAATACTTTGCCATCGGCAACGAGTGGGTTGGTGACAAAACCCGCTTCCGCTTCGTATGTCCACAAACCATCTCCGTCGAAGGCGTCAATGGCGTGAATTTTGCGGTCGAGGCCGCCAACGTAGACAACCCCATCTTGTACTGTGGGGGAATGTCCCAATGGCAGCTCTGTCGGGTAAACCCAGCCTTTGGCTCCCGTATCTGCGTTCAGCGTGTAGAGACCCTTTGCCGTGGCGATATACAAGGTATCATACGCGGCGATGATTTGTACGCGCTGAGAAATATAAGGTTCAATTGGTAGGTACCAGAGAGGTTTCAGATTGCCAGATACTTCTTCTGGTGTCCAAGAAGTTCTTTCGTTGTTAGCCGCCAAGGTGGGCCAGCTATTTTCGCCTTCCCATGTTGCGAGAATGTTTGCTTGATCTAATGTTGGTAGATTGTCAATTGTTTGGGTGGGAAATGGGTCGGAAGTTACGTTGGGAAGATTTGCCTGGTCTCGTGGAGATGATGTGGCTGCGAGGGGAGACACCAGGGTGAGAAGGAATAGCAGGGCCAGTAGAAAAACTGGTTTTCGCATATTTGTCCCCTTTATGTGTCTGTCTAGTTTAGTAAAGAACGAGGCGTATTGTAGGCTGAATGTTTTGCTGATGTCAATTGTAAGGCTGTTGTTAAGTTAAAAATGGTACCTTTTTACCATAATCCTTATAGGGGCATGGCGCAGATGCCCTCATCTAATATAAACTGAAGAAATCTATGAAAATATTGTTTATTGTGCCATATGTCCCTAATTTGGTGCGTGTACGGCCGTATAACATGATACGGTCTTTGGCTGAGCGGGGACACCAGGTCACTGTTTTAACTTTGTGGACAAACGAAGCAGAACAATCTGATATTGAGCATCTGCGTGAATTTTGCGACGTCGTGCATACCATTCACATGCCCGGATGGCGTTCCCTCTGGAATTGTGCCCAAGTTTTGCCTACTCGTGATCCCTTACAGAGTGTTTATTCGTGGCAGCCGGCTTTGGTAGAGCCATTCTTAAATGATGCAAGCTATGATGTTGTGCATGTCGAGCATTTGCGTGGTGCGCGGTATGGCTTGTATTTTAAGCAGCACAGTAACATTCCGGTTGTGTGGGACAGTGTGGATTGTATCACCCACCTGTTTCGGCAAGCGTCTGCCCAAAGCACGGATCGGCTGCGTCGCTGGCGCAGTCGCCTGGATTTGAAGCGGACGGAGCGGTATGAAGGGTGGCTGGTTAATCAGTTTGATCGGGTGTTGGTAACTTCGCCAACTGACAAACAAATATTGACTTCGTTGAGCGAGAATGGGTCAACGCCGCCGATTGAGGTGATACCCAATGGGGTGGCGCTGCAATATTTTTACCCGGATACGGCCGTTTCCCGTGAAGCCGCCACACTCATCATCAGCGGCAAAATGAGCTACCATGCAAACATCACCATGGCTACCCACATGGTCGATAAGATCATGCCCTACGTGTGGCAAGAACGCCCTGACGCTCGCTTGCAAATAGTGGGTAAAGACCCCACGCGAGATATTCTCGCGTTAGCACAGCACCCAAACATTGATGTGACCGGCACTGTGCCAGAATTGCCCCCTTATCTACAAAGAGCAACTTTGGCAGTAGCGCCCATTACCTATAATGCCGGGATTCAAAACAAAGTATTAGAAGCGATGGCCTGCGCGACACCTGTTGTCACAACGCCCCAAGCCACCGCGTCACTACAATTGAAGCCCGGTCAAGATGTGTTAGTAGCCGAACAGCCGACAGACTTTGCCCAACAAATTGTGTCGCTGTTAAACAATCCCCACCAACAATATCAAGTTGGACAAGCGGGGCGTACTTACGTTGAAACCTATCATAACTGGATAAACGTTGCCCAAAGACTAGAAGAGATTTATCGGGAAGTCATTCACGAAGCCCAAAAACCGTCAATGCACTTGCACAACTCGTATAAATCTTAAGTCAGAGGCAAAAAAGCTCCATCTTCTAGTACCCTCTGCACAATTGGTCAACCGAAATTACCATCCCCGAAGTTCCATAGGAGAACCATTCGGTTGTTGCTTTTTTGTGTTGAGGGATAAATATCGCAGAAAGGATTTATCATGATTATTATTCAAACACCTTTGCGCGTAAGTTTATTTGGCGGTGGCACAGACTTCCCCTCCTACTATCTCGAACATGGCGGTTGTGTCCTCAGTTCCGCAATTGACAAATATATTTTTGTCACGATTAAAAACCGCTTTGATGACAAACTTCGTGTGGGTTATACCCGCACAGAGATGGTCGATGACGTTGATGAGTTACAGCATGAACTGATTCGTGAAGCCCTGCGCATTACTGGCATTAGAAATGGTGTTGAAATTACCACAATGGGGGATATTCCCTCAGAAGGTTCCGGTTTAGGGTCGTCCAGTACGGTAACAGTTGGGTCGCTGCATGCCATGTATTCATATCAACGAGAATTGGTATTGGCGAACAAGCTTGCTGAAGAGGCTTGCAAAATCGAGCGAGACATCCTTGGCAGCCCAATTGGTATTCAAGATCAATATATTGCTGCTTATGGTGGGCTGCGTTTTATGGAATTTAAAACCAACGGCGACATTATCCCCCATACATTGACTTTGTCGCCGAAAACGCAGCGCCAACTCAATGACAATTTGTTGCTGTTCTTCACCGGTATGACGCGTAAAGCAGATCGGATTTTGGCGGAACAGAAAGAAAATATTGTTGATCGCGCATATGTGCTGGATGAAATGAAGAAAATCACTTACCGTGTGCGCAATGAGCTGTTAGAGGGTAATGTGGATGCAATTGGGCATCTTTTGCATGAGAGTTGGCTGTTGAAGAAACAGCTTGCCAGCCAGATCAGCAATAATACCTTGGATGAAATGTATGAAATTGCCCGTGAAGCTGGCGCTATTGGCGGCAAGATTGCCGGTGCAGGTGGGGGCGGTTTTATGTTGTTGTATTGCAAGAATGGGACGCAAGAGGATGTGCGCCATGCGCTGAATCATCTTCAAGAGTTGCCGTTCAAATTAGGCCAGGATGGCAGTAAGGTGATTTTTGATTATCATCGCTAAGGCGATGGTGTAGGCCATAAATTCTATAAGTGAGGAAGTATTATGACGAATCGCGTGCGTGCATATTTTGATGAATTAAAGAATACGCTGGATCAGATTGATGATGCGCCCATTGAAGAGGCAATTAAAGTTCTGCATGATGCTCGTGTAAACGGCCGTCAAGTTTTCATCATGGGAAATGGTGGCAGCGCCTCAACGGCTTCCCATTTTGTTTGTGACCTGGCAAAAAACACGCGCCGCCCCAATTGGCCTCATTACAAGGCGATAGGTCTGACAGATAACATGGCTATCCTCTCCGCCTATGCAAATGATGATGGGTATGAGAACGTGTTTGCCTTGCAATTGGCAAACCTGGTTCAACCAGGCGATGTTGTCATCGGTATTTCCACCAGCGGTAATTCCCCTAACGTCCTCAAAGCCATTGAACTGGCTAATGAAAAAGGAGCCACCACGATAGGCTTTACAGGGTTTAGCGCCGGTAAATTAGGGCCGATGGTTGACTTGCAATTGCACGTACCGAGCGATTGTATTGAGCAGGTTGAAGACATCCATCTGGTTTTTGAACACTTAATTACAAAGGTACTGCGGGAAATAGCCGAATAATCTATAATACAAGGCGATAATCCGGTCAAAACGAATATAAGGTACTTTTAGGAACAGCGGATGGAAATTAGGGAATACTTTACACCGTTACTCAAATGGTGGTGGCTGATTGTTTCGGCTACCCTGGTAGCGGGCATTTCCAGCTTTTGGGCAACACAACAGCAGCCAGATGTATACCGATCAACAACAGCCCTCATGATTGGTAATGCAATTGAAAATCCCAACCCCTCCAACAATGATTTGTATATTACGCAGCAACTGGCCGCCGGATATGTTAATCTGGCGAATCGTGCCTCTGTACGTAATGATGCTCTTGAAGCGCTGGGGTTGGATCGTCTACCAAAAGATATTGTTGTGCGCCAATTGACGGGTACAAATATCATTGAAATTATCGTTACCGATACCGATCAAGCACGCGCTCAGGCTGTAGCGGCCGAATTAGCGCGACAGCTTGTCTTGCGCAGCCCAACTTCTCAGGCCGAAGAGAATACATTTGTCAATGAGTTGTTATCGAATTATGAGACGGCCATTGTGGAAACGCGCGATCAATTGGCGGCGAAGCAAGAGGAATTGGGCAATTTGACAAGTGCCCGCGATATTGCTCGCGCACAAACTGAAATTGCAGAAATGGAAAGCAGTTTGCGCACGCTTGAAACTAACTATACGACTTTGTTAGCCAGCACAGAACAAGGGGCAACAAACACTGTTCAAATTATCGAAAACGCTAATTTCCCTTACAACCCGGTTAATCCAAATCCCTTAATTACGATCATTATTGCATCGGGGATTGGGTTTGTGTTATCTGCGTCTGCCGCCTATATCATGGAATATTTGGATGACACAATTAAAACCGAGAATGTCGTGATGAAATTAACTGAGCTGCCTACGTTGGCTGGGATTGCAGATATTAAGAGTGATGAAAATCATCGCTTAGTAACCATTAGCCATCCCCGTGCGCCTGTCTCGGAAGCATTTCGTATTTTGCGGACAGGTATTCAATACACCTCGGTTGATAACCCGAATCGTTCACTGTTAATTACAAGTTCGATACCGGGCGAGGGGAAAAGTACGACTTCGGCAAATCTGGCGGTGGTTTTGGCGCAGGCTGGATTTAATGTCTTGTTGATTGATTCGGATTTGCGGTTGCCATCGCAGCATGAGATGTTTGATTTACCCAATAAGCGTGGGTTGACAAACTTGCTGTTAGATTTTGATGCGACAAAACGTGAGGAAGAGATTCGTCTGTTGATCAATGACTCGGTTCAGTCAACGCGCGTGGAGGGGTTGCAACTGCTGACAAGTGGGCTTATTCCACCTAACCCATCGGAACTGCTTGGGTCGAAGAAAATGAAAATGTTGCTCGATGCGTTGTTAAAGCAGTATGACTACGTCATTTTTGACAGCCCTCCTGTGTTATCAGTGACGGATGCTGTTATTTTATCGACGCAAGTTGACGCGGCTCTGTTGGTGATTCGAGCGAATAAGAGCCGTAAGGGACAGTTGAAGCAAAGTGTGAAGCAGTTAGGTGAAGTGAGAACTAACCTGATTGGCTGTGTTTTGAACTCGTTATCTCCCAAGAGCCAGGGTTATAGTGCTTATTATTATTATAAAGAGCCTTATCAGGCAGATGGGAAAGATGTGCATAGCAATGGAACTGGTGAAACGGGCAAACTGCGCCGACGTTTGTTGGGGGGAGAAACGAAGAAAGCGGTTTAACGGTGCCAGCAAAAGCTGATATTTGATGTTGATAAAAGCCGGCCGTGTATAAGGTCGGCTTTTTGTTTAGAAGATGATGTGGCTGAGTGCGTCGCCGAGTGTGTCGCAGAGTGTAATGGGGTGGAAAGCGGCGGCCGCAGGGAGTTGGGCTTGTTTTTGCCCACGACCGGTGCGTAACAAGATGACGTTGGGAACGCCAGCTGCCAAACCTGCTTGCAGATCGGAAAGTGCGTCGCCAATCATGTAGGATTCACTTAAATCGATGTTATGCTGGGCGGCGGCCTGGAGAAGGAGACCGGGTTGTGGTTTGCGGCAATTGCATTGTGCTTCTGGGGCGTGTGGGCACATAAAGACGCCGTCAACACGGCCGTTTCCCATCCTGATTATCTGCAAGAGCTGCTCATTAATGGCATGGGCCGTTTCCAGCGAAATAATGCCGCGTCCTACGGCCGATTGGTTGGTGACGATGATGATTTTGTATGGGCTGTGGGCAACGGCCGTTAACGCTTGCAGCGCCTGCGGGTAAATTTCCACATCATCCCAAGAACGAACATAATTGGCGCGATTTTCAATAATGACGCCGTCGCGGTCAAGAAAAATGGCAGGGTGTTTTTTTGTCATAATCAGGCGAGGGGAGCAATGCACTCAGGCACGTCATTGGCGGGACTGTTGACGAGGCTGCTGACGGGGTAAGCGGCCATTTTTGCGGCGGGATACGGCCGTAACAAATGCAAAGCCTGGTCAGGATGATCTCCCGGTGCAAGCCACATATCAAAATCGGCTGGCTCCAAAATGACAGGCATGCGGTTGTGAATGGGGGCCATCAGTTCATTGGGTGTGGTTGTGAGAATCGTACAGGTTTCCAGGTGGCTGCCATCAGCCCCTTGCCATATCTCCCACAATCCGGCGAAGGCGAATAAATCGTCATCTTGGGGATGAATGTACATGGCTTGTTTACGGCCGTTTAATTTTTGCCATTCATAAAACCCACTGGCTGGAATCAGACAACGCCGCCGCTTAAAGGCCGTGCGAAAAGAAGGCTTTTCCGGGACCGTTTCGGCGCGGGCGTTGATCATGCGTGCGCCAATACTAATGTCTTTGCTCCAGGAAGGAATGAGACCCCAACGGAACAACGCTGCTTCGCGTTTGCCTGTCTGCGCCAGACGCACCGCCAAAACGGGCTGCGTCGGGGCAATATTGTATCGCGGCGGGAGCGGAGCAGGCGCACTTTCCAACTGAAACGTATCGGCTACGGTTTCTCCGGGAGCTAATAATGCAAAACGACCGCACATGTATTGTTTTCCTTCAGGATTGATTAGTTAACTGGCCGTCGCCGACCTGTGCATTTTGTGTTGTTGTTGCTTTGGTGCCGCCAGAAATAAGTGAGACAGCCATCGCCCATGGTGCGGCGGCTGCGTAATTCTAAAACGCCGCCACAACGCGGACAAATAGCTTGTTTCGGTGCCGAATCTGTCGCTACAACAGGATTCCCATCTTTGTTTTGGGCAACTTTCATTATTCTTAATCCTTTGCCATGTTGGGAATCTGCAAACCGTATCATCCAAATACATCAAATAAATAATCACGATAAGGCCAGAAATTTTTGCAGATAACCCCTCCAATAATCTATTACAAAATATAGTGTATGCCATTTTGTTAAAAAATTCTACCGCGCAGAAGGTGAAATCAACGTTAACGGAGGTGTTGTTACACGCTGTGCAGCATCTTGAAAAGCCGCCAATCATGGAATGGATGCGCGGCCATTTTCACCTGTTTGGCGTGACTGTTTCCTGCCTGTTACAATCTGATCCTCATATCCCATTATTTCCAACGAGGAGGCATATATGCAAATTCAGGATCGTGCATTTATTGTGGCTGGCGGCAGCTCTGGCCTGGGCGCAGCTTGTGTGCGTCGTTTTGTGGCTGCCGGTGGCAAGGCGGTGATTGCCGATGTCAATGAGGCGGTTGGCCGGGAATTGGCGGCGGAATTGGGGGAGCAGGCGCGATTTGTGCGGACTGATGTGACGGATGAGGCGAGTGTGCAAACGGCCGTTTCCACCGCTACCACTGTCTTTGGTGGCTTGCACGGCGTCGTCAACTGCGCCGGCATCGCCATCGCCACAAAAGTAATTGGGCGTGATGGCGTGCATGATCTCGCTGCCTTTCAAAAAGTGATCCAAATCAATTTGGTGGGGACATTTAATATGATTCGCCTGGCGGCGGCTGTAATGGCGACCGCCGAACCTGCTGCCAATGGCGAACGCGGCGTAGTCATTAACACCGCATCGGTGGCTGCTTTTGATGGGCAAATTGGGCAGGCGGCCTATTCCGCTTCCAAAGGTGGCATTGTTGGCATGACACTGCCGTTGGCTCGCGAATTTGCCCGTTATGGCATTCGTGTCGTCACCATCGCCCCTGGCATTTTCGATACGCCAATGCTCGCCGGACTGCCGGAAAAGGCGCGTGCCTCGCTGGGTGAACAAGTCCCGTTTCCTTCGCGGTTAGGCAAACCGGCCGAATACGCGGCCTTGGCTCAGCATATTATCGAGAACGAGATGTTGAATGGCGAAGTGATTCGCCTCGATGGGGCAATTCGCATGGCCCCTAAATAAAAGGTATACGTATGGACACCCCCCTTGCAGCACAAAACGATGATGAGGCAGCGGTAACGGCCGTTGCCGACACATTCCAAACCGAACAGGTGTTGACCATTGCTGGCGCACATTTTGTGCATGATACCTACAGTGCCTTTCTGGCACCGCTGCTCCCGCTGTTGCAGGAACGCCTGGCCATTGGCTACGCCCTGGCGGGTGGATTGACCGTTTTTTCCCAATTGCCCAGCTTGCTCAACCCGTTCCTGGGCTATCTGGCGGACAAAATAAGCCTGCGCTACTTCATCATCTTAGCCCCAGCCTTCACCGCTACGTTCATGAGCGTCATCGGCCTGACCTCCAATTATGTCACGTTGATCTTCTTGATGTTGGCTGCTGGCGTGACCATTGCCGCTTTCCATGCGCCCGCTCCGGCGATGGTTGGGCGTGTTTCTGGCTTGCGCATCGGTAAGGGCATGAGCATCTTTATGGCGAGCGGGGAATTGGGGCGCTCTGTTGGACCGGTGGTGGCCGTCGCTGCTGTTGGCTGGTTTGGCCTGGAAGGGATTTGGCGGCTGGCGTTTGTGGGGTGGGCGGTTTCGGGCTTGCTCTATTTTCGGTTGCGCCATGTATCTGCACGGCCGTTAACACACCAACAAGGCACATTGGCCTCATTTTGGCCCGGTGCGCGTGCCATTTTCCCGCTGCTTATCTGGATTATGTCGGCGCGGGTGTTCATGCTTGTCGCTGTGACCACTTATTTGCCCGTGTTTATGCGCGATGCCCGCGAGAGCAGCTTGTGGTTGGCGGCGGCGTCATTGACGATTTTGGAGGCCGCAGGCGTGGTTGGCGCGTTGGCGACGGGTACGTTAAGCGACCGCTTTGGCCGTCCACGTATGCTGGCTTTTTTGATGGGAATCGCGCCATTGCTGCTGCTGCTGTTTCTCTACAGTCCCAATTGGTTGATAGTGCCGTTGTTGTTGGGGTTGGGGTTAACGGCCGTTACCACACAGCCCGTCATGTTAGCCCTGGTACAAGACGAATTTCCCCAGCATCGCGCTCTCGCCAATGGCACCTTTCTCGCCTTCAACTTTTTAATTCGCGCGGGCGGCGTTTGGGCTGTGGGGTGGGCGGCCGATCAATTTGGGTTGTCCACGGCTTTCTTGTGGAGCGGCGTGGTAGCCTGGGCAAGTTTGCCCGCCGTACTCTTTTTAGCGCGTCGCCCCGCTCGTTAAAAATGCCCAATGATGAGATTGTCAGGGGGCGTTTTGCCTATAGCCATTTGCAAAACACCATTTGCGGGTGGTTACTAACTTGTCCAAATTGTGAATTCACCTGTAAACTTGTTCAGGAATGGGGAGTCAGCAGCGTCTGAACACAAGATTTTTAGGAAGATGAGGAACTTATACATGTCTAAAGCAAAAGTTGTCGTTGTTATCGACAGTACTGCCAATTTGCCAGAAGATCTGGTAGCGCAGCACAATATCTATGTTGTGCCGCAAATTGTTAATTGGGAAGGCCAAAGTTATCTGGATGGTATTGACATAAAAGCAGACGAGTTTTATGCCAGATTGCCAACAAGCAAGGTGTCGCCAACCACGTCACAGCCGTCCCCTGGCGAATTTTTGGAGCATTTCCAGCGTGTAGCGGAAACGGCCGAATCCATTGTCGGCATTTTCATTTCCGAACATCTCAGCGGCACGCTTTCCTCGGCACGGCAGGCAGCCACAATGATGGGCGATTTTCCCATTGAAATCGTTGACTCGCGCTCGGCTTCAATGGGCTTGGGGCTGCTGGCTGTGGCCGCTTCTCGTGCGGCCGCAGCCGGTAAAGATTACAAAGAAGTTGCCGCCTATGCCCGCAGCCTGGTGCCCAAGGTGCGCATTTTGTTTGTTGTTGATACGTTGGAATATCTGCATCGTGGCGGCCGTATTGGCGGCGCGAAACGCTTGATTGGCTCTGTCTTATCTATCAAGCCGGTGCTGCATCTTGACGATGGCAAAATTGAGCCATTGGCTTCCATCCGCACAAAGAAAAAGGCGGTCGAGCATATGCTGGACGTGGTGCGGCAGGAAGTGTCCGGGAAGAAGGAAGTGCATACGGCCGTTGTCAATGCGGCCTCTCCTGATGAAGCCGCAAAAATTATTCAGGCTTTGCAGGACACCATTCAGCCGGTGGAGATAGTCAATGGGCCGCTCAGTCCGGTTATCGGCACACATGTTGGGCCAGGGACAGTGGGTGTGGCCTTTTATGCGGAAAAATAAGTGACCGTTCGTTCAATGGTCATGGGTGATCGGTAATCCAACCTGGATTACCGATCACCGTTTATTGCGTGATGGCGTCGAAATCAATTTCCAGCAGGATGGCTTCGTCAACGTTGGCAACGCCGGGTACTTCGGGAATGGTTAAGGCGAAGTCGGCGCGGTTAATGGTGGCGCTGGCTGTTCCTTGAAGCTGTGTGGGAGAGACGAGAACGGCCGTTACCGCAAACGTCACCTCTTTTGTAATCTCCTTAACCGTTAAATCCCCTGTTACTGTAAACGCAATCTCCTCGCCAATGGCTGCTTTTGCTGGCAAGCCCTCAATGCGCGTGGGCACAAAGCGAATAAATTCGTATTGGTCGGTAAAGAGGATGCGGCTGCCAATTGCCGTGTTGCGAAAATCGTTGTCGGTTTGCAGCGTGCGTGCATTGACCAGAATTTCGCCGAGAACGGCCGTCGACAAATCTTCGGCATTAATGGCAATTTGCCCGGCTACCTGACGCGTAAAGCCGACCACTGTCGTGGGCACGTTGCGCAGCTCTTCATTAAGCGTGAAACGCGCCTCAGAATTTGTGGTCAGCTCAAAGATGGCTGCCTGCGCATCGGTGACGACCACCGGAACGCTGATCATTGGCCCGCTGCTCAGCTGCGTGTCGCGCAGCACAAAGAACCAGAGGGCGAAGATGACGATGACGCCCACGCCTGTAAAAATAAGACCACCCAATAATGTTTTATCTTTCATATTTACATATCCAAAGTTGTTTTTCGTGTAGGCAATATATCCCCTTCGAAAATAGCCTCCCGGAGGTTGTCCATGGCGGGCTTACCACATGAGATCAACCTCCGGGAGGTTGGTTTTTATTCATGGTGGTTGGCCGCTGCCGGTGAAGTCTCCTGTGCAAATCTAGCGCCTACAATGTACTTACCGGATCGATGTCCACAATCCATTTTGGCGGGATGGTGAAATCTTGCAGCAGCCGCACCGGGTCAGGAGAGCGAATGATGAGTTGCCAGCGGAAACGGCCGTCTATCCGGTTAAAAAAGGGCGGCATCGGCCCCAAAATTTCCGTTGCGCTCAGTGCCAAATCGCGGATATGCAGCCGCAGTTCCTTTGCCAACCGCTCTGCTTCGTGCTGTCCACGCTCATTGACCGGGTCTACCCATACCAGTTTTGCCAGCCGCCGAAATGGCGGCAGCACATGCTGCGTGCGAAAGCGAATCTCTTCGACAAAGAAACCGGCAAAATCATGCTCGGCTGCCGCTTGAACGGCGTAATGCTCCGGCTGATACGTTTGCACAATGACGCGCCCGCCACGCAGCCCACGTCCGGCACGCCCGGCAACCTGCGCCAATACTTGAAAAGCGCGTTCCCCTGTGCGGTAATCTGGCAGCCCCAGCGACACATCCGCAGAGATAACGCCGACCAGCGTCACCAATGGCAAATCCAGCCCTTTGGCGATCATTTGCGTGCCGACAAGAATGTCGGCTTCCTGATTGATGAAGCCAGCGAGCAGTTCTTCGTGTGTGTTGCGCCCAGCGGTCGTGTCTCGATCCCAGCGTGTGATACGCGCATCCGGCCAACGCTGCTGCACCTGCGCTTCCACTTCCTCTGTGCCCAACCCAAAATATTTGATTCGTTTGGAACCGCACGCCGGACATTCGTTGTGCTGTGGTTCGCGGCGACCGCAATGATGGCAAACGAGCATCATGTGTGGCCGGTGGTAAGTGAGCGGCATGTCGCAGCGCGGGCATTGCAGCACATGGCCGCAGTCGCGGCAAATGATGAAGGTGGATGTGCCGCGCCGGTTGAGGAATAGGATGGCCTGTTCGCGGCGGTCGAGTGTTTCGGTGATCGCCTTTTCCAGGGCGCGGCTGAAAATGGAACGGTTCCCGGCGCGTAATTCCTGGCGCAGGTCTACCACTTGAATGGGTGGCAGCGGAATGGTGAGCGCGTCGTCTGGATCGTCCCCTTCGTTGCGGTAAAAGCTCTCAATTTGCAGCCGATGTTCCTGGCTATTGATGCGCTGGCGATGGCCCATGACGCGTTTGGGGAGTTCCAGCAGTTGGTAGCGGCCGCCACGGGCGCGGTGATAGGTGACGACATCGGGCGTGGCGCTGCCCATGATGAGTGTGGCTCCCAGGATGTTGGTCAGGGCAACGGCCGTTTCCCGTGCGTGGTAATAAGGCGGCGGTACCGGCGGCGTTTGCTTGTAGCTGGGGTCGTGCTCCTCGTCGAGGATAATCACGCCTAAATTGGGCAGGGGCGTGAACAAGGCGCTGCGCGGCCCCACCACAATATCAAACAAACCCTGGCGTGCGCGTCGCCAGGTATCATACCGTTCGCCATCACTAAGGCGGCTGTGCAGTACGGCGACGCGACCCGGAAAACGAGCGGCAAAGCGGCGTACAGTTTGTGGCGTCAGGGCAATTTCTGGCACGAGCACGATAGCCGTTTGCCCCCGCTGCAAAGCAAAATCAATTGCACGCATGTAGATTTCCGTCTTGCCGCTGCCGGTAACGCCGTGCAGAAGAAATGTGGTGAGCGGAATCGTTGAGGAAGTTTGATCGTCATCAATGTCCTCTTCTTCCTCCTCTTCATCTGCCTCTCCCGCATCCTCCTCCGCTTCTAACATGGCTATTTTGATGCGCCCCCAGACGCGTGCCTGATCGCCGGTGAGCGGAGGCGGATCGGCGGGGACGAAGTCACGGTCGGCAAGTGGGTCGCGCCATACTTCTTCGCTGCCAAGGCGGATGAGGTCGAGTTTGACCAGGCGGCGCAGGTGGGTCATGCTGGCCGCGGTGGCTGCATAAATGTCGCTTAACGGCATCGCCTGCGCCGCGCGGGCCAAAAATTGAATGATGGCCTGATATTTGTCGGCGCCGCGCAGGTGCAGCGCGTGGGCGAAGGCTTGCCTGGCGGGGACAGCGAGGCTGATTGTCGCTGGCTGCGCGAGGGTTTGGGAAGAGTCGGGAATGGCGATTTGTGAGGCGGGCGTGCGGGTGATGAGATGGGCGTCGGCGAGGGCTTGCAGATGGCTTTCTGTGGCGTTGGTGGCCTGGAGAACGGCCGTTTCCTCCGGCAGCGGATCGACGGATGCTTCCAGATAGAGCAGCACATCGGCCTGTTTGTTGGCGCGGCCCAGCGTGAGCAGCCCGGCATGCACGCGCGTTGGGTTGGCAATCAGTTCGGCGGTGCGAATTTCCTTGGGGCGCAGGCGCGGCAGATCGAGCACGGTAGCTTTGCGCAAAATGTTACGGCTGACAAGTTGGGAAACGGCCGTTTTCCAATCTGTTTTGGGTAATGCGCGTTGGAGCTGGCGGCCGCGCATATCTCCTTTGGCACGCAGCTGCTCAATCACCTGCTTTTGCAAGTCGGTGCGCAAGCCTGTGCCATCCCATGCGGGGTTGATGTCTACGGTGATGTCTGCCCAGCGGGTGAGGCCGGGCGGCAGCATCAGCCGCAGGCAGCCGTTCAGCGGGGCCAGATATTGGTGGCTCATCCAGCGGGCAAGTTGGATTTGATACGGCCGTAACACTGGTTCGGCGTCAATCAAGGTGATGATGGGCTTTGTGTCGGCAACGGGCGCTTCTTCGCTAAAGGCCACAATGATGCCTTGTGCCAACCGCCGCCCGAACTCCACTTCCACCAGATGCCCAATTTGGAGAATGGACTTCAAGTCAAAGGGGACATCGTAATGGAATGTTCCTTGCAGCGGCGCTTCAATGTTGATAACCAGTTCGGCGAACATCTGTTCATTGTAACCACGTTGCCAGGATAAACAAAGGGAGAGGCACACATATCAGGGCGATTCTAAAGTTGCACGAATGAACATTTAACGGCCGTAAACTTCGAGAAATTTCGGCCGTTTATCCCCACTTTATGAGAAGTTTGTGAAACTATTCACGAGAATCGTCGTATTGTTATCCGGATAAGTTACGTGTGATGTTCAACTTACCAAAGGAAATTGGAAACTCAAATGCAAGCAAGTTTGTCATCATCTGAGCGCCTTCCGCTCACACAGCAGCTAACCGCAGCGTATGTCATTTCATGCATCATTGCGGTGGGCATGGCGGTTGCTTCTGTTGTTGGATTGCTAGTTCCGACCGTGATTTACCCAACCGCAGAAATGCAGCAGGCGTTTGTTCCCAATGATGTGGTCAATTTGCTGATCGGGCTGCCGATGTTGTTGGGTTCTATGTGGTTGACGCGGCGTAAGCGGCTTGTCGGACTGCTTTTCTGGCCCGGTGCGCTGTTGTATGTTCTTTACAACTACATTGTTTACCTGTTTGGCCGGCCGTTCGATTGGCTGTCGTTGCTTAATCTGGCGCTTGTTGCCTTGAGCGCGGTGACGATGTTTAGCTTGCTGAAGAACATGGATAAGAAAGCCATCCAGGCACAGTTGACTGGTGCCGTGCCGACAAAAATGGGCGGTTGGGTTTTGGTGATATTTGGGGTGATGTTTTGTTTGCGAGCCATTGGCATGCTTGCTGAAGCGGGGACAAGTCAGATGATGCTGTCTGCGGCCGATGTTGGCCTGCTGCTTGCGGACATCATTCTTTCCTTACTGTGGCTGGCTGGCGGTGTTTTGCTTCTGCGCAAAACTGCCCTGGGTTATGCGGGTGGATTGGGATTGCTCTTTGTGGGCAGTGTGTTGTTTGTGGGTTTGATGATGGTGTTGCTGCTGCAACCCATTTTGACAGAAGCGCCCTTTGCGCTAGTTGATCTCCTTGTTATTGCTGCGATGGGGTTGGTCTGTTTTATCCCCTTTCTCCTCTTTTTACGGGGTGTCATGTCCAAAGAAAGTGCATGCTGAGTTAGCAGCGTGCGCGGAATAAAACTGGATATATGGGCACAAGATAGCGTGTGCCGCGCGTTGTTCGGCGCGTAAACCTTGGCTGATGGCGGGAACCTTTTTCCTGATCATGTGACGAGGTTCATTCCACGCGCTTTGATTTTGCTTGCAAATGTGCGGCGGGCATTTTTTATCATCAATATGTTTTCATCGTTGAAGCAATTGACAATGTATGAGGCCGAATAGATGTTTCATCCTTTATCTTCTCGTCAGGTGATGCGGCGTAAATCGTCGCCTGCCAGGAATAAGAATCTGTCTGGTCAGTTGGCGAGCTATCATCTGGCTGCGTCTATTACCAGAGAAGCGAGCCGTCAAACTTACTACACCATTCGTTATCTGGTTGATCGTGCGTTGGTGGCGGATGCGTATCGCGCTTACGCTTATTTTCGCTGGGTTGACGATAAATTGGATCAAGGGGTGTTGACGCAGGCGGAACGGCTTGCTTTTTTGCACAGACAGCAGGAAATAGTGGCTTGTTGTTGCCAGGGGGAACGGCCGTATCACTTGAACCTGTGCCCGGAAGAAAACATGGTCGCCGACTTGATTGCACACAATCCAACGGACAACAGCGGCTTGCTGACTTATATCAACCAAATGATGGCGGTCATGATGTTTGACGCCAACCGGCAGGGGCGCTGCATCTCGCAGGCGGAGTTGGTTGATTATACGCGCTGCCTGGCAACGGCCGTTACCGAGGCGCTGCATTACTTTATCGGTCACAACTGCGCTTCTCCAAAGGGCGACATGCGGTATGTTGCCGTGACCGGGGCGCACATTACCCATATGCTGCGCGATGCCATCGAGGATACGGCCGTTGGCTATTACAACATTCCCCAAGAATTCAGCGACGCCTACGATCTAGACCTTAACGATGTGCAGCATGCGGCATATCGAACCTGGGTGCAGCAGCGCGTGCAACTGGCGCGGCATTACTTTGCTTTGGGGCGAACTTGCCTGGCACAGGTGGAAAGCTTGCGCTGCCGTCTGGCTGGATATGCCTACATTGCGCGTTTTGAAGTGGTGTTGGATGCCATTGTCAAGGATGGCTGCCAACTGCGCGCTGCGTATCCCGAACGTAAGAGCAAGCAGGCGGGTTTGCAGATTGGGCTGGCGACCTTGCGGCAAACGTTGGCTTCATCGCTGCCAACCGGCCGGCGCATCCCTATAACCGATATTGTTCCTTCTCTGGAGATAACCAAATGACTACGTTAAATACCTCGTCTGTGATTGTGATTGGCGCTGGCATTGGCGGCATTGCCACCGCCGCGCATCTGGCGCAGCAGGGTGTGCATGTTACCGTTTTGGAAAAAAACGGCCGTCCCGGCGGCCGTTGTGATCGGTTTGTGCGCGACGGGCATTGCTTTGATGCTGGCCCGACACTGTTTGTCATGCCGTTGCTGTATGAGGCGGAATTTGCCGCGCTAGGCGTGTCTATGCACGATGTGCTCGATTTGCAGCGCGTTGACCCGACCTATCATCTCGTTTTTGACGACAACAGCCGCCTGAACCTCACGTCTGACATGAAAAGGCTGCAAGAGCAGCTAGAAAGCATTGAAGCGGGCAGCTTTCAAGGGCTTTTACGCTATTTGAATGAAGGGCATCGCCATTATCACCTGGCGATGGAAAAGCTGGTGAATCGTGATTTTCGCACGGCGACAGACTTTTTCTCGTTAGGCAATGTGCCGCTTTTGTTTCAGCTCAAGCCGCTGGCGAAGCATTACGACAATATGTCTAACTATTTTGACCATCCACGACTCAAGGCGGCGTTTACTTTTCAAGATGTTTACATGGGGCTAAGCCCGTTTGCCGCGCCCGCCACTTTCTCCATGATGCCATACACAGAATTGGCTCATGGTGTCTGGTATCCTCGCGGGGGTATGTACCGCATTGTGGAGGCGCTGGTGGCGATTGCTGAGGCGGCGGGTGTGGAGTTTGTTTATGATACGGCCGTTACGCAAATTGCGGTGAATGGCGCAACGGTAAAAGGGGTGATGCTCGAAGACGGCCGTTTCCTGCAAGCAGACGCCGTTGTCGCCAATGCCGACTTGCCTTACGTTTACCAAAACCTGCTCCCCACGAATGGCACCGCACAGAAAATGGAGCGCAAACGGTACTCTTGCTCCGTCATCAGCTTTTTCTGGGGTGTCGATAAGCCGTATCCACAACTGCCGCCGCACACACTCTTTTTAGCCGATGATTACCGCGAAAACTTTGACAGCATCATCAATGAACTGGGACTGCCAGTCAATCCCAGCCTGTACATTCATGCTCCGGCACGGCTGGATGCAGCCATGGCTCCGGCGGGCGCAGATACCGTCATTGCCATTGTGCCTGTCGGCCATCTGGATGAAGACGGGCAGCAGGATTGGCGTGTTATACGAGATCAGGCGCGTCAGTCCGTCTTCAAGCGTTTGGCGGGGTTGGGCATCCATGACCTGGAAGCGCACATCAAATTTGAGGTGAACTACACTCCGCTTTCCTGGCGCAAACGCTATAATCTGGTGAAAGGGGCGACGCATGGCCTGGGTCACAACCTGACTCAACTGGGGTATATGCGGCCGCATAATCGGGATGCACAGTATCACAATCTGTATTTTGTGGGCGCCAGCACCCATCCCGGCACAGGCGTGCCCACAGCGTTGGTTTCGGCTCGTCTAACCGCCACGCGTTTGTTGGAAGAGCGTGGATATTGACGCTGATCGCCATAAACCTCCCGGAGGTTATGTAGGTCGGATTGCTAATCCGACTATCGGATTAACAATCCGATTTACTATGGAGACAACGTGGGCGATTGCCCATCACGATAAATGAAGACCAACCTCCCGGAGGTTATCAATGGAAGGCTCGCCACATGAGATGAACCTCCGGGAGGCTTTTTAGACAGGAGTTAAGCATGACTTTGCAATTGACCAGTGAACAAGTATGGCAGGCGATTGAAAAAGAGCTGTTTGCCATTATCGGCATGGTGACAGCGGGTGATGAGGCGCGTACAGTTGGCATTGTTTATGCCGTGCATGATCGTAAGCTGTACATTGGCACCGGAAAAGAGGCGTGGAAGGCGCGACATATCGAGGCTAACCCGCATGTGTCTATTACCGTGCCCATTGCCAAGCGCATCCCGATCATGCCCTGGATTAAGATACCGCAGGCGACCATCACTTTCTCTGGCACAGCGCGTGTTATGCCGGCCGCAGATGCGCCGCGCAGCTTGTTGCAAGCTGTCTTTCAGCACATGGCTGACGACCAGGAAATGGTCGCTACTTCTTGCCTGATTGAGGTGACGCCGGAGAAGGAGTTTGTGACATATGGCATTGGCATCCCCTTGATGCAAATGCGCTTCCCGGAGCGGGCACGCGGGCGTGCGCCGGTGGCTTGATGCGGCGCAGGGCTTGTCTTTAGCCCGTCATGACAGTTTGCAGGATGGCGCGTAGGGTTTGGTAGGAAAAGTGGCGCAGCCCTAGCTGGTAATTGTGCTCCACGATAGCCTGGGTTGTGTTGGGTTGCTCCAGCCAGCGGTGGATGGTGGCAACGGCCGTTTCCGTGATCGCGCCGTCAATCTCGGCAAACTGAAACCCCAATGGGCCAATATCCTCAGCATAAACCGCGTACCGGTTGACCAATGCCGGTTTGCGGAAGTAAATCGTCTCAATGAGCGCATTGCCAAAGCCTTCGTACAGGCTGGGGTAAGCGACGAGATTGGCGTGCGGGTAGGTGTCCCAAAGCGTGTACCGTTTACGGCCGTCTGGCAGGGGGCGGCGGTTGTCATCAATTAAATGGGCGACATAGCGCAAATCAACATGGTGTGCATCGGCCATGCGTTGCAGTTGGTGCAGATACTCCATGCCCTCGTCGCCAGCCTGATGCGTGATAACCAGCTTGGCGCGTGGATCATGAAGGCGAGCAAGCAAGTCAATGGACAGCTCAATGCCTTTGCGCGGAATGACGCGCGTCGGCTGCAAAATGAGCCAATCATCGTCATTGAGGCCAATGGCGCGGCGAAAATCCTCATTGTACGGGTCGATGCCGGGCGCGGGTGTGTCGAAGTCAAACACATTGGGGATGAGAATGCTGTCCAGGCCGCGCCGCTTTTGCAGAGCGCGGCGGGCGGCGGAGTTGATGACAGCGTGGCGCAAATGGGGCAGGGCAGGCGGAAAATAGGTGTCGAGAAAGGTGGGGATGCGATTTTGCTGAAAGCGTTCCCGTTCCCAATAGAAATCGTGGTTGTGCGCCAATCCCGGCAGCTTCATTTCTGCTAACAATTCGGTCAGGGCTTGCGCCAGGGGGAGCTGCATGGGAATGGCGAAGATGTTTTGCGCGATGACATACTCGATTTGATAGTCGGTGAGAAATTGGCGTAACGGCCGTTTCAATTGTTGCGCACGCTGCCGCAAAGCTGCGTCCAGCCCGGCGTCCGCTGCTGTGCCGCTAAACGCCCATTCGCCCAAATGCAGCGCGACCGCATCACGAAAATGGATTTCCGGGATGAGCATACCGGGGACATCCCCTTCCAATTCGCCCGCGCAGTAAAAAATGTCGTGCCCCAGCTGTCGCAGCACGGCAGCCAATTTGTGTGTTTCTAGCGAGACGCCATCGGTCCCGGCTAAACGGGTAGAGATGAACCCTATGCGCATGATGTTTCTTGTAACCAGAGAACCTGATACGGCCGTATCTGAATTTGCCCGGAAAACGGCCGTTTTGTTAATAAATCGGTGAAATCGCCGGGCGGCAGCGTCACGGGGATTGTGTCGTTGGCGACATTGTGTAGACACAACACCGACGCGCTTCCATCCGGAGATGTGCGCTGCACGGCAAAAATCGCCGGATGCAGCGTGAGGATGGCCTGCTCGCCATTTGGATGAAAAGCGGCGCTGCGGGCACGGGCTTGCAGCATTTGCCGATAGCCATCAAAAACAATCTGGCGCAGCGTTCCCGCTGTATCTAGTTCTGCGGTGATGGTCTCGTAAGCCAGTTTTTGCCGGTTGATGGTTCGCTTGTGCTGCGTTTGCGCGACACCTTGCGGCCAGCCGCGTGACCCGAACAGGCTGTGAAAGTAAATGCCAGGAACCCCGCGCAAGGCCAGCATGATCCCCTGCGCGGCCAAAAAGCGTTGGGCGATGGTTTGTGTGGGTTCGTCAGGCTGTGTCGGGTCGCCAAGCGCATCCAGGTAATTGATGTTTAATTCGTAGGCGCTTTGGCTGCCGTCTGGATTGGTGCGGTAGGAGACTTCGCCTCCCAACGCTTGCACACGGGCGGCCATTGCGGCAACGGCCGTTTCCGGCAAAATGCCGCGTGTAGGCGTGACGCCAATGCCATCGTGTGAAGCCAGGAAATTAAAAAAGGTGACATGGTCGGATGGCAAAGTCAGCGTGGCCGCCCATTGCGACAAAATCGCGGCGCTGCCGCTGTGGAAGGCGTGCAGCGTCAGCGGTGGCAGGGAGAAATTGTAGACGAGCTGTGCTTCGTTACGGCCGTTGCCAAAATACGAGATATTGTCCTCGTGCGGCACATTTGTCTCCGTGATAAGCACGACGTGCGGCGCAACGTCATTAAGCACAGCACGCAGCAGTTGGATGATGCGATGCGTCTGTGGCAAATGGATGCAGCTTGTGCCGATTTCTTTCCACATAAACGCGATGGCATCGAGGCGAATGAGGTCAGCCCCTTGGGCGACGTAAAACAATAACACCTCAATGATCGCCAGCAGCACTGCCGGATTGGCGTAGTTCAAGTCGATTTGGTCGTCGCTGAACGTCGTCCAGACGTGCTTTGTGCCACTTTTTGTCTTGACTGCGGTGAGCAGGGGCAGGGCGCGGGGGCGGAAAACGGCCGTTAAATCGGCCGCCGCGTCAACCGTGATGAAGTAATCACGATAAGGCGCTTCGTCACGCAGAAACCCCTGGAACCAGGCGCTCTCACGGGAGATGTGGTTGATCACGCCATCAAACATCAGCCGAAAATCTGCGCCAATTGCCGCCACGTCTGCCCAAGTTCCCAGCGCCGGGTCTACCGCATGGTAATCAATGACAGAGAAGCCATCATCTGACGAATATGGGTAGAAGGGCAGCACATGCACGCTGCTGATAATCTCTGCCACGCGCTGGCGCAAAAAATGGGACAATGTGTGCAGCGGCGCTTCTGCCGCTCGCTGCACCATATCGCCATAGGTGATGAGGACAGCATCACGCTCGGTTAATGGGTCGGGAAACGGCCGTAACCGCTTAGCCTGAAACTGCCCGATTATTTTCTGCAACTCCTGGTACAAATCAGCCGCAGACGTTGCTCCGTACAAAAAAGCAAGATGGTTGTATAAATCTGAGTTCATCATGGATAGCGTCTGATCTTAACCCTTGACGCCACCGGCGGCCAATCCTTCTGCCAAAAATCGCTCCATGCCCAGGAAAAGCAGCATAACCGGCACCGTCATAATGGTCGATGCGGCCATCACCACATTCGGGCGCGGGCTAGGGTCATTGTTAATCGTGTTAACAGCGATTGGCAACGTAAACAGGTTATTGTTGTTGAGAAAGACAAACGCGTACAAAAACTCATTCCAGGCAATCATAAACGTATAAATGCTGACCGAAATGAGCGCCGGAATCGCCAGCGGCAGGGTAATCCGCCAGATCACTTGCATGCGACTGCATCCGTCAATCAATCCCGCCTGCTCAATTTCTGTGGGGATGGTGCGGAAATAATTGGTCAGCATGTATAGCCCAACCGGCAAAGTCTGTGCCAGATAAGTGAGCATCAACACGAACAAATTATCTTGAATGTCAAACCCCAGCGTGTCGCCAATACGCGCGAACATAGCAAAAAGCGGGATGATGAGCAGCACACCCGGAAACAAGTAAATAACCAGGATGCTGTTCAGCATCACATTTTTACCCTTGAATTTCAGCCGGGAAATGGCATATGCGCCCAATGTCGCCAGCGCGACTGTGACCATCGCTGTGGGCAGCGAAATGATGATGCTGTTGCGAAAATTGCGCCCAAAATCTTGGAAGCTGGGATGTTCCGGGTCTAACAATTCGCGGTAAGCGGAAAAATCGAGCGTTGCCGGTACATACACAGTTTCGCGTGCGCCAATTTCCGCCCTGGTTTTGAAGGACGAGGCGACCATCCAATAAAATGGAAACACAATCGAGACAATGAACATCCACAGCGTCGCCAATAACAAAAAGCGTTTCCAGTTAAGCCAACGGCCGATATGATCAATAATCGTCATGTTGCGGTCAGATACAGTGTTGGTTGTCATTTTAATCATCCTCAACGCGGCGCATGACAATGCCTACATACAGAGCCAGGAAGATGACCAGTGTGACCAACAAGATCATCGCCGTCGCTGCGCCTTTGCCAAAATCACGCTGCCCGAAACTGAATTGATAGGTGAGTACAGGCAGCACTTTTGTGCCAAAACCACCGCCAGTAAGCAGGAAAATGTCGTCAAACTTGTTAAATGTCCACATCAGGCGCAGCAGGAAAATGGCACCCAATACGTACCGTACCTCTGGCAGGGTGATGTTCCAGAACTGCTGCCAGGTGTTGGCGCCATCTACTTCGGCGGCCTCGTACATGGTTTTGTCGATGGCTTGCAAGCGTGCCAGCAGCATGAGCATGGCAAATGGGAAGTAGCGCCACCCATTGAGCACGATGACCAGCAGCAGTGACAACCCGCGTGTTGCCAGGTAGGCTTGTGGCGCATCAATTAGCCCCAGGCGTGCCCAGAGAATGTCGTTGAAAACGCCAGATGGTCGCGGGTCTAATATCCATTGCCAGACGAAGGAGACGCCGACAATGGGGGCTATGTAAGGAAAGAGGAAAATGGTGCGAATGAGGCCGCGGCCGCGCAGTGGTTGGTTGAGGATGAGAGCGGCCGTTAAGCCGAGCAGCATGGTGAGGATCGTCGCGGCAAAGGAATAGACAATTGTGGTGATCGCTGCTCCCCAATTCCATTTGGTGAAGAGCAGCCCAATTTTGCCGAACAGGTTGGCATCAACCCAGCCGGAGGGTTGTGATCCGGGGGCAAAATTGAAGTCATCCATGACTGCGCGGTAATTGTCCAGGCCGACAAATTCGGCGCTAAAGACATCATTCAAATTGGAGAGGTTAACATCGTGGAAGCTGATCCAGATGCTGAAAAATGCGGGAAAGATGACGATGCCAAAAACGATGATGAGTGTAGGTAGGATGAGACCCCAGGCGAGACGTGCTTCGCGTGCATCCAACGAGCGCCATTTTTCGGCAAAGGTGCGTTTGTTGGTGCGGGGTGTGGTGGAGGAAACGGCCGTCATATAGTCCTCCTTATACAAAAGACTTAGGGACGATTTACGAAATTTGTGAAGTAAAGAGAGTGGAGACGGGAGTTGTCCCGTTTCCACTCTCTCGTTTTTATAGAAACTTATTCGGAGCGGTCAGCAAGCAGCCCTTCAACCTGTTCTTGCAGGAATTGAGCCGCTTCTTCCGGGGTTAGCGTGCCTTCCAGGGCGATGGCGCTAACAACGGTGGGGATGAGCAATTGCCCTTCTATGTCGCCGATGACTGCGCGTTCGGCGGCGTCGTAATCGGGACGGAACAGCCAGCGCTGCATGCTCTCGTAACCGTTGGCAATTTGGTCCAGCGTTTCATCGGAATAGTATTGGAAATATTCGCTAGAGCTTTTCCAGCCATCGACAGCGCTTTTCAGGACGGGCACTTTACCGAATGGGGCCAACGCCAACACGTCCTGGTAGCCTTCGGTGAGGAAGAACTTGACCACATCTTGGGCGACGGGGTCTGCGCCTTGCATAATGCTGAGGGTGACAAGTTGGCCGTAGGATGCCGAATCGCCATTTGGCCCTTCGATCATGGGGGCAAAGCCGGTGTTTAAGGCGAGGTCGTCAACGGCAATTTCTACGTTGCCGCCGCTTTCCAGGCCAGAACCATCTACCAGGTCATCCATGATGTAGGTGCTGTAGAAGAAC
>JACKBV010000024.1 GCA_020634315.1 Ardenticatenaceae bacterium | reverse complement strand
TTTTTGGCTTTGCGGCGATTACGGGCATGATATTGGGATGGGAAGTGGATGCGCTGTTTTTAACGGCCGTTCTCACGGTTGCCGGTTTTTCGCTGCAAGACACCATCGTCGTCTTCGACCGTATTCGGGAAAATATCGCGAAACGGCCGTTAGAGCGCTACGAAACCGTCGTCAATCGTTCCATTTTGGAAGTCATTCATCGTTCCCTGGCAACACAGCTCAACGCCATGTTTGTCATGGTCGCCATTTTGCTTTTTGGTGGTGCGTCCATCAAGCCCTTCATCGCAGTGTTGTTTGTCGGGATGCTCAGCGGTACGTACAGCTCCATTTTTACGGCCGTTCCGCTGTTAGTGGCCTGGGAAAAAGACGAAATTCCTCTTTTGAAGAGTGCATAGCATGAAACGTTTGTTGTTGCTGCTTAGTTTGCTTGTTTTCAGTGTTGTTGGCTGCAATCGGAACAATGGGGGCACATCAACCGAGGCTGTGCCCGCTGTTGTGCCCACGTTTAGCACGCGCGAACTGCCCGTTACCTTCACACCAGCACCGACTGTCATTGCAGACACGCCGACACCTGTGGCAACAACAACCGCGCCCGCTCCAACGGCCACGCCGATTAATTTTGACGAAACGGCCGTTGAGCTGCGCTACTTCATCCCTGCCCTCAATCTGCAACGACGGCTGCAAGGCAATGTTGCCAGCCAGATCATCTTTGTGGACGAAACGACAGGTGCCGCCTTGCAGCGCAGCAATCAGGCAAGCGTGCTGCTGGAATTGCAGCAGGTGCTGCCCCAGCTAACGCTTGAAACGCTGCCGGAAGGGTGCGACACCTGCGTTTACATTGAATATATGATGCCTTTATCTGGTGAATCTGGCGCAGGATGGCTGCAAGACCCGGTATTGTTAGCCAGCATTGAAAACATCATGGCTGCTGTATTGGGGCCACACTTCCCAACCGGAACAGTCGTTGGCCTGCGGCGCAGCGCGTCGCCTTATGCACCGGCACACACCATCGCCATCACGGCCGGGGGCACAGTTTGGCAATGGTTGGCGACAGACGCACAAATTGACGCGCCGTTGGCTGAGGGAACGGCCGTTCCCAATCTCGCCGCCATTCTCAGCCAGCTTCCCCTGGACACCCTCAGCAGCGAATACACAACCAGCTGTCCGGGTGTGCCCGTAGAGACGCTTTACCTGAATCAGGGAGGCAGCGCGACAGAAATCCAAATTGCCTGCCCAGAATTCACACTGCCGACAACCTTGCTGCCTTTGTACCTGGCCTTAAACAATGCCTTGCAGCCAAAACTGGCGCAAATCGAAGGGCCAGCGAGACCGCCAGCGGGCTTCCCGTTGGACGCGTTGCTCGATTATCGGCGGCAAGATGGCGCACAGCTTACGGTGTATTATGATGGGCTAACAGTGGCGCGAGATGCCGTCAACAATGTCTATACCAGCACATTGACCAGTGCCGAAATCATCAGCGTGACAACGCCATTGCTGACCAGCGGAGTGGTACAGCCCGGATTGGCGACTTTCTTCACGACGGAGGAGAGCGATTCGGGAGCAGCCGCCTCGCGCCTGCTTGTGCGCAGTGTGGATGGTGTTTATGATGCCAGGTGGACGGGAACGGAAACGGCCGTTGCCGACCTCGACACCCTTCTCAACACCTTGATTGCCACCGACATCACCCCCCCACCAACCCCGGAAGCCACACCAGAAACAACAGAAACCCCCATTGCCGCGCCAACCCCATAAAGACAACGGCGGAGGAAAAGATACTATTTCCTCCGCCGCTGAAATGGGGGCGAGGTGAAAGCGACGTTTTAACGCAGCTGCGCCAAACGCTACCTTCACCCCTATGCTTTGTATGGTGTTTCAAACTGCGTCAGGCAACTTGATAACACTTGACCTCCATTACGCATCCTACAAACCAAAGTTGCACCAATTACGGCTTAAGCCTACGGTGTACTGTTGTTATAAAACCAGTTGTAGGCGTAATAACCATCTGCACTTTCCAGACGAATGGCAATACGGGCAGCACCAGACAACGCAGCCGGAATGTCATAAGTCAGGGTTAACGCCCCGCCGCTGCCCGACTTGGTCGTCGCCACCACCGTGCCATTCGCACCCTGCGTCCCCATCGCCCCCATACGCACCGTGAAATCACGATCTGGCGGCAGATTTTTGGTCAAGATGGTCACGCTTTTATCCTTTGCCACCGCTTGAATCGAAAAAGTTGGCACACCGGTGTAAATTGGCGCAACTGGCGTAGTCACCGGATCAGTCACTGGTGAAGGTGTGCCTGCACTGGCAGCCGCCGTGTTGTTATAGAACCAGTTGTACGCATAAAATCCGTCGGCGCTTTCCAGGCGAATGGCTATTTGATAAGCCCCTTTCAAGGCTGCCGGAATATCATATGTGGCTGAAAATTCGCCACCGCTGCCGGAATTGGTTGTGCCCACAACTGTACCGGCGACGCCATGTGTGCCCATTGCCCCCATGCGCACTGTAAATTCACGATCTGGCGGGAAGTTGTTGGTTTTGATGGACACAGTCGCGTCTTTGGCGACGCTGGTGACGCTGAATGTGGGAATGCCCATGTAGACGGGAGCGGAAGAGGTTGTGCCGCTGCCAGAGCTGGAAACGGCCGTTGCATTGTAAAACCAGTTAAAGCTGTAATAACCCTCTGCGCTTTCCAGGCGAACGGCAATCTGAGACTCCCCTTTTAAGGAATCGGGAATGGGAAAAGATGCCGTCAGCGAACCACCCGCGCCTGATGTCAATGTCCCCACAACCGCGCCATTAACGCCTTGCGTTCCCATTTTGCCCATGCGCACCGTAAACGTCTGGTTGGGTGGGTAATTGTATGTCTGAATATTTACACTTTTGTCACTGTCAACAGCGACGATAGAAATGGTGGGAACTGTCTCCGCACGAGTCGCGGCGGCACTCACCCCCACAACCAACAAGGCCAACAGCAATACAAACAAAGCGAAAGAAGCCTTACGCCATCGTAATGACAGGTAAGACAAAAGACGATTGTGCCACATAATTATTCTCCCTTTTACTTGTCTAGCAGCCTATACAAACCTTTCTCGTGTGGTGTTTCGTGCCAAAACTACGCAACGACGACACTCACTGACACACGTCTCTTCATTATAACGAGAGTCTCCCCATTTTTGAACCCCCAGCCGTGAAGTATTTGTCAAATCGCGCCACATTGCGGAACATTGACCTATGGAAGCACTTTACCTGGAAAATGGACACCTTACCTATCAAGCAGATTATCCGCAGCCGCAGCCAGGGATTGGCGAAGCGCTGATTCGTGTGACGCTGGCGGGCATTTGCAGCACTGACCTGGAAATTGTGCGTGGCTATGTGCCTGGTTTTCGTGGCGTGTTGGGGCATGAATTTGTCGGTGTGGTGGAAGCGTCGTCTGAGCCAGCCTGGAACGGCCGTCGCGTGGTTGGCAGCATCAACATTGGTTGTGGCACATGTGCTGTGTGCCATCAACATGGCCCCGAACATTGTCCGCACCGGCAAGCATTGGGTATTCATGGCAAAGATGGCGCGTTTGCCACGTATCTGACGCTGCCCACGGCAAACCTGCACGCCGTACCAGACGATGTGCCAGACGAAACGGCCGTTTTCACCGAACCTCTCGCCGCCGCCCTCCGTATCCGTGAACAGGTCATCGTCAGGCCCACGGCAAAAACGGCCGTTATCGGCCCCGGTCGTCTCGGCTTACTGATCGCGCAGGTATTGGCGCTCGCCGGAACAGATGTCACATTGCTTGGGCGTCGCTCCGCCTCGTTAACCTTGCCCGCGCAATGGGGATTGCCGGTTGGCCTGACAACCGCTTATTCCGACAACAGTTTCGACCTTGTGGTAGAGGCGACCGGCAACGAGGCAGGATTGGCCGCAGCGCTGCGATTGATACGGCCGTTAGGCACGCTCATCCTGAAAAGCACCTTCGCCGGAGACGCCACCATTAACCTGACCAAGTTGGTCGTGGGCGAAATCAATGTCGTTGGCTCGCGCTGCGGCCCGTTTGCCCCGGCGCTGCGCCTGCTGGCAGCCAAGGCCGTTGATGTCACCAGCCTGATTGATGGCGAGTACGCGCTGCGCGATGGCCTGGCGGCGTTTGCGCACGCGTCTCAGCCTGGTGTGCGCAAGGTGTTGCTACGACCGTGAAGGAGAAGAGGGAAGAGAGAAGAGGGAAGAGGATTAGCGGCGACGACGCCAGAAGAAAAGGGTGAGAACGGCCGTTGCCAATCCAAACAATCCGGCAATCGCAGCCCAACCAGAATCGGGGTCTTGTTTCGCCCTCTCCCATGCCTTCAGCGTCTCTATTGTTGGCCCACTATTGCGACGCGGCGTTAAATCTTCAAACGCCACCACGCGTTTATTCACTTGCGAATACCATAGACGATACGTTCTTCCTGCAACAATGCTAAACCACATATTTTCATGAGCTGTGAAGTCAACACTTTGACAAGTAAGTATATAGGTAACTGTCCGATATACTTTCGTTGACTTTGACACTGTTCCTTCAATCGTGATGAACTGCGAATCTGTAGCAAACTCCCTCATACGCACTAACAGAAACAGAGATAAAACAATCATTCCCATTCCAAAAACCAAACTAATTAACTCATCCCCATAATTTATGCTAAAGATCAGGATTAGAATAGAAAAAATAAGCAAACCAAAAGCGAAAATTTGTTGCCAAATCACGAGCACTTGTTCACGATAGGGTAGAATTCCTAGCTTTGCAGCCTGCAAACTCGCGGCATTGGTCATCAGCCAACGCTGTTTATCCGGGTCGAATCTTTCAATGTTTAGACGTGCAGCCTGGACAGCGCCAACAATCACGCCATAGCTCCCAAAGAGACTCAACAAGAAAACGACCTCTGTCAGAAACAATGGCCAGGATGGTTCAGCGATAAACAGGAAAAGGACCGCCCATGCGCCCAAAAACACCCCCGCCCAAAACGCCGCCCGCAAACTTAACTTGAAAACTGCCTCTGCATCCAGCGCATTCTCAAACTGCATTGCCGTCACAACGCCGATCATGATCAACAGGCCAAACACGCTCATGAAACCAATGAACCGGAGACCTTCCTGGTTGTCAGATGAGAGCGGTAAATTCCAAGTCTCAATCCATACCAAAAGCAGCTTCAAAATGCCGAGTCCAATCACCAGAGAAATGATGGCACTGAGTATCTGGCTAAAAACGGTCAGCTTACCGCTGTGTATTTTCCGTTTGTATCTGGTTAAACTGTCCATGTGGTCGGTAGCAGGTCCTTTCTGCTGACAAAAAAACTAATGAATGGTATATAGGCCCACGTCGGGAATATCGACAGCGGCGAGGGTGATGAGCACGTCGTCGGTGATGGAAGTGAGATTGACAATGCGATTAGCCTGGCGTTCCATCACTTTTTCGAGAAGGTTACGGGCATAACGGCCGTTTCCAAACGACCCATCTCGCTCCTGACAAACCTGGGCAAAATGCGCTTGCAGCGCCGCTTCCGCCTCTGGAGACAGGCACAACCCCGCTTCGCGTGCCATACCCTTGAAAATCATCACCAACTCCTGCGGCTTATAATGATTGAACGTAAAATAACGATTAAACCGTGAACGCACGCCGGGATTCGCGCCCAAAAATCGTTCCATTTCGTCCGCATATCCGGCAATGATCACAGCAAAGCGTCCACGGTGATCTTCCATCCGTTTTAAGAGCGTTTCAATTGCCTCCAGACCAAAATCATGGCCGTTATGGTTGGTGCGCGGCATGAGGGCATACGCCTCGTCAATGAACAAAATGCCGCCCAACGCCTTCTCCACTAATTCGTTGACACGCAGCGCCGTCTGCCCCACATAAGGAGCCACCAAGCCAGCGCGATCCGTCTCTACCAGATGCCCTTCCTGCAAAATGCCCAATTCCCGATACACACGCCCAATGAGCCGCGCCACTGTCGTTTTGCCCGTGCCCGGAGGGCCGGTCAGCACCATGTGATAGCTCAACGAGGCGGCGCTCATGCCTCGCTCCTGGCGCATTTTTTGCACTTTGAGAAAGTTGATGAAGGTACGCACTTCCTGCTTGATATTGTTCAGGCCAATCAGCCCTGACAATTCATCTAGCACCGGCTCAATGTTGGCGGTGTTGACACTGGCAAGTGAAGGGGTACGGCCGTCTGGCGGCCATTGCACATGGTGGAGGACAATGGCGCTGTGAATGCGAATGCGGATACGGCCGTTAACGACAAACCCAAACCCATGCCCTAACGGCCGTTGCATCTGCGACAGCTCCATCACAAACTGCTCATTGATAAAAAAGCGGGCTTTGTCGGCCAGTTGAATAATCAGCAGCTCGTTTAGCGCATGTTCACCAGGGCGAATGTGGCGGCTCGCCGTCCACGGCCGTATCTCCGACCAATTTCCTGCCGTCCGCTGCCGAATACGATAATGACCACTGCGCGCAATCTCAAAACTGGCACAGTTCTCCTCGTCCTGGCAGCCCCAAAGCAGTCCATACCCATTGTTTGGCCCCGACACCCGCTCAATAACCGTATGAATTTGGTATTCCACATCATCGGGAATTTGCAAAGGCTGCCAGGTTGTCCACTCACCTTGCTCGCGCCGGTGTTCAAACACATAGGCATAATCGCCGTCGGCTATACGCAATAAGGCGTATTGATCATCACGAATCTCCCATCCGTTATCGTTGTCGAGAAATGGCTCCTGCATGAATGGCATCGTTTTTATCCAGTTTTTATCATCACACTGTGTGATGGTTTATCTTGTTCTTCTGGTACGCAAGGTGAGGCAAAGAGTTGCGCGACTGGCTCAAGCGGTGAGAGGGTAAACGGCCGTAAACACCGTCCCCCCCTTCTTATCACTTGTGAACGAAACACTCCCTCGCAAATAGTTTTCGCTCAACAATTTCATGCTGTACGTCCCCAAACCCCGATTCCGTCCTTTCGTAGAAAAAGAACGCTTAAAAATCTGCAACTGCACATTACGCGGCATCACCGTTGGATTATGCACCCAAAACCGCGCCCAATTTTCCTGCTGTTGGCATCCCAGCGTCACCGTTTCACCGGGCTGACACGCCTCCAGCGCATTTTTCACCATATTGCCAATGACACGCCCCAACAGCGCCTCATCAGATTGCAAAACAAACAGGTCCGCATCCAGATCAATGTGTAAATGGCGCTCATAAGCCGCCGTGTGTTTTTCATACAAAGCCAGCGTATTATGCAGCACTTCCAGAGAAACCAATGGACGGAAACTAACCGTCAACTCGCCGCGTTCGGCCGCCAACAACTGCTGTTGCGCATTAATCTCATCAATCAGCTTATGCGCTGCGCGAAACAACAAATTGCCAAACTCAATGCCCTGCGTTTCTGGTATGCCATTGCGCATTAGCTCCGCCATGCCAAAAATCACGCCGGCCGTATTGCGAATATCGTGAAAGAAAATGCGCTCCAGCACGTTGCGCCGCTTCTCATCAGCAATATCGACCGCCGCAAAAATAGTGAACAAATCATCGTCCACAGCAAAGGGAGTGGCCCACACACGCATATCAACCGCTTCAAGCTCGCCGTTCACGGCACGAGTAATGCGGCACTCTTGCACGCTCTTTTTGCCTTGCTGCGCCTGCAAGATGGCATGCAAAGCGCCACAAGTGGCACACACATCAGATGTGCCGCAGCCGGTCGATTCGACGGAAGCCTGGATACAGTTCAACGCTTCGCCGACACGCGCACCCATCAGGGCATCGCCACTTGTCACGCCAACATAATCGAGAAAAGCAGCATTGACATAGACGATTTGCCGCTGCGCATTCAAAATCGAAACAGCATTAGGCACTGCATCCAAGACCTGGCAAAGCACCTCAAATTGTGAAAACACCTGTGCCTGGTCAAAAATTGTTTCCAATGCCACTCGTTCGGCAAGCGGTTGATGCAAAGGGATGTGTAAATCTGAGCTTTCCATATTGTTCATCCGTCATTACCCGTTTCGCCACGCATTATAACATGGATAAGTTGCATGGATGACCATGACTGTGCCGAATTTTTGCAGGAGATGAGCATGACAACTGGCGCTTGACAGCCATCATACCAATGCGGATAATAGAACATATGAGCGACAAGATAATTCGCGCAAGTGAAATTACAACCTATGTTTACTGTCGTCGCGGCTGGTGGTTGGAGCGTGTGCGCGGCTACACGGCCGAAAATGTCCATGAGCTGCAAATCGGCACCGCCTTTCACGAAGGACACGGCCGTATCGTGCAGCGATCAACCTGGGTACAACGCCTCGCCTACATCCTCATCTTCATCACCGTCGGCTTCATCGTCTTTTCTGTGTTGATGTCTGTGGGCACATAAATGGCGTGTGGGAGCTGAGAGGCAAGCCGCTTCGCCTCCAGCCATTGATTTCCTGAGATGACATTTAACCTCGCCTTTATCGCTATCTTGCTTTTGCTAACCGGCATCGTCTGGAAATGGTCACGCCATTTGCAGGCGCGAGCAGGATTGCCCCCTGGGAATGTCATCTACGCCGACACAGGAGCCTGGTTTGCCAACGATACGCCGCTGTATGCCGACCACCTGCAACTGGTGGGAAAACCCGATTACCTGGTGGAGCAAGACGATGGGCAAATTATTCCCGTAGAGATGAAATCGGGACGCGCCCCGACTGAGCCGCACGAAGGGCATGTCCTACAATTAGCCGCCTACTGTTTGTTGGTGGCAGAAAATTTCGGCGTCCGTCCCACTTACGGCATTTTGCAGTACCGCGACAAAGCGTTTGCCATCGACTATACAGACGACCTGGAAGAAGATTTGCTCGATTTGCTGGCGGAAATGCGCGGTGACATGTATGACATTGACCTGGATCGGGATCATAATGATTGGCGGCGTTGTGCCAGTTGTGCGCTGCGGCATGTGTGCGACCAACGGTTAGCGTAACCGTGCAGCGCACAAATTAACTGATGATCAGAATGTGGAGCTATCTGGTTGATTGCCTGCCTACTTGACTGCCCAACTCATTTCAGAAAACGGCCGTATCCCGTTATAATACACCCCATGACCTGACCGGCAGGTTTTGTAAAACTTGTCAGGTTCTTGAATGTGGAGGTAATTTTGACTGCAATACAACGCGCCAAAGGCATGCAAGACATTTTGCCGGATGATCGCAACTATTGGGATTGGGTACTGGCAACGGCCGTAACCATCGCCCAGCAGTACGGCTTCCAACGTATCGACGTGCCCATCATTGAATACACCCCCCTCTTTGCACGGGGCATGGGCGAAGCGTCAGATGTATTCGTGCAAAAAGAGATGTACACCATCGAAGAGCCAGATGGCGACAGCATCACCATGCGCCCCGAATTCACGGCCGGTGTCGTGCGTGCCTACGTCGAAAACGGCATGAGCAGTTGGCCGCAGCCGGTCAAACTGTTCACCATCGGCCCCATTTTTCGCCGCGAACGGCCGCAAGCCGGCCGTTACCGCCAGCACAGCCAGTTCGACGTCGAGATTTTGGGCGAGACCGACCCCGCCGCCGACCTGGAAGTGATGATGCTGGCAATGAACCTGTACCGCCAGCTTGGCTACAAAGGGTTGACTTTCCAACTGAACAGCACCGGTTGCCCGGTCTGCAAACCCATCTACATCGCCAAACTGACTCAATATTTGGCCGACCATCAGCACAAACTTGCGCCCATCGACCAGGAACGGCTGGCAAAAAACCCGCTGCGCGTGCTCGACAGCAAAGAGCCGGGCATGGACGACTTATTGGCCGCCGCGCCGCACATTGTCGATCACCTGTGCGACGACTGCGCCAGCCATTTTACCGACTTGCGCGGCATGTTGGACGCCCTGGGCCAATCCTACACCATCAATTTCCGCCTCGTGCGCGGCATTGATTACTACACCAAGACCGTGTTTGAGGTATGGGCCGAAGGAATTGGCGCCCAGGCTGCCGTCTGCGGTGGCGGCCGTTATGACGGATTGGCAGAAGCCATTGGCGGGCCTTCTACGCCCGGTGTTGGTTTTGGCAGCGGCATCGAGCGCATTGTCTTGGGCTTGAAGGAGCAGGACATCGCCGCGCCAGCAGCGCCGCAGCCACAGGTGTTAATCGCCCATTTTGGCGGCGTGACGAAAACGGCCGCTGTCAAGCTCACTTACCTGCTGCGCCATGCTGGCATTGGCGCACGTCTGGCCTTTGCCCGCGAACGGCGCAGCATGAAAAGCCAGATGCGTGAAGCGAACAAGTTTGGCGCACGGTTTGTCTTGATTTTGGGTGAAGCGGAAGTGGAAAAAGAAGAGGTGGCGATACGGCCGTTAGATGGCGGCGAACAAACACAAATCGCACAGGCCGATTTAGTCACCTGGCTGCAAAATGCCGGTATCTCTTGACATCAGTGACCGGTAATCGGCAAAACAACTAGCACAGTAACGTAAAACCCCTATGACCCTTATTGGCATTTTACACCAGCCACGCATCCCGGCGACGGCGCAAATGGCCGCCGATATTGAAGCGTGGCTAACTGCACAAGGACATTCAGCCTGGGCTGGTTCCACCTGGGATGAGGATGACGTAAACGGCCGTATGTCCCGTTTTGCCTTCCTCATTGTGCTCGGCGGCGATGGCTCAACATTGCGTGCGGCCCGCCTCACGGTGCCGCACAACGTCCCCATTTTTGGCATCAACATGGGGCGCGTTGGCTTTCTCAGCGAAGCACAGGTTGACAATTGGCAAGAGAAGCTGAGCAAGGTGTTGCAAGGTGACTATTGGCTGGAGCGGCGCTTGATGTTGCAGGCAGAGTTGGAGCGTAACGGCCGTATCCTCACCAGCCACACCGCCCTCAACGACGTCGTCGTCGGGCGCGGCCGTCAGGCACGCCTGCTGCGCCTGCTCCTCAGCGTCGATGGGGATTACGTCACCCAATACACAGCCGATGCCCTGATCATTGCCACGCCCACCGGCTCCACCGCTTATTCAATGGCCGCCGGAGGGCCGCTGCTGCCACCACAATTGCAAAACTTCATCGTTGTGCCCGTAGCGGCCCATCTCAGCCTGGATCGGGCATTGGTTCTCCATGAAAATGCCACCATCACCATTGATGTGAACATGGATCATGAAGCGGCATTAATGGCCGATGGGCAAGATGGGCTGACACTGCAAGATGGTGATAAAGTAATTATCAAGAAATGTGAGCACACATGCTCCTTTATTCGCGTGGAAAGTGCGGGCTATTTCTATCGCCGCCTGATGCGGCGTTTAGGGCACGCCCGACAACAAAACGAGTAAACAGTAGACAGTGGCCGGTAATCGGTGAATTCTCGTTAAATAGCAAGTTGAATACACGCAAAGTGCCACCGATTACCAGTTACCAATAAAGGATTGTCATGACCATTAGTGGACCCCGGCTGCGCACGCTGCTGCGACAAGCAGAAAGCGTTGCCAACAATGGCAAACGGGCGGCAGCTTTGACTCTCTATCAACAAATTATCGACGAAGCACCAGACGCTGTTGAAGCGTGGCTGGGTGTGGCGGAATTAGCGCCAGAATTGGCGGAAAGAGAAGCCGCCTATCAAAAAGTTTTGGCTCTGGAACCGGAGAATGTGCAGGCGCAAACAGGATTGGCGCAGCTGCATGGCGAGTTGGTTGTCAATGATGCCGCAGCGGAAACGGCCGTTTCCACCCCAGAAACGGCCGATCCTTTTCAACAAACGCAGACATGGCTGGAAGAAGCGACCAAACCGGCACAACCCCGCGCGGCAACGACCATTGAGCCACCAACCCCAACCAGCTATTCCGAAGCGACAGCAGATGTCCATGAGGAAACGGCCGTTAGCGACACCTACGACCTTGTTTGCTACCGGCATCCAAACCGGGCCACCGCCTTGCGCTGTTACAGCTGCCACAAGCCCATTTGCAGCCAATGCGCCATCAAAACCCCCGTTGGCTACCGCTGCCCCGACTGCATCCGCGAAGCGGAATCCGTCTTTTTCACCGCCAAACCGCTTGATTATCTTGTTGCGCCGCTCGTTTCGCTCCCCATAAGCTTGCTCGCCGGCTTCATCATGTTGCAGCTTTCCGGCAGCTTCTTTTTCATTCTGCTCACCTTTTTCATTGGTGGATTGATTGGCGGCTTCATTGGGCGCGTCACCAAAGCAGCCATTGGGCGGCGGCGCGGTCGTTATTTGCCACATGTCGTCGCCGCCACCGTCATTATTGGCGGGCTGGTCGCAGGTCTACCAGGCATTCTAGCGCTTCTGTATGGCAATTTAGCTGGTATCACCGGGCTTTTAGTTCCTGGCATTTATACGTTTGTCGCCTCTAGCGCGGCTTTTTATCAAATGAAATAATCACGGAACACGCAAGACGCTATGTTATCGGAACTGTACATCCGCAACTTCGCCATCATTGATGACCTGCGTCTCCAATTTGACGCAGGCTTTAACGTCCTCACCGGGGAAACCGGGGCTGGAAAATCGATCATTCTAGATGCCGTTATGCTTGTTTTGGGCGGGCGCAGCGATACGACAATGGTACGCGCTGGCTGTGAACAGGCGTTTGTAGAAGCGACTTTCCGGCTGGATGACCAATTACGCGCCCAAATTTTGCCTTTGCTGCAAGCGGAGGGATTGGACGACGACGAAGAATTTGGGGATGAGATTGTCCTTGCCAGGGAGCTGCGCGTGAACGGCCGTAACATCGTTCGCGTAAACGGCCGTTCCATCAACCTCACCTTATTGCGCGACATCGCCGCTCCCCTCATCGACATTCATGGGCAAGGCGACCACCTCTCGCTGCTCAAGCCACGCTCCCACCTGCCCCTGCTCGACGCCTACGCCCGACTGGAAAAAGCGCAAAAAGCATTTGCCCATGAAGTGAGCAAACTGAGCCTGATTCAGCGTGAACTGCAAGGGCTGCGCCAGGACGAGCGCATTTTGGCGCAGCGCATAGACATGCTGCAATTTCAAATCCAAGAAATTGACGCCGCCAAACTGAAACCAGGCGAAGAGGATGAACTGCGCGTTGAGCGTGAACGGCTGGCAAACGCCGAACACTTGACGCGTGCGGCAACTGAAGCCGTTGCCGCCATGACGGGCGTCGATGACGAAGGGCAAAATGTGGTTGACCTGCTCGGCCAGGCAGAACGGGCGCTCAGCCAGCTAACGCGCTTCGACGAAACACAAAACACACGGCTGGAAACGTTGCAAGGGCTGGCCTTCCAGGTTAGCGAATTGGCCGGTGAGCTGCAACTGTACCTGGATGAGCTGGAATTCAACCCGGAACGGCTCAACCAGGTGGAAGAACGGCTGGAGTTGATTAATTTGTTGAAGCGCAAGTATGGCGCGGACATTCCAGCTATTTTGGCGCTGCGCGACAAAGCTGCGGTGGAATTGGAGCAAATTACACACAGCGAGGAACGTATCGCTCAACTGGAGAAGGAACAGACGGCCATGCTGCGCCATTTAGGCAAACTGGCACAGGCGCTGTCACAAAAACGGCAGGAAGCGGCCGTTACCCTTTCTCGCTCTGTCGAGGAACATCTGGCCGAATTGAGCATGGCTGGCGCACGCTTCTCCGTTTCCTTCACCACAGAGCCAGACGCCAACGGCCTTTTTGTTGGCGAGGAACGGTTTGCCTTTGACCAGACTGGCTATGACCAGGTGGAATTCCTCATCTCTACGAACCCTGGCGAACCGATGAAACCGATGGCAAAAGTCGCCAGCGGCGGCGAAACGGCGCGGCTGATGCTGGCAATGAAAACCGCATTGGCTGAAGTTGACGCCACGCCAACGCTTATTTTTGACGAGATTGACCAGGGGATTGGTGGGCGTGTGGGTGACATTGTTGGGCGTAAGTTGTGGGGATTAACGGCCGTTGCCAATCATCAAGTCATCGTCGTCACCCACTTGCCGCAGTTGGCCGGATATGGCGACGCCCATTTTCATGTCAGCAAACGGCAGCGCGACGAACGCACGACGACGGCGGTGGAGACATTGGACAGAAACGGCCGTATCACCGAACTGGCCGCCATGCTCGGCACACAGGCACAACACGCCCGCGACGGTGCCGCCTCCATTTTAGACCTGGCCCATACCGCCAAACAAAGCGCCCTCAAAAGAACCGTTTAACGCGCACAATCTGCAAAACCTCACGGAGGCTTTTTACCGCGTGGCAAAGAGCCTCCCGGAGATTCCCCGCGTCGCTGCATCATTCATCATCTGTGGGCGGCACACTGATCACCGGATTCCCCAACAAATAATCAACGGCCGCTTGCAACTGCGTATCCGTAAACTCCGCGCCGTTTTCCACATCTGGCAAGGAAATGTAATAGTCAGGCTCCAAGCCCGTTTCGTGAACCCAGTTCTCGTCCGGCGTGAGCCAGCGAGCAATGGTAATACGCACGCCGCCGCCGTCGCTGAGCGCATGCCAGGTTTGCACCGTGCCTTTGCCAAAGGATGTCGTGCCAATTAGCACACCTCGTTGACGATCCTGAATGGCTCCGGCTAAAACTTCAGAGGCGCTGGCGCTGCCCTCGTCAATCAAGACGACCAGCGGAATATCTTCGGCAATGCCCTTGGCGGTGGCTGCAAATGTGGTCGCTTCGCCATCGCCAAATTGTTCGACAAGAATGGTGCCTTCGGGCAGGAATTGGTCGGCAATGGAAACGGCCGTATTCAGTCCACCACCCGGATTACGCCGCAAATCCAAAATCAACCCAACCGGATTTTGCGCCAGCAAGTCGCTCAACTGCGTCTCAATTTCGTCCGCCGACTGATCGCCAAATTGGCTCAAGCGCAAATAGGCGATGTTGTCAGCCAACATTTCGCTGCGCACACTGGATAAAAGGATGACATCGCGCACAATATCCACCGTAAACGTTTCGTCACCCCGTTCAATGAGCAGGCTCACCGTCGTCCCGGCCGGCCCGCGCACCAGCGCAGCCGCTTCACTGACATCCATGCCCGTCAGCACCACGCCATCAGCCTCACGCAAAATGTCGCCCGGCTGCAAGCCAGCCGCCAATGCAGGAGAGCCATCAAGGGGGGAAACGATGGTGATCTTGCCATCCGCGCTCTCTATCTCCGCCCCAATTCCCTGAAATTCACCAGACATGCGCTCACGCGCCGCCAGCTCATCTTGGGGCGACAGGTAACGCGTGTGTTGGTCGCCCAACGCAGCCAACATCCCCTCAATCGCTCCTTGGGTCAGGGCCACGTCATCTACCGGCTGTTCATAATAACGCGTATGCACCAGACTCCACACTTCCCAAAATGGCGCAAATGTGTCTGGCTGTGCCGCATCTGCTGCCTGAAAGACTTGGATTGGGGCAAGTGACGATTGTCCCCAAACATAACCGATGTTTAATCCGATAAAGGCAAAGGCAATGATCAACATGGTGGTCAAAAAGCGTGATTTCATACCGATACTCCCAGGGTGAATGAGTTTTGTGTAATACGTATTACGCAACAGGCAGAAATGCAACCGTTTTGCGCGTTGTCTAATAGGCTTCTAAACGACAGGATAGCAGTGGTTTGTCAGGTTGAAGCACTGCCGCCCTCTGTTACAATTATGATAGGTTATCCATCTGGTAAAACACAATGAAGAATCAGCAAGTTCGCACCATTTATACAATCACGCTTTATTTTTCTGACATTTTGTTAACGGCCGTTGCCTTTATCCTGGCTTATCAAATACGGATCTGGTTCCCCTGGCCCGATGAACTGACACAAATTGTCCCCCTAAGTCGGTACACCGGGCTGTTGGTGGTGCAAGTCATCTCCATCATGACCGTGCTTTTGTTGTCCGGTCATTACTACATTCCCCGCGCCGTGTCACGCGTAGACCAACTGTACCGGGTCATTGTGGGCGTCTCCTTGGGGACAATGATGTCCGTCGCCATTGTCGCCTTCATCTTTAAAAATGATGAGGCGATCATGGATTATCCGCGCGGGATGATCATTTACGCCTGGCTGTTCACAATCATTTTGTTGATGGTTGGGCGTGGCATCCATTATCTGATTCGCACGTCGCTGCGCCAGCGCGGCTTTGGCACAGACCGGCTGCTGATTGTGGGGACAGGGGACACGGCACGCATCATTTTGCAGCGCATTTTGTGGTCGCCTTATTTGGGGTATGACGTGGTGGGGTTGATTGCGGAGGATGGGGAAACGGCCGTTAAAGAGATGCTCGGCTTCCCTGTTCTAGGTGTCCCCGAAGACCTGCCCAACCTCATCGAAGAATACGACATCGCCGAAGTCATCATTGCCATGCCAGAACGGGGACACCGCGAAACCATTCGCGTCATCTCCTACTGCGAACGCGGTCGCGTTTCCATCAAAGTATTTCCCGACATCTTCCAGTTCATCACCTCAGAAGCAGACATTGACGACCTGGGTGGACTGCCGCTGCTTTCTGTCCGCGACTTCGCCCTGCGCGGCTACTTGCTCATCTTCAAACGACTCATGGATCTAACCGGTTCGGCGTTTGGCTTAATCGTCCTCTCGCCGCTGATGCTGCTTGTTGCCATTGCCATCAAATTAGAATCGCCCGGCCCCGCCTTCTTTGTGCAGGAGCGCATGGGTCTTGATGGCAAGCCCTTCTTGATGATCAAATTCCGTTCCATGCGCCGCGACGCCGAAAAACATGGCCCAGGCTGGACAACCGATAACGATCCACGCCAAACCAAACTGGGCGCCTTGCTGCGCAAAGTGGAAATTGACGAACTGCCAAACCTTATCAATGTCTTTCTCGGCGAAATGAGTCTGGTTGGGCCACGCCCGGAACAAGCGCACTATGTCGAGCAGTTTCGTGGCAATGTGCCTCGCTACATGGAACGGCATAAGGAAAAAGGGGGCATGACTGGCTGGGCACAGGTGAATGGTTTGCGTGGTGACACCTCCATTGCCGAACGTACCAAATATGATTTGTGGTATTCGGAAAACTGGTCTATTTTGCTGGACATCAAGATTATTTTGCGCACTGTCTGGCAAATTATTGAGCGGCAAAACCAACGACGGACAGCCATTGATACACGGCCGTCGGATGTGATAGAGACTCCGCCGCTGGCAGCGGCCTCATCTCTATCGGAAAAAGCTCCCAGCAACAGCGAGTAATGCCTGTGCATGGCTCCTGTGCAGTTAGATGAAATGCGTTAGTTATGGGGGAAACGGCCGTTTCCCCCACTCCATTAACCCCCGCTAAGAATCAACACGCTGCTAAGAATTCTGTAACATTTACAAGCCACAATCCAAGAAATTCCACACCGCCCACCCGATAACGGCGGTGATAGCATAGGGAAGGATAATATGAACACAAATGGCAAAGAAGTAGCAACATTAGGCGGGGGCTGTTTTTGGTGTCTAGAAGCCGTTTACGACCAACTGCGCGGCGTTGACAGCGTTGCTTCTGGTTACAGCGGCGGGCACATCGTTAATCCCAGTTATAAAGCAGTCTGCAACGGGACAACCGGTCACGCCGAAGTCGTGCAAATCACTTATGATCCGGCCATTGTCAGCTTCAAAGAGCTGCTGCAAGTCTTTTTCACCGTCCACGATCCAACGACCCTGAATCGGCAGGGAAACGACGTAGGCCCACAATATCGTTCAGCCATCTTTTACCATGACGACACCCAAAAAGCAGTGGCCGAAGACGTAATCGCCGCAATGAACGCGGCACACATTTGGGCTGACCCCATCGTCACCGAGGTAACACCATTTGACACATTTTACGAAGCTGAAGATTATCACCAGGAATATTACGCCAACAATGCTTACCAGCCGTACTGCATGTTTGTCGTCGCGCCTAAGGTAAAGAAATTCCGCCAAAAATTTGTCGATCAGTTGAAAAAATAAAACTGCGTATGGCGTAACCGAGAGTGTTACGCCATACGCAGCAAATAACAGCGCCGACTAAACCGTTACACGGCTTCTAGATCATCGCCAATGCCGGGGCGCAAACTGTCACAAGCGGCTAAAAATGCATCCATACGCCCATTTTTATCAAAGTAATTCACCAGACTAATAATTTCTTCAATGGCTGGCGGGTGCTCCGCCAACCCAAATAAATCAGGGTCTACTTGCAGCCAGCGGCAAACGGCACGCAATTCGTAGGTGCTGAGATCCCACGCCAGCCGCAAACACAACCGCACCAAGTGTAACGGCCGTTTCCGTTGCGGCCCCGTCGGTGGATAATACGGCTCATACTTCTCATACAGCGTCGGCGACGCATTCATCCTGGCCCAATGCAACAACTCTTCCACCAATGAAAATGGATAGGTACGCGAGCGGCTGGCCGCATAACTCGTCATGGCAACCGCCAGCACTTCCTTATCTTCATGCAAAATCTCCGGATCATTCAGCCAGAAAGTCATCCCCACAGCATGAGCCACCAACTCTTCCTTCGAGAACGTATCATTCAGCAAACGACTGATGTTTTCGACATGATACCCAATCATTGCTTCTCCTCCACAACGATAAATAAATCTGGTTCAACACATTGGTTGTTAAGTTTCATGCGGCCTCCTTCTCAGGAAAACGAACCCTATCCATCTACGAAATTTGCCCTAATTTTAGCACTTGTGTTCTAATTTTACGAGAAAATCGGCCACGAGTTTGCGATTTATTGGGGTTGAATTATTATTCAGGGAAGTCAATAGCAATGATGGAAGGCAACACAACATCACAAGTATCAACTGGCAAAGGTTGATAGCAACCTTCGGGAAGTTTGAGCCAACATCCTGCGCTATAACGAGATAAACAAACCATACCAAATTAGAGTAACCCATGAGTGAAACAAATCAGCAGCCTGATTTTTGGCGTGAGTTAAAAGAAGAATTGGCTCAAGTAGGACAAAGCCTTGCCGATGGCTGGAGTTCGGCCGGTGTCAACATTCGCAACCAGCTACGCATGCTGCGCGGCGCAAAAGTTGATTATGTGGTCATCCCCCTGGAAGGGCCGCTGCCAGAACGCGCACAACCGCCTCGCAGTTTTATCCAGCGGCAATTGCCACTGCCGCCACAACCAACCAGCATCGAAGTCATCAACGAGCAATTGCAAGCAATCGCCGATGCCAGCAACGTGAAAGGAGTCGTGTTTGTCTTTCGCGGATTAGAAGCAGGGCTGGCGACATTGCAAAACTTTCGCCGCATGGTGGAACGGCTGCGGGCAGCAGGGAAAGAGACGGTTGTCTACACCCCCTATCTCGATGTGGCGCATTACTTTGCAGCAACGGCCGCAGACCGCATTGTCACCCCTCCTGGCGCACAGTTCAACGTGTTAGGGCTGCGTACCGAAGTGCAATTTCTCAAAGATGCCTTGGCACAAATAGGGATACAAGCTGATTTCATCGCCATTTCACCCTATAAAACAGCGGGGAACCAATTCAGCCAGGCAGAGTTCACGCCTGAACATCGAGAACAACTGGAGTGGCTGCTTGACGAACAATTTGACATGCTGGTGCAGGGGATGGCAAACGGCCGTCACAAAACAGCAGAAGAAATGCAAACCCTTATTAACCAGGCTCCCTTTTTTGCGGAAGACGCCAAACAACACGGGCTGGTTGATCATGTTGGCTATGAAGATGAACTGCCCCTTTTGTTAGCAGTACACGAGGAAAGCGAAACAGAAGGCAGCGACACGCCTCCCCAGGCTAATTTGCAATCCTGGGAAAAAGCGATGCCGCACCTGATGGAGAAAGTGCGCCGTCATACACGCCAATTCATTGGCGTTGTCAGCCTGGAAGGGGCTATTGTCATGGGGCCAAGCCGCCAACCGCCGGTTGATTTGCCGCTGCCTTTCGTGGGAGGCGATACAGCCGGTGAACAAACCTTGCTGCGGCTGCTGCGCAAAGCGGAAGCGATGGACAACATGGCGGCACTCATTTTCCATGTGGATTCGGGTGGCGGCTCGGCGCTGGCTTCTGACTTGATTGGGCGGCAAATTCAACGCATTGCCCGCAAAAAGCCGGTTTTGGTTTACATGGGCAATGTGGCGGCATCGGGCGGGTATTACGTCAGTGCTTATGGCCGCCACATCATGAGCCAGAGCGGCACAATTACCGGTTCCATTGGCGTGATCATGGGACGTGTAAGCATGAAGGGGTTATACGAAAGGCTGCACATTAATCAGGCATATCTGGATCGGGGTGAGCATATTGGCCTGTACCGCAACACAACGCCCATGACCGATGAGGAACGTCAGCTTTTCCGCAACGATATTGTGGAAATTTACAGTCAGTTTAAGCAGGTGGTGGCAAACGGCCGTAACCTGCCCTACGATGATCTCGATCCCATTTGCGAAGGGCGCGTCTGGACAGGACGCCAGGCATTGGCGCATAAACTGGTGGATAGTCATGGCGACTTTATTGATGCCATTGAGCAAGCCGCAGCCATGGCCGAGCTGCCCACCGATGACCAACACACCATCCCCGTCGTTAATTTGTATCCCAAGAATGATGACCATGTGCTGCCACAACCTTTTCCTGCCGACACCCTGACCGGGTTGGCGCAGTGGGCTTTGGGCGAGCCGTGGCGAGAGTGGCAGGGACAGCCGATGCTGTTACTGCCCTTTACCATCCGTGTTCGCTAACACGAATGACATCGTTTTGGGAAAGAGTAGAGAATTTTGGCAAACAACGAACAACGCCTCAAACTGAGTAAACAATCCCGCGAAAAATTTGAAAGTATCCGCCGCATTGAACAGTTGCAGCGTATGGACCCGGTCGAATTCGAGCAGTTCGTGGGGTATCTGTACCAAAAGCAAGGCTTCAGTGTCTCGACAACCGTCACGTCTGGCGATGAAGGTGTGGATTTGGTGCTGCGCAAAGGGCGGCGGCTGGGGATTGTGCAGTGCAAACGGTATGCAGGCACGGTGGGGCAGCCAATTGTGCGTGATTTGTACGGCGCAATGATGCACAACAAAGCAGATGAGGCGGTACTCGTTACCAGCGGTATCATCTCGAAACCGGCTGAAGAGTGGGCGAAAGGCAAACCGATTGCATTGATTGACGGACATGAGTTAATTAGTTGGGCGCGACGCGCACAGAGTCCGGTTGGAGCCTTGCCGAACATCCCCTGGTTTACAGTTGGTGCAGTTGCCGCTGGCGCATTGGCTCTGGGATTGTTGATTTTGGGGCTGTTATGGGGCTGGCGCACGTTCAGTGATCGCACGACGACACCGCCGCAGCCGACTCTGATAGCGGATGGCACAAAGCCGACAGCAACGGTTGCCGGAACGGCAACGGCCGTTTCCTCCACCCCCGCCCCGGCAGCCACCGTCACCATTGCCCCCGCCCCCGGAGCCATCCAGGTGCCGCGCCTGACAACTGCGCCGACCATCGACGGCCGTCTTGATGAATGGGCGGGCATTCCCGGCATCACAACGCCTTACGTTACCGCCAACGTGAACACCTGGGATGGGCAAATCGACCTGGAAGCGACCTGGCAAATTGGTTGGGACGAGCAATTCCTCTACCTGGGCGTAACGGTTGTGGACAATATTCATGTGCAGACACAAGAGCCAAAATTTGCCTATCAGGGCGACAGTCTGGAACTGCAACTAGACACCGATTTACGCGGCGATTATGAGCCAAAGGTGAGTCAAGACGATTATCAATTTATCCTCTCCCCCGGTGATTTCGAGAAAAACAGACCGGGCGTTTTTCGCTTTCGCGGCGATGACAAAAACAGCATGAGCGAAGCGCCGGGCACAACGACGCAAATTGCGGCGCACGCCACCAGCAGTGGCTATGTGGTGGAAGCGGCCATTCCCTGGGCTGATATTTCCACGACGCCCAGTGCCGGTTTGACTCTGGGGGCAGCACTCAGCACAAACGACAATGATACGCCGGAAACGGCCGTACAAGAAGTCATGTTTTCCCACGTCTCCACACGTAAATGGCGTGACCCGACAAGCTGGGGTACGCTTACTTTGCAACCGTAAGTTGCGCAGAGTAGTTTTATTTGATTGCTCTCGCTTATTAATAAGGGCAGCTTGAAGCTTGCCCACATTTTTGGAGGTTCAAGGATACGCATGCGACGAATGATAGGTATTATGAGTGGTTTTATAGCTGCCGCAGCTCTCTTTTTTGGGCTGTGGACCAGCCAACAGGCAGCCGAAGCGGCTACCTGGGAAGCAAAAGTTGACCCTTGGGTCTTAGAAACGGCCGCCGTCAACGACGAAACAGAATTTCTGGTTTACTTGAATGAACAGGCTGATTTAAGTGGCGCTGACAGCCTGACGACGAAGGAAGAGAAAGGGGCCTATGTCTATGAGCAGTTAACGGCCGTTGCACAACGCACCCAGCCCGCCCTCATCGCTCAATTAGAAGACCTCGGCGTCTCTTACCGTCGTTACTGGATCACCAACATGATTTGGGTACGCGGCAACAGCAGCGTCATGGAAACCCTGGCCCGCCGTGAAGATGTTGCCCATCTTTATGCCAACCCCGCCGTCTCCATGCCCACATTGCCCGTCGCAGATGACGCCGCCCTCTTTGGCCCAGAAGCCATCGAATGGAACATCACCAAAGTCAACGCCGATGACGTTTGGGCGATGGGTTACACCGGGCAAAACGTCGTCGTCGCCGGACAAGATACCGGTTATTTCTGGAGCCATACCGGTCTACAAACACAATATCGTGGCTGGGATGGCGTCACCGCCGACCACGATTACAACTGGCATGACTCGATTCACAGTGGCGGTGGCAGCTGCGGCGCAGACTCCACTTTCCCCTGCGATGATCATGGGCATGGCACACATACAATGGGCACAATTGTCGGCAACGACATGGATCCGAACAATCCTGGTTGGCCGGCCAGCGCCACCAATGCTGTTGGTATGGCTCCTGGCGCAGAGTGGATTAGCTGCCGTAACATGAATGTTGGCGACGGTACACCCGCCACCTATTCCGAGTGCTACGAATGGTTCATCGCCCCCTATCCCATCGGCGGCGACCCAATGACAGATGGCGACCCGACTAAGGCCCCGCATGTCATTAACAACTCTTGGGGCTGCCCGGTCAGCGAAGGCTGCACAGACCCCAACGTCTTGTTATCTGTCGTGCAAGCTGTCCGCAGCGCCGGTATTGTCACGGTACATTCAGCGGGTAATGAAGGCTCATCATGCAGCTCGGTGCAAACGCCAGCTGCTATTTATGATGAATCCTTCTCGGTAGCGGCCGTTAACAGCAGCGACAGCATCGCCAGCTTCAGCAGCCGTGGCCCGGTAACGGTTGATGGCAGCAATCGCATGAAGCCGGACATCTCCGCGCCTGGTGTCAACATTCGCTCGACGACACGAGATGGCAGTTACCAGGGTGGCTGGAGCGGCACGAGTATGGCCGGGCCACATGTGGCCGGGTTAGTCGCGCTGATTATCTCCGCGAATCCGTCCCTGGCGGGTAATGTGGATGCCATTGAGCAGATTATTGCGGAAACGGCCGTGCCGTTGACCACCTCCCAAGGTTGCGGTGGCGACACCTCAACCGATGTACCCAACAACGTCTTTGGTTGGGGTCGCATTGATGCTTTAGCCGCTGTGGAACTGGCACTGCAAGTGCAACAACCTGTAGCCATGAGCGTCAGCAAGACAGCCAGTGCTGCCTCTGTTATGGCTGGTGACATGCTCACCTACACGCTGACTGTAACCAACTTGAGCACCATTTCCAGCACAACCAGCGTTGTTATCAGCGATACATTGCCAGAATACACCAGCTTCTACACCGCAACAGAGCCTTTCCAACAAAATGGCGACATCATTACCTGGGAAGCGGCCACTTTAGACCCATCTGCCACCTGGCAAGTAACGTTAGTCGTTATGGTTGAACAGAATGCAGCCGGGGATATTGTCAATGAAGATTACGGCGTCAGTAGCGCAGATGTAAGCTATGTGGCGGGCGCACCTGTGACAACAACACTTGTCACCCCCTACCAACTGACGCTGGAGGCAAGCGCAGCAACGGCCGTTATGGCTGGTGAAAACTTGACTTACACCTTTGCAGTGTCGAATCCGCACCCCAGTGACGCGCTGCACAATCTGGTATTGACGGACACCCTCCCCGCGCAAACGAGTTTCATCACAGCCACACAGCCATTTACCATGGATGGTGACATTGTGCAGTGGGATTTGAGTCAATTGGACGCTGGTGCCACGTGGAGTGTGGAACTGGTTGTTCAGGTATCACCAACGGCCACAGGCGTGATCGAAAACATGGATTACGGCGTAGTCAGTGATGAAGTAGCCCCCGTTTCCGGGCCGTCCATCGTGACAATCGTTGGTCAATATGTCATTTATCTGCCTTATATTGAGCAAGCAGCTGAGCAGTAGCCCCATAGGACAATTCGCTCAAAACGCTGTAAAATGGCGCGTTGATTAATCGGGGTGCTGCCGCAGTCGGCAGCACCCCATCATTGGCAAGAAGGAAAATAACTATGAAACGCGCAGTAAGTGTCAGTCTGGGCAGTTCGGTACGTGACAAAGCAGTCGAAATCGAATTGCTCGGCGAAATGGTCGCCATTGAGCGGCAAGGCACGGACGGTGACATCGAGAAAGCCATCGCCCGTTTCACAGAGTTAGATGGTCAGGTAGATGCTTTTGGTGTCGGCGGCATTGACCTGTGGGTGCAAATGGGGGAAAAGCGTTTTCCGATCCACGATGCCCAAAAGTTGGTAAAAAATGTACGGCGCACGCCTGTTGTAGATGGCAGCGGGTTGAAAAATACGTTAGAACGGCAGGTGGTAAAAACACTCGTCGAGGAATTAGGCCCACGCTATGCCTCTGGAAAGGTGATGCTGACGGTTGGCGTTGATCGATACGGCATGACACTGGCTTTTCATGAAAACAATTACGAAATGGCGTTGGGAGACATGATGTTCGCGTTGGGTGTGCCCATTGCCTTGCGTACATTGCCGCAATTGCAGTTACTGGCGAAATTCCTGGTGCCAATTGCCACGCGCTTGCCGCTCAAATATCTCTATCCAACAGGCGAAAAGCAGGATGAGATTATTCCTAAGTTCACAAAATGGTATCAGTGGGCAGATGTGATTGCCGGTGATTGCCATTATATTAAGCGGCATATGCCGGATAATTTGGCGGGTAAGGTGATTGTGACCAATACGACAACGCTGCAAGATTTGGAAGCGTTTCGGCAACGTGGTGTGACGCATGTGGTGACGACGACGCCGCAACTAGACGGCCGTTCCTTTGGCACCAACATGATGGAAGCGGCGTTAACGGCCGTTGCCGGTAAAGGCCGCCCCCTCACCCATCCTGAATTAGAAGTAATGCTGGCACAGTTAAACATGAAACCCACTGTGCATACCTTGTAATGGAGGAAAAAACAATGGATTGTGTCATTACCGCCGGCGGTGTGCCCGGCCCCGAAGATCCACTTTTCCCATACACACAAGGAAAAACGAAGGCGCTGCTGGACATGAACGGCCGTACCATGCTTGAGCGCGTCATCGACGCCCTGCAAGATTCCCAACACATCGACAACATCGTCGTTGTCGGCTTGGGCAGCGATATGGGCATGACGTTCAAACGGCCAGTGCAGCATTTGCCGGATCAGGGCAGCCTCATTGGCAATGGGCTGGCCGGTTTTCGCTTGTTGAAAGCGCAAAACCCAGACATCGGCCATGTGCTGTTTAGCTCTGCCGATGTTCCGCGTCTCACCGGCTCCATCGTCGATCATTTTATCCAGACGTGTCAGCCCTTGGATCGCTACATGTATTACAATTTCGTCACGCAAGAAGTGATGGAAACCCGTTTCCCGCATTCGCGGCGCACCTTTGTCAAACTCAAAGGGGCACGTGTGGCCGGTGGCGATATAGCCATCATGCACGCCGATTTAATCGAAACGCACATTGAGTTGTGGGAAGCCCTGTCACAAGGACGCAAACATGCCTGGATGCTGGCACGCGTCGTTGGCTTTGGCTTTCTGTTCAAGTTTTTGTTGCGGCAAGTTGGCATTGCTGATATTGAGGAAACGGCCGTACGCATCCTGCAACGGCCGGTACAAATCATTGTCAACCCCCATGCCGAAATTGCTATGGATGCCGATAAGCCATATCAAGTAGACTTGTTGCGGGATGATTTTAGCAAGCAGTAACCCTTAGCCTTTTTTGGTAAAAAACAGCCTGATCAGAGAGACACGCCAATACCGCTCTCTGTTTTTGGCTGAACGGGATCAAGCACTTGCTAAATATTCGAGTATAGCTAACACTTTATTAAGGTTTACCTTGTACAATTGCGCCTATGTTTAAGAAAATTGTCTCATTATTCACCGGTGATGCCACCGAGAAACTGGTTAATTCTCTCTCGCCGCTTGTCGCAGCCGTGGCTGAATATGAACCAGAGCTAAAAAGTTTGTCGGATGAAGAACTACGAGCAAAAACGGCCGTTCTCAAAGAACGGTATGAGCAAGGGGAGTCTCTTGACGATTTACTAGAAGAAGCCTTTGCCCTGGTACGCGAAGCCTCCCTCCGCACCACAGGCTTGCGCCATTACGATGTACAAATCATGGGCGGCGTGCTCCTGCATCGGCGGAATGTCGTCGAGATGCGCACGGGTGAAGGTAAAACATTGGTCGCCACCCTGCCCCTTTATTTGAACGCCCTCACCAATCAAGGTGTTCACCTGGTCACAGTCAACGAATACCTGGCCCGCCGTGATGGTGGCTGGATGGGTAAAATTTTCCATTTCCTGGGGCTAACCGTCGGTGTCATCGGCCCGCTTGGCTTTTCTGCCCTATACGACCCAGATTACGTGAACCCTGGCGCAGAGTTAGAGGATGAACGCCTCGTCCATTGGCGCCCTTGCACTCGGCAGCAGGCATACAAAGCAGACATCACCTACGGTATCAGCAGCGAATTTGGCTTCGACTATCTGCGCGACAACATGGCAACAGACCCGGCACGTCTGGTGCAGCGCGACTTGCATTTTGCCGTCATTGACGAAGTTGACAACATCCTCATTGACGAAGCACGCACGCCCTTGATCATTTCCGGCCCTGCTTCCGAATCAGGCAAGGATTATGAACGCTTTGCTCAATATGTGCGCAATCTACGCCGCAACACGGCCGATGAAGAAGAGGAAGCAAACGGCCATTATGATATTGACGAAAAAAGCCGCAGTATCAGCCTCACCGATATGGGCATTGCCGAAATCGAGAAACGCATTCCTGAGATTGATGTAGACGCAGGAGACAGCCTCTACGATCCGCAATACAACCATCTCACCTACTACCTGGATAATGCGCTGCGAGCGCAATATCTGTACAAGCGCGATGTGCAATATGTGGAGCAAGAAGGGCAGGTCATTATCGTTGATGATTTTACCGGCCGTCTCATGCCAGGACGTCGCTACTCAGACGGTCTACACGAAGCGATTGAGGCCAAAGAAGGGGTCGCCGTCAAACGAGAAACGGTGACGGTGGCGACGATCACGCTGCAAAATTATTTCCGTCTCTATGAAAAGCTGGCTGGTATGACGGGTACGGCCGTTACCGACGCCGAAGAATTCGACAAAATCTACGAATTAGGCGTCACCCCCCTGCCCACCAACGTCGAGCACATCGTCACCACCCACGCCATGAACCTGGTAGCACAAAAAGAAAAAGTTGAAGGGGCTGAGGCCATCAAATATGTGGACCCAGAAAGCAATCAGCCGCGCTTTTTCAAGCGTATTGATTTCCCCGATCAGGTGTATGGCACAGAAAACGGCAAAGACCAGGCCATTCTCGCTGAAATCAAGCGATTCCATGAAAAAGGTCGCCCCATTCTCGTGGGTACGACATCCGTCGAACATTCCGAAACGATCCACCACTACTTACAACGCGAAAAAATTTCGCACAACGTCCTCAACGCCAAGATACACCAATCAGAAGCGTTGATCGTCGCCCAAGCTGGGCGCAAAGGCGCAGTCACCATTTCCACCAACATGGCGGGTCGTGGTACTGACATTTTGCTGGGTGGCAATCCCGAAGGCATGGCCGCCGAGACGCTGGAAAAAGAGCTGTTTGATCGCCCCCAATTGGCGCAATTAGCAGCCACGCTGCTCAGCGAAGGCGAGGATGCCGCACGCAACCTGGCACAACGACATGGCAAACTCAACCCAGACCTGGTGGGTGCCCTGCTCACCACTAAAGCCGAATTTGACGCGGCATTAGCAGAAATTGAGGAAGTCCAGGTTATCGGTTATCTGGCACGCACACTGCAAGAGCCATATGACATGGACTACAACGGCATTCTCACTGTGCTGCGCATGGTGCATGGCGGCCGTTTGGGAGAAGCCCGCGAATTTGTGGAGAGCCTGGGCAAAGATGTCGCCCTTGTGGATGATACGCTGCGGCAGTGGAATATCTATACGCGCTATGTCAGCCTGAAAGGGGACAACAGCAAAACCGCACAATTCCTGGCAGAAGTTCTCTTTGAGCAGCATTACAATGCACGCGCGGCGCTGACGCGAGCCGTGCTTGCCGGGGATTTGGATGAAGCGCGAGCCGTCGTACAACGCGTACCCGGTCTGGAAGCAGACATCATTGACCGCATTGTCGCCCTCAAGCAGCAAACTGAGCACGAACGGCAAGAAGTGTGGCAGATTGGCGGTTTGCACGTCATTGGTTCCGAACGACACGAATCACGGCGTATTGACAATCAGCTGCGCGGGCGTGCGGCGCGTCAGGGCGATCCCGGTTCCTCCCGTTTCTTCCTCTCGTTGGAAGATGACTTGATGAAGCGTTTCGGCGGCGAGCGGCTGAAAAACTTCATGGCACGCACCAATATTCCCGAAGACATGCCTATTGAGAATGGTGTGCTTGACCGCCTCATTGCCAGTTCGCAGGAGCGGCTGGAAGGGTATAACTTCGACATGCGCAAGAACGTCATCGAATATGATGACGTGATGAATAAGCAGCGCCAGGCAATTTATGCAGAACGGCGTGCCATTTTGCTGGGCGAAGCCCTTGACCTGGACGAGAAAATCGAAGAGGCATTTGCCACCACCATTAATGAACTGGTGGACAATTACGTCGTCAATTACCGGGATTATGCGCGTGGGGAAGTTGAACGGGCGATTACAGCCTTTACCACAGAAGCGACCGATGAAATTAATGTACCCGGTGTTTTGCGCCAGGTGCGGCGGTTACTGCCAAATGTGATGCAGCTTGACCGTGAAACGCTAGAAGGGCTGCGCGATGATCGCCTGGCGGAACGCCTGATGGCGCTGGCCTACGAAAACGAAGAGCAAGGGATAAATCTGTACCAGCTGCTGCAAGCAATGGGCCGTTTTCTGCCTTTGTTATCGCCGGTACCAAATCTGGGTGGCCTGGCAGCACGGAAATCGGGACAGTTGCAAGCAAAGGAAAATGCGCGGCGCGAATATTTGCTGCAAGTAGAGTCCCTGTTTAATGAGTTTCTGGCGGAACAGATTGAGCCGGAAAAACGTGGGAAGATTTGGGAAACGGCCGTTGCCGCTATCGACCACGCCTTCGCCCAATTCAAAGTAGAAAGCCTCTCCACAAAAAACGCAACAGCACAGCAGTTCCGCTTCCGTGATGAGGCCGAAGAAGCCGTGCGCAACCTGCTGCTGGAAAGCCTTTCCGCGCTAGACAGCGATGCGCTTGTCATCGCCCTGACCGGTTATGTCAATAAACAACAAGACAAGTGGCGGGAACACATTGGCGCCGAAGAGTACCGTGTCTTCCAACGCCAACTGCTATTATCGGCAACGGATCGGGAATGGCGTGATTATTTGACGGCAATGGATGACCTGCGCCGCGAAATCGGCCTGGAAGCCGTTGGGCAGCGCGACCCGAAGGTGGAATACAAGCGACGTTCTTATGCCATGTTTGCGGACATGCGCCGTAACATCGAAAAAGACATCGCTGATCGCTTTTTCCGTCAAATTGCCGGCCATCAGGCATTTGTACAAAAACAACAAGCTGAGCAAGCGTATCAAATTCAAGCGCAGGATGCAGGCTACCAGGTAGTCAAACGCGCTCAAGGCAAGGGTGTTGAATTACGCCGGGATGTGCCAAAAGTTGGCCGCAATGATCCTTGTCCGTGTGGCAGTGGCAAAAAATACAAGCAGTGCCATATGCGTATTGATGCCGCCGCTACACCGGAAAATGGGCAACAAACCACGAAAAAGGGAAAGACGCAAAAACGGGCACGCCCGCGATAAAAAACCTGCCCATCTCGACTTTTTACGGCTATTTCACCACCACACATTGACGCATCATTCAAAACGTGGTTTCATGTCTGGCAAACAAAAGTAATGTATATGTTTGAGACCGGCGAGGAGACTCGCCGGTCTCCCTGACTATGAAGGGGGATTTATGCGCGTGGGAAACGGCCGTTTTGCAGCGCTGAAAGTCTTATATCAGCAGCTACACACCATAACAACGAAACAAGCTTTGCTAGAACTGGTGGATCGGTTCGCACAGGAAGAGCTATCGGCGAGAGCAACGGTAACGCAAACGGCCGTTGCCGCTAACGGCACCGCGAACAACGAGAAAACCTGTCAGTATCCCATTGCCCAAACCGGCTATTGGCTGCAAGTCGAATGCAGCACCCCGCTCAACGATGATGAAACGGCCGTTCTCAGCATCGTTGCCACCCTTTTAAGCCAATCAGACTACTTCCAATCCCTGTTAGCCGGGCAAAAAGCCCAGGCAAAACAACAAGCCATCATTCGCAGCGTCATCGAAGCGGCTCAAGTCTTGCAGCCCATTGACGAGACAGTCGTAGACATGCACCACCGTCTCCTGCAAATCTTCAACACCGACACCGGCTACATCGCCCTCTACAACGGCAATAACCGCCAAATCACATTCCCCGTCGTGACAGAAAAAGGGCAGCGCCTGACACAGGAACCCGTCTCTAGCCTGGATGATGAAAGCCTGAGCGCCTGGGTCATTGTCAACAACAAAGCATACGTCACCGGCAATTGGGCCAAAGACGAAAAACCCGTTCCCGGCATCCTAAACCAGGGGCAAATGGCGTCGATCATGAGTGTGCCCCTCTTTGTTCAAGAGGAAGTCATCGGGGTCATTTCGCTGCAAAGCGACACATTCAACGCCTTCAGCCAGGCAGATTTTCAACTGCTCGAATCGTTGGCTGAGCAAATTGCCATCATCATCAAAAATGCGCAGCTGTACACCACAACGCGCACCATGGTGACGCAAGGCGTTCAGGATTACCAAATAGCCGTGGCGCTGCGGCAAGCCATCGCCGTCATCGGGACTTCGCTCGATGTCAATGTCATTCTCAAGAATTTGCTCCTGGCGCTAAGCGACTTGCTCGTTTACGATGTGGCCTATGTCTTTTTGTGGCAAGATAGCCAGTTTATGTTTGGCGCAGGGCATGATTATTATGAACGGCCGTTACCCCTCTCCCCCAGCGAAAGCGAGCAAATCTGGCAAGACAACGCCATCCTGCACCTTGTACGCCAAAGCAAAGAAATACAAACCCTGCATAATGTCACCGATGACCCGCGTTGGCCTGATTTCACCGGACACGAAAAAGCACAAACGTGGATAGGCATTCCCCTCGTCATCAACGGACAGGTACTGGGTATTCTCAGCGTCATCAGCCACAACGAGGATGCCTTCACCAAACACGAGCAATGGCTCGCCAGCACCATAGCTACCCATTCTGCCGTCGCCCTGCAAAACGCCTATCTACACCAACAAACCGAGCAGCAGCTGCGTGAACTGGGCACACTATACCAGGCCAGTGCCACCATGACGGCCAACCTGGATCAAGATTTTGTCTTGCAAACAGTTGCCACAGAAATGGTACGCGCCATTCAGGTTGACAGCTGCTCCATTTTTGTTTGGGATCAGACTCACCGCAACCTTTACCCGGCAGCACACGAAAATCAAGCATCAGCCATGCAATGGGAGCGTGAACAAAGCCACATCGGGCTGCGCAACATTGAACACCTCGAACAATATCCCATTGTGCAACGTGTTTTTGAAACACAAGAGATTCACAGTTTGCGCTACGACAATGCCTTCAGCCCCCATCAAATCGCGCTGCTTGAAGCAGCCGAACTCAAATCTGTGCTGCTCGTTCCGCTGGTACGGCGACAAAAAGTGCTGGGTTTATTGGCTCTAGGACAGGCAAACCATCCACGCTCGTTCACCCAAAGCGAGCTGCGTTTAACCCAAAATCTGGCCGGTCAAGCCGCTGTAGCCATTGAACATGCCCACCTCTTTTCCCAGGCACAACGCCGCGTCGAAGAGCTTTCCACTTTTCATGAAATTGTGCTGCAACTAAACACGCCGCTTGAACTTGGAGAGGTTTTAGACAGCATCACGGAAGCTGCACTCAAACTCGTGGATGCGCACAACATGCACATCTTCCTTTACGACGCTGAGACACAGCAGTTCACCTATGGCTCAGCTCTATGGTACGATGGCAGCCGTAAACCGGCCGTTGCCTCGCCGCGCCCCAACGGCATTACCATGAAAGTGGTTCAGGAAGGAGTGCCTATCGTCATCAACGATGCCAGCAATCACCCACTCTTTCAAACCAATGAATCAAAACCTTGGGGCATATGCGCCATTGCCGGTTTCCCCCTGAAACATGAGGATCAGGTTATTGGCGTATTCACGACCACCTATTTACGCACACATGCCTTTAGCGAAGAAGAAACGCTTTTGCTCAACTTGTTGGCTGACCAGGCGGCCGTTGCCGTAAAAAACGCACGCCTTTATGATGAAGCGCAGCGACGCCTGCGTGATATGTCGGCGCTTGTTGACATGGCTAAGCAAGTCACCAGTAATCTCAACCTGGAATCTGTTTTGCAAACCACCGTGCAAATTTTGCGCAAGTTGCTCAACGCGCGTGCCAGCACCATCGTGATGGTTTCTGAAGATGAAACAGAGCTAATTGTGGAGGCAACGGCCGGTGTTAGCCCTGAATTTTCACGCTCCCGGCTCAAGTTGGGTGAAGGTGTTTCTGGTGAGGTTGTGCGCAGTGGTGAGCATATCTACATTCGTGACACATACCGGGAACCTGATTTCCTCTTCTTTGACGAAGTTGTGCGCAGTTTGCTTGTCATGCCGCTCATCATTCGCGACCAAACGCGTGGCACTTTGACTGTTGACAGCGACAAGTCAAATGCGTTTAATAAATCAGACATCCAACTGATGACCATTGCTGCGGCGCAGGTCAGTATTGCTATTTCCAACGCCCGCTTGTTTGCTGAGTTAGAAGAGCGTGCCGCAGAATTGGCTGTGGCCTACGAAGAGTTGAAGGAAAATGATCGTCTAAAGGATGAATTGGTGCAAAATGTCTCCCATGAGTTACGGACGCCGCTTACCTTTGTCAAAGGATATGTTGATCTGCTCATGGACGGCGAAATGGGGCTGATGAATGCGGAGCAACAAGATGCTTTGCAAATTGTCGCCACGAAAACAGATGAGATAACGCGCCTGATAGATGATATTATGACGTTACAGCGTATTGACACGAACAACCTGCAACTGGAGGTTGTGTCAATCGCAGAGTTAATTAAAACGGCCGTTTCCGGGCACAGCATCGTAGCCGAGAAAAAAGGCTTGCAAATTATTTATGAAGCCATCGGTGACAGCCTTATCCATCTTGATAAAGGCCGTATTAATCAAGTTTTGAACAATTTACTTGGAAATGCCATCAAATTTAGCCCGGACGGCGGCACAATCAGCGTGCGTTTACAGGAACAACCGGAAAACGTTCTGATCACCGTAACAGATCAAGGTATTGGTGTTCCACAAGATAAGTTAGATAAAATTTTCGAGCGTTTTTATCAGGTTGATGGATCGTCCCGGCGTCGGTTTGGGGGAACTGGCCTGGGGTTGGCAATTGTCAAGCGAATCATCGACGCCCATCACGGCAAAATCTGGGTTGAAAGCGAACTAGAAAAAGGCAGCTCATTCCACTTTACACTGCCCAAGAAATCTGCCCTAGAACCAATGTAGTATTGATTTCCGCGCAAAAGAAAAGTATTGTATAAATTGGGTATCAATTTACCGGCAGACCCTGGTAGTTCCTATCGCGTATACTACTGTTGCCGGGTACCACAAGATTAACGTAGTAGGAATAACACCATTGAAGTTCAAAAAACGTGTCGTTGATCCATTGGCCTTAAAGTCGATGCCAAAAATTGATTTGCACCGACATTTAGAAGGTTCGTTGCGTCTGGAAACGCTGCTTGAAATAGCCCGCGAATTCGGTTTGGATTTACCGGCGGCCAATCTTGATCGGTTACGGCCGTTTGTACAAATCACCGACGATCCCCAAGATCACGAAGTTTTCCTCAGCAAATTTGAGGTGCTGCGCCACTTTTATCGCAGCCCAGAAGCGATCAGTCGTTTGGCCTACGAAGTTGTGGCCGATGCCGCCTCGGACAACATTCACTATCTAGAACTGCGCTTTAGCCCCCAGGCATTGGCGCGAGTGCGCGGATTTTCTCTCAATAGCGTAACCGATTGGGTGATTCAAGCTACACAAAAAGCCAGCCAGGATCATCAAATTCAAGTCCGGCTCATTGTGACATTGGTGCGGCACGAGCCAATCGAACAGGCGCGGGAAGTCGCGAAAGTCGCCTTCGACCGGTTGGGACGTGGTGTGGTCGGGCTAGACCTGGCCGGAAACGAGGTTAAATTCCCCCCAGGCCCCTTCAAACCCATTTTCCAGGAAGCGAAAGAAGCGGGCATGGGGATCACCATTCATGCCGGGGAATGGGCCAGCGCGGTAGGGGTAAAACAGGCCATCGAGGAACTACATGCGGATCGGATTGGACATGGGGTGCGTTCCATCGAGAACTCAGAGATTTTGCGCCTGGTAAGGGATCGTCAGGTGGCACTAGAAGTTTGCCTGACCAGCAATTTGCAAACCGGCGTTGTTCACAAAATGCGACATCACCCACTGGTTGATCTACTTAACCTGGGGGTACTGGTCACGCTTAATACAGACGACCCCAGCATCAGCGACAGCATCTTAACGGATGAGTATCAAGTCGCCGTTGATGTGCTGGGGTTGGAATATATTGAACTACGCCAACTTGTGTTAAATGCAGCAAAAGCTGCCTTTCTCCCTGATGGGGAAAAACAGCAGCTTATTGCACATTTTGAGCGGATATTACCAATTGGGGGATTGCTCAATCCAAATGGGAATTTAGTCGTGTCAGGTTGATTCCCATTCTTTTAGAGCTTGTTTGATGGCGATCTGAATCTTGGGATCGTCAATTTCCCGTGGCCGTTCGTAATATTGTCCATCTACGTTAATACGCAATCCTCCAGCCGGATTTTGCTTAAGGTGAATAGAGCGGGAGGCCAGTTCTGGATCGGCAGCAACGTATTTTTGCAACATGGCATCAATTTGCTCGACAATGCTAAGCTGATTGGTGACTTCGGGTGCATGTGCTGTTAACGAGGCACTTGGAGATGGGGTTAAGGTAGGTGCCGACTTGCTGCTGCCCTTCATGGCATCGCGCTGCGCTTCAAGCTGTCTGAGGAAGCGATCACGCTGCTCATCGGTGACGGAGGAAACGGCCGTTTCCTCCCCTCCTCCCGCCGCCTGCTGAGACACCGCCAACGGCGCGGCAACACCCGCATTAACCAATTCTTGGTAGCCACCAGCCACCACAATCAATTCACCAATCGCCGCCAACAACCGCTGTTTCACTTTAGGATTAGAAATTTCGGCTAACGTCTCAATCCGATTCCCCCCAACTTCAATCACCAGTTTGCCCATGGGGGGGACACGCAAAACACGCATCATCTCAATTTCATTTCGCATGATAACCCTCACTCATTTCTGGCAGTGCGGGCAAAAATGGGTACTGCGCCCGCCCAAAACCATTCTTTCTATTGGTGTGCCACATGTATAACACGGTTTGCCGGTGCGGCGAAATACATTGACTGCATTTTGCATGTCGCCACGCGTTCCATCCGGCTTGATATATGAATCAATACTAGCCCCTTCCCGCTCAATTCCCAACTGCAAAGCACGTTGGATGGCCTGGTGCAGGGCAATGATTTCGGCATCTTGCAAAGAGTCGGCCGTGCGCTGTGGGTGCAATTTTGCGTAAAACAACGATTCATCGGCATAAATGTTCCCCACGCCGGCAATAAACGTCTGGTCAAGCAGCAACGGTTTGAGGGCACGTTTACGGCCGTTTAACCGTTCCCGCAGCAGCGCCACCGTAAATTCCGGAACCAACGGCTCTGGCCCCAATGCACCCAACACATCGGCTGGCTCCGCAGTCAAATAAACTTTGCCAAACTTGCGCGGGTCTCGGAAACGCAGCTCTTGCCCATTGTCCAGGGCAAAAATGGTGTGTACATGCTTTTGCGGCGGCGTATCGGCCGCAACGACAGACAAATGCCCAGACATACGCAAGTGAATAATGATCGTTTCCCCATCACTGAGGGTAAATACCAAATATTTGCCACGTCGGCTGGCGGTTTGAATGGAACGGCCGTGTACGCGGCGCTGCAACGTCGGCAAATCCACATTTCCCAGGTGGCGCGGCCAATAATTGCGCACCTCGGTAATCTTGCGTCCCAGCAAAAGTGGGCGCAGCGCCCGCACCGTCGTTTCAACTTCAGGTAACTCTGGCATACCTACCCAATCATGAACTGCCCACTGTCATAAAACAGTTCGTCATCGACCCAAATTTTGCCGCCGTCGCGCATGTCACAAATCATGTCCCAATGCACGGCCGATTTATTCTTGCTGCCCGTTTCCGGATAGCCGCCGCCAACAGCCATGTGAATGGTGCCGCCGATCTTCTCATCAAACAAAATCGAGCGCGTAAAGCGATCAATGCCGTAGTTGGTGCCCACAGCAAATTCGCCCAGGTAACGTGCGCCAGGATCGGTATCGAGAACGGCCGTTAAATATGCCTCATTCTTCTTGGCCGTAGCGTCCACCACCTTGCCATCCGCAAAACGCAGCTCAATTCCTTCCACTTCACGCCCTTGATGAATGGCCGGATAAGTAAAACGCACCCAACCATTTACCGACTCTTCCACCGGCCCGGTGAAAATCTCACCGCTAGGCATATTTTTATGCCCATCAGAATTAGAAAAAACACGGTCGGCAATCGAAAGCGTCAAATCCACATTAGGCCCTTGCACCTTGACCGCCCGCTTTCCCTTGAGCCAATCCACCAGTTTTTGCTGCATCACGCTCAACTGACGCCACTCGGCAACCGGATCATCCTTGTCCACATGGCATGCACGGTAGACAAAATCTTCAAACTCCGTTAAAGACATGTCGGCATCCTGCGCATGAGCATGGGTGGGGAACAACGTTCCCGTCCAACGCAGCGCACCACTCGCACTGCGCTCCATAAATGTCTGGAATATACCCCGTTCGGCGGTGCGCAGAATTCGCTGCCGCGCCGGATCAACGCCAGACAAGACACGCGTATTCTCCGCGCCTTGAATGCTGATGCGGCAGTCATACACTTCCATGCTCAGAGCCAGCGGTTCGGGAATGAACTGCAACTGTGCATCGTTGCCTTCTTTGAGCAGAATTTCTTCAAATGCCAGGTCTTGCAGCCAAACGGTTGCCAACCCACCGGCACGCAGCACTTCGCGGTATGTCTCCTGTACCAGGGGCATAGCCGTTGACGTGCCACGAATAAAAACTTTGTCGCCCGGTTGGACAGCGACACAATAGTTGGCAAGTAAGTGGGCTAATTTTTCTACACGGGGATCGGCCATCATATCCTCTTTTTGGTAAGTATAGTGGTGATTATATCCTGAAATGGACAACCTTACAGATAGATTTCACGACGCTGTCACCATTAAACGGTAAGTAGAATCACAGAGACATGGTGGATACGGGGATAAAATAGGTGGGATTCTGTATTTTTTCAGCGGGTGGTGGCGAGAAACGGCCGTTTTTTGTCAGTTTACGCAGGCTGGATTAGTATAGGCAGCATCTCGTTTGTGTGTTGATGTGTATGTACCCAGAAGATCGCGTCTTAGTGGCTTATGTACCCGACCCGGCCGACTTTGCCATTTTGCAGCAAGAAGGCTGGTATCGCATTCCACAACAGCACGCCCCCAAAGGACTTTACGCCGAATATCTGGCATTTTATTTTGGGCGGCGGTTTGGCCTGGAGAAATGGACCATTAGCTATTACGCGCCGCGCCTGGGGCATGAACTGGTGACGCGCACAGCACTTTTCCCTGATGAACCAGATCATCCACGCGCACAAGCACTGTATTACAAAGTGCAGCTAGGGCCGCTGCAAAAGCTGCCACGGCCGATTATCAGCCTGCGTTGGCGGCGCATCACCTTCATTCACACAACCTGGGATCGCTTTCAAGACGCGGTAGAGATCAACGACTTGTTTATCGAAGGCGACCCTTACGTAGACCGGCTGTTTGCCACCTTGCGCGAACGCGGTTTGCGCCCGGAGCGCGAATATGAAGTGAAGGAAGCAGGCGCAATTTACCATGTGCCCCTGGCTGTCTTGTGCAGAAACGGCCGTATCGACATCCACCCACACCAAATCCCCCAATCAGAACCTGCCCTGCACGCCCTGGTTGAGCACATCACACAAGAAGCCGCCAACAAAGGTGGCGTGCAAATCACAGCAGGTTAAGGAAAGCAAATCATGAATGAAAACACCATCATCGTCATCTTTGGCGCTTCGGGCGACCTCACCCACCGCAAATTAATACCCGCCCTCTACAGCCTCTACGTCAAAAAACGGATGCCCGATAAATGGCGCATCGTTGGCGTGTCGCGCAGCACCTTTAGCGATGACGAATTTCGCCAAAACATGGAATCAGGCGTCAAAGAGTTTGCCAACGACAAGTACAATGCCGGTCTGTGGCAAAAATTCGCCGCCAACGTCACCTACCGCCCCCTGGACTTAGGAGATGTGGCCGACATGCAGCGCCTGGATGCGTATTTGCGCCAGTTTGAGGAAAACAATGGCCCGTGCAACCGCCTCTACTATCTGGCAATTGCGCCGCGCCTCTATGAACCGGCCATCGCCAACCTGGGCGCAGCCAACCTGGTTGACGAAAGCGAAGGCTGGCGTCATGTGGTCATTGAAAAACCGTTTGGGCATGATTTGCAATCGGCGCAGGCATTGAATACGGCCGTTCACCAAGTCCTACGCGAACGGCAAATCTACCGCATCGACCACTACCTGGGCAAAGAAACCGTGCAAAACTTACTCGTCTTCCGGTTTGCCAACTCACTCTTCGAGCCAGTGTGGAATCGCAATTACATCGATCACGTGCAAATCACCGCCACCGAAACGGTAGACGTTGGGCATCGCGCCGGCTACTACGATGGCGTCGGCGTCGTGCGCGATATGGTGCAAAATCATATGCTGCAACTCCTCTCGCTCGTCGCCATGGAGCCGCCAGCCTCATTTGAGGCCGATGCCCTGCGCAACGAAAAGGCCAAGGTTTTCAGCGCCATTCGCCCCATTCAACCACACGAAGTCGCCAAACACACCGTGCGTGCCCAATATCGTGGCTACAGCGAAGCTGAAGGCGTCGCCCCTAATTCGGAGACGGCGACCTACACAGCATTGCGCTTTTACATTGACAATTGGCGCTGGCAAGGTGTGCCCTTTTATCTGCGTTCCGGCAAAGCGCTGGCCGACAAATCCACCGAAATCACCATTTTCTTCAAACGGCCGCCACATGTCATGTTCCCCATGCCGCCCGGCAGCAAATTAGCCGCCAACTATCTCTCCATTTGCGTGCAGCCAGACGAAGGGATTCATTTCTCTTTCCAGGCCAAAGTGCCAGATACGGCCGCAGACATGCGTCCGGTAGATATGTCCTTTCACTATGACGACACATTTGGCCCGACATCGATTCCCGAAGCGTATGAACGGCTGCTGTTCGATGCCTTAAAAGGGGATGCGTCATTGTTCACTCGCGGGGATGCCATCGAACTGGCGTGGCAGTTGGTTGACCCCATTTTGGCGGGTTGGGAAACGGAAGCCGCGCCGCCCCTGGCTTTGTATGAACCGGGCAGTTGGGGTCCAGCAGAGGCGGACTTACTCATCAACCATGATGGATTTACCTGGGTGCAGGGATGCGGCAACCACGACATGTAGATGGGTTATGATGATTTGCCGATCAGCGGCAAATAGAGCTTGTCATCAAGGCGCAGCGGCCGCCACAAGTTTGCGGCTGTGCCGCTGCTGCCAACGACGATGGTTTCGCGCTGCGGCCAATAGGTGATGGCGATTAACGGCCGTTCCGTCACCGCCACCCCCTCCCAATGCAGCAAATCCTGCGTGCGCACCACATAATAGAGTGGGCGGTCGCCGCCGCCCACTTCCCAAATCGCGTACAGCCAATCCCCATACACCGCCAGCAAATTGTAGTCTGAATACTGCGGCTCATCTGCATAAGAGACACCGATGTGCGTTTCTGCCGGTAAATCATAACGCGTCACATCATCGCCAGACAGCGCATACAGCGCATCTCGCGCAAAACTGACAACCAGCAGCTGCCCAGCGAAATTCACTATGCGAATACGCTGCAATGGCTCGGCCAGCGCCACCTCCCACGACGAGCCATCATTGGGGCTGCGCAGCAGGTACAGCGGCATCAGATGGGCGTCATTTGCCAGCACATAGAGCATTTCGTCAAAGCGAAACACGTCATACACACGATAATTGCTGACGTTGCTGACCAATTCCCAGGTGACACCTTCATCGAAACTACGCATGAGCCGCCCGTATTGCAGCGGCGTAACTTCAGCGGAAACGGCCGCATACAACACATTCCCCGCATCCATCCACAAACCCCAGGTATGCAGCACATGCGCCAATCCATTTTGCGCGTCGCGGTGCTTCAAAAGTGGGCCAGGCGGCGTGTATGTGTAATGGTTGCCCGCGCTCCAATCATCAGGGCAGCACGGGTCTGACCCGGCAATGTGCAGCGTGTCTGTCACCCAAATCATCTCGTGAATGCCTTGTTCGGTGAGGGGAGAAACGGCCGTTACCGTCTCATCAACCTGTGCCAGCAGCGCCCCATCCATCTCTGCCGGTCGCGCCGACCCCAACCCCACATAAAGCACATCCCCCACCGGCACAATCACATACGGGCCAAAGAACGCCTGGCTGGGCAGATAACCCGATTCCGCCGCATACCAGTTCAACCAGTCAAATTGGGGAAACAGGGGGAACAATATATCGTCTGCCGTGGCGTCCCATTGCACCTGCACCTGTGTTGGCGCAACCGCCGGAACCGACGCGGGCAGCAAGGCAACAACGAGCAAACAGAGAAGCAGGGGCAGCAACACTTGCCAATAGCGCATGGCTCACATCGCCCTACGCCGCGGTACGGCCGTTAACCAGGCCAGCCCCGCCAACAACAGCCCCACCCCGCCAAGCGCCGACCAGGGCAGCCGTTCGCCCAACAAAAAGACGCCCAACATGCCCGCCGTCAAAGGCTCGGCCAATGTCAGCGTAACGGCCGTTGCCGCAGGCACAGACAGCAAGCCACGCACAAACAACAAATAAGCCACCGTCACCGTCACCAAACCCAGGTGAAGCGCCACCAGGAAACCGCGCGGCTGGCGCAGCCAGGACAAATCAACCGTGAACAGCAACGGCAGCAGCAGCAACGCGCCCAGGCTAAAGACCAACGCCGTCACAGCTTCCGGCGGCTGATAACGCAGCAGCCGCTTGCTGGCTAACGTGTAAGCGGCATACGCGCCGCCCGCGCCCAACGCCAACAACACACCAACGCCATCCACCCGCACATCTGCGCCGCCACCTTGCAGCAGCAAGCCACAGCCCACAACGGCCAATGTCGTCGCGACCCACCAGGCAGGTTCCGGGCGTTCATGTTCCACCACAAAGGCCAGCAGCCCGGCTAAAATCGGCGCACTGCCAATACCGACAATCGTGCCGATAGCAACGCCGGTACGCGCCACGCCCGCAAAAAAGCTTAACTGATAAAGGGCCATACAACCGGCAGCGATCAGGACAGGCCACAACGGCCATACCCCACCACGCCGCAAAAATCCTCGGCGACCAGCCAGGAGCAGCAGCGCCACACCCCCCAAGGCTAAACGCACAGCGCCAATGGCCGCCGGACTGGCTGTCGGCGGCGCCAACGCCTGCGCCGTGCCCGTTGTCCCCCACAACATCGCGGCGAAGAGCACCAGGAAACGGCCGTTCCCCTCACCTTCCTCAGTGCGCATCACCAACCTGTGCCCGATACCCCCACCACAACAACGCCAACACCAGCGCCAGGCCCACACCGCCCCAGGCGTCAGGCCAACGCCCACGCCACGCAGCGGCCAGCAGCACATTCCACACCGGCTGCAAATATAAAAATGGGGCTACCTGCGCCAGCGACGTTTCTTCAACCGCCTTCTCTAGCAGCCACAGCGTCCCCAGGCCAAGCACCCCGACAAGCGCCATGCGGGCAACGGCCGTTACCGTCGGCGTTTGCCAATACCAGGGCAGCGCCAATGTCAACAACAGCCACACCGTCAGCGCCGTGTAAAACAAATTTGTGGGGATGGATTCTGTGCGGCTTAAAATCACTGTCCAGAACAGGTACAGACTAAAACTGGCGGCCATGCACAAGGCAAGGAAGAGACCGGCGAGGGGGAAACGGCCGTTTGGCATAAACAACAGCAACATCCCCACATACCCACCGACGACAACGATCCAGGCACGCCCCGCTATTTTCTCGCGCAAAAAGGCATAACTCAGCAGCGCCACCAGCAGCGGCGACAACCAAAACAAGGAGAGCAAATTGGGCACAGGCAAAAAGCGACGAGCGAGAACGGCCGTTAACGGCATCACCAACATCATACTGCCACGCAGCCCATGTAAAGGCAGCCGCCGCGTCCGCCAAAAATCGCGCTGCCCACGCCCCCAAAGCACGCCCACCAACAACAGCAAATGCACGCTGTAACGCGTCCATACCACCTGCGGCGTTCCATACTGCCCCAACGTCGCCACAATCGCTTCCATGGCCGACCACAGCAGCGCCGCTCCGGCCATATAAACCGCCCCCATTGCCCGCCACGTACGCATTGCTTCGCCTCTCCTCAAATCAGCCTCCCGGAAATCTGCCACACGAGATGAATACGGCGGCAATGCTCCCAGAAGGTTGGTTTTCATTCACGATGAACTTTGTGCTGTTGTTAACCCGCCAACATATGCCTAAAAACAAAAAAAGCCGCATTGCAGCGACTTTCCTTCTTCATGATGACCCTGGGAGGACTCGAACCTCCAACCTGCTGATTAAGAGTCAGTTGCTCTGCCATTGAGCTACAGGGCCTCTTCCTAATGCGCAGGAAATTATACCCCTTTTCACCTCAAAAACAACCCTGCATTTAAGGGCCACTCTGTAAAAATTCGTCAGATACCCAGCCGATAAAACCGCTCACTTCCACCTGCTGCCAAAGCAGTCCATCAGCTTCCACGCGCCCATCCAACAAAATCACGATGGTATTTGCGTCGAGGAGAAGCAAAACATCTGCCGTGCGGCTGGGTGCTGTGCGTAAATTGAGGCCAAAGGGGTAACTGATAACGGCCGTTAACACCGTTGGCGTGGGCGTGGGCGTGGCTGTATCGGTGGGAACGGCCGTTGCCGTTTCAGTGGGCAACGTCGTGGCCGTTTCCGTCGGCGTCGCACTGGGCGTTGTCGTCGGCGTTGCACTGGGCGTCAAAGTGGGCGTATTCGTCGCCGTCGGCGTCGGGCCAGCCGTCGGCGTCAAAGTGGGTGTCGCCGTCGGCGTCGCCGTCGGCGGCACCAATGGATCAAGCTTCGTCACACGAATCACCGTCAGCGTCAGCTCCAATTCATCCAAAATCCCTTCACTGCTCAACTGCACGCCTATCTGCTCCTGCAAATCGGCAACCCGCGCATAAGGAATATCCACCGGCGAACGAGCAATCAGGTCTAACTCCAAAAAACCCTCCGTGAAAGAGAGGATATGCGCTTCCGCCAATTCTGCCCCCGTCACCTCAGCCAACTTTTCCTCGGCAACGGCAAAAATGCGATCTTGTTGTGCCGATGTTTGGGCCAATTGGAACGTCGTCACCCCCAACAGCAAAGAAACGGTGATCAGCAGCAACACCGCAATACGGGCACTGCGTGCCTGCACCACACGCCGCTCTTTCGGCAGTTGCGGCGGCCGAAATCCCAACAACAAAAATATCAACGCGGTCGCCGAACTGATCGCCACAAAGTTCGTCGTAAAGAGCAGCAGCGCCCCCAGCGCACTGGCATAATGGCCTGTAGACAGGGATATGCCGACAGTCGCCAATGGCGGCACCAATGCCGCGGCAATCGCCACACCGGGCAAAGCACCAGCCGCATCCGAATGACAAAGCGCATACGCACCAGCCATCCCCGAAAAAAGGGCAATAGCCAGGTCAAGCATGGTTGGCTGTGTGCGTGCCAAAATTTCGGCCGTAGGCGGCTGTCCCATGCGCAACAAACCAGCCAACGCGCCGACCATAATCGCCAATACCACACCGCGTGCCACAGCCCCCAACGAGAGCCGCAAAAACCGCGCATCTCCAAGCACAACCGCCATGCCAGCGCCGACAATGGGCGACATCAAAGGCGCAACAAGCATCGCGCCAATGACGACGGCCGGGCTATTCACAAGCAAACCCAAGGCGGCAATCATGGCGGAAAGGCCAATCAGCACAAAGAAATCAGTGTCCGGACGCGCACCACGCCGGATGCGCACATAAGCATCCGTGCGCTGGCGTAAATCCAGGCGAGGCAGCAAATTGCGCATTCGCCAGCTAATCTGGCTGGGCAGCTCGCCCAGGAGATTCTTTGACTGGCGAAAGATGATGACCGGCTTTTTACTCTCGCGCACAACGGCGGCCGGAATATCGCCAAACAACACTTTGTCGACCGAGCTTTCCAGGCTGGCCCCAATAATAACCAAATCGCACGCCTCACTGGCCTCTTGCACAATCCCCGCAGTGACCGAAGCGGCCGTGAGCAACTTGCTTTTGATGCGATCTCCGGCATCCAGATAGTTAAAAACCTGGCGCAGTCGATCTCGCCCCAAGGCTTCTTCGTTACGCCCCAGGTAAGTTGGGGCAACGTACAATGCTGTTACTTCCAGTTTTGTTGTCAATGGCAGCAGGAAGGACAGGGCATGCACGCTGTTGGGGCCACCAGATGTGGGGACGACGATGCGCCGCAATGAGATGTCCTCACCTTCGTCCAACGTGGCTTTCTCACCGCGCACAACAGCAATCGCACAAGGGATTTTGTTCAGATTAATCCATTGTGGCCCATCTGCATGGGCTATTAACAAATCAACCGATGCCATTTTGACTAAGTCCAGCACACCCTCGGTGTAATCATTGGCCTCGATGATTAAGGGGGCGATCTTGGTTCCCTCATGGATAGCATGATCGATTTGGCTTAGTGTGGCCTGCGCCCAGGCGATGGTTTCGGGTTTGTCGTTGGCAATGATAACGGCCGTTAACAGCACCCCATTATTTACACGCGCCAACCACTGCCCAAGCTGCCACACTCGCCCCAGCGGCATATCCGCCATCACCAGCAGCAACCCATGCCAGGTTTTATTTTCTGGAATGTTACCTTGTACGATCTTCACGTCACTTCACACAACGATCCCTTAAACATCCTTCGTTGACTCCCAACGCCGCAAGTATAATTCAGAAAGTAGGAAATATGAAACGTCCAACGTTACCGCCGAGTGTGGTAAAATCAGAGCTATGATGCTTGATGGAAAGAGGGCAAAGTGACCGTCACAGAAAACCGCTTCAAACGCATTATTGATATTGAAACTGGCAACATTATGGTTGTCACCGATCTGCATGGCGATTGGGAAGCATACCAACTCTATCGGGATCATTTCCTTAACGCCTATAAGCAAGGCACAATGGATTATCTGATATTGGCTGGCGACCTGATCCATTATTCAGGGCCACCGGAAGCAGACGGCTCATTGCGCATGGTTTTGGACGTCATGAAGCTGCAAAATACGATAGGCAATCGCATCATTTACCTCATGGGAAACCATGAACTGCCTCATATTTACAGCATCACTTTGCAAAAAGGCAAGCATTTATATACCCCTACATTTGAAGCGGCGATGGGTAAGCATCGCCGCCAGATTTTGAGTTTTTTTGATCAATTACCGTTTTATGTACGCACACGGGGCGGCGTAACGATCAGTCATGCCGGAGCCAGCGCCGCTATCAGCGAGCGCAACAGTGTCGAACGCCTGCTAAATTATTCGCACCGCCGCATATGGCGCGAAACATCAGAATCATTGCCACCGGAGATACGGCCGTCTCTCCGCCGCGCCCTCAGTAAAACCAGCAACCAATCCTACGACGACATGGTGCGCAAATACTTTGCCGTCACCGGCCCCGACGATCCTCGTTACGACCACTTCCTGATTGGCGCCGTTTCCACCACCTCCCACCCCGACTTCCAACTTCTCTGGGAAATGCTCTTCACACGCAACGAATACCAATACGGAGAAGACGCCTACGGCATCGTCCTCAATTCCATGCTGCAAGCATTATCCACCAACTACCAGCCCCAACGCGTTCTTGTTGCCGGGCACATCGACTGCCGTGGCGGATACAAAATTGTCAGCCAATACCAATTGCGCATGGCAAGCGCCAAACACGCAATTCCCCGCAATTCCGGTCTATACCTTTTGTTTAATGCCGAAAAAGAAATAAAAGCGGCACAAGAGTTAGTCTTTGGCTTAAACTCCGTTTTTAAGACAAAAAACCCGTAGCCCTATCTTTCTGCTCATCAATAGCATCAAGCAATTTGTTGGCACGCTCCAACATACTCTCATTTTTCAACTCGTGAAACAATTCGTATGCCTGGTCTGCGTAAGATTGTGCCTTTCCCCACTTCTTTTGTCTGCACAAAATAAGCGCCAGGCGATAAGCAGATGTCGCAATCAAAGATGGACTGCCACTCTCTTCCGCACGTGACATCGCTTTTTCCATACTGCGCGTCGCCTGCCACTTGCGCCCCATGTCATAATACGTCAATGCCAAGCTGCCCATCGCCAACGCTTCCGCTTCCACATCACGAATATCACGCGCCACATTCAAGGCATCACGGTAATAATTGATGGCCTTACCAGTATCGGCGACCACGCGATAGACAAGCCCCATTTGTTGCAGAGCATCTACCTCTGCGTGACGATCACCATGAGCGCGGCTTTGCTCCAAATAATGTTCGCTCGCCTCAATCGACGTCCGAAACTGTTTCAGCTTGGCATACAATGGGCCAAATTTAGCAATCACATCTTTCTTGAGCTGCCACCCCCCATCTTGTTCCTCAATCACCGCGAGATGCTGTTGATAATACTCAATGGCTCGCCCCAAATCGCCCCACTTCTCGTAATCCCGACCCAAGTCAAAGAGCGTTTGCCGCTCTATTTCGCGCATACCAATGCCTTGGGCAAGCGCCATGGCACGTTTGTGCAAACTGGCACCATGCATAAAATCACCGAGCAAATTGTAAACCTCGCCCAATTTTCTGAGCACTTCCATCTGCTTCAATTGGTCGTCAATTTCCTCAGCCGCCGCCAATGATGCCTCAAACAACTGTTTCGCTTCCGGCAGTTCTTCCATCTCCTGGCGAATTTCAGCAATACTCGCCAATGTGATCGCTTCGCGCCGCTTATCACGGCTTTCTTGCGCAATTTTCAGCGCCTGATTATAAAATTCAATTGCCCGATCTTTGTAGCTCAGGGTGTAGTACAGATAACCCAAATCGGCCAACGCTTCGCCTTCGCCAACGCGATCCCCTATTTTACGCGCCAAACTCAATGCCTGATGAAACAGCGCGACAGATTCCTTGGTATTGCCAGCATGCAGATAGACACGCCCCATGCTGCTCAAGATGCTCTTCACCCGCGCACGATCCTCAATTTGACGAGCCAAAGCCAGCGACTGCTTGTAAAACTCAACCGCCTGTTCCACATTCTGCAACTGCCAATAGGTATCTCCCAGGCTGTCTAACGCCGCCGCCTCTTTGAAGCGATCCCCTAGTTCCTGAGCCAAATACAATTCACGCTTATGGTATTTGGCAGCATCTTCTGCATTGCCCAACTGCCGATACGCACGCCCCAAATTGCCCAACGCGCGACATTCTTGTCCTCTATCACCAATCTGGCGGGCGATTGCCAGATTCTCTTTGTGGAATTCAATGGCGCGTTCGGTATACCCCAATGCCTGATGTGCCAAGCCCACATTGCCCAGGCCATTTCCCTCTAATACCAAAGAGTTTTCTTCACGCCCAATCCAGACAGCCTGCTCAAAATACATGAGTGAAACGGACAGCTTACCAATATCAAGATAGGATAATCCCATTGAATTGTAGGATTGCCCGGCAGCCAGGCGTTCTTCTGGCGTTATCTCGTCTGTCACGTGTTCAACAGGGAAGGATTCACCGGTGACACGTGCATATACTTCTTCCAGCGCTTCTTCTACTTCCGCCCAACTGCCAAAACGTTGGCCCCGCTGTGACATCATGCATTTGCGCAAGAACAGCGTAACTTCTTTGGGGACATCAGCGGGCGGTGGCTTGATACGGCCGGAAACGTGAATTTCTTGTAACGCTTCCCGTGTCTCGCCATAAGCTGCAAAACGACCAGAGACCATTTCATACAAGATGCATCCCAATGCGTAAATGTCGGCACGGGCATCGAGTGGTTTGCGCAGCCATTGCTCTGGAGCCATGTACAACGGTGTTCCGGCTGCTCCTTGCGTTAACTGCGTGCGCGTGAAGTTGTCGGCCTTATTGGAAAGCGTCCCAATCGATAAATCTGATAACCCGGACAGTGTGCTGGCTAAACCAAAGTCGGTAACACGGGCACTGCCATCATAGCCGATCAGCACATTTTCTGGCTTGAGGTCGCGGTGAATGAGTCCGGGTATTTTTTTAACAGCATATTTCATGCCGCGAGCGACATGAATAGAAAATGCGAGCGCTTGTTTGACCGGCAACGGCCGATTCGGCACTAACCAGGATCGCAAGGAAGGCTTTTCAATGCCTTCAGGCTGCACAACCCATTCCAATACCAGATACACTTCAAGGCCATCACCGACTCGTTCTACCCGGTAAGCACGCACAATATGGGGATGACGGCCGATGTCCACCCACATCGTCCCTTCGCGCAAAAACAGATCGCGGGCATTGCGATGGGATAAATACTCTGGTTTAGGCGTTTTGAGCGCAACAAGTTGGCCTGTTTGATGATCGAGGCACAAATGCACCAATGCCATGCCACCGGACATCGTCTGCACAACCTCGTAGCGACCAGCAATATAGGATGCTGGTTCTCGTTTGCCTTGACGAAGGGGTCTTAAACGTTCGTGGAGTTGTGAGTCCGAAAAATCTGTCATTCTAATCGCTACACACTTAGTTGGCTTTTATCTATCCTACCTGCAAACACGCGGACTACAGGTGTGTGGCAGCAGGTTAGCATTACAACAGGGATCCCCTATTGAGGCTAATTCTATCATAACGTAACAGATACTAGAAATTAGTTTGGTGCAGTTCTGTGCTTGGGTCTACCGTACTAATGACTTCTCGACAAAGTTTTTTTATGATTATTGAGAATAGCCGCAGTTTATAGAGCAGTCATTTTCGTCTAGAAATTCAGGTAAAGGCAAAAAGATGACAATATTAATTGGTTTCCTCATCATGTCGTTCGTCGTATCGGGTCTGGTGATTTTTGCGTGTATGTTATCGGCACGCATTAGCCAACGAGAAGATTGGGTTGAGTCATATGAGGATCGCCAAACGGAATCAGCTATACCGCAAGTTTCGCGTCAATCTTATTCATTGCGAAACGGATAACTGATTAATCAATTTACCATCTACTTCTTGTCTTTCTGAGGAAGCCGTCCAATATGGGCGGCTTTTTTTGTATAACCTCATCGCTGTTCCCACGCTATAATCTTTTTCATGCAGCAAACATTTCGCAAAAGTTTTCGCTGGGTTCCTGGCCTGGTACTCGGTTTGTTTTGCAGCCGCCTTGCGCATGAATGGCTGCACAGCGGCGGTTTGGGGGTTGTTGTCAGCACAAGTTTGATCTTGAGTCTGGTAACGGCCGTTTCCCTGCGCACTCTCCCCTTTCCACAAACCTGGCCCGCACTCATCCTCCTCGTCTACATCTTTTACCCGGAAGCAAACCCTGGCATCGCCCTGACCGCAGCCGCTGTCGCCCTTATCGTGTGGGGAAACGGCCGTTTCCCCATCAAGCAGCGTCACGCCCATCATGCAGCAATGGTAGCTGGCGGCATTGGGTTCATTTTGTTGTACATCTTCACCCTGGCGCCCGACCTGCTGCCCGCCGATAATGGCGAATTCCAACTCATCGCCGCGCAGTTGGGAGTCGCCCATCCACCCGGATTCACACTGTACACACTGCTTGCACATCTGATGACAAGGCTGCCCTTGGGGGCGACGCCCGCTTACCAGATCAATCTACTCTCCGCATTTAGCAGCAGCGCGACCCTGTTGTTGGTCTATTTAAGCGTGTATCGGCTCACGAAACGGCCGTTAGCCGGTATCATCGCCATCATTGCCCTGGGCACAGCCACAACCTTTTGGGCACAAGCCACCACAGCCAACATTCGCAGCCTTACCGCGCTGTTTGCTGCGGCCATGTTCTACACCCTCATTCGTTATGCGCAGGAACACGCGGCACACACACCGCAGGCGGCCGACCGTTATCTGGTCTGGTTTGCCCTGGCAGCCGGATTAGGATTGACACATCACGTCTCGCTCGCCTTTATCGCTGTCGTTTGCGCTCTATTCATTCTATTGATTGATAGAACCTTTCTCACCACGCCGCGCCGTTGGTTACGGCCGTTTCTAGCGGCGGCCATTGGTCTCCTTCCCCTGCTCTACCTGCCCCTACGCGCTTATGCTGAGGTACGCGGCGCATCGCCAGAACTGGCAACGGTGTCCGGTTTTCTCAATCATGCCCTGGCGCGTGGCTTTCGCGGCGACTTCTTCTATTTCATCACGCCCGGCGATCTGTGGCAGCGCACCAAGGTAATGGGCAATGTATTGACCTTTCAATTTGCGCCCTGGCTGCTCGTGGGCATGGGGATTGGCTTTGTGCTGCTGCTGTGGCGCGAACGACGGCTGGCGCTGCTGTTGGGTGGCTCGTTTATCATGCACACCTTCATCACCGCCACCTATCGCGCCCCGCAAACGGTTGAATATATGCTCCCGGCGTATGTCCCTTTGGGGATTTTGCTTGGCTATGCGGTTGGACAATGGGATTTCGCCGCTCATCGTTCATGGCAAACGGCCGTTTCCAACCTATTTACAGCGGGAATGCTGGTAACGGCCGTTGCCCAAGGCGTGCAGCATTATCCCAGCTACGCCTATCTGCATACAGACACCACCGCTCGTGATTATGCGCAGGCCATCTTAACCGCCGCTCCCGCCGACAGCGTCATTCTCGCCGATTGGCATTGGGTGACACCGCTTTGGTACTTGCAAGAAATCGAAGCACAGCGCCCGGATGTCAGCATTCGCTACGTCTACCCCGAAGCAGACCTGTATGCAGACACCTGGGCGCAGCGCATCGCCGCAGCAGTCGCCGCCGGGCACAATGTCATCGCCACCCATTATGATGAAAATGCTTACCGCAATCTGCCGCCAGCCGAACCGCTGCACGATGCCTACCTGTACCGTCAGGAGCCGTTAACAACGCTACCGGCCGGATTCACACCGCTTGATGTGACACTGGGCGGCACAGTGCATCTGGTAGGCTACCAGCTTGCAGCCGACACCGTAGAAATTGGAGAAGAAACGGCCGTTACCCTTGCCTGGGAATCAATGGCTGACTTGCCTGCCCCGTTGTCCCTGTTTGCACATGGGGTAGACATGAACGGCCGTATCATCGCCCAAGACGATCAGCCCGCGCCGCCGCAAGCCACAGGCATCACCCTGACACAATTACGGTTAACGCCGCGCCCCGGCACAGCGCCCGGCACCTACGCCATTGGCGTGGGCGCATACAGCACAGCCCCCCTACTAGACGAGCAAGACGCCGCGCGAACGGCCGTTGCCACCCTCACCGTGCAAGCCATGAGCCGCCCCCCCTACACCGCCAACCCACGCCACCGACCGCTTGCCGCCGCCGGGCGCACACTCATTGGCTACGATTGGGACACAACCCTGCCCGGCCAAAGTCGGCTTTACCTGCATTGGCAAACGGCTGCTGGCTATATCACCGAAGTGCAGGACAACCTGACCCCCGAAATCGTCTCGCTGCCACCCTTCGTTGGCGCGTGGGGCATCACACAATCACAATGGAACCTGCCCGGCAAAGGAACAAGCAACCAATATGTCCCCCTTGGGCAAGGCATTGTCTGGCACGGCGGGCTGCTCACAGATTTGGAGTCGCCCGTACAGCTAACCCCCCTCTTTAGCAGCAGTCGCGTCGTCACCCGCGACCTGGTCATTTCCACACGGCTCATTGGCTATCAGGCAGATGGCTTCCAATGGGCATGGACAGAGCAAGAGGATGGCGTCCCCGCCATGGGCGCTGTTCCCACATTAAAATGGATTGCCGGTTCGCAGGTACACGATTTACACACCATACCCATCCATGAAGCCGCACAACCGGGACAATTGATTGGGGCGACACTGCGCGTGTACGATGCCTTCACAAATCGGCCGTTGCCAATTTTAGACGAGCGCATCACCAACCAATTCCCCTGGATTCCACTAGGGCAAATGCCGCTCCCCGCCAATTGAGATCAGCAATGAGCGATTGAAAATCAAGCAACACGAACCAGACAAAAGCAAACCAACAACCCACCCCTCCAAAGGGAGTCAAACATCTGCACGGCTTCTTTACACAAAAAGATGCGCATCTCTCATAGAAAAGATGCGCATCTCTCACATAAAAGATGCGCATCTTTTGCTCAAGAGATGCGCATCTTTTTAGTAAAAGATACGCATCTTTTTTGTAAGCCCACAAAACAAAACAGGCCACCCCTTTCAGAGTGGCCTGCTTATTACATGAACGATTCGACCTTGTCAGGCACAAAACCCCATTTCCGAGCCGTCTAATATCTTAACGAATCACTTCATCCGCCAATATCAACAGCTCTTCCGGTATCTCCAATCCCATTTTCTGCGCCATACCATAATCAATTTGCATAAACATTTCCGCCGAAATAACCGGAATACTACCGGCAGGAATATCCTGGAAGATTTTGTCAGCCAATGGTGCAGCTAATTTCCCTGAGGCAATGGGATCAACATTGACACCAAATAATGACCCGTACCCATCAACAGAAAAATAAGCCCCACCCATGGGAATGTTATATTCGCGCGAAAAACTGCTAATAGCCGCTGAGGCTTCCGGCCCAATGATCAACGGTTCGGCAATAAACAAGACAGCATCAATATCCACGCTGCCGGTTGCACCTAGCTCCTGCAACAGCGAAGCCAGTTCTGCCGGTGTCTCGGCTGGCATCTCAATAAGCGTCACGCCAGCTGCTTCGGCTGCCGGGTAAATAATATCCAACTGTGATTGAACAATAGGATACCCTTTTTGGTAAGGAACTAAGATGCGCGTGGCATCTGGCACAAGCTCCCGCAAAATCTCAAATCGACGCAGCGCCAGGTCTGGGCCAGGATAGCGCACGCCCGTAATATTCCCACCGGGTTCACGTATGCTCTCAATGAGTCCCGTTCCTTCAGTTTGGGCAAAGTTGAAGATGACAGGAACATCCGTGCCCGCAGCGGCGTTCTTTGCTTCAATAGATGCCTCTGTGGGAAATACAAGAATCAAGTCTACTTCATCCTCGATCAGCTCTTGGAGGATGCTTTGGTAAGTGGGGATGTCAAACTCCGTTAAGCGCACATCATACGTAATGTTTTCCCCCTCAACATAGCCTAGTTCTGTCATGGCTTCTTTGAAACCATCGGTAATATCGGCGACAAAACTTAAGCCAGCTAAAACGCCAACCCGGTATGTCTTTTCGGATGCCCCTGATGTGCTGCAACCGCTAATGAGCAGGCTAAGAGCCACTATCAGGAACAGCAAAATAAATACGGATCTTTTGACGTGGTAGCGTGGTTGATACTGTGTCATGGCAACGAGTCCTTTTTTATTCCTTTTCTGCTATGGTTAAGTTACCTGTTTCTGCTTTAACCTTAATAGCTAGTTTGATCAAAGTTTAGTTTTTATGATTTTGCACATTGCGCTCTATAAAATAAATCATACACGATAATGTATTTATTCTATTAACCGGCGAATCGTACCATACTGTGTTAACCGTTTTGCTAAGCCAGGTAACGACAACTCATAAAACGAAGTAGCACGAGTAATAGTTTATTACACTTGTTCTTTAGTTGCCAGTGACAAAAATCCTAAAATAACTATTGTTTTTGTCACACGCTTCTTTATGGGGGGGCGCTGGCAAGGGAAACGGCCGTTTCCCATCAACATTCAGGGTAGCACAGATATTTGAGAGGGGGCACACCGCGTAGGACGAAATCATATAGCGGTTAAGCGGGTTTGCGACTCCCCCCCAAACCCGCTTAACCTGGTATTAGCTGCAAATCCTCAACGTTACACTTGAGTTCAGGCTGTAACCATTTCCCTTATGGGCAGCCAATACTCCGTCTTGTCGTCTAAATACACCTCCAGCTCTGGCCCATTGTCAAGTTACATCACACCTGCGCCACTATGATTTGTTAGAAACGGCCGTTGCCCGACAAACACCACCTTTCCACGCCAGAAGCCAGCAGCAAAACGCTTATCTCATGAGACGAACAGTCAGGAGGCATTCTTAAAGCGCTTCTAAATATGATATAGGCATTGACACCAATTTATATAGGTATAGAATGAACGGTATGAACCACACAAAATACATTCAACAATTTCGAGAGATAGACATGACACTGTTACGCTCAGACAAAGTTCTCGAAGCAATAAAAAAAGCGTACCAAGACGGTAAAACCAACAAATACCTACGTTCGTATCATCTGCCGGAGTACCAGCTCGAAATTATCGACTTGCTCTCTAATGATAGTGGCTTGAGTAAAGCAGGTGTTATTCGGCAAATTATTGATGAATGGTACGTACAGAATGTTGCCGAGAGGACGAGTAGCGAGTAGATGCTCCCTTTTACGCTACTACTTGTTGCAGTATGATTGCAAAGGTGGGCCTACTAGGATTCGAACCTAGAACCCAGCGGTTATGAGCCGCTTGCTCTGCCATTGAGCTATAGGCCCGATCATTTACGATTACCGTGAATGAAAAGAGCGGCAGACGGGATTCGAACCCGTGATAACAGCTTGGAAGGCTGTTGTGTTACCCCTACACCACTGCCGCTTATCTGTAACCAGTCTATTGCTCACTAATCACGGAAGTCGGGGCGGCCAGATTTGAACTGACGACCTCTCGGACCCAAACCGAGCGCTCTGCCAAGCTGAGCTACGCCCCGTGTTGTTAACAGCCGGTAGTATACTTTTCATCTATGCCAACGTCAACTCAAATTTGCGATACGGCACGAAATTTCTGGTAACAATATAAATGGACAATGCGCTGCGTAACGGCCGTTACCTTTACCCGCTCGTCTATTTGCTGTCCAACCATCCAGACAAGGTGCTCATCCACGGCCACCAACGGCCATTTTTCACGCAGCTGCGCCGGAATACGACGGTTAATCATAACTTCTTTAACCTTTGTCGAATGTCCGCCCATCCCCAATGGCTGCCATCTTTCGCCAGGCAAGCGAGAGCGCACCTGCAAAACCGCTGCCTCGCCAACATCTACAAAAGCATGCCAGGGGTCTTCATTGTGCTGCACATCTGGCACAGCAGATGCAGTTTGTAACTCTGCCACTAGCTGCCAGCCGTCGGCAAGCTGTATGGTGCCAGGGACAGGCAATTCTCGTTCACCTTCTAACTGTGGGCCAGAAACCGGCAAAACGGCCGTTTCCCTTATCACATATACCAAATCATACAAAGCCCGCAGCACCAGCCCGCCCGGCAGCGCAGCCGCGACCTGCGCCACTTTGGTTTCCGCTACCTGCCGCGCCGACTCTATCACCCGAAAAGTAACATCAGCTAACTGCGGTTCGAGTTGAAAGATAGCTTTACGCAACAGCGCACGGCGCAAGCTAAGCGGTAAATCCCGCCACGACGAGCGACGCCAAGCTAACCACCCATCGCCAGCGCCATAATAAACTTGCTCCCACGTCTCCGTGACAATGGCATCCAACAAGTCGTAATCCGCAGCAACAATGTCCGCCATGTGCTGCAAACGGGTTTTGATGGCCGGATTATAGGCGGCCAGCAAGGGCAGCAATTCATGACGCAAGCGATTACGCAAAAAGATTAGCTCTTGATTACTGGCATCTTCAACAGGATGCAGTTGGTTTTCCTGGCAATATGCTTCAATCTCAGCACGAGAAATGGCGAGAAACGGCCGTAACAGCCAGACACCATCCCCCTGCGGCATGGGCGAAACCGGGCGCATCCCGCGCAGCCCCAATAGACCCGACCCGCGCAGCACATGCAGCAGCACTGTCTCTGCCTGGTCATCGGCGTTGTGCGCAACAGCAACGGCCGTTGCCTCTTCCTGCCTGGCTAATCGCGCAAAAAATTGGTAGCGTGCCTGCCGCCCCGCCTCTTCAAGCGAAACGCCTTTCTGCTTTGCCAGCGCGGCCACATCTACAACTTCCACCACACAGCGCACGCCCCAAGCCTGAGCCGTTGTTTGCACAAAAGCCGCATCCGTTGCCGCGGCACTCCGTAACCCATGATTTAAATGAGCGACCAGCAGTTGCTCCGCGGGCAAAATCGAACGCAGCACGTGCAGCAGCGCCAATGAGTCCGTCCCCCCAGATACACCAACAATGAGCTTGGGTGGGAAATGGGGAAACGGCCGTTTCCCAAAGTCAACTTCCTCTAAAAAATGCTGGACATGCGTTCGCAGCTGCACCATACAAGACCTGAAAACAAAAATGGCCCACATATGGGCCATTTTCTAGTAGGGCGGGTGGGATTCGAACCCACACGGAGTCACCCCCGGCGGATTTTAAGTCCGCTGCGTCTGCCATTTCGCCACCACCCCACAGCAAACAATTTCTACAATGTCACTATTGTACATACGAACCAGCATCTCAACAAGAAATTCTTCTACACAATCTTGTCCAATCCAGAGAAACAAAAGGCTTAATATAAGACAGAAGTATGTTTGACTTGACTTTTTACACCATGTATAATGCGCTTCGTAATTAGAAATATGTAAAGAATTAATGCAAAGTACCATAAAATTTCATCCATCAAAAACTTTGCATTGATAAATTACCCGGCATAAAGGGGATAGTGGCAGACAACCTCATACCCTAAATCAAAACTAAGAACTACAAGAATAAAACCATGGCCCTAAAAGGGAACTTGCGTGACTTTTCCACAACACAATTACTTAACCTGATCAATCTGGCACGAAAGACTGGCACATTGACCATACAGGGTAAAGAGGTTGCTCACGTATCTTTTCGTGAAGGCAAACTGATTTACGCTCATATGGGCAGTGAAAACAGCAACCTGGCAATTGTCCTGCAAAACGCAGGTAAATTATCAGAAGAACAAGCCAGAATCATTCAGACAAAAGCAAAAGGGACCAGCGACAAACAGCTTGGACACCTGCTTATTCAAGCCGGGTATGTCACTCAAAGTGACATTATCCAAAGCGTTCGCCAATACGTCCTGGATGTTGTCTACAAACTATTCACCTGGGCAGAAGGGCTGTTCCGCTTTGATGCCAACGAATTGCCTTCCCCAGATCGCATCACAATCCCGATAGATCTAGAAAGCGTCATCATGGAAGGAAGTCGGCGGCTAAAAGAATGGGAAATTCTTCAAGAAGAGCTGCCCGACCTGGATGTCTCATTGCGTTTTACTGATCGACCAGATGCGCGGCTGCGTAATATTAATCTGACGGTTGAAGAGTGGCGCGTTATTTCTTTTATTAATCCGCGCAACTCAATCAGGCAAATTGCCAGAGCCAACAATTTAAGTGACTTCGAAATACGGCGCATTGTTTACGGTATGCTGCAAGCCGGCCTAGTAGAATTCACAACCCCCCAAAAGACAGAGTCGTCAGCAACGACATCCACCACTACCACCGCTACTACTTCTCGTCGTGATCACGCATCCGAACAACAATCGCCAGCGGAAAAACGTTCGGTTGTTATTCGTCTCATCGACCGCATTCGCGGTCTCTAGCTTCGTTAATAACTGGTTGTTACATCAACATCGATGTCAACATTTATATAAAAGCTTATCCAAACTACTAAATCGAATGTAGTTGATTAAATCCAATAACAATCAGTTATACACAGTTTTTACAACTGGTAGTGATAGTATTTTTTATTTCACTTTGCTGTGAAGGTAATTATTTATGCAAGCTGTCAAAATGGTCATCACCGGCCCGTTTTCAGCGGGTAAAACAGAGTTCATCGGTACAATCAGCGAAATTGACGTCGTTTCAACAGAGCGGAAAATTACCAGCAGTGCGGAAAAAATCAAAGAAAGCACGACTGTTGCTATGGATTTCGGCCGTATCACTGTAGACGACGACTTGGTCTTATACCTGTTCGGTACACCAGGTCAACGCCGCTTTGATTTCATGTGGGACATTTTATCTCAAGGTATGCTTGGGTTTGTTGTCATGGTTGACAGCACCAAGCCAGAAACCTTCCGTGAAGCCAAGCGCATCTTGGAAACCTTTGAAAGTTATGCTTCCACACCCTATGTTGTTGCGGCAAACAAACAAGACCAAGAAGATGCCTGGGATCCAGAAGACTTGAGAATTATCCTCCGTCTCCGCCCAGAGGTAAAAATCCTACCTTGTGTTGCTGTTGATAAGGAAAGCGTCAAAAATGTTTTGCTAGAGTTGCTGTACTCAATATTGGAGCAGTTAGATCAAGAGGAGAATGCAGACGATTAACCATACTTTGTATAGTTAACGTCTCATTTACAGCACCTTAACCTCCTTTTCACGGTCGGTTTTTAAGGCTGGTGCTAGTATTTTTAACATATACAATACCCGTTGTGTGCATAAACCACTCTTGATCGTCGGGTTAAAGCGACCAGAAGGACTACCTCAGGAAAGTTTTGTCCGGAAGAAAGGGGAGTTATTCATGATTGTCGCATAAATGCAAGCAATATTGAGGTTAGCGTGAGTTCCATCGTCACAGAACAAGGTATTCTGCATTATGAATCTATTGGGCGCGGAGAGCCTGTTATCCTCTTACATGGATGGATAAATTCCTGGGATGTATGGCGAGAGCCAATGATCACTCTCGCCAAAACCGGACGCTACCGTGTTTATGCGCTTGATTTTTGGGGGTTTGGTGATTCGGCAACAGGTGCCAGGGCTTCATCCTCTTCGTTTCGCATTGACAGCTATGTTGAGATGGTTAACCAGTTCATGACGGTACTGGGAATTCAACATGCGCCCGTTTTTGGTCATTCAATGGGCGGTACGGTGGCCCTACAAATGGCACTTTCTTATCCGGACAGTGTTCGGAAAGTTGCTGTTGTGGGTTCTCCTGTCGTCGGTAAATCCCTAAATCCGTTTCTGCAATTGGCGGGCTATGGTTCTATTGCCAAATTAATTTGGCGTTACCCTATTATTGTCCACTCTATCATGCGCATCTTACTTGCCCGTGATTCCAAAAAAGTCCGCAGCATGATTTTTAGGGATGTGCAACGAACAACCATTGAATCTTTCTTCCGCAGCATCGGCGATTTACGTGACACAGATTTACGCGAAGATTTGTCACATTTAGATATACCTACTCTGGGCATTTATGGCATGAAAGACAATATTGTTTCACCAAATAATGCCAAATTACTCAACAAAAATGTCCAACTAAACCAAGTAGCCATGATGGCCCATTCGCGCCATTTCCCAATGATCGATGAACCAGAAACGTTTATGCAAACTTTGGGGACGTTTCTGCAAAACAACCATGTAACAGAAATGGTAAGAGAAGCTAGTGAATAAAGTACAGGTAGCAACTGATACACAATATTATTATCCCAACAAAATGGGACGCATTATTTTGACGGCCATGGAACAAATTATGGGGCATCATGGTGTCAATGCAGTTTTAAACCTTGCCCATCTTTATCCTCTGGTTAACAATTACCCACCCAACAATTTGGCGCTAGAGTTTTCTTTTGAGGAAGTAAGCGCCATTCAACAAACACTGGATGATATGTATGGTGTACGTGGAGGACGTGGCCTGGCATTAAGGGCAGGCAGAGAAACCTGGAAGTATGCTTTACAAGAGTTTGTTCCGGTGTTGGGAATTACGGATTTAGCAAGCCGTATTTTGCCGTTGGGCATTAAAATAAAAATTGGTCTTGAGGTTTTTGCCGAGACTTTTAATAAGTTCACCGATCAGCGTGTTCATTTGGGAGAAGATGAAAGGGGTTATTTATGGGTAATTGAACGTTGCCCAGTATGTTGGAATCGAACTTCGAGCACACCTTGCTGCCATTTGGCCGTAGGCTTATTAGAACAGAGTTTGGATTGGGTAAGCCGTGGCAGGCGTTTTCGTGTGGAAGAGGTTAGTTGTATTGCTTGTGGTGATGACAATTGTACAATCGTTATTTCTAAGAAACCGATTGTTTAGAAAAAGTCCAAGTTAGCTTATCGGGCTGCTACATTATGCGCCGTATTATTCTTACAGAGACCACTCAAATCGCTCCTTTTAATGAGCCAGCCAGAGATCTGCGTGTGCAGAATAAACCTCTTTGGCTATGGCAACGTGACATTTTAGCAGAGCACACAACAGAAGAACGTGAATATCCAAACTGGCAATTTGCGCAAACTATTGAAAACGAGCCGGTTGAATGTTTGGTTCATCGTGACAACCTGTTTTTTAACAGAGAACTAGTCAATGAATTTATCAGCCGTGGGCAAGAAGGGGGGAAACCCATTCGTCTTGCGTTTCGAGTTGATGACCCGGCAATTGTGCAGCATGTGAAGCCGCTTGCCAGTTCGCTGTTTCGGCAGGGAGATTTGTACCTGGTTGATATGTGGTATTTGCCGCAAGGGGTTTCGCAAAGCGTCATCGCGGAACCCATGGTGATAGATACGGAATCACGTGAACGAGGCTATTACCATGTTCCACCTTATATGGCAACGGAAGTAGGGGATTTGGTTTACCAGCTCCCGCGCAAAGCTTTTGTTATTGTTGAAAACTGGGTGCATTTATTTGTCGCTGATATTTTGTTTGGTGTCTTTGCACATGGGGCCAAAGTTGAAGATCAGATCAATGAAGATTGGCGTTATAAGTTGAAGGTTCTCTTTCGCTCCATTTTGGAGCAACGTCAGGTTTTAGCCAGTTCTGAATTGGTGAAAATTGGCAAAAATGTGACGATTGATCCCTCGGCGATTATTCATGGGCCAACGGTTATTGGAAACAATGTAACGATTGGTGCCGGTGTTGTCATTGATAATTGTATTATTGGAAATAATGTAAATATTTCACAGGGCTGCCAACTGATGTTGAGTGTGGTTAGTGACGGGTGCTTTTTGCCGTTTCGCTCAGCTTTGTTTATGACCACGATGATGGAGAATACGATGATTGCGCAAAATACGTGCTTGCAATTGTGCGTAATTGGGCGCGATTCGTTTATTGGTGCAGGCACGACGTTTACAGATTTTAATGTATTGAGTGGTAGTCTGGAAATTGAAGGGGAACAACACGCAAGCGCGATAGGTGGTAAACCACTGCAAACGCTTAATATAAAGGGACAGCTTGAAGAGACGAATTTGCTGATTCTGGGAGGCTGTGTGGGGCATCATTGTCGGTTGAGTTCGGGGTTGATTGTTTATCCAGCACGAACAATTGAATCTGATGTGGTGTTACTGGCTACTCAGGATAGACAACATGTAACGCGTAATGTGGTCTATGAGCAAAGTGATCATCACGCCCATCGGGTACGATATCCTTATCCAAGACTTTATCCACGCACGAAGGAAGAAAGCTGACGGGCAACGGCCGTTTCCGCCTTCACCTGGATATAAAAGGACCTATGCAGCAAGACACATTTGCTTTTATCATCCATCCCATTGACCCTAAACGGGATGTGAGTCGTAAGTATCCAACCCTGGGCAAGCTGCCCACATGGTTGATTGACTTTTTGTCTTTATTTTTCCCCCCTATCTATATTTCTGAAATTACAGGCATTCAATCACAGGCAAACGGCCGTTCCCTGCAAGGCTGGTTCATTGCCTGCCCCCTCACCCCCAAACGGATGATGGAATTACCGCCGTCTGTCGTTTATCGCAAAGTGATTCAAACGGGACGCATGGCGGAGCGGTTGGGGGCAAAGATGTTGGGCCTGGGCGCGTTTACGTCAGTTGTGGGCGACGGGGGTGTCACCATTGCCAAACAGCTAAACATCCCAGTGACAACGGGTGACAGCTATACAGTGGCAACGGCCGTACACGCCGTACAAAAAGCCGCTCATTTAATGGGCACACCTCTTGATAAAGCTTCAGTTGCCATTGTAGGCGCAACCGGGGCAATTGGTTCCGTATGTGCAGAAATGCTGGCAGGGCAAACACCCCACATGCTCCTCATTGGTCGCCAGCAAACCAAACTCGAACAAGTTGCAGACAAAGTTCGTGCAGCAGGCACACAACAAGTGACAATCAGTGATGACATAAATCATCTAGCTCAGGCACACCTCATCATCACCGTAACAAGTGCCGTAGACGCCATCATTGAACCACACCATTTGCGACCCGGAGCAATTGTGTGCGATGTGGCTCGACCACGCGACGTCTCCCGCCAGGTTGCCGAACAACGCCCCGACGTTCTCGTCATTGAAGGGGGCATGGTCAAAGTACCCGGAGCAGTCAATTTCGGATTCAATTTTGGGTTTCCACCACAAATGGCTTATGCGTGTATGGCTGAGACAATGGCGCTGGCCTTGGAACAACGTTACGAATCTTTCACGCTTGGAAAAGACATAAAATTGTCACAAGTCATGACAATTGATAAAATCGCTGGGAGGCATGGTTTCACGTTAGGTGGGTTTAGAAGCTTTGAAAAAGCTGTCACGGAAGAAGAAATTGCAAGAGTCAAAGCCTACCGTCATGCCACTAACAATAATACTTTGCGAGACACGCTTGCTTTTGTGGATCCTGTTCGATTGTAATTAGCTAAGGAAAAAGCTCATGAGCAACGGCCGAATTTTAGTAGTAGAAGATGATTTTGATATCTCAAACATGCTGCGTATTTTCTTCACAGGTCAGGGGTACAACGTAGAAGTCGCGGCACGTGGTGGTGATGCACTCGATCAATGTCGCAAACAACTTCCCGACCTCATTGTTCTTGACATCATGCTGCCAGATATGGATGGGTATGCCGTCTGCCGTGAACTACGCACCAACACGCGTACCAGTCACATTCCCATTATCTTCCTCACCCAGCGGGATGAACGCAGCGATCGCATCGCAGGCCTGGAATTGGGGGCAGACGATTACATCACAAAACCGTTCGACATCGAAGAACTAAAATTACGTGTACGTACGGCAATCAAAACCCACCAACGCCTGAACATGAGCGATCCAAAGACGGGTCTCCCCAGTGGTCGATTACTAGAAGAACAATTGCGTGATCTGATGCGCACAGCAGACTGGTCCCTCATGTTGGTCGGCATTGATCACCTGCGCCCGTTTAACGATGAATATGGATTTGTCGCGGGTGATGAGGTACTGCGCTTTGCCGCTATGGTCATGAATGAAGTCATGAATGACAAAGGAACGCTGAACGACTTTATCGGGCATCCCGGCAATGACACATTTATCATCATTTCAAAAGCCAACGACATTCCGGGAATGGTCAAACTCTTACGAGAGCGGTTCGATGAAGGCGTTAAATCACACTACAACTTTATTCACCGTGAACAAGGAGGCATTGAACTAGCAAACGGGGAAATGGCCCCATTAATGCGATTATCAATTGGTGTCGTCTCTGACAAAACACAGCGATTTACAGATATTCGCGAAATCACGGAAACGGCCGCAGAACTGCGACGCTTAGATCAAACTTCATCATAACAAACAAATCAACCGACGACCCTGAGTAGTGTACCGGTAAAAACGCTTTTCATAGTAATGGTAGTTGTCACTAGGGTCACTGTAACACATGGAACGAAAATCAACCTGGGCTTTAAATTGGAGCATTCTCGATAAAGTACAAGATGGCGTCATCATGGCACAACATGACGGCACTCTTGTCTATGCAAACAAAAAGGCTCAGGAAATTTTGGGATTGCCTGAACAAGAAATGGCTACGGTTAACTTAAAACAACTCACAATCCCGAATACCAGCCTTGAACAACTTCTCAGTCCACCTGCCCAATTGCGCATCAATGTGGCTGACTCAATTGTTCAAGCACAATCACTTCGTTGGCAAGACGAGTCAGATGAACTCGTCCAAATTTTCATCAATCCGGAAAAACCAACTGAAAACAAACCGGTTGATGACATCATTAAGCAACTTACCGCGCTGACACGCATTAGCAATGAGCCTGATTTTGACAAGAAACTCCAACTGATCGTTGATGGCTTGCAAATGACAGGATGGCAGCGCGTTGCCTTAACATTACGCGATGCGGAATTTAACCCAACTAAACTAATCACGGCCGGTTTTTCCACGGCCGAAAAAGCAGAACTGGAAAAACGCATGTTACCGGCCGCAGTGTGGAACACCCTCTTCCACAGCGATACGGGCGGTCAGTTTCGGCGTGGTTCTTGTTTCTTTGTGCCCGGTGACAGCGCCTGGTCTCATGAACACTTTGGAAACATGCTTGTTGGCGACTCACGGGAACAAGATGATGCAAAAGCCTGGCACCCGCGCGACGTACTTTCGGTGCCCTTATTAGACCGGCAAAAGCAAAAGATTGGCTTGATCAGCCTGGATGAGCCAACCAACGGATTACGTCCGATAACAGCTGTGCTGCAAACCATTGAACTGTATGCTCAACACGCCGCCTCTGTGATTGAAAACACGCAGTTGGTTGATGAAACGCTGGCACGCAGCCGCGAACTCGAAATTCTGGTCAATGCCAGCAATGAATTAGCCAATACGCTTGAAAAAGATATGGTGCTGTCTTTGATGGGCAAGCACTTGATGAATGCTATCAGCGCGAATGGGTACACCCTGTACCAATGGCGTGAAGACACGAACAGTCTGATCGTGATGGAAGATTACACGGCCGTTTCCGGGCAAATAACACCCAACGGAACGGCCGTTCCCCTCACAGAAAACCACAAAACCGCCTTCAGCGTCATACACACACACCAACCGCAAGTCACAGTTGTCACCGCAGACACAAAACCACCTGTGCAAAATCCCCGTTGGCTAGTAGCCGACGATCCCTTTACCAGCATCTTGCTGCCCATCATTTTGTCAGAAACCACGTACGGACTCGTCGAGCTAATCAAGCGCGATATACAGCCGCTCAACAGCCGCGACCTACCACTGTTAAGCACATTGGCAAATCAAGCCAACATCGCCTTAGAGACAGCTTTCGTCTTTGAAGAAACCTTTGAACGCGAACGCTTCTACAACGCGTTGGGTGCTGTCAATCTGGCTATTAACTTCACCCTTGAACTAGACACCGTCCTCAATCTTATTTGCAGCGAAAGCCTGCGCATTTTCAATCTCGACGGAGCCTATATCTGGTTGCGTGAAGGAAATCAGTTCATCGGCACCACAGCGAAAGGGCACGCCGAAAACGAGTTTGCTGGCAAAGTCGTCAACACCACCGAAAAAGACGTCTTCGTCACGCTTGTCGCCAACACCAGACAAGCCCAATACGTCAACAACATCAGCCAGGCAAAAGATGTCCGCTTCAAACTACCACAACGCGAGACAATCCAAGCCGCATTAGGCGTACCACTGGAACAAGAAGGGGACGTCGTTGGCGTTCTTATCCTCATCGACAAAAACAACCCCTACCGCTTCAGCGCCAAAGATGTCGCCCAAGCCACCACGTTTGGCGTGCAGGCAGCTATCGCTCTCCAAAATGCCCGCCTATTCGCAGAATTGCGCGAGCTAAATGAAGACCTGGACATGCGCGTTGCGAAACGCACCCAGGCCTTACATGAGGAAAGCAACCGTGTCAAAATCCTGCTGCGCATCACTTCAGAACTGTCTGCCAGCCTGGATCAGGACAGGGTGCTAAATCAGGCATTACACCTGGTAAATGAAGTCGTCAATGCGACGCAAGGCGTTATTTTGCTCATTGACCAGGAAACGGGTGAACTCGTTTTCCGTGCCGCATTTGGCGCGGAAAGGAAACCAGGGCCACGTGGCTTACCCAGCGGCCTTATGCGCAACGAAGGGCTGGCCGGGTGGATGATAGACAACCGTTCGTCGGTTATTGTGCATGATACACGTCAGGATCCACGATGGGTTGAACGCGCGACGAGCCGTGATCATCGATCTGTTCTGGCGGTGCCGCTCATGACCGGCGAAGAGGTTATCGGCGTCTTGATGCTGTTCCACGGCCGTCCCAATGCGTTCACCATGCAGCAGCTTGACCTTGTTGAGGCCGCCGCTATCCAGGTCGCCAACGCAATCAACAACGCCAATCTCTATTTGCTCATTCGTGATCAGGCAGAAAGGCTGGGCCAAACCTTACACCTGGAACAAATCAACACGGCTAAAAATCAAGCCATTCTGGAAAGTATCGCTGATGGCGTCATTGTTGCCGATGCAGAAAACAAAATCATATTGGCAAACCTGCCTGCCGGTTCAATTTTAGGCGTTCGCCGCGAAGAGCTAGTTGGCAAATACATCAATGAGTTTTTAGGCTTATACGGCCAATCACAACATTCCTGGCTCTCCACAATTAAGGAATGGTCCAAAAATGCGGATCGTGTCGAAGAGTGGACTTATATCGACGATCAACTGCCCATCGAAGAGAAAGTCGTCAGTGTTCACCTCTCACCCGTAATGGCCGGCAAGCAATTCTTTGGCACAGTTTCCATCTTCCGTGACATCACGAAAGAGGTGGAATTGGATCGCTTAAAGAGCGAGTTTGTCTCAACCGTCTCCCATGAGTTACGCACGCCCATGACCTCTATCAAAGGGTATGTCGATCTCATGTTGATGGGCGCCGCTGGCAAAATGAGCGATGCGCAAACGCGCTATTTGCAAGTGATCAAAAACAATGCAGAACGTCTGCATATGTTGGTGAACGATTTACTAGACATTTCACGCATTGAAACGGGCAAAACAACGCTTGATCTGCGCCCTGTTGACATTGCACAGTTGGTTGAGCAGGTTGTTGAAGCCCATTTGCGTGGACGCATTCAGCACGAAAACAAACCCATCACTGTCATTACCGACACACCGTCAAACTTGCCGCTTGTCAACATCGACCATGCACGCGTGACCCAGGTGTTGACTAATTTGCTGGATAATGCGTTTAATTACACACCACCCGACGGGGAAATCCGCGTAACGGCTCGTGAAAACGGCAATTATGTATTTATCAGCGTTAGCGATACGGGAATTGGTATTTCCAAAGAAGATCAGACCAAAATCTTTGATCGTTTTTATCGCGCTGAACATGAGGTCGTGCAAAAGGTTTCCGGTACGGGTTTAGGACTGGCTATTGTACGGAGTTTGGTAGAGATGCATAACGGCCAATTGACGGTGGAAAGTGCGCCTGGATCAGGCAGCACATTCACATTCAATCTGCCCATCGTCGTTGAAGACAGTGAGACGGCGTAATCGAGGAATGAAAGCAGGATGACTAAGATTCTCATCGCAGAAGATGATCAAGATATTCGTGAACTCATCGTTCTGACGTTGCAATTTCATGGGTTTGATGTAGTGAGTGCCGAAGATGGTAAAGCTGCGGTAGAAAAGGCACCCACAGATGCTTTTGACCTGATTTTGATGGATGTGCGTATGCCACGCATGACTGGGTATGAGGCATGTGCGCAGCTCAAGCAAATGGATGAGACGAAGGATATTCCGATTATTTTCTTGTCGGCAAAAGGACAGGAGGCTGAAATTGCTACCGGCCTCCAAGCGGGCGCAACAGACTATATCCTGAAGCCATTTGCGCCCGATCAATTGGTAGCAACGATTAACCGTGTATTGAATCAGTAATTAATTAGACGCTATCATGAGTATTACGACTCTCGGCAGCAACCTTATTCACTACGAAGTCCTGGGACGAGGCAACCCACTGGTATTTATCCATGGGTGGCTAGGCTCATGGCGCTATTGGTGGCCTGCTATGCAGGGTCTGTCAGCACGGCATCGTGTGTTTGCTTTTGATTTGTGGGGATTTGGGGATTCCAGCAAAACGCCGCATATGTATTCGCTGAATGCTTATGTGGAAATGTTGGATCAATTTGTTGATAAGTTGGGTATTGCAACACCGGTAACTTTAGTTGGTCATTCACTGGGAGCGGCCGTTGCCTTGCGTTACACAACCATGAATCCCGAACAGGTGAACAAGTTGGTGGCTGTTTCATTGCCTGTCAATGGTGGTCACATTAATGCACGCCTGACAAATTCTGATCCCGATACATTTGTCAACAAGGTATTGGGCAAATCCAACAGCTTCAATGAAGTTGATTCAGAAGTACGCAAGACAGACACGGAAGCGATGAATACCCTGGCAAAAGAGTTGCTGGGCTGCAATTTCGTCGAAGACCTAAACGATTTCCCGCGCCCCATGTTGATGGTGTTTGGCGAGGAAGATGGTGTGGTTAAGCCGCCCACTGGCGACTACTATCATCTACAAAAATCGGGCAATAATCGTTATTACGTTAGCATTGACAATTGCAGCCACTTCCCAATGCTGCAAGAAACGGCTAAGTTCAATCGTTTACTGCTGGATTTCTTGTCTTCTGAAGGGGACATGACGGATTTGACGTTGAAAGAGTATTGGACGCGACGCACTCACTAACATCCATTTAAGCGGCGTAGTCAAAAATCGAGATGAACGGCACGTGTAAACAGCGTGTCGTTTTTGTTTTTGTAGGGGTTCTTTTACAATAAAGAGTCTCAATTTTTGTAGGGCAATATCTTATGCAGCGAAGTTACTTTTGGCAGCTACTCCTGTTATTGATTGTGAGTTTGACAGCTTGCGGGGCGGAAACGGCCGTTTCCACCGCCACCCCCACACGCACCCCGACACGCACGCCGCTTGCCGTCAGCCAAGCAGCGCCATCCCCCACCATCACGAACACACCACCATCAACAGCAACGGCCGTTCCCCCCACCATCATGCCCCCTACTCCGACCGCTGTCACACCAACCAGGCTAGCGGCAACGGCCGTTCCTCCCACCGCCACCATCCCTGGGCTTCTTGGCGTCACGGGCTTCCCGGACGGCATCAACCCGCTCACCGGCCTGGCAACAGACCCGGCACGACTGGCCCGCCGCCCCATTGCCATCAAAATTTCCAACTATCCACCACTGGTACGCCCACAAGCCGGGCTAAACAGCGCCGACCTCGTGTTTGAACACCTGGCAGAAGGCAATGTCACCCGCTTCACGGCCGTTTTCTACAGCCAGGACGCCAATCCGGTAGGCTCCATCCGCAGCGGCCGCCTCATCGATCTCGAAATTCCGCTCATGTACGACGCCGCCTTCGCCTATTCTGGCTCAGCCGGGCCGGTGCGCCTCATGTTCAAAGAGAGCGAATTTTTCGGCCGTATCATCTCGCCCGACTTCGCCCATGGCGGTTTTTATCGCGTTGCCGACCCTGACAAACCAGTCGTCCACACCCTCTTCACCGACACCGATACGCTGCATTACCTGCTAGGAGAACGCGGTGAAGACAGGCCACCTGTCTTTGAAAATTATATGGCCTTCCGCGACGAACCGTTGGCGGCAGGGACGCCCGCCACACAAATTGAGATCGCCTATGGCGGAACCTATGTCACCTGGTCGTATGCCGGTAACGGCCGTTACACACGCTGGACAGACGGCGAACCCCACTACGACGCCAACACCGGGCAGCAGCTCAGCTTCACCAACATCATCGTCCTCGCCGCCCACCACCAGGAAACCGACATCCAAGAAGACGACGCCGATGGCGGGCACAACTCCATCCAGATTCAAATTTGGGGCGAAGGTCCCGTCTCCATTTTCCGCGACGGGCAGCGTTTCGATGGCTATTGGCATCGAGACGATCCCCACCACATGCTCACCTTCACCGATCTCGACGGCAACATCCTCCCGCTTGCCCCCGGCAACAGCTTTTTCCAACTTGTTCCCCTCGGTTTTGACAAGTTATATGTCAAACCGTAAACCTTGACGTACAATCTTATTCATCAGTCCATCATCATTCACCGACAACCTGACAAACCGTAGCGCAAAACAAAAAGGAGTTCCCATGAGTGACGAATTTAAGTTTGAAGTATGGCCCACCGAATTTCGGCGCATCACCCAGCACTTCGGCGTCAACCCGCAGAACTACGCCCAATTCGGCCTGCCAGGGCACGAAGGCGTAGACATCATGGCCCCGATGAACGCCAAAGTCTTTGCCGTCGCTCCTGGTCGCGTACGCAGCGTCCAAACAGACCCCAGCAAACACCCTTACGGAATTCATGTACGCATCGATCACCGCGATGGTTATCAGACCATTTACGCCCATTTCAAAGAAGCACGCGTACAAGACGGGCAAGAAGTCAAGGCCGGTGATCTCATCGGGCTGGCCGACAATACCGGCAACAGCTTCGGCTCCCACCTACACATCTCCCTCAAAAAAGATGGGGCACAGGTCGGTAACTGGCCTCCCGGCTTCATTGACCCCACGCCCTTCCTCCTACCCCTCATGGGCTGGCAGCGCCCTGCCGGGCCATACACAAACGGATGGGCCTACACCGATGCCATCATGGTCGAAGGTGATTTGGCGCAGGTCAGTGCCGGAGGTATCAACCTGCGCACCGACCCAACTGTCAACGGACAGCTCATCGATCTGGTTCCTGGCGGCACAATCCTCATCGTCACCGGCTCCGCGCGTGGCCTCTACACACCTATTCAGGTGCCGACCAGCGCCCTCAGCAACGCCCAACCCGCTCCGCCAGCCACACCGCCCCCCGCCACTGGCGATACCGACACAATCACCGGTTGGGCCTGGCTCAACAATCTCGTCGTGCGCGGCAGCGAAGCAACCGTTAACCAATTTGGCATCAATTTGCGTGCCACCCCCGCCCGTGATGGGCAAAATATCGGCTTGATTCGCGCGGGCAGCGTTGTCACCGTAACCGGCAACGCCAACGGCGAATATTTGCCGATACGTGCGCGACGCTCCGACTTTTCTGGCCCAATCAATGTGCCAGACCCCAGCAGCGAAACGCCGCCACCGGCCGTAACGCCAACGCCAGGGGACACGATTTTGGGCTGGGCCTGGACACAAAACCTGACGGTGACAGGCAATCAGGCAAAATCAGGTCGCTTTGGCACAAATTTGCGCAGCGCCCCTTCCCGCACCGCCGCGACAATTGGTATGTTCCAGGAAGGAGCCACTGCCACCATTGCCGGACAGCGGCGCGGCGAGTATACGCCGATCCAGGTTCGTCCGGCTGATATTGCCAATCTGACACAACCCTTGCCAGGCATTGAACAGCCCGACCCGCTGCCCGGCAACGAACCCGTCACACCACCGGCTCCCATTCACGACACAACACCAGGCTGGGCTTTTACCACGCAAATTACGTTGGGCGGCGGCATGGCTGTAGCGGGCGCATTTGGCATTAATTTGCGCGACGCACCGCGACGTAATGCCGCCAACATTGGCTTTGTCCCGGCCAACACGTCCATGATTGTCACCGGGTCCGCGCAGGGCGAGTATACGCCCGTACGCGTGAACGATGATGTGCTGCAAAAGCCATTTACACCCTCTACGGTCATCAATGCCAGCGAAGTGCCAGAGGTAAACAACCCGGAACCCGCCTTGTTTGGCGAAGCAAAGCTGGGGCTGCACGCTTCTGCCGATCCTGATATTACGGACGCAGAAGTAGCTGAATTCGCAGCCATGCGTCCCAGTATGGTCAAGGTATTATCGTTCCACAATCCGAATGGTATTCGCAAGCTGGTACAACAGCACCCTGATGCCAGTTGGGTCGTGCGTGCATTCCTCGACTTTGGCGGGCGCAACATCAGCCCGCAGCAATTTTTCAATGACACAATTAGCGATACAGAGCGCACATTGGGCATTTTGCAGGGAAAGGATGTGGTCATTGAACTGCACAACGAGCCAAATCTGACCGCTGAAGGAATGGGCAGCACCTGGAAAGATGGCCTCGCTTTTAAGGATTGGTGGCTGCAACTGCTTGACCTTTATCGCAAACGGCTGCCCACGTATCGCTTTATCTATCCGGGGTTGTCGCCGGGATCTTCGGTACGCGGCATCAAAATGGATCATGTGGAGTTTGTGGAAGCGAGCCGCGATGCGATCAAGGCGGCCGATGGGTTGGGCACACATATTTATTGGTCGAATGTGTACCCAATGGAAACGGCTTTGAGTGTGTTGGATGATTACATCAACCGCTTCCGTGGCGTGCCGATTTGGGTGACGGAGG
>JACKBV010000023.1 GCA_020634315.1 Ardenticatenaceae bacterium | reverse complement strand
TAAAGCCTCTCGGATAGTTCCGAGAGGCTTTTTTTACTGCTCTATGGCAAAAACATAGGTGACGGCCATGGGGTCAACCATCGGCTGAATCTGACCGAAGAAGTAAGTGGGTTCGCTGTCCCAGGCGGCGACACGGTGAAAAACACCGGCAAGGGTCAATGTATCGTTGGCCTGTAATTGTGGCAGCGTCTCCGCAATGAAAGTCTGCTCTTGCCCCTCTGGCACATGCACCAGCACATAATCAACGCCAATATCTGCTAACAAGTTAACGGCCGTTTCCTCTGGCCAAGTCTCCAACGTGGGGCGCATTTTCAGGAATGTGGCCGGCCAAATGATGCTGTAGCCTTGCACCATCTTTTGCTGGTGCGCCAGATAATAATAAAGCGATTGCGCCTTTGGTGTGTGCCAGAGCGGGTACTCCATGATCACATGCTGCTCTGGCTGTGCTGCCAGCCAGGCATCTACCTCGCGCACCATGCCATCAATTGCCGTTACCTGTGGCTGCGGCTGTGTGTTTAGCTCCAAGAGCAAAATGGCAAAGGCGGCTAAAAGCAGCAACGGCCGTATCGGCTGCTTCACTCGCTGGGTCAGCGCCGTCAACCCCATGCCCGCCAAAATGCCCAGGCCAATGGCAACCACCATGCCAATCCGCCCAAAATGATGAAACGAGCGCAGCGGCGGCACAAATTCGTAAATCAACAGTGCTGGCATCGGAATCTTTATGCCATCAGCCGCCGACAGAACAGGGAAACGCTGCCCCAAAGCCGTCATCTTTGCGCCACTGAGCACCAACGGCTGCCCTTCCCATTTCAAAAATGGGCCGGTCATCAACAACAGTCCAAATAAAACCACGATCAGCAAGAGGCGCTTCGTCGCCGTGCCGGGCTGCTTGTTGGGGTGTCGTTGCAGCAAGGCAACGGCGGCTAACAGCAATGTGCTAAACCCAAAGGTAATGATGCTGTCTTCGCCATCATGCATGGGAAATGTTGCGCGTGCCAAATCCCAAAACAACGGGTTCCAGGCGCTGGGAACCAGCAGGCGATCCAGGCTGATGCTGGTATTGGTCAGGTCATCGAGTGGGAAATCGGCAGATGCGCCAATACGGGTGCGGGTCACCAAGCCATTGACGAGCAGCGGCGCGGCGATGAGCAAAATAACGGCAACCATCGCCAGAAACGGCCGTATCCACGCCCGCCATTCCCGCCACACCAACGGCAGCAGCAACACGCCGCCCCAAATCGCCAAAACAAGGCTGCTGATATAGACAAATTGCCACGCTCCACCAATGCTCAAGCTGTAAAACAAGCCGGTCAGCGCCAACCAACGCCCGCGTCGTGCGGGCTGCCGCACCGCCTGATAAAACGCATACAGCATCCAGGGCAGCCAGGCAGACCCCAACAAAAAGTTGAGGAATCCGTGCATGTATACCTGCCGGTTTGGGTAAAAAGCAAAGACCAACCCGGCAAAAATGCCGCCCCAACGACTGCCGCCCAAGGCGAGATTGAGCCGAAAAACGCCATAGGCGGCGAGCAAGGTTGAGCCGATGAGCAGGAAGTTGTAGGTGGTGACAGCGCCGAAAACGGCCGTTACCGGCGCAAACAAAGCGGGGTAAAGTGGGGGCATCACGGCAAACCCCAATTCCCAGCCACTTGGGTAGAAAATGTCCGGTTGGAACAGCGGCGATACGTGGCGCACAAAGAGCGCTTGCTCGTACCAACCCAGATACCAGATTGACTCGAACACATCATCAAACGGCCGTCCCAACACAAACGAGCCGGGATGGACAGATACCGGGTAAAGCAAAAAGCCTGTGAGCAAGGCCAACACGAGCAGCGGCCAGATATTTTGCCGCTTTTGGATCCAGGTTATCAGGGGGGTCATCTTTGTCATACCAGGTGAAATCTTATCGTATTCACATGGCTTTGTCATTCAAGGCATCTGGCACGTCGCGACAAATGAAACCCACTCTCCCATAGGTCATTTTCGCGGGGCAAGCAGGGCGAGGATGATGATAAATGATGAGAGGGGAAACGGCCGTTTCCCCTTTCTCACATCCTTACTTAAACGCTTTTTCCCCGGCGCGAATGGGCACTTTCAGCCAATTTTCGCGCGGCGGCAGCGGGCAGCTATATAGGTCATTGTAAGCACAATACGGGTTATAGCAGTAGTTCAGGTCAATTTCGACAGTGTGATCATTTAACGGCCGTAACCCAGGGCGATGGCTGTCCATATACCGACCAGCGCCATACGTCTCGCGGCCATTGGTCGCATCCTTAAACGGCATGAAAAAATCATCATCATAGGGATCGCTATAAATAACCAATGTCGCCATTTCACCATCCACCCTAAATGAAAACTGCCCCCAACGACGATAAAAGCGCGTATCGCCAGTGCTGGTTTGCATTTCGATCAACGGCTCATCGGCGGCAAAACGGGTCACTTCGGCCGTGAACGCCAGGTCTGGATTCTCATCATAATAATTGAGGTGTTCAAAATCGAGCAGCTGCTCATCGGTCAGCGGCGATTGGGGATGGTTTGCCAAAAAATCATCAATCTCCGCACGTAGTTCTTGCAAGTAACTCATAAAACGTACTCCTTGTCTCGTGTCCTGAAAGTTTAGATAGCTTTGCGGCCACAGCTCTTACGATTTATGATGATATCCGTTCACGTTCACAGCTTACGGTTTACGGATTACGATTTACCCTATAAAATCGGCGCTATGACACGACGCAATTGGACAGCATTTTTGCTGATATGTTTTGTTTTGGTCGGCTGTATGCGCGATGAGGCAACGGCCGTTTCTACACCCACACCCACACCGGAAAGCTCGCGGCAAACAACCGGAGCGATGGCCCGCCCCAATACGGCCACACCATCGCCCTCGCCCACCGCGCTGCCCACAACCACGCCATCGCCCACACCCATTCTGCCGCAGCTTCGTGTGGCCGACCAGGTGCTGCATGAAGATGGCGTGCTAACCATCGAACAAGTGAACAGCCCAGCGGCAGCCTGGCTGGTGGTGCGCAGTACGGAAGCAGAAATTGGAATGGATGTGCTGGGATATACGGCCGTTCCCATTGGCAGCAGCACCGATTTAGCCGTAACGATTGATCCGCTGCAAGCCACCGACACGCTTGTCGCCGAGCTATACACAGATGCCGGGACAACGGGTGAATTAGAAATCCCCGACACGGACGAGCCGCTGCTGGTGAACGGCACGCCTGTCACCCAATCGTTTGCCATCACCATTGAATTTGCACGCCCCACGCTGACAGTTGCCGATCAGGTTATCGCCGAAGATGGGATTGTGTTGGTGGAAAGTGTGTATACGGCCGTGCCCGGCTGGCTCGCCATCCACGCTGACGAAGCAGGCGAGGCGGGCGAAGTGTTAGGACACACCTACATCAATGCCGGTTTGCATGAAAATGTGGCGATTTCCATTCCCTGGCGCGAAGCCCCCCCTATTTGTTAGCCGTTTTGTATGCGGACGAAGGCGAAGCACAGCGCTTTGACTATCCCGATGGCGATGCACCGCAGTTGGTTAATAATGTGCCTGTGGCCGCCTCGTTCCATGTCACATTTCCGCCAGACGTTTTTGTGCTTGATCAGCCGGTGGTGAATGGGGAGATTGTGGTGGAACGCGTCGTCAGTAATGGGCCTGGCTGGGTGGTCATTCATTATGAAGACAATGACGAATTGGGGCTGATTATTGGCTTTGCGCCGCTGGTTGATGGGGTTAATGAACAGGTGCATGTGCCGATTGTGGAAACGGCCGTTACCGACCCACTCTACATCATGCTGCACCAGGACACCGGCGATATTGGCGAATTCAACTTCCCCCGCGAAGACCCACAAGTCACCTACAACGACATTGTGATGACCCCCATCCCCTTTGGCATTAACCCTGGCAATATTTTGTACACGCAAGATCAGCCCCTCGTGATTGAGGATGACACCGTCACGGTTTCTGTCCCCCTGGTCATCGTTGACATTGACACCTGGGTCGTCATTTACGCAGACGCCGCCGGTTCCCCCGGTGACATTCTCGGCCAGACATGGGTCGCAGCCGGTATCCACCACGATGTGCAGATAACAGTTGCGGCAGATGCGGTCACAGACACCCTCCATGTCATCTTGCATCATGACGCTGACTCCGACCAAAATTTCGATTATCCTGACGGCGCAGACAATCCATTACAACGAAACCGCCACATCATTCAGGCACCATTCGATTTGCTCACACCCTAATGTTTACATAATTCCGTAGTCGCAAGAATCGCCAAATTATCTTTGTAATTGCTTAGACGGTGGTTGCCAACGCCCACCATTTGGTATATGCTGTACTCAGGCTGCCTCTAGCCAGGTCTTCTCAATAGTAGTTCTGTTAAGTTAGTTGTAACGGCCGTTTCCGAACGGTCTGTTGATGTTGGGGTGAGAACATGATCGAATTACCGTTGTTGCCAAAATCTTTCACAACTCGACAGATCTCGTGTGTCAGTTGTGGCGAACCATTTGCATTAACAGAAGGGTACATGCCAGCAAACTACGATCCTAACTGTAGAGATAGGGATTGTGGTGAACTGTGGATGATGCCAGAACAAAACCCATTTGCACCATTGCGCTTTCATAACAACCGTCAGCAGCGCATGGTCATGCCCTTAACGCGTTCCAATCCACGACGAGCCGCAGAGCGAACACCCATCGATGCACAATCTGCACGCCCTGACAATTTCATCAACTGTCCCCGCTGCGGCGCCGACAACCGAAACTGGCTGCAAATCTTGAATCGCCCAAGCGCACCGGTCAAATTCGAGCTACTATTTGTTGGCCCCCTCTTCGTATTGGCCGTTGCTGCCCTGATACTTGCCGCTTTACTCATTTTCCTAAACCCGTCATCTGAACAATATACCCACTTTATTCAGGCACAAGCAGTTGTTGTCAGCCTCTTACTTGCCCTGAGTTTGTGGAAATTGGGGCAGCGGCTTTTCAACGATATTGGGGTATTTGAAAATTTATCCGTTTCCTTGCTTGCCTTGGCAGCGGCACTGCTAGCTTTCCTTGCCACCATGGCACTGGACAAAACCAATCTCTTTACACGGGCCATTCCCTTAGCTGCATTCGTTTTCCTGGCTGGTTTACTGCCGCCTGTGATTATGACCCGGCAATGGCAAGCCATTTTTCAATGGCGGCGGCAACAACGATATTTGCCCGTCCTCTCCTCGCGCCGCTCCCCATTGCTGCTTGTCGCGATAGGGCTTGTGTTAATATTGGCAGTTGGTGTGCCCCTGTTTGCGTACATGGCGGTTCCGGTGGGGATCAACTTGATCCTGGATCGCATGTCCACTGCGGAAATTGAGACACCACACCAGGCCATCATTTCCCTGAATGATCGCCTTGAGGACTGGCTAAAGACACCAACCAACGCCAATACGCAGTCTGTCCAAGAATTAAACAACCAACTTGTTGACTATTTGGCGCACACACCCATCGATCAACCAGAGACAAAATATGCGCAAGATATGCTTAAGTTGCTGCCATCTTACTTAACGCAATTGCCAAATGAGGTGACGGCGGCTGTGCAGGCACGCATTAGCGACTTCACAGCATATGTTGACGCACCAACCGAAGCCCCATTCCGGGTACCCAATGATGTTCCCCGCCGCTTCCTGGCAATGTGGGTATCTGTGGTGGGGCTAAGTAGTGTGCTCGGCATTGCCTCAGCCATGAGCAGCGTGGAGAAATTTGTCGGCCAGGTTATGGAGCAAGTGTCACCGCCCATTTATTACAGCATTGCCAACATGACACGGGTGGTTGCCTGGGAAGCGGGACGGGCACTGGACAACGTCAACCACATTGATCATGTGCAGTGGGTTGATGTACAACGCAACGAACTTGGCGGGATCGATTTAATTGGTCTCTATCGCGATACCCCGGAATTTGATGCTATGGGGCAGCCATTGTACACAACGGTCCGCGCACAGCGCTTTACCATTTGTACGGACATGTGGGGACACATTGAATTTGCTGAGGTGCGCGATATGCGAGTGCCACCAACGGTGGGCACGCCTTACTTTGCCGCACTGCCTCTCTCTGTATGGCAGACAGAGGTAAATGTGCTGGTGCCACGCTAAAAAGAAGTGAACCTCCCGGAGGCTTTCTCGCGCCAACTATGAGCAGCCTCTGGGAGGTTCTTTGTATGCTGTGTGTTTACTCTCCCCATCTGCGCGAGTTAACGGTATAATTCGACTGGTATGCTATACATGTAGGGTAGATGCCCTCTCCCCAGTTGGCAAAAATGATAGCAAGTCGTGATGGGTCGTTTGGTTGCGGTTATGTTTGTATGGAAACGGCCGTATCACACAACTGTCAACACCCAATAACAGGTGTTATCGTTAAATTCGTAGCAAAGTCAGAAGCACGATAGGAGATAGACGAATTATGGCTTATCAAAACATCAATGTCCCCACCGAGGGTGAAAAAATCACCTTTAGCAATGGCAAATTAAACGTGCCCGACAATCCCATTGTCGCCTTCATCGAGGGTGACGGGATTGGCGTGGATATTACCCCCGCTTCGCTGCGCGTATGGGATGCGGCCGTTGCCAAAGCCTACGGCGAGCAGCGCAAGATTGCCTGGATGGAAATTTATGCCGGGGAAAAAGCTGCGGCACTGTACGACGGCAATTACATGCCCGAAGAAACCTTTGCCGCCATGCGCGAATATCTGGTCGGCATCAAAGGCCCGTTGACCACCCCCATCGGCGGTGGTTTCGCAGCCTCAACGTCACCCTGCGCCAGGTACTTGATCTGTACGCCTGTGTCCGCCCGGTGCGCTACATTCCCGGCACGCCCAGCCCGATGCGCGAACCAGAAAAAATGAACATCGTCATTTTCCGTGAAAACACCGAAGATGTTTACTCTGGTGTCGAATGGCCCGCCGAATCAGAAGCAGCACAGGCACTCATCAAGTTCATGAATGAAGAGTTGGGTAAAAATGTGCGCATGGACGCCGCAATTGGCATCAAACCGGTCAGCGCCTTTGGCACAAAGCGCCTGGTGCGTCAGGCGGTGCAATACGCCGTTGACCATCAGCGGGACAGCGTGACCATTGTCCACAAGGGCAATATCATGAAGTTCACCGAAGGCGCATTCAAAAATTGGGGCTACGAGCTGGCAAAAGATGAATTTGGTGATGTCACCATCACGGAAGATGAATTGTGGGATAAATATGATGGCGCAGCGCCCGCAGGCAAGATTGTGATCAAGGATCGCATTGCCGACAATATGTTGCAGCAACTGCTCACCCGTACCGATGAATACGGTGTCATTGCCACGCTGAACCTGAATGGCGACTACATGAGTGACGCAGCGGCCGCGCAAGTTGGCGGCTTGGGCATGGCTCCCGGCGGCAATATTGGCGATGGTGTGGCGCTGTTTGAAGCGACACATGGCACGGCACCGAAATATGCAGGCCAGGACAAGGTTAATCCCAGCAGTCTGATTCTGAGCGGGGTCATGATGTTGGAGTATATGGGCTGGCAAGAAGCGGCCGATTTGATTGTGGACGCGATGACCAAAACTGTGCAGCAAAAACTGGTGACCTATGATTTGCATCGCCAAATCGAGGGCGCGACCAAGTTGAGCTGCTCGGAATACGCGGAAGCGATTGTCAAAAACATGGCGTAGTTGGCTGTAGGGAGCCTTCGGACAAGGAATACACCTCCTGACGGCATTATGAAAAGCCACCGGCACAGCTGGTGGCTTTTTTGTAGAAATGGATACACGAACTCCTCCCCCGAAAAGTTTTGACCATTGCCGGTTCTGACAGCGGCGGCGCGGCCGGATTGCAGGCGGATATGCGCACGTTTGCGGCGTTGGGCGTGTATGGGATGTGTGCGGTAACGGCCGTTACCGCGCAAAACAGCGTCAGCGTCAACGGCGTCGAGTTCATGTCCGGCAAATTTGTGCAAGCGCAAATGGACGCGGCGCTCTCCGATTATGGCACCCATGCCGTCAAGACCGGCTTTTTGGGGCGTGCGGAAATTATTGAGAGCGTGACTGCTTCGCTGCGTCTTTTCCAACCGGCAAATATTGTCATTGATCCGGTGTTGGTAAATCACAAGGGACAGGCAATGTTTGCCGCAGATGTGCTGGACGCCTACAGCGCCTTGTTACTGCCGCTGGCGAATTTGGTGACGCCAAACCGACGCGAAGCGGAATTGTTGACGGGTTTGCCGGTGCAAACGATGGCGGAGATGGAAACGGCCGTTCAGCACATTCACGCCCTCGGCCCACAAAACGTTCTCCTCAAAGGGGGGCGTGCGGGAGATGACATCGTCGATGTGTTGTATGACGGAGACAAACTCACCCATTTTCGCTCCCCATTCGTGGACACCGACAACACACATGGCAGCGGCGACACCTTGTCAGCGGCTGTGGCCGCATATTTAGCGCGGGGGCTGGCAATGGAAACGGCCGTTGCCCAGGCGCACCAATTCACCGCGCAAGCCATCCAACGGGCAGCCACCTGGCAAATGGGACAAGGGCATGGCCCTCTTTGGCCGCTGCCCATTTAGCGGCATTTATCGCCGCGGTTGACACCAGGGGCATGAAGTTGACGCCCTCTATGATTTTTGTTAATCTGTGCGTTCAAAACGTTTTGAACGCAAGGTGGTCTTTATGCACAAAAGCTTGTTAGCTGTCAATGATAGTACCGTCGCCGGATTAGGACGCCTGGCCCGTTTTTTTGGGTTCAGCGACGTGATGGGCCGCCTATACGGCACCTTACTGCTCAACCCCGAACCGCTGTCGCTAGATGAACTCGCTGACGGCCTGGAAATCAGCAAGGGATCGGTGAGCATGAACATGCGGGCATTAGAGCGGTGGGGCATGGCAAAAGAGATCTGGATGCGCGGCGAACGCAAAAAATATTACATGGCTGAATCTGATCTGTGGCAGGTGATGCGCAATATCTTAGGAAGCCGCGAACAACGCGAAGTACAGGTAGCCCTGCAAGTGCTCAGTGATAGCGTAGAAAAATTAAAGACGGCCGAACCCGATTTATGCGCGGAAGAGCAGGAGTTGGCGCGTTATTACCTGGATCGGGTGATGGATTTGCAGGCGTTTTTCAAAGTCGCGCAAATGGCATTGGACACCGTGGTCGGCAGCGAGGGTTCTCTGGACTTTGACGCTGTCACACGCATTGAAATCGAATAGCCTATGAAAGTTGCAGTTGGTTCAACGAATCCGGTAAAAGTGGCGGCTGTGCGCGAAATGGTGCTGCGCCAATGGCCGGAAGCTGACATTGTGAGCGTCGCTGTGCCATCGGGTGTGAGCACGATGCCAATGAGCGACGCGGAAAGTCTGGCTGGCGCACGCAATCGCGCCAGGGCGGCATGCGCCCAAATTGGGGCAGACCTGGGCATTGGCCTGGAGGGTGGCGTCAATCCAGATGAGAATGGATTGATGTTGCATAGTTGGGTGGTGGTTGTGGATGGAAACGGCCGTGAAGGGATTGGCGGCGCTGGTCGTCTACCCTTGCCCAATTTCATCGCGCAGCGCATCCTGAACGGCGAAGAGCTTGGCCCGGTCATGGATGATGTGTTGGGGGAAACAGAAGTGCGACAAAAAGGGGGAGCGATAGGCGCACTGACAGCCGGGCTGGTAATGCGCCGGGAAGCGTTTGCCCTGGGGGTAGCCTACGCCTTAGCGCCATTTGTGGCTGCCCAGCTATACGAGAGGGGTTGAGCGTCTATGAAATATCTGAAAGCAATTTTTGCTTTAATCAAAGAAACGGGCGTTGGTTATGGTCGGGATAAAGGGGCACTGTTGGCCGCAGCCCTGGCCTATCACACCATTTTTTCGCTGGCCCCGCTGCTGGTGATTTCAGTGGCAGTAGCTGGCTATTTTTTGGGAGAAGCGGCCGTTACCGGCCAGTTGGTGACACAAATTGAGGGGTCGTGGGGCGTGCTGGGGCAGAAGTGATCCAAAACCTGATTCGCAATGCCAGCGAAGGAAGCACGGGGCTGGTGGCAACCATTGTCAGCACGGCCTTGTTGATTTGGGGCGCTTCGGGCGTTTTCAACCAGTTAAAGACAGCGCTGAATTTGATGTGGGGAATTGCGCCACCACCCAATCAGGGTGTGGTCGGTGTGGTTAAAGGGCGCTTTCTTGCCATTTTTTTGGTGATGGGGATCGGCTTTTTGCTGCTGATGGCTTTATTTTCCAATGCGATGCTGGTTGCCCTGGATGAACAACTGGTGACGTGGTGGCCTGCCGTTGGCGGGAAGCTGCCCACGCTGAATTTCGTCATCACCTTTCTGATCGTCACGCTGCTGTTTGCCATCATCTTTAAGACTTTGCCGGATGCAACGATTGTCTGGCGCGATGCGTTGATGGGCGGCAGTGTAACGTCGCTGTTATTTGGCATAGGGCAATGGGGGCTGGGGCTGTATTTGCGCAACAGCTCGGTTGGGTCTGCTTATGGTGCCACGAGTTCATTGATTGTGCTGCTGTTTTGGATTTACATGTCGGCACAAATCTTGATGTTTGGCGCGGAGTTTACGCAAGTGTTTGCCAAGCAGCATGGCGGGGGCGTTATGCTGGCGGATAATGCGTTGGTGCTGCGGCGTGAAGCTGTGAATGGCGCAGAACCGGAACCCAAGGTGGTTCATAACCCCACACCAATGCCCCTGGCAACGGCCGTTTCCCCGCCTCCCCCATCGCGCCGCATCCCCTTGGCCACAGCCTTAGTTGGCCTGGCAGCCGGTCTCTTCTTGGGGTTTGTGGGCAGCTTGCTGCGCCAAAAATAACAGTCGATCATCCACCGGCATTAGCGGGTGGCAACGTACACAACCCACTCGTTCAGGTCATATAGGGCAAGGTTATCCCAGGCAGGGTAGACGGAAACGGCCGTAAAACCAGCCTCAAGCATCATCTCTTCCATCTCGGCAACCGCATAAGACTGGTCGCATAGCTGAATTTCATCCAACTGCCCGGTCTCTAGATGCAAAATGTGGAAACGTTCCAGCACCAGTTTCTCGTCCTCGTACCAAAAACGCTCCCCCAGGTGCAAATAAGGGGCATCACCCCAAAGGCCGGTATCATCCGTGTACCACCAGCGGTTGTTACGCTTATCAATCCTGTCCTGATTCAATATCTCCACACACAGCTTGCCCCCCGGACGCAGCGACCGCGCCACCATTGCCAGCAGCGCCGCCGTTTCGGCACGGGTAAAGACAGTTGACTGCCCATACAAAAACAAAGCTGCATCAAAATCGTGCCCGCCATAGTCAACGGTGCGCACATCGGCTTCCACAAATTGGCAGCGATCTTCAAGCTGCCGCGTAGCCGCAAGCTGCCGCGCATAAGCAATTGACGCCGGGCCAAAATCAACGCCGGTCACATGACAGCCACGCGCGGCGAGATCCGTCGCGTAGAGGCCAGGGCCACATGTCACATCGAGCACTTTGCCGCCGGGTTGCAATTGCAATTTATCCCAAAGCCAGTTAAGCTGGAGGGCACGTTCCTTGCTGCTGCGAGAAGCAGCGCCATGTGACTCATCCAGGTGTTCGCGCAGCATCCGCGCCGAAAATTGCGGGTCATCCCAGGGAAGATTGCCGCCATAAGCCCAAGGAGACGGCCGTTGCGAACGATTGTAAATACGCCATAAAGCTTGCGATAATTTTTTCGATATATCTTCCATTGTCGATGCCTCATTCAACCCATTGCTAGATTCGCCGCCGATTATAACATCCGTTACACTTCTCATCGATAACAGTTCACCCATAAAAAGGAGTCTCCCAATGGCGTTCACAATGCTTCATAACGGTACATTGATTGATGGCAATGGTGGCAAACCGCTGCCACATGCGGCCGTTTTAATCAAGGACAATCAGATTCAGGCAGTGGGGCGCAAAGCCGACATTCCCTTGCCTGACGCAGAAATCACATATGTCGATGCACAGGGTGGTTTTATTTTGCCAGGGCTAATTGATACCCACGTACATTTGATGTATGGGGATTTCAATCTATTGAAAACGGCAATGACCCCCTTTTCTTACAATTTTTACAGCGCTATGGCGAACATGAAAAACACGGTGATGGCCGGTATCACCAGTGTACGCGATGCCGGCGGCGCAGATGCTGGTGTGAAACAAGCGGTGGAACATGGTCTGATATTGGGGCCACGCATGCAAATCAGCATCTCGATCTTAACCATTACCGGTGGGCATGGTGATGGCTGGATGCCATCTGGCGTGACGTTTGATTTGGTGGATGCTTACCCAGGACGGCCAAACGGCCGTTGCGATGGCCCAGACGAAGTGCGCAAAAAAGTACGCGAAATTTTGCGTGCCGGGGCAGATGTGATCAAAGTCTGCTCCACTGGCGGCGTGCTCAGTCCAACCGACCATCCTGAATTTACGCAGTTCACCATAGAAGAGTTGGAGATTATGGTACAGGAAGCGGCGTATCGGCGCGGCATAAAGGTGATGGCGCACGCGCAAGGAGCCGAGGGCATTAAAAATGCAGTGCGTGCCGGAATTCATTCCATTGAACATGGCATTTTCCTGGATGATGAAGCCATTGAATTGATGCTGGCGCATGGAACCTATCTGGTGCCGACGTTGTTAGCGCCGTTGGCTGTGGTGGAAATTGCAGAGACGCAGGGGACAATGCCGGAATGGGGTGTGCGCAAGGCACGCGAAACGATTGAAATTCACAGCGAGAATATTGCCAAAGCCTACAAAGCAGGCGTGCGTGTGGCGATGGGCACGGATGCGGGCGTGATGCCGCACGGCACCAATCTGCGCGAATTGGGATTGATGTGCCAGATTGGCATGTCGCCAATGGAGGCGCTTGTGGCGACAACAAAAGTAGCCGCAGCCTGTATGGGTTGGGAAGAGCGCGTGGGCACGATTACGCCGGGCAAGTTGGCGGATGTAATTGTGACAAAGAGCGATCCGCTGGCAGATATTCGTTCGCTGGAGCGGGTGGAGAATATTGTGGTGGTGGTGAAAGACGGCCGTATCGTCAAAGACGAGCGTGCCCTGGCTGGCTAAGATTATCTGTGTGACAGGAGATAGGCGATTCGGGATTCCCAATCTCCTATCTCTTACAAATTGTTTTTTCGATGAAACCCGGAGGTGACGATGTTTGAGGATTTAGCAAATTTCCCTTCTATGCAGCGTTGGCGGCAGCAAAAGCAGCCCATCCCGGTTGTGGTCGCGATTGTGCGCAAGGAGCTGGAGCTGCCTCACTTTTTGCTTATCCAGCGCAACGGCGCGACGTATCATGGACAATGGGCGCTGGTGGGCGGCAAATGGGATTTTGGCGAGACGTTATCGCAGGCTATTGTGCGCGAAGTGCGCGAAGAGACAAACCTGGAAACAGATTTTGTGGCTTTGCGCGGACTGGTGAGTGAACGTGTGATGACGCCACCGGCGGCGGAAGAGACAACGGCCGAAGCTGCTCATTTTTTGCTGTTTGTCTGTGAATTGGCTGTTGTTTCAGGCTGGGCACAAGAGCAGCAGGAGGGCGCAGTGGCCTGGTTTACCTGGGATGAGATTGAGCAGCTTCAGACTGAACGGCTGGTGATTCCGAGTGATTTTGCGATGCTGCAACAGTTTGTGGGTGTGGAAACGGCCGTTCCCCACATCGAAGCCGAAATGATGGCGAGCATTGGGCAGCAACAAACCCAGGCTCCGCAACTGCTGCGTTTCCAGCAAATTTAAGCAATCGTTACAAAAGATTCAGCCGCTTTCTAATTTCAGTCGCCAACTGCTGTGCGCTATACGGTTTTTGCAAAAAACCGGCCAGCCCCTTCCCCACAAAATGGCGCGTCGCTTCAACCTGATTGTAACCCGAAGAAAGGATAACATGGACATCCGGGTTTAACTGGCGCAGATGGCGAAAAGTTTCTTCACCACTAAGTCCCGGCATGGAAAGATCGAGCAAAACCAGCAAAATCTCCTCCATTCTCTCCTGATACATCTCCAACCCTTGCTGCCCATCCACCGCACTAACCACCACAAAGCCCTCTTCCTGCAAAATATCGGCTGCGGTTTCACGCACCGATTGCTCATCATCAATCACCAAAATGAGGCCAGATTGGGTGATTGACTCGGCGGCGCTTTCTGCATGCGACACATTGGCAGATGACTGGGCAATCGCCGGGAAGAGAATCTTAAACGTGGTCCCTTTCCCGACTTCGCTGTACACACGAATACCGCCACGATGACCGCGCACAATGCCCAACACCGCAGCTAAACCGAGGCCACGTCCCGTCTTCTTTGTCGTGAAAAAGGGGTCGAAGATTTTGGAAAGGGTCTGGCTGTCCATGCCCTGCCCGGAATCGTGAACTTCTAAAGAGACATATTGACCGGGGGAGAGAGGTTCCCCGGTATAGCGCCAATGTCGCCGATCATTGGCATCAATGGATTGCACGCTGGTAACAACGGTCACAGTGCCTGTCTCGCTGCCAATGGCGTCGGCTCCGTTAAGGATAAGGTTCATGATGATTTGCTGCATTTGCCCGGCGTCTGCTTCAATTAGGGGAAGCGGCTCTGTAAACTCAGGGCGTAATAGAACATTTTTAGAAACGGCGACCTCAAACAAATGGAGGTTCTCTTGCAGCAGCGTGTTCAGGTTGAGCGGCTGTACTTCAAAATGACCGCGCCCGGAATAAGCGAGCAGCTGGCGGGTAAGGTCAGCGGCGCGTTCGGCGGCTCTGGTTGCCTTTTCGATGGCCTGGCGTGCCGGGCTTTCTTTGGGCAAGCGTACCAGCGCCAGGGAGGTCTGCCCCAGGATGGCAACGAGCAAATTATTGAAATCGTGGGCGACGCCACCGGCCAGGATGCCTAAACTTTCTAGTTTTTGTGCTTGCCGCAGTGCTTCTTCTGCCTGTTTGCGTTCGGTAATATCGACAGAGACACCGAGAACGGCCGTTTTCACACCCCCATCCCAGGCCAACGGAATCTTACTGGTTTGCAACGTATGCTGCTTACCCTGCGCATCGGTAAACATATCTTCCGCAATAAACTTAGCCAGCCCCGTAGTCATCACCTCTTGATCATCTTGCAAGAACTTTTTCAGTTCGGCCGGCACCCGATGCCACTCATGACAGCGACTGCCCGTAATCGCATCCACCGTCGTTTCATAGGCATTCGCCACACTTTGGTTCACCAGCAAATAACGCCCATCCATATCCCTGGCAAAAATCATATGTGGCACCAGATCAATGATTTGCCGCAGTTGACGCTCCTTCTCTCGCAAAGATTCCTCTGCACGCCGCCGCTCTGTAATATCGGCGGCAACGCCGATCACACCCGTTAAGACACCTCCTGCATCTAAAACCGGAATATAGCGAACATCCCACGTGAAATTGCGCAAATTGATCGTCGTGGCGATGGTTTCCCCATGCAGCGCACGGTGGACATACCCTAAAATGATTGGCTCTTGATGAAAGATATCAAACACACTCTTGCCTATAAAATTGACAGATTCAACATTCAGTATTGCCAACCCTTTGCCTTCGGCCAGTGATGATCCCTTGCCGGTCAAAGGCAAACAACATGAGGGGGATGTTGGAAACAATGGTGTGCAGCCGTTCGGTCAGCATGGCCTGCGTCTTTTCAAAAAGGCGTGTTTTTTCGATGGCGACGGCAAGTTGGTCGGTCAAGATTTGCAAGATGGTAATATCTTCTTCTTCGAAAGCGGATGTTTTGCGGCTTTGTACGTTCATCGCACCGATGACCCGATCACCGACGCGAAGGGGAAGCCCCATTTCTGAACGTGTTTCGGGCAGGAGCGGATTAGGCCAATAAACGGGATCGCGATGTGTGTCTGAGGTGATGTAGGGAGAGCCGGTGGCAATGACATGGCCGACGATCCCTTCACTGCCAACCAACAGGCGATGCTGTCGTCGCAGCATTTCTTGCCCGACAGTGCCGGTTGCCGCACGCAGTACCGCATATTTTTCAGACTCATCAACCAGGAATATACCGGCATGATAATAGCCAAAGCGGCTGGGCACCAGATTAACGGCGCGATTTAGAAGTTCGTTCAACTCTGTGGCCGAGGTGGCATCGCGTGCGGTGGCGGCAGCAGCCTGGATTTGTAATGAGCGGCGGTTGATTGTCGTGGTACGTTCTTCGACGCTCTTTTCGAGTGTGCTCACTGTCTCGTGAAGCTGCGCAGTCATGCGATTGAAAGCGGCAGCCACTAATCCAAATTCGTTGCGTGAATCTACATCAAGTTGGACTGACATATCTCCATCGCTTATCCGGGCAGCGGCCATTGATAGTTGTCTCAGTGGAATGACGATTTTGTGCGAAAAGTAGTAGCCGAGACTAAGGGCGATGATGGCAACGACGATGAGAAAGCCGATTGTCTCATATATCATTTGCAGGATGGGTGCATAGGCTGTTGTGATGGGGGTTTCGACGATAATGGAAAGGTTGAGGTTGGCAACGGCCGTTTCCTGGCGCAGCACCCAATCCCCAAACAAACCCCGATAAATCTGCGTCTGCAAAAGACGGCTCCACGGTTGCCAAGGCTGCGCCGTCTCCGCAACCAAATCAGACACAGCAGAATGATCCGCCCTTGGCTGTACCAGCAATTCATCCTGATTCACATAAGCGAGAAACGTCTGCGAGCGATTCAGCAAATAAGCATACCCATCATATTTAACGCCGCTGCTATCTAAAATCCCTTGCAAAAAGGCGAGATCCGTGCGCCACAAAACCATTCCATACGGGCTGTCATCCGGGCGCAGCAAAGGCGCACCCATGACCAACGCATACGCATCAGGAGACGATATATCTGGGACGAAGGCAATGCCCGTGGCGCTGTCCGTCACCGCCTGCTGCATTTGTTGCACAGATGCGTCTAAGAGAAGTGTGTTTTGGGGGTAAACGGCCGTTACCCCAGCCCCATCCTCCACAACCAGCATAACCGACTCCCCCACATCATAATGCTGAGGAATATTTGCCAACATGATCACCTGTTCATCTGCGGACAGAAGCCCCAGAGATATAACGTGTGCCAGAGATTGCAAATCTTCATATTGACGTTGAATATGGTCATCAACAGCAGTAGCAACAAACGCCCCATAATCTTGCTGCAAAACAGCAACAGCCTGCTTCTGAATGCCAAAACTATGCGACATAAAAATAAAAACCAAGACCAACATCGTCGAAACAACATGGACGACAGGGGCATATCTTAATTGGTTTGCCAATGAAGAGAAAAAGCGCGGGGCAATTACTATTGTGGGTTTATTAGAGTCGATTGTACCTTGTTTCATGTATTAACTATGTTCAAACCGAAAAATCAAATGGAAAACAGCTTGTCCTTATCCTATGCCATAGCATAACAGATTTAGCTCATAAATATGTGCTGCAACCCTAATAATAATATCTGCGTATTAACAAACAAATAACCACAACAACAACGTGATCCCGTTTGGGATCACGGTTTCCATCCTTCCAGAAGTGAACAGCGCAATAACGGCCGTATCAACAAACCTTCGGGAGGCTATTTTTAGGAGAGACAACATGCGTGGTATGCACCGCCATGAATGAAAACCGTAGGTCGGATTGCTAATCCGACTATCGGATTAACAATCCGATTTACTAAGGAGTAACAATGACAGACAAACGATTAGTACGCGCAACAGATGATCGCATGGTCGCCGGCGTCGCCGCCGGTGTCGCCCAATATCTCAACGTGGACACAACCCTGGTTCGCTTGATATTCGTCTTATTGGCATTAGGCGGCGGTCATGGATTATTAGCCTATTTTGTCTTATGGTTCATTATGCCCGAAGCATAAAAGCCTCAGGAACCATCTCATTCCCCCCATCAAAAACACCGGCCTTGTGCCGGTGTTTTTCGTCTGTAGCGCACAACCAATCCCCACCTTCTTTGCTACATCCCCCACGCTCCAGAAAAGCAATTTGAAAGATGCGCATCTCCCTTGAGAAAAACCTCCCGGAGGTTCGTCTCACGCGGCAAGCCTGCCAGTGATAACCTCCGGGAGGTTGGCTTTCATTCGTCGTGGTGTACCGCCATTCATGAAATCTCTTCCTTGCAAAGAACCTCCCGGAGGTTCGTCTCATGCGGCCAGCCTGCCAGTGATAACCTCCGGGAGGTTGGCTTTCATTCGTGAGGGTGTACCGCCATTCATGAAATCTCTTCAATAAAAGATACGCATCTCTTGAGCAAAAGATACGCATCTCTGGAAAAAAGATGCGCATCTCTTGGGTAAAAGATACGCATCTCTTGGGTAAAAGATACGCATCTCTTGGGTAAAAGATGCGCATCTTTTTGAAAAGCAACTGACCAGAGGTCGCCCATGTTAGACAGCGCCAACAATATGAGAAGTGTCCTGCCACGACCAGTGGGAAAGGCAATCTGAAAGAAAATCCACTATACTAAAATAGTATTATTGACATTGCAGTATCGGTTCCTGGGTCGCTGTTTCGTTACATAGGCATAAACTTAGCAGCAACCCAATGAGTAACGTATGACCATTTGCTTTATTGCCGCCGGTCCCATTACCTGGGCCAGCAGCCGCCTACGCTGTTTTTGGCCGGCCGAATACATGAATGCCACAGTCGTAACTTATGCCACACTCCGCCAAACAGCCCTTCCACCAGCAGATGTTTACATCTGGCAAAAACACGTTCATTTAGATTTGCTGGCACAAACGGCCGACAAACAACATTGGTGGGACTTGACTGAGCCAGTCTGGTGGTTTGATCCTGAGAAAAGCCGCGACATCGTGCGCCATATGTCAGGCTTTGTCGCCTGCACAGAAGCCCTGGCAACCGACTTTCAAAAATGGAGCGGCCGTTTCTGCCACGTCATCCCCGACCGCATCGAACCAACCTACTTCACACACGCCCGGACACACGCCGCCGTCCAACCCGTCCGCCTCATCTGGTTTGGCACCGTCCTCAACCGCGTCACCCTGACCATCGCATGGCCCAATTTAATGCGCCTGGTCGCCGAAGGCCACAACATCGAGCTAACCATCATGGATGATCGCCCCGATTTACCACTGCGCTTTGGGCACAATGTACGCGTCTACCATGTGCGTTGGACCTGGAAACACGACGTCGAGATCATGGCAAATCATGACATTGCCCTACTCCCCCCCTTGCCCGGCCCCTTAGAACGCGTACACAGCCCTTACAAACAACTCATGGCCTGGGCTTGCCGCCTCCCCGTGGCAAACGGGCAAGACTACGAAGACTTGCGGCAGTTGGTAACATCCTTCTATGAACGGGAGCAACGAGGAACAGCAGGACAACAAGATGTCCTGAACCAATGGAATGTCAGCAAATCCGCCGGAGAATGGCTGGCCTTGTTATTCGGATCGTAAACCGTTTGCCATGAATCGGGTTGGCTTGGGTCAACCATTTCAGTAGCGTGCAGTCACTTATGCCGGTGTCTCCCCAGTTTGTGCCGCCTCGGCCTGCGCCATCAACTTTTGCAGATTTTCCTCTAACTTGCGCACCTTATCGCGCAAATCATCAACCTGCTTTTGCACGGCCGATCCGTCCACCTTATCAGACTGCCGCAACGTAGCGATGACACGCTCGACAGCGGCCTGCTCTTGCTGCGACAAAGCTTGCCCAAAAGCAGCCACCGCCTCAATCGCCTGAGGCGCTTTCATGATGCGCAAAGCTCGTGCCGCAGCCCAACGCACTTCGTGCCAGGGGTCGCGCAGCAAGTCGATGAGCAGCTCAATCACGTCTTCCCGTGTCTGTTTATCTTCTAGCCGCTGGCTGGCCTGCGCCAAGCCAATAATGGCGGCGGGACGCACCCGATTGGAAACAGCGCCATAAGCGGTCTTTTCGCGCAAATAAGGGATTGCCTTTTCATGGCGAGTAGCAGCCAGGGCGAGCATTGCGCTATTTTGGGTCAGGCCATTGAAGCCAGGTTGATCGGCAGCCGCTGCTAACAATTCCCAAGGCGCTTGCTGGCGCTGCGCACCAAGTGTTTCGTAGGCGGCCTGGGTTGCAAGATAGGGCAGGCCATCTGCCAAACGGCTTTGCACGGCATCACGGATACGGCCGTCCCGATAATTGCCGGCGGCACGCAGCAAATAAGACAACACCATGGGGTCTTGTTCCAGGGCAATGAGTTGGGCCAACCCGGCAACGGCCGTTTCATGATGCGCTTCACCCAATGCCTCGGCCATATGGCGGCGCACACCCCAAAACGGCTCTTGCTGGTAAGCGGCAACAATGGCCTCCATGTTGGCTCGTCTGCTGCTCTTTGCCAGGGCATAAGCCGCTTGAATACGACCAATGATGTCGGGAGCGGCCGTTAACTGCTGCCGCAGCAGCTTATCTCCGGGCGTAAAGCTCAACTTATGCAAAGCCTGATGCTGCGGATCAAAGCGCACCATCTCCGGCTTTTTCGCCATCGGCACAACAAACGTGTGTCGCGCTTCGCTAATCTTCACAGCCTGCGAATAGGTAATCCCATCAATCGTCCAGCCAAGCGTCGTGGAAAGCTTAAAAACCGTGTCCGGCTTGCCATCCTCAGCCTGGGTTTGCTTCACCGTGAATGTGCCTTGCGCCTGGTCATCATCATAGTCAAAGGCCACGTCCAAGTCAGGATAACCGGCACGGCGGAACCATTGGTCGAAGAAATAGCCCAGGGAACGGCCCGAATGCGCTTCCATAACATTGCGGAAATCATCCGTTTCGACAACTTTGCCATTGAAGCGCTGTAAATAATCGCGCACAGCAGCCCAAAAAGTTTCGTCACCCAGTTCGCAGCGCAAGGTGTGCAAGCGGCAAGCGCCACCTTCGTACAAATGGGCATCATACAGGTCCCAGGATGATTTGAAGCGGCGGGTCATTAACGGCCGTTGATACGCTTCATCCGCCTCCTGAAAATAGTAACGAGCATTTTCATAGTAAACATAATCAGCCTCATCCTGGCTGACATTATCCTCGCGGTAAACCTGCTCGATATACGTCGCCCACGACTCCTTCAGCCACGCATGAGCAAAATCACGGCAAACAACGGCATCGCCAAAATAGCTGTGCGACATCTCATGCACATTCACCTGGTCCATTCGCCACTGCACTTCCTGTGCCAGCACCTCATCTTGCACAAAGCGATCTCCCCAGCTCACCAGCGAGATATTTTCCATAGCGCCGCCAATACCGGGCAGCGTAAACTGGTAATACTTGGGATACGGAAAAGGCATTGCCAATTTTTGCGTCATCCAGGCCATCATCGGACGGGTACGGCCGAATGTGCGCAGCAAATCATCGGCCGAATGTTCACGGCTGCTGAAATACGCAAGCGGAATCTCCTTTTCGCCATCATGGAACACGCCATCATCCGCATGGGTAAAATCGCCAATGGCAATACAGGCCAGATAGCTGGGACAAAGCTGCTCCAGCCGCCAATGCGCCGTTTTCGTGCCATCGTCATGCTGTTCCTCTCGCTGCAACAAGCCATTCGCCAAAATCGTGAAGCGTGCTTCGGCACGCAAATGGTAATCAATCGGCGTGCGCACATTGGGCAAATCGAGGCAGGGCAGCCAATGGCGGGCACGCTCCGTCTCGTGGTCACTTGCCGCGTACTCCGCCGCTTGCGGATACGCTTCATCTGGCTGCGAGAAGTACAAGCCGGATGTGGGTTTTGTCACTTGATAGGTAACGGCCGTTCGCCGGGTTTCTTGTGCGGCAAATGGCTCCTCCCACAAAATGGTCAACTTGCGCCCATCATAATCCCAACGCAAGGCATGGCCGTCCGCGTCTTGCACCGTCACATGGTCAAAATCAACCGCATCGAGCACCAATTTACGCGGGCCATCGCGACGCGCCTGCACCGTATTCGTCACCGTTCCCGACGCCATACGCTGGCTAATGTCAATGTGCAAATCAACATCCAGGTGAACAGGTTCTAGTTCCAGGTCGGGGGGATACTGCTCTGGCAGATTGGGATTACTGAACATGTCATTGCCTTTGCTGGCAAATGACCAGGCTCGCTGCTGCCGGAAAAGTCTTGTGTTTTGCGTGTGAACATGCATGAAAACGACTCCATTTGTGCGAAAAATACATCGTTCAGGGATGTAACAATGGGAATAACTTTACTACCTTCCTTACCATGATCTCTTTATCAGTTTCGGCCAGCGGCAATGTACAGATTTGCTCTCTGCGGAAACGGACAATGACGATTCAAGCGAGATTATAGCAATTGTGAGAAAGGAAGTATAGATGTGTCGGCGCGTCTCTGAACTGACTATACTCAGCCCATGCATATCTGGAAACATTGTTTAGCGTTCATGGGGCTTGTTTTGCTGGTCGCCTGTAACACGCCCCCCACACCACAACCAACGGCAACACAAGTGGAGATGACAGTAACGGCAACGGCCGTTTCCCAAGCAACGGCCGTTATCCCACCCACCAACACACCAACACCCGCGCAAAACACCTACCTCCCCTTCGTCAACGACACCGCGCCCACATTGACACCCATCCCCACCATCACCCCCGTATCCCCACGCCCGCCTTCCCCACATACACAGGGCAGCCCCTGGCACGAGAAGAGATGGGCATTCAAATTCACATTCACCGCGAAGACATGAGCGCCATTTTCAGCCATCTGCAAACATTGGGAATAGGTTGGGTCAAAGTACAAGTCTCGTGGAAATTGTACCAACCTGCCCCAGACCAATACGCCGATGACCGGTTTGGCGAACTGGATCAACTGGTACACCAGGCCAACGCCAACGGCATCGCCGTGCTGCTGAGTGTGAGCAAAGCGCCCGAATGGAGCCGCCCCACCACCGAACTGGACGGGCCACCCACTGATTTCTCTCTCTACACCAACTTTATGCAATATCTGGCAGCACGCTACCAGGACAACGTAGCCGCCTATGAATTATGGAATGAGCCAAACTTGCAGCGCGAATGGAATGGCATGCCGTTAAGCGCCGCCGATCTGGTCGCCTTGCTGCGTGCCGGAGCGCAGGGCGTGCGTGCCGCCGCACCAACGGCCGTTCTCATCAGCGCCGCGCCGGCGACAACCGGCATCAACGACGGGATTGTCGCCATCGACGACCGGCAATATTTGCGGCAAATGGTCGAGGCTGGCATAGCCGATGTCGTGGATGCGCTTGGCGTGCATCCCTATGGATGGGGCAACGCGCCGGATAATTCAGTGAGCGCACCGGATACGGCCGTTCCCAGCCACAACAACCATCCCAGCTTCTTCTTCTACGACACCCTGCACGACTATCACGCCATCCTCAGCGAAAATGGCATCGACAAACCATTGTGGGTCACAGAGTTTGGCTGGGGCAGCTTTGACAGCTTTGGCACAGCGCCACCGGCTGGAGCGGAGTTCATGAACTACGTTTCCGAATGGCAGCAAGCGCAATACATTTTGCGTGCCTATGAACTGGGGCAAACATGGGATTGGGTCGGGCCAATGATGCTGTGGAATCTCAACTTTGCGCCGCTGCTGGGCACAGATTTTTCCGAATCCGGCTACAGCATTTTGCGCCCCGATGGCACCCCACGCCCTGCCTATCTGGCTCTAACCGCCGCGCTGCACGCAGCAGACAACTGATCGCTCCGTTACGCTTGCGCCGCAAATTGCAAAAAACGTGCGGTCAATTCATCCGGGCGATCAACGTGAATATCGTGCGCCGCCCCCGCAAACCAGGTCACTTCAGCGTGCGGCAAAGCGGCAACGGCCGTTTCCACCCATTCACGCTTTGGTATAGCCCGCTCGCCGCCCTCATCGGCCACACACAGCAACACCGGCTCCTGCACCTGCCCATATAACAAAGTCGGGTCCTGGTCATACATCGCCCGCAAAATTTGCATATGCCGCGCCAACGTCAGCCACGGCCGAATCGTGCCATCCGCCATATCTTCAAAATTGCCCAGCGTCGCCTCCACCCCTTCTTCACTCCACTGCGGATGCGCCTGCCAAAGCCACTCCTTCATCAACGTACGCGGCGTGCCATTCAACTGCGGCGGACGCAGTTCAGCAGAAACCGTTTCCCAAGGGCCACGTTTTTGCAGATGCAAAAAGCCGCCATCCACAAAAATGAGCTGCCGTGCGCGTCCCGGATAGCGTGCGCCAAAAGCCAGCATCACATTGCCGCCCCACGACTGCCCGGCCAAAATCGGCTCCGCCCACCCCAATTTATCGAGCAGCGTGTGAATGTCTTGGGTAACGGCCGTAAAGTCATACCCCTCATCCAGCTTGTCACTCAAGCCATGACCCCGCTGGTCAATGGCAATAGCCCAATGTCCGGCCAGCGCCAGGCGGCGGCCAACGGCATCCCAGGTACGCGCATTACTCGCCAGGCCATGCACCAACAAAAAAGGGCGTTTCCCGGCAGCAGGCTGAAGCGGCTGCCATTCGCGCACATGCATGGCAAACCCCACATCCACAAAACGGTCGATTGCTTCCATCCAATTTTCTCCTAACTACCCCCAGCTAAACTCTTGTCTTTCTTTGCTTCTTTTTTCTTCTTCGCATCTTTGCGTCAAAAAAACACAGGCCACAAACGGCTACCCGTCGAGCGGAAGCAGTTCGCTGCCGTCAGGCGTATCCAGCACTTGCCAGCCCAAATTGAGGATCTCATCACGCAGAGAATCGGCCGTTTGCCAATCTTTTGCGGCGCGAGCCGTGTCGCGAGCAGCGACGAGGGCATAGACTTGGGCAGAAGGAACGGCCGTTGCCGCCGCCTCCCTTTCCCGCTCCGCCGCCGCCGCCAACGCCGCCTGCCAAAGGTCGGTGGGAATGCCATCGCCGTTTAAGGGCAGATACCATTCGCCCAACACATCCAGTGAAAAACGGCTGTCCTTCTCGTACACATGCGCCGTGCCGTCGCGCAGCACAGTGGCCGTACCGCTGCCCATCACCTGACAACAGCCATCGGCAAAATTGATGATAACGGCCGTATGCTCATCAATGCCCAACACACATTGCCCGGCAGGCAGCAGCGTTTGTAATTTTGTAAAGCGTGCCTCGCCAACGTAACAATGGCTGGTGTCCAACTCCGTGCCGCCATCACTATTGTTCCAATGGGGAATCACCGTGACGGACAACCCATACGCCGCCAGGAAATCCAGCCCACGCTGCCAATGCAAATCCTCCCCAACCTTGTAAATTTCATAGACAGGCATGGTCAGTGCGCCAAAAGAGAGCGTCGCCGAACTGGAGAGGAAAAGCGTCGCCCCCAGGCGATGCCGCGCGGCAATCATGCGCAGCGCCAGGCTGCCACGCAGCTGCCGCGAACCATATGTAGGGGCTGCCCGGCCCCAACAAAATTTCATCGGCCGTCAGAATGGGGGAAACGATGTCGGCATTATCGGGGCTGAACGGCGTGCCCCGTTTGCGTGCAGGCAGCACGCTAATGTCCGGTTTGTAATTTTGCAGCCGTCGTTCCAGGAACTCTTTAATCTTCCCGGCAACACGATCTGAATTGGGTTCAAACCCGGCCGGGGTTTCCAAAATAACGATGTGTGGCTTCTGCGGTAGTTGTCGTGCAACGTACTCATGAATTTTGCCACTGGAGGGTAATGTCTCGCCGGAACCGAGGAGGACGACCAGACCAGGAATCTCTGCTTTCATGATCTATCCTTGTAGCTGATGATTTTTGTTAATTGTATGCAACCTCCGCTGTAAATGAGGTATCTTTTAAGGTTTAGCATAGATAGATGCTACAGTATCGTTGTGTTTTGACAGGCAACGGCCGTTCCCGTTACACTGCTGACAAAACAAAAACCGGCCACTACGCGGAAAGCGCAGCAAACGCTATCCAGTGAAGAGGAGTTTTTCATGATAGACGACACCCTCTTGCAAACCTACAACCAGACCCCCTACCCAAGTTACTGCTACACGCAAACCCATCCGGATCGCCTGGCGACATTGGGCACACTGCTTGGCCTTACACCGACACATGTCGCCACCTGCCGCGTGCTCGAATTGGGGTGTGCCAGCGGCGGCAACATCGTGCCGATGGCCTATGCGCTGCCGGAAAGCCGTTTTGTTGGCATTGATTTTGCCGCCGGGCAAATTGCCGTGGGTCAGCAAATGATTGACGACCTGGGTCTGGATAACGTTATCTTGCAGGCACAGGACATTTTGCAGCTTGGCCCAGAATTGGGCGAATTCGATTACATCATCGCCCATGGCGTTTACTCCTGGACGCCGCCAGCCGTTCGTGACAAAGTGCTCGCGCTTTGCCGCCAACTGCTGGCGCCGAACGGCATTGCTTATGTCAGCTACAACACGCAGCCGGGCTGGCATATGTTGGGCGCACTGCGCGAAATGATGCTTTATCGCAGCCGCCAGAGCACAGACCCGGCGACACGCGTTGCCCAGGCACGCGAACTGCTCGCTTTCCTGGCGGAATCGGTCTCCGACGAAGACCCATACAGCACGTTTGGGCGCACGTACCAGCAGCTTTTGCAGACGTATCGTGATTATGTGCTGCGTGACCGGCAGCAAGAACAAGGTGGCGACCAACTGCTGCTGCATGATGAGCTGGAAACATACAACACGGCCGTTTACTTTCATGAATTTATCGCCCATGCCCAACAACACGGGCTGCAATATCTGGTTGAAGCTGATTTTGCCCGCGTCATGCTCAGCAATTTTCCGCGCGACGTGCAGCAAAAGCTGGCACAATTAGCCCACGACACCATCGAACTGGAACAGTACATGGATTTTGTGCGCAACCGCACGTTTCGCCAGACGCTGCTTTGTCGCGCAGAAATCCCGCTGCAACGGCGGTTGGCGGCCGATTTGTCGCCTTTTTTCATTGCCACCTACGCCCACCCAGAAACGGCCGTTCATGTGCATGATACGGCCGTTGCCCGTTTCCAGGGATTGGACGGCTCCGTGTTGGCAACCGATCACCCGATGACCAAGGCGGCACTGCTGCATTTACAGGAGGTTGCGCCAACGGCCGTTTCCTTCCCGGAATTGGTGTCCATTGCCCGCCGCCGCGTTTATGGCACAAACACCCCAGAAAATCTGGCGCAAGATGTGGCTGCGCTCACGGCAAATATTTTGCGGGCATACAGCTACAGTTCACGGCTGGTGGAGCTGCACCGGCACGCCGCACCCTTTGTGGTACAGGCTGGGGAACGGCCGTTTGCCTCGGCGGTGGCGCGTTGGCAGTTACAGCAAGGGTATCAAAAGCTCACCAATCTGCGGCATGAACGCGTACAGCTCGACCAATTAGGGCAGCATTTACTGCCTTATCTGGACGGGCAACATGACCGAGAAATGTTGCTCGCCAGGCTGTTCACGCTGGCGGGGCAAGGGAAATTGCAGGTAACTGAGGGGGAAACGGCCGTTGCCGACCCGGCCGCACAGCGGCGAATTTTGGCAGAGGAATTGGCAGCGAGTCTGGGTTGGTTAGGGCGTGCCGCGCTGCTGCAATAAAAGTGGCACGTTGTCGGTAAGCGGTTGTCGGTAAGCGGTTGTCGGTCATGTTCATCGCTGCACGTTGACATAAACGGCTTCTAGCTGTGCGGCCAATTTTTCCCAGGCGAAATGGGCCGTGTAATGCGCACGCGCATTGACTGCCAACCGCTCCCGTTCAACGGGATGTTGCAGCAGCTGCACAATGGCTTGTGCCATGCCCGCCGCATCGCCAGATGGCACAAGCAAGCCGGTCTGCTGGTGCTGCACGTACTCGCTCACCTGCCCCACCGCTTCCGCCACAACGGGAATACCCAGGGCGACCATGTCGGCCAATTTCACCGGGCATTTGGTGCGATTGAGCAAGGTGTCTTCCATGAGGTAAAGGCCAATGTCAGCGGCACGGAGAATGGCAGGCAAAACGGCCGTTTCCACCCAGCCAACATCAACCACATGATCGAGCAAATCAGCTTCTTGCAATTGCGTGCGCAATGCAGCCGCATCCTGTTCATACAACCCGGTGCCCACAGCAAGAATGGCGAGATCGGGAACGGCCGTTTTCACCGCACGCAAAACCGTCACCAAACGCTCCGTCGCAAACTCAAATAAGCGGCTGTACAAAAGCAGCACAGGGCGTCCTGCCACCCCCAATTTCTGCTTCAATTCTGCTACTGGCTGTTCATGGTGTGCGGCATCGACTTCGATACCGCTGCCATTGGGCAGATAGACCACTTGCTCTCGCGCCACGCCCAGGCTCCAGGCAATGCTTTGCAGCGCACGGCTGGCAACAGTGAGCGCATGGTTGTGGCGCAGCCCCCACTGCTCTTGCCAGGCAAAAAACCACTTTTGCACGGGCGAATATGGTGCCAGATTGTTCCAACCGCCCCACCCTTCCCAATCGTCGCTGTCAACGACAAGTGGCAAACGTGTGCGTTGGAACTGCCACAACCACCAGGCCACCAAACCGCTGTACGCTTTGGGCTTAAAACAATGCACAACGTCTGGACGCCAGTCGCGCAAAACACGCAACATGGCTGCTGTGATCCCAGGAAGGCCACCACGCAAAGGCACGTAGCAGACTTCGACGCCATCTTCTTGCCAGCGCCGGTCTGCTTCATCAGGTGTTTGCCAGGGCGGCATGATGAGGATGACCTGGTGCCCACGTTGAATAAACGGCCGTGCCAGTCCCAGTGCCCGGCTGTGCATCGTTTTATTGGGGTGAAAGCCAAATGGCCCAATCATTGCAATTCGCATTCTGTAATCTGTACCATGATCTGGACAAACTGGCGAGGAATATTAATGCTCATTGACTTTGCCGGGTGGGTGTGCCATAATGCCCTCATTCTTCATTTATCCGCAGCCCAGCTGCACGGCTATCTTTAAGATGAGGAGGTGGTGTTTATGAGTAGTTACTCTAGTAATCGCACCGTAGCACTGCCTCCGAAAATGAGTTAGTGCTACGGTGCAAGCGAAGACCCTGTTAAACACAGGGTCTTTGTCTTTTTTGGGGAAGCTGCAAATCCAGATTACAATCAAGCCCAAATGAAGTAGCTGAAGAGGTGAACTATGAAACGGGTTCCCGTTATTATTTTTGGCGCGGGCGGGGTAGGCCAGGCGCTTATGAAACAGATCGTACACGGCCGTACCCAGGCCCTGACACGCAACCAATGCCACTTCGACATCATTGCTGTTGCCGACAGCCAAAGCTGCCTCTGGTCGGCCAACGGGCTAACGGATGAGCAGCTGTTGACACTGATTCAAGACAAACGAGCTGGCCGGCCGGTCAATTCCGTCCCGGAAGAACGGCCTACGGATATGGATATTCTGGAAACGGCCGTTGCCGCCAGCTTAGAAAATGTCACCATCGTTGACGTCACAGCAGCCGCTGGTATGGAACCGGTCATCGACCGTGCCCTGGACTTGCAATACAGCGTCGTTCTCGCCAACAAAAAGCCCCTGGCAGGCCCATGGATTGCCGCCAAACGGTATTTCGACCATCCACGCTTGCGCCACGAATCCACCGTAGGCGGAGGCCAGCCTGTCATCGCTACCCTGCGCTACTTGCTTGATGTCAACGACACCATCCATGAAATTACCGGCCAGTTGAGCGGCTCCCTTGGTTTCATGTGCGGGCGGCTGGACAAAGATGATACCTTCTCCCAGGCGATTGCCGCCGCCAAAGCGCACGGCTATACCGAACCAGACCCGCGCGACGATTTAGGCGGGCAAGATGTCATGCGCAAAATCTTGATTTTAGGGCGAATGGCTGGCTGGCCGTTAGAAGCGGCTGATTTACAGGTGGAATCGCTCTACCCGGCTTCATTAGCCGAGGTGTCTGTCGCCGATTTCATGGCTGCCACGCCGCAGTTGGATACGGCAATGGCCGCCAGAATCAGCGCCGCGCGGGAAAAAGGGCAGGTTCTGCGTTACGTCGCCAGGGTCACGGCCGATAACGGCTCTGTTAATCTGCAAGAACTCCCGGCAGGCAGCTCGCTGGCAAACATGAAATACATCAGTTTCCGCACCGGGCTGTACAATGACGAACCACTCTTGATTGGCGGTAAAGGGGCTGGCGTAGAAATGACAGCCGCAGGTGTGCTGGGCGACATGCTAGACCTGGTACGTGAACAGCAACATTACACTTAACATAACCCTTCTTGTGGGCAGTTTTTGTGGGAGCCTCGTTTTGTGAGTTGTTTAGCCATTCAGGGCTGCGCAACAAAAGCAAACCGTAAGACGAACAAGTGCCAGACGCGTCGCCAGTATACAAGCCAGCACAAATAACGATGTACATATAGGAAAATTGCCACCACACTTTATCGTGGTTGTGGAATACAAGCTGAACTTTTGCGGGGTGTTATTTCTCTATTTTTTACGATTCATAAGAAAGCTTGTAACGATAACAGCGAGCGTTGTAGAATAAATTTGGCATTTTGTAAAAAGCACTATCTGCTGTAACGGTTGTTGGTTTGTTGTAAGTATGGGCAAAATCATTCGACAGGTTGTATTAATAGTTTTTGTTTTAGTCACTGTGGCGGGTTGCACCATCACTGATTCGCGCACGTATGGTGGACAGGAAACGGCCGTTTCCTTTGCCGATCTCCCCACAAAAGGACCATTGGCTTCCACCACGCCGGCGGGCACACAAACCAATACGCCCACGCCAACAGCGACAGCAACCATCGCGCCCACAGCCACCCCCATTCCTCCAGACCTCTCCCTGGAAGTATCAGATGTCAATCTTTACCCCATCCCCAACATTTACAGCGGCGACCTGGTCACGTTCCAGGTGCTGCCCTATGTACCTGACACAATTACGCCAGAAAATGTAACGGTTCACATTATCGTCAACGACACAACCATTGCCAGCAGCGTTTTGTCAGGGCGTAATCTGGCAGGGCAGGCAACCGGCATCTTGCAATGGGTTTGGGACACCACAGGCGTTGTCGGCACCCAGCAAGTCACCGTCATCCTGGACAATGACGATCACCTGCAAATTGGTGATGAGAATCCAGACAACAACACCGTCTCCTTCCCCATTACCATCCTTGACCAGACAGACTTGCCTGACCAGGAACAAAACGCAACCTGGATCGCCGCCGAAACCAGCTGCTGTCTGGTACATGCCGTCACGGGCACGGCCGCTTATCGCGACCTGCCTGACTTGCTGCTTACTGTGGAAGCAGCCGCACAACAAGCCAGCGACGCCCTTGGCGCAACCATCAACCGTAAATACGACATTTACTTCATCGACCGTGTCATTGGTCAAGGTGGCTACGCTTCCTCGTCAATCGTCATCTCCTATCTGGATCGCCAATACAACGGGCGCGGCTTGCGGCAAGTGTTGACTCATGAGATGGTGCATTTGCTAGACCGGCAGTTCGCGCCGCAGCGCATCATCTTCTTTGCCGAAGGGCTGGCCGTTTGGGTGACGGGTGGGCATTACAAACCGGAAAATGTGAACGAACGCGCCGTTGCCCTTTTGCAAATGGGCGAATATTTGCCACTGGCACAATTAATCAACGACTTTTACCTGGCACAGCACGAAACCGGCTATCTGGAAGCGGCCAGTTTTATTGATTATCTGGTGCAGCGCAATGGCTGGCAGTTGTTTAAGGCGTTTTACATGGATGTAACCGCCGATGATGCGCCAACGTTGGCGGAAGCGGTTGATGTAAATTTGCAAATTTACTATGGGCAAACGTTGGCGGCGATGGAGCAGGAATGGCTCACTTATTTAAATGAGCAGCCGGTAATGGAAACGGCCGTTCTCGATCTGCAAACCACCGTCCGCTACTACGACGTCATGCGCGACTACCAGCTTGCCTATGACCCCACGGCGCACTTCCTCACCGCCTGGCTGCCCTATCCCGATGATGTGCAAGAGTTGGGCAATCCCGCCGACCTCACGCGCCACCCGCAAACAGAGCTTAACATCACACTGGAAACGATGTTATTGAGCGTTGACACCGCCCTCCGTGATGGCGATTACGAACGCGCCAATGTTTTACTTGACAGTGTGGAACGGGTGCTTGAACAAAACGGCCGTTTCGTTGACCCATTGGCCGTTAGCTACCATGACATCGTCCTCAAAATGATAAAAACAGGCTTTACCCCTCAGCAAATCACCTTGAATGGGGAAACGGCCGTTGTCCTGGTCACATCCACCCGCAACAACAATCTCATCAAACTCAACCTGCTGCTGCGCGGGCAAGAATGGATCATTCTCTCCAGTTAACAGGGAAGTGGACAACCTGTGATAGGTTCTCATGAATAACTTGGCAATTACCTTGCCTCAATTAACGCGCAAGATGAAGCATTTCCACTTTTATGCTAAAATGCCACTAACACTTATTTGATCGATCTCAGGATTTCAACTGGTAAATCCACGATTCAGGGGATAAAACATGATAGAAGTTGAAATTGACAGCATTCGCATTAGCCTTGTCACCCAACATCGCATTGTGATGCTTAAAGAAATTGACGGGGATCGTCAGGTTCCCATCTGGATTGGGCCTTGTGAAGCTGATGCCATTACCATTGAATTGCAAGATGTGAAAGTCGCCCGGCCAGTCACCCACGACCTGCTGAAAAACGTCATTGGCGAAATGGGTGGGCGTGTCTCCCACGTTTTGGTCAAAGAGCTAAACGACGGCATCTTCCACGCCCGCCTTTACATTGATGCCAATGGCAAAGACCTGGACATTGACTGCCGCCCCTCAGACGCCATCGCCCTGGCTGTGCGCGTCAAAGTGCCGATCTTTATTGCCGAAGCTGTGATGGAAGAAGTCAGCATCCTACCTGAAGCCGATATTCAGGAGCAAGGAGAAGAGAGCGCCGAAGCTGCACCCTCTCCTGAACCAGAAGAAGCGGATGCTTTCATTGATTTCCTGGATTCGCTGGACTTCGATGACTTCGACGAAGAATCATAACGGATGAGAGTGTGGGAGCTAAATTCTCCCCTGTAAATTCAGTTGTAAACGTGAAACGCAGCCAAATATGCGTTTCACGTTTTGCGTTTTATGTATGAGCGAGATTGAACGCCTACCTCCCCATAGCTTAGAAGCCGAAGAGGCTGTGCTGGGTTCATTGCTAATTGACCCAGACGCCATATTTGACGTTTCCACCTTTTTGCGGGCGACATCCTTCTATCATGTCAAAAACCAGTGGATTTACGAAGCGATTATCAGCTTAAACGAACGCCGTGAACCGCTAGATTTGATTACGCTTACCGAAGAGCTGCGGCGACAAGAGCGGCTGGAAGAAATCGGGGGCGAAGCCTACATCATTGGCCTCATTAACGCTGTGCCCACCTCGATCAATGCGGAAAGTTACGGCCGTGTCGTAGAAGCCGCTGCCGTGCGCCGCCAAATGATCAAAGCGGCCAGCGAAATCGCCAATCTCGCCTATAACGAAGCCGAAAACATCAACGTCGTCATTGATCGCGCCGAACAAACCCTGTTCAGCATCAGTGAAGAGCGCACAACGCGCGACCTGGTTCCCATCCGGCAAATTGCCAGCGAATACCTGGAGCGCATTCAAGAACTCAACGCTCGTGGCGACGATGTCATTGGCGTGCCGACTGGCTTTGTTGACCTGGATCGGTTGCTCGGCGGCCTCAATAAATCTGACCTGATCATTATCGCCGCACGCCCAGGTATGGGTAAAACCTCGCTCCAAAATGCAATGGCTCTCACCGCCGCACGCCGTTATGGCAAACGGGTTGCCCTGTTTAACCTGGAAATGTCCGGCGAGCAGTTGGTGCAGCGTATGCTCGCCGCAGAGACGCGCATTGATTCACAACGCCTGCGCCGTGGTGATTTACAAGAGCATGAATGGCCGATCTTCATGGAAGCAATCGGCCGTCTCTCTGAAACACGCATTTTTATTGACGACACGCCATCGATCACACCCAACCAACTGCGCACCAAATGTCGCCGCCTTTACGCCGAACATGGCCTGGATTTGATCATGATTGATTATCTCCAGCTTATGCAAACAGAGCGTTCCAGCAACAACCGCGTGCAAGAAATCAGTGAAATCTCGCGGGCGCTAAAGGGGTTGGCCCGCGAATTGAATGTGCCGGTGGTTTCAGCCGCGCAGTTAAGTCGTGCCGTGGAGCAGCGTCAAGATAAACGGCCGTTACTCTCCGACCTGCGCGACTCCGGCTCCATCGAACAAGACGCCGACATCGTCATGTTCATCTACCGCGACGAATATTACAACCCAGACACCACCGAACGCCCCAACATCGCCGAAATCGTCATTGCCAAACATCGCAACGGCCCTACTGGCACCATCGATCTCTATTGGCACAACCAACTTGCCACCTTCCGTAATCTACAACGCCAGGAGATTAGTTTGTAATCCGCCATTTGCAACTATGAAAGGCTTTCCCGGCTTTCCAGACGGCAAACTCCGTCTCACATCCATTCCCAATCTATTCTTCAGCGACCTGCTGCCACACATCGACAACCTGGGCGAGCTGAAGGTAACGCTTTATGCATTCTGGGCACTGACACAAAAAGAAGGACAGGTACGCTATTTACGCCTGACCGACTTCCTCAATGACACCGAATTTGTGAAAGGGTTGGGACCAACACTAAAAATGGCAACCGACGCCTTACTCGATGGCATCGAACGCGCTGTTGCACGCGGCACCTTTCTCCACGTCAATGTAGAAAGCGCCGATGGCAAAATGGACCTCTACTTTCTCAACACAGAAAAAGGGCGTGCCGCCGTAGAGGGCATCACACGCGGCGAATGGCGACCAAACCCAGACGAAGAGCAGCCCATCTCTTTACTTGTGGAACGGCCGAATATCTTCATCCTCTACGAACAAAACATAGGCCCGCTCACACCCATCATCGCCGACGAACTGCGCGATGCCGAACAAACCTACCCCCTGCGCTGGATCGAAGAAGCAATCCAAAGCGCTGTCGCCAACAACGTACGCAAATGGCGCTATGTCCTCGCTATCCTGGAACGGTGGCGGCAAGAAGGAAAACAAGATGGAATCAGTCACCGAGATTCTCAAAAAGAGTTACGCAAACCCATCCCCGACGAATACCGTGACATCATCAAGCGCTAACGTCAACGAAAACAATGGCGGGCTGGGCAAAGCAGATTGCCCGCACTGCGGCGGCCTGGGCTACATCATCCCCGATGTGCCGCCCATCGATCCCCGGTTTGGGCGGGCCATGCCCTGCTCTTGCCGCGCAATGGAACGCGAAATGCAGCGCATGGACACATTGCTGCAACTCAGCCAGCTTGGCGCATTGCAAAACTGCACATTTGAAACATTTCTCGCTGAAGGGCACGGCTTAACCCAGGCCAAACAGCGCAATCTGAAAATGGCCTACGACATGGCACGCAGCTACGCCAAAGAGCCAACCGGATGGCTTGTTTTAAAGGGCGGGTATGGCTGCGGCAAGACACATCTGGCGGCGTCCATTGCCAATCATCGCCTGGAAATGGGTCACTCCGTTTTAGTTTGTCAGCGTTCCCGATTTACTCGACCATTTACGCGCCGCGTTCGCCCCCAATTCAGCGACCACCTACGACCAACGCTTTGATCAGGTGCGCAATGCGCCGCTGCTGGTGTTGGATGATTTGGGCACAGAGAGCGCCACCCCGTGGGCACAAGAAAAACTGTATCAGATTTTCAACTATCGCTATAACGCCCGCCTCGCCACCATCATTACAACCAATCAGGAATTAGAATCCATCGAGATTCGTATTCAATCGCGTATGGTTGATCCCTCATTGGTGCAAATCATTCACATTGCAGCACCTGATTTTCGCCGCGCCGGTGTGGATCAGGAACAGTCTGACCTATCTTCGCTGAACTTGCATCGAGACAAAACGTTTGAGACGTTTGATCTGCGCCAGGGCGAATTGCCCCGTGCGCAGGCTGACAACTTGCGCCGCGCATTGGAAACGGCACAAGAATTTGCGCAACATCCGCAAGATTGGCTTGTCTTCAACAGTATGGGCTATGGCAACGGCAAAACCCATTTGGCGGCAGCCATTGCCAATTATGTCAGCAATCAGGGGGAACCGGTGCTGTTTATCATGGTTCCCGATTTACTGGATCATTTGCGGGCAACGTTTAATCCCAATAGTGGTTTGCGCCTGGACAAACGCTTTGACGAGGTAAAAACAGCACCGCTGCTGGTGCTAGACGATTTGGGAACAGAAAGTGCAACGGCCTGGGCACGCGAAAAGCTGTATCAGCTCTTTAATTATCGCTACAATGCACATCTGCCGACCGTCATCACAACAGCAACGCCGATTGACGAAATTGACCCGCGTCTGGCAACGCGTATGCTAGATGGCAGCCGCTGCACATTTTTCTTGTTGGAAGTTCCCAGCTATCGTGGCGGCATTAAGCCCAAACGGCGGCGCAGCAACCGCAGTGGGTAAAAAAAGCGAGGCAAAATGCCTCGCTTTTATTTTGATGGGATTTGCAGCACGGTGCCTGCGGTAATGTGGTTCGGATCGGTGAGGGCATTGGTGGCAATGATGTCATCTACGGTCACGCCGTATTGCTGAGCAATGGTGGTCAGGTTTTCGCCGGGTTGGACTGTGTGTTGGATAACGGCCGTTTCCTCACTCACCCCACTTGCTTCCACCTCTGCCTCCGGGGCGGTTGTCGTCTCGCCACCCTCTTCCCCTTCAATCGGCATCGCCGGAATAAAGATCTCCGATTCCCCTTCCGCTGCGGCCGGGGACGTTTCTTCAATATCCACCGCCGGTGGCTCCTTCAGTGGCAGTTGGTTTTCAGCCTCCAAGGGCATGGGAGCTGTCGGTTGGCCCTCGCCCATGACCGCCGGAACAATGACGTTAAAGATAAACGGCCGTAACAGCCAAATAACCAACACCGTTCCCAACAAAAGCAGCGCCATCGCCCCAAACTTCAAAAACTCGCCCCGCGTATCCGTTTCCTGAGCAGGAACCTCTTGCATCTCACTCATCCTGAACTCTCCTTGTCAACAACTTGTATTGCGTTTCTCTAAGAAACCAGGTTTCTCAACACAGAACTCTTGTCTCAATTCCCCAACAAGGCAGCAATGGCCGCATCAACCGGCTGCTGCTGTGACGATGCCTGCGCCAGCAGCCAATCAATCACCGGCTGCCGCCAGTCAATCGCCGTGTTGTATGCCTGGGGATCCAGGTTCGCCAACAAAGCATAATTATCACCGCCAGCATACATAAAATCATTCACCAGCAGGTGATAAGTGCCGTTGGGGTCTAAGGCGGCTCCCGTTTTATGGAGCACCCAACTCCCACCCTGCCGACTGACGCCGCCAATCGCATCATCTTGGGCAATGGTTAAGACGCGCTCTAGCTGCGCACCCGTCAGGGTCAGGTCTACCAGCACGTTATTGAAAGGCATCACGCCAATGACAGCGCCCAGCGTGATGTCGCCAGCGGGCAGCGCATCGCGCATCCCGCCCATGTTGGTGATGGCGACATCGGCGGTGGGGTAAGCCCACAACCAGGATTCGGTGATGAGGGCTTGCATGGCGGGGCTGCGCCGGGCAACGGCCGTATCCGCATAAGCAATGACAACATTCAGTTCGGCAGCGGCCATTTCCTGCCAACGCGCCACAATGTCGGCAATGTCCGCATCCGGCGCACCGCCCTGATTAGACACAGTGCCATAATCCGTCGCCGTCACCGCGCCCGCCGCATCTACCGCAAAAACAGCGCGGGCATAGCTCTGCAAATGAGCGCCGCCTTCCATGACGACAATTCCATTGATCGTATCGGCAAACAGTTCATTGCAATGGCCGCCGCCAATCAAATCAATGCCTAAATCGCTCACGCGGCGTGCCAGGGCGGTGATTTCGTCGCGGCAGGCATGTGCCGCCACAAGAATCAAATCGGCACCGGCCGCTTGCACTTCTGGAACGACCTCGCGCAACGCCGTTTCATAATCGCCAAACTCGAAAGTGGCGACATTAACCGGGTTCGTTGTGTAGGGTGTACTCGTCGTTGTCAGGCCAATGATGCCGACGGTCAGGCCATCTAGCTCGACCAGGGTGTACGGTTCAATGCCCAGGTCGGCCAACGACGTATCGCCAAGGGCGTGCATGTTGGCGCTGAGCAAGGGGAATTCAGATTGCAGGGCACGCACTTGCAGCATTTCCAGGCCAAAATCGAACTCGTGATTGCCCACGGCGGCGGCAACATAGCCCATCGCGTTCATCACTTCGGCCATGCTTTCGCCATCGAACCAGGTGGAGATGGCGGGGCCTGTCCACATATCGCCGCCGCTGACGAGCAAAACGTCGCTGCCCGGCGCGTAACCTTCGCGTTCGCGCAGCAAGCCCATCAGGTTGGCGGCACCGGCATCTGACTCTGTGCCTTCTAGCCAACCGTGTTCGTCGTTGGTGTAGAGAATGGTGATGGTGCGTGTGGCGCTGGGGGTGGGAACGGCCGTTGCCTCAGCAGCGACGGTTGCCTCAGCAACAACCGTTGCCGTCACCGCAACCGTCGGCGTCGGCACGGGCGTGTCAGCGCCACATCCCACCAGAAAGCCTATAAACAAGTAGATTACAACGAATTGGAAACGGAAACACTTCATCTTGTGCAGAGATTAACAGGCTTGAGAAATTTGGTCAAGACGGCCGTTTCCGGCCCGCGATTTCATCTTCTACTCATGTTAGCCAGCAAAATCAGGAGAAAACAGGTCGAAATTTGACAGAGACCTTACCTTAACTATAATTTCGCGCTGTTTTGGTAGTATTTTATATCGTTTGACATCAAAGCCACTCCACTTCCAGAGTGGCTTTATTCATGAGGAGACTAGCATGTTAACGAAAAAGTTTTTTAAAACAAAAGATGAATGTGAAGTAGCTTTCGCTTTTCTGGCTGAAGAAGCCAACGATGTCCAATTGGTAGGTGAATTCAACAATTGGGAACCCATCATCATGAAAAAAGGGAAAGACAGCGTGTTCAAAGCAAAAGCACGTATGCCCAAAGATAGCAAGTTCCAATTCCGTTACCTGGTGGACAATGAAATCTGGGCCAACGACGAAGCGGCAGACGCTTATTGGGCCAATGCACATGGCAGCGACAACAGCGTCGTCTTCACTTCTGAAGAATAATTATCGCGTTCGCACAATCGTATTCCCCTATTTTTCCACCCTGTCAGTGACGGCCCAATATGGGCCGTTTTTGTTTTGAGCAGGCAAACAGGCGCGACGGTTAGGCGCTATGGCTCGTCGCGAAGGGGCGTCGCTTGCTGCAAATCGGCATTCAAGGCATAGCCGCTGGCGATAGCGCCATTTTCCTCGCACATGGGTTGCAGCGAAACCGAGAGGATGGTGTCATAGATCCAATAACCGTCTGTCACCGGATAGAGTGTTGTGGCGGCGTCGGCCGGAATGCCCGCAAAGTCGGTAATCGTGTAGGTGTCAGCAATTTGTTGTTCCTCGTCCAGCACCAAAATGAGCAGGCGGAGATCGACGACACAATCGTGCGTTTCGCCTGTGCCCACCAGGATGGAGAGGTAACGGCCGTCTCGCGATGGATGGGGTGCGCGTACTGGCTCTGTAAACGTTTGCAGCAGCGTTTGTTCTCCCGTCGCCACATCGACAATGCCTAATTGATAGTTGTTGGCGGTAACGGCCGTATACGCCACCTGCTCCCCTTCCAAAAACCAGCCCATATCCGTCACTTGTCTATCATCAATCAACACACGTGGGCTGTCCGCCCCATCCTGCACAGACAAAACGCCATCTTGCACCTGCCCCACCAGACTGCTCTTAAAAAGGGGATAATTTTTCGCCTGCCCATCGGCCGCAGGCGAGGGCGTGCTCAGCGACGCATCGGGCGTATTTTGGCAAGCAGCCATGCCCCCTACCAACAACAGAAAGATGAATAGACGTGTCAAAATTTTCATAAAATCGCCTCCCAAAAAATTACAGGCGTAATTGTGACGCAAGAGCACGCATCAAGACAACTCTTTTGCGCATTTTTCATTCGCCTCCCAGATGAAGACGCGTTATGATCATTATATAATCATCTAATTTCGCCAGGGTGAACCGGGTAAAGGTTAATGACCATGTACCAACATCGTTCACCCTTGTAGGAGGCATCATGAGCCAGGAAAAACGGCACCTTACGGCCGAAGATTTATACCAATTCAAGACCGTCTCTGCCCCGCGCATCTCCCCGGATGGGCAGCACGTCATTTTTTGTGTGCAATGGGTAGACAGCAAAACAGAGAAAAAGTACACCAACCTCTGGTTGGTTCCCAGCGATGGCCGCCAGCCAGCACGCCAATTCACCTATGGCAAACAGGCAGACACGCAGCCACGCTGGTCACCCGATGGCTTGCAAATCGCTTTTCTCTCTAACCGGCAAGATGAAAAACAGGCGCAAATTTTTCTCATTCCGCTGCATGGCGGCGAGGCACGGCCGTTAACCGAATTGAGCGGTGCCATTGCCAGTTTCGCCTGGTCGCCCGATGGGACGCGGCTCGTCTGCCAGCTGCGCAGCAAAGACGCCGCCGACGTGGAACGGGAAAAAGACGAGCAAAAGAAAAAGTTGGGCATTGTTGATCGTCCCATCACGCGTGTTGATTATCGCATGGATGGCGCGGGCTACACACCGCAGGAAAAATGGCACATCTGGACAGTGGATGCAGTCAGCGGGGCAGCGACACAACTTACCAGCGGCGAGCATCACGAGACGGAACCTTCTTGGGCACCGGATGGACAGCACATCCTTTTCGCCTCCAATCGGCACGAACGCTCCGATTTTGAGCACGACGCCACCGAACTGTACCTTATCCCGGCAGAAGGCGGCGACATGCAGCAAATTGATGCGCCATACGGCCGTAAATTCGCCCCCGCCTTTTCCCCGGATGGGCAGCGCATCTCTTACCTGGGACGCAAACAAACAGGGAAATGGTATCAAAACGCCGACATTTTTGTCGTCTCGGTGACTGGCGGTGATGGGCAAAATGTTACCGGTGAGCAGGACATCCACTTTAGCAGTGTGACGAATGGCGACATTGGCGGCGGCCCCGGAATGAGCCGGCCGCAGTGGGGGCCAGACGGCCGTTCCCTGTATGCGATAGCGACAGTGCGCGGCGACCAGCCATTGCTCCAGGTGCAGCTAGACGAGAAGGTGACGGCAACGGCCGTTGCCCCTAATGGCCCCAATGTCGTTGGCGAATTCAGCCTCAGCGCCGATGGCCGCAAAGTTGCTTATTGGGGTGGCAATCCCACCAATCCTGGCGAAATCTGGCTGCACGATTTTGCCAGCGACACAACCACCCCGCTCACCCATTTCAACACCGATTTGCTCGCCGAATTAGACCTGGGCCAGGTGGAAGAGGTTCATTTCCCGGCGGCTGATGGCTATGATTTGCACGGTTGGATTTTGACGCCTCCCGGCTTTGACCCGGCACAAAAGTATCCGTCCATTTTGGAAATTCACGGCGGGCCGCAAACACAATACGGCCGTCTCTTCATGCACGAACTGTACTACCTGGCCGCGCAAGGGTATGTCGTTTATTGGAGCAATCCGCGCGGCGGGCAAGGGTATGGGGAAGCGCACGCCGGAGCCATTTACGGCCGTTGGGGTACGGTTGATTATGATGACGTGATGGCCTGGACTGATTTTGTGGCGCAACGGCCGTATATTGACCCCGCGCGTATGGGCGTCACCGGCGGCAGCTATGGTGGCTACATGACCGCGCTGATCATCGGCAAAACAGACCGCTTCAAAGCGGCCGTGGCACAGCGTGCCGTCACCAATGTCGTCAGCTTTTACGGTTCCAGCGATCTCAACTGGGGCACGGAATATTTGACCGGAGCCGAAGTGCCACCGTGGGAGGCGCTCGACAACTATTGGGATATGTCGCCCATGAAATACATCGGCAACGCCAAAACGCCAACGCTCATCATCCACAGCGAGCAAGATTTGCGCTGCCAGCGCGAACAGGGCGAACAAGTCTTTGTCGCGCTGCGCCGCCTGGGCGTAGACGCCGAGTTGGTGCTGTTCCCCGACGAATCGCACGGGTTGAGCCGAATCGGCCGTACCGACCGGCGCATTGCCCGCCTCAATCACATCTTGCGCTGGTTTGACAAATATTTGGCGGATTAGAAACTGACGGGGTAGACAATTGATAAGGGCGAGTCGGTGACTCGCCCTTATTTTTGCCATTTTAGAATTTAAGCAATGAACCGCTTTTAGTTACGCCGCAGTCGAGAGTAGGCGCGGCTTGCCAGGTCTTTGCGCAACGCCACCAGTTCCGGGTAATCGTAGAAAAACAAAATCTTTTCGGCAGCCAGCGTATCTTCCGTCGGCTTTGGTTGCAGGATAAATGCCGTAAAACTCTCGGCAATGTCCTCGCCCGGATTGGTTGCCGCATAATCGGTGACAAACCAATCCTCATGATCATAGTAAAAATCTTCCATGTCTGACTCGTCCAGCTCGGTCTCGTCATTCACGCCCATCTCATCAAACACCTGCACCCAAAAGCGATCATGAAAAGCGTCAATATAGGAGGTGGACAAGGCACATCCTTCGCCGGGGAAGTAATCGGTACAGGCAGAGGGGGAAACGGCCGTATCCACCTGTCTGTTATTCAACGTCAACACATGCGCAAACTCATGAATCAACGAATACGTCAACTCCTTGTCGTCAGCCGCATCTTGAATATCCACCGCCAACGCCCAACGCGACAAATCTCCCTCTGCTACCGGGTTCACCGCCGCCATGACCTCTTCCGGGCCATCGGTGAAAATGCTGAACTGCACAATTTGCGCACGCTGCGCAGCCGGGATCAACTGGGTAAAACGCGCCCAAATTTCACGATGCTTTGCTTCATCAGCCTGGAATGATTCGAGATCGGCCGTTACCTCGCCCAACTGCGGATTCGTCAACTCATTATTGCGCACATCGTAAGTGATGATGGCATTCTCACCAAACTCATCAAAATCCGCATCGGCAAACGAACTGCCAAGCAAATCTCCCAACACACCCCAAACCTCGCCGCATTCATCGTCCGGGCAATCTTCCTCGTCTTCCCACTCTACATAACAAAGCTGATCGACAGGATCATAGACCTCATCCTCATAACAATCTTCGGCCGTTTCGTAGTAGGTATCATCCCAAAAACCAGCTTCTTCACAATCCTCGTCATACTCATCGCAAAAATCATCTTCATAGACGAGGTCGCAATCCGGATCATTCAGACATTCATCGTCATAAGCCAGATTTTCATTCATTTCATCGTCGCAAGCTGCCAGGCCAACCAACAGCAGCAATCCCAAAAATATAAACAAATAGCGTTTGGTCAACATCTTCTCTCCTTCGTAAATCGGATTGTTAATCCGATAGTCGGATTAGCAATCCGACCTACGATTTTCATTCATGGTGGTCAACGACAGTTGGTATCGTCTCTCCTGAAAACAGCCTCCCGGAGGTTCGGCCTACGAGATAGGCATCCCGATAATAACCTCCGGGAGGTTGGTCTTCATCGCTTATAACGTACCACAGCGAGCGCAAGGCAAAAAGACGAGCAACTGCCCATGCCCATCCTTGAGTGCATCACATGACAGACCTTATGCATCATAACGCGCAAAAATGCGCTGATAATCCTGGCTGCGTGCCAGCAATTCTTCATGCGTGCCCTGATCAACCAGTTCACCATGCTTTAACACTAAAATGCGATCCGCCCAACGAATCTGGCTGAGGCGGTGGGTAATTAAAAAGGTGGTACGCTCTTGACTGATTCGGCGCATCGCCTGCTGAATTTTATCTTCAGTGGCGCTGTCTATGGCGCTGGTGCTGTCATCCAAAATCAAGATGCGCGGGTTGGTGAGAAAGGCGCGAGCAATGGCGATGCGCTGTCGCTGTCCGCCAGAGAGCATCACACCGCGTTCACCTACTTCTGTCTCATAGCCATCCTTGAAGCTCATGATAAAGTCGTGTGCCTGCGCTTCTTGCGCGGCCGCTTCAATTTCTTCTCTGGTCGCCGCTGCCTGCCCAAAGGCAATGTTTTCTGCCAGCGTGCGCGAAAAGAGGAACACATCCTGCTCAATTGTCGAAATTTGTGAGCGCAAGGATTCCAGGTTCCAGTCGCGCACGTCAATACCGTCGATGAGGACACGGCCGTTACTGGTATCAAAAATGCGATTGATCAACCGCGTCAGCGTCGTCTTACCACTGCCCGTCTGCCCCACAATCGCCACCGTCTCGCCCGGTTGAGCCGTAAAACTGAGATTCTTCAACACCGGCGTCGCGCCATTTTCCGTGCCGTTGTAAGCAAAAGAAACATTCTCAAAAACCACTTCGCCAAGCACAGGCTGCGCTACGCCCCCCTTATTTTCATCCAAGTCCGTTTCCGTGTTGATCATCTCCAAAATGCGACGCGCACTGGCGACACCGATTTGCACCAGGTTAAAGGAAAAAATCGAGACAAACGTAGGAAAACGCAGCACGCCTACCAATCCGACAAACGTGACCACATTCCCCAACGTAATCACCCCGGCACGCCACAAAATCATGCCGTGCAAAAATGCGCCCGCCCAGGCAATGCTAAACATCAACATGGGCAGGTAACGCGCCTGAATTTCACCCTGCGTAACAAAGTGATCGCGATAAACGCCAGCGTTGTCGGCAAACTTGCGCAGTTCTTGCTCCTCCTGCGCATGCCCTTTCACCACTTCAACCCCGGCAATCGCTTCCGCCAAGCCCGCATTCATCGCGCCAAACTGCTCACGCAGCGCATCGCTGACCGGGTTTAAGCGGCGTGCGTAGTCGGTAACGGTGATCACCAAGGTAATCAGGAATAATCCGGGCACCAGCAACAAGCGCGGTTCCATGGCGGCAATCAATGTGATGGGCGCAATCACGCCCATCGATGCATCAAGAATGAGCATCAAGCCGGGACTAAACATAATGTTGAGCGAGCGCACATCATTGGTAGCCCGTGCCATCACATCGCCAATGCGCTGCTTGCCATGAAAGGTTTGGCTCTTCCCAAGCAGGCTGGCATACAGTTCATCGCGGGCATCACGCTCAATGCGCTGCGCGGCATATTCGTTGGCATAGTTACGCACCAGGCCCAACACGCCTTGGGTAGAGGCCGCGGCAAATGTGCCCAACGCCAGCAGCCACAAATCATGATTGGGCCACTCAAGCTGGTTGATCAAGTCAAAGGCGCGTCCAATGAAGACTTGCACGTAGCTGTAGGCATAGTTGTTGATAACGGCCGCTAACAGTGTTAGCAACGGCAGCAATGGATAGCGAAAGGTATGGGAAATGATCCAGCGTGCCGGGCCACGACGATTGTATGGATATTCGTTCTCTAGTTTGAATTCACGCATATGCAAACTTTTTAGTGGTACATGCTTTCTTATGCACCATTATCGGGGAAAATGACATCTTCTTTACCAGCCAATTTGTCCTGTATACGGCTGACGACGATGTCCAGATGGTGTGGTTTATTTACAAAATCCAGGTTTTGGCTGGGAACGGTTAAAACAGGGCAGAGATCGAAGGTCTGTAACCATTCATCATAAAAGGATTCGAGTAAGGCCAGATAATCGGCACTGATGCCTGATTCTGCTTCGCGGCCGCGTTGATGAATGCGTTCCATGAGCACATTGACAGGACATTTGAGATAAAGCAGCAAATCGGGTCGCGGGAGTTGTGTCACTATCAAGTCAAAAACGCGGCGGTAGGCATGAAAATCGCGCTCGCTGATCTGCCCCATGTGGTGCAGGGCGCGGGCAAAAATGTAGGCATCTTCGTAAATGCTGCGGTCGGCGATAGCTGAGCCGGGCGTTGTGGCAAGCAGGCGATGCTGCTCTGCACGATGGCCGAGGAAAAAGATTTGCAAGTGGAATGACCACTGCTTCATGTCTGCATAGAAATCAGCCAGATAGGGATTGTCGGCAACGGATTCGTAGGCGGTTTGCCAGCCGAGGCGTGCGCCCAGGCGTTCAGTAAGGGAGGTTTTACCGGCGCCGATGTTACCGGCGACAAGAACGAGTCGATTAACCATGGGAATCTCCGTGGGATTTATGGGTGATGATGTGAATTTTTGTATTGTGTTGCTAGGTAATCGGCAAGAAATTTTCAGAAACAAATCACGTGAAACCTTGCCGATTCCTTGAAGGAAACCGCAGATTTTGGCGTGTCGGTTATCCGAAAACGTTCTGCGGTTTACCTAGTTGTACTTTGTTTTCAGTTATAGCGTTACACGCATAAAATTTCCGATACAAATGTTAATGACCAATTGTCAATGGGAAACGGTGAATTGTCAAAAGAACGGCCGTTCCCAACCCATACCACACAGTGCCGCACAAATAATGGGGTTCACGCAGGATGAAATAACCCAGCGTGGCCAGGAGAATGAGGATAAGGACGGCAACAAAGGCACGCCGCCGCCGACGGTGGCGACGATAAGCCAGCCATTCGGCAGGGGAGAGGTGTTGGGTGATACGGCCGTTTCCCTCACAGCCCCCACACACTTGCTCCATGCGTAGCGACAGCGCCTCGTGGCCGCAAGGCAACGGATAATCAGGGTACTTCCACCAGGGATCATCCTCAACGACAGGCTGCTGACAAACGGCGCAATGGGGGTACAGCGTTGTTTTACGCCCATGACAGGCAGGGCAGGTACGGGTAATGGTGTATGGCTTGTCTATCATAACGGCCGTTTCTCCCATCTCCTCATACAAATTTCATCCTCTGGCAAACAAGTTCTCAAGATCGGTATAATGGATTCCATTACATCTGGAAGGAGATTATATGAAGAAATTAATCCGCCTGGGGGCCAGATTTGTTATCTTTTTAATCGCTGACGTAACCGCAATTGGGATCGAAAACCTACCCAAGCATGGCAGCTACATCGCCGCATCCAATCACCTGGGTCGTCTGGACGCCATCCTCACCCTTACCCTCATCAACCGCGACGACCTCATCCTCATGATCGCCGAAAAATACCAGAAATCCACTTTATGGCGCTTTATTGTCAAATACCTCGACGCCCTTTGGCTCAACCGCTTCGATGCTGATTTCCACACCATGCGTGTTGTTGTCAAACGATTGCGCCAGGGGCAATTTCTGGTGATCGCCCCGGAGGGAACGCGCAGCCCACAAGAGACACTCCTCGAAGGCAAACATGGCACCGCATTTCTCGCCGCCAAAACCGGCGTTCCCATCGTTCCCATCGCCCTGTACGGCACAGAAGATCGGGTCGTCAAGAGAAATTTGCGCCACCTGAAACGCTCCAAAGTTGTTGTGCAAGCAGGCGAACCCTTTACCTTGCCGCCGCTTGATCATCAAGATCGTGACCAATATCTGCAAACACAAACCGACGAAATTATGTGTCGGATTGCCGCCATGCTGCCCACACAGTACCAGGGCTTTTATACCGATCACCCCCGCCTGCGCGAATTAGCCCAGTAGGAGAAGAGGGAAGGATGAGGAGAGAAGAATGAAGAGAGAGGAGGGAAGAGAGCACGCACACGCCCATCCTCCCTCCATCACTCTTCTCTTTTCTCTCTTCCCTCTTCCCTCTTCCCTGCTTCTCACAGCTTTGGGAAAATCTTGCCGGGGTTGAGGATGCTGTTGGGGTCAAGGGTTTGCTTAATCTGGCGCATCACGTCTAGTGCAAGGCCGTGTTCGTAAGGCATCAGCGGCGCTTTGCCAATGCCCACACCATGTTCGCCAGTTGCCGTGCCACCTAAATCGACAGCCCGTCGAATAACGGCCGTATTCACCTCTTTCGCCCGCTCATGTGATTCTTTATCCTGATAAGCCAGCGTAAAATGCATATTGCCATCCCCGGCATGGCCGATCAAAAAGCCAGAGACCCCCTTTGCCGCCATTTCCTGCTCGGCAAAAACAACCAGCGCCGGATAAGCAGTGATGGGCACGGCCACATCCATCGGCATCCAGCTAATGCCGGGGTTAAGACGCAGTTTTGTCTCGTAGGTTTGATGGCGAGCATGCCAGATTCGCTGCCGCTCGGTGGGATCGGCCGTGGCCTGAATGCGCGTCGCGCCCATTTCCACACAAATCTCGCGCACCATTTCCAATCCCAGTTCAATGGTTTCCGCATGGGTGGCGTGAAATTCCATCAACAATGTTGGCTGTGCCGGGATGTCCACACCATTCTCTTGCGTCAGCATAGCGGCCGTAGAGCCATCAATGAAATCGAGCGCCGCCAGGTCTAACCCCGTCCCTTTGATGGCAACAACAGCGGTAACGGCCGTTTCCACATCCACAAACGACGCCACCACCGCACTCATCAAAGCGGGAATCGGCGTCAGCTTCAACGTCGCCTCCGTAATCACCCCCAGCGTACCCTCGCTGCCAATAAACAAATGCAGCAAATCATATCCCGACGATTGCTTGATCGAGCGCGACCCGACATGAATGAGACGGCCATCAGCCAGCGCCACTTCCATACGCAGCACATTATCCTTCGACGCCCCATACTTCACCGTGCGAATCCCAGACGCATTATTCGCCAACATGCCCCCAATCGTCGCATTGGCGCCAGGGTCCGGCGGAAAAAAGAGGCCGTAGGCAGCCAGCTTCTTGTTCAAATCCTTGTAACCAATGCCCGGCTGCACCGTCACCTGAAAATCATCGGCATGCACAGCCACAATCCCCTGCATTCGCTCCGTTGACAAAGAAATGCCCCCATAAAGTGGAATGGGATTCCCTTCCAACGATGAGCCAACGCCCCACGGCGTCACCGGCACACCGTGCGCATTTGCCAGACGCAAAACCGCCGCCACTTGCGCCCCTGTAGTCGGCCACACCACCGCATCGCAGAGGTGCGGCGGATGGCTGGACATATCCGCCGCGTGCAAATTGCGCTCAGATTCGGCCGTACTGACGCCATCGACGCCCACAATGTCACGCAGTTGTGCTAAGAACGTCTCCGTAACAGGATTGTACGTGGTCATTTACGCCTCCGCCGCCTGCTGCCGCTTGCGACGCCAAATCAGCAATCCGCCCAGGAGCAGCAAAACAGGCAGCCAGGCAGGGAATTTCCGTATTGGGGCGGGCAAAGCCGCAGGCGGCGTTTTTGCCTCATCCCAGGACACCGCAGAGGAGGCAGCACCTTCCGTCAACGCTTCGCTAAAGTCAGATCCCTCCACATTGCTGGCACGCATACGCACTTGCTGCAAATCTGCACCGGTGAAATCGGCCTCTTCCCAATTGACGCCGATGATTTTTGCCCCGGCAAAGCTTGCCTGGCGTACATTTGCTTGAGCAAAATTGACACCGGCAATAAACGTATCGCTTAAATTTGCCCCAGACAGATCAACGCCTTGCATGTCACTCGCGGCGACAATGGCCTTATGTAAATTAACGTCGTGCAAATTGGCACCCACCAACTTGAGGCCAATCAGACGCGCACCGGATAAATCTAAGCCGCTGGCATCTGCCCCGGTTAAATCTTGGTGCTGCTGCACTGCTTCCAAAAATGCTTCCCGTGTTTCAAATTTGACTGAATTTTCTGACATCACAACCTCACTTCTTAACTATGATGTGCGGCACGCTGCGTAGACAAGATTAAGACCTCATACACAATGCGCACATAGTCCATAAAAACCAACTGCAATCACCGTCAGCTTGCATCTATTCAGGTAGACCGGTCAAGGAAAACCTGACTGGTCTTTCCAGAAAAGCTGAATCGTTACGTCATCTTTATCTTAAACCGAAATCCGACTCTTTTCATCTATTTGCCATCGCTTCCCCCGCGTCAATTTGACGCAGGCTTGTCAGGCAGGCGTGCGGGTGCTATTGTGTAGTTATTGTTGGATTTTTCTTGTTATCTGTGAGGCATACTGTGAAAAAATTACTTACATGGCAATGGTTACTTGTTCTTTTGCTGGCACTGCTGCCAGCTGCGTGTACGGGCGAAACAACAGATGAATTCCCGGTGACATTGGTCGTGCCAACGGCCGTTGGCACAGATGGCGAAGGTGGCACACTGCCAACACAGCCGCTTCCCACCAGTGATCCCATCAATGCTGCCCCAACGGTGACGCTGCCGGGCGACAGCAGCGGCGAAACGGGCACGGAAACGGCCGTTGCCACGCCCACGCTCCAACCGACCAGCACCCCCATCAGCACACCGGCGGCACCACCCGAAACCGACCCATCCACGCAAACAGTCAGCGGACTGCCGCTGCCGGGCATCAGCCGGGAACTGCTCTTTATTGCCGATGGCTCATTGAAATTGTGGCGGCAAAATGGACAGGTGGACACCCTGCTGCCGGGAGCAAGCAGCGGCGAACGCGAATATCAGGAAAGCTTATTAACCGGTGACGTGAGCAGCTTTGCCGTATCGGAAAACGGCCGTTTCCTCGTTGCCGCCCGCGTCACCCATACCGAACCCGTCAGCGACACGCTGCCGCAAACCTTTGACATCCTCTCCATAAACCTGGACAGTCGCGAAACCCGCACGCTGGTATCTGGCGCGTTTGGCGTGCGGGACCTGACGCTTTCCCGCGACGGGCAGCATATGGCATTCGTCGCGCAAACCGCGCTCACGGAACCAGCCGCAGCCACGTATGAGGTGCGCGTGGTACAAACAGGCAATGGGAGCGTTAAACTGAGTGCGTCTTGCGCCGTCCCCTGTGGCAATCTGGCCTGGCATCCTGACAATCAAAACGTCGTTTGGGGCAGCGGGTCTGTCGGGTTGCAGCTTTTTAATATCACGGCAAAAGAGCCGCAAGTGCTGCTGGCGAATCAACCGAATGTCGCGGTATATGCGCCAATTGCCTGGGCGAGCAACGGCCGTTTCCTCTTACTGTGGCGTAGTGCTATCGAAGGCGGGGATCGCGTCGTGTTCGACATACCGACCGGGCAGATCATGCCCCTGCCCAACAGCTTTGTCTATGCAGACCCCCATTGGGTCGATGTCACCTGGATGCAGGATGACCGCCTGCTCGTTTCGCGCCCCCAGGTGAATGGGGACCAATTGCAAGTGCCCATGCTGGAAATCTGGCGCGTAAATCCCGATCAAGGGCAGTTGGCACTGGAAGAAACAGATACGCTGCCGGTTGCGCCCAGTGGCATTGCTGCGCCGTTTCATCTGCTAAACGGCCGTTTCGGATTTCTCCTCTACAATCCTGCTTCTCTCGACGTGAACGGCGTCTACATCCTCAAAGGGTTTGGCGACCAGCTTGACCGTGTCAACGCCCTATGGCCGACAACGACGAGTTGGGATTTAACGGCTACCTGGAACCCGGATGGCAGCGGTGTGGTAATTCGGCAAAGCAGCGGTGTTTTTTATGCGCCCACCGATCAATCCACGCTCTACAACGTACAACCGGCTCTAGGCCAATGGGTAGGCAATTTTTACTGGCTGCCACCTCGCCCCCAATCATAAAAAAAGAGCGGGGATGTCGGCTAAGGGCGTTTATTAAATAAGCCCTCGGCGCGACATCCCCGCCTTTACTCATTTACGGCAGTGTGCCAGCAACGTGCGCTTACGGCTTTTCCACGATGGGTAGATAAAGATAATAGACAGTTGCGGCGGGTAGATAAACCTGGATGGCATTGCTCAATGTGGCAAATTGGTCATCCGGGTTCGTCCAGGTTATGTCATAGAAACCAGCGGCCAAACCAGCCGGGATAACGGCCGTTGCCTCGTTAGACGACAGCACCTGCACATTGCTCAAGGTCACGGTCGTGCCGCCATGAACCATGGTGACAACCGCGCCGGGCATCAGGTTCGCCCCGGACAAGGTGATGGTTGCTGGCGTGTCATTGGGAATCGAGACAGGGTCAACGGCCGTTAACTGCGGCGCATCAGGCGTCATCAACGTCGTCGTTATCGTCCAGGTCGTAACCGGCGTGTTGTCCTGTTCACTGCGGAAGGTGTGCAAATCGGCCGTTAGCGGCAGATCGAATTCATAGAAGAAGCCGGTTGGGGAGAGCTGCTGTTGTGGCGCCAACCCAAGTTCATCAACAAACAAGGTGATAAAGCCCACATCCGGCATACTCACTTGCACATGGTAAAGGCCGCTGATTTGCGTGTCGATGCGCAGAGTGGAATTCAAGCCATCGGCGGCAGACACACCCGACCAGGCATAGGTGTCAGCCAGCAATCCCGTGATTTGTGGCAGGTGAACGACAGTCAGGTCGTATTGCAGCGGTGAGACATTGTCACCGTCGGCCATCAGGTGCAGGCGCACGCCAGCTTCTGGAATCTGGAATGTCGCCCAGACGGTTTCGCCGCCAAACAATGGATCAAGTGTCTGAATGACGGTGTCGTCTCCGGCATTGATCACCACGAGTTGCAATGAATCGGAAATGCTGCCGGTCACAGAGATTTGGAGATTGGCCTCCGCCTCTGCACCGATATACAAGGGCAGCCATTCTTCGCTGAAATCATTGCCAACGCCGCCCAGGTTGCCACCCATTTTGTGGTAAGGAAGCGCATCGGGAGAAACGGCCGTTTGCGTGATCGTCACATCCCAATTAGCCCCAACATTGCTGTCTTGCACAATCATCAAGTCATGCAAACCGGCGGGGACAAAGTAGGTGACATTGGTTGCGGATTCGGCCGTTTTCTGAATGTAATCCTCATTCAAGAAGAATTGATAGCGCCCGCCATCCACACCCAGATCAAAGGTGTACATGCCATCATTCGGGAATTCAACGCGGATCGCGCTGTTGCGATTCGCGCCTTGCAGCGAGGCGGACAACCCATCCCAGGCATAGGGCAGTTCCGGCAGCGCGTATACCGTCAGGTCATAATCCAACGGCGCACTGTTTCCGGCTAACGCTTGCAAGTGGAACAACGTCGTCCCGGCGCTCAAATCAAGCGTCGTCCAATACGTCTCGCCGCCCAGCAGCGTCACTTCAAAGCCATTGACGCTCATCATGAAGAGGTCGCCCGCATTGCCAGCCAACGTCATGGCAACGTTTACCATGGTGGCCCCGCTCAGATTCAGGGGCAGCCACTCTTCGTTAAAGTCGCTGCCTCCGCCCAATGGCCCACCAACTTTGCTGTAGGGCAAGGTGTCGTGTGCCGCGCCAACTTCAGCGATGTCCAGCGACCAGTTGACCATGCCACCGCCGGTTTCCTGATCCACAATCAAATCGTGTACACCTGCGGTCACGAAATAAGTCACGCTTCCAGCGGCATCAACACTCTTTTGAATGTAATCTGTGTCAACCTGGAATTGATAAAGGCCGCCAGCATTCACGCCAAAGTCAAACTGATACAAGCCGTCATTGGGGAAGTTGAGGCGAATGTGGCTGTTGAGTCCGGCGGGATCAGCCATGCCCACCCAGCTATAGGTTGTGCTGGGGATGTAGTACAACGTCAGGGAAACGTCAACGGCCGTTGCCCCATTATTGGTCAACATCAATTCATTGGTTCCCGTCATGAGTGTACTCGTGCCCCACAACGCTTCATTTTGAGCGGCATCGCCACTCCAGGCAACCGAGCCGCCACCATCCGTGATAACCAGATTGACCGGGCCACCACTGGTTACAGCCAGTTCAAAGTTAAAGTCCAGGTCGCCGCTGGTTGGATATTCAGGCGTGACGCTTTCACCGGGGTCTAGCGTGCCTTCAAACGTAAAGAAGCTTTCGGCCGGGCTGACAGGCGTAACGCTGGCTGACCAATCGGTGGTAGCAAAAGTTGGGTCTTGTACGGTGAAAATCTGGTGCATGCCAGCGGTGACTTCAATGTCATAGCTGGTGCTTACCAACGATTCGCCTTGTGGCGCGGTGATAATCATGTGGTCATCTAGCACCAGATTGGCAAACCCGTCGTTGTTATCAAGCGCGAAGCGATAGGTGCCCGTGCTGGGGAAATTGACCATGAGGCTGGCGTTGTTGCCCGCAGCAAGCGAGAAACCATCCCAAACGGCCGTTCCATTCCCTGGCACCGCGCTGACGGTCAAGTCATATGTCATCGGATCGACATTGCCACCGGCGGTAACAACCCGCAGGCGATTGATCCCGGCGCTCAGAGCAAAGTTTGTCCACACTTTTTCTGTGCCGTAGACTGTGTTCAAAGCAAATGTCTGCACCGTGCCGGTAGCGCCATACACTTCGACGCTCAAATCGTCGGCGGCGTCGCCACCGGCGTCCAAAACCATGTTCACCGTTTGCGCCGTTCCCAAAGAAATGGGCAGCCATTCCTCATTGAAGTCATTATCAGTGCCGCCTAAATCACCACCGGTCTTGGCATATGGCAAAGTATTATTGGTTGCCGAAACGAAGTTGATGGCAATATCCCAATCCGCGCCAGCGGTCGTATCTTGCACCACATAAAGATCATGAATGCCCGTGGCGACAAAGTAGGTGACATTGGTGTTGGTTTCGGCCGTTTTCTGAATGTAATTGTCATCAAGCAGGAATTGGTAACGGCCGTTTCCCACCCCCAGATTAAATTGATACAGCCCATCCGTCGGGAATTCCAGGCGTACATGGCTGTTCAAACCGCGGAAATCACTCTGACCACTCCACGTATAATCCACCTGAGGAACATCATAGAGTGTCAACTCATATCCCAATGTGCCCACATTGGCGACATCGGCCGTCAAATGAATCAGGCTGATGCCTTCGGGCAAATCCAGGGTTGACCAGGTTGTCTCCCCGGCATAGACATCAGGCAAGGGAACATGCAGCGCTTGCCCGGCGGGCAGCACTTCTAGCGCCAGATTATCCCCATCGGCTCCGGTCACGCTCAATTCCAGATTGAGTTGTGTCGCCGCGCCAAGGGCAATCGGCAGCCATTCCTCCGCGAAGCGCGGATCATCGCCAGCCAGACCGCCCCCTGCTTTGGCATAGGGCAAGCTGTTATTGGAAGCGCCAACGTCCGAGATCGAGACTTGCCAGGCGGCTCCCGCCGTGCTGTCTTGCACGATACTCAGATCATGTGTCCCGGCGGGGACAAAGTAGGTGACGCTGGTAGGAGAAACGGCCGTTTTCTGGATATACATATCGTCCAGCAAAAATTGATATTTGCCAGATGTAACGCCAAGGTTAAACGTATACAGCCCATCGCTGGGGAAATGAACACGGGCTTCACTGCTCAAACCAATTCCAACTGCCGCCCCACTCCACACATAAGGCGCGGCCGGTAAATCATACAAATACAGCTCAAACCCGGCCGAAGCAGCCCCGGTATTCAGCAGCGTCATGTGGTTTTGGCCCAGTGTAAGCGTGCCACTGCCCCACAAGGTCTCGCCCGCCTGCACATTGCCCTGCCAGACAATGGTGTTGCTTGCATTGCGCAGGGTGAACGCTACTGGGCCACTGCCCGTGATCGTCAAGGCAAAATTAAAGTCGCGGTTGCCGGTGAAATTCGGGTAAACCGGATTAACGCTCCCTCCAGGAGCTAACGTCCCATCAAGAAAGAAAAATTCATCTGTGGTCGCGGCACTATCAGCGGCGACAGATGAAGAAAAAATTCCAACAAACAAAACGAGTAAAAAGAGGCCAACCAGGCGAAAGCCCCGGCTGTGCCAGTTAACATAAGAATCAGACTGCGGTCTCATAATAATACTCCTTAATACTGTGACTAATGGCTGATTGTTTACTATAACGGCACTCCCTCGATGACCAATTTGCCACCGGTTACATTATATAACGAAACGAGAAAATAGATATTGTGGGTGAACATGATAATGGCTTATGTATCCATGCCATAGGGCAAAGTGTACACGATACAGCCCGCTTCCATGAAGAGGGCACACGTCCGACATTAGTCCTATTGACATAAAGTTGCACGCGGGGTTGAGACAACAAAAAAGGGAATCTGACGATGCCGTCAAATTCCCCTTAAAAGATGTCAAATCGCAAAGTGGCTACAAGATGGGTTCTTTGAAATCGTACAACCCGTTTTCGACACGCCATTGGTGACCACAAGCGGGATTGGGACAGGTTAAACGGCCGTTATCGGCGTCAGGCAAAGGTGTCTGGCAGGTCGGACAAGCAAAAAAGTGACCGGAAACTGCCGTTTCCCCAGTCACCGGATGCGCATTGAGAACAAACACACTGGGGCTAAACTGCCCTAGCCAACTGCTGTATTGCACAACGCTATCAAGACCAACCAACAAGCCCGTCGGCAGCAATCGCTTCAATGCACCCACCCGGAAATACGAGACGGTCAATGTTCGCCCAGGCGAAAAACGCGCTTGCTGCAACTGCTGGCGAATCCAACGAGGATGGAAATCAAAATTAAGTTCCACAAACTCAACCGGTTCGGGGGTAAAAGGCGACCACGATTGCCGACGCAGCCCATAGCGCACCATAGCCTTCAAATTTTGTTTATTGGCAAACTCCAACACATATTGACCACCAGGGCGAGCAATTCGAGCAAGTTGGGCAAATAAAGCGGGGACATCAGCCGCGTGGTGCAGCGTCCGTATTTGCACCATGGCATCAAACAAGCCAGACACAAACGGCATCTGGTACCAATTACCAGCTACATACAAAAAACGGGGATCATCACCTAAAGCAGCTTGTGCTTCTCGTAACAGCGACCGCGAATAATCAAAAAGGACAACCGTCTCATAGCCCAAATATTCATCAGCAAGACGGCCAAACCCAGCACCGATTTCAATCAATGTATGCCCACTTGGTGGCAATAAACGACGCAAGGCAACGCGCTCAGCTTGATCTTCATAGCCACGCTGCTGTCCCTCCCAAAAGCGCGTGCGATAATCCGACCCTTCATAGTCGCAGACAGGTGGCATATCGGTCATGAGTTTGGACTCCGCTGCCGGGTTATTCCGTTGCAGCCTCAACCGGTTCTGGCGTATCCGGCTGATTGACGCGGCCTATAATGCGATCATACAGTTCCTGCCCATTGGCAGGTAAGCGGCCCAGCAAGGCATCCAGTGGTGCGAAAATGCTTTGCAAACGATTAAAGGGCACGCCCAATTCTGTTTCGTCGAGCGGAATGACAGCATCTACCGCTAATTGCACCGGCAAAGTCTCACTGATTGGCACTTGCAAGCTCAACTGCACAGGCAACTGCAAATCTACGGGCAAGTTGAGGGTAACTGTCCCATTGATCTCGCCGCCACCATTTGGCAAGGTGAATTTTGCGGGCACATTGACCAACGGCACATCTTCCACGACAACCACCGAGGTTGTGGTCGACAATGGCACGGTTAGCACCACAGGAATCGTGTCGCTTACATCAATGGTGCGCCGAATCGTCGCCTCATTCATATCGACAAAGCTCGAATTCAATCCACCAACAATGGGTTTGGCAATGTCGTTGACAATGGGCAAGACGAGGGGGGCGATCACCAATAGCACAATCAACAAGACCAGGTTGACTGTAAATGAAAACAAAATGGCAAATGTTTTAAAAGCTTGCCACGGTTTTTTGTCCCGTAGATAGCGGTTCATCTGTCTACCTCCATCAATTACTTCAGGTTGACATATAACGGATAGATATTATGGTAACATACTTTACGTAAATATCAATGCTATGATTATCAGGAAATGTTTCCCAAGAAACATTTCCTAAACGAAACCATTTTGCACTTGTAAAAATCAATGCCAAGACCCATAAATTGAACCTTTGAATCTGCCACACATCACGGTAAACAAGGCGAGAATGTCGCTTGCGAGATTACACCTGAAAATAGTAAAATTACCTTGTTGACTCAGATGAAATCGTTTTATTGAACTGGTTTTTTAAACATCAGGAATACATGTATGACCAATGATGTAGCCGTCTTCCTTGACCTGGACAATCTTGTCATCGGCGCCAAGCAAGCAAACTTAACTTTCAACATCAATTTAATATTAGACCACATCAAGAAAATCACAAACGGCCGTATCGTACTGCGCCGCTCGTATGGTGATTGGCGACAAAGCCGGGATCAGCTCAAAGATCTGACATCGGCAGGCTTTACGACACAATCAACTGTCCCCATCAACAATTTCAGCAAGAACCTGGCTGATATGCAAATTGTGGTTGATGCGATGGACACACTCGTCGATGGACATCAGTACAGCACCTATGTCCTGATGACGGGAGATCGTGACTTCACGCCGCTGGTGCAATCTTTGCGCAAGCGCGGCAAACAAGTCCTTGGTGTCGGCATCAAGCACACGGCCAGCAGCAGCTTTGTCGGACTTTGCGATAAATACATCTTCTATGAAGATTTAATTCCGACGCCCACATTAGGTGAACAGGATGTCGAATCTTTGCTGGAACAGGCAATTGATGAATTGCAGCAGGAACAGCAGATAATTCGCGCCAGCTTACTGAAACAACGAATGGATGAGTTGAGTCGTGGGGCGTTTTCGAACTCCAGCCACGCTGAAGGCAGTTTTCGCAAATTTTTAGCAAGCTATACGCATATCGTGGAAGTGACCCAAGAGGACACGACCACTTATGTGCGCAAAGTCACCGCGCAACAAAAGCCCTCGGAACGGCCGTTGCACTTGCGCTATCGGAGCGGGTTGAAAAAGAACAAGCTGCGCATCGTCCCAGCCAAACAGCGCTACATTATCATAAAGGACATCATCACCTTTTTGCGCCGCGATGAGGTGCAGCAGTGGCGTCCGCTAATTGACAATCTCGCCCAGTACTACCTGCAAAGCAATCAAGAAGAAATCTCCAAAAATCTGATCAATGCAGTTATGTTGTTGGCACGACGCGCGGAAGTTGTGCAAACACACAAGGGTAAATCATTGTCAACGGCAACAGTCACCCTCGGCGTTAATGGGGACAAGGTGTATCAAGAAGCAATTTTGCGCTGTGATCGAGCCTACTTGCAAGAGCTGATGGCACTTGCCGAACCATTCGATCTAGAAGAAGCCGCGATTGCTCTGTATGACACACCCAAATACACACCTTATCTAAAGGCCATTGTCAGCAAATTGGACACATCCGCCTGATCGACTCTCCATCTGGAAGCAATTAACAAAAAGGCCAGTGAGCACACGCCCACTGGCCTTTTTTGCAAATCAAGGCAGACTCCTAAAAATCAGGCAAGATTACTTCATCCCGATGGCCGAATCCTTTGCCATTGTCGATAAAATACAAACGTTGTGGACGCAATCGATACCAGTTCACTTTGGCAAAAGCTGTGGCAATTTGCGCCGGGGCATGTTGCAAGAAAGGATACTTCTGCTTATACAAGTTGATGGCGGCAGCTTTGGCATCACCGTCAAGCTGCGCCACTATTCCGGCGCATTGTATCCCCTGGATAAGCCGCCAATCGGCATAATCTTCCTGAATTGTCGCCGCAACCTGGTCGGCGGCACGAAAGTTTTGCACATGTCGCGTATGTGCAGCCGAGAGAAATATTAAGTCAAAGCCATCGTTCACATAGAAAACGGCCGTTGCCCACACCCCATCCGGGCCATTTGTCGCCAACGTCATCACATGATGCGCCGCCAGATAAGCTAGCGCTTGCTGCGCTACCTCATTCATCGCCGGAAACCTTACTCCCGCCAGGCCATCGCTGAAACAAATCAGCAGGCAGTTCTATCTCCAACAAATCCAACACCCGATTGACAGTCTGGTTAATGATGTCATCAATCGTTTGCGGACGATGGTAAAACGCGGGAACCGGCGGCACAAGAATAGCACCCATCTCCGTCACCTGAGTCATCATGCGCAAATGCCCTAAATGCAGCGGTGTTTCCCGGGGAACAATTATCAAACGGCGGCGATCTTTCAACACGACATCTGCTGCCCGCAACAACAAGTTGTCACTAAATGAATAAGCAATACCAGCCAACGTTTTCATGGAACAGGGAATCACTACCATGCCCATCGTTTTGTAGGACCCGGAAGAAATCGTGGCCGCAATATCCTTTATGCGATATGACACATCGGCCAAAGCTTGTACTTGCTCCACCGTGTAATCCGTTTCCAGGCTAATCGTAATACCGGCCGCGCCGCTCATAACCAGATGCGTCTGCACATCAGGCACTTGTCGCAACACTTCAAGCAGGCGAATTCCATAGATAATGCCGCTTGCCCCAGAAATCCCAACAATCAATCTTTTCATAGTTTCATTTGCAGCGATTACGCCACACTCCACAGGTAGGGTATAATGCGTGTCAGGGAAAACATCTCCTTGCTCGCATTTTAAAGAACTATGCTTGAAAGAACAAAACTTCTTATCATTCAATTCAAGAGGATCCTGTGAAAACGATATACACGTCTGATTTAAAAGCTGGGGACGAGTTCATTAATGAGCTATTCTTACTCCAAGACGTTACCCGCCGCACAACCAAAGACGGCCGTCCCTATTTACTCTGCACACTTCGCGACAATGCCGGACAGGCTGGGGCAGTATTTTGGAATGTCCCTGAATATATTGAACAGTGGACAACCGCAGGAACGGCCGTTTTAATATCCGGCCGTGTCGTCAACTACAAAGACACCATCCAAGTCAATATCACCGATATGAATCCCGGCCAAAAAGCAGACCTGGAAGAACTGCTGCCCGCGAGCCTGCGTTCGCGGGACGAAATGATTGGCGAACTGCGCAACTACATTGCCAGTGTCGCCGAACCCTGGCGCACCTTGCTCACCAACATCTTGCTAGACGATGCCTTTCTACCGCGCTACGCTAACGCCCCGGCCGCCCGCGCCATGCACCACGCCTACATCAGCGGCCTGCTGGAACACACATTGAGCATGACCAAAATCGCCGACTTACTGGCCGGGCATTACCCATATGTAAACCGTGATTTGCTCATCGCCGGTGTGCTGCTGCACGATGTGGGAAAAACGCATGAATACGAGGTTGAAGGGGGATTTGCAATCTCAGAAGATGGGCGGCTGGTTGGTCACATTGTTCGGGCCATTGTTATGGTGGAACAGGCAGCCAGCACCATCAATTTCCCCCCAGATAAATTACAACACCTGGTGCATCTGATTGCCTCGCATCACGGCACACAAGAGTGGGGGTCGCCGACTGTCCCCAAAACATTAGAGGCCATACTTTTGCATCAAATCGATTTGTTAGACAGTCGCATCCAAGGCTTTTTGGATTATGTGCGTGGCGATGGCAGCGACAAAGCCTGGACGAGCAAAAGCAGTCCGATGTTCAACACCGAGCTGCGCCGTCCTGATGGCATGAGCGAGTAAACTATCCTTCAACGAAATGAAATCAATTTACGGAGGTTAGACTGTTTCCCAAGAAACAATCTAACCTCCGCCACAACCCCATAACCACCTCTCAAGCAACAACCTGCCCAAAAGGGCAGAGCTAATTACAGATTCGGCGCAAATTGACATAATATTTAATCGTGAGCAAATTGCTAACCACAATGGCACGCCAGGATCGCACTTGCTAAAATCCGCTCGCATGGACAACCGTACCCGACAATTAGTACAAGCCCTTCACGATCACCCGGCACAGCTTGTCCTTGTGGCTGCTGGAGCCGGAACGCAGGCACTCTCTCTCCTCTTGGGGGTTTCTGGCGCATCGCGCACGGTGCTGGAAGCCATTGTGCCCTACAGCGCGATGGCCTTCGACGAATTTCTGGAACAAACGCCCGATCAATATGTATCGGCGGAAAGTGCCCGATTGCTGGCGGGTCGCGCTCTGACGCGTGCGCGTTGGCTGCGACGGGACGCGCCGCCCGTCATTGGCCTGGCTTGTACAGCAACCATTATCACCGACCGCCCCAAACGAGGTGAACATCGTGCCCACATTGCCCTTTGGCATACAAACAAGCTGATCGAATACAAGCTCAACCTGAGCAAGGGGACGCGCGACCGTGCAGGTGAAGAGGAAATGGTCAGCCATATGCTGCTCAATGCGTTGGCTGAAGCCTGTGAATTGCCGCATCGCCTGCCATTACCGTTGCTGGCAGATGACAAGCTCGAAATTGCCAGCAATGATTTTAATGAGGCTGCACACCAATTAGCAGAAGGGCAGCTTCACTTTTTTAGCATCCAAGCACATGGTTTGATTGGGCAGAATACACCGGTGCCCCAAGCGCTGCTCGCTGGCGCATTTAACCCTCTGCATGATGGGCATTTGGGAATGGCAAATGCGGCGAGTAAGGTTTTGGGGAAACCGGTTGCATTTGAGGTAACGGCCGTTAACGCTGACAAACCACGCCTCCCCATAGACACCCTGCTCGACCGCCTCACCCAATTTGCCGGACGCTACACGGTGTACACCAGCAATGCGCCCACCTTCGCCGAAAAGGCAGAGATTTACCCAGGGACAACCTTTATTGTGGGGTATGATACGGCCGTTCGCATTCTCCATCCCCAATACTACCAAAACAGCGAGCAAAACATGCACAACGCCCTGGCGCACATCCGCGCCCAAGGCTGCCGCTTCCTTGTCGCCGGCCGCAGCACCCCCGATGGACGCTTCCACGAACTATTCGACCTGTCCATTCCCGATGCGCTGCGCGACCTCTTCCAGGCAATTCCGGCAGACTTGTTCCGCCAAGACATCTCGTCAACGACATTGCGCGAGACTCAGGCCAAAGGCAGCCGCTAAGAAAAGGGGAGATTCGGGATTGGCGATTGACTCTTGTTAACCGCAATCGCCACACGCTGCGCATGACAGCTAGCGATCAATGCGCTCCACGCGGCGCGTCGTTTGCCGCAATTTGATGATGCTGTGCCCAGGGTGAAACCCTTTACGCAAACTCAAGTTTGCATAGATAAGTGTATGCGGTCCAACAATGCTGCCCGGATTGAGCACAGCATTACAGCCAGTTTGGGTATAGTCGCCCAAAATTGCGCCCAACTTTGCCAGCCCTGTGTCGTAGATTATGTCATCTAGGGCAATGGTGATAGACGGCCGTTTCCCCGTCACCACATTCTTTTCACTCAACATGCCCAAATTACTCAGCTTCGTTCCCGCCCCCAAATTCACATGATGCCCCAACACACTATCGCCAACATAATTAAAATGAGGCGCAGCCGCGTGCGGCAAAAACAAACTATTCTTCGCCTCACTGGCATGTCCTAAAATACTGCCCGCCAGCAAAATCACATCTTCGCGCACAAAAGCGCCATGACGGACAACCGCGCCGGGGCCAATATACGCCGGGCCATGCACATACGCCCCTGGTTCCACCCGCGCCCCCTCCGCAATATAAAGCGGGCGATCACTAACATACGCCCCCGGCATCACTTCACCTAAAATCGTCTGTCCATCGCCGACCAACCGCGCCACGTGCCGCCGAATTTGCGAGATAACATCCCAGACATATTCACACCCGGCAAAAAGCTCAGACACAAACGGATCCGTCAAATCAAAAAAATCTGTTGGCTGTAACATCCCATTTTCCTTTACCTGCATATCGTCAATCAGCACGTGATTGTATGCAAAGAAAGGCCTATAGCAAGTTGTATAAGGTACAATCGGCTTGTTACAATGTGAGTTACTATGGATTTTGACCTGCAACCACTCATCGCCTATATGCCCATGGATCGCCGTCAGGCAATTGCCCATGGCAAACAGCTGCCCGACCGCACGTTCGGCGCAGCGCTCTTTGCCGACATATCGGGCTTTACACCGCTGACCGAAGCCCTGGCAGAAGAACTTGGGCGACGCCGTGGCGCAGAAGAACTGACGCGACAACTCAACACGGTTTACACAGCGCTGGTTGAACGAGTGCATCAATATGGGGGCAGTGTCATCAGTTTTAGCGGCGATGCCATCACGTGCTGGTTTAACAAAGATGATGGCGTGCGTGCTACGGGCTGCGCGTTAGCAATTCAACGGGTCATGCACTCTTTTGCCCAGGTGAGCACACCAGGGGGCAAAATTGTCTCGCTGGCGATCAAGGTGGCGCTGACAACCGGCAGTGTGCGCCGTTTCATTGTTGGCGACCCCGACATTCAACAAATGGATATTTTGGCGGGCGCGACCCTCGACCATATGGCCGCTGCCGAAAAACATGCGGAAAAAGGCGAAATTGTGATTGGGCCAGAGGGCATGGCTTCGCTGCAAGGGAAAGTCAATGTTGTGACCTGGCGCGAAGATGAGAAAACAGGCGCCAATTACGCAGTTGTCGATGGGCTGCTAGTGCCGGTCACACTTTCCGCTCCCTGGCCGGTATTGAGCGTAAATGCGTTGACGGCGGAACAAGTTCGCCCCTGGCTGCTGCCGCCAATTTATGAGCGCCTGCGCCGCGAACAAGGGCAATTTTTGGCTGAACTGCGCCCAGGCGTGACATTATTCTTGCGTTTTACCGGACTTGACTATGACAATGATGATCATGCCGGGGCAAAATTAGACGCCTATATCCGTTGGGCACAAAATGTGTTAGCCCGTTATGAAGGGTATCTGCTGCAAGTAACGGTTGGTGATAAAGGCAGTTATTTTTATGCCGCCTACGGTGCGCCCATTTCGCATGGTGATGATGCGCAGCGTGCGGTGGCGGCCGCATTGGAACTGCGTCATCCACCGGCAGAATTTGATTTTATTGCGGATATTCAAATTGGGATCAGTCAAGGCCGTATGCGCACCGGCGCATATGGCGGCGAAATGCGTTTGACTTATGGCGTGTTGGGTGACGAAGTTAACACGTCGGCAAGATTGATGGGCGTGGCGCAGCCGGGACAGGTGTTGATCAGCCATCATGTTGCTGAATTGATTTCACGGCAGTATGAGTGCCGCAGTTTGGGGCCAATCACGCTAAAAGGGAAAAAGGAACCGCAACAGGTTAGCGAAGTGCTGGCACGGCGGCAGCCTTCTTCGCAACGGCCGTCTTCGCTGTTTGTGCATCCGTTAGTCGGGCGCGAACATGACCTGGCGCATCTGATAAGCTGGGCACAACCGGTTTTGGCAGGGCAGGGGCAAATCTTGCGCATTAGCGGCAATGCCGGTATGGGCAAGAGCCACCTGGCGGCTGAGTTTAGCGAACGCGCCCTGCAACAAGGCTTTCGCCTGGTGGTGGGTTCTTGCCAAAGCACGACGCAAGGATCGCCGTATTATCCGTGGCGACAGGTGCTGCGTACTTTTTTTGCGTTGGGTGAGGAAACGGCCGTTCTCGATCACGCCACGCAAACACAGCAAGAAATCGCCCAGGTGGAAGCGCATCTCAATCAACTCAATCCCGAATGGACGCTGCGTCTGCCCTTGATTGGTGATTTGCTCAGCCTGCCCATTCCCGAAAACAATGTGACCGCGTCGTTTGATCCGCGCTTGCGTCAGGAAGCGTTGTTTACGCTAGCGGTTGATCTGCTGCAACAATGGGCACGGGAACGGCCGTTGCTCTTGTTGCTTGAAGACGTCCACTGGATGGATGAAGCGTCACTGGGCTTAACGGCAGCCCTGAGCCGGGCACTCGGCAGCACGCCAATCATTCTGCTTTTGGTGCAGCGCCCCCCTCTGCAAGCAGACAAACCCATTCTGCCAGAACTAGAAAATCTCCCTTATCACCACACGCTCGAATTAAACGAGCTTGCTGACGAAGGTGTTGCCGCCCTCGTCAGCAATCGGCTTGGCGGCTATCCCACGCGCCTTACGCTGGAGCTGTTGCAAGCACAGGCCCAAGGCAACCCCTACTTTGTAGAAGAATTGGTTGTGGCCTTGCAGGAAGCCGGGCATCTTTACCTCAATGAACTCGACCAGACATGGCGTTTATCAGATGGCATCTTCAATGCCTTACGCCAGGCAAGCTGTCTGGTCAAACACGAGGGTGAATGGGTGCTCGCCCCCAATATCTCGCTCTCTGTCGCCGACCTGGGCATTCCCGATTCTATTCATGGGATTGTCCTTTCTCGTCTTGATCGGTTAGATGAAGAGCAAAAGTTGACGCTGAAAGTAGCCAGCGTAATCGGCCGTACCTTTGGGCTGGTCCTTTTGGATCATGCACACCCGGCACAGCCCACCTTGTTTGTGCTGCAAGAACAAATCAGCCATATCGAAGAGCGTGACTTTGTCCGCCTTGAAATTCCCGCCCCTCAACTTGTTTACCTCTTTAAGCACAACACAACCCAGGAAGTGGCCTATGAAACGCTGCTCTTTGCCCAGCGCCGCGCCCTGCACCGCGTTGTGGCCGAATGGTACGAGACCACCTATGGTGATGGGCAATACACGCAAGATTCGCCATTAGCGCCACACTATCCCCTGCTCGCCTACCATTGGCGACAAGCCGAAAATCCAGAGAAGGAACGCCTATATGCGCGTCTGGCTGGAGAACAGGCTGCCGCCCGCTTTGCGAATGAAGAAGCTGTCACCTATTTCACACGCGCCCTGGAATTAACCCCCAAAGAGGATTTAAGAGAACAATATCGCTTAACCCTGGCTCGTGAGGCGGTCTATCATCTGGCGGGAATGCGTGACGAACAGTCGCAAGACCTGATCCATTTACAAGCATTAGCCGAAACGCTCAACGATCCCCGCGTCTATGCAGAAGTGACCCTGCGTTACGCCAACTACTACGAAGCCATGAGTGATTACGGCTCGGCATTGATGATAGCCCAACAAACGGTAAGTTGGGCTGAACAAGCTGTCTCCCCAGAACAAAAAATCAGAGGGCTGGTTGCCTGGGCATTTGCGCTTTGGCGCAGAGGCGCATTGGAAGATGCTCAGCATCATCTCCAGCGTGCGCTTTCGCTGGCGCAAGAAGAAGCCAATAAAGTTGGCGAGGCGAACAGCCTGCACCACCTCGGAACCGTTGACTACATCATTGGCAATTATGAGCGGGCACGAACTTACCTGGAACAAGCCTTGCACATTCGCCGCGAAATCGGCGATCTAGTCGGCGAAGCAGGAAGTCTCACGAATTTAGTTGCCGTTTACCATGCGGTTGGCGACTATTCGCTTGCACTCACCAGTTGTGAAAAAGCCTTGACCATTTATCGCGCAATTGGCAATCGCCGCGAAGAAGCCACCGCGCTAAACAATCTAGCTGGCATTCACCATGCGCTCGGCGACCTGCAACTGGCAAAAGAGGAGCATCAGCACGCCGTAAACTTGTACCAGACATTGGGGAACCGCTATGGCGAATCACTGGCTGCCAATAATTTGGGGCTGGTACTCCATGACTTGGGACAAGACCAACAAGCGCACAGCTATGCACTACAAGCGCTGACAATTGATCGAGACATTAAAGATAGAGTTGGGGAAGGGTTTAGCCTGACGACATTAGGACTGGTGCTGGAAGGAATGGGTCATTGGCAAGAAGCCGCAGAAGCTTATGAAGGCGCGATGCACATTCGGCGGCAAATCGGGCAAGATGGTTATGCGATTGACGATCTGGCGGGATTAGCGCGTATTGCGCTTGAAGAAGGGAAGCACGCGCAGGCACATCTGCATGCCAATGAGATCAAAGAATGGGTCACGGCAAATGGGATTCACAGCGTTGAATATCCTATCCGGGTTTTATTAACGCTAATTGACATTCAGGCGGCGACAGGTGAAGAAGAACGTGTAAACGAATTGCTGCGACAAGCCGATAATCTGCTGCAAGAACAAGCCACGCGAATAAGTGATGAAGATACGCGGATGGCTTTTATAAATAATGTGCCTCTCCATCAAAGATTGAAAAAGTACCCAAAATAAAAGAGGCTGCTAGATTTAGCAGCCTCTTTTACATAAAGTTGCCGTCTAATTGCCGACTAAACCAAAACGTGTCAGGTGGCAAACGGGAAGCTGGATATAGTTTTCTTCAGGGTTAATGATGTAAGAGGGTTGGGGCAAGATACCGGCATCAACGCAGGTCTGAATCGCGTCAATCCACTCGCTACCACTCCAATAATAAACACGCAGTGTGTTTTCATCAATGAGCGATACATCTGAATCGGTGTACTGAATGGTAAATGTGAGTGGCTGCAAAAAGGTGTAGCTAGGAGCGTAGGGCTGCGGACTGTGCGGCGCAACCGCAGCTGATGCAGGCGCAGTGGCAAGACCTGAGTTGAGAATAAGCGGCAAATAAACGAGGTTCTCGTTGACATCTAGCTCGAACGCATGATTCGCGTAATCTCCCGGCAAGGTTGTTGTCCCATTTTCGGGTTCGCTTAAAGTCGTGTAGAGCAAGGATACCGTTGTAGAAACGGCACCTGGAGGCGCTTCAATGATTGTCAGCGAACCCTGGGGGTCTGTGTAAATGAGTGTGCCGCCATTTTCGGGATTGATGCTCCCAACAATGGGTGCCAGGCGTTTGGTTGTAATGTAGTCAAAGAAGACATTACCAACCCACTCATCTTCACTGCCTGCCGTATTACCGAAAGATAGCAGCAGATCATTGCCAGCAAATTCGCTTAAATCAATCTCAACATTGATCCAACCGCCGGTGTTGTTGGCCTGGGTTAGCGGTAATTCCCAAATGCGCGTTTCTTGATTTACCAAGTCAACATAGGCAAAGTCATTTGTTGCAGCGCTATCGGGGTCGAATCTTGCAGCATAGTACCAAAAAGAGAGGATGGGTTCGTCGGGAGATAGATATATCCATTGATCGGCACTGTTGCTGAATGGTTCATAGAAAGGAATATCATTTTCAACGTAGATGCAAACGCCACCTACCCATAGGGTACGAAAGCCATCATAGGCGAATGTATCCGTGAAAACAGCGGACCAATCGCCAATTTTGGTGGTTACTGGTGGGTCCGCAGTTTCGCACCAGGTTGTGTTGATATATTCTGTCCATCCGGGTTCAGCGACTTCTTCAAAGCTGCCATCATAAATCAGGCTGGCAACGGCCGTTACCTGATTCCCGCCCGTATTTCCCGAAATTGAATTCGCAGCAGTCTGTGGGCTATGACCGGCCGCGACACTTGCTTGGGGCGCATCCACAGCAGCCGCCAACAACGTGCCCAGCGAAACCATCCAAATAGAAGTGAATACAAGTACAATTCCCAGTACAGCAAGAAAGGTTCGTTGCAAACGATACGACAAAGATTTGTTCATTTCCAAGATGTCCTCCGTGAACAACCAAATTTCATTTAGCTGCCAACTAAACCAAAGCGTGTCAGATGGCAAACCGGTAATTGAACATAATTTTCTGCCGGATTGCTGGTGTATACCGGGTCGATCAAGATACCAGCTTCAATACACGTCTGAATGGCATCAACCCAGCCACTCCCATTCCAGTAATACAAATGCAGGCTTTCTTCAGGAGAACCGCTCAGGTCTGTGTCCGTATAATAAATTGTGAAGGTCAGCGGTTGTAAGAAAAGGAAGTCATAGGCGGGTTCACCGCTCTCGTGCATGACAGTCTGGCCCGCTTGCCCATTGCCACCCACGACGATTGGCAAATAAAGTTGGTAGGCCGTTTCGGTGATGGCAACGGCCGTTAACTCGAAGTTATGATTGACAAACTGAGTACCTCCTGGCGGCGGGAACCCCGGCGTGCCAATCGGCGAAAAAGAGAGATGGACAGTCTGGGTCACAGCGCCGGGCGGCACTTCAATCCGCGTCACAGAACCAAACGGATCCACATATTCCAAAGAACCACCGGTCTCCGGATCGATTTGGCCGTCAGCCTGTGGTGCTTCATAGATGGAAGCAATGGCCAATGAACTAAACTGCTGCCCATCGCCGTAGCCCATCGTCCCGACAAACACAGAAAACATGCTGTTGGGATCGATCACCCATAGTTCAGGGAGTGAAAGCACATCGACAGTGGTTGCATAAAGCAAGCCGGTGGCGTCATCAAAATCCAACCCGTGATGTACTTCGATTGCAAAAGGCATGGGAACGGCCGTTACCACAATCCCATTCGCATCAAACACAACCAACTGGTTAGAAAAAGCATCCAAACCATAAAACAAGCCATTCGCGCCAGCAGCAAACGCTACCAAACAATGCACACCAGCAACCTCTATCCGCAGCGAAACCGTACCCGTGGCTACATCCAACACATAAAAAAGAGATTGCGAAAGATCATCACAAGCAGCAGTAAGGGGGTCAGTCAGATACCCCGCTACATACATCTGACTGCTGGCGCTATCCCAAGCCATCCCCGTCCATTGCAGCGTGCTAATCGGTAACGTATAGGTGATGTACGTTGACAGGCCGCTGGCGGCATCAATATGGAAGAACTCGCCATAAGGAGAAAAGCCATAAAGCACAGAGAAATCTTCACCGGCAAAATCACTGGCCTCAATTGAGTAGCTAGTATAAGTAATAAACTCGGTCAACGTGGGGACATTTAAGTCGACCTGGTAAAACTCGCTGAAATTGGTAAAAGCATAAGCGGCCGTATCGGTTATCGGCAAGAGACCCTCAAACACGGCTGCATCTTTTGTCTGCTCAACTGGCAAGACCGGCTTCACCGGTGCCGCCGCAGCAGCAACCATAGTAGACAAACCGATTACTCCCAACAAACTTATCAGGAAAACGAGAAGAACATATTTTGTTTTATGCATGGAATCTCCTTATGTTATCGGGCAGATTGGTGGAAAACGGCTAACGATGTAAGGTATGGGGATTGCGCATCTACCTTCTATTATTGGCGCAAAAAAAGGAAAAATCAACTGCCTCTATTTTGTACAGGCAAAAAAAAGGCACGATCTAAATCGTGCCCTGCTCACAAAAAACAACTTCTAAAAAAACTTATTCACGGGCTTCTACGACTATCCGTATAGCTGTCCTTTCTTGAGCGTCAATTTCAACATCAACAAACGAAGGATCACAAACAATGTGAACACCTTCTTCGGCCAAATACCCTTTGGCAATGACAATGGCCTTAATTGCCTGGTTTACAGCTCCAGCCCCAATTGCTTGCACCTCTGCTCGTCGTACTTCACGCATAACGCCAGCAATAGCACCTGCCACAGCGGCAGTACGAGAACGAGCAGACACTTTAATCACATTCATAGTAGGCCTCCAAGTTGCTCTTATGGTCATTGTAAAATAGCAAATGGCATAAGATTCAATAAATTCTAGATATATTGTAAGGCAATTGTCAAGCTAACGCTTGGGCATACCTTTGCACTTATACCGCTTGCTTCCGCACCACATCCTTACTAGTCTAACACTCCTCTGCCGCTTACTCAAATCATATGCCCATTCTTTCTGAAAATAGCCATCACATGGTTTATTCCATAAGATAGCCATGTCGTGGTTTATTTTAGGCAAGACGAGAGGCGTGCGGCAACTTATGAAAAAACCGTTTATTTGCCAAAATCTGTGGATAAGTCGGCAAAAGTTGTGGAAAAGTAGGATGTTCTGTGGAAAACTCAGCAAAAGCAGCTACGGGAATTATGGGGAAAGAAAACATATATGGGGGGCAAGCAGCACGCCCCCATACATGTACTGTCAAGGGTTTTTTGATTATTGGGGGTAGCAATTTCACTATTAAAAAATAATCCAAAGGTCATACACAAGCTACGAATTTGCCGTAGTAAAAAAGTGTCATAGATATGGGGCAATAAGCAAGGGGAGTGGGGTATATAGGGGGCTGACGAGATACTCCACAAACTCACAGCCCCTACTACAGACTACTACATAAGATAAGATATATGGATCACTGTGTGCATAATTCTAAAGAATAACTGTCACGCCGCTATTGCACAGCCAGTAACTCAACTTCAAACAGCAATACGGCATTTCCTGGCACAACGCCGCTAATGCCTTGCTCACCGTAGCCCAGTTCTGGGGGAATCCGCAATTGGCGTTTGCCGCCCACGCGCATGCCGGTTAGCCCTTCATCCCACCCCGGAATGACGCCACCGGCGCCCAACGGGAATTGGAAGGGCACGCCGCGATCAAGGGAGCTGTCAAATCGCGTGCCATCGAGCAGCCAACCGGTGTAATGGACGGTGACGAGTTTCCCGGCAACGGCCGTTTCCCCATCCCCTATCACAAAATCATAATACTGAAGGCCGCTGCTGGTCGTCGTGTAATCTGCCTCATTAACGGCCGTTGCCGCGGCAGGCGGCGTTGGCGGCGTTGGCTCCACTTTCACCAGTTCCACCTCGAAAATAAGCGTCGCATTGGGTGGAATAACGCCGCCTGCGCCACTTTCACCATAAGCCAGAGCTGGCGGAATGATCAGCCGCGCTTTGCCCCCTTCGCGCATTTGGGAAATCCCTTTTTCCCAGCCAGCAATCACCTGTCCACGCCCCATGACGAATTGCAATGGCTGTCCGCGTGTATAGGAATTGTCAAACTCTGTGCCATCTTGCAAGGTGCCCACATAATGCACTGAGACCAGGCTCCCTGTTGTGGCCGCGCTGCCGGTACCGGGGGTTAGTTCAACATATTGCAGGTTGCCACTGGCAACGGCCGTTGCCACAAGCTCATCATTGGTGATGTTCTGTGTACCACAGGCAGCCAACAGCAGTGCGAACCCCAACCACAAAATCCAACCAAGATTTATCCGAGAGAATTTATTCATAGCGACCAACTGGAAATAAAAAAGTCGGGCGGCTAAGCAGGCATGAACATGCCTTACTTGTCAGCCGCCCGACTTTTATCTGATTTAGCGGATAGAGACTAACTCAACTTCAAAGATCAACGTGGCATTCGGCGGAATGAGGCCGCCTGCGCCGGTTGCCCCATACCCCAATTCGGAGGGAATAACCAACTGCCGTGTGCTGCCCACAGACATCGTTGCCACACCTTCATCCCATCCGGCAATGACGCCACCTTGCCCTAACACAAACGTAAATGTCTGGTCCCGGTCATAGGAACTGTCAAACTTTGTGCCGTCAGTCAGCCAGCCGGTGTAGTTGACCTCAACCGTTTGTCCGGCCGTCGGTGTTGGGCCATCAGTAGAGACGATGTCGTAATACTTCAGGCCACTGTCGGTGACAGTGTAATCAGCTTCATCAACGGAAACTGGCTTCGGCGTGGGCTGCCAGGACAGGAGTTCAATTTCCATCACGAGAGTGGAATTGGCCGGAATGCCAGGGCCTTCCAGTTCTCCCAATCCCAATTCGGAGGGGATAATTAACTGACGCTTGCCACCTGTTTGCATTGTGGCAACCCCTTCATCCCAACCTGGGAAGACAATATCGCCTTTGCCCAAGGTGAATGTCAGCGGTGCGCCATTTTGGGCAGATGAGACGATGTATTGCATGCCATCTTGCACCCAGAGGACAAATTCCACAGTGACATCATCGCCAGCGGCCGGCATGTCGCCTTCGCCAACAACAAGATCGTAATATTTCAGACCACTGTCTGTTGTCGTGAAGTCAGCTTCATCTACTGCTGCCGGTTCCGGTGGTGGTGTTACAGACAGCAGTTCAACATCCATGATGATTGTGGCGTTGGCCGGAATAATGCCACCCGCGCCGGTTTCGCCAAAGGCCAATTCTGGCGGGATAACCAGGGTTGCCGAGCCACCTGCGCTCATCAACTTCATCCCTTCTTCCCAACCGGTGAACAGTTGATCTTGACCCAAAATGACGGTAATGGGGCCACCTTGTGTGTAGGTGTCGCCAAAAACGGTGCCATCTGTCAGTTTGCCGATGAAGTTGAGTTCGATAATGTCACCATCTTGAGGCAGAACCCCATCACCGGCTTTTGTTTCGGCATATTGCAGCCCGCTGTCGGTGATGATGGCATTGGGCAATGGCGTGGGCGTCATTTCTGGCGCGGCTGGCCCGACTGTGGTATCTGTCCCAATACCGCTGACATCTGTTGTGTCTGTTGAGGTTGTGTCCGCAGGTACGGCCGTTGCCTCTTCTTCATTCCTCGGTTGGGCGGGACCACAGGCCACAACCCACATTACCATAAGTGATACAACTGCCAGCAGCCATATCTTGTTTACACGTAAATAGTTCACAAAATCTCCTTTAATTTAGCTGTCGCCAGTTAGGTAAACCGCAGAAAGTTTTCGGATAACCGACACGCCCAAATCTGCGGTTTCCTTCAAGGAATCGGCAAGGTTTCGCGTGATTTATTTCTGAAAATTTCTTGCCGATTACCTAGCGGGCAGCAATGAGTTCTACTTCAAAAATTAACGTCGCGTTGGGTGGAATAACCCCACTTGCCCCGCGACTGCCATAAGCCAAATTCGGCGGGATGACCAACTGCCGCTTGCCGCCAATTTGCATGTCAGCAACCCCTTCATCCCAGCCACGAATCACCTGGCCTGCGCCTAACGTAAACTGGAAGGGCTGGCCGCGATCCCGCGAGCTGTCAAATTTTTCGCCATTTTCCAGCCAGCCGGTGTAGTGAACGGCAACCATTTGTTGTGGACGCGGCGAACGGCCGTTTCCCACCACCAAATCATAATATTTCAACCCACTTTTCGTCGTCTTGTAATCAACGGCAGCTACCGCAGCCGGGCCACCGGCGGCCGCCTGCGTTGTCGCATTGACTAATTCGACCTCAAAAATGAGGGTGGCATTGGGCGGAATAACCGCGCCCGCACCGCGTTCGCCATATCCCAGATGGGGTGGAATGATCAAGCGGGCTTTGCCCCCTTCTTGCATCAGGGCAATCCCTTCGTCCCAGCCGCGAATGACACGCCCCGTTCCCAGCACAAATTCGATGGGCTGGCCGCGGTCATAGGAGCTGTCAAAAATACGGCCGTTTTCCAGCTTGCCAGTATAATGTACCGCTACTTTATCACCCTTCTTCGGTGTTGCTCCTGTTCCTGCCTTCAACTCAATATACTCTAATCCGCTCGATCGTTTCATCGCTCTTTTTTCTCCTCAATTTCAATCGATCCCTATCTGGAATGGGTCTTCCTTACGAATTGTGCATAATACCACGAAGTTACCAGAATGGTCAGGCAAAGTCAGCCACCAATCCTATCTTTTCATTTACATTTGCACCAGCCAGCCCACCAATGCGCCGCCAGCGATCAGCCAGGTTGTATTCAGCTTAAAGCGGAACAAGAGAAGCGCCGCTGCCAGCAGTAACAGCCCTGTCCAACTGTCAAAAACGGCCGCCCGCAACAACTGCCAGGTAACGGCCGTCATCAAGCCCATCGAGGCCGCATTGACCCCATCCAGAAGCGCACTTGCCCAAACTGAGCGGCGCATCCAGGGAATCAGGCGGGTGCTTAGGGCAACGAAGACGAAGGCGGGCAAGAAAATGCCCAACGTCGCCAGCAAGGCAGCGGGGACACCGCCTAAAACATATCCCACAAAGGTTGCTGTTGTGAAAACTGGCCCTGGCGTCAATTGTCCAATGGCAATGGCATCAATTAACTGCTGGTCAGTCAGCCAACCCAGCCGTTCCACAAAATCGCCATGCAAAAAGGCAAGCAGCACATAGCCGCTGCCATAAAGCACGGAGCCAATTTTGAGGAAGGTGAGGAAGAGCGTGGTGAGGTTGAAGGAAACGGCCGTATTCATGACCAATGCCGGTAAGCTCAATCCTGACAACGGCAGCAGCGCCGCTGCCCCATTGCCGCGCAGGTGCTGCCGATTTTTAACCACCATCACCACCAATCCACCCAGCGCCAACAATAGCAGCTCATTTAGCCCGGCAAAATACAGCCCCAATACGCCAAGCGCCACAACACCCGACAGCTTATCGGTGACGGCTTTGCGCCCTAGCAGCCACAACGCCTGGGCAACCACCGCAATAATCACCGGCTTCACGCCATAAAGCACCCAACCTGCGGCGGGCGTCGTGCCAAATTGCACATAAGCCCAGGCCAGAGCCAGCACACTGAGCATGGCTGGCACGATAAAGCATAGGCCACCGACAAGCAAACCCGGCCAACCGCCCCGCAAATAACTGACGTGGATGACCATTTCCGTGGAGTTGGGGCCGGGAATGAGATTGGTTGCTCCCAACAAATCAAGAAACTGTTGGTCGGTGAGCCACTGCCGCCGCTCGACAACTTCGTCATGCAGCATGGCAATATGTGCCGCCGGGCCACCAAATGCCGTGAACCCCAACTTGAGCGCCAGCAGGGCGATTTCACGCAGCATCGGCGAGTTGCTTCCCCAAAATTTCTACACCGCTGTCACTGGCGACAACGGCCGTTTTTGCCATGCCCAAGAATAATCCATGCTCCACCACACCGGGGCGCTGCTTGATGCGCTGTCCCAACTGCATCGGGTCGTCGA
>JACKBV010000022.1 GCA_020634315.1 Ardenticatenaceae bacterium | reverse complement strand
CCGCTTCCAAAATGTCATAAAGCGCGGCTAATTTACGCGTCCGCTCCTGGACACGCGCTTCCAGCTCTGCTTTGGCTGTTTGCAGCGCGTTGCGCTGCGTCGCCAGGTCGGCCACCAAATAATTGAGCGAGTGCGACAGGCTGGCAATTTCATCGTGCCCGGCAAATGTGGGGATGACGTGCATTTTGTCGTCTATATGAATCTGGTTGGCGGCCTGGGTAATTAGAACGAGCGGTTTGGCAATGCGCCCGGCAATGAACCAACCGACGATGAGGAAGAGCAGTGTGAAGATAATGCCCAGCAGCAGCAGCTGCCATTGCAAATATTGCACGACTTGCTGCGGGTTGTCTGCCAGGCGGGAGAGGTTTGCCTGGTCGATAAACTCTAAAATGGTAATGAGTGAGGTGATGAGGAGAACGGCCGTGCCGCCATAGGTCAGGCTGAGGCGAGCACGCAAACTATGACCGGGGTGAATTGCTGAAATGTTACGCATCCTTTTCCGCCTTAACGCGCCAATATAAATGGAATCCGGCGCGGGTGTCTGTTTGTAGAAGCAGTTAGATCATGCTGCTGTTGGCAAAAATTTTGTCTCATGCATCCAGTATAAAGCGTCATTGTGCATATTTCGAATGAGGAGAGGCTGTAAATGGAGCATGTCAAAGGTTGTACTATACGTTATAATCTTTTGGTGTACTGACCTGTTGCCACAAAGCTGTATCGAGGCAGTGTAGAAACGGCCGTTACAGGTAACCTTGACTAAATAACTGCCATTATTTGTACCCATCCCACTAGTCTATAACTGTTATAAAAACAGGAGGTCCCGTCTGATGTTTCCCAAACGAAAGTCTAGATTTGAAGATGGTGATGACATGAACAGTGTTGATGTTTTATTACCACCGGAAGAAGAAGAAGTCTCGGCGGCGATGCCGGTGGAAAATCCAATAGTCGTGCCCCCACTTGAGCCACAAGTTGAGGCTGCTCCGGAACCGGTAAAGGAAACGGCCGTTGACACAACCCTCTCTCCCACTTCCCAGGCAGATTTAGAACGTTTGCGTGACATCCTCTTTGGCAGCCAATCCCGCACAACGGAAAAACGGATGGCGGATTTGGAACTGCGCGTTGAAATCATGCGCAAAGAGCTGTCCGAATTAGTGGAGCAAAAGATTGGCGCACTGGCGAACACCGCATCTTCGCAAGTGACAAGCACAAATCGCGATCTGCAAGATCGCCTAAATCAACAGACCTCCGACCAATCAAACCGCATGCGCACCATGCAGCAAGAGTTGAATGACAAGATTCAGCAGCAAAACATGGACTTATCGACACAAATTCGCGCGGATCGGCGTGAATTGACCGAACGTCTGGAAACGAACCAGGCGGAGCAAACGACTCGTTTACACGAAGTCCAAAAAGAGTTGAGCCAGCGGATTGAATCTTTGGCAAACGATTTCTTTGCGCAGCTGCGCCAGATACAAAAAGAATTGAGCGACCGCGTGGATACTTTAGATGTAACACAGACCGACCGGGTTAAGGTTTTGCAAAACGAGACACGTTCCCGCGACGATCAATTACGCCAGGATTTGCTGATTGCTGCTTCCCAACTAGACGACAAAAAAGTTTCGCGTCAAGATTTGGGGCAGCTGCTGATGGAATTGGGGCAGCGACTGCGCAGCGATCAGCCATAATTTACCAGTTCCACGTATGTCAATAATAGTTTTATGGATGTTACACGCCCAGAGGCTGATCCCTTCGTTACACCTTCATCTACTGGTGACCAACAAGATGAGCAGCTGTTAGCCTCTGTCCAGTCAATTTTACTGGGCCAGGAACGAAAGCGAATTCAAGACCTGGAACTGCGCCTTGTTACCTTGCAGCAGCAGTTTCTGACGCAAGTCGAAACATTGCAGGTGCAGACCAGCGACCTGGAGCGTGAGCTACAAACAACACGCCAGGCATTACAAGAAGCCGAAACCCGCGCACACGATCTGGAAATTGAAGTTAATAAATTGCGTTATCGTGCCCGCTCTGATTCCGAGGGCTTGTTGGCACGCCTGATGCCGGTGTTTGGCGATTTGATAGGGCGTCGCATTCGTGACAATCGGGAGGAGATGGCCGAGGCGTTAGGGCCGGTCATGGGCGATGCCATCCGTGTGCAAATACGCCAATCGCGCGATGAAATGGTGGAGGCGTTGACGCCGGTGATTGGCGAGACGGTGCAGCGTGCGGTCAGCTCGTTTTTCCGAGAATTGCAGCGCAATGTGGATGCCCGCCTGCGGGTGACGTTGGGCGCAGACAATGTTGGACGGGCCATTTGGGCACGCTTGCGCGGCGTTTCGCCTTCGGAGTTGGCGGTGCGCGAGTCTCTAGCTTTTGCCGTGCGCGAAGTTTTTGTGATTCAGCATGGGTCGGGTTTGCTGCTGGAAAGATGGCATTTGACCGGCGCAGAACTGGCGGACTCTGATTTGATCAGTGGTATGTTAACGGCCGTTCGCGATTTTGTGCGCGATTCATTTGACCCGATGGGGGAGAGCGCCGGCGACCTGAACGAGATTCAATACGGCGATTTGCGGATTTTTGTGCAGAATGGTTCGGCCGTTTACGTTGCGGTGGTCATGAGTGGCATTGAGCCGCCCGGATTTCATGCGCAGTTGACGCAGTTGGTCAGTGACCTTCATGTGCAGCATGACCATGCTTTTCGCGCCTATGCCGGAGACCCGGCCGATGTACCGCCGATACAGCCCCGTTTGCAGCAATTTGTGGGGGAACTGGGAGGGGAAACGGCCGTTCCGCGACCACTCTCCCCAGGGCAAAAAGCATTTTTAGCCATCACCGCTTTGCTGACCATTATTTTCCTGGGTATGGCCTGCTTTTACTTACAATTTACCATCGCCCTTTACCCCATCGCCTTTCCCAGCGCCACGCCCACGCATACCGCCACCCCCACCGTCACGCCAACCCACACCCCCACCGCCACGGCCACCCCCACCCACACACCTACCGCTACTCCCACCGCTACCTATACAGCCACGCCTACGCAAACTCCCAGCCCCACAACAACGGGAACCCCAACCTCTACATCTACGCCCAGCCACACACCCACACAAACCGCCACACCCACCGCAACAGGAACCGCAACCGCGACACCGACACCGCCAGCCGCCGAAACATCGGGTAATGTCTGGGTGCGTAATCAACCAAGTGTTGATGGGCGCTTAATAGCGGCCGTTGAATTTGACACGCCCCTCACGTTATTATCAGTTTCTGGTTCCTGGGCAGAAATCGAATGGGTGTCTGATCTTCCCTGGCTGCCTGGGGTACAACGAGGATGGGTTCCATTTAGCTGGATAGCTCTACGTAGTGATGTTCTTCCCATAACAGCAACACCTTCTCCGACGGCGGAGGAGTAAACCGGTAAACAAGGATAGCATTATGAAGGTTGTGCAACGAAAAGTATGTCTCTTAGGTGATTTTGCCGTCGGTAAAACCAGCCTGGTAAGGCGGTTTGTCGAAGATCGATTTGACGACAAATACCTCAGCACCATTGGCGTCAAAGTATCGCGTAAAACATTGCAGCGCGTAGACAACACCCTCAATTTAATGATTTGGGATTTGGTGGGCGGCAATGAATTCTCCCGCCGTGAAATTGGTTATCTGGTTGGGGCAACCGGCGCACTTGTTGTTTGCGATTTGACTCGCCTGGATACATTGGATGCTGTTTCACAGTACTCCCATCAGTTGCGCACCGTGAACCCCCAATCTGTTCTTGTTTTTGTTGGCAACAAAGTTGACCTCACGGAGCAGCGTGTGATAACGGATGAACAACTACAAGCGCTCTCCGACTCTTGGAATGGGTCTTACTTGTTGACCAGTGCCAAGACTGGCGAGCAAGTTGAGTTTGCTTTTTCGCAGTTAGCGCAAAAGATAGAGGAGATACTTCCATGACGATGCCGCCGCTGGACATTGAGTCTTTGATGCTTGCATCGCACGTCACCAAAGTTTTTAGCCTCATTCATCATGTTGCCTATGCCTTGGTTGCGTCGAATATGGTTATTCGTCGTGTGTCTACAAATTTTACCGCTGTTTTGAATGAGCCGGGCACAAGTGTTGTCGGGCAGCGCCTGAATGATGTGTTGTGGGAGTTTGTTGGCGCGGAGGAAAGTTTGCAGGCGATTCTCAATGGCAAATCTCCGTACCTGGCTTTTGAGCGCGTTAACCGTGCCTTGCCAGACGGCCGTAACCTTTACCTGGATCTGTCTGTGACGCAGCTGCGCGACCCGGAATTGGGAGAGGGGCTGCTGCTCATTGTTGAAGATGTGACCCATGCGGCCGAGCTTGAGCAGCGCATGACCCAAAGTCGCAATGAATTGTCTCTGGCAAAGCAAGAATTGTTGCAGGCGAATGAAGAGTTGCAAAAGCTGAATCGGCTGAAGACGTTGTTTTTGTCGATGGCCGTTCATGATTTGCGCACGCCGTTAACGGCCGTTCGTGCTTATGGGGATTTGTTGCTGCGTGTGCTGCCTGCGGACATCCCGGAAAATGCGCGAGAGTATATTCGCATTATTACGGCGCAGGCGAGCCGGATGGATTGGTTGATTGATGGCTTTTTAGATTTGGATCAAATTGAACAAGGGGAATTAAAGCTGCATTTTGTTCCCAGTGACTTCAATAAATTGGTGTCGGAAATCGCCGATATGATGCGCTATTTGGTGGAACGGCGGAAGCAGGGATTCTCGTTGGATTTGTGCAATACGCCTATTTCTATTCCACTTGATGTGAGCCGGATGCAGCAGGTGCTCTACAATTTACTGAATAATGCCATTAAATATACGCCGGGTGGGGGGCATATCTATGTCAAGACCTGGATAGAGAATGGGGAAGCCGTGCTGCAAGTGGCGGATACGGGTATGGGCATGACGGAGTCGGAACAGGCAGGGGTGTTCCAACTGTATTACCGCACGCTGAGCGCCCGTGAAAATGAGATTCGGGGCAGGGGTTTGGGGCTGTTTATTGTGAAGGTTTTGGTAGAAGCGCACAGGGGGCGTATTACGTTGTCGAGCCAGGAAGGGGTTGGCAGCACGTTTACGGTTTATTTGCCGCTTGGTGAGGTGCCGGTTGAGGGAATGGGCTGAATTTGGAAAACGGCCGTTCCTGCTGCGGGGAGTTGGGAGACGCAAACATGCTTCAGAAACTAGATGTTGATTTGTGGGAACAGGCGATGCGGGTTGTCACCCACCTGCGCCCGGTTGAATATGCGCGGCTGACACCAGACCTCATTGTCGCTTTTGCCTCGCCTGGTTTTGCGACTGTGCTGCCACAGCCGACGGCTGTCATAGAAGGACAGGCTTTGTCGGATGTGTTGTGGGAATTTGCGGGGCTGGAAGATGCGTTAACGGCCGTTTTCCAGCAAGAGCGCCCCATCTTTACCCTGGAACGCATTAATCGCACCCAGGCAGCGGGCGGCAGCCGCTACTTTGACTTTCATGTCACCCATTTGTCTGTGCCGGAACCGGGCTTGCTTTTGGTTGCTGAAGATGTAACGGCATGGGGGGCATTGGAACAAGAGTTGGTGCAAGAGCGTAACGAGCTGGATTTGTTGCAGCGGCGGCTGGCTCAGGCCAACGAGCAGTTGCAGCGCCTGGATCAGATGAAGTCCCTCTTTTTGTCGATGGCCGCGCATGATTTGCGTTCCCCGTTAACGGCCGTTGCCGGTTACACCGAACTGCTGCAAAAGAATGGCGAGATGGTATCGCCGACAAAGCGCAGCGAATTCCTGACCATCATCCAAACACAGGTCAAGCGCCTGAATCGCTTGATTGACGATATATTAAATCTCGACCAGATCGAACGAGGGCTGCTGCAAATAGAGCGCCTGCCCGTCGATTTGAATCAATTGGTGCAAAACACGGCGGCTGACTTTGCCTATTTGGTAGCCCGCAATCAGCACAATTTGCAGACTAACTTGACGGAAGATGCGCTCGTTTTGCCCATTGATGAGTCAAAAATGCAGCAGGTTTTGTATAACTTGCTGAGCAATGCGGTGAAATATACGCCACGCGGCGGGGAAATCCAGGTGACGACACGGCGAGAAGGGGAAACGGCCGTTATCGAGGTCGCCGACACCGGATTAGGGATGACAGCAGAGCAGGTTTCGCATCTGTTTGAACTGTATTATCGCTCCGATGAAGTGCGTTCGCGCAAAATACAGGGAACCGGCCTCGGTTTATTCATTGTGCGCAGTTTGGTGGAAGCCCATGGAGGAACCATATCTGTGCAAAGCGAGCCAGATGCTGGCAGCGTGTTCACTATTTCTTTGCCACTTTAAACCAATCTTACCAGGTGGCTGACACGAGTTGTTCATGTTGCGGCATGGTCACTTGTGTGGGCAGGCAAATGGTGAAGGTCGTCCCGCTCCCCGGTTCGCTTTCAACCGAGATATGCCCGCCCATCATCCGGCAATAACTGCTGCTAATTGCCAGCCCCAAGCCGCTGCCGCCATATTTGCGCGTTGAAGATGAATCGCCTTGCATGAAGGGTTGAAACAGGTGTACCGTTTGCGCCTCGGTCATGCCAATGCCTGTATCGCTGATGGTGATACAGATGTACTCCGATGTATCATGTCCGTTGTTCTGCGAGGTGATTGATTTGCGTTGACCGTGCAGTGTGATTTGCCCGTTTTCGGTGAATTTGGCCGCGTTGCTGAGAATGTTGAAGAGCACTTGTTGCACTTTGACGCTGTCCGCAACCATGCCACCTAAATCGGCAATGTCTACAATGAGTGAGTTGTGGTTTTTCTCGATTAACGGCCGTATCATCCCCGTCACTTCATTGATGAGATGCGCGACATCAAATTCCTCCAAATACAAATCCATTTTCCCCGCTTCGATTTTCGAGACATCCAAAATATTGTTGATCAGTGCCAACAAATGCTGCCCCGACTTTTCAATGCGCTGCAAATCGGGCACCAAGTCATCGCTGCCTTCCGCGGCGGCATCCTCTTGTAACATTTCACTGTAGCCGATAATGGCATTGAGCGGCGTGCGCAGCTCGTGGCTCATGTTTGCCAGAAAAACGCTTTTGGCTTTGTTGGCTGCTTCGGCCGCTTCTTTCGCCTGACGATACTCTTCTGCCAGATTTTCCAACATCATTTTTTGCGCTTTGAGTTCGTTTTCGGCCCGTTTCCACGAGGTAATATCACGCAGCATGACGATACGGCCGTGTAGTTCCCCATGCGCGTCATGCAAAGGTGAAATGCGCAAATCAAAAGCCTGCCAGGGAGGCATGCCCGGTTCCGGCTTCTCCACATCAATAATAATTTCTGTGTGCGCTTCTGTAACGGAACGGTATTGTGCCAGTAACTCCGACTGAGGCAGGAAACTGCCGACGAGCCGCCCTATCAATTGGCTAGACGGGCGTCCTAACATCTTTTGCGCCGCGTAGTTGACATCCACCAGCCGATTTTGCTTATCCAACACCAACACCGCATCGTCAATGTTGTCCAATACCATCCGCCGTGCCACGGGGAGCACATCAAATAAGCGATAACGGAAAAGCCCCCAGGCCATTAGAAAACCGGTGACATTAAAAGCGAGCGGCGTAAAATCAAAAGGAGGGAGCGGGATAATATCAAAATTTGTGAATACGTTTGCCAACAACGGGAAAATTGACGAAAAAATCAATATGCCCGCTTGCCCTTTATACGGTTGCGACCAGCGCACAAAAGCACGAATCAACAAAACGATAGCCAGGACGATGAGCAGATAATCATAATAAAGCTGAAACCAAAAAATGGGGCCAAAGATGATTTTCAGAGACAAAAAAGGGCCTGTTGGTTCCAAAATGGTTTGCGCACGATAAAGATGATGCCAGGCGTCTGTCCAGCCGCTAAAAATGCCAAATAATGGGATCGCCGAAATGAGCAGCAAGCGCGGCTTTGTCAGCTTGTCCCCGGAGCCAGTATACCGCATGGCAAAGACAAAAAAGCTGATGCCAATGGTATTTACCAGAGATAGCTGCATCGTCTCCCAAAATATTTTTTGCGGCAGAGTTGGGCTGAGAATTTGCAGGGCGTATGTGGAACTCCACCATGATAGGGTGATCATCATGACGGCATAAGTCGTGCTCCATACGGCATTACGCCGCTGCCAGGAATAGACGACTAATCCTGCCGAACTCAAACCCGCAGCAAACAGCAATACGACGACGAGATAATAAGGCCAAAATACCATGTTCTGTAATTATACTCAGATGCAGTCATAAGAGCAGATTGAGAACCCACCCTCACTGTACAAATGTCGTGAAAATGATCAGAGGCTCATTTCATTGCGATAGCGATGGAACACTTCGGGGCGCAAGAAGAAGAAAATACAGAGTGAGCCGATAAATCCGCCAAGGTGTGCCCAATGTGCGACCTGATACCGTTCCTGAGTGAGTAATGTGTTGAACGCCGGTAAGATTTGCAGAGCAAAAAAGTAAAGAATGAGCCAAAACGCGCGTATTTTGGGGAAGAGTGGCACGACGCCGAGGAGGATGAATGTGCGAATACGCCCGCCAGGATAAAGGATGAGGTAAGCGCCCATGACGCCATAGATAGCGCCGCTGGCACCAATGCCCGCAATGTCTGATTGTGCCCGCGCCAGGGTGTAAACCATTTCGGCAAAAACGCCGCTGGTGAGGTAAAAGATGAGAAAGCGCCAGGGGCCGCAGGCGTCTTCCACGCGACGGCCGTATACCCACAGCCCCAGCATATTGCCAAACAAATGAACGAGGCCAGCATGCAAAAACATCTGTGTGATGGCTGACAATCCGCCGCCGCCTTGCTGCGCCAAAATAGCTGTCGGCACAGCCCCAAAGCGGTAGATGAAATCTATAAAAGCGTATTCGCCGCGATAAATATAGGCAAATTCCACACCCATCACAATCATATTGATGATGATGATGGTGACGACCATGTAAGGAAAACGAATGTAACGGTTCGGTTCGGTGTCGTTGAGTGGAAACATGGTGTCTTAGGGAATTGGGATGACCGGTGTGTATACGCTCAAGCGATCAATGGCATTGAAGATGAGCAGTAAAAAGGGCAGCGCAATCAACAGATTTCCCAGCACATTTAGCAGGATTCTAGTAAGGAAATCCGGCCGTTCACTTTCTCCTAACAGCTTTTGTGCCAGGTTGTGATGCGGAATGATCATAGCTAGAACAAGCAGCAAACTACCGGCAAGAACGCTCAAACTGCTGAGTGCCAACCAGGGAGAAATATGCAGCGGGTTCAGCCCCGCGTGTAACAAAACGAGAAAAATGAATAAGAGAAATGGCCCCAGCCCCAGGCGAACTAATGTCAATGTGGGACTGGTCAATTTAACGTTGGGCAGTTGTTGTTGTTTTTGTGTCGTGTGCAGCCGTTTTTGCGCGATTTTTTGCTCGGCTGTGGCTGTGGCCGTGGCAACGGCCGTTTTATAAGCAATGATCGCCGCTTCCCATTCCCCCTTTTCCTCGTATGCACGACCAGTCGCCAACGATTGATTGGTTGTTAGTTCTGGAAACGTCAACCCCTTCCGCTGCTGTTGGTGATAAAGCTTCCGGTAGCGCTTCGCTGCCTCCAACCTTTTTTTCGCAATAGTTTGGTCAATGGTTGGCGTCGTGGACTGCTTAACCGCCAACTGGTATGCAGGAATTGCATTATCCAAATCGCCAAGCGCTTCATAAGCCCGCCCCAGGCCAATCAAATCTTCATGTGCCAGCAGCAGCTGCGTCAGGCGCTGCTGCGCCTGATTGTGTGTTGGCTTGAGCATCACAGCATAATGCAGCGCAGCAATTTGATCATCAACATCTTCGACTAATTGGCTAAAGGCAAACCAGGCATCGGCATCATCGGGCTGTTTTTGCAGTTGTTGTTGTAACAGAGCATAGGCTTGCTGGCGACGGCCGTTTTCCGCATACGTATTTGCCGTTACCACCCGTTGCGGGACAAGCGCTTCCTGCTGTTGGCGCAGTTGCGCCAGCCGCTGCTGTGCTTTTTGCCGGTGAGGATTAATCGCCAGCGCATTTTCGAGGGCGATAATCCGGTTCTCCAAATCCGGCATCAGTTCACTCAGCCATAACCATGCCAATTCATGTTCCGGCTCCGTCTCAACCAATGCCAGCAGCATTTGTCGAGCATCCTCTCGTTTTCCCACTTTTGCAGCATTCACCGCTGCTGACAACTGCTCAGCCGACATCATGCCCCTACTATAATGAGAGAATTGTTTGGTGAAATAGGGGAAAAGTCATGTTCTCACCAACATCTTAAGGTACGTGCGTAAACAGCATGCATATCCTCGCGGAGGTTCAAAACCTCCGCGAGGATTGGGACAAACTCGAAAGTTAATAACGAGCGAACCCAAACAGCATGCATAATCCTCGCGGAGGTTCAAAACCTCCGCAACGAGCCGTCAGGCAAGAAAAACGAAACGGGTTCACGCGCTGAAAAGGAGGAATCCCGCGTGAACCCGTTTCGCTGGTTTGGTTGAGGTTGGATAACGTAACCCGATTAAGCCGACACAGCCTCCACAGATGTGCTGGCCGTAATCTCAAATTGAGGCGGATGCTCGAAGTGCTTTTTCACGGCACATTGGCTGGCCGAGCGAATCAGCGCTTCCTTATATTTTTCCGGGAAAGTTGGCGGCACCTGAATGTCCAACAAGACCTTGCCGACCAGACCGCTCATTGGGTTGACCTGTAAATTTTGCACCAGGCGAATGCCTTCTGCCGAAAGACCACGCTGACGGCAAAAACCAAGCACGTAAATACCGGCGCAAGTGCCGATAGAAGCCAAAAATGTAGCAAATGGCGTCGGCGCAGAATTCGTGCCGCCACCCATTGGGGGCTGATCTGTCATTACTGTAAATGAACCAAAGTGAGCGTCTACACGAGCGCCACCGGGAAAATCAATAACCATTTCCATCTGTATAAATCCTCCGCAATCATCGTGACGGGGTCTATCATGTTTTTGCTTTTCTGCCCGTCCACCTCATTAGATGCGGCAATCGCGCAGAGGTGACAAAAATCACTAACGAAAAACTCGGTTTCCAGAAAGAAACCGAGTTTCCAGTGCTACAGCTTTTGACAATGGTCGCAAAGGCCGTGAAATTCAAGCAGATGGCTTTGGATTTTGAAATTGAAGCGCTGGCTGAGTGCCTGCCCCACTTCGCTGCTCATGCATTCGTCGAATTCGATGACCAGACCGCAGCGATTACAGATGAGGTGATGATGGCTGCCCTCGTCCATCAAGATGTAATGCGCTGCCCCTGTGCCCTGGTAAATGGGGCGAATCATCCCTAATTCGCAAAGCAAATCGAGTGTGCGGTAAACGGTCATACGGCCGACGCGCGGCGCGGCATCACGCACTTTTGCCGCCAAATCATCGGCGCTGAGATGACCACCACATGTCACCAGCGTTTCCAGGATGACCTGACGTGCAGTTGTCAGTCGATGTCCATTGTCCGTTAACGTTTTGCTTAAAGAGAGAAGTTGATCGCTCATAAGAACCTTGCCTGAATCAGTTTAAGCTGAACTGAATTCTTACAGTTTTTGCCAGATGTAGCCACGTTCGGGTGCAAACAGGAAAACGAGCACAAAAATGAGGCTGGCAACCAACACCACGGCCGGGCCAGAGGCAATATTGAGATAGTAAGAGGTGTAGAGGCCGGCCACGCCGGAAAACGCGCCAATAACAGCGGCGATGCCCATCAATGTGGGCAGACGGCGTGTGAGGATGGAAGCGGTTGCCGCCGGGGTGACAAACATGGCAAGCATGAGCGCAATGCCCACGACTTGTAATGCGACAACGATGGTGATGGCAATGAGAATGAGCAGCAAGTAGCGCAAAAAGGTGGCTGGCAAGCGCAATGTTGTTGCCAGCACCGGATCAAACGAGATGACGAGGAATTCTTTGTAGAAGAAAAAGACGGTGAGGAGGACAATGCTGCCTAAAATGGCAATTGTCCACAAATCGCTGCTTGTGACGCCAAGTAAATTGCCAAAAAGGAAGTGAGCCAGGTCAACTGTGTAGTTGCCGCTGGCGGAAAGCATGGCAACACCAAGCGCAAACAGCCCGGCAAAGAGAACGCCGATGGCGGTGTCTTCTTTGAGGCTGCTGCGTTCGGTGAGTGCGCCGATGCCGAGAGCGGTGAGGATGCCCATGAGCAAGGCTCCCAAGGCTAACGGCCAGCCGAGCAAATAAGCACCAACGACGCCGGGCAAAATCGTGTGCGCCAGCGCATCGCCAAAAAAGGCCATGCCGCGCAGAACGACGTATGCGCCAAGAATGGAACAGACGATGCCAACGGCCGTTGCCGCCAGCAGCGCACGTACAATAAAATCAAATTGGAGTGGATCAGTAAACCAAGACATGGTGATTGTTGATTACCCTTCGTGCCCTGTGCAACATGTATCGGTGAGCAGGAGTTCGCCGTCGTGGAGGCGGTGCATATGCCCGCCGTAGGCGAGCAGTAAGTTGTCGGGCGAGAGAACGGCCGTTGCCGGGCCAAACCCCACCACCTGCCGATTCAACAACATCACCCGGTCAAAACGCTCGGCCGCCAGATTTAAATCGTGCGTGGCAACCAAAACCGTGACGCCATCCGGGCGCAGCCCATCCAGCACCGTAAAAATTGCTTCCTGGCTGGGCACATCCAGGCCAGTGAGCGGTTCGTCCAACAGCAGCAGCTCCGCTTCTTGTGCCAGAGCGCGTGCGATGAACACGCGCTGCTGCTGCCCGCCGGAAAGCTCGCCAATCTGCTTTTTTGCCAGGTGGGCAGCGTTGACACGTGCCAAGGCCTGATGCACCAATGTCCAATCGTTGCGGCGCGGCCAGCGGAAAAATCCAATGCGCCCGACGCGCCCCATCATCACCACGTCTTCCACGGTGACGGGAAAAGACCAGTCGATTTGACTGCGCTGCGGCACGTAAGCGATGCAGATATGTCCGTTGGGATCGTGCCCAAAAATGTTCACTTCTCCCTGCCCAGGGCGCAGCGTGCCCACGATCAGTTTGAACAGCGTGCTTTTGCCTGCCCCATTGGGGCCAACGATAGCGATGCGTTCACCACGTTCCACCTGAAAAGTGACATTATGCAGAGCGTATTGTTCACCTCGGGTGGTGGTAATGCCATTTGTCCCGGCAGCATAAGCTACCGAAACGGATTGAAGTTCCAGCGTGGGTTTGCCCGGTGAATGGACGATGCCCCGCTGTGTGATTTGTCTAACGAGTTCAGCCATATTGATAATTTATATCATTATCTGCGCGATAGGGCGATAGCTTTTTGGTGTTGGCTATCGCCCTATCGCTGTAACTTGCAGTCCATAATCGGCCGTCCGATGTTCAGATTACCCATTATGGATTGCTGCGTATCGACACTAACGTACCAACCCGGTGACGATGGTGTCCACATTGCTGCGGAACATGTCGATATAGGTGTCTGCGCCACTGCCTGCCGAACCAAGAGCGCCGGTGTAAAGGGGCAGCACTTGGACTGTATCACAGGTGTCGAGTTCGGTGGCAACCGTATTAGCCAGTGTGTCGCTGACGCTGCTTTCCGTGAAGATGGTGCAGACATTTTTGGCTTGCATCACACTGATGAGCGCGGTCAGGTCGGCGGCAGCGGGTTCGGCCAATGTGCTGCGGCCGGGAATAACTGTGCCGAGTACAGTGAAATCGTAGTCGTGGGCAAAGTAGCCAAGCGCGTCATGGTTGGTGACCAAAACGCGCTGCTCTGCGGGAATGGCTGCCAATTGGCTGTTGGTGTATTGCTCTAGTTCGGCTAATGCAGTCAGGTATTGTGCGGCATTGTTCGCATAGATAGTGGCATTGTCCGGATCGAGGGTGCTGAGGACATCGCTGACGTTTTTCGTCCATTGCTCAACGTTTTGAATGGAAAACCAAACGTGTGGGTCGGCGCCGGTGTGATCGTGATCTGCTTCGTCATCATGGTCTCCTTCCTCATCTGCATTGAGGGTGAGGGGGGTGATATTGGCGGAAATGGGGATGATGGGGGTGTTTTCGCCGATGGCTTCCAGGTCATCTAGCAGCCCTTCTTCCAGGTTCCAGCCGTTGACGAAAATGACGTTGGCACGGGCAACGGCCGTTAATTCGGCCGCGCCTGGTTGATAACTGTGTGGGTCCTGGCCGGGAGCCATGAGCACAGTCAACTCAATGGCGTCGCCGCCAACGTTGGCAACAACATCGCCGATGATGCTGGTCGTCGCTACAACTTGCAGTTTTGCCCCGTTTTGGGCAACGGCGGTGAGATCGGGAATGGTTAAGATGCTCGTGTCGGCGTCCTGATCTGTCCCTGGTTTGTTGGCGGCATCGCTGGTGCAGCCTGTTGTTATGATTAGGCCGGTCATAAAGCCAATGATTAATAGCAAGCGATATATCTGATTCATTCTTCGTGTTCCCTTGTTTGTGGTATTTTGTATCATGATACTTTGTACCAATTCTATCGCGCGTCCAAATGCTGTCAACCCCAGTTAAACAAATTGCATTGCCCTGGGTTGCTTCAACAGGAAAGAGGCTTTTCTCGCGCAGAGACAGAGAGGCGCAGTTTTTATCTCTGCGTCTCTACGCCTCTGCGTGAGATTCTTTTGCGAAAGATTGGGGTGGAAAATTAAGCGATCAGGCTGGCTGCATGCGCTTTAATGGTGTTGACCATTGCGTTCAGGCCATTTTTGCGAGTCGGGCTGAGGTGGTTTTCCAGGTGCAGCTGGGTGAAGAAGTCTCGAATGTCGAGGTCGAGGATGTCTTGGGGGGAACGGCCGTTGCACAAACTCAGCACAATCGCCACAAGCCCCTTGACAATCGCCGCGTCGCTGTCGCCTGTAAAGCGCAGACGGGCAGGTGTGTCATCCGTTTGTTCAATCTTGATCCAAACGCCGCTCATACACCCTTCAATGCGCGTTTCCTCTGATTTATCCGCTTCAGCCATTGGGGGCAATGCTCGCCCCAAATCAATCAAATATCCATAGCGATCATCCCAGGTTTCCAGGACGGCAAAATCTTGCAATAGTTCTTCAGGAGTCATCATATCCATACCATACTTAAGATAGCTTCATTTTACGACCTGCCGTGCGGTGGGGCAACCGTACTTTGGTTGGGCAAAATCTGGGCGAAAAATGGCGTTATTGCGAAAAATCAGAACAAAACATTAACAAAGCCTGATCGTTTCACCATCTTCTCACCTTTTATCAGTATGCTTCTACATGTATTTGTGTATAATGAATGTAGTTGCAATTATTCGCAATTACGAAAAATCGCATGAATGATATTGACCAAATTATTGAAACATTACGTGGAAAACAATTTCGCATTACACCGCAGCGTGAATTAATCATTCGGGCGTTAGCCGATGTGGATGAGGATGATCACCTGACGGCAGAAGAGATTCATAAACGGGTGCAGGTGCATACCAGCGCTGTCAACATTGCCACAGTGTACCGCACGCTGGATATGTTGGTGGAAGAAGGGCTGGTGAGCCGCATTGATTTAGGGGGCGACAAAGAGGTCTTCGCGACGGTGCATCATGGGATGCATATGCATTTAGTCTGTCGCCAATGTGGGCATGTGCTCGACGCCGACGCCCAGATTTTACGTGATGTGGGGCAATATCTTTTTAGCGAATATGAGTTTGTCGCTGATTTAGAACACATATCTCTGTTTGGAATATGTGCCAATTGCCAACAGTAGCGCGGACGCGAATCAATTCACCGTCCAATGCCGCTTTGTTGGGGAAAAATACGGGCATATGCCCGCCAGGGATCATGAGTTGCGGAAATTTGAAGGTCAGGAGATGCTCCTAATCAAATGACCCCCAAATCGTCGCGCTTTTTGTTTGGAGGTTAACGATGTTTATGAACCCAATTTTTGCTGATGTGTTGTGGCTGCATGTGCCTGATGGATTTCTTAGCCCAGGAATTGCCATTTTCTGTTGGGCATTGGCTTTGTTGGCCGTTGGTTTGGCGGTGCGCAATGCACGCGAAACGTTTGACGAACGGTTGGTGCCATTGGCTGGGGTGATGGCGGCGTTTATCTTTGCCGGACAGATGATCAATTTTCCGGTGGCGGGGGGAACATCGGGACATTTGGTTGGGGCTTCGCTGGCGGCGATTGTGCTCGGCCCCTGGTTGGGCATTTTGGTGATGACGGCCGTTATTTCGCTGCAAGGGTTGCTCTTCCAAGACGGCGGACTGCTCGTTATGGGGGCTAATATTTTGGCGATGGGCGTCATTCCTGCGCTGGTGACGTATGGCCTTTATCGGCTGGTGGTGGCACGTGCCTGGCGAACACGGTTGATTGCGGTTGCTGCGTTTGCCTGGTTGTCGGTGATGGCCGCGGCGTTATTTGTGGCGTTGGGCTTGGGGTTTAGTGGTACGTCGAGTTTTCGCCTTGCTGTGCCCGCCATGTTGGGCATTCACGCCCTGATTGGGGTTGGCGAGGCGTTGATTACCGTGGCGGCGTTGAGTTTCATTATGCGCACGCGCCCCACGTTATTGGCTGAAAGTGCGGAAGCTGGTGGAAAAGGTTGGATTGTTGGCGGCGTCATTGTGACGCTGTTGGTGCTGCTGCTTTCTCCGCTGGCCTCTAGCTTCCCAGATGGTCTGGAATGGGTCGCTGAGGAAAATGGATTTATCCACACGGCTTTGGATGCGCCTTATCAGCTTTTGCCAGATTATACAATTCCCTTTTTTGGGGAGACGGCGTTGTCAACGATTATTGCTGGGATCGTTGGTGCGTTGATTGTTGCCGGGTTGACGATTGGTGTGGTGCGCCTGCTGCGCACGCGACGCCACGCATAGGTTGAATTTAGCCGATGCATATTAATGTTTTTGATCATTACCACGAACAGACAACGGCCGTTCACCGGCTTGATCCGCGCGTAAAAGTGGTGGTGGTGGTGCTCTTCATTTTGTCGAATGCACTGCTGCCGGACGGGGTCTGGTTGGCCTATGCGCTGATGGGCTTGTTGATCTGGTTGGCTGCGCGTGCGGCCAATTTGTCGATGGGCTTTCTCGTCAAACGCTCCTTGATTGTTTTGCCCTTTTTGCTGGCCGCGATAACGATTCCTTTTACGCTGCCGGGGACGACGATTCTGACCTTTCATGTTGGGCAGCACGCCTTGTCAATGAGTGATGCTGGCTTGATTCGGTTTATCAGCATTATGGTGCGCAGTTGGCTTTCTGTGCTGGCGGCAATTGGCTTAACGGCGACGACGCCGTTTCCTGATTTGCTGCATGCGCTGCGCCATTTGCATGTGCCGCGTGTTCTCATTGCCATTATCAGCTTCATGTATCGCTATTTGTTTGTTTTGGCGGATGAAGCGCTGCGGTTGCTGCGTGCGCGTGAATCACGCAGTGCGCGATCCCTTGCGGGCAAAGGCGGCGGCTCGATTTGGTGGCGGGCACAGGTGGCGGGCAGCATGATTGGGCAGCTGTTGCTGCGCAGTTTGGAGCGGAGTGACCGTGTGTACAATGCGATGTTAGCGCGTGGGTATCGCGGTGAATTGTTGACGATGACGACGCATGAAATGACGTCGCGCGATTGGTGGGTGGGGGCAACGGCCGTTACCCTGCTGCTGCTCATTCAAGTGGGTGGGCACACCTTTCTATAGCGCGTAGGAACAAAAGTATGCCAATTCAACATCTAACTGATTCTATACCGGCGACCAATGGCCGCCAGCCAACATTGTTGGTGCAAGACCTGGCGTTTCATTACCCTGATGGACATGAAGCGTTAAAAGGGGTTTCGCTGCAAGTTGCGCCAGGGGAAAAAGTGGCGCTGGTCGGGCCAAACGGCGCCGGTAAAAGCACATTGATGCTGCATTTGAATGGGTTGTTGCAGGGGAAAGGGGTTGTCGCTGTCAGCGGGCTGCCCGTAGAAAAGCAAAACCTGCCGCTTATTCGCAGCAAGGTGGGGATTGTCTTTCAAAACCCGGATGATCAACTTTTTTCGCCGACTGTGTTTGAAGATGTCGCTTTTGGCCCTTTGCACATGGGGCTGCCGGAGGCGGATGTACGGGCGCGTGTGGCGCGGGCATTGGCCCAGGTGGGCATGGCCGGGTTTGAGCAGCGGCTTTCGCATCATTTGAGCCTGGGCCAAAAGAAGCGCGTGGCGATTGCCACCGTTTTGTCTATGGATCCGGAAATCCTGGTGCTCGATGAGCCATCGGCCGGTTTAGATCCCCGTTCGCGCCGTGCGCTGATCAATTTGCTGCGTGATTTGCCGCAGACGATGTTGGTTTCCACACATGACATGATGCTGGTGTATGAGCTGTTCCCGCGCACGGTGATTATGGATGAGGGCGTGGTGGTGGCTGATGGCGCGACGCAGGAGCTGCTGCACGATGCGGCGCTGCTGGAGGCGCATGGCTTGGAACGGCCGTATTTGGTGACAGTCACGACAGCGGGGTAAGGGAAACGGCCGTTACCAAACTCTTACCCCTTTCTTACAAGTTATTACAATGTAAGCTAGCTTCCAAAACTCTCGTGCAGATTCAGTAAGCTTATTGACAGCGGTGGCACGAGCCTCCCATCAGATAATCCAAATTTTAGGATAAGGAGATTCATAATGATTAAGCGTACCTACTTGTTGATAGGCATATTCATGCTGTTTGTATTGGCTGCTTGTGGTGGAACAGAGGATGCGGCAACGGCCGTTAACCAACCTGCCAACACCAGCGACACGGCGGCTATGGTCGATAACGACATGGCTATGGACGACACAGAAAAAATGGATGACGCCAGTATGGACGACATGCATGAAGGCGAAGAGAGCATGGACGACGCCAGCATGGATGACACGGCCATGGACGACATGCATGAAGGCGAAGAGAACATGGAAGATGCTGACATGAGCCACGACGACACGGCCATGGCGGACACGGAAGAGACAATGGACGACGCCAGCATGGACGACATGCATGAAGGCGAAGAGAGCATGGATGATGCCGACATGAGCCATGACGATATGGCGATGGATGACACAATGGTCGCCATGGCTGCCTGGCAAAAATTGCCATTGGTCAATGCCCGCACCGGCGAAACCTTCACCCTGGCTGATTTTGCTGGCAAAGCGGTTTTTGTGGAAACGATGGCAACCTGGTGCAGTAATTGTCGTCAGCAATTGACCAATGTACGCGAAGCCATTGGTCAGGTTGACAGCGAACAGGCTGTTTTCATCGCCCTTAGCGTGGAAACCAACATTGATGCGGCGACACTGGCTGACTATGCCGACAATGAAGGCTTCGACTGGCTCTTTGCCGTCGCCACGCCGGAATTGCTGACGGAATTGGCCGGGCAGTTTGGGCAGTCAATTACCAATCCGCCTTCGACGCCGCACTTTGTCATTCACCCGGATGGCAGTACAACTGAGCTAGAGACAGGCATTGATAGTGCGGCTGATGTCGCTGCACAAGTACAAGCAACGTTAATGCAGTAATGTAAATATCTGTTGCGTATCGCGTCGTTGCAACCCAATGACGCGAGTATCTATTCAGGTAGACCAGTCAGGTTTACTCTGGGCTTAACCTCTCATAGAGGAAAACCTGACTGGTCTTTCCAGAAAAGCTGCATAGTTACTTACGCGATACGCAATACGCAATACAGTGAGAACCAGAGGTATACCATGAGCGAATTGTGGCAGGCTTTTCTTTTGGGCAACAGCGCCATTTTAACCAACGTCTGTATTTTACCGTTATATCCAGGCTTAATAGCTTTCCTGGCGGGGAATGCCAGCAATGAACAATCGCAGCGGGCGACCCGTTGGCTGGGGCTGTTGGTTTTAGCGGGCGTGTTGACATTAATGGTGGCGATTGGGGGCATTTTGTATGCGTTTCAACAATCTTTTGGCGCAATCTTGCCTGTGCTGCTGCCCATCATTTACGCTGTCGTCATTCTTCTTGGCGGGTTGATGTTGTCTGGGCGTAATCCGTTTTCGCGGTTGCAGACGGCGCAAGCGCCCATTTTGCGGAATCCGTATATGTCAGCGTATGTTTATGGCTTGCTGCTTGGCCCGATGACGCTGCCCTGTGCTGGCCCTTTGGTGGTCAGTGCTTTTTTGTTGGGGGCGGGTAGTGTTGGACAATTGGTGGATAGCCTGGCTTACTTTTTTGCTTTTGGGGTGGGGTTTGGCTGGCCTTTGCTGGTGCTGCCCTTTATTGCAATGCCGTTTCAGCGCCGTTTTACGGGCTGGATGACGCAGAATTACAAGTTGATGACGCGTGTTTCGGGGGCGTTGTTGGTTGCCATTGGTTTGTTTGGTATTTGGGTAGACCTGGTTCCTAATTTGTAAGAAGCAGCCCTCCCGGAGGTTGTGTTTTCCGGGAGGGCTATTTGTCATGATGTTGTTTGCGGGGGTTTTCGGCCGTTTCTTTTTCCTCAGGTTTTTCTGTGCCCCATTGTGCCGCTTCATCTACATCGCAGCAAAAAAGGGTGTGTCAAGCCGTTTCCCATCCCTTGAGCTTGCAAGCAGAGCGTGATACGCTTGCATCAGCATGAAATTAACGATGGGAGGCTGCCAATGAACTGGGCAAAAACTTTTACGACGATATTCCTTTTCTTGTTGGTCATGGGTTTGGTGGAGAGGGCGGGGGCGGCAACGGCCGTTTCCCCTGTCAGCCCTGCCGAAGATGCGCCATTTCCCGATGTGGTGCAGCCGGGGAATGCAGCGGCGGCGGAAGCGCCGCTGGCCGGGCCATCCTTTATAGAGCGCGTGGTGGAACTGGTCAATGTGGAGCGCTGGAACAATGGGCAGCTGCCGCCGCTGAAAGCCAATGCACAGTTGCAGACATCGGCACACACGCACAGCGATAACATGGCGGTGCGCAACTTTTTTGCGCATTGCGACCTGGATACCGGCGCAACACCCTGGGAGCGCATGCATGATGCTGGCTACATGTACAATGCGGCTGCGGAAAATATTGCGGCTGGCTATGAGTCACCGGCTGCGGTGATGGATGGGTGGATGAACAGCAGTGGGCACCGCGCCAATATCCTTTCCCCAGACTATCGGGAAATTGGGGTGGGGTATGTTTATCAGGCGGGGGATCAGGCGAATGTGAGGCAAGATGCGAACGGGGATTGTGTGGCTGACGGCACGTATGATTATGCCTTTTACCATTACTGGACGCAGAATTTTGGCCGTATTAATAATGTGTACCCGGTTGTCATTGAGCGCGAGGCGTATCAGACGAGTACGCGGCAGGTGCAGCTTTATATGTATGGCGCGGGGTGGGCGGCAGAGATGCGCTTTCGGAATGCGGAGGGGGATTGGTCGGCGTGGCAGGCGTACAATGAAACGGCCGTTTGGAGTTTGGATGGCGGTAGTGGCTTGAAAACGGTGGAGGCGCAAATTCGCAATGGCAGCACGGTCTTGTCGGCCAGCGACACCATTTGGCTCATTGAAGTGATTGTCGATCCGCTGTTTGTTTATTTGCCACTTGTGCGCAGCGAGTAAGGGCATGGATGAGAAACGGCCGTCTTACGACCTCTTCACGCCAACCTTTAAGGCCGACCCCTTCCCGACATTTGCACAAATGCGGGAAGCCGATCCCATTTATCGGCATCTTGCCCCGGATGGCTCCACCATCTGGTATGTGACGCGCTATGAGGATGTGGTCGCGGTTCTCAAGGATGATGTGCATTTTTGCAAAGACCCGCGCCATGCCAAAGCGCCGGAGACCTTTTCGCGCACATCGCGCCAGTCGCCCATGCATCAGTTGATCAATGAGAATATGCTTTTTTCTGATCCGCCAGACCACACGCGGCTGCGGGCGCTGGTCAATCAGGCGTTTACGCCGCGCCGCGTGGAAGCGTTGGCGGGGGTGATTGGGGAAACGGCCGTTTCCCTGCTCGACACAGCCGCAGAGCGCGGCACACTAGAACTGATTGCCGACTACGCGCTGCCGCTGCCCGTGCGCATCATTTGCGCCTTGTTGGGCGTGCCGCCCGCCGACCAGGCCGCCGTCAGCGATTGGTCGCAGGCCATCATTTCGCCGGGCAGTCGCGGGCTGAATTACAGCGCCCGCCGCCGCAAGGTGAAGGCGTTCATTGACTATTTGCAGGCGATGTTTGCCAGCCGCGCCGCGCAGCCGCAAGATGATTTGGTGACGGCGTTGGTGCAGGCAGAAGAAGCGGGCGAGAAGCTGAATGAGAAGGAGCTTTCGAGCATGGTGGCGCTGCTGCTGGTGACGGGGCACGAAACGACGGTGAACCTGATTGGCAACGGGGTGCTGGCCTTGTTGCAGCATCCACAGCAGTTGGCGCGGCTGCGGGCGGGGGAGGCGAATTGGGAAACGGCCGTTGACGAACTCCTGCGCTACGATGGCCCCGTCGAAACATCGACCACCCGTTGGGTGCGCGAAGATGTGCTGTTTCGCGGGCAGCAAATGCGGCGCGGCGATGTCATGCGGGCGGTCATCACCTCCGCCAATCACGATGCGGCACAGTTTGACGAGGCGGACACGCTCGACGTGACGCGCACCGATAACAAGCATCTCGCTTTTGGCCTGGGGATTCATTACTGCCTCGGTGCGCCGTTGGCGCGGCTGGAAGGGCGCATTGCCCTGCCGCTGCTCTTTGCCCGCTTCCCCAAATTACGGCTGGCCGTGCCGCCGCCGGAACTGCGCTGGCGTTCGGGCGTCCTTTTTCGTGGGCTGGAGGCGCTGCCGTTAATCATTGACGCTTAGGGGCGGCCAATTTTCGACAAGAAGCTGCAAGCAATGGTTCAGAAGCATCAAGCAGTCGTTGCGGAGCATCAAGCAACGATTGCGGAGCATCAAGCAGTCGTTGCGGAGCATCAAGCAACGGTTCAGGAGCTATAAGCAGTCGGTTCAGGAGCATATAAGCAACGGTTCAGGAGCTATAAGCAAGCATAAGGAAAGCGAAAGCGTTACTGGTGGATCAGGAGCATATAAGCAACGGTTCAGGAGCTATAAGCAACGATTGCGGAGCATTAAGCAGTCATTCAGGAGCTATAAGCAACGGTTGCGGAGCATCAAGCAACGGTTCAGGAGCTATAAGCAACGATTGCGGAGCTGGTAGCAGCGATTGCGCACGACGCCGGAGCCTCTAATCTGAACGTTTGTTCTAATCCCTGCTTTGCATTACAATAGATGGTTGAGTATGGAGGTGTGTGATGCAAACTTTGACGAGACAGGATGTGCGCCGGCTGGCAATTTCGCGGCAGCATTTGGATGGGGCGGAACGGCCGTCTCTCCTCGATGTGATCCGTGACCTGGGCTGCGTGCAGCTTGACCCCATTCGCCATGTAGAGCGTACCCATTTGCTGGTGTTGTGGAGCCGCCTGGGGCTGTTTGATACGGCCGAATTAGAACGGCTGCGCTTCGAGGAACGGGCACTGTTTGAATATTGGGCGCACGCTGCCTCGTTGGTGCTCACAGAGGAATGGCCGGTGCATGGTTGGTACATGCGCCATCTGCAAGCGCAGCCCGACCACAAATGGATGGCCGAGAACCGCGAGATGATCGATCCGTTGCTGCAAGAGATGGTCGCGGAGTTTCAAAAGGGGCCGCGCATGTCGCGCGATTTGGAGCTTGAGCAAGACCCGCGCTTTGACAGCCGCTGGTGGAGCGGCCGTTATGCCTCGGTGCTGATTGATTATTTGTGGTCGCGCGGCAAGCTGATCGTATACGGCCGTCCCTTCAACAACCATCGCGTTTGGGGCATTGCCGATGATTTTTGGCCTGACTGGACGCCGCGCGAGGAATGGTCAGACGAGCAAGTGACGCGTTTTTCTGTGCAAAAGGCGGTTCGCGCCTTGGGGGCAGCGACGCCGAAGCAAATTAAGCAGCATTACACACGCGGGCGCTATCCCAAGTTAACGGCCGTTTTGCACAAATTGGTTAAAGAGGGTGTTTTGCACGAGGTGACGGTGTTGGCCGATGATGGCACGCCGCTGCCCGGCCCCTGGTATTTGCACCAGGATGATGGGGGGCTGTTGGCGCAAATTCAGGCGGGGGAATGGAACGGCCGTACCACCCTGCTCTCCCCCTTCGACAACCTGATTTGTGACCGCGACCGCACCGAACTGCTCTTTGACTTCTTCTTTCGCATCGAAATTTACGTGCCCAAGGCCAAGCGGCAGTATGGCTACTACGTGCTGCCCATTCTGCACGGCGACCGCCTCATTGGGCGCATCGACGCCGACATGGATCGCAAGACCAACACCCTGCACATGCACAACGTCTACGCCGAAGATGGAGCGCCGCAGGACGCCGCGACCGTGCAAGCCATCACCCAAGCCGCCGCCAATCTGGCGCAATTTTTAGGCGCGGAGGGCGTGGTGTGGGGGAATGTGCCGCAAGTGTGGGCAGAGCTGGCGTAAAAAAACACAACAACCTCCGGGAGGTTTCCGCACCTCCCGGAGGCTCACCCTCTAACCCTCAACCTCCGGGAGGTTTCCGCACCTCCCGGAGGCTCACCATCTAACCCTCAACCTCCGGGAGGTTTCTGAACCTCCCGGAGGCTTCTCATCAACCACAAATCGTTTAATGATTCGCCTTCGCCATATTCCGCAACAATAAATCCGGGGTCTTATTCCGCGCCAACGCCTCGCCAACAAGAACGCCATGCAAATGCTGGCCGCGTTCCTGGCGGATCGCTTCAGGCGTATCATAGCCGCCGCTGGCAATGACCAGCGTCGTCTCCGGCACCTGCGGGCGCAGTTCGGCGACGCGCTCTTCATGCAGGGCAAAGGTTTGCCAGTTGCGCCGGTTAATGGCGATGACGGGGGCATTAACGGCCGTTGCCTGGGCCAACTCCGCCTCCGTGTGAACATCGACAATGGGCGTCATGTCCAGCTTTTGCGCCAGTTGCAGCATTTCGCGCAGGTCACTTTCACCGAATACGGCCGTTATCAACCACACCGCATCCGCCCCCGCCACAGACGATTCATACATCTGGTACGGATCGAAAATGAAGTCATGCCGGATGACCGGTATTTTGCGCGGCAAGGTTTCGCGCACGTCGCGCAGCTCTTCGAGCTGTCCCTGATAATGGCGGGCGTCGGTGTGAATGGCAACGGCCGTTGCCCCCGCTTCCACAAACTTTTCTGCCCGCCGCACCGCATTGTATCCCGGTACCAGCAGCCCCTTCACGGGTGAAGCCTTTTGGCAGCCAGCGATTAACGTCGTGCCCGGTGCGCGCAGCAGTTGTGTCAGGTCTGTTTTCGGGGGGGCGACGCTGGCAAAGGCACGCAAATCTTCCAGCGGCGTTTCGCGCATCGTCTTTGGCAGTTGTTCCCGATAGTAATGGAGGATGTCGTCGAGGATTTTGCCCCGTCGTTTTGCGAGATTTGTAACGCTCATAGTTCGTAACCGATTGGCTTTACAGCACTTTTGTAATTTTTAGCCAGCTGCTGTCGTTAACGGCCGTTACCGCTTCGGCCGCACCCATTACCACCACCTGACCCTGTTCCTTCACCTGGGCCAGCACCTCGGCAAACGCCTTGAAGTCCGCCGGGGTTGTGCTCAACACCTGCTCGCGGTACTGCTGGCGACTTTCGTCGCTTTCGCCCAGCAAATGCCAGATGAGCGACGTATACCCTTTGGCATCCGGCAGTTGGTACGCATCCAGGCTGCTAATTGCGCCAATGATGCCCTTTTCCAATTCCTCTTGCGGCAGCTCAAGCTGGCGCAGGAAGTCGGCGCTGCTGTCATAATGGGCCAGCGTCTCCAGCAGGTTGGGGTCGCGGTAAGAGAGGAACGTGAGGACGCCGCTGCGCTTGTCGAAGCTGCAAAACGCGCCATAGGCGCCGCCTTGCACGCGCACCTTTTCCCAAAGGTGTGTCAGGCGCAAAATGTTGCTGACAACGGCGATGGAGCCATCCAACTTGTAGCCTAATTCGTACAAGTTAGCCCCTTTGCCCACATAATTAACTTGCGCGGGGATGGTCAGCCCTTCGTTGTCGCCGTTCAAACTGGGCTGCCAGATGGCCGGCTGCCAGGGGGTGGCGGGCAGGTCGGCGATGAAGCTGTGTAACTGCGGCGCGAACTGCGTCCAGTTGTCGCCGTCGAGGGTGACATTGGCGACCATGCCATGCCCATTGACGAGCAGGCGGCGGATTTCTTCCAGTTTCGCCAGCACGCCGGGCCAATCTTGCTCGATTTCGCTGGCAAGCTGGCGCAGTGTGAAGAGGTAGTTGAGGCCGCTCATTTGCTCGCTGGCCCAATCTGATTGGTTGAAATGGGCACGGAGACGGCCGTTTACCACCGCATGCCCACTGGGAACCAATCCAGCCTCTTTGCCCGACTTCGCTTGCAGCACCATCTGGCGCAGGCGGTCGGGATTGTCCAATTTCACCGTCAGCAGCATGTCGCGCAAAATGTCCAACATATCTTGCGCCTGGCTCATCGTTGCTTTGCCGTGCAAGAAGAGGTAGGCGACGCTTTCATCGCTGCCTTGTAAGGCGGAGGTGAGGGTGCTGTAAGAGATGCCGCCCGTTTTGCGCCCGATGCGCTGCGACAGCTTCACAAAATCTTCTTTCTCTGTGCCGATTTCCAGCAAGGAACGGCCGAATAAATTGATGTAGGGCAGCAGGTGGGCGGGCAAGACGCGCAAGTTGAAGCCGAGGTCGAGGTAGACAATGCCATTGGTGAAGAGGTCGTGATGCAAAATCTCGCTGTCACCGCTGCTGCTGACGCTGCTGGGGATTCGTTTGTTCTCTTTGTCGAGGTCGGCCAGGGTGAGGCGGGGGATTTTGGCGAGGTCGGCGGGGGAATCGGCCGTTTCCTGGCGGCGGCGTAATTCGTGAGTGTAATCAACGGCCGTTTGCAGGGCAGCCTCATCCATCTCTGCGCGAATGGCGGCCAGCCGCTCCTTTTCTTCCTGGTCGCGGCGCTGCTGCACATCCGGGTCTGGCTCAAGGATGATGGTGGCGCGATGGTTGTTCTGGAGCAGGTATTGTTGAATGAGCGCCTGCAAATAGGTTGCGTCTTGCGCCAGCCGTTCCTTCACGGCGTTGAGTGGGGCGGCAAAGGCCAGGGGGGCGATGGGGTTACGGCCGTATAACCAGGCGGTGAGGGCGCGAATGAGCAGCACCAAACCGCGCGGGTAGGAGCCGGTGTTGTTTTCGCGCAGGCTGAACTCGATGGTGTTAACGGCCGCTTCCACCATGTCCGGGTCAATCCCTTCATCTGCCAACGCTGTCAATGTTTGCAAGATGAGCGTTTCGATCTGCTCGGCGTCCTCCAGGCGAATGCCCTTCAAGCCGATGCTAAAGGTCATTTGCCGCAGCTGCGTGCTCAGGCCGCCGCCGGTAATTTGCTCGCCCAGGCCGGAATCGATCAACGCTTTGCGCAGCGGCGATGCCGGTGTGCTTACGAGGGCGTATGACAGCACGCTCAAAGCCATGCGCAGTTCGAAATCTGTCGCTTCCGGCAGCAGCCAGTTCAACTGCACGTATCCTTTTTGGCTGTAGTCAGTTTCTTTGTCGACGCTGTAGGGGATGGTGGCGCGATACGGCCGTTCCCAGGCAGGCTGTAACGGCAAATCCGACGGCACTTCAATCGGGTCAAACTCATTGAGCCAACTATCTAGCAGCCGCAGCCGTTCTTGTGGGTCATCATCGCCATAGAAAAAGAGACGCGCATTAGATGGATGATAATACGTGTCATGGAACTGCTTGAACTGCGCATAAGTCAGATTCGGCATCACCTGCGGGTCGCCGCCCGAATCGAAGGCATAAGGCGTGTCCGGGAACAGGTTTTCGCGGCTGGCGCGATACAACACATTCTCTGGCGAGGAGTAAGCCCCCTTCATTTCATTAAACACGACCCCTTTATAGACAAGCGGCGCGTCTATCGTTTCCAATTCGTAATGCCAACCCTCCTGCGCCAGGTGGTGCGGCGTAATCAGCGGGTGGAAAACAGCATCCAGGTAAACGTCAACCAGATTGTAGAAATCTTTGAGATTGGTGCTGGCGACCGGGTAGCTGGTTTGGTCGGGAAAAGTCATGGCATTGACAAATGTTTTCACCGAGCCTTTGAGCAGTTCGACAAATGGCTCCTTTACCGGATATTTGCGCGAACCACCCAGCACGCAATGCTCCATGATGTGCGGCAAACCGGTCGAATCGGCCGGCGGCGTGCGGAAGGTAACGTTGAAAACCTTGTTTTCGTCGTCGTTTTGCAGGGACAGCAGTTCCGCGCCGGTTTTCACATGGCGGTAAAGCTGTGCTTTGCTGTTCAGTTCGGCAATGTCTTGCTCTTCTAGTAGTTCAAATCCATGCGTTAAGGTCATTTATCATTCCTTCAAAGAGAAACCGCCACTGTTCAATGTGATGGTTTGCAAACTAATGGCGTTAATGTTGCAATTGTAGCCTGTCTGTAGAAGATTTGAAAGAAGGGGGATGCCGAACAGGGTGACCTCATTCTCCCAGAACAAAAGATTAAGTGATATAAGAGAATACAAACAACGGAAAATTTGAAGCGATTTTGTGCAAAGCTGTCCAGATTTTGCTTGGCACAAACCACAATTTTCCATAATGGCGAGAATGAGGTCGCCCTGAGATTGAACCAATTCGGGTTGGCAAACGGCCGTTTCCCCGCTGAAATCCCCGCACACAGCCAATAATATTGGCAACGATATGGTGGGCGGCGATAAAGTCGGTGGCGACAAGGTAGCTGGCAATAAGTTTGTTATCACCAACCCAACTACCTACAAATACTTGTCGCGCAAAGGCGTGGCGTTTGTATTAGTGGTTATCGCAGTGATTGCGGCGGGGGCAGTGCTGTTTTCCAAGATGCTGCCCGACACAATTAGCCTGTTTCCGACCCCTGCGCCGTTTGACCCAGTGGCTGAGGGAGAGGCGCTGATTGTTGTGCTGCCTTTTCATCTGACAACGGATGTCTCTTCGGATGCCCACCACAAAATATACGCTCGCATCCAGGCGAGTATTGACGCATTGGGGTTGACAGATGTGCGGGTGGAAATTGATCCCAACGCGGATTTGCATGAATTAGACCGTGAAGAAGCGCAGGCATTGGGAGAACGACACGGGGCGGCGGTGATCATTTGGGGAACGGAGACGCGCAGTGATATTACGGTGAAATTTCTGAACCTGAAAGAGTTGACGGCATCGGCGGGGGATGAACAGGTGCAGATTATTGACCCTGATGAGTATGCTGAGTTTGTGGTGAAGGATTTGCCGGGGCAGCTTGCTTTTTTTGTCATTGTTTGCAGTGGGGCAGGCGGTGGTGGCTGAGGGAGAGTTGGCGGCGGCGATTCCGATTATGGAGGCGGCGGTGGCTAACATCTCGGAAGAGATGATTGCGGAGGAATTGGCTTCACCAGAAGCGGCGGTGGACGCTTATTTTTGGTTGGGATGGCTTTACCAAGTGCCACCGACGCAAGATTTTCAGCGGGCGGCAACAGCCTATGAGCAAAGCCTTGTTTTTGAACCGAAAGACCCGCTGTCTTAGGTAACCTGGGGAGTGTTTACTATTCATGGGGAAGTACAACACGGCTGTTTCCTACTATGAACAAGCGTTAGCCATCTTCCAAACGATTGGTAACAAGGAAAGCGAGGCGGCTGCTTTAGGCAATCTGGGAAATGTTTACTATTCATGGGGAGAGTACGACACGGCCGTTTCCTACTTTGAACAAGCGTTAGCCATCTTCCAAACGATTGGTAACAAGGCAGGTGAAGCAGCTAGTTTAGGCAATCTGGGGACTGTTTATGCTTCATGGGGGAATACGACACGTAGCCATTTCCTACTATGAACAAGCGTTAGTTATCAACCTGGCGATTGGCGACAAGGAAGGTGAGGCGAGCAGTTTAGGCAATCTGGGGAATGTTATGCTATTCATGGAAAAAGTACGACACGGCCGTTTCCTACTATGAACAAGCGTTAGCCATGACCCAAACGATTGGCGACAAGGCAGGTGAGGCGACTAATTTAGGCAATCTGGGGAATGTTTATTATTCATGGGGAGTACGACACGGCTATTTCCTACTATGAACAAGCGTTAGCCATTGACCAGGCGATTGGCAACAAGGCAGGCGAGGCGACTAATTTAGGCAATCTGGGGCTTGTTTACAATCATGGGGAAGTACGACACAGCCGTTTACTATTGAACATGCGTTAGTCATTGACCGTACAATTGGCAACGGCGAAGCGACTAATTTAGGCAATCTGGGGAATGTTTATACTTCATGGGGAGTACGACAAGCCGTTAGCCATGAACAAGCGTTAGGGCGACAATTGGCAACAAGGCAGGCGAGGCGACTGCTTCTGGAAGGCAATCTGGGGACTGTTTACTATTCATGGGGGAGTACGATACGGCCGTTTCCTACTATGAACAGGCGTTAGTCATTGACCAGGCGATTGGCAGCAAGGCAGGTGAGGCGACTAATTTAGGCAATCTGGGGAATGTTTACTATTCATGGGGGAGTACAACACTGCCGTTTCCTACTATGAACAGGCGTTAGCCATCACCACCAGGCGATTGGCAACAAGGCAGGCGAAGGCGAAATCATTTATACAATCTGGGGATTGTTTACTATTCATGGGGAGTACGACACGGCCGTTTCCTACCATGAACAGGCGTTAACCATCCTTGCCATCTTTGAGCAAATCTAATTTCCCAATCTACGCAGCTATTCATGGGGGAGTACAACAAGCTCAACAACTGCTGGATGCTATTCAAGCAGCCATGCAATGGTGGGTAGCGACGGCAGGCAGCTGGGGAATGATGGTTTTGCCAAACCTGTCATTGTCATCCCTCCACAGAAATTGCCATTGTGGAGGGCAATAAGCGTGACAGAAAAAGGTTTTTAAGACCTGGTTAAATTCGTAATTTACAACAAGATTGAACCAATTCGGGTTGGCAAACGGCCGTTTCCCCCGTACGCTAAAATTTCAGCACACAGTCAAGCAGCCACCCAACAAGCCAGAGGAATCACCCAACGAGCTTGAGGAACGATAAAACAAGTCTGAGGAACGACAGAACGAGTCTGAGGAATGACAGAACGAGTCTGAGGAACGACAGAACGAGTCTGAGGAACGACAGAACGAGTCTGAGGAACGACAGAACGAGTCTGAGGAACGACAGAACGAGTCTGAGGAACGAGGAACGACAGAACGAGTCTGAGGAACGACAGAACGACAAATTGAACGATAGATTTCTGACACCCGTACAAACCAGACGCAGCGTCCATGCCGCCTTTCATCAAGTACATAAAAAGAAAATAGAGAAAAAGCAGGGCAATCTCTCCCTCTTTTTTCCTGCGTCCTATATAGATACTCGATTTTAACGATAGTTTCTTGTTTTTTAGCCGATTCAGTCGCGTTTCGTCTAAATAAGGAATCATCCTAATCCTTTGGGGAATTAAACGCCATCCTGATTCGGTTGTTTATCAAGCCCAAACAGGGGCCAGCCCGTTTGGGGACATTTACCCTATCAATGGAGGTATGATCATGACGAATCCACATAAGCGTATTTGCTGACCGCCTGCGCGAAGCCGAAGTAGCTATCAACAACAGTCTGTCTAGCGAGGCAATCTTAACGGCCGTTACCCCCTTCGGTTACGACCAGACCCGCTTACAAGCCGCCCGAGATTTGTTCAACGAAGCCCGCGAATTAGTAGACCGGCAAAAGCGAGAATATGGCGAGCAGTACGAGGCGACAACGGCCGTACAAGCCGCCTGGGACGAAGCCACCCGCGCCTACAGCGCCACCCTCAAAATCGCACGCATCGTCTTTCGCGGCAACGAGACCGCCCGCAACGCTCTCGGCCTCAGCGGCACGCGCAAACAAAGCATCAACGGATGGTTAGATCAGGCTCGTCGCTTCTACAACAACCTGCTGCGCGACCCCGCCTTCATCGCCGCCATGACCCCCTACACCTACAACCAGGCCAAGCTCGAAGCAGAAGCCGCGCTGGTGCAGGCAGTCGCCACCGCCAGCGAAGTACAAGATCGAGAGCGCGGCGAAGCGCAAGAAGCCACCCAAGTCCGCGATGCCAAGCTCGACGAGCTAGATCAATGGTTAAGCGACTACAAAGCTATCGCCGAGATCGCCCTCTCCAATTCACCGCAAATGTTAGAACAGTTAGGTTGGGTGACACCATCGTAAGGCACACCGATTCAGCCCACTGCTGAACCCTTCGCCCCCTGCCTGCTGCCAATCCCTTCCATTTTGCCCTCCGCACATAGACGCAGAAAGAGCAGGAGGCATACCAGCACGAGCAGATTGGTTCAATCTTCTTGAACCAATCTGCTCACAGCATTTCCTAACGGGGCGCGACCAGCCCCATTATCTCCTTCATCCGATTAACCTTCGGCTGCGCAATCGCATAAGCCTGCTCCGCGCCAATCGCCAACAGCCTGTCCAACTCCGCCGGGTCCGTCATCAGCGCCTGATACCGTTCCTGAATCGGGCGCAGCATGTCAATGACAACCGCCGCCACCCCCTTCTTCAAATCGCCATAGCCACGCGCATTGGCAAAATCCGCCAGCACATCCTCCGTGCTCTTTTGCGTTACCGCCTTGTAAATGCCCAGCAAATTGTTAACCCCCGCCTTTTCCGGGTCATTAGAGAAATAAATCTCATTGCCAGAATCCGTGACCGCACGCTTAAACGAACGCTCCACCTCTTTTGGCTCATCCAGCAGGCGAATGGCATGGCCGCGCACATGCGCCAGGCTCTTCGACATCTTATTGGTCGGGTCATCCAGCCCCATCACCCGTGCGCCAACTTCCGGGATAACCGGCTCCGGCACAACAAAGAATTCTTCTTCATAGAGGCTGTTAAAGCGCTGCGCAATATCTCGCGCCAATTCAACGTGCTGCTTTTGGTCTTCGCCCACAGGGACTTCATCCGCATCATAGAAAATAATATCTCCGGCCATCAACACCGGATAATCCAGCAGCCCGGTGAGGACGCTCTCCTGCTTGGCCGATTTATCCTTGAACTGTGTCATGCGTTGCAGCCAGCCCAGCGGCGTGATGCAGTTCAGCAGCCAGCACCCTTCGGCATGGGCGGTGACATGGCTTTGAATAAACAGCGTGCTTTTATTGGGGTCGATGCCACAAGCAATGAGCATTGCCGCCAACGAGCGCGTCTGGAAACGCAGGTCAACCGGGTCTTGCGGCACCGTCAGGCTGTGCAGGTCAACAATGCAGAAAAAGTTAACCTTTTCATCTTGTTTGGCTGCCCAATTTTTGACAGCGCCCAGGTAGTTGCCAAGGTGAATGTTGCCAGTAGGTTGAATGCCGCTAAAGACACGTTTTTTTTGTGGTTCCATCTGGTTCTCTCAAATAGCCTCCCGGAGGTTCGTCTCATGTGGCGAACGTTCCACTGATAACCTCCGGGAGGTTTGGTTTTCATTCATGGTGGTGCATCGTACCACGCATGTTGTCTTCTCTAAAAATAGCCTCCCGGAGGTTCGTCTCATGTGGCGAACGTTTCACTGATAACCTCCGGGAGGTTTGGTTTTCATTCATGGTGGTACGTCGTACCACGCATGTTGTCCCTCTGTAAATCGGATTGTTAATCCGATGGTCGGATTAGCAATCCGACCTACAGTACCTCGCGGAAGTTGCTTTTGAAACGTGATTCACGTTTCACGCTTCTGGTTTATCCTACTTGCGGTAGATGCTTCATCGCTTCGGCAATGGCATCTGCCGGATATTCGTAATCTTCCAATTCGCCACGATGGTACGCCTGGTAAGCCATCATGTCAAAGTGGCCGTGCCCGGACAGGTTAAACGCGATAACCTTCTTTTCCCCTGATGCTTTGCAGGCCAGCGCCTCATCGACTGCGACGCGGATGGCGTGCGCCGATTCTGGAGCGGGGACAATGCCTTCGCTGCGGGCAAACTGTACGGCCGCTTCAAAGGTCGCCAACTGTTGCACCGCACGCGCCTCGATGTCGCCATGATTGACAAGGGCGCTAATAGAGGGAGCCATGCCATGATAGCGCAGGCCACCAGCATGGATGCTTGGCGGGATAAAGTCATGCCCCAGGGTGTGCATCTTGACGACGGGAGCCATTTGCGCCGTGTCGCCATAGTCAAAGGTGTAGCTGCCGCGCGTGAGGGTGGGGCAGCTTGCCGGTTCGGCAGCGATGACGCGCGTTTTCATGCCATTGGTGAAGTTTTGGTGCAGGAAGGGATAGGCAAATCCGGCAAAGTTGGAGCCGCCGCCCGCACAGCCAATGATGATGTCGGGATATTCACCGGCCATTTCCATTTGTTCGAGGGCTTCCAACCCAATGACGGTCTGGTGCATCAAAACGTGGTTCAACACGGAGCCGAGGCTGTATTTTTTGCTGCCGCCAGAGGTGGCGGCGACTTCGACGGCTTCGGAAATGGCGATGCCCAATGAACCGGGGGAATTGGGATCGGCGGCGAGGACGGAACGGCCGTAATTGGTGCGGTTGGTGGGGCTGGCAAACACCTGTGCGCCGTAATTCTCAATAACGACACGGCGATATGGCTTGTGGTTGTAAGATACTTTGACCATGTACACTTCCAAATCGATGCCGAAGAAGTTGCAGGCCATCGCCAACGCCGATCCCCATTGCCCGGCTCCGGTTTCTGTGGTCAACGCTTTGGTGCCTGCTTCTTTATTGTAGAAGGCCTGGGGAACGGCCGTATTCGGCTTGTGCGATCCCACCGGGCTAACCCCTTCATACTTATAGTAAATGTGCGCGGGCGTATCGAGCGCCTTTTCCAGGCGATGGGCGCGATACATGGGCGTTGGCCGCCATAGCTTGTAAATTTCGCGCACCGGTTCTGGAATCTCAATATAACGTTCCGTGCTCATTTCCTGCATGATCAGGCTCATGGGGAACAAAACACTGAGAAAGTCGGGCGTTATCGGTTCCAACGTTTGCGGATTTAAGACAGGTTCGGGCGGTATGGGCATGTCGGCATTGATGTTGTACCATGCCTTCGGCAGTTTACTCTCGTCTAGCTGGTATTTATATTGGTCGCTCATTGTTCACTCTCCTTATATCGCATAAATAAAAAAACGCTCTCATCCCAATGAGGGACGAGAGCGTCATTGATTACTCTCGCGGTGCCACCCCGCTTAAACTGACTTACAACAAAAAACGCGCTGTGACAGCGCGTGTATAGAAAAGCCAGCTTCACTCTATGTAGTCTATCAACTACTTTGCCCTGATAACGGTGGCATCTCCGGCGCAGGCTACTGATTTTTGGTGACGGATGACCATCAACTTTTCGCCTACACAACTCCTTGGCCCATTCGCTAACTGCGCTGACATTGACCTTGCAGCTCTTGGGTCAACTCTCTAAGACTCGCTTTGTTAGCTACTCTTCCAATTCACAGTTTTTCAAACGTTCAATTGAGCGAATGGTAGCATGGCTTATTGGCAGTGTCAAGAAGCGCACAATTTCATAAAAAGGCGCTGCACGGAGTGTTCACGGAGCGCCACCAAGAGAAAAACGCGCGGCTTTTTGTGGCGCTCTGTGTCCTGGATGGATGCCAACTGGCTACAGCTTCTTGTTGCGTACCCAGGCACTGAGGCCGACGGCCAGGGCCAACGCCAGCAATGCCAACAGGCCGCCAAGCCAGCCGGGTGGGTTGACGCCGACTGTTTCTTCTGCGGCGAAAACGAGTTGGGGAATGGCGAAGACGATCAGCAGGACAAATAGGGCTTGTTTTTTCATGGTTATGCTTACCTCTTATCTGGATGGGGATAGTTTACGGCCGTTTCCCCCCTCCGACAACCCCACTTCACAATTCCACGTCGTCAAATCCGAGCCGTCAAGCGGCACAGCCAGAACCTGCTGCAATTACTCATCATTTTTGCGCAAATCCCTGCTGCACGTTATAGTTGATCCCGATAAAACATTGTGAGTTCTGTTTAGTGAAGAGAGGCGCCAACCAGACTTGCTCAAGTTTGCTTGGCGTTTTTATTTGCCTGCAGAACGCATGATGTAGTTTTACATGTAAGGAGTTATGGTATATGACCGATCGAGAAACCGGAACCGTCAAATGGTTCGATGAAAAAAAAGGATTTGGCTTTATTACGCGCGATGCAGGTGAGGCCGATATTTTTGTGCATTATTCAGCAATTTCCGGCAATGGATTCCGCACCCTCGTCGAAGGCGAGCGCGTCGAATTCGCCGTTGAACCCGGCCAGAAAGGCATGGCGGCGACCAATGTCACCCGGGCTGAAGAAGAATAGGTAACATACAGATGACAGAAAAAGCACTCCGTGTTGCAGATGATATGGTTGTTGGCATCGATTACACGCTGCGCCTGGATGATGGTGAAGTCGTGGATTCTTCTGCCGACGGCGAACCATTGGAATATTTGCATGGATACGGCGAGATTATCCCAGGGCTAGAGAAAGCGCTTCAGGGATTGGTTGTTGGCGACAAAAAAGAAGTCACCATTGAGCCAGACGACGCTTACGGCGAGTACGACGACGAGTCATTCCAACTCGTTCCTTTGGATATTTTCCCAGACGATTTGGAGTTAGAAGAAGGCATGGAACTGCACATGCGTGACAGCGAGACCGGGCAAGTTTTACAAGCCTTTGTCGCTGAAGTGCAGGAAGAAGCTGTGCTTCTCGATTTGAACCACCCGTTAGCCGGGGAAACACTCATCTTTAATGTTGAGATCGTCTCGCTGCGGCCGGCGACAGATGAAGAGCTAGACCATGGGCACGTACATGGTGCAGAGCATCATCACTAAATTGAGCTAAAAAAGGGCGTCACCAAGACGCCCTTTTTTAATCCAGATCATCCAAAATATCATCTTCATCAATGTAGCGGTCGCTGCGTCTTCGAGTCCAATCCTCAGCTGCCAGATAATCATCATCCAGATCAAACATTTGCTCCAGGCTCAGGTCAAAAATTGTGTCGGCAAACGTGTCCGGGGAAATCTCCGGCTGTTCATAGCTGAAAGCATCAATTTCTTGCAGCAGGACATCCCGTTCGACCATGCTTTGCGCGATTTCCTCTTGTAGTTCTACTGCCATTTCCGCCAATAAATCACGCCCGGCAGCGGCTGCACGTTGTGCGCGACGCTGCAAAACGGCATTGCGGTGGCGGGCAAGCGAGGCGAACTCCTCTTCGATTTCGGCTAAGCGGCGGCGGCAGCGTACCAATTCGCGCAGCAGCGCTTCTGCTAACTGCTGGTCGCTTTGCACATCGTTCATGTGGTCGGGATTATCTGGTTCAGCGGCAATGGCTTGTAGTTTTTCCAGATCACCGGCTGTGTAGGCGGCATTGATGCGCATCATGACGCCCGTGCGATATTCGCGCTCGGCTTCATCGCTGGCTAAATCGGGATGGAAGCGGCGTGCCAGTTGGCGATAGAGCCGTTTAATGTCTTCTTGCTTGTCTGCACTGAGATCGGCGGAAGGGGGCGGCACATGTGGCCCCATGTAACGATAATCACCGGCGGCGGCGGCTCCAGCCTCGGCGCTGAAATTCCACCCGGCCATCACAAAGTCGTTCTCGCCTTGTTCTTTGGCAAAGAACCAATCTTCTTGCATCTGGCGCAGTTTGCGGCGCAGGCCACGAATTTCATCTTTGAGTATTTCCAGGCGCTGTACCAATGGTCCAATTTTGGTGCGCAGCGTCAGCTCAAAGCGGTTGATTTCGGCGAAGCGTTCGGCCAGGCGTGCTTCGGCATCAATCAATTTGGGCTGAATGTCGGCCAGCAAAGCTTGTAATTCGGCGACTTTTTCGCGCCAGTTTTCTCCGGTTTCGGCTAATCCTTGTTCCATGGAGGTGTAACTCCCATCTTGTATTGCGCACGGGCTACTTCGCCGTGTGCAATACGAATTTTAGTTACTTGGTTCGATGGAGACAACGGCATTAAAGGTGTTGACATTGAGAATCCATTCGCTGCCAGGGTCGCATTGCAGGAAGGTTTCTTCGTTGCTGGTGGAGTAGGTGTAGGAACGGCCGTCTGTGTCAAAGACAATCTCGTAATTCTCGTCCCGTTTGCCCTCACGCTGCCCCCCTGACAGTTGTAACTGCGGCCAGGTTGGGTTGGGATTGCTGCCGTTGGCGCGTACCTCATCCACTTGCAGCCATTCGTCTACGGTGTAGCTGCACCAATCATCATAGACTTCGTAATAACAATCTTGCACTACCTGCCCAAACCCGCTGCCTTCATCTACGGTGTAGGGCGTGCCGCAGACCTCTACCGAGTTGGGTGCGGGATTGTCTTGTGTGCCGCGCACTTTTTCCTGGCAGCTGCCGAGAATGGCATTGCCCGGCACATCGTCGTACCAGGCAGAATGTTCAACGGGGCGTAGTTCTTCGATGCCTATTGTGCGTTCCCAGGAGAGGGCGTTCACTGTGCCGATTACTTCTTCGGTGCGCAGCGAGAGGATGGCAAAAGCGACGCAGGCCAGGATGACCAGCCCAATCACGGCAAAAATCCAGGTGGGGGTTTTGCGTTGGGGCACACGAGCTGGTGCCGGTGCGGCTTGGGGTGTGGCTAAGCTGCTGCCACATTGGGCGCAGCGATGGGCATTGGCTGGATTCATGGTGCCGCAGGCGGGGCAGGGAATCTCTGGTGCGGGCTGGTCACGATGTGCGCCGACGGTTTTGCCGCTGTCGCGGGCGGTGGCGTCTGTCAGGTCGCCGCCGCATTGGGAGCAGACGGTGCTGCCTGCTGGATTGCGTGTGCCGCAATAGGGGCAGTGAATGTCGGGACCGGCTTTGGCTTGTTGTAATTTTTGTTCGTCGGTGATCAGGTTTTCTTGAGCGGGCTGCTCAAATTGTACGTTTTCGGGTTGGGGCGCACCGCAGCTGTTGCAGACGGTGACGGAGCCGGGATTTTTGTAACCGCAATGAGGACATGTCCATTCTAATTCTACGTAACCAAGTTGTTTTTTGGCCATAGTTGCCTCCTGCAAGGGTAAGGATTTGACGCCAGGCTGTGAAGGGGCGCAAGGATGAAGATAGAAAAGGGTTTGTGTGTTACGTGTTAACGGCCGTTACGTGTTAACGGCCGTTACTTTACCAAAAATAAAGGCGCGAAACCATATGTTTGCTGAGATGGCGTGCCTTCTTGATAGCTCCTGGCTATTATTGGCGAAATAGGGCGTGGAGCGTTCTCCCTTTTGCTGAATGTTGTTCAACGCCCAATTGATGTGAGGTGTTATATGGCTCAGTTGCGTCGTGTTGGGCGCGAATACGAACAAGACCCCGACAAACGTTCTCGGCGGATTTCACGGGCGAGTGTGCAAACATTCGGCCGTTTGCTGACCTATGTCAAACCTTATCGCGGCTGGATGACCATCTCCGTGATTGCTTTGCTGTTCAGCGTGGCGCTGGGGTTGGTGCTGCCGTTGGTCGTGCAAAATCTGGTGGACATTGTGCTGGTCGATAAAAGCATGGACATGTTGAATCGGTTGGCGGTGATGCTGCTCGTTGTGTTCATTGTGCAGGCCATTTTCAGCTTTATTCATCGTTTGTCACTTTCCTTTGTTGGCGAACGAGCTGTGGCAGACATTCGCATTCAGCTGTACAGCCATTTGCAGCGGCTGTCGCTGAAGTTTTACGCGGATCGGCGTACCGGCGAGATTGTGTCTCGCCTGACAAATGATGTGACGCTGCTGCAAGGGGCGGTTACGAATGATTTGGTGGCGTTGTTGCGGCAGGCGGTGACGTTGGTTGGCGCGGCCGTTTTTCTGTTTGTGCTCGATTGGCGGCTGACGTTGGTTATTTTGGCCGGGATTCCGGTGATGTCCTTGACGATGGTTGGGTTGGGGCGGCAAATTCGCACGGCGTCGAAGGCGGTGCAAGATGCGCTGGCTGAGGCGGCAAATGTGGTGGAGGAGACGACGGCGGGAATTCGCATTGTCAAGTCGTTTGCGCGGGAGGCGTATGAAATCGGCCGTTTTACGGAGAGGGTGACGGAGACGTTCACGGCGGCGATGCGTCGCGCTAAAATTTCGGCCGTGCTGGGGCCGATTATCGGCTTTATGGCGTTCTTTTCAATTACGATCACGCTTTGGTTTGGCAGTTATGAGGTGATTGAAGGGCGCTTGACGGCCGGCGGGTTGGTGGCGTATCTGGTGTACACGATGATGGTGGCGTCGCCAATTGCCACGTTGGCCGGGTTATATGCGCAGTTTCAGTCGGCGTTGGGCGCGACGGAGCGTTTGTTTGAGCTTTTGGATACGCCGCCAGAGATTGTAAGCCAGGAAGGGGCACGGCCGTTACCATCTGTTCAAGGGCATGTTGTCTTTGAAAATGTCCATTTTGAATACACGACGGCGCTGTCGGTGCTGCATGATGTGTCTTTCACGGCAAAGCCGGGGCAGGTGATTGCTCTGGTTGGCCCCAGCGGCGCGGGCAAGAGCACGTTGGTTAATTTGATTCCGCGTTTTTATGATGTGGTTAACGGCCGTATCTGTATAGATGGGCAGGACATTCAGGGAGTTGAGCTGAAAAGCCTGCGTGACCAGATTGGCATTGTGCCGCAAGAGACCATTCTCTTTTCCGATACGGTGGAGGCGAACATTCGCTATGGCAAATTGGATGCCACGACGGCTGAAATTGAGGCGGCGGCGCGTGCCGCCAATGCTCACGACTTTATCTTGCGTGATTTGTCAGACGGCTACCAGACGTTGGTGGGCGAGCGTGGCGTGAAGTTGAGCGGCGGGCAGCGGCAGCGGGTAGCCATTGCCCGTGCCATTTTGAAGGACCCGCGCATTTTGATTTTGGACGAGGCGACTTCGTCGCTGGACAGTGAGAGCGAGGCGTTGGTGCAGGAGGCGTTGCAGCGGTTGATGAACGGCCGTACCAGTTTTGTTATCGCCCATCGCCTGAGTACGGTGGTCAATGCGGATTGGGTGTTGGTGTTGGATCAGGGGCGTGTGGTGGAGCAAGGCACGCACGCGACCTTGCTGGCAAACCCGGATGGTTTGTATACCCGTTTGCACCAGATGCAGTTTCAGGGAGGAACGGCCGTTTTCTAGGCACGGGCTGATGTATTCAGCGGCTGAACACATCAGCCGCTGAAGATACCCGTGCATTTTCGCTATCCCTCATTGAAAACCTGCTCAATGACCTCTTCAATCGGTGGGTCTTGGATGGTGAGATCGTGGATGGGAAATGCCGCCAGCAGTTGACTGGTGATTTGGGCGGCATCGCTTTTGGCGACACGCAGCGAGGCTTGCCCATCACTGTACTGTACGACTTCACCAAACGGCCGTAACGCCGCCGCCCCTTTTCCCCCTGTCGCCCCTGGTGCCAAATCGACCACAATTGTTTTGTGCAGTGCCGAGCGTTTCACCAACGTTGCCAGGTCGCCATCAAACAGCAGTTTGCCATGATGAATGACAATGACGCGTTTGCACAACGCCTCCACGTCCGCCATGTAATGGCTGGTCAGCAGAATCGTGGCCTGATGCCGCCGGTTGTATTCGGCGATAAATTCACGGATACGCCGCTGTGCCGTCACATCGAGGCCAATGGTCGGCTCATCCAAAAACAAAACTTGGGGGCGGTGCAGCAGCGCCCCGGCGATTTCGCATTTCATGCGTTCGCCTAATGACAAATTGCGCACCGGTTTATGGATAAGGGGGGCTAACTCCAGTAAGTCGACCAGTTCATTCAATGTTTCCTGGTATTGGGTTTGTGGGATGTGGTAAATGACGCGATTGAGTTCAAAGGAATCAATTGCAGGAATGTCCCAAACAAGTTGGTTTCTTTGTCCCATTACGAGGGTGATCTGGCGTAGGAACTCTTTTTGCCGTTTCCAGGGTGTGTAGCCGAGCACGTCTACTTGCCCGGCGGTGGGATGCAGCAGTCCGCTAAGCATTTTGAGCGTGGTTGTTTTTCCGGCACCATTTGGCCCCAAAAAGCCAACGATTTGACCGGAGGGCACAGTGAAGGCGATGTCGGCAACGGCCGTTATCTCGCGAGTTTTTCGTTTGACAAGGCTGCGGACAGCCGCTTTTAAGCCCGCTTCTCGTTCGGAGACGGTATAGACTTTGCGTAAATCTTGAATATGAATGGCGTTCGCATTGCTCATGCCGCCATTTTACTTGAGAGTGGGGAGAGGAGGTAGTCGGTGAACGGTAAGAGGGAGACGTAAATTGTCTCCCTCTTACTACAAATTACGGTCTTATTGTTCTACGCTGTATCCGGCTTGTTCCCAGGCGACGATTCCGCCTTCCATGTTGTGAACATTGGTGAAGCCTTGTTGGCGCAAGAAATCGACAGCCTGACCACTGCGGTTGCCGCTGCGGCAGGTGACGATAACGGTTTTGTCGGTGGGGATTTCGCTGAGATTGTCGGGTAGGGTGCCCAAGGGGATCAAGGTGACGCCGGGAATGTGCTTTTCGTCATATTCGTATTGTTCGCGCACGTCGATGACGAAGACATCATCACGGTCTTTGACGCTGGCGACGGTGGCGACGTCAACGGTGGGGGGCAGGTTGAGTTCTTCGCTGGTGGATGCGGTATCGGCTACGGCTACGGGAGCGACATCGGCGGCGGGTACGGCCGTTTCCGTGCCACCACCACAGGCAGCCAAAGCCAACACCAAAATCAACAGGACAAGTAATACTTTTTGTTTTGTCATAATTGTTTTCCCTCAAAAATGGTTTATGCAACAAGCTTATCCAGATAAGTAGCGCCTGGACAACTTTTCTAACAAGAAAAACAGGTTGGAGATGAAGCCAACCTGTTTACAAGGAGGATAACAGATGGAAATAGTGAGAAAACCCAATTGAAAGTCAGGTTATTACTTACGTGTTGATAGTTTGAATGGTAAATAAAGTGGGCAAAAGCTTACTACGCTCGTGACAACGAAAACAGCCGCAAGTATGCCAAATATCACAGCCAGCACACCTGTAACCGTACCAGTCAGGATCAGAGCCAACAGGATAAGCGCAACAACAATTCGTACAATCCGATCTACTGAACCCATATTCTTGGTCATTTTCCAGCCTCCACATAAATTTGTGTTTGTGTCCTACACTCGCTTAGATGCAGAGAGCTGCGCAAAGGTGACAAAATCATAATGCTTTGTGCAAAATGTCGGTTAATTCGGCGTCGGTTAGCGAGATGGGATTGCCTTTCATGCTGCTGGCCTTTTGTGCCTGGGCGACAATTGCCGGAAAGTCGGCGGGTGTCACGCCAAATTGAGCCAATGATGGCACATTCAGGTCGGCGCAAAGTTCGTGAATCCAGGTTACACCGTCAACGGCCGTTGCCCCTTCATTCCCGGTCAACAGCCGCGCCACTTCATCATAGCGGGCACAGGCAGGATGGCTGGGGGCGCGTGACTGTAACGCCTGCACGTTTGTTTCCATGACATAGGGCAGCAGCCGCGCACAGACAATGCCGTGTGGCGCAGGGAACATGCCGCCCAGTGGGCCAGCGAAGCCATGCACGGCTCCCAGTTTGGCATTAGCCAATGCCAGCCCGCCAAAGAGGCTGACCAAAGCCATATCCTCGCGAGCTTCTTCGTCGCTGCCGTCGTGATAGGCACGGCGCAGGGCGCGAGCCGCTCGCTGCAAACCCTCGCGGCAAAGGGCGTCGGTGAGCGGATTGGCCTGGTGTGTGACGAATGGCTCCATGACTTGTACCAGAGCATCGAGGCCGGTGCTGGCGGTGACAGACGGGGGCATGGTGTAGGTTAGTTCGGGATCGACGATAGCCAGGCGTGGCAGCAGCAGGGGGCTGCGCAAACTGACTTTGACGTGGTGCTCTGGCACGCCGAGAACGGCATTCCGTGTGACTTCTGCGCCGGTACCGGCGGTGGTGGGGATGGCGATGAAGGGGAGTGGTGGCTGTGTTAGCGGCCGTCCCAGGCCGACGACTTCCAGGTAATCGAGGGGATCGCCCGGATTGGTTGCCAGACCGGCAATGGCTTTGCCGGTGTCGATGGCGCTGCCGCCGCCAATGCTGATCACGAGGTCGCAGGTGTTGGCTTGTGCTTGTTGTACGCCGGAAACGGCCGTTGCCACGGTTGGTTCGCCCGTCACGGTAAAGAGAGAGACGGTGATGTTCTGCGCGGCGAGTTGGTCGAGAAACGGCCGTGTTCGCTCACCATCCAGCCCTGTTACCACCAAGGCGTGCTGCCCCCAAGCGGCGGCTATCGCTGCTGCTTCCTTAAGCGTTCCTTTGCCAAAAATAATGCGAGTTGCCGTTGCAAATTCAAAGCGTGACATCAATCCCATCCATTTTCATCGGGAAACACGTTTGTGTACTTGATGCTGGTGCGTGGCTCGGCCATCATATCGACAACCGTGTCGCGCCAGGCGGCGTAATGCGCCGTTTCCTTATGCCTGGCCGGATCGTCCGCTGTGCGGTAAACCTCAACTAATACAAATCGCGTGGGATCATCTTGCTGCTGAATCACGTCAAAACGTGCGATTCCTGGTTCTTGCACGCTGTTGCGGGCGTTAGCCAGGGATGCCTCCTTAAACGCTTCAACCTGATCTGGCTTAACATGAACAAACACGTGAACAATAAACATGTTTTGCTCCTTTTTCGTATAATCTAAGTTGATTCCAATAATCGTATTGTAACATACGGCAAATTAAGGAAAACGGCCGTATCGGCAATGCATCAATCGTGGCAAACATAATTGCACCTGCAAAATGCCATACTATAATCCTCGAAAGGGGATTTGCCTTTACTAATAAAATGGAGATAAGCCATGTCAACGAAAATTTTAGTTGTTGAAGATGAAGAACGCATCCGCCAATTCCTCCAACGCGGATTAAGCTTTGAAGGGTATCGTGTTGATGTCGCTCCCGATGGCGTTACTGGCCTCGATCTGGCACGCGAAAACCCCCCAGACCTGGTTTTGCTTGATGTCATGCTGCCCGGCGAAATTGACGGGCTGGAAGTATGCCGCCGCCTGCGTGCTGGTGGCGATGTGCCCATCCTCATGCTAACAGCCAAAGAAGCTGTCGAAGATCGGGTTGCTGGCCTCGACGCTGGCGCAGATGATTATCTGGTCAAGCCCTTTGCGTTTAATGAATTGCTGGCCCGCGTGCGTGCTTTGTTGCGCCGCGCTCAACCATCGCAGCCCCAAGTGTATCGGTTTGGGGATTTGGAACTGGACACGGGAACGCGCCAGGGACAGCGTAGTGAACATGTGTTTGACCTGACAGCGAAAGAGTATGAACTGTTAGAGCTGTTCATGCGCCACCCGCGCCAGGTGCTGACACGCGAAGTGATCTTTGATCGAGTCTGGAATTATGATTTTGGTGGCGAAAGCAACATTATTGAAGTGTATGTTCGTTACCTGCGCCAGAAAACTGAGAAGAATGGCATGCCTCGCCTGATTCACACTGTTCGCGGCATTGGCTACGTGCTGCGCGAAGAGTCATAAGTTTGTCTGTTCAAAATCGCCTCCTGCTCATCTATACGTCTATTTTCACCACAGCCTTTTTGTTGGTGGCGCTGTTAGTGTATTTTTTGCCACTTAACCGCATTTTGATGCAGACCGATGGTGAGTTGGAGGCGATTGTGTCGCAAGTGCGTGCGGAAGTGCCCATGCAAGGCCCACGCGATATGGCTCGTCTGGCCGTGCCAGAAGATTTGGCGAATTTCAAGACGGCCACGATTTTCATGATTGCCATTAATGTGCAGGGGGAGATTGTTGCCCGTTCCAGTAATTTGATTGGTGTTGATGTTATTCTCGACCCAGACGGCCGTGGCGATGAGAAAAAGTTCAATTTGGTGCAGCATAGTGATTCGATGCTGCGCGTTCTCACCGTCCCTCTTTCCCTGACTGATGAGGAAGATTCAGCCATTATTGGTTATCTGCAAGTGGGACGTTTGCTGGATACCTACGATGATTTTAACCGTTCGCTGATCATTGCTTTGCTGATTGGGTTTGGCGCGGCTACGGCATCTTTGTTTTTGGCGGTATGGGTGACACCCAGCTTGTTTAAGCCATTGGATGATATTGCGGCGGTGGCGCGGCAGATTACGCATGCCGATGATTTGAGCCGCCGTGTTCCTGATCCGGGGCGCAACGATGAGTTTGGTGATTTGGCGCATGCGTTAAACCAGACGCTTGAACAGATAGAGCACCTTTTTCAAGCGCAGCAGCGGTTGTTGGCCGATGTTTCCCATGAGCTGCGCACACCGCTGACGACGATTCGCGGTAATTTGGATTTGATGCGGCATATGGGTGTCGCAGATCCGGAATCCATGGATGTCATTCAGGATGAATTGGAGCGCATGACGCGCCTGATTGGTGATTTGCTGTTGTTGGCGCGAGCCGATTCTGGTGGTTTGCCATTGGATCGACGGCCAGTGGCTTTAGACAACACCTTGTTCGAGGTGTACCGCCAGGTGAGCCGTTTGCAAGGTGCCGTGACGGTGACGGTAACGGAGATTGACCAGGTATCTGTATTGGGGGATGCCGACAGACTTAAACAATTGCTGCTTATTTTGGTGGATAATGCCATCAAATATACACCGGCGGGTGGCGCTGTCTCTTTGAGCTTGTCCCGTACAGATGGTTGGGCTAAGTTGCAGGTGAGTGACACGGGTGTGGGGATTCCGGCGCAAGATATTCCGCATATTTTTGAGCGATTTTATCGGGTGGATAAGGCTCGCAGCCGGGCGCAGGGCGGCTCCGGGTTGGGGTTGGCTATTGCCAAATGGATTGCTACGGCGCATGGGGGCTGGATTAAGGTGGAAAGTACGGTTGGCGAAGGCACGACTTTCACTGTTTCGCTGCCAGCACGGAAGCCGATAGAAGACACGGCCGATTATGAAGCGGAAACGGCCGATACCGCGACAACAATTACACGTCCCACTCTTCGCGCTTTGCGGCGGCGATAAAAAACAGGGATTCGCACAATGTGCAAATCCCTGTTTTGGGGTTATTGGCTGCGACGAACAAGTAAATAAGCGCCGAGTCCGATAATGATGATCGGCCAGAGAATCCCACCGTGAACCCAGTTAAGCCAACCTAGTTGATTAAACAGGAAATAAATACCGAGCAGAATGAAAATGACGCCGACGGTTCCCGGTCGGCCAGCGCGATTGATACTGCCTGTGACTGTGTTTCCCATTTCTTCGATGTTTTTCTGAATGATTTCAGAATTAGGTTGGTTGACGGTATCGGCCCGTGGCATGATGACCCATAAAATGAGATAGATGGGAAAGCCGATGCCACTGGCAAAGAGGAGGACAACAAAGGCCAGCCGGACAAGGACGGAATCAACACCTAGATAATCGGCCAATCCGCCGCAAACACCTGCTATAATTTTGTCTGTTTCGCTCCGTGTAAGTCTACCTTCAGACATGGTTTTGACCTCCATACTATTTTTCTGCTGACTATACGGGCTGAGGTAGTGAAAGTTGCATAGGGTAATATGAGAATGGGCTGAACGGCCGTTTCCCTTCTACCTCTGGTCATGTTGAACAAAAACGATGAATTTAGCCTCTGCACTTGTTTTTGCTATACTGGCTTGTTGTATTGAATGGAGGTTGCCAGGCAAATGAGCCTGGCACTTTTGGTCATGTCTATACCTGTATTTTGGAAGCAGCAAATGGCACGCCTGGTGCGTTTGCCTTTTATGAATTGGTTGATGTACCTGGGTATCTATCTGGTTGTCCCACGACATCGGGTGGGGGTAACGGCCGTTGCCCTGGATGACCAGCAGCGGGTGTTGTTGCTGCGCCATGTGTTTCACCCACACGTTCCCTGGGGTTTGCCGGGGGGCTGGTTAAATCGTGGCGAAGACCCATCAGTCGGTGTGCTGCGTGAACTGCGCGAGGAAGTTGGATTAACGGCCGATCTTGGCCCTGTATTGCACATTTCCCGCGACCCATACCCGACACACATTACCATTGCTTTTGCTATCCATCTTCATCCGGGTGAAATGAAGCTTAGCCCGGAAATTATTGCTGCGGATTGGTTTGCTGTCGATGCGCTGCCGGAGTTGTTTCCGTTTATGCGTGCGGCAATAGAAACGGCCGTTTCCATGCAATCTGCGCAAAGCCAAGCCGTAAACCGGCAAAACCTTCAAACCGAAATTGACTGATTATTAAGGGAAAAACCTTACCGAATCAGGTCATTATTGTCAGGAAAATCTGATGAACAGAAACACAACCCCTGGCCTCGGACAATGGCTTACCGTCTCCATTATGGTTGCCGGAGCCATCTTCTTAATTGTGCAGCTATACCAATATGCGGGTTCTCGCAGCTATTTCCCCACCGGATTAACCATTGCCGCTGTGGATGTAGGTGGGCGGACACCCGAAGAAGCAAGCGAAATCATCACCAATCGCTACATCAATGCCCCGGTAGTGCTCTATTACGGCGAAGATTCATTTGAAGTTAGCCCCACAGAAGCTGAGTTCACACTTGATATGGAAACCATGCTCAACGAGGCTGACTACCAACGCAGCCAGCAAGATTTCTGGGCTGGTTTTTGGGGCTATCTTTGGGGGCGTCCGGTGGAAGTGCAGCCGGTGCCACTGCGGGCAACCCATAAACGAGAAGCGCTGGCTGATGTGCTTGACCGTATTTCCGTGATTGTGGATCAATCGCCACAGCCGCCGCAGCCGATTCCTGGAACGTTGAGCTTTCAAGTATGGCGTATCTGGCACAACCATTAACAAAGAAGCCAGTTTTGCCGATATTGAAGCGGCGCTTTACCGCCCCAGCAACCGCGAGGCACGTTTGGTTGTCGATCCGGTGCTGCCGGAGCGGCCGAATATCAATCTGCTTGCCCGTTTGCTTTCCAACCATTTACAAGAGTTTGAGCAAGATACAGGTGGTATTGCCAGTATCTTCATTCTTGATCTGCAAACCGGAGAAGAAGTTTCCATTAATGCCGCTGTGCCCATGTCGGGTATGGACATCATGAAAGTCCCGATTGTTTTGGAGGCGTATCAAGTATTTGACCGCGTGCCAACGCTGCGCCAGCGCCAACTCATTTCCGATACACTGGTAACGCGACCAGATCACACCAGCGCCAATGAACTGTTGAATGTGATTGCCGGGCAAGAAAACCCATACCTGGGCGCACAATTAGTGACCGAGATGATGCAAAATTTGGGCCTGCAAAACACATTTATGGTTGCTCCGTATGATGCTGGTGCTGTTGCCGGTATACGCACGCCCGAAACACCGGCGAACAGCGCGGACACTGTCCTGACGCGGCCAGACCCCATGATGCAGACAACGGCAGAAGATATAGGGCTGCTCCTATCCGCCATTTATTACTGCGCTAAAGGACAGGGCGGGGCACTGTTGGCTGTCTACTCAGAGCAAATCACGCCCGGCGAATGCCAAAGCATGCTCGACTATATGCTGCAAAACAAGACGGATAGTTTGATAGAAGAAGGTGTACCGCCGGAAACGCCTGTTGCGCATCGGCACGGCTGGATTAGCGATACACATGGAGACGCAGGCATCATCTTTTCTCCGGCTGGAGATTATGTGCTTGTTGAGTTTTTGTATAAACCCGATTGGCTGGAATGGGTCATCAGTTCCCCTTTGTTAGCCGATATTTCCCTGGCGACCTACAATTTCTTTAACTTTGATAACCCCTATTTGAATGATTCTCGCATCAATTAGCTTGTAAGCTGTGACTCGCTTCTGCGTTTAGCAGTAACGGGGCACAGGTTGCGCATTATTGACGGCGATTACACTAAAGATCATGCTCAAAGCATTACAAAAGTATCTTACCATTACCTTCTTTATTATTGGCGGTTTGTACCTGGCTTACGAGGTTTTTCTCTTTAATCTCGCCAGCCAACTGCTGCCACCAAAGACGACGATAGCTGGCATTGATGTCGGTAGTATGTCTGTGCCTGAAGCGACAGATGTCATTAGCCAGCATTATCTGACACCCGTGTCAGTTTTTTACCGTGAAGAACGGCTGGAACTGAATCCGCAAGATGTGGGCTTTACCATTGATGTCTTGGGGATGATCGAGAAAGCGGAAGCTGTCCGTGATGAACGGGAGACATGGCGTCGCTTTGTTGAGTTTGTCCTTAATCAGTCATTGGATCCGGTGCAGATTCCCTTAGAGGCAACGCATGATCGCGCTTTGTTACATGATCGGCTGCAAATGATTGCCTCTTTTCTGGATAACCCGGCAAAAGGTCCACAGTTATTAGTTGGCTCGGCGACATTTCAGTATGGTGAGCCGGGCTATGTGGCGGATATTGACGCCAGCCTTGGTGACGTAGAGGCGGCTTTGTATCGTCCTGATCAGCGTGAAGCTTCGTTGATCATTGTGGATGAGGATGCGCCACCTTTTAATATGGAGTTGTTGGCCCAAAATATAGCGGATCAGTTTGAGGCGTTTAGTGGTGTGGGCAGCGTGTTTGTGATGGATCTGGCTACGGGAGAGGAGATTAGCGTTAATGGCGATGTTGCCATTTCTGGCTTGAGCATTTTGAAGATTGCCATTTTTCTCGAAACTTACCGCGTGCTGGACGCGCCACCCAATGAGTATGTGCAGGGATTGTTGTATGATACGGCCGTTCACTCCAGTAACTACGCCGCTAATCTACTGCTGCACGTGATTGCCGGTGAGGACAACACCTACGAAGGCGCTGCTAAACTGACTGCATCATTACACAAGTTGGGCTTACAGAACACCTTTATGGCTTTGCCCTATGATGCAAACCCGGTTGCCAGCCGCCCCAGCACCTACATCACGCCCGCCAATACCGATCCCGACCTCGTCACTCGCCCCGATACGGCAATGCAAACGACGGCCGAAGAGATGGGCACGCTTTTGTCGATGATCTACTATTGCTCACAGGGAAAGGGAACCCTGTTAGCGATTTATCCAAACGAGCTGACGCCAGATGAATGCCAGGCACTGATTGATTTGATGGTGCAAAATGAGGAAGGGAACCTGATTCGTTTTGGTGTGCCGGCTGATGTGCGCGTGTCGCATAAGCATGGTTGGGATTATGTGACACAAGGGGATGCGGGCATTGTTTTTTCGCCGGGCGGGGATTTTGTGATTGTGGAATATGTAACCGATCCTAACAGCGATTGGTTGTCGAATGAGATCGGATTCCCCATTTTGCGTGAAATTGCCCGCGCGGCGTATAACTATTTTAATTTTGACAATCCCAACCTGGAAGACCCCAATGTGCGTGCGCAGCGGGAAGCCGCTGCCCGTGAAGCTGCGGCGGCAGAAGCAGAAGCAGAGGCAGCGGCTGCGGCAGCGGCGGATGGGGAAGTTGTCGATGAGTCAGGGGGTGGGGAAACGGCCGTTTCCCCCGACCAATCTGCGCCATAACACCATTTATCAGAGTTCCCATGAGCTGATGAAAACCAGTACCCCGGAGGTTATCTTCATCTCATGCGGCAAATTTCCGAGAGACTATTTTCAGGAGCGTAATACATGGAATATCGTCGTTTAGGCCGTACCGGCCTCAAAGTTTCAACGATTTGTTTAGGAACCATGCAGTTTGGATGGACGGCCGACGAAGCCGCCGCGCACGCCATTCTGGACGAAGCCGTTGCCCTGGGCTGTAACTTCATTGATACCGCTGATGTGTACTCCCGCTGGGTAGAAGGCAATGACGGCGGTGTCAGCGAAACGATCATCGGCAATTGGCTTATGCACACAGATGTGCGCCGCGAAAATCTGGTCATTGCCACCAAAGTGCGCGGGCAAATGGGAACTGGCCCCAATGACCAGGGTTTGTCGCGCCAGCACATCCTGAACGCTGTCGAAGCCAGCCTGGATCGCCTGCAAACGGATTATATTGACCTGTACCAGGTGCATTGGCCCGATGAAGAGACGCCCCTCGAAGAAACGTTGACAACCCTCAATGATTTGGTGCGCGGCGGGCTGGTGCGTTACATTGGCTGCTCCAATTTCCCGGCCTGGCTGCTGACGAAATCATTATGGATTAGCGATGTGCTCGGTCTGGCTCGTTTTGACAGCTTGCAGCCACATTATAATCTGGTACATCGCGCCGAATTTGAGCGAGAGTTGCAGCCGCTTTGCCTGGATCAAGGTATCGGCGTTATTCCTTACAGCCCGCTGGCTGCTGGTTTTCTCACCGGCAAATATCGGCGTGATGCATCTTTACCCGATTCGGCGCGGGCCGGTGGTGTGCAGACGCGTTATATGAATGAACAAGGGTTTGCCACGATTGACGCCCTTGATGCTGTGGCGCAGGCGCACAAAGCGACGGTGGCACAGGTGGCGATTGCCTGGATTTTGGCAAATACGGCCGTTTCCTCGGCCATCATCGGCGCCAACAACATGGCCCAATTAACCGACACCGTAAAAGGGGCCGAGATCAAGCTCACCCCCGATGAAAAAGCAGAGCTGGATCGCGTTACAGCCTGGAAATAAGTTTGCTGTGCAGGAACAGCGTTAGCCAGGCTGCGCCGACAGCCAATAAGCTAAACAAGCCATAAAACCCGCCCCGGATACCCCACGATGACGATGTGCCGATGGGGTTATCCGGGTGCAGCACCAATTCAGCGCGTCCCGTTGACCACAGCATAAATCCCGCCAGCCCCGCAAACAAAACCCCTTTGAGGCGCTTGTCTAACGGCCAACTGGCTGCGACCTGCACAATAATGGCGACCGCCAAAATTTGCAAAATGGAAGCGGTGCGCGGCTCGCTCCAAAATACAGCGCCCCAATTCACAATTTCGGCTATCAGACTGACAACCGTGCCCACTGCGAAAAAGCCAAATCCAACCCAACTGACGGCTTGCAGCCAGCCCAACAAGGATGGGCGCTGTGTTAAGGCCAATGCTAACCCTAGCAGCCCGGCAATGAGCAAGCCCACCATGCCTGTCCAGATTAAGGCCACATGCAAATAAACAATTTTAATGCCCGCCCCTAACGTCCGTTCGGTGGGCGCCAATATCAGGAGTAAGGCAGCAAGGATGGTGATGGTTGTGAGAACGGCCGTTGTCGTTTTCCCAGATCGAAAGTAAGCAGTCATATTTCCCCCTTCTATCATGGTTAATTTACCGTGAATCATAACCTTCTCGGGTGCCCTTAACCACCTTTTTACTGCCATCGCCCGATCATTTTGGTATGCTATAATTAACGGGCTGAACATAATAAATGGCGGAAAATCGCTGGCATAGTTTTGCACGATTATTAACAGAAACGGCCGTATTTCATGTCTTTGTTGTCGCAAATTATTCAATTACTAAGTGAGCCACCGGGCAATATTGTTTACCACCTGGTAACACTGTTTGCGCTGCAAGCCATTTTTGGCATGTCCTTTAGCCAATGGTGGCGGCAGCGCGATGACACGGCTGCCGGTCGCATGACCCTGGCGGCTGCGGCTATCTTCCTCTTTCAGGTAGCCTTGCTCATTGTCAGCCTCATCTGGCAGACAGACCCGGCACGCACCAGCGGCCTGCTCCCTCCTTTGGCGCAAGCCGTCCATACCATTACCGCCCTCTTTTTAGTTTGGGCATTTACACCCTACTTTGATCAATTACCGCGTCTCGGTTACGCCATTCTTGCCGCCGTTTTAATTTTGGTTGGCGTGATGACGATCTCCTTTGTGCAAGATTGGCAGGGTGTTGTCAATACAGGTCAGGCGTACAACAGCACTGCGCAAGCGACGGTTTGGGGTGTGGTGCAGATTGCCATCTTCCTGTTGGGGCTTGTGCTCGTTTTGCTGTCGCGTTATACGCGTCGTTCGCTGCATCCATTGGTGCTTGGCCTCTTTTTGTTGGCGCACCTGGCACATTTTTGGAATTATCCAGAGATTGTGCCCACAGATACGGATATTGCTTATTGGCTGCGCCTTGGTTATTTGGCGGCGTTCCCATTGTGGGCTGTGTTGGTGTATCGGCGTGGGTTGCTGCGACTGTTAACGCAAACGGCCGTTTCCGCTGCGGACACGCCCTACACACAACTTGCCACCGCCTTGCCTGTTTTACAAGGCGCAATTGCGTCACTCGACATGCCACAAATGGCGCACAACATTGTCGCCGCCTTACTTGAAATAACGCCTGCCCGCTTTGTCGCCGTTGCCATTGCCGATGCCATGCAGCCCAATCACCTGCGCCTGACCAGCAATATGCCGCAAATCGGCGCGGATCGGCCAAAAGCGTGGCAGCTCAACCTGGAAAATTGGCCCGCCTTCCGTCTGGCGCACGAGCGCGGCGATGTTGTTGAACTGCGCCCCAACGGCCTTGGCGCACGCCAACTGCATTTGCTCTACACAGAACTAGGTGTGCCAGTACATGGGGCCATGTTGGTGCAGCCGCTGTTTGTGGCTGAAACCTGGATGGGCTTGCTGCTGTTGGCGCTGCCTGAAGGGGAAAGCGAATGGCCGGAATCGGCACAAACGGCCGTGTTGCCCCTTGCCACTTACATTGCGCAGGTTTTGCAAAACGGCCGTGAACATGCTGCCGCCCTCTCCGCCATTGCACAAACTCCAGCATTGGCGCCGCTTGACGACACTTCTGCCAGTGGTCAAATCATTGCCCTGGAAGAAGAGCGTGCCCAATTGCTGGCCGACCTGGAAATTGCACAAAGCCGCGCCCAGCAAGCGGATACACGCGCTGCCGAAGCCCGCAAACAAGCCTATGATCTGGCTGCCACGTTGGAAGAAATCGAGCAGGTCAATCGGGATGAGCATGTCGCCGCCTTGGAGGCAGAAATCGCCGCGCTGCGTGAATCATTGGCTGATGCCGAAGAAGCAATGGCGATGGCCGCCGCTGGCGAAGGTGAACTGAGCACAGAGTGGGTGATGCTCACCATCACGCGCTACTCCAGCCAGTTAGAAGAAGCTCAGGCACAAATTGAACGCCTTGAAGTGGAACTGCGTCGCCGCGAACAAGATCGCGGCAGCGAATTGCTCACCGGGCTGGCGCAAGAGCTGCGGACGCCGATGACCTCCATCGCCGGTTATACCGATTTGCTGCTCAGCGAAACAATAGGCATTCTTGGCGCGAAGCAGCGCGAGTTTTTGCAGCGCGTCAAGGCCAACACAGAACGCATGGGCACGCTGCTCGATCAAATTGTGCAGCTCACCTCCAAAACCGAAGAACCGGAACCCACCCGGCTGCAAGAAGCAAACCTTGCGGAGGCGGCGGAGGCGGCTATTCATGCCATCATTGCCCAAATTCGCGAGAAACATTTGCGCCTGGAAATGAATGTCGAGCCAAATTTGCCGCTCATTTCCATTAATCAGGATACATTGCAGCAAGTGTTGATTCATTTGCTGGATAATGCGTGTCGTGCCTCTTCTCATCATGGGCATATTGCGGTTACTGCCCAGGCAAAAGCCATTGCCGTGCCAAACCATAGCAACGGACATTCGGAGCTGCTCAACTTTGTGCATATTATGGTGCAGGACAGTGGCAGCGGCATCAGTGTGGAGGATCGTGCCCATGTGTTTGACCCACAGTATCAGGCGAACCATCCCCTAATCCCTGGCCTGGGAGATACGGGAGCGGGTTTGGCCGTAGCGCGTTCGTTGGCCGTAGCCAATGGCGGACGCTTGTGGGTGGATGGCGAATTGGGCGTTGGCAGTACCTTTTCTGTGCTCTTCCCAATTTCTAAGCAAGATGTGCCGTCGGGACAAAAGCTGACGGCGAAAAATCAACCGAAGGGGGCGTGATGGAGCAGGAGACGGCCCGGCACAATTGGGGCATTAACCTGCTGATTGCCACGAGTGTTGTGGTGACGGTTTTCATGGCTCTGTTGATGTCCCAATTGGATACGCTGCGGACGCGGTTGGTGATTGAGCCGACGGTGATTGCGTTTGTGACGCAGCCTATCTTGACGGCGACTTCTGTGCCAACGACGCCGCTGCCGACGGTTACGGCAACGGCCGTTCCCCCATCACCCATGCCCACAGCCGATGTTACAGTGGCGGCAACGGCCGTTCCCATGCTGCCCGTTTGCGGCGACATTCCCGCTGGTTGGGTTCCCTACATCGTGCGCCCCGGCGATTCCTACTTCTTCCTTTCGGCCAATTCCGGCGCGACCATTGCAGAGATTATCCAGGCAAACTGCCTGGATGGAAATGTGCTGCTCAGTGGCATTCAAATTTATTTACCGGCGCAGCCGCCCGTGCGCCCGGTCTGTGGGCCACCGGCGACCTGGGAGCGTTATGTTGTGCAGGCTGGCGACACGCTGTTTTCATTGGCGCAGCGTCGGGGCACAACGGTTTATGCGGTGATGCAGGCCAACTGTTTAAGCAGTAGTTATCTGTTTGCCGGACGGCAAATTTACCTGCCGCCGCTGCCTGTCACGGCGACCCCCATCCCCACTGTGACCCCTGTGCCGACGACCCCGCCGCCACCCACGGCGACGCCAACGGCGACACCGCCACTGCCAACGGCAACCCATACCCCTTCGCCAACGCCTTCACTGGTGCCCAGCGAAACAGCAACGGCCGTTCCATCGGCCACGGCAACGCCAACGCTGCCCCCCGCCACAGCTACCGCTACGGCGACGGCAACTCAGTCGCCTACCGCCACGGCAACCATAGATGCGACGGATACGCCGACGCCGACACCCACACCCTCAGCAACGGCGACGAGCACGCCGACGCCCTCCCCATCGCCCACGGCGACGGAAACGCCTAAACCGACAGAGACGCCGACGCCGACACCGACGGCAACGGCCGTTCCCACCGACACCCCCACGCCTGAACCAGAACCGACCATCACGCCTACGAATACACTCGAACCTGCCCCGTAGGTTGGGCGTGGGGCAAGCAGCACGCGATTGACTTGGAGATAGTCCTGGGTGTGCTATAATCTCTTGCCGATTTCTTGACAGATTTCATGGATCAAAACGGATGAATGATGCAGAAGAACTGCGCCAGGCCATCCTGGCGCAAGTAGCTGAATATTACCGTAAGGTACACCAGGAACAGCCATTCCGACCGGGTGAAACGGCCGTCAGGTATGCCGGTCGGGTTTATGATGAGCGGGAAATGCAGAACATGGTCAGCGCCGTCCTCGATTTCTGGTTGACGGCTGGCCCATATGCTCAAGAGTTTGAGAAAAAACTGGGGCAATTTCTCGGCGTGCGCGAAGTTGTGCCGACTAACTCCGGTTCTTCTGCCAATCTGGTGGCGCTGACAACGTTGCGCTCTACCCAGTTGGAGAATCGCCTCCGCCCTGGCGATGAGGTCATTGTCCCGGCCGCCAGTTTCCCCACAACGGTTAATCCCATTATCCAAAATCAGTTGGTTCCGGTGTTTGTGGATAGCTGCCTGGGTGATTACAACCTGGATGTGGCGCAATTGGAAACGGCCGTTTCCCCCCGTACCCGCGCCCTCATGTTTGCTCACACCCTTGGCAATCCCGCCGACATGGACGCCATCATGGCTTTCGTGCGCAAGCACAACCTCTTCCTCATCGAAGACACTTGTGACGCCCTCGGCAGCAAGTGGGATGGCAAAATGGTCGGAACCTTTGGACACCTGGCGACCCTTAGCTTCTTCCCGGCGCACCACATCACCATGGGCGAGGGAGGGGCCGTCTACACCAATCGCCCCAAATTGGCGAAAATCGCCCGTGCGGTGCGCGATTGGGGCCGTGATTGCTGGTGCGGTTATGAGTATCCGGTTAATGGGAAATGTGGCATTCGCTTCGAGCGTGAAATTCCCGGCGTGCCCGGTTATTATGACCATCGTTACTACTACACGGAAATAGGCTATAACTTAAAAATCACAGACCCCCAGGCCGCAATGGGACTGGCCCAATTAGACAAACTGCCAGATTTCATTGCCCGGCGCAAACAACATTTTGCCTACCTCTATGCCGGTTTACAGCAGTACGAAGAATTCATTATGCTGCCAACCTGGCACGAAAAAGCAGATGTTTCCTGGTTTGCATTTCCTGTTTTGGTGCGTGACGAAGCTCCATTTCAGCGGCATGAGTTAACCCGCTTCCTGGAACTGAACCATGTACAGACGCGCCTGGTATTTGCCGGGAATATCTTGCGTCAGCCCGCTTACCAGGAAATTGAGTGCCGCGTTATCGGTGATCTACCGGTGGCCGATCAAATTATGCGCGGCGCATTTTTCATTGGGGTTTATCCCGGTCTGGACATTCCTCGACTTGACTATATCATTGATACGTTTGACAAATTCTTTAAAAGTAAACGGTAGACCTGCACAGCCTGTGATCATGCGTGATGATAAACCGTGCCGGTCTACGTTTTCTGCTGCCTTATGAAACTATCTGTTATTATCTGTTGTTACAATGAACAAGAAACGATTGCCGATGTCATTGAGCGTACCCGACGCGTGGAGTTAGGGCCTGGTTGGGAACGCGAGATTTTGGTGGTCGATAATTTTTCTACCGATGGCACTCGCGATATTTTGCAGAAAATCGACGATCCACAAGTGCGTGTTATTTTGCATGAGCGCAATATGGGTAAAGGGATGTCGATTCGCACCGGTATTGCCCACATGACGGGCGATTATATGATTATTCAGGATGCGGATAAGGAGTATGATCCGGCTGAGCATCCGAAGTTTTGCCGTAAGGTAGAGGAGACAGGGGCAACGGCCGTTTACGGGTCGCGCATCTTGGGTGGTGATGTACGCTACGAATATGCCCACGCCTACCTGGGTGTACGCCTGTGGACATTCCTGACCAATCTCCTCTTTGGCAGTCGGCTTACCGACGTAGGCACCGGCACAAAAATGGTGCGCGGTGACGTTGCCAAAGCCCTGCACCTTTCATTAACCGGCTTTAACCTCGAATTTGAATTAACCGACAAGATTTTACTGGCGGGTCACCAAATCTTGGAAGTCCCGATTAGCTACGATCCACGCACTTATGCTGAAGGCAAGAAAATCACCGTCCGCGACGGTTTCAAAGTCATCATGACCATGATGCGCGACCGGTTAGGATTTTCTCCGGTCTACAAAAAAGGTGTTGCTATCCCCACTACACACCCGACTGTTCAAAATTCAACCGAAATCAGCAAATGAGTTTATGCACTGAGGAACTTTATGAAAATTGTTGTTACTGGCTCCATCGCCTATGATTATTTAATGTCTTTTCCTGGTAAGTTCACCGAGAACTTGCTGGCTGAACAACTGCACACCATTAGCGTCAGCTTTTTAGTTGATTCATTGGTGCGCCAACGTGGGGGTACAGCGCCAAATATCGCCTATACAATGGCGTTGCTTGGTGGCCGTCCGACAGTAATGGCGACGGCCGGGCAAGATTTTGCCGATTACCGTGCCTGGCTAACTGCGCAGGGTGTGGATACATCGGCCATCGTTGAAATAGCAGATGATTTCACCGCCTCCTTTTTTGTGACCACCGACCAGGCGCAAAATCAAATCGCCAGCTTTTATGTTGGGGCTATGGCACATGCGCGTAATCTAACCTTTGCCGAATATGCGTCCGATGCCGATTTAACCATCATCTCGCCCAACGATACAGAAGCAATGTGTGCCTATCCACAAGAATGCAAGCGGTTAGGCATTCCCTACATTTATGATCCCAGTCAGCAAACGGCACGCCTGACAGGTGACGATTTACGCGCAGGTTTGGATGGCTGTTATCTGCTGTCGGTGAATGAATATGAGTACAGTCTCATTCAGGAAAAGACAGGGTTGAATGAGGCGCAGCTACATGATATGGCAGGTGGGATTTTAGTAACAAAAGCGGCAAAACCCGCTTATTTGTGCTTAAATGGCAAGGAATATGAGATTCCCGTTGTCCCGCCAAGTAAACTGGTTGAGCCTACGGGGGCGGGCGATGCATTTCGCGCTGGTTTTATGCGTGGTTTGCAGCTTGGTGTGCCGCTGGATGTGGCCGGACGCATGGGCGCGTTGGCCGCGACCTATGTGTTGGAGCAGGTCGGCACGCAGAGTCACCACTATACGCCAGCCGCATTTGTCGAGCGCTATCGTCAACACTTTGATGATGATGGCGCCTTGGATAGTTTATTGGTTGATTGAGGCAGGGTGAAGTAACGGAGCGTGGATGTTTCTTTGCTGTGTGCCCTTTGTATCTTTGCCTCTTTGCCCCTTTGTATAAAATTCTTTTGAGGAGATAGTTTTACGATATGGATTACGATATTAAAAATGTAGACTTGGCCCCTGGTGGTCGACACCGTATTGAGTGGGCGGAGCAGGAAATGGCTGTGCTGCGCGGCATTCAAGAGCAGTTTGGCGCGGAACGGCCGTTTGCCGGTGTGCGTGTTGGCGCAACCATGCATGTCACCACCGAGACGGCAAACCTGATGATCGCCTTGCAGGCAGGTGGCGCGGACGTGGTTTTGTCTGCCAGCAATCCGCTGAGCACGCAAGATGACGTCGCGGCGGCTCTCGTTTCCTATTATGAAATCCCCGTCTTTGCCATCAAGGGCGAAGACACGGCAACTTACCATAAGCACATCAATGCTGTGCTCGACCACAAACCGCACATCATCATGGATGATGGCGCTGATTTGGTCAGCACCTTGCACAAATCGCGGCGCGATGTGCTGCCTAACATTTTGGGCGGCACCGAAGAGACGACAACGGGCATCGTCCGTTTGCGTGCTATGGCCGCTGACGGCGCGTTGGAATTCCCAATGATGGCCGTCAACGACGCCATGACCAAGCATCTCTTTGACAATCGTTATGGCACTGGACAATCCACGATGGACGGCATCATTCGTGCCACAAACTACCTCATTGCCGGGCGTACCGTTGTTGTTGCCGGGTATGGTTGGTGCAGCCGTGGTATCGCCATGCGTGCCAAAGGGTTGGGTGCCAACGTCGTCGTCACCGAGATTGACCACCTGAAGGCTTTGGAAGCAGTGATGGATGGGTTCCGCGTGATGCCAATGGCGCAAGCGGCCAAAGAGGGCGACATTTTTGTGACGGCTACTGGCGACATTAACGTCATTGACAGCCACCACATGGCGATCATGAAAGATGGCGCATTGCTGGCAAATTCCGGCCATTTTGATGTGGAAATCAACAAGAAAGCGCTGCGCGAAATGTCGGTAGCAGATGCGAAACTGGTACGGCCGTTTGTCGAGCAGTTCACGTTGAAAGATGGGCGCAAACTCAACCTGTTGGGTGAAGGGCGTCTGATCAACCTGGCCGCCGCCGAGGGACATCCGGCAGCCGTGATGGATATGAGCTTTGCCGGTCAGGCTCTCTCTGCCAAGTATATCTTGGATAACAAAGGGACTCTGGAAAACAAAGTCTACACGGTGCCCGAAGAAGTGGATCAAGAGATCGCTCGTATTAAGTTAGGAGCCATGGGTGTTACGATTGATACCCTGACACCACAGCAGGTGAAATACCTCAACTCCTGGGAAGAAGGAACGTGAGTTTAATTCGTTGATGGTAACGGCCGTAAACACGCGTGAGTAATCTCATGGACAGTGTTTACGGCCGTTATTGCTTATTTACTGATGAAAAAGCCGCTTGATGAATTGGTACACAATCGCGTAGGCAAGGTCAAAGCCGCGCGTGTTTATTCAAATATCGTTAGCCCGCCGGTCATGTTTTCCGTGTTGGGGTTGGCGATTGCTTTGAAGGAACGGCCGTTTTGGGAGGGGGTAGCCTGGGCGGCTGTTTATGGATTCCTCGTCTCTTTACTGCCTATCCTTTTTGTCCTTTTTTTGCTCAAAACTGGGCGCATTGCCGAATTACATATGAGCAACACAGGCGAACGCCACTTGCCGTATGTTGTCGCTGTCTTGTGTGGGGTTGCCACCTTTGGCCTGTTTACATGGCTAGATGGCCCTGCCATTTTGCGCTGCCTGACCATTTTTAATGTCGTTGAATTAATCCTTTTGGGCGTTATCAATGTTTTTTGGTTAATCAGCATTCACACGACCGGCATCATGGCAACGATGATGATTGTCGGGCTGGTGTTTGGCTGGGTTCATAGTTTGTGGGTTCTTCCTTTTGTTATCTCCGTTAGTTGGGTGCGGCTTTATTTGCAGCGGCACACGCCGGGGCAAGTGATAGCCGGTTTAATCATTGGGGTGATCAGCGTTGGGAGCCTGACCCTGGTGGGATGTTTTTAAAATCGGTAGGGAAGGTATGTTTGAACAAGATCGCATGCTGCTGCGTTTGCAGCAGCGCGTGCTCAATGATGCAGCAATTGCCGTTTGCTTTTTAAGCGGCTCGTATGGGCGGCGTGAAGCAGATGCGTATGCCGACCTGGATGTGGCGCTGGTTTTTAGCACCACAGCGGCGCGTGAATTGGCCTGGCAAAATCGGCGGGCATTTGTGCAGTCGGTGCTGCCGTATGTGCCCATGAAATCGTTCGATGCCGTGCATATACGACCGTATTTCCACATCGCCCTCTACAGCAGCGGCACCAAAGTCGATTTCCGCTACGAAACACAAGACACATTGCTGCCCAATCCCTGGGATCGCGACCTGCGGTTGCTCAAAGATACAGAGAATTGGGGCGCGGCCTATCAGGCGCTGTGTGCGCAAACGATGATGCCGCGTCCGCTTATGGACAAAGCAGAATTGGCGGCGCTGGATGAACGCTTTTGGGTCATGTATTGGGATGTGCTGCGGGTGCTGCTGCGCGGCGACCAACAAAAGCCTTTTACCGTGTATCTGGAACTTCTTCACTTTACATTGCCAGCCTTGTTGCGCGTGCTGCCTCCTGGCGACCCGGCACGCCGCGCTTTGCTGGAAGCCAGTTACATGAGTGATACAAAGGCGACGGCGCAGCACATGAAGCGCTTGCTGTCTGCTTATCTGGCCGCGAGAACGGCCGTTATCCGTCTTTTCAGCCTCGATTTTACGCCAGACCGCTCATTTGAAGAGCAGATTCAGCGTCTGGTTGATCGGCATGTTCCCGCATAAGTGATAAACCATGTTTCCCCAAATTAGTAATATCACCTTTGCCGAAAACGAAGAGCGACTCAAAGTCGTTTTGCCTTTGCGCCGCCAATGGGTTTTGTTCATTCTCTTCACCATCAGCATGTTGATTTGGGTGGGGATGATTGTCGTCGTTGCCGTTTTCCTGGTGCGTGATGTGCTGCCGCAGCGCGAACGCTACACATTTATCCTAACCGTGATGATGCTTGTCTGGTTGGCTCTGTGGTATTATTTGGGGAAGGTGTTGTGGAAGCGATGGCAATATTACACAGCTGATCGAGAAATTTTGTTCGTCAGCAAAGAAATGTTGATTGTGCGTCGCCCGGTCTCCATTTTGGGAATCACGGATGCTTATGACATGCAGTACGTGAATCCATTTTACTATAACCATGAACACCACTGCCTTGTCTTTGACTATGGCTCGCAGCGCATCTATTTTGGCGAACAACTAGCCGAAGAAGATGCCCACCGTTTGCTCAAATATCTCAACCACCGCTTTTTTCCTTATCATGATGATGAGGATGATGATTGACGACTGAACCCTTACCCTGCTATGCCGACAGAAGTACCAACATCCCCTCAATCTCCACAACAATTGGCACGGCGTCTGGCAGCCTATATCCCGGTTACGCTGGCCCGCCAAATTTTGGCAGAGGGGTTGCCTGAGCCAGGGCAGCCGCGTTCATTAACGGCCGCTACCCTTTTCTCTGATATTTCCGGTTTTACAGCGATGTCTGAGGAGTTGGCCTCGGATGGTCCGCGCGGTGCGGAGGAAGTGAACCGCGTCTTGCTGCTCACCTTCACCGCGATGATTGACATCATTCATCAGATGGGTGGTGCTGTGAGCCATTTTTATGGCGACGCGATGTCGGTTTATTTCCCGGATGATGATGGGCAGGCAGCGGTGCGTGCCTTATCTTGTGCGCAGCAAATGCAGCAGTTGATGCTGATCAGCTTTGAACGGGTGGTAACCAATCGCCCGCCAGACAAAAATCCATTTTTTCATTTGACGATCAAAATTGGTGTGGGATACGGCCGTTGCCAGGAACTCATTGTCGGCAGTCCCACGAATGGGCTGGAATTCGTTCTCACCGGGCCAGCCGTAGACGAGGCCGCCGCCGCTGAAAAACAGGCAGTGTCCGGGCAGGTTGTTGCCAGCCGCGCCGTCATGGCACACGCTGGCCTGTTGGCTACGGCCGCTTTCACCAAACTGACGACACCATTGCCCATTCCCGCCTCACAAATTGTGTTGGATTGGGCCAACCATGATCAGATAGCTTGCTCGCGTCTGGCGCATTACGCCGCCCCCTTCATCCCTTCCGCACTTTACCAACGCCTCACGAACCCGGATTTAGAGATATTGGCCGAGCATCGCCCGGTGACGAGCATGTTTGTCCAGTTTGCCTTTGTCGGTGACGAAGACCCCTCTTCGGCTATTGAAACGGCCGAAATGGGGCAGCGACTGCAAGCCTATTATCAATGGGCAAGCGGGGTGGTGGCTCGTTTTGGCAGCGAAAACGGCCGTGTTAACCGCGTCCTCACGGGCGACAAGGGCAATCAACTACACATCATGTTTGGCGCACCTGTGGCCCCCGATGCGCCGGATCAGGCGGTGCGCTGTGCCCTGGCATTGCAGCGCGAGTGCCCCGATTACATTGCCGCGCAGCACATTGGGCTGGCGGTAGGCAAGGTGTTTGCCGGGCCGGTCGGGTCTGATTCACGCCGCGAATACACGGTTGTTGGCGATTATGTTAACCTGTCGGCGCGGTTGATGCAGGTGTGTGACAACAGCCAGGTTTTGACCGATGCCATTACCGCCGAGCGGTGTGGTAACTCGCTTGAATTTGCCGCGTTGACTCCCATTCATGTGAAGGGCAAGCAAATCACGATTCATCCATACCGCGCCGTGAGCGATCAGACGACAACGACGCAGTTACAGGCGTATTTTGGGCGATGGGAACGGCCGTTTATCGGGCGCGAAGAAGAGCTAGATCGGCTGTTGGGCAGCATGGATATTGCTCGTTATGGCGTGGGCAGCGTCGTCGCCATCTCCGGAGATGCGGGCGTGGGTAAAACGCGCTTGCTTGCCGAAGGGGTGGAATATTGGCTGGACATAGGTGGATTGGGTCTGGTTGGTGTTTGCCATCCGCACACGGCCGATACACCTTACGCACCCTGGCACAATATCTGGCATGATTTTTTTGGATTGAAGGCGACGATGGATGCCAGCGCTCAGGGAACGGCCGTTGTCCAACTCACCACGGCGCTGGTTCCCGATGTCGGTGATGATGTTGGCTTGTGGGCAGAAGTGCTGGGTTTACCCATTCCGCAGGCAGAGGCGCTGGCCGCATTAACGGCCGAAGCGCGGCAGGCGCGTTTCTTTACATTGGTGCAGCGCTGTTTCCAGGCACGCGCCACCACGCAGCCCGTGCTGCTAATTTTGGAAAATATTCATTGGGCCGATCAAGTTAGCCTGGCGTTGGTCGATCACCTGGCGCAGCAATTTGGGCAAACGGCCGTGACGATTGCGTTGACCCTGCGCCCTGATAATTTTGACATGACGCTGGATGTGTTGCAGCAGCCGATCTGTACGGCCGTTACCCTTGCTGATTTAACCCCCGAACCGGCACGCGATTTATTAAACTCGTTGGTTGGGGCGCGTGAACTGCCGCCCGCGTTGGAGCAGCAGCTTGGGCTGCGTGACCGTGACGGACGCGACAGCCCGGTCAACCCACTCTTTTTGGAAGAGGCGCTGAATGTGATGTTGGATGTGGGCGTGCTGCGGCGAAACGGCCGTTTGCACATTAACGAAGCGCTTCTTTCGCAAATGCAAATCCCCGACACCATTCATGGCTTGTTGTTGGCGCGTTTGGACCGGCTGCCACCGGCCAGCCGCGACTTGCTGCAAGTCGCCTCGGTGATTGGGCGGCAGTTTGGGCGCGAACCCCTGCATCGCATTACGCCCAATATGCCGCGTGCCATGGTTGGCGAACTGTTAGACATGTTGTCTGCCGAAGAGATGACACGCTTGGTCACGGCCGATCCGGAGTGGGTTTACCTGTTTCAACATGCCATGACGCACGAAGTTGCCTATGAAAGCCTGCCCTACGCACGGCGGCAGGCGTTGCATGATGGTCTGGCTTCCTGGCTGGAAAGCAGCTACTCTGACAATTTGAAGCCGATTCACCCGATTTTGGCTTATCATTTCAGCCGCGCTGACGCACACGAGAAGGCGCTGCATTATGCGCTGGCCGCCGGTCATGATGCGCGTGCTATTTTCGCGAATGCCGATGCTGTCGAGTTGTACACGTTGGCGGAGAAGCATTTGCAGATATTGGGTGTGGAAGGGTGGTGGGAAACGGCCGTTGAGCTTTACCTGGCACGCAGCGAAGCCCTACGTTTCCTTGGCGACTTCAACGCCGCCACCGAGTATGTTGACCAGGCCATTCACCTGGCGCAGGCGCACAACGACATTCCCCGGATGGCGCAAGCTTACAACTTGATGGCCGAATTAAAGTACCGGCAAGGTCGTTTCAATGAGGCGCGGGCTGCGGTGGAGCAAGTCATTGACCAATGGCACGACACCATTACGCAAAGTGACCTGGCCTTGGCGCATCTGTGGTGCGGCCTGGCGGCCGGCGTCATGCTCGATTACGAACCGGCACTTACCCACTTGCGCCAGGCCGAAGAAATATGCTTGTTGACGCGTAACAACGAACGGCTGGCACGCGTGCTCGAAGGCATTGCCTTTGTTTATTTCATGCAGCAAAACCTTGAGCAGGCATTGGTTGCCATGCAAAAAAGTGTTGATCTGTCACGCAATTTTAGTGTGCCTGTTAGCATTGCTTCTGCCCTGAATAACATTGCGCTCATTCAGGCGCAGTTAGGGCGTCACGAAGAGGCTCTGGCTACTTTTGATGAGGCCATTGCCTCGGTGAAGGAGATCAGCCGTAGTTTTCTTGCACAATTTTTGGGTAACAAGGCAGAGGTGCTTGCCTATTTAGGGAAATTCCCTGAATCGTTACGTGCTTTTCAAGATGCCTTCAATCTATTTGTGGGCATGGACGATGAAAAAGGTCTTGCCGAACTTTATTTGGTGTTGGCCTATGAATATCATCGTAGTTTACATGAATGGGAAGCGATGTATGAGCGGCTGGAGCAAGCCAGAATCATCATTGAAGAACGGCCAGAGAATTACCCTGAAAAATATGCCCGTTTGTTAATCGGATATGGGGATATTGCATTACATCAAGGGGATTATGTGCAAGCCTTGCATCATTTGAATGAAGCAAGGGATATTATTGAGGAAAAGAATTTTTCGTGGTGGAAACCAATCGTGCTTTATTCGTTGGCACGCACGCATTTAGCCACGAATCATCAATTGTTGGCTAAAGAGTTAACGAGCCTCGCTTTAGAAGCTGTTTTTGCTGGGGGATCGCTTGATTATTTGCCATTGCTTTATTTGCAATTGGCGCAGCTAGAAGCGGCGGCGGAGCAAAAATTTGGGTATTTGCAGGAGTCGATACAATCTGCGCTGAATCGTTCGCGCTACAATGATAAAGTTTACTGTTTGCAAGAGGCTGCGAAATTGTTGTTGGCGAGTCAGGAGGCGAACTGGCAGCAGTTGGGAAAGGATTGCCTATTGCACCTTGAAGCTCTGCAATCAGGTAGAAAATAGGATGTGAAATAAAAAAGCTCGATTCACCATCGAGCTTTTTTGTTTGCTTTATCCCACACCGGGAACCCATGTCCCTTTTGTGGTTCGGTCGCCCAACCCACCGGCAAACTGATCGAAATTTTCTTCGTCGAGGCTTTCAAGTAGGGAACGATCTTCGTCGGTGAGTGTATACCCTTTAAGCGCTTCAGTTGAATTTTCAAAAAGAAGTTTGCGGAAGGCTTCATCCTTGACCGCGCGTTCAATGATTTCCTTTACAATATCTGACATTTCATATCTCCCTGATGACATCATATTAAATTTGGTTAATGTTTGTTGTTGCCAGTAAGTAGTATGGCGTTGCTCTGTGTGCTTGTCAATCAACTGCTTTACAGGTCGGTCAGGCGGGTTCGGGGGTAACGGCCGTTTCCGCCCTGTATATCGCTGCCGCCGCCAATTGAGCCACAATACCCAACAAGGTTAATTCCAGGTCAATAAACTGTTCGCCGTCAACCTTATTTAACGCCTGGATGACACCCAAAACCCGATCCCCACTAATAAGTGGCACACACAGCAGAGAGCGTGTATGGAAATTGTATTCCTGATCGACATCGGGCGAAAAACGAGAGTCCAGACTGACATCACGTACCCGTACCGGCTCGCCGTGTTCGGCAACCCAACCCGCGATGCCATGCCCCAAAGGTAGTCGGTGCCCTACTAGCGCTTCACGAATTTGCCCATGAACCACCACAAACACCAACTCTTTTGCGTCGGGATCAACCAGTAATAAGGATCCATCTTCGGCGTTGATGCTTTCCATCGCCATTTGCAGAATGCGATCCAGCAAATTAAGCACATCTGTCCGTTCGGTAATCGTGCCAGCCACTTCTTGTAAAGAGAACAGAATGTGGAGAATGTTACGCAGCCCGTCTACTTCTTCCTGTAAAGCCTTATTTTCTGCTTGCAATTCAACATTACGTGCTTGTACAAAGCGCAGTGGATCTCGTAATTCACCAGTACTCATGGCAGCCTCCTGCTTTTTGAAGAAACCTTGCTTTTCATAGTATGCAGCAGCGGCGGTGATCTGGTCAAGCCCTGAAATAATTTTTACGACTCATTCCATATTTTGCAACGTAACGGGGTCTTGCTGCGGTTTACAGACGCCACAATACACAGCATCCGCAACCACAATGGCTTTATAGGTGCCTGAACTGGTGCGGTATGTGTGAATGATATAAGGCATCTCTTGTGCATGGGTTTTGCAGACAGCGCGACCACAAAAACGACAACTGGCATGAGCCGGGCGTTCACAATGCCAACATTCCATCTGAATTCCTCCGCAAATAGCCCCCCAAGGTTTGCTTTATGAGATAGATGAACGTGGTGACGATTAACCTTCGGGGGCGGTTTTTATGAGTGATGGCGTGTCACGTTCACGCAAGAACTGTGCAGATCAGGGCGCAAAATGCCAAAACTACTCGATGAAATCCAGGTCTTTGTTGGCAAACAGGTCGGCGGCCAACATAAATAAAATGGTGGCATAAAGCAGCATAACGGCTGGAGCGAGGGCCTGGTTAGAGTCGAAGGAGCCGTTGATGACCGCTTCCAAGATGGCGCGGAATGGCCAAAAAACGAAGCCAAGCACATTGCCCAACGTGGTGACGCCGTCACCATTTAGCCAGCTGATCAGTCGGTTAACCAGGCCAGCGGTGCTGACCCAACTGTGATTAATGAGGGTGACGCTTAGTGAATTTAGCCGTTGCGCAAACCAGGGTGCTAGAGAGCTGCTGCTGCTCTGCCCAAAGAGAAAGATCGCCAGGATGCCATAGATGGTTACGCGTGACCAGCCGCGCGTGACAAAATCGGAGGCGTGTACGGCTAAGACGGCGGCGAGAATGTTTGTGGCGAGCCAGACGGGTGGAATATCGAGGGCGCGTACAGAGAAGAGGTCTGGGCCGCGAATGAGGGCGAGGAGGGCTACTAGAAGCTGTAACATGCCGGTGACAAGAAGCCCGCTGAGGAGAACGGCCGTTAAAAATTCCACACGACTTGGCAGGCGCACAATCAGGGGGTAATTGGCGGCTTCGTTGGCGCGTGAGGCCGTGGTTAACGTGACAATGAAAGCCATTACCGCGCCAAATGCGCCAATAATCAGGAAATAGTTGTCAATATCCGGCGTGCCTTGTTCAACGGGGAATAAGATGCGCCAGTAAACCAAAGCCAGAATAACATAGAGAACACCGGTTAGTGAAAAAAGTGTACGTTCGATTAGGAAGCGGGTCAGTACCCAAATGCGTTGTGTCATTGCACTGCCTTTGCGTAGATTTCTGCCAGCGTGATGCGTTTTTGCTCGACGTGCAAAATGTCATAGCCATTTTGCAGCAGAATGGTCATGGCTGCGCGGCGCAGGGCCATCGCTTCATTTTTCATGATGAGCCGCTGTCCGTCAATTTGCACATCGGGATGTAATGCTTGCATCAGTGTGCGCATCGGGGCCAGGTCTTTGTCGGTATGAATGGAAACATGCGGGCGCACGGCAAGCGCTTCCGCCATGCTGTTACGGTAATGGATTTGTCCCCGGTTGAGAATGACCAGTTCGGTGCAAATCTGTGTGATTTCGTGCAGGTGGTGTGAGCTGATCACAATTGTTTTGCCGGACGCATGTAATGATTGAATTACTTGCAAAATGTCGGTTTGCCCTTCGGGGTCCAGCCCGTTTGATGGCTCGTCGAGCAGCAGCAAGGGCGGATTGCCAATGAGAACTTGAGCCAATCCCAGCCGCTGGCGCATGCCTTTGGAGCAATCTTTGATTTTTTTGTTGGCGGCTGATAATAAGTCGACTTGTTCCAGGCTGTGGCCGACGACTTCTTTGACGTGATGTTGACCGGAGATGTTGCTCAAACCGGCAATCATTTCGAGGTATTGGCTCACACGTAGTTGGTTGGGGAACAGCAGTCGCTCTGGTTTGTAGCCGATGATGGGCCAGGCGCTGTTTAACGGCCGTACCGTACCACTGTCCGGCTGCAAAAAACCGGCCACGATTTTCATCATCGTTGTTTTGCCTGCGCCATTGGGGCCTAATAAGCCGAGCACTTCCCCTCGGGGAATTGTCAGTGACACATTATCCAGCGCAACCAGCGAATAAAAACGTTTCGTGATGTTACTAATTTCGATCACAAATCAACCTTAGTCGATTAAATTTTAACTATACAGTCGAAAACCGGATTTCTCTGGCAAACAAAAAAGTTGGTATGCACAAAACCCTGATTTCCTAGAGAACCTGAATAGTTACATTAAATTTACAATTTCATTGTGTCCAGAAGCTTTCTGTTTGCTCCTGATTTTACACGAATTTACTGTACCAATTCAGTCGCCTTCCCAACGATTTGATTTGGTTCGGTTAGTTTACCACAGGGGCGAGAGGTGGCAATGTTGGCGTTGCTGCTATTAGCGCAACGAGCCGAAATGAGGCCATAAATTGGCTGCGGATGGCGTTGCTTTTTTGCTGTGACAAGCGTACTATCGCCAAACGAAGAATTAGGACATAAATGCCAATGGGCGCGATAGGGGAATGCCTTAAAATGTAATTAACCTTTTGCAGTTTAGAAATTGAACGCAGAATAGGAAGCATCTTGACCAGGCTGTGTGCAAACAAAGATGCATCAGGTAAATGATTGGCTGAAGTTGGTGACTGAATCCAGTTACCAGAGCCAATAAGAGAAAGGATGATATGAGTCATTATATTGTAATTGCCGATGATGACCCGGTAGCACGCCGTGTACTGCGTAATGTGTTAGAGCAAAATGGGTTCCGTGTGGCTGAGGCAAGTGATGGCGAAGAGGCTTTGGCTGTGGTGCGTGAATATCAACCGCGATTGTTGGTGCTGGATGTTTGCATGCCCAAGTTGAATGGCCTTCAGGTTTGTCATCGTTTACGCGAGGTTACTTCTTGTCCACCGCGCATTATGATGTTGAGTGCGCAGTCACGACTGGAGGATATTCGTACCGGGCTGGTGAATGGTGCGGACGCTTATATGACGAAACCTATCCGCGTTGAAGAGATTATCCGCGAGGTTCACGCGATTTTGGCTTGATTTGTCATCGAGTTTGAGCGGGCCGCCACACAACAGTTAGAAGATTCGTGCAGTTGGATACGGCCGTTACTCCACCGCACACCCCCCACGTAAACCCACGCCAGTTATCAATGGCAATAAGCTTGAGCTACAACCGTAAGCCGTTGTCATCCACAAATTGTGCCAACGTTTTTAACCGCCCCAATATATAGGTGGATTCTTGTGCATCTGGATGAAATTCCGAGTCATGTGGCCGTTTTACCCATGGCGTCTGGTGCGCGATGGCTTTCTGTGGTAGGGGGTATGTGACCTGAATGGACTGCGGGCCAACATCTGTTGTTATCAATTGGCAGCCCAGCGGCACCCCTTCTTTGGAAGTAGATTCGACCAGGTGCAGGATGTGACCGGTTACGGCCGTTTCCCCACGCACCACCATGCGAATATGTCCTGGGCAAACCAACACATCGCCGGGGCGAGCATCTTGTGGGGTGTGGATGGCTGTGAAACGGCCGTTTCCCTGCTGCACCTCTTGATAAACTGTCACACTGCGTATCCAGCCAACCGCATCAGCGTCAATAGCAGACTGTTCCTTGCCTGTGGCATGATTGCTGGCTTTAACGAGATGTGTCAATGCTTGCTGCACAAAAGCAGAACAATCCACGCCAATGCCATAAGTTTGCAGCCAGGCGCGGCAATCTTGCGCGTCGGGGCAGCGGTTTCCTGCTTTTGTCGGTACGACGTGTGCGTAAACGGCCGTTTGCAGCAATTGTTGGATAGCCAAAGAGGTCGCCCGTCCTTGCGCGACCAGCCTTTCCTGTCCCTCCGCTGTGTAGAGGTGTTGTTGCAGCAGTTGCCGGGTGGCTTCTGGCGCTTGCATACGCGCTGCTGCGACGTTTTGCAAGCGGGCTAGCACGTCGTCACCCAATCGCTTTTGCCCATCCTTGAGCCAGGCGACAGACCCTTGCATGTAGGGTGCATGGACATAGATGATATTTGCTTCGGCTTGTGTGGACGGGACGCGAATGGGAATTTGTTGGAAAGCGTGCAGAAACTGGTTGAGGCTGTCGCTTACCAACGCGTCCCAGTCAAGCGGCAAGGGCTGCGCCGCTGGCGTTTGTTGCGCAAATTCTCGATTTTGCTGCTCTATGTCGCCCATCTCATGGCCTCCTATGTTTATCTTAACATAGGCGGCATAAAAAAAGCGCCTTGCCGCACAAATTTTGGGCAAGGCGCTTCATGGCTGGAATCGGGTGAGCCGTTATTCGTTGCTTGTGGAACCAGAGAGGATGGCGTTAACGGCCGTTACCTCATCCGTCGTTAACTGCCAATCACCCGCCTGCGCATTCGCTTGCAGATGCGACAGCTTGGTTAACCCGGAGATGACCGAGCAAACAGAAGGCTGTGCCAGCAGCCAGGCATGTGCCAGCTCCGCCATCGTGTGTTCCCGTTCCTCGGCCCAGGCGGTCAGCTTTTCCACAATCGCGTAATTGGCATCGGTCATATAATCGCGCACATATTGGCTGCGTTCGCCCCGCGAGCCTGTCGGCACGCCAGCATCACGTTGATATTTGCCCGTCAGAAAACCACCCGCCAGCGGGAAATAAGGGATAAACCCAACGTTATGTTCCTGGCAATAAGGAATCACCTCTTTCTCTACCTCGCGCTCCAACATGTGGTAATGAGATTGCACGGTGACAAAGGGCGACCAGCCGCGAAATTCGGCGAGCAAATTGGCTTTGGCAAGCTGCCAGGCAGCATAAGCAGATGCGCCCACATAACGTACTTTGCCGCTGCGTACCAAATCGTCCAAAGCACGCATTGTTTCGGCAATAGGCGTGCTGGGATCCCAGCGATGCATCTGGTACAGATCAATGTGGTCTGTTTGCAGGCGGCGCAAACTGGCTTCGACGCCGTTCATGATGTGATAGCGGGATGTCCCGGTGTCGTTGGGGCCATCGCCTACCTTGAAGTAAACCTTGGTCGCAACGACAAATTTGTCCCATTTCCCTTTCAAGGCGTGGCCGAGCGCTTCTTCTGATTTTCCACCCTGGTAGACATCGGCCGTGTCGATGAAATTGATGCCCAAATCCAGCGCAGTATCAATGGCTGTGTTGACACCTGCCTGATCGACTGGTCCACCGAATTGATTTGTGCCCATGCCGATGACAGACACGCGCACGCCACTGTTGCCAAGTTGACGATATTCCATTTTGTACTCCTTAAAAAATAGCCTCCCGGAGGTTTATCTCATGCGGCGAGCCTTCCATTGCCAACCTCCGGGAGGTTGACTTTCATTCATGGTGGTCGGCGACCGCCGGTGAGGTCTCTTTTGCAAATAGCTTTGCGGAGATTTGCTCCATGATATGTATGTTGGGGCGATACTCTCCGGCGGTTTGGTTGTGCTAAAGTCGGCCATTGCCAGCTCAAGATTGCCATCATGACTGTGTTCACCAGATGAGAGCAACAAAAAGCCGCTGCACGGCCGTTTCCTATGGATACCACCGTGCAGCGGCTGAGGCAAGCAACATTTATGCTTTATGAATGATTAGTCTCGTTCTTCATAAACAAAGCGGCGCACACGTTCAGCAACGGCAGCCGGGTCTACGGGGACACGTGCCATGCCCGTTTCCACGGCTTTGCGCGTCACCGCCTCGGCGACGGCCGGCGCTACCGAGAAATCAGTGCCTTTGGGAATAATCCACTCTGGACGTAAATCCTTGTCGTCTACCAGTCCGGCGATAGCTTCGGCGGCGGCAATCTTCATCTCATCGGTGATATTGCGCACACGCGCATCCAATGCGCCACGGAAAATGCCGGGGAAGGCGAGTGAGTTGTTCACCTGGTTTGGCAGGTCGCTGCGCCCGGTGGCGACGATGCCCGCGCCCGCTTCCAATGCCAGATGTGGCATGATTTCCGGCGTGGGATTGGCCAGCGCAAAGATGAACGGCTTTTCGGCCATGCTTTTTACCATCTCTGGTTTGAGCGCCCCGGCGACAGAGAGGCCGATGAAAACGTCACGCCCTTTAACGGCCGTTGCCAGATCACCCTTGATTTTTTCCTTGTTGGTGATTTCGGCCATCTCCTCTTTGATCCAGTTCAACCCTTTGCGCCCTTTGTACACTGTGCCTTTGCTGTCGAGCAAAATCACATCTTTCAGCCCGCGAGCCATCAACAGCTTGGTGACGGCGATAGCCGATGCGCCCGCGCCATTGACGACAACGGAAAGGTCGCTGATTTGTTTGCCGGTGAGGCGGCAAGCATTCATGATCCCGGCAAGAACGACAACGGCCGTTCCGTGCTGGTCGTCATGGAAAATCGGGATGTCCGTCTCCTCGCGCAGCCGCTTTTCAATGTAGAAGCAGCGCGGCGCACTGATGTCTTCTAGATTGATGCCGCCAAACGTCGGTTCAAGCCGCTTCACGATCTCCACAATCTCGTCTGCGTCCTGTGTGTTGACACAAATGGGGAATGCTTCCACACCGGCAAAAGTGTGGAAGAGAATCGCTTTTCCTTCCATCACCGGCAGCGCCGCGCGTCCGCCAATGTTACCCAGACCGAGAACGGCCGTGCCATCGCTGACAACGCCGACCAAATTGCTGCGCGGCGTCAGATTGAACACCTCTGCCGGGTCATTTTGGATGAGTTTGGCCGGTTCCATTGCCCGTGGCATCAAGTAAAACTGGCGCAAAATGTGCTCGTCCTTCACCGGAATCTTGCTGTAAATCTCCAGCAAACCCTGGAAACGCTCATGTTGTTCCAGCGATTCCTCAGAGACGCTCATTTCCTTGTTGCTTTTCGGCGGCACGGGGAAATGCCCTTCATACACATAGCGGCGTGTGCGTTCGGCAATGGCTTCCGGGTTGGTGTCCGCTTTGCGCGAACAGCCCGCAGCGACGACAGCGGCGGCAACGGCGGCGGCCACCTGCGGCGCAACGCTGTAATCGAGCACTTTGGGGTAAATGTAATCGGCGTTCAGTTCCTCGTCGCTGATGGTGGCGGCGATGGCTTCGGCCGCTGCGATTTGTGCGTTTAAGGGGAAGTGGCTGGAACGCGCGTCGAGTAAACCACGGAAAATGCCAGGCAAAACGGCCGTTACGTCCATCTGGTTCGGGTAAGCGGAGTGCGAGGTCGCAACCACAGCCGCCCCGGCCGCGCGTGCCTTTTGTGGCGTAATTTCCAGCGGTGAGGCAAAAGCAAACAAAATGGGATTTTCGGCCATGCTTTTGATCACCTCTGGTGTCAATTTGTCGCTGTGCGCAAAGCCAATATAGACATCGGCTCCTTGCAGCATCTCTACCAGATCGCCTTGTTCATTGTTGGGGTTGCTGTTTTGTGCAATTTCCCATTTGGCCCAGTTCATCTTCAGAGGACGATATTTGTAAATGGCGCCTTCCTGGTCGCAGACGATGACCTGGTCTAACCCATATTGGTGCAAGAGGCTGGCTGTGCCTAATCCGGCCGTGCCCGCACCATTGATCACAATGCGCATTTGATTCAGTTCTTTGCCAACCAAACGCGCCGCATTGATCAAACCGGCCAATACACCAATGGCAATCCCTTCGCGGTGGTTGTTGAGCACCGGAATGTTGAGCGAGCGCTCCAGGACATTGGCGATTTCCAGTCCGTTGGGAGAGGCGATGTCCTCGATGCTAATGGCGCCAAAGGTTGGGGCCAAATCGAGCACGGTGCTGATGATTTCTTCCGGGCGGCTGGTTTTTAATGCCAGAGGAAGGGCATCCACACCAGCAAAATTTTTCAAAATGACGGCTTTGCTTTCCAAGACGGGCAAAATCGCTTCTGGGCCGATGTTGCCCATGCCAAAAGCAGAAGAGCCATCGGAAACGATGGCAATGGTGTTGCCACGGCATGTTACATCGAAGCTGCGCTTGGGTTCACGCGCGATTTCCAGGCATGGTTCGGCGACGCCGGGCGTGTAGACTAAGCTGAGGGCGATGCTGTCACGCACCTGCACCTTGCTGCGTACACCGATTAAGCCGCCAAATTGGCGGCGGTATTGAATGCCTTCGCTTTCGGTTGGGGAAGTCGGGGATTTTTTTGTCATATGATTCTCCTGAAAGACAGAATTTAAACCATCATAAGTGTCTTGGTCATGTCTTGGCCTGTCAGGTGTCAAATGTCACCTGTTTTGCGGTTAAGTGTCAGGTGATGAGATTTGGCAGAACGGCGGGGGATGGCGTATACTGCCCGCGCATTTTGGGGATAGGCAGAACCCCAAACAGGTCGGTGGAGGCGCTATGATCAAAATTGCAAGCAGTGTGAAAATTTCCTTTATGTTTCCTGCTGATTGGCAGACCGCTTTTGCGTATTACAGTGACATTCCCCGTTTGGTTGAGCATTTGCAATATATTGATCTGGTGCCAATTGATACCATGCCTGAAAATGAGTATCGCCTCTGTTACCATACGGTGGAATTGGGGCGGTATCATATTCATGTTTATTGTGATATTCGTGTCGAGTTGGATCGGGAAGAGCACACTATTCGTTTGTTGGCTGTGAATAGTTTTCCGCCGGTGGAAACAAATGTGACGTTGAATTCGACGTCTACGCGGGGCTATTACAGCAGCGAAGGAAAGTTTCTTGCTGCGGGGGAAGATGAGACTCGTATTGAGTATGTGCTGCAAATGAAGGCTAATCCGCCGCGACCCAAAGGGATGCGCCTGGTTCCGGGTAAGATTGTTGATTCGGTGGCGCAAAATATTACGCTGAATCGTATGCGGGAGATTGCTGAGGGGTTTATTGAGCGTTCGCTGCAATCGTTCCCGGCATGGCGTGATGAGCAGCAGGGGGAGGAGGGATGAGGGAGGAGGGATGAGGGAAGAGGGAGGAGAGAGGAGGGATGAAAGAAGAGGGAGGAGGGATGAGAGAAGAGGGAGGAAGGGGCCGATTTTACTGGCTGTCGCCGATCACCATGAATAAAAATCTGCGAAGGGTACGAGAAATCTTTTTTCTCT
>JACKBV010000021.1 GCA_020634315.1 Ardenticatenaceae bacterium | reverse complement strand
CTAACATGGGACGCTCGTAGGAGCTAAAACGGCGATCACAAACATCACAAATCCGCCGCCGCCGTGTTCCTCCACGAGTATCATGGCTTGTATCAATGACACGTGTCTTGTCATTATCACAATATGGACATTTCACAGTTACCCTCTCGCATATTGGTTAACATAACCAATTTATGGAACAAATAATCAAAAATCCGCTATATCCGCCATATATGGGGGTTTTGCGATTTTTGCCCCCACATTTAGCGCACGAAGAGGGGTAGTATAACATGCCCGCATAGGGGTGACAAGCAAGCATTGCGTGAAAAAACCTTAAAATTTGGTACTGGTGAGCGGGGGGAGTTAGTATCTGGAAGCGCGTTCTATGTGTAGAACGCGCTTCCAGTCATCGCTTATTGAGTGGCGACAGCAGCTTAACGGCGCTTACGCAAGAAGGCGGGGATGTCGAGATCGTTGATGCGGAAGGGGATTTCGTCGTCTTGGGACTGCGGGGGCAACGGCCGTTCCACATGCCGTTCCACAGGAGCATCCACCCGTTTCTCAGTCACAACCGGTTGTGACTGGCGTACAGGTTGACGTGTCGGCGGCAGTGAACGCCGCTCCACGGGGCGTGCCATAGCCCGCATCGTTGGCAGCGTATGCTCAAAACCAGTAGCAATCACCGTAATGCGAATCTCTTCCTTCATCGCCTCATCAATCACTGCGCCAAAAATCAAATTCACATCCGGGTGTGCCGTTTCGCGGATCAAAGCTGCCGCCTGGTTAATTTCATACAGGCTCAAATCAGTGCCGCCGGTGACATTAAAGAGAATGCCACGCGCACCGTCGATGGTGACATCGAGCAGTCGGCTGGAAAGCGCCTGCTCCGCAGCGACACGCGCCCGATCCTCACCGGAGCCATGTCCCACAGCCATCAACGCCGCCCCGCCCATCGACATGATCGTCTGCACGTCGGCAAAGTCCAGGTTAATCAGACCCGGCACCGTGATCAGCTCACTGATGCCTTGAATACCCTGGCGCAGCACATCATCGGCCATGCGGAAAGAGTCCAACAGCGACATACGCTTGTCGGCCATTTCTAGCAGGCGATCATTGGGGATGACGATCAAGGTATCGACATGCTCTTTGAGCTGCTCAATCCCGGCTTCGGCGACGCGTGAACGCTGTGAACCTTCAAAGGTAAACGGCCGTGTCACCACACCAATCGTCAGCGCACCTTCTTCACGCGCCGCTTTAGCGACTAACGGAGCTGCGCCCGTACCGGTGCCGCCGCCCATACCGGCCGTAACAAACACCATGTCCGACCCTTGCAGCGTTTCATGCAGCAAATCGAGCGACTCTTCCGCCGCTTTCGCGCCCACTTCCGGGTTGCCGCCAGACCCCAGCCCACGCGTTGTGCGTTCGCCCAATTGAATCTGGCGCTGGGCACGGCTGCCCAACAGCGCCTGGCTGTCGGTATTGACCGTGATAAAGTCCACACCCACGATATTTTCGGCAATCATGCGATTGACGGCATTGCCACCACCACCGCCCACGCCGACTACGCGAATCAATGCTGATCCTTCAGCTTCCGGCATCCTTTGCATTTGTCTTGTTTTACTCATCTCAAACCCCTCTGTTTGGTTATCGGTCATCGGTCATCGGTATTCGGCTGTCAGTATCAGACACTTACCGACCACCGATCACCGGTCACTGATTCCTTCTTCTTTACCCTGGCAGCAATGCCTTTAACAAATTACCTACGCGTCGTCCCCACTGCCCTGTCTGATTCGGCCGTGGCCGATACACCTGCTGCCCACTCATCGCCCAACGCAGCAATCCCACGCCGGTAGCGTAAGCAGGGCTTTGCAATGAATCAACCAGACCAACCAGATTACGCGGCAGAGCCACACGCGCCGGTACATTTAACACCCGTTCTGCTACTTGTGCGATGCCCCGCAGTTGTGCAGTGCCTCCGGTGAGCACAATGCCCGCCGGCAGCATTCCGTCGTAGCCAGAACGTTGAATTTCCTGCAAAATCAATTGGAACAACTCTTCGACCCGCGCTTCAATCACATAAGCCAGGTCTTGTCGCCCCACCTGAATCTTTTCACCGCCAAATGGCTCCACGGTGAACACATTGTCGCCGTCAATTTCTTGAGGGCGGCAATCGCCATAACGAATCTTGACCTGCTCGGCCACATCGTAAGGGGCACGCAAGCCAATGGCAATATCGTTGGTGATGTGGTAGCCGCCCACCGGAATGACATGGGTATGCCAGACACTACCCTGCATGTACAAAGCCAGGTCGGTGGTGCCGCCGCCAATGTCGGCGACAATGACGCCCATTTCGCGTTCGCTCGGTTCGAGCACCGCCTCGGCAGAAGCGACGGCATTGAGCACAAATTCATTGGCTTGAATGCCAACGTTGTCAGCACAGGTGGAGAGATTACGCAGGGCAGAGGAAGCGGCCGTTACAATGTGCGCCTCTACTTCCAGGCGAAAACCGTGCATCCCAATCGGGCTGCGTACACCTTCCTGGTCATCAATGGTGTACGTGCGCGGAATCAAATGCACCAATTGGCGATTGTGGGGAATGGGGATAGCCTGCGCCGCATCCAGGGCACGCGCAATGTCGTCACTGCTGACGCCTGTGTCGTTGCGGCTAATGGCGACCGCGCCGCGGTTGTTTGTGGAGCTGATGTGTTCGCCAGCCATGCTGATGAACGCTTCCGACAGGTGATACCCTGACGTTTGTTCCGCCGCTTCTACGGCTTTAGCCAGAGCCACCGACGCCTCGCTTACGTCAACGACCATTCCCTTGCGCATCCCGCGCGATGGCTGAATGCCCAGGCCAATGATTTGCAGCTGACGCTCGCGCACCGCTCCAACCAGCGCGCAAATCTTTGTTGTGCCAATGTCCAGTGCAAAAATGATCTCTTCCATTAAACCCTCTCAGTTCGCCAGGTAATACGGTTTCTCCTGGTTACTGACGCTAATGTATACGGGTGTCAACCCGCGACCTACCAAATCCGCTACGATGGTTTCGTACACTGCTAATTTCTGCGCCATATCTGTGCCAACGCCAAAATAGGCTCGCCAGCCACGCCCATCCTGGTAACTTAGCCCGGATGATGGGCGATAATATAACTTGTCAATGTTGGGCCGCAGTTCACGCAGTTGCAGCGCACCAGCAAGCACGTCATTGGGGATGAAGTCGGGAGCCAGTTCATCTGATTCGGTGGCATCGGTGGACGTGGTGGTGACAACGGCCGTTTCCCCCACACCCTCCGCCTCAATTTGCAGCAAACCCAACGTGCTGACACGGGATGGAATAATACGGCCGTTTTCCGTCACCCAATAATCCCGTCCTGCCTCGCGCCACACAGCAATCGGCTTATCTTCACCCACCTGCACCAATATCTGATTGGGCCAACTCAATGTCACCGTCGCCGAAATCACACCCGGCACTTGCGTAATCTGCTCCGCTGCATGCACCGGGTCGGCGGCAAAAATATGCGTTCCGGCCAAACCGCTGGCCGTCACCACTTCTGCGGCCGGAACCGACCAGACCCCTTCCACCGGAATCATCGTCAGATAAAAATGTGTATCCATTCCCACCAGATACAGCGCAAAAACCATCAACGACAACAAACTGAGGCTGATCCAACGCGACGAAAAGATAAACTGCTTCAACGCCACTTTTGGTAAATGAAAACGCTGGTTATTGCGCCGCCGCCGCTGTTTCGCCGTCGATGGCACGCTCACCTGCGGCACAGGCATGACGTGTGCCGACTGCACGCGCCGCATCTTGGGCTGTTTGCGCAGCCGCTGCCCGTTTTGTGCTCGTTGAGGTTGTACCCGTTTTGATTCTTGTCTTCGTCGCATAAGTCGCCCGTCTTACCCCTTATGGGTTTTCATCCATTACAGTAAACGATGTCTGCAAACTCGACTTCTCTTCGTACCGTGCCAGCGCCAATTCCACGAGGCGGTCTAGCAGTTCAGGATAACTTACTCCGGTCGCTTCCCACAGCTTGGGATACATTGAAATGCGTGTAAAACCGGGAATGGTGTTGATTTCGTTAACATAAAACGCGCCGGTGTCTTTATCCAGCAGCAAATCAACCCGTCCCAACCCGGCGCAGTCAATGGCCTGGTATGCTTTTACGGCTAATGCACGCAGCGCAACGGCCGTTTCCGCATCAACCTCTGCCGGGATAATCAACTCGGAATACTCATCCGAATCCGGTTCAGCCAGATATTTCGCCACATAATCATAAAAAGTGCGGCGCGGCCGAATTTCGCCAACCACACTGGCAATCGGTTCCTCATTGCCCAACACGGCGATTTCCAATTCGCGTGCCGGAATGCCCTGCTCAACAATGATGCGCCGGTCATAGCGTGCAGCTTCGGCCAATCCTGCACGCAAGCTGTCGCGGTCGTCACATTTGCTAATGCCTACGCTTGACCCTAAATTGGCCGGTTTGGTAAACACCGGGTAATGCAGGTCAGCTTCGACAGCATCCAGCACAGCCAACGGCCGTTTCTCCCATTCCAACCGCGTCACCAGCACCCAGGGCAAGACGGGCAATTGATTGGCCGTCATCACATGCTTGAAAATCGCCTTATCCATGCCCACGGCCGAGCCAACGACGCCCGCGCCCACATAGGGAATACCGGCCAATTCCAACAATCCCTGCACAGTGCCATCTTCGCCATAGGGACCATGCAGCACCGGGAAAATTACATCCAGTTCTGTGACGGCCGAAAGGGTAGCGGGAACGGCCGTTTCCATTTCCATGCGCAGCAAAGCAGAGCTTTGTGGATCGGGCAGCAGCGCCGCGGGAACGGCCGTATCCGCTCCCTCCGTCAATGCCGCCAACACATCACCCGTCACCCAGCGCCCTTCTTTGGTAATCCCCACCGGAATCACCTCATACTTATCCTTATTCAAGGCTTCCATCACCGAACGCGCCGATTGCAGCGACACCTCATGTTCGCCAGAACGACCGCCAAAGATGACACCTACCCGGATTTTTTGCTGTCCGTTTTTATCTTCCATCACATCTACTCACAATCGATTACCGCTTACGGATTACCGATCACCTTTCTTCAAAATGCCAGTCACCGACCAGCTCTACTTCCAAATCCATCTCCACGCCAAACTGCTCTCGCACAGAATTCCACGCTTCGGCAAAAAGCGAGCGAATATCTTCCGCCGTCGCCGCTTCGTCATTGACAAAAAAGTTGGCATGTTTTTCCGAGATGTGTGCGCCGCCAACGCGCAGCCCTTTCAACCCGGCCGTTTCAATCAAATATCCGGCGTAATAATTTTTCGGGTTCTTGAACATGGAGCCGCAGCTTGCGCCGCCCGGCTGTGTCTGTTTGCGATGGGTGGTGAAGGCATCGGCACGCGCTGTCAGCACATCCGCCGCCTCCGGCTTCAACTCTAATTCGGCCGATAACACCACTCGCCGCCAAATATCCTTGCCCTGTTCGCGCTTCAAAACACTGTCGCGATAGGCATATTGCATTTCTTCATTCGTATAAATGCGTGCGCCGCGCCCCGGCTCCCAAATGGTCACAGCCAAGACGCTGCCATTCATATCGCCGCCATGCGCACCGGAATTGCCAACAACGGCGCCGCCAACGGTGCCGGGCACGCCAACAGCCCATTCCAGGCCGCCCAGCCCTTTGCCAATGCACTGCCGCGCCAAGGATGAGAGGTTCATGCCGGATTCGGCCGTACACACAACACTGGCCCCTGTATGGCGAAAACGCACCGTGCGTGCTTTATTCAAGATAACCAGACCATGCACGCCGGTATCCGAAACTAAAATATTTGAGCCGCCACCCAGAATGAAATAGGGGATGCGCTGAGCATAGGCCAACTCAACGGCCGTTTGCAGTTCCAACGCCTGATTCACCACCAGGAACATCTCTGCCGGGCCGCCTACGCGTGCCGAGGTATACCGTGCCAGCGGGGCATTCACCTGGAATTGTTCGCCAAACAATTCACGAAACTGCTCAACTACCCGTAATGACGTTTTTACGTTCATGCATTCTCCCATCGCATCACCGCTCGCCGCTAACCCGCTCGCGCAAGCCAGCTAAAACCCATTCGCCGACGGCATTCCCATCCCCCGCGCCCAATGTAATGACCACATCACCCGGACGCACGCGATCCAAAATATAGGCGGCCGCATCTTCACGCTGCGGAATATGGACAGCTTGCTCATGGTTCATGGCCTGAACGACAACGGCCGTATCCATTCCCAACGTCTCTTTTTCGCGGCTGCGATAAATATCCAGCGCCACCACACGATCCGCATCCTCAAAACAAGCCGCAAATTCCGCTAGCAGCAATTTAGTGCGGCTGTATGTGTGCGGCTGCCACACCGCCCACAGCCGCCGCCCCGGATAGCGCTGCCGTGCCGCTTGCAGCGTCACACGAATTTCGGTTGGATGGTGAGCATAATCATCGAGCACAGTAACCTCGCCCACTTCCCCAACAACCTGAAAACGTCGCCCCACGCCGCCAAACTCAATCAGCGTTTGCCGCATGCGGCTAAAGTCCACGCCGCTGTCCAGCCCAACAATCATTGCCGCCACAGCGTTGCGTGCATTATGGTAGCCGGGCAGTCGCAGCCGTGTCAATCCCACCAATTGCCCGTCTTGCTGCATCACAAAATCGACACCGCCCAGCGGATTGGGTCGCACATCAACCGCCTGAAAATCGGCGGGGCGCGGCGCTTCATCCTCAGCCACGCTGTATGTCGTCACTTCGACGCCAGACAAGGTGGTAGCGGCTAACAAGGCGCGTACACCGGGATCGTCAATGCAGGCAATTAAACGGCCGTTTTGCGGCAGCAGTCCCACAAAATCGACAAACGCCTGCAAATATTGTTCTCGCGTCGGGAAAATGTCCGGGTGATCATGCTCAATATTGGTGAGCACCACCACTTCCGGGCGCAATCCCAAAAACATGTGGTCATACTCGTCCGCTTCGATGACAAAATAGCCACCAGAACCGAAACGGCCGTTTGTCCCCAACGAAGGCAGCACACCGCCCAAAATCAACGTCGGATCCAACTCGCCATCCAACAAAATTTGGGCAATCATCCCCGTTGTCGTCGTTTTCCCATGCGTCCCGGCAACGGCAATGCCAATGTCATCCGCCATCAGATGCCCCAGGAAATCGGCGCGTTTCAGCACCGGCAGCCCTGCCGCCAACGCCGCCGCCACTTCCGGGTTACTCTGCGGCACAGCCGAAGAAATGATCACCGCTTCCGCACCGGCAATCTGTTCCGCCCGATGCCCCTGATAGACCGTCACCCCCGCCGCCGCCAGCGCCGCCGTCAAGTCATTGGCCTGCATGTCTGACCCCGACACCACATAACCACGTCCCAACAGCACCTGCGCAATTGCCGAAATCCCGGCACCGCCAATCCCCACCAAATGCAAGTGCATTCCCGGTCGCAAAACAAAATGATGCTGTTGCGCTGCATTGCGTGTCTTTGTCATCGTTAAATCATCACCACAATTACAAACAAAAAGACCAAAACCACCAAAATCGGCAGGTACGGTGCCAAAAAAGGCAGCGGTAAATTGTCAATCATCGTACTGATCGGCGCAGGCGCAATCCCCGGCCGAATAAAAGAAAAAGAGTCAAACGGGTAAGGGACACCGGCCAACAACTGGGCAAATCCACTTGGCCCGGCCGGGTACTCCAAAAACGCCCATAAAGCGCCGACAATCAAATACCCATTAATCGCCCCAATCACCAGCCCCAACACCTTATCCTGAAAACTATCCCGAATACGCAGTTTTTCATTAATGCGTGACCCGGCAAAGGCTGGCCCCTGATACCCAAAAAAGGCGATGGCGATGTGAATGATCGACAACACATAAAACTGCTTGCGCCGTATGGCAAAGTCCAACACACTCGGATCCACCGATGTCGATAAAAACGAAGCAACAAATGGAAACTTGACAATCTGTGTCAGCGCAAACAAGGACAAAATAAGGCTTGATGTCGCGATCACTTCTTTTGTCCAGCCGCGCATCATACCAATGAGGGCAAAAAAGCTAACCAGAACCCAAAACAACGTGTCTAGTTCTATCATGACAACCCTGCTCCCTGCCCTGTTGTCGTAATGACCTCAGCCAATTTGGCGGTGGCCTCCGGTGTGTGCAAGGCTTTTACGGCCGTTTTCATAGCCACCATTTTCACTTCATCATGCAGCAATTCCTGCACCGTCGTCGCCAACTTTGCCGCCAATGTCTCATCCGTCAACTGCACAGCCGCACCCTGCTTCGTCAGAAAATCCGCATTCACCTTTTGGTAACGCCAGGCCCAGGTCAGCGGCACCAAAATGGCAGGCAGCCCAAAGGCCGGCGCTTCACCCATCACACTGGCTCCGGAACGCGTCACCATCAAATCCGCCGCACGCAGCGCCGCACCCATCTCTTCATGCAAATAAGGATACGCGCGATAAAAAGCACGCTGCTCAGCAGATAATGTCGCCAGATTGGCTTCAACTTCCGGCCAGGTAAACGTGCCGCTAATGTGAATGATCTGCATCGTCGTCAGCAATTGCGGCAGGGCCGCCATCAACGCCCGGTTAATCGCCTGCGACCCACGACTGCCACCAAAGACCAACAAGGTCGGGCGTCCAGGCTGCAAGTCGAATTGGGCCAACGCCGCCGCGCGGCTCATGTGCAGCGCTTGCTGCAATTCATGCCGCAGCGGATAGCCGGTGACGGCCATTTTTGCCACCGGTACATATTGGCTCGAATCGGGACTGGTGCAGGCAATTTTGGCCGCCAGTGGCATAACCGCCTTAATCGCCGCGCCAGGTTCCACATCGGGCAAGAAGATGACAATAGGCACACGCCGCAGTCGGGCAGCCAGGGCCACCGGCACAGACATGTAACCACCGGTCATCAGCATCACGTTTGGCCGAAATTGGCGCAAAATCCGCCACGATGGGATGAGGCTCCAGGCCAGTTTGGCAGCATTGAGCACTTTGACGTGCAAAGGCACACCGGCAATGGCGCCGCCACGAATGGTGGTGAGCGTCAGCCCGGCACGCGGCACAAGCGTTTCTTCCATTTCGCCCGCCGTGCCTACCCAAAGCACATCTTCTTTGCGGAGTCCCCGGTGCAGCAGTTCAGTTACGGCCGTTAACGCCGGATAAATGCCACCACCAGTCCCGCCTGCACAAACAAGAAGCCTCATCTACTCCTGCTTTTGGAAACGCTGCGTCAGCGCCGCATCCCGCGAAATGTTGAGCAAAATGCCCACGCCAATCAAGGAAATAAGCAGCGACGAGCCACCATAACTAATAAACGGCAGCGGAATCCCCGTCACAGGGATAACGGCCGTAATCACAGCGATGTTAATCAATGACTGATACGCCAACCAAGAGGTGATGCCCAAAGCCAACAGCGCACCGTAACCATCGCGTGCGTGCCGCGCAATGCTCACACCGCGCCAGACCAACATCACCAACAAACCAATGACAAAGAGCGCACCCACCAACCCCAGTTCTTCACCTAAAATGGCGAACACGCCATCTGTGTGTGCCAGGGGCAGCGGCCCAAATTTTTGCGTGCTGGCACCGATGCCCACACCAAACCAGCCGCCTCGTCCCAGAGCAATCAACACTTGCTGCACCTGCCAATCCGCTTGCTGCGGATCACGCAGAGTCGCCGTGTATGCATCCATACGTGCCGCCGCATGGGGCAGCGTAAACATCAGAAACAAGAACACCGAACCGCCCAGCAGTCCCGCCAGCCCAAACTGACGCCAATCAGCCCCGGCAATGAAGAAAAGGGTGAAGCTGATGGCGGCAATGAGAACGGCCGTACTCAAATCAGGTTGGCGCACAATTAAAGCGCAAACAACGCCGGTAATGACGGAAAAAGGCAGCAAGCCATATGTCAAAATCTTGATGCGGTCGCCTTTCGACGACAGCCAGTGAGCGATATACAAAATCGTTGCCAGCTTGGCAACCTCAGAAGGTTGGTAAGACCCCTGGTAAATCCCGCGCCGCGCACCCAAAATCGCCTCACCAAAAAAGAGAAGGGCAACCAGGGTCAACAGCGTGGCTCCCAAAAAGGGAACGGAAATACGCCGCAGCGCATGGTAATCAAACTGCACGATGATGACAATTGCCAAAATACCCAAAGCCATTGATCCCAACTGCCGCCGGATAAAGTAAGTGGCGTCATCATAAAAGCGAATGCCATAGTCGAAGGTGCTGCTGTAAACCATCAACATGCCCACAACAAGCAGGCCAGCAACAGCCAGCACCAACCAGTAATCAAACTGGAAACGAATTCCCGGTAAGGCGCGGTTACTACGTCGGCGTACTACGTTCACTGTTGTCATAAGTACATTTCCGCTTGACGATTCTCTAATCGTCAACTACAGGGCTTTTACCAATTGCCGAAATGCTTCGCCTCTGGCGGCAAAGTCCACAAAAGCGTCAAAGCTGGTGCCACCAGGAGAAAGCAACACAACGTCACCGACAACGGCCGTTTCCCAGGCCGCCTTCACAGCTTCTGCCAACGTCTCCACCCGCGTAATCCGCTGATAGCCCGCCGCCAACAGTCGCTCTTGCAACATTTGCGCCAATTCGCCAAACAAGACGACATGACGCACCCGTTCCGTTACCTGGCGCGTCCACTCATCCCACACCATATCTTTATCTTTGCCGCCCGCCAGCAGCACCAGCGGTTCACGGAAAGAGGTCAGCGCCGCCAGCACCCGCTCCGGCGCAGTGGCAATGGAATCGTTGATGTATTTCACGCCATTGACAACCGCCACCTCTTCCAGGCGATGTTCAACGCCGGTAAAAGTGAGAATTGCTTTGCGCATTGCGTCCACAGGGATACCAACCGTGTCGGCCAGCGTCACGGCCGCGAGCACGTTTAAGATGTTGTGCGGACCGCGCAGAGGGATGTCGTGGATGGGGAGAACGGCCGTTTCATGACCATTCCGCACCCACACCTGTCCATCACGCACAAAAGCGCCATCTGCCACTTCATCGCGCAAGCTAAACAAGCGCAAACGCCCTGGTGCCAATGCCGACAAAGCCAGCGCCCCAGCATCGTCAGCGCACAAAACAGCCACATCTTCGGCCGTCTGATAACGCAAAATATTCGCCTTGGCATCAGCATACGCCGCCATCGTCTTATGCCGATCCAGGTGATTCGGCGTAATATTCAAAACAGCCGCCACATGTGGGCTTTGCTGCCAGATTTCTAGCTGAAAGCTCGATAACTCCTGCACCACCATATCATCTGGCTGCATCTTATGTAAATCCGCAATGAGCGGACGCCCAATGTTGCCACCAACCCAGGTGCGCCGTCCGGCCACCTGCCCCATCACACCAGTCAACGCTGTTGTCGTCGTCTTACCGGCCGAACCGGTAATGCCAATCACATCAGTAGGCACGCGCCGCAAAAATTCCTGCGAATCATTCGTCACCGGAATTTGTCGCGCCTGTGCGGCACGCACCAATGGCGCATCGGCCGGCACACCACCACTGATGGCTACGACATCAACTTTCTCTAATAAACTCATCGGATGTTCTCCCAATACATATTCGATCTCCAGGTCAGCAAGTTGGCGCATACTGCTTTCTAATTGCTGTGGTGTGCGCATATCCGATACAACGACGTTCGCGCCAACCTCCGCGGCATACCGGGCTAAAGCCATGCCCTGCCGCGCCAGACCCAGGATAAGGAGTGTTTTTCCCGTTAATGTGTCCATAGTAGTTAAACGTCCATAATCAATGCGCAGTAACCGATTGCCGATTACTGATACTGATTACCTGCCATTAAATCAACGCCAGCGCAATCCCAACCATAGCGGCTAAAATGGCGATCAGCCACCAGCGCTGCACAATTTGGGTTTCACTCCAACCAATTAACTCAAAATGATGGTGCAGCGGCGCCATCTTAAACAGCCGCTTGCCACCCGTTGCCTTAAAATACAACACTTGCAATGTGCTCGAAGCCATTGTAGACAATGGCACAATGGCAATAATGGGCAAAATAAGCCATTGATTGGTCATCAAAGCGACGACGCCCAGCGCACCGCCCAGGGCTTGTGAGCCAACATCGCCCATAAACATTTGTGCGGGCTTGGCGTTAAACCATAAAAAAGCAAAACACGCGCCCACAACAATGAAAGAAAATAAGACCAAAAATTGCTGCTTCTGCATAAAGGCGATGACGCCGTAAGCGGCAAACGCTGTCGCCGAAATGATACCGGCCAGCCCATCCAATCCATCCGTGATGTTGATGGCATTGGCTGTGCCAGCAATAACAATGACAGCCACCGGAATATAAAAAATGCTGATGTCCAACAAGACCGGTACAGTGGGCAGAGCCACCAGACCATGTCCCTTATTGACAAACCAGTAAATGAGAACGGCCGCTACCAGAGCAATCCCCAGTTGAAACCAAATCTTCACCCGCGCCCGCATGCCTTCGCCCGGACGCATGCGGAATCCCTGATAATCGTCAATGCCGCCCAAAATGGAATAGGCAACCATAACCCCAAGAGGAATGACCACGCTCTCGGCGATTTCCAGAGCTTGCACCAACTGCACAATGTTCACAACAACGCTGATCACAACGACCCAGCCAACGATAAGCAGGCCGCCCATGGCTGGCGTGCCCATTTTTGCCAGGTGTGTTTGCGGCCCGTCAATGCGGATGTTTTTTCCCAGGCGCAAACGTCGCATCAACTCGACCAGGGGGCTGCCCCAGATGACGGCCATGAGAAAGGTGACGCCGCTAATTGTCAGGGCAAAAGCCATTAGTTTTCCTTCCCTAAAGCAGCCACGATGCGATCCATGCGCATGCCAAGTGACCCTTTAATTAAAATGATGTCGTTGGCTTGAATGAGATCGGCGAGAAGGGAAACGGCCGTTTCCACATCTTCCGCCAACAAGACCCGCAGCGGCGACATGCCAACCCGCAGCGCCTCTTCCGCAATCCAACGCCCACGGGGGCCAACGGCCACCAATACCTGCGCGACATCAGCCACGCGCCGCCCCACCAGCCGGTGCGCCTCTTCTTCCACCTGCCCCAATTCCAGCATATCGCCCAACACAGCCACACGCCGTCCATCCAGGTCATGCAGCAAATTCAACGCCGCCAGCGCCGAATCCGGGCTGGAATTGTACGTATCATCAATCAGAATCGAATCATGCGGCCCCGGCACCGCTACCAGACGTAGCTGCGCCCGCTGGGTGGTCAGGCCAGCCACAATGGCATCCCAGGCCATCCCTTCCACCATGCCAACCGCAGCCGCCCGCAGTGCCGTGTGTACGCTGTGCCGTCCCAGCATCGGCAGCTTGACATTCAATGATTCACCCTGGTAATGCAGCGTAAAGCCGACGCCTTGCAAACCCATCGATTGAATATGAGACGCCCACAAATCTGCTCGCTCATCCAGGCCATAGGTAAACACGCGTGCTTTGGTGTGCGCCGCCATGCTCATGACACGATCATCGTCTCTGTTTAACACAGCAACGCCATCCACTGGCAGCGCTTCTATCAGTTCACGCTTCGCCTTGACGATGCCATCCATGCTGCCCACGCGTTCCAGATGAACCGGGCCAATGATGGTGACAACGCCAATGGCGGGTTGCGCTAATTCGCAAAGCAGGGCAATTTCACCAGTGGCATACATGCCCATTTCCAGCACTGCCCGCTCATGTTCCGGGCGCAAATTCAGCAATGTCAGGGGCAAACCAATTTCGTTATTGCGATTACCCTGCGATTTCAAGGTTTTAAACTGCTGCGACAAAACGGTGTGGATCAGCTCTTTGGTCGTTGTTTTGCCCACACTCCCGGTGACGCCAATGATGCGCACCGGAAATTTAGCACGCCATGTTTTTGCCGCCTGCTGCAATGCAGACATGGTGTTCTCCACCACCAGGCAAACCGGCTTATCGAATGTGGTGATTGTCGGCGCCTGCCCACTGCGAGTGTCAATGGTCAGGTAATCACCGGGCAACGGCCGTTCCACCAAAGCCGCCACCGCCCCCGCCGCAAACGCTGCCGCCACATACGCATGTCCATCCGCCTGCTCGCCGACAAACGCCGCAAACAGGCTGCCCGGCTGCACGGTGCGGCTGTCCACCTCCACCGAGCTAATCACCGGTTCCTGTCCCGTCGCCTGATAAGGCGTCAAAGTCTCTAAAAAATGCGCCAACGTTAACATAACTTACCGTTTACTGGCTCCGTACCGCCAGTACATCCGATTGCAGCCGCACACTATCGGGCGGGATATTCAGCAGCACAACCAACTCATTTGCCAGTTCGGCAAAAAGCGGCGCGGCCGTTTGCGACCCCCAAGGGGAAGATGTTGGCCGATCCAGTTTAATCAACACAATAATTTCTGGCGCGTCGGCGGGCAGCCAGCCAATAAAGGAAGCAATGGTGTCATCTGGCAAGTAAATGCCGTTTTCGGCAATCTGCGCCGTGCCTGTTTTTCCAGCAACGGTGTACCCTTCCACCTGCGCTTCATAGACCTCACGGGCAACGGCCGTTACCGCCATTGCCGTCACCTGATGCGCCGCTTCCTCACTAATCGGGTGACTCAACACCGTTGGCTCATGCACATACGTGCCATTCGCCCCACGAATTTCCTGCACCAGATACGGCTGCATCAAATAACCATTATTTGCCAACGCCGAAGCCGCCGCAATCATCTGCAATGGCGTCACCGCCAACCCTTGCCCATATGCGTTCGTCGCCAGGAACGATTCCGTCCACAGCTCACTACCCGGCAGCGGCATCGTGCCCGCCGCCTCGGCCATCAAATCAATACCGGTCGGCCGTCCAAAATAAAAACGTTGATAATAATCATAAAAGGTGTCCGCACCCATCCACGTTGCCAGCGTCGCCGCACCCACATTCAATGAGCGTGCCAACAGCGTTGTCATATCCACGGTTCCCGGCGCACTACGATCCCAGTTCACCGTGCGGTGCCCACCTACCTCTAACACACCGGCATCATAATACGTGCTTTGTGGTGTCACCACCCCCGAATCCAATGCCGATGCCATCGTCACCAGTTTCATCACCGAACCCGGTTCATACTGCTTGCTGACCGCCGGGTTTAGCAGCAATCCTTCGTCTTGCACATCAAAAAAGGTATACGGTTCGTAGCATGGCAAATTCGCCATTGCCAAAATAGCGCCCGTCCGTGGGTCCATCACAATAATCGTGCCGCTCTCTGCGCCATACTGCTGCAAACCACGCGCCAGATATTGCTCAACGACATATTGCACGGTACGGTCAATCGTCAGCACCAGGTCAGCCCCTTCACGGGCGATGACACTTTCTTGCACGGTCAACGGCGAAATATTGACGGTCGCGCTGGCCGCTTCTCCAGCCAGCTCCGTTTGATAATACCCTTCCAGCCCAGACCCGCCATTGCCATCAAAATCAACATACCCTAATTCATGGCACATCAATTCGCCTTGCGGATAGAAGCGGCGCGGCAAGGGATCCACCTGCACGCCATCATAGGGCAAATCTATAATCAGGTCGGCCACCTCTGGTGCCACGCGCCCGGCTAACATGAGATAAGGCGTGTCCGCCTGCAAAGCCGCCAGCACTTCATATTGCGGCTTTTGCAAAATAGAAGCCAATGCGGTTGACAGCTCAATTGGCTCATCGACCAGATTGGGCGACACACTTACCTGATAATCTGCGCCATTAGCGGCCAGCACTGCGCCATTGCGGTCATAAATCGTGCCACGATCCGGCTGCGCGACCACATAAAATTCGTCGCCTGCACGCTGTGCCCACTCATCACCTTGCACGACCTGAAACGCAAACAAGCGGCCAATGATAATCACGGCCGCAAAAATCAATCCGATCAACACAACCCATAAGCGTCTTAGCTGGCTGTTAGTCATATACAAATCCTCCAGGCTAACCTGGGTTAAATCCTTTACTCACGCGATTCTCCACGCATTAAGTTTGTGACGCTGCTCCGCATAGACAGCCACAGCGCGTCCCGGATTGTCTCAGGAGGCGCAGCAATCGGTGTTGCTGTTGGCAGTGGGTTAACCGGTGTTGCCACCGGGTAATCGAGCACAATCACGTATTCAATACTGTCTGGATCGGCTTGCTGAAAGCCAAGGCGTGCTGCTTCTCCCTGCAAATATTCCAATGATTGGGATTCAGCAATCTGCCGCTCTATCGACGCGTTGTCACGACGTAAATTATCTAATTCCTCCTGTAAAAACTGCACACGCCGCCCCACCGAAGCAATACGGCTGGTCTGGCTCAGATAAATAACGCCTAATAGGGCGACGAGGATGAGGATGATGCCCCACCCCAGCGCAGCCTGGGCTTCCGTGAGTGAACCGAGGCGACGGCTGTCTTCACGTGCTCTGCGTGCTGATTTTCGTTCCGGTTGGGCCACAGTTTCTTGTACCATTACAATCCTAGCTTCTCAATGACGCGCAGACGAGCGCTGCGGCTACGCGGGTTTGTTTCGATTTCGGCAGCAGTGGGTTTAACCGCTTTGCGTGTCACCAGACGCACTAAAGCACGCGCGTCACAGGTGCAAATCGGTTGTTCGGGTGGGCAAATGCAGTCCTGGCTTAATTGGCGAAAGTATTGTTTGACAAAGCGATCTTCTAAAGAATGGAAGCTAATGACGGCGAGGCGTCCGCCAGGTTTGAGTAAGGTCACGGCCGATTTCACGCCCACCTCGACTGCCTCTAACTCCTGGTTGACAGCAATGCGCAACGCCTGAAAGATCTGCGTTGCCGGGTGAATGCGTCCTTTGCGACCTTTTACACGAACGGCCAGCTCGGCTAATTGCGTGGTCGTGTGAAACGGCCGTTCCGCCACAATAGCCCGCGCCAATGCGCGACTGCTGCGTTCTTCGCCATACCGCCAAAAGAGGTCTGCCAGTTCTGCTTCACGTAAATTGTTAAGTAAGTCTGCGGCCGTTTCCCCACGTGTCGAGTCAAACCGCATATCCAACGGGCCTGGACGCATAAACGAAAACCCTCTTTCCGGGTTGTCTAACTGCCGCGAAGAAAGGCCCAAATCCAATAAAACACCATCGACAGCAGCAAATCCACAATCAGGGGCCAGGCTCGCCATTTCCGCGTAACTGGCCTGGACATAAGTCACCCGCTCGCCATATGCCACAAGCTGCGCTTGTGCATAACGAAGCGCTTCAGGATCACGGTCAAAACCTAAAACGCGCCCAGTGGGCGCGGATAACGCTAATAAACCGGCCGTGTGCCCGCCGGCTCCTAATGTCCCATCCAGGTAAAGGCCACCTGGCTGGGGTTGCAGCAGATTCAGCACTTCGTGGTAAAGAACAGGAACATGTTCATTCATTAATTTACGATTTACGATGTGCGATGTGCGATTTACGATGTCTGGCGGTGGCAATCGTCAATCGTCAATCATCAATCGTCAATGCTTAGATGCCCAAGTCTTCCCAACGCGAGGCATCGCTGCTGCTTTCAATCGAATTACGAACGTTCTGCCATGCCTCCACACTCCACAATTCAAAATAGTTGAACATGCCGGCAATGACGACATCGCCATCAATGCCGGCAAATTCGCGGAGGTACGGCGGCACCAATATGCGTCCCTGCCGGTCAGGCAGCAAATCAATAGCGCCAGAGAAGACACGCCGACGAAATGCCCGCACGTCTTCATCGGATAACGGCCGTTCCGCAATCCGCTGTGCCAGATTTTGCCACTCATCCAGCGAGAACACCATCAAATTCTGGTCAAATCCACGCGTCACCACCAATCCAGCCGCCAACAATCCACGGAACTTCGCCGGAATCGTTAAACGGCCTTTATCATCAATCGCGTGCGTGTATTCACCCAGAAACATGATCTTACTCAACAGGAATCAGATTTCGCTTCTTACAATACCATTTCCAAAATAGAACAAGCGTTCTGATTCTCCCATTTTTACGTGGTTTTCCAGGGTTTTCTTACTAATTCAACCCATTTCACCCCACTTTGTTCCACAATATGCCTCAGTATACACCAAAGCCCCCCCCATGTGAAGATTCATTTGAAGTTTTAAGGTAAACAAGTTGTGAAAATTGCCACCACCGCGCCAACAAAATCATAACAAGGGCGTACAAAAAACCGCACGCCTCAAGCATTCCCGGTTCCACCCAAAGCTCTTCGAGACGATCTTCTAAAGGATCACAGGATGCAGACAGTTCTCCATCACAACCAGTATGCGCAAGCGCGACCGTTGAGGAACCCCGGTCAACAGCAGTGGAATCACCCCAATTTTCGGCTCCCAGATATTGACAACGAAAGTGGAAATCAGTAATATGTTCTACATCTGGGGAAGCTATGAACATGGCTTCCCTCATTTTTTGAGTCATAGATGCTGGACAAATCAGCAAGGGTTGCTTCCTCAGGGGCAGAAACAACTCAGCACAATTGCCCCGGTGGAGGCTGGACATGCTTGATATACACTTCCCCCCGTGACATGACACACATGTGTTAAGCCAATTAACATATGTGTGAGTAGCCCTCCCCCAAAAATCGACAATGTGATCTGTCATTGTGCACGCACTTTTCGAAGAAGCGTGTTGTTTTAGTAATTCCTTATTACTTGACTGTTGCCGGTGCAGACAACAGCAAGTGTATATTGTCTCTGCACCAGGAAAAGTTAAGAATGTCTTCACCTACAACTATTTTAGTTATTTTCACCGTTAGTTTGGTTGGGCTAACCCTGCTCGCTATCTCTGCTCGCTCTTTATTAGGGCTGGTAATTATTGGCGAAAACGAGGTTGGCATCATTGTCAAAAAATTCGGATCGCGCCTGTCCGCAGGGCGACAAATTGCGCTAAAAGGAGAAGCTGGCTATCAGGCTGACACACTTACCCCTGGCTGGCACTTCGGTTATCATCCCTGGCGTTTTGCTGTGCGCAAAACACCCGTCACCGTTATTCCCCAAGGGCAAATTGCGCTGGTGGTGGCGGCTGATGGCAATTCCATTCCACCCGAAAAGATTTTGGGTAAATCTGTCGATTGTGACAACTTTCAAGATGCCCGCAAGTTCTTGCAAAATGGGGGCGAAAAGGGTCGGCAGTTAGGTATCCTGACAGCCGGTTCTTACCGCATCAATGTTGCCCTATTTACGGTTATTACTGCATCCAATGCAGAACGGCATGACATGAATCCGCGACTGCTGCACGTTTACTCCGTCCAACCAGACCGCATTGGCATTGTCACCACACTAGACGGGCAAACGATTGATGATGGCGAAATTGCCGGGCCAGTGATTGATGGGCATAACAGTTTCCAGAATGCGCAGTCCTTCCTGGATAATGGTGGGCGTCGTGGTCTTCAAGAGCAAGTGCTTTTATCTGGTTCCTGGAACCTGAACCCCTGGTTTGTTCATGTTGAACAGGTTCCGATGACGGAAATTCCCATTGGTCATGTCGGCATTGTCATTGCTTATGTGGGGAAGGCGCACCGTGATGTTAGCGGTGAGGCGTTCAAGCATGGCAACCTGGTTGAGCCGGGACACAAGGGTGTCTGGATCACGCCGTTGTATCCAGGCAAACACCCGTTAAATGTGCGCGTTATGAAGGTGGAATTGGTTCCCACGACAAATATTGTTTTGAACTGGGCCAAACGCACGGAAGCACATCAATATGATCAACACCTATCACCGATTACTGTGCGCTCTAAAGATGGTTTTGCTTTTAATCTAGACGTGGCACAAATCATTCACATCGGCGCTCCCGATGCGCCCAAAGTGATTTCGCGAGTGGGATCGGTGCAAAATCTGGTTGACCATGTGTTGCAGCCTATTGTCGGTAACTATTTCCGCAACTCGGCACAGGAGTATACGGTGCTGGATTTCTTGAGTGACCGCAGCGAGCGGCAGCAAGAAGCAACTGTCCATATCCGGCGGGCAATCAGCGCGTATGATGTGCAGGCATTAGACACGTTGATTGGCGACATTACGCCGCCAGAAGCGTTGATGGAAACGCAAACAAACCGGAAGATCGCTGAAGAGCAGCGCAAGACTTATGAAGTGCAAAAGATGGCGCAGGATCAACGGCAGGAGTTGGTACGTGCGACGGCCTTGGCTGATATTCAGCAAAATATGGTGAGTTCAGAGCAAGGTGTGCAGATTGCAGATTTGCAAGCGCAAGCGGATATTAAGCGAGCCAATGGTGAGGCACAGGCGACACGCTTGAGAGCCGTAGGTGAAGCTGATGCCGTGCGCAAAATTGGGCAGGCGAAGGCGGAAGCTTATCGCGCGGGTGTGGCATCACTCGGTGTGCAAGGGTTTACGTCGCTGCAATTGATGCAAATTGTTGGGGAACGAAATGTGCGTGTGGTGCCGGATGTTGCTGTAAGTAATGGTAGCAGCAGCAATGGTTTGGTGGATGGCTTGTTGGGAATGATGTTACACAATCAAGGCCAGAGTGAGGAGAAGAAACCGGCGACTAAGTAAGTGAATGAAAACGGCCGTTTCCACAAGGAAACGGCCGTTTTCTATCAAGACGCTTTCGGTGAAACCCGACTCATGCGGCTGCTTAGTTTGCGCCGCCAACTACCGATTCGTTTCTTAACGGCCGTTATCCGTGTCAGCAGCAGCAAGGCCAGAATCGTGCCAAAAACAACCGGCTGAGCATAGGTATTTTTCACCAGCAAGAAATAATGCAGCACCGCTAAAATCCCTGCCAGATACACCCATTTGTGGAGCGGCTTCCACTTCTTACCCAGTTTGCGCATCGCCCACTTCGTAGACGTTGCCGCCAACGGCAGCAAAATCAAGAAAGCGGCAAAACCAACCAGGGCATAATACTTCTCAAAAATCGCTTCTTGAATCAACGCCCAGCTTAAGCCGTAATCAAGCCAGACAAAAATCAACAAATGAACACTGACGTAGAGGAACGCATACAAACCAAGTGGTTTACGCAGCGGCAGCAATTGTTTCCAGCCAAACCAGATGTTCAACGGCGTACAGGCCAACGACAGTGTAAGCAAAATGATTGCCGTCTTGCCGGTGCGTAAGGTCATTTCGCGAATGGGGTCAGCCCCTAGTTGGTCTTGAAAAAACGCCCATAGCAATAAGGCCAACGGCAGCAACGATCCAACATGCGTCACAATTGTGAGCAAACGAGCAGTTGTTTTTCGATTAAGTTTCATGATAAGTCCAAGTGACGCGCCAGGGTAATTAGCGCAAGCCCTCCGCGCCACGAGTTAAAAATTTTCGCGCAAATCCTCGCCAGCATAGAGAGAAGCAACTTGTGCCTCATAGCCATTAAACTTCAACGTTTCACGCCGTCCCAAATCGCCGATACGCCGTTCACTGGCCTGCGACCAGCGTGGGTGTGGCACTTCCGGGTTTACGTTGGCATAAAAACCGTATTCATTGGGCGCGGCTGCCATCCACAAAGAAACGGGTTGTGTATCAACCAATTCGATTTTTACAATGGATTTGATGCTTTTGAAGCCATATTTCCAGGGGACAACCAGGCGAATGGGCGCTCCATTTTGGGGCAGCAGCTCTTTGCCATAAAGACCAGTTGCCAAGAGGGTCAGATCGTTCATGGCTTCGTCAAGGCGCAGGCCTTCCACATAGGGCCATTCAAACCAGCTTGATTTTTGGCCGGGCATTTGCTCCGGATCGTACAAGGTTTCAAAACGGACGTATTTTGCCTCTGGCAATGGTTCCACTTCAGCTAACAGCTTTTGCAGGGGGAAACCCATCCAGGGGATGACCATTGACCATGCTTCCACACAACGCAGCCGGTAGATACGCTCCTCTTGGTCAAAGCGTGTGCGTAAATCATCAATGTCGTACATGCCAGGATTGCGTACCAACCCACCCACTTCGACCTGCCAGGGGGAAGTGACAAAATCCCCAGCCATAGAGGAGACAGTTTGTTTATCAGTGGTGAATTCGTAGTAATTGTTGTAGGTGATCACATCCTGATATTCGGTCAGGGAATCACCCAATTCATCGGTCGTGGCAGCTACCTGCCCCACTTCGCTGCCTTCTTCGCCGGTCGTGGCGGCACTGCCACGCGGGACATTATTGCTTGTATTGCTTTGCGGGTTACAAGCGGCGGCAAGTACGGCCGTTGCCGATAAGGCGACAGCGCCTTTCATAAAGCGCCGTCGGGAATGATAAACATGCTCTGGCGTAATTTCTGCAGATGGGATTTCGATGCCGGTTTGTTTTTTGATTAACATGGGTTTGTCCTTTCCTTGCAAATTGCGTCTTAACTACTGTAACAGTCTAGGGGCAACGTCTAACAAATTGGTGAATAAATTCTTATGAGACAATTACAAAAAGCAAAGGAACTTGCCGGCAGGCCGCCATCTGCATGATGGTGTTTAGTTTCTCGCGCTAAGGCAAAACGGCCGTTTCCTGTTGCAGCTCAACATAATCTATCCCATCGCCCATGCTGATTGTCAACATCGCCGGGCCAGTTCGCTCTGCCGAAGGGGCCAACACAATCTGCCAATAGCCATACACATTGACATCGGCCGTTCCCGTTTCCAAGACCTCGCCCCCACCCGACTCATCAAGCAGCAGCGTCACCTGAACCTCATTGTCCGGGGCATTGGCCGCCACGCCATATATTTCGGTCGCCGCGCCAGCCTGGAATGTCAGATCATTGTTGTTGCCCAGGCGAATGAAGGCCGCACGCGGATCATCCGCAGCGAGAATGGTGATAGGCGCACGCGTTTCCAGCCACATGCCCTGACCGCGCGTACCGGTGTACGCCACCACGCAAGCAGGGCCGGGAGGTGTGTTGGCGGGCAGCACCAATTCCCCTTTCCAAATGCCTGTTGTCAATTCGATGCTGAAGGCGGCGGCGGTTGTGCGGCAATTATCGGCAAGAACGGCCATGTAAAGGCGATCATCCAACAAATCGCGGGCTTCCCCACTTAAGAAGAGAACGTATCCGGCAACGGCCGTTTCCCCAACCACCGGCTGATCCAACGTGACCAACGGGCCGGGCATGTTCATGGGCGGCACAATCGTAAACTCCACCGTGGCACTATCGGAAGCGCCACTAAGCTGCAATTCGGCCGGGCCAGCGACAGGCGGCAGCTCTGTCGTGAGAGACCAGGCTCCCGACTGGGCATCAAAAGGCACAGTGGCCGTGTAAATGGTGTCATAAGCAACCGCCAGGCGCAGCGTAAGGGTTGTGCTCAAGACAGGCGTCACGGTTCCGGCAAATGTCGCCATTTCCCCGGCAGTAACCTCCGCTTGGAAGGCAGGCTCTAAAATACGTAGACGTTCCTCGGTGGCAAAGGGAACGGCCGTTTCCTCAAAAACAACCGGGTTGATCGTTGTCGTTGGCAATGGTGTGTGCGTGGCAGATGGGATGGTGAGCGTGGGAACGGCCGTTTCCGTTATCACGGCAACAGACTGCGGTTGAGATGTTACAACAGCTGCTGTCCCATCCCCTTCCGCACATGCCCCCAATACAATCACAAGTAAAGGCAACACAAAAAATCTGATTCGCATGAGAAATTTCCTTAATCTATGATGCTCCCCAAAATCTCAATGTGGTCTGACAAGCTGGCAACGGCATCTCTGGAAAGCTGTATGTCACTGCAAAACACAGGCATACCGTCATCACAAGACAAAAGCCTGGAAAGAAAACTGCTTCCCAGGCGCTGAACTAAAATGAGTTTAGCAAGGTTCACCATTTGCGCAAGTCATCCCTGTGGCATCAAACTCAAGAACCCCCGTAGAGCCTTAGCGTTTGCCCGTTATCAACTTTTGAGTTTGTTCCGATCCTCCCGGAGGCTTTGAACCTCCGGGAGGATCATGTTGTTTACGCGCGAACCCTTATGCAAGCCCTTGCAATCGTCCATGCAGGAATTGTCTCGCCCCTAATCAGTACGTCTTTTAGTGTAGAGTAAGAGAGAAAGATACAACATTACGCCACTTCTCCGGGCAATAAACAGTCATACAATTTGCTCGATCCTTGGAAAAACTTGCTGCTTCCAAGGTGTTTTTTTGTTACTTTGAGGAAATTTATGGCAACTAGCAGACAATCATTTTCACAAATCTTATTGGGACGGCCGTTAGAAACGGCGGCTGCTCCTCATCAAGCCATTGGCAAAATTCCAGCATTGGCTGTTTTTGCATCCGATGCACTCTCTTCTGTTGCCTATGCCACAGAAGAGATTCTCGTCATTTTGGCATTGGCTGGCGCGGCCTATTTCCATCTGTCGATCCCTATTGCCTTGGGTATTTCCCTCTTACTGATTGTACTAACCACCTCTTACCGACAAACCATCTTTGCTTACCCTGGGGGTGGCGGTGCCTACATTGTCGCCCGCGACAATCTAGGCGAACTGCCAGCACAGACAGCTGGCGCAGCCTTGCTGACTGACTATATTCTCACGGTGGCTGTTTCCATTTCCTCTGGCGTAGCCCAGATTACTTCTGCATTTCCAACCCTTTATCCCTACCGTGTGGAAATTGCGGTGGGACTTATTGTGTTCATGACCATCGTAAACCTGCGCGGTGTCAAAGAGTCCAGCACGGCCTTTGCCGTGCCGACTTACTTCTTTTTAGGGATGGCCTTGTTGTTGTTGATTGTGGGTGCATTTCGTTGGGTCACTGGGACACTAGAGCCAATTACTGGTGTCGAGATGGTCGCCAATGCCGTATCACCATTGACATTGTTTCTCGTATTGCGTGCCTTTAGCAGTGGCTGCACCGCACTCACCGGGGTCGAGGCTATTTCAAACGGCATCACTGCCTTTAAAGAGCCTCGTTCGCGCAACGCAGCCAATACGATGTTGGCAATGAGCGGCATTTTGATGACGCTGTTCATCGGTATCACACTACTGGCACGAGCTGTACATGCCCAACCCAGCGAAGTAGAAACGGTGATTTCGCAGATTGGACGTGCTGTGTATGGCAATGGGACATTCTATTTGCTGACACTGATCAGTACAACCCTTATCTTGATTATGGCAGCTAACACCAGTTTTGCTGACTTTCCACGGCTGGCTGCACTCCACGCAGGTGATGGATTTCTCCCACGCCAACTCACCTTTCGTGGCAGCCGTCTGGTCTTTTCATGGGGAGTCGTGATGTTGGCCGGGATAGCATCGCTGCTTGTGATATTGTTCCAGGCATCTGTTTCAGCCCTCATCCCGCTTTATGCAATTGGCGTATTTCTCAGTTTTACACTGTCGCAGTCAGGTATGGTGGTGCGCTGGCATAAGGTGTCTCGTATGCAACCTGGGGAAGAGGTGGAAGTGCATGGCTCGATCATGCGCTACGATCCCCAATGGCGTTGGAAACAGATAGTGAACGGTATAGGGGCTATCATGACCTTTGTGGTTATGATCGTGTTTGCGGTAACGAAGTTTCGTGATGGTGCCTGGATTGTGATTGTGTTGACACCATCCCTGGTGTGGTTTTTCTTCCGTATCCATCATCACTACAAGGCTGTTGCGGCCGATTTAAGCCTGGCCGGAGAGAACCGGATGATTGGAGCGCGACCATTACGCACGATTGTCTTGATTGATAACTTACATGCCGCTTCCATTCGTGCCATTAACTTTGCCATGTCGTTAGGGCAGCCGTGGACGGCCGTTCACGTTAGTATTGATTCGGATCGTACCGCCGACTTGGAACGGAAATGGGCGATGCGTATGGGCGAGACGCCGCTGGTGGTGTTGGCTTCACCTTACCGGAGCCTGACTGAACCCTTGATCACTTACGTACAAGAAATTCGGCAAGAAGCGCCAGATGCTTATATTCACGTGATTCTAGGCGGGCTTACCACCGAAAGCTTTTGGCAGCAAGGGCTGCACCGTAACAGCACGATGGTCTTCCGCATGGCTTTTCGGCATTTGGAAGGAGTCGCTATTACTAATGTGCCTTATCAATTGCACCATCTACCACATGCTATGGTAGCTGACCGTCATTAGTTGACTAACAGGACTGAGATCGTGCTTGAGCTAACTTGCGGAGCAAAAATGGTTAGCTCAAGCACACTGCCTCTCTCATCCTTCAATTGAACCATCTGGCATACCTGTGCCGCCGCAAATACATGACAGACAATGGATATTCCCTGCAAATTTACTCTCAAAATATGCGTTTCTGCGCCATTGCGCTAGAATTATTGATTGCCTGTCATTTTTGCTATTTTGGCAGCAAAAAACAGGCAAACTAAAAGCTTTGCATATGAGAGGATGCATTTTATGAAAACACGCTCAATCTACCTGGTTATGGTTATCGTGGCGCTGCTCTTATTTATCCCCTTGGGAATCGCACGCGCCGATGCAACCTATGTGGTGCAACAAGGAGACACGCTCTCCAGCATTGCCCGCCAGTACGGCACAACCGTACAGGCCATTGTCCAGGCAAATAATATTGAAAACGCTAACTTCATTACAGTAGGACAGGTTCTCATCATCCCCGGTACGTCGGGTGATTTTGATGCGGCCATCAGTGACGGCGGCGTCTCCACAGATGACAATAGCAGCAGTGGCAGTGGATCGGGAACGGCCGTTGTCGATAGCAGCGGCGTTTACATCATCCAACCCGGTGACAGCCTGTACAGCATCGCCCAACGCTTTGGCACCACCGTCGATGAAATCGTCGCCGCCAACAACCTGGCGAACCCCAACTTCATCGTATCCGGGCAGGAAATCATTGTGCCAGGGGCAACGACAACAGCCGAAGTGCCCGTCACAGACAACACACCGGCACCCACCGCACCCGTGACGGAAGAAACACCCCCCGCCCCCGCACCAACCAGTGCCAACCTGCTGCCCAATCCCTCCTTTGAAGGAGATTGGTACTTCTATTTGTACAATGAACTCCAGGTTCCCGATGGCTGGCAGTTAGCCGTTGACGAAGGCGCAAACACCCTCGAACCCGGTTCGGGCGGCCTTTTCCTGCGTCCAGAATGTCGCGTGGTCGCCAAAACACAATTACCAGCCTTCGAACATAACCTGTTCGTCTTTAACGGCGAGAAAACGGTCAAGGTATTCAAAGGCGGTGCGCCAACCAGCTTCAGCCTTTTCACCGATGTCTACCTGCAACCGGGAACCTATCGCTTCACCATCAACTACTTCCCCGATACCGTTGCCGCCTATCAACAAGGTGGCGACAAAATTTGGGCATCGCAATCCCTGGCTGCCGAAGTACGCATCATTCACAATGATGGCGGCACCGGATGGAGCGAACCGGCCAGCATTGGCAGCCGCAACACCCTCTCCTATCAGTTCACGATGACCGAAGCCGGCAGCGTCCGTCTCGGTGGTTCTTTCCGCAATCGTTATGTGCAAGCCAACAATGGCTGGTTCCTCGACGATTGGTCCTTAGAAAAAATCGACTAATAAAAGGAAAGGAGCCTCCTGGAAGTTGTCGCCATGATTAGCTCATGGCCCAGACTTCCGGGAGGCTCCTTTTTATTTGCCGCGGCGTGCCACAGCTTATGAGCCAATCGTTATTTGAATGGTGTGCGGCTCCCCAACATAGTTACTATCCTTAATCACAATCAGGCGCAGGAAATAATCGCCAGGGGGCAGGGCGTCGGCGTGCAGCATCTCCAGCGTGCCATTGACCACCGGCGTCGTGTGCGTTTCACCCAGCGTCACCCATTGAATATCGGTCTCACTCTGAGGAATCCCCAACTCGATCTTGTAAAATTGGACGACTGCCGGGTCGAAATCGGCCGTGCCGACGATGGGCAAGACGCCATTTACGTTATCGCCCGCTTTCGGGGTCGTGATGCGGTAGACGGCGACGATGTTCGGGTCGCGTGCCAGCGCCAGCAGTTCCTCGTTGCAAACGGCCGTTGGCAGCAGCGCGATATTGTTGGCCTGTGCCCACTCATGCGCCGCTTTCAGGCTTTCCTCGTTGCGCGGCGGCGAGAGGAATACTTGTGGCAAAGCGTTGGCGGGCAGTTCGGCAACGGCCGTTCCCTGTGCAAAGTGACAGAACAACTGCGATGGCGGCGCATCCTCATCCGCCTCCGGGTTGACAACCTCCAACGGCAGCGGCGGCAGCGGGGCAGCAGGCATGCGCCAGACGGCCGGTTCTAACTGTTCCCAGGTCACAGCATCGGTCAGGGTTGGTTCCTCATCCTTTGCCACTGATTCTTCCAGGAACCATTCGCTGCCGCTTTGCGTGCAATCTGTCGCCCCCACAACCACCGAGCTGAGGCTGCATAACGGCCGTTTCTCCACCCCACTTGGCGGCGTAAACTCATTTGCCGGGGGCATTCCATCCACCCACAAACTTTCCAACAGCCCATAATCCGCATAGACAGCCTGCATATATTCCGACCAAAGCGGCGCAGCCCCCGTCAAGCCACTGATGTGCAGCATCTCACTGTTGTCCGTGTTGCCCGTCCACACACCCACGACCAGACCAGGCGTGTAGCCCATCGTCCAGTTATCACGGAAATCATTGGTCGTGCCCGTCTTTGCCGCCGCCGGGAAAGGCAGCGCCAGGGGGTTGTCGCGCCCCATAGCGGGCACACGCGCCGCATCGTCATCAAGAATATCGCTGATAAGGAAAGCGACACGCGGGTCAATCACCTGCTCCGCAGCGGGTGGCTGGTATTCGTACAAAACCTCGCCATTGCTTTTAGTGACGCGCAAAATAGAGACGGGCGTCACCTGCTGCCCGTTATTGGCAAAAATGGCATACGCTGTGGTCAACTCAAGCGGCGTCACTTCGCCGCCGCCCAATGTCAGGGACAGGCCATAACGGCTGGGGTCATCTTGCCAGCTCGTAATCCCCATCGCTCGCGCAAATTCGATGAAGCGCGGCACGCCAACGTCTTGCAAAGCCAGCACGGCTGGCACGTTGTAGCTGTTGGCGAGTGCGGTGCGCAGGCGAACGGGACCATGGAAACGGCCGTCATAATTCACCGGCGCATACGTGTCCCCGTTAAACTGGGCATAATCCACCGGCACATCCCACAAAATGTCGGCAGCCGTCCAGGCTGGCGCTTCGCCATTCACCGGCGATAAGGCAGCGGCATAGGTGAGGGGTTTAATGGAACTGCCGGGCTGCTGCGGCGACAATGTCACATTGACACGGCCGTCAATGGTGTCATCGTGATAATCGACACTGCCCAACATCGCCAAAATTTCTCCCGTCCCCGGCTTCATGGCAATCAGGGCTGCATTGGTCAGGTTATGTTCCGGGCCAACTGCGGCCACATGCTGCCGCGCCAGTTGCTCAGCCAGACGTTGGTAATTCAGGTCGAGCGAAGTGGTAACGCGCAGGCCACCATTGGCAACCACATCTGCGCCAAACTGCTCCTCTAAAAGCTGGCGCACGTAGACGGCAAAATGGGGCGCGGTCAGGCTGACTTCTTGCTGCGCAAAGGTGAGCGGTTCCTGGTACGCGGCCATCACTTCGTCTTGTGTAATGTACCCTTCGGACGCCATCAAATTGAGCACGATCCACTGCCGCTCTTTGGCGCCTTCAAAGTTGGTGAAGGGGTCTAGCTCTACCGGACTTTGCGGCAAACCGGTCAATAAAGTGGCTTCACCCAGGCTCAGTTCGGTTGCCGACTTGCCAAAGTAGGTTTGCGCCGCCGCCTCGATGCCATAAGCCAAATTGCCGTAGTAAATTTCGTTGAGATACATTTCCATGATTTCATCTTTGCTGTAGTTGCGGCTCATCACCCAGGCAAGGATGATCTCTTTGCTTTTGCGGTTGTAGGAAACGGCCGTTCGCTCTTCGTAGTCAAAGGCGAGATGGCGTACCAACTGCTGCGTAATGGTGCTGCCGCCCACGGGGCGGTCGTCGGGATTACGGAAATTGGCAATGAGCGCGGCAATCAGCGAAGGAGCATCTAACCCAACATTGTCGTAAAACGTATCATCTTCCACAGACACCGTTGCCTGCACCAATTGTGATGGAATCTGGCTCAGGGAAACGGCCGTTCGCTTGCCCTCACCAAAAATTTGCCACAACAACTCCCCGTTGCGGTCGGTGATAATTGTCGTCTCGAACGTCTCGCGATCTCGCGCCGCTTCTAATTTGGCAATGCCATCTTCGATCTCCTGCGAAAAATCTTTGTAAATCAATGTGCCAGCGATGACAATGCCGGTGAAAATCAACAGCGCCAGCAGCAACAAACCGCCAATAAAGGCGCGGCCCAGGCAGCCAAAACGGCCGCGCCGACGCGGTTCAGCGACAGTATTGTGAACAGGTTGGGTTTCTTCTTGATGATACATGCGTGCTCCTCGTACAAAATGATTTCAGGTCTATGCAAGTAATGGGTTGCAATTAAATGGATCAAAGTGGAAATGATTCCCGAATGTTTCTTTAGTGTAGAAGATCGCACGCATGGCTGCTGTATGGAAGCGTGACGCAAAGATGACGCAAAGGTGACGAAACCGCCGCCAGGCAACAAAAAAGCCAGGCTTTTTTGCAAAGCCTGGCTTTTACTACGGGTTTTAGGGGATTGACGACTAGGCGCGGCGCAGCAGCACAACGCCAATAGCGGCCAAAACAACGAGGAAGACGGCCACACCAATGACTATTGTGCCAATGGGCAAGCTGCTGTCTTCGACAACGGCCGTTTCCGGGGCCGCAGCCGTGTCCGTTGTCTCATCCGTTGTTGTCGTTTCTGGCGCGGAAACGGCCGTGTCCACAACCGCCACTTCCTCGCCACCGGCAGCACTCAACTGAGCACCAAAGTTCACCGGAATCAGCGCACCACCAGAAGCCACCACTGCCCAGCTGCCATCCGTCGTCGTCTGATAACCAGCCGGCGGGAAGAACTGCACCTGATAGGTGTCGGGTTCCAGGCTGTCAAAGCAGTGCGATTCGCTCACACCATCAGACACATACGTGCCAACCGTGTTGCCACCGCGCGTTAAGGTAACGGCCGCATCCGCCAACACAGTCTCCGAACCCTGGTTGTAAGTCTTATCGCCATTGCCATCGTTGAACACAGAAACGCAAATTGAGTTGGTCACTGGCGCAATGACAGCTTCGGTAGGCTCCGGCGCAGCAGCCTCATCGCCAGCACCCCCTTCTGGGGAAGCCAATGCGGCTGATGTGTCCGGGCCAGTCGATTCGGCCGTGCCTTCTTCTGTGCCCGTGCTTTCTGATTCGGCCGTAGCCTCTGGCGTTGCTTCCGGGGTTGCCTCTTCAACAACGGGTGGCGTCACATTTTCTTGTGGCGGCACAATCAACAATTCCTGCCCCACCGAAATAAATGCCGGATTGTTATTCAGCTCTTGAATGCGCGGCAATGCCTCTTCCGGGGTCATGTTCATCACACTGGCATATTGCACAGCAATCACCCACAACGTGTCATCCCCTTGCACCGTGTGGTAAATAGCACCATCGGGGCGTGGGGTTGGCGGCGGCAAGGGTGTCGAAGTTGGCCCGGCAGGAACTACCGGAGCCGTGCTGCCACCACCGGGGTTGGTCACAGCGCTTACAGAATCAAGGGCGTAAAGGCCAACGGTATCAATGAAAAAGCCGTTGTTGCTGTGTGGATAGGTGCCTTTTACTTCAATCCAGACCGTCATATCGCTCTGGGTTGCCGTAAATTCATAGCTAAAAATGCCATAACCGGCATATGTCGAGGCAAACCAACCAGAATAGGCAATCGCGGCCTCATCACGCCAGCCAGCCCCTACCGGGCTTGCACCCAGGCGCACCTGTCCATGTGACGAATCAGTTGGAGGGATTTTACCGCCATCCCAATCATAGATATCCGTGTAAACAGGCGCGACGACGAGATAATGACGCCCCACTTCCAGTCCGCTCACGTCCTGCGAAATAGCGGCATACATGGGTGCCCAACTCTTGAAGATTTTCAGGGTGAAAATACCATCACGCCAAAACACCTCTTCCCCTACGGGAACGCCACCCGTGGCATCCCAGACAACTGTCTCCGGGCGATGAGCTACCAGGTCGTTATAGGCACCAGGGAAAGTGACCGCATCTACCCAATACATGTGCCAGCCATCGGGGACGGTAATTTCTGCAATGCCGTCCTGATGGTGATGTCCCTCTTCAAATCCTGGGTTTGTAAACAGGTTGGGACCACTTTGGGCAACAGTAGGCTGGGCGATAAGCACAACAGCCAATAATAAAAATGCCGTGGCGGCTAACCATAGAGCCGTTCTTTTTAACTTCATAACATTCCTCCGCAACAGAGCGTCTCCTTGCCAATATCTGTTGCTCTGCGTCCTCTCTTTCATAATCTCGCAAAAAAAGCGCAATGCGGCATTGCGCTTCAAGTAAGCAAAAATTTTAGCATAGATTCAATTTCTCACCAGTTCTGTTGCCGTTTTGGTTAATGGGAGATTAGTTAGACGCTTGCCGCGCACGCTGCTGCCACCACACGAAGGCCGCACCACATAACAAGGCCACGCCTTCTACCAGCCAGAGCAGTGGCAAATTGCCAACGTTGGGGAAAAGGTGTTGCAGCAGATAGCGCCAATTTTCTGGGCGGACAATGAGGGGATCCAATTGGCTGAGGTCGAGGTTGTAATTATAGGAAAAGCCGATGTGCAGGATGATGTTACGCAAAGAGAGATAGAAGAGGGCGAAAACGGCCGTTTCCGCCAACACCTGCCCAGTTGTGCGTGCCAACCCGAACAACCAATGCAAAAAATGGCCGACTGGCAGCGCCAACAACGCGAGAAAGGGAACCAGGTAACGGCCGTCTCCCGTGAAACCATGCGCCGTGTAATGTTTGGCAAACAGCAGCAAGTAAACGAGAAAAATGAGCGTCGTCAAAATAAAGGCCCGCCGTGCCCGCCGTGCGTACAACCAAAAACCAGGCAATGCCAGCAGCAGGAGCGGCGACAACAAAAAGATGCCCTGATTGTAACAAGGGCCACCGCACCAACCGCCGCCTTCACCAAAGTAAAGCATCGCTTTCAGCCCTGGCAGCAGCGGCGTGCTAAAGGTGCTGCCAAACTCGCCCGCCCAGGGATAGTTTAGCGCATAGGCATAGGAGAGGGTGAATGGGCTGCCAAAATTGGCATTGTTGTAAAACGCCAGAAATGCAGCGGGCAGCAGTCCGGCAAGGGCAAAGGGAAGGATGGTTTGGGCGAGATGGCGGAGGGTAAACGGCCGTATCCCCACCAGCATATATCCGCCCACCAACAATACCAGCAGCGCGTTCGAATACTCCACCAGCACCGCATATCCCAAAACAAACCCTAACAAGGCATAACCACGCCAGGCGCGTACCGGGCGCAGCGCCAAATAGACAGCCAAAAGCACCAACAACGAGGAAAGTGCATGGGAAAACAACACGCTGCTGTATTTCCAATGTGCCGTCCCCAGCCCAAAGAAAAGTGCCGTTAACAAGGCCGCCGCATTGGCGACGCCTTGCTGCCGCAGCAGCAAATAAAGCAGAAGCGCCGTACCGGCTCCGGCCAGAGCAGGCAGCATCAGGACATAGGGCAGGCGTGGGTTGGCGGCGTCATGCTTTGAAGGAATGGGCGTCAGCGGATCGGGCAACGGATCGGCAAGGGTGTAGATGGCGGCGGCGGCAACGGCCGTTCCCGGCGGGCGGTCACTGTATAAACGGCCGTCAACAATCGCCACATCATTCCCTTCGGCGTAATCGTCAAAAGAATCCAGCGTAAAATGCCCATTCTCGGCAATGGTACGCGTCAGCGCATAATGACTGCCGTCATTGCTGCTTGTAATTCCCGATGCCGTCGCAAAATACACGGACGACAAAAAGATGAAGAGAGAAACGGCCGTAACCAAATCCACGTGCCGCCGCGTCCAATTTGTCATAGGCTATCTAGCTTTGCTGGGGGTGATCTTCTTTTTGTCCACGCCCCAATTCAACCGAACGCTCGTAAGCAGCCCAAATGCCCCGCGACAACACCGTGCGCAAGCCACCCTTCTCCAGATGATACAACGCCGAGGCCGTTGTCCCACCCGGTGACGTAACCTGATTACGCAGTTCCGCCACATGCTTGCTCGACTGCGCTGCATACTCCACTGACCCGCGCATAGTCTGGAACACCAGCTTGGTTGCAATGTGCCGCGAAAAACCAAGATGCACACCGGCATCAATCATCGCTTCCATCACCATAAACACATACGCTGGCCCGGTGCCGCTCAACGCCGTCGCCATATCCAGGTAACGCTCATCTTCCATAAATACCTGATCGCCAAATGAGCCGAGAATCGCCTGTGCCTGCTGCTTGTGCGACTCTTCCACCTCTTTTGTCGCCGTCCACACCGTGATTCCCTGTCCAATTTGCGCCGGGGTATTGGGCATAGCCCGCACTACCGAGGCGTGCGCCATGCCATCAGCCAATTTTCTGATGGGCACGCCAGCCAGAATGGAAACCAGCAAATCGCGCCGACGCAAATGTCCGCGCACATCTGGCATCACCTTATCCAACGATTGCGGCTTAATCGAAAGGACAATCACCTGTCCCGTTTCCGCGGCGATGGTGTTATCGGTTGTTGTCTGCACCCCATATTGGCCCTGCAAATATTCCAAGCGCTCTGGCCACGGGTCTGAGGCAATGATTTGGTCAGGCTTTACAATTTCTTGGGTAAGCAAGCCGCGAATCATCGCCTCGCCCATAATCCCCGCGCCAATGAAGGCGATGGTTTGATTTTCAAACATAGGTTTTCTCCTCGCTCGTCCTCAGTGTGTTTTGTATTGCGTATTGCGTATTACGTATTCGACTCAATATCGGGCAGAGGAACCTGCATCAATAATGTATCAAGCGGATAAACATCATAATATGCGGGTTCTTCTGCTAACTTTGCTGCCCGATGCATGGGAATAAGCGTTAACAACTGACGAATGATATGCACTAATAATTGCATACGATGTCTAGCAACCGCTTCATGTAACACATGTCGCCCTTTGTAATACCAATCGCGTGCTTCACGTGCTGAACCCAACCCATATTCATAAAAACGAGCTTGATCTTTGCCGGATGCTTTGCTATATCCCTCAGCAATGTTGCTGCTAATTTTGCCGACGGCACGATATAGTTGATCTGATATGCGCACAGTACGTTGATCCATGAGCAATTTACTGGCGTCAAACCAGGCGATTTCGCCTAAAAAAAGTGCCTGCTGATATAACTGCATTCGCCAAAGCGTATCATCCTTAATCTCTGATGGGACTGATTGCATCCATTCCGCAAAATTCATTACACACCTTGCTGGAAAGCCGCAGTACGCAATTACGCAATACGTAATACTTATTTATGTAAACGATTGATGGCGGAGAGTAACGGCCGTTAACCGTTCCAAATCCACCTCTACACCTAAACCAAGACCGGCAGGCACATCAATCGTGCTGTCTTCTCGATTGAGGGTGAAGGGCGCGGTAATGTCCGGCACATAATAGCGGTCAGTTGCCGAAATATCACCGGGCAGCGTAAATCCGGGTAAGGAAGCCAACGCCAACTGCGCTGCTCGGCCAATGCCCGTCTCCAACATGCCCCCAACCCACAAGCGAACGCCAGCCTTCAGGCATAAATCGTGGATACGGCGTGACTCTGCCCAGCCGCCAACACGGCTCGGTTTGACATTGATGATGTCACACGCGCCCAAAGCAATGGCATAGCGGGCATGATCCGCCGAGTGAATGCTCTCATCCAGGCAAAGCGGCGATTGAATTTGGGGCCGCAGCCGACTGTGATCATAGATGTCTTCATAACCCAGCGGCTGTTCGAGCATCAGCAAATTCAACTCGTCGAACTGCTGCAACACAGGCGCATCCTCCAGGCGATATGCCGAGTTGGCGTCGAGCATGATGGGCAGGTCGGGGAAAGCGGCACGCGCCGCACGCGCAATGGCTATATCGTTACCGGGCTTAATTTTGAGCTTGATACGGCCGTATCCCTGCGCCACATACCCCCCAATTACCTCTACAGTCTTCTCCGGCGACGCCTGAATGCCAATACTCACGCCCACCTTCACTCGTGCGCGTGGCCCTTGCGTATAAGGCTGCGCCAACTTCTGCGCCAACGACACCCCATCACGCTGCGCGGTGATGTCCCAGGCTGCCTGTTCCAGCCCCGCCTTCGCCAATGGATGCCCGCGCACCGGATCAAACCAACGCGCCAGGTCGTCTGGCTCCTGCAAATCTTGCCCAACCACGGCGGGGATCACAAAATCAGACAAGATATGCCAGGCCGTTTGTACTGTTTCATAACTATAGCCAGGATCATTCGTCGCCACGCATTCTCCCCAGCCCGTGAGGCCCTCGCTGTGCAGTGCCATGATCAAACAATCGCGCTGCAACTGCGTGCCAAAACTGGTGGTGAAGGGACTGACCAATGGTTGGCTGATGTGATAGAGGTCTATGCGTTCAATTTTCATGCGCTCTATTGTAGCGCAAAGTGGGGAGAGGGTGAGGAATTATTGTGGCGGTCACTCGTGAGCCGTAACCCGCAGCACTTTGCGGATCACGGCTCACAAATTCTGGCGACAGATTACCCGCCGCTATTCATGCCACCGTCCGTGTCCATACTGGGCATCTCGGCATTGTCACGGATTTCGGCCGTTACTTCCATCGTTCCGGCATTTTCAAAAGTCAGCGTAATCGGGATTTGGTCGCCGATATTAAACTCTTGCACCTTATCAATACACATCACATGCAAGCCACCGACCTTCAATTCCACCGTTTCCCCTTTCGGCAGCGCAATGTAACCATCAGGAACAGGGCGCATTCCCATGACATCCCCTTCCTTCATATACATCTCATGCAGTTCCACCGTCCCACATGCTGCCGCACTGGCACTGAGCAATTTGTCATCGTCGGCCGTGTTGTTCGTAATTTGCATATAAAATGCGCCGTTTGCTGCCGCCATTGGGGATGTGCGTCCCCAAACATTGGCGACTTCCATTTCGCCAGCGTCGCCGCCACAAGCAGCCAACAACAAGGCAAACGTCAACAATGCAGCCAAAATCATCCAACGTTTCATATCTTCGCTCCTCATTTATGTATGATAATTTGATTGCGCTTGGGCTACTCCCCCAAGCAATAAGGCAAAAATGGGTCAATATGTCGTTTTGTTAAATGCCCGCAAATGATTGACCCGCTTTTGACCCTACTTCACGGTTAAATCGAACTGCTGCTCCGCCCATGTATCATCCGGCAAAGTTGCCCGCACTGTCACAATCCAATCTCCTGTCATAGTCCAGGCAAAGGGAAAGGTATACAAGCCATCTTCGCCGCCGCTGGCATCGGCCAACACCGGCATCATGCCGGCATGTGTCATGTCACCTTTAATGCTCAGGCTGGCATCATTCACCGGTGCGCCGGCCGCGTCCGTCACACGCACGCTCATTTCGCTGCTGCCATCCATGGTGGGCTGCAATGGCGCGAGTAATTCGATAGTCAAATCGGCCGTGCCCCCGGTTTCTTCTTGTTGGCTTTGGCGGCATCCCACAACCAACAGCAGTAACAAAATAAAAACAATTCGTTTCATGCAACCAACTCCTTTGGATCAATCAGATAAAAATTGTTCAACGCAAGGGGACATGGCAAACCAAGTTGCGCCCCCTCCCTTTTTTATGCACGCGCTCAAAATGAGCCGCCTGTTTGCACGCTACTGCTGCCGCAGCACATTTTCCAGGTCAGATTGCATTTGCTCCCGCTCCATGCCAAAGGGGAATGAGAGCCAATACTGGCCGCTGCGGTCAATGACAAAGACGCGAGCGGTGTGATCAATCAGATAACCGGTAGCGGCCGTTCCCTCGTGCCGCTCATAAAACACCCCATACTGCGCGGCAACCTCGGCAATTTCCGCCTCTGTGCCCGACAACCCAATAAACGTCGGGTCAAAATGCGCCACATAATCCGCCAACTGCTGCGGCGTATCCCGTTCCGGGTCTACCGTAATCATAATGACCTGAATCTGCGCGGCATCGTCGCCCAAAGCACGCATCACCTGCCCCAAATCGGACAATGTTGCCGGGCAAACATCCGGACAAAAGGTGTAACCAAAGTACAGCAGCACCACCTTGTCAGAAAAATCGCTCAGGCTAACGGGGCCAGCTGCACTGGTCAAGGTGAAATCGGCCGCATCCTGTGGGCTGGGCCACTGTGTGCCGTAATAAGTTGGCTCTTTCTGACAGGCGGTGAACACCCACAACAGCAAAAAAATTGGCAGTAATCGTTTCATAGCGTATTGTGTATCGTCTTATCCAAACACAGTGCCGCGCATTTCCATAGGCAGATACATGACCACCATGGCCGCAACAGCCAGCAGCAGCAGTAAGAGCAGCCAGGGAAGTTGGGCGGCAAATTTGTCGGCAGCGGCACGGGAACGGCCGTTTAGCACATCCAGACTCGCCGCCACCCCCACCAACAACACAACCAACTCCAACGGGTCCATCCAGTTTGCGGGCAAAACCGGCCCCAGCGCCCAATTCGGCTGGCCGAACACATGAATCCCCACATCCAGCAAGAAATTTTGCAGCACCGGCACAATAGCCAGCGCACTCGTAAGAAAGTGGAACCCGGCATAATGAGCAAACCAGATAGCAAAGGTAAGCGGCAGCAGCGCCGGTGTGTACCGTGACAATGTAACGCGCAGCGGTTCGCGCCGCCCCGCCAGGCGTCGGCTTACCCAGGCAGCACCCAGGCTTAAACCAACCGGCAGCAAAACATTGAGCACGCCAAAAATCACAGCCAGCACAATCCCTTCGCTGCGCGTGTGCAGCACAGCCGCCAACCATGTCTCCAGTTGATACACCGGCGGCACCATGCCAAAGGCGTTGCTCAAGCTAATAAAGGCAAACACCCAGACCAGTACATTCACATCCCAACGGCGCGGCCAGGCATCGGGGCGGCGCACTTCGGCCAGCGGATTGCGCCAGGCCAGCGCCACGTTTTCATACGGGCAAGCGCGGGCACAATCGAGGCACAACACACAATCAAGATTGCTTTTCATTTGCGGCGCAAACAGTTCTGTGCCACAGCCCAAGACATCGCCATTGCCATTGACACACTCTTTGCCGACGCAGGTGCGGCAGGTATTTTGGTCGCGCACGGTGATGTGCAAAGGGGAAACGGTACTGCTGACGAAATTAAATGTCCCCAGCGGGCACACATATTTGCAAAAGGGGGATTCGGCAAAAAACACTTCTAATATGAAGGAGGCCAGGAAATAGGCCACAATGATCCAGGCGGTGAGCCAGGGACTCGCCCATAAATCAAGCCATTCGTAAAGCCAAAAGTAGATGACGAGAATGGTAACGGCCGTCCACTTGTTACGCAGCCAGCGAGGCCAGCGGCGTTGGCTGCGGCCGCTTATGCGCCGCGCCAGCGTGCGCGGCAACGTAAACGGGCAGTTCATACAAAACAAATTGCCAGCCAGCAGCAAAGCAAACATGACGAAGCCGCGATAATGAACCCAGGTGAGGACAGTCGCCAGATTAGTGGGAGCCAGACGCGGCCCGGTAAAGCCATCGTACAGCATCAGCAGCGCCACACAGAGAAAAAGCAGTTGGCCGACCAGCCGCCCCCAACGCCAACGCAGCAGCCGCCCGATAAACGGGGTGCGCAGTAAATCATAACGAGGTGTGGGTCGATACAGTTGTGTAGACATTGCCTTTTATGATAAGGATGGAAACTTTCTTATTTCAGTCGCATTGTCTCGTGCAAATAAGACACGGCGCTTTGCAGGGTATGAATCTGCCCGCCAAAGCCTGTCTGGAAGCGCAAGGCATCCTCGTGACATTCAAAAGCCAGGGTGGTTGGCGTACAGCAAATGGTGATGGCCGGATCGATGAGGTAGGTGGCAGATTGGGCGGTGAGGGTACGGCCGTATAAAAAGTCTGTCACCAGCACCATCGTCACCGTCAAATTGCTGCACGACAGCGACATCAAGCCGCAGTGCGGGCAGCAGGCGTGCTGCTGACTGCCATCAGCCAGATGCAAAATCACCTGTGTTTGGCGACGTGGTTTTTTGTGACACATCAAACAATGGGGAGCAACATCAGAGGACAGCGGTGTGGGGGAAACGGCCGTTGCCAGGGGCGCAGCCCCCCCACGCACCTTGCGCAGCAAACCATCAGCCGCCAGCCGTTCCAGGTCACGATGAATCGTCATCTCCGACACCTGGAAGCGTTCGCTCAGGTCGACGATTTGCACCATGCCTTGTTCACGCAGTAAATTCAAAATTTGCCGATGCCGTTCCGCAGGTAACATGTTCTCTCTTGTGACAATCTGTGAGTTAGCGGGGGAATTCTAACAAGTTATCACAATATTGCAAATCAAAAATCAAGCGGCGGCACAGTCCGCCTCACGATGTCAGCACATAAAAGCTGCGCCGCTTGCCGTCAGCACCCATCGTAGAAACGAAATCAGTCACGCAAAATCCATCAGCAAACAACTGCGTAAAAAGTTGGCGCGTATGCAGCCGCCACTCCTGCGCCAAAGGGAAACTTTGCTGCTTAATGGCCTGAAAATGAGCGGGGATTTCCACCAAAACCTGTTTCGCTCCGGTGGGAATAGAGGCGGATGCAGGCACAGGCAGTCCAGCTTGATTAAACACAGCCGGATTGACAACTTGCGCAAAATCAACAACATCTGGCCGCTGATTGCTCTGGGCGCTTTGGAGCATCTCCGCTTTGTTTGCCACGCGCTCGCTTGCCACCCACCACGCCGCCTCAAAGCGATCTGTGGGCAGGCCAACATTTATACCGCCCATATCGCCGTGATAATGTTCATAATACCGTTGGCAAACCGCGCCCAATCTGGCAATGTTAAAGTGCGCGTTACGCGCCTCCAAGGGATCGTATGTCCAGGTAATCAGATTGATGCCAATATCCAGGGCAAATGCACGCTGCGCCAGCTTCAAACGATAGCCAACATGCTGGCTCTGATATTCTGGCAGCACACCAGCCATCACCGAGTACATTTTCAAGCGCGAAGCCAGCGGCTGGCCTTCTGCCTCGCTCAGGCTCAACACGCCCAGGCAAAAGCCGACCAGCTTTGCGCCAGCAAACGCGCCTAACAACGGCGAGCCATTATGCTGCAAGGCGTGCAACACATGCACACTAACCGTCTCTAAATCATCCATACCCCAGGCAGCGCGTTGTACTTCTTCTGCCTGATACATATCTTCAAGTGTCGTTATCGGACGAATTTCAATCATGCAACACCATTGAATCAAACTATAGAATTTTTTGGGGAATTGGGAATCAACAACAGTGACTGCGTGTCACACCTGCGCAACACGCAACACATATCGCAATTACAGGGGTCATTTATGATGTATGCCCACGGCCGTTTCCATCCCACACCCCATGCTGCCATGCGCCTTGCAACTGCCGCGCACGCGTAATCAAGTCAGCCATCGGCTGCTGCGGGCCGGTATAGAGCGTGCTGCCCAGGAAAACGGCCGTTACGCCCACCTCCCGATACGCCGCCACCTCTGCTGGCGCAAAGTCACCGGCCGCCACCACTTGCAAATCGGGCAAAGTCGTACACAACGTTTGCACATAGGCAGGCCCGGCTGGGCCGCCCACCGGCACGCGCACCCACGAAACACCGGCTGCCTGTGCCGCCTGTGCCGCAAATGGCGTGATGATGGTCGGTAAATACGGCCGTTTCCACTCCGCACATACAGCCAACAACGCCGGGCTAAAGCGCGGCGATGCCACAAACTCAGCACCGGCTGCCGCCAACATGGCTACTTGATCGGCCGTTTCCACACCGCTCACGCCAACCTGCAAATGCACGCGCCCACGTTGACATAAGTCGCGCACAACCGCCGCCGTTTGCGCCAGCGAAGCAGACAAAGCCACTTCCACCACCTGCACCGGCGCAGCCAGCAGGGCATCTGCCACCGTTATAATTGCCGCCAAAGGCAAATCACCGGGCAACATTGCAGCAAAACCTGCTTGCTGCAAAAAAGTCAATTTATCAGAACCAGGCATCATATTTGGAGAAGAATTGCGCTTACTGCCCACTTTGCGCGTACCATTCAGCGATACGCACGCCCCAAATGAGCATGATAATTCCGGCAATTGCCAGATATTGGCCGTAAGGCAAATAGGTATAACGATGAAAACGGCGGCTGAGGAGCAGCACCCCGCTAATCACGCCGCCCAGAACAATTGCCAGCCCCAACGCAAATAAAATGCGATGAAAGCCGAGCATGGCCCCCATGGCCATCGCCAATTTGACATCACCATACCCCAGCGCCCCCGGCCCAAACATCAGTTGGCCGATCCAGTAAGCGATGTAAAAGAGGACAAAACCGACCACAGCCCCCACCAACGCCAGGCGAATATTGTTATCGGTGACGACGAAACTGAGCAGCAAGGCTACGGCCGTTGCCGGAAAAGTGACCACGTTCAAAATGAGCTTGTGCTCCAGGTCGATGACGATAACAAGGATGAAAACGGCCGTATACAGTGCATTCACCCACAAATTGACCGGTTCCGGGATGAGCGTGGGCAGCAGGGCAAAGAGAACGGCCGTTCCCACCATCACCCACAACACCCGCCGTCGTGGCGCGGCCGCACATTGCGCACATTGCCCCACACCCAGCCACTGCATGGGCGTATAACGATGCTGACAGGCGTGACAATGCGGCAAAGACGGCCGTTTCCGCTGCGGCAAATCATCAGCCAGGGCATTAATCACAACCCCGACGATTAGACCAAGCAAAGCAAAGAGCAAGTTCAACATAGGGCTAATTATACCTGTTATATGGCGCTTGTTGCGTATACGTATCAAGTTCGTTTTGCAGTCTTTGTGCGCATTTCGATGAATACCGGTATTATTTGCACCCTATCCCATTTTATACCCATTTGGAGGAGAAAAATGAACCGTGTAGCACGTATCAGCCTGCTCGTTGTTACTGTCTTGTTGCTTCTGATTCTGGTTGCTGCCGCTGCGTTTACAGCCATCATGAGACGGCCGTTTCCGCAAACAGACGGCAGCATCACCGCCCCCGGCTTGCAAGCCCCCGTAGACGTTTACCGCGACGATTATGGCGTCCCCCACATCTACGCCGCCAACGAACATGACCTATTTTTCGCCCAAGGCTATGTCCACGCCCAAGACCGTTTCTGGCAAATGGAATTTTGGCGGCACATCAGCCAGGGACGCATTTCCGAAATTGCCGGCAGCTCCACCCTCAAGAGCGACATCTTCATCCGCACAATGGGCTGGAACCGCATGGCCGAAAACACCATTCGCTACTACGAAGAAAACGAACCCGAATACCTGTCCGTCCTGCAAGCCTACAGCGATGGCGTCAACGCCTACATCGCCGAAAACCGCGATCAAATTTCCGTCAACCAGACCATTTTAGGGCTGGTCAACGAACCCTGGGAAATCGAACCCTGGCTGCCCGTGCATACCGTTGGCTGGGGCGTTGTCATGTCCGACAATCTCAGCGGCAATTGGAGCGAGGAAATCGCTCGCGCCGAGCTGATCAAAGAGTTGGGCGAAGACCAGGTGGCCTCGCTGCTGCCCTTTTACCCCTATGCGGACCGCCCGGTGATTGTCCCCACCAGCGCCATGCCGGATTTGCAAGGGAAAGTGGGCGAAACGGCCGTATCCAACTCCTATACCCCGGCAACGGCCGTTAACTGGGCCAACGTCAACACCACCCTCGTCGGCAGCAAACCCGACCTCAGCTTCCTCGGCTCCGGCCCCTTCGTCGGCAGCAACAACTGGGTCGTCAGCGGCCAATACACCGCCAGCGGCCAACCCATCCTCGCCAACGACCCCCACCTCGGCATCCAAATCCCCGCCATCTGGTACGAAGTTGGCCTGCACACCCCCGACTTCAACGTCGTCGGCTTCAGCTTCGCTGGCGTCCCCGGCGTCATCATCGGCCACAACGACCACATCGCCTGGGGCGTCACCAACGTCGGCCCCGACGTACAAGACCTCTACATCGAAAAACTCAACCCCAGCAACCCCAACCAATACGAATACATGGGCGCATGGCAAGACATGGACATCATCACCGAGGTCATCAAAGTCAATGGCGGCGACGACGTAACCGTCGCAGTCAAACTGACCCGGCACGGCCCCATCATCAGCGATCTGCGAGACAACTTACAAGATGTCTTAGCCATGCGCTGGACGGCGCAAGAACCCTCCCGCATCCTGCAATCCGTCGTGCTGCTCAACCAGGCACAAAACTACGACGAGTTCCGCGAGGCGCTGCGCTATTGGGATGTGCCCTCGCAAAACGTCGTCTACGCCGACACCGAAGGCAACATTGCCTACCAAACCCCCAGCCTCATCCCCATCCGCAAAAACGGCGACGGCCTCATCCCCGTGCCCGGCTGGACAGACGAATATGAATGGGAAGGGTGGATACCCTACGAAGATCTGCCACACCTCTTCAATCCCGAATGGGGCTACATTGTTACCGCCAATCACGCCGTTGTGGACGAAGATTACCCCTATCTCCTTAGCTTCGATTGGGCAGATGGCGACCGAGGGCAGCGCATCACCGATATGCTCACGGAATTGATCGACAGCGGACACAAGCTAACCGCCGCAGATATGGCCCGCATCCAATTCGACAGCCAATCGCTAATGGCTGACGATTACCTCCCCCTGCTCGATGGCCTCAGCAGCGATGACGCTCAGGTACAGGCCGCATTGGAGCGATTACACGGTTGGGATGGGCAAATGCGCCGCGACAGCGTGCCCGCAACTATCTTTGATGTGTTCTATTTCTACCTGGTCGAAAATATGCTGGTGGATGATGTGGGCGAGGCGAATCTCATCACGGTTCACAGCCGTATTTTTATGCACAGTATGGCTAGCCAACCGGATGCTCCTTGGTGGGATAACCAGGAAACGGCCGAAATCGAAACGGCCGATACCATCATTCGCCAAGCACTCGAAGAAGCTGTTGCCTGGCTAGAAAACGACATGGGCAGCGACATGAACGATTGGACATGGGGGCACTACCACACAGTCACCTTCCCCAGCGCACCGTTGGGTCAAAGCGGTATTGGCCTCATTGAAGCGCTGGTCAATGCTGGCCCCTACCCGGTTGACGGCGGCGAAAGCACCGTGAACGCCAATGGCTATGATTGGGGTACGAGCATGGCCGTTGACTGGCATCCCTCTATGCGCATGATTGTTGATCTCAGCGATTGGAATTTGATGCAGACGGTGATTCCCACCGGGCAAAGCGGACATCCAACCCACCCCCATTACACAGACCAGGTTCCGTTGTGGCAAAATGGGCAGTACCATTCGATGTCGTTTACACGGGAGGCGGTGGAAACGGCCGCTGCCGATCACCTCGTTTTGCAGCCATAAAAAACAAAAAGGAGAAGGGAGTGTATTCTCTCTTCTCCTTCACCTCTTCATCTAACGAGGCCGTTGTCTGGTTTTATTCCTGCCCGGTGACTTTCCACACTGCATGAAGGTGGTCAGTTACTAATTTTGGCACAAACTGGCTTTCACTGATCAACCAAAACAGTTACCAATGCCAACGTGCAATGTGTCGCCTTGAAAAACACAAAAGTGGATGACTATGTGCGCCACCCGCCCCCAAATTCACCCGTTAGCCAATAATGCCAGCCACGGCCAAAATAGCCACACCGCCGACAATCACATTCAGCAAGACCAAAACAGCCAGAACCATGCGCTGCCCTGGGGTCAGTTGATTTAAGGAAAATCCCCCACTCGAACTCCCTTCTTCCAGGGTCATGCCACCAGAAGCGGAGCTGGCACGGGCGCTTTGCTGCCGCAGCCGGTCAAAGTCGTCCGAACCCCCAGCCTCAGCTTCACCCATGCTCATATCATCATCATCCAGGTCCTGAACCCAATCCGGGCCTTCTTCGTCGCCAAAACCGCCGCGAAAGTTGTTTATGAAATCGTCTGCCATCATGACCTCCCGTAATCAAGTGGTAAAGGGTGAAAGATGAATTCTCCTACATAGTGATGGACTATGTTCACAGAATCCTATACATACAAATGTGGTCTGAAAACTTAAATTTTCCGATATTAATTGCCAGGATAGGCTACTCGCATTTAGGGCAAAAGTCAACTCAAGAAGGGCGTAAAGTAACGTCTCCGGCAGCGACTTGATGCAGAGTGCCAGCGCCATCACGCACCAGCAGTTGCCCCCACTCATCCGTCCCTTCGGCGATCCCGCGTACAATCTTGCCATTTTCCACCTGGCTTACCATAACTGGCTGCCCAATGGTAACGAGCCGCCGGTTCCACGCGGGTTGGGGTGACTGCCCGTTAACGGCCGTTTCATAATACCGCTCTAGCCGTGCCAACAAATCTACAAGAAGGGACAAACGCGACACAGGATGCCCCGCCGCCATCAGCAAGCTAGTTGGCGGCGTCACCGCTTCCGGCAGTTGTTCCGGCAACACATTGACATTGATGCCAATGCCCAAAATCGCCCAGGCTAAACGGCCGTTTTCATCCATGTCCCCTTCCAGCAGCAACCCGCTCACCTTACGCCAGGTACCATCCTCATTGATGATCACATCATTCGGCCACTTCACGCCCACAGGTTGGGGCACAACCTGCTCCACCGCTTCCGCCACCGCCAACGCCGCGATCATTGTCAGCCACGTGGCCTGCGCGGCCGGCCAATCCGGCCGCAAAAACAACGAGAAAAGCAGCGAAGTGCCATGCGGCGCTTCCCAACGGCGTGCCATGCGGCCACGCCCCGCATGTTGGTAGTCAGTCAGCACCACCATCCCATGCGGTAAAGGCACGCCCGTTTTCGTCATAACCATCTCACGCAGCAATGTGTTCGTCGAAGGAATTTGCGCCAGGTAACGATAGGTACGCCCCACCCATTTTGTCTGTAAGGCAGCAGATACGGCCGTTTCAGCTAATTCCACATTCATCATCATTCCATTCTAAGCCAGATTAGGATAGATGGCATGCAATTTTGCGTTAATTCGTACATGATTTATCTGATCATGTGCCACTTTTGTTAAATTACCTTATAATAACTAAGTAAGGAAAAGTACATTTAATCCTGAAAGCAGTACCCAATTTGATGGCGTTTGCATCGCATAACATGACAGCTGCATCGCATGATGAGCAGGTATGATACGGCACGAGTAATTGACATGACCCAAAGATCCGCACCTTATGAGGCAAGAGATCCATCACATGATGATAATGATTTTTGGAGTGCGCTCTTTGCACAAGAAGAGACTTTATCATCCCATGATACCCAACATGCAACAGATGAGCATTGGGAGCCACTGCCACCGCCAGACAACAAACCGACACCCCCGCAATCAACCGCACCAATCGAAGAGAAAAACCCCTGGCAGCTTGCCCAGGAATACATGGACGCCGATGAAGTTATTCGCTTGCGCGTTGTCAGCTACAACAAAGGCGGACTGATCGTCTATTGGCATGGCTTGCAAGGGTTTGTCCCCGCATCGCAGCTCATAGATTTCCCGCAATTCCACATCGAGCAGCAGCGTATTCGCGCCTTGCAGCAATGGGTACACCGCTGGCTCACGCTCAAAATTATTGAGGTAAACACACAATCCAACCGCCTCATCATGTCAGAGCGGGCCTCGCAGGTCAGTGCCGAAGATCGGGATCAACTACTCTATAATATTGTACCGGGCGACAAGCTGACAGGTACGGTCAGCAACTTGACCGATTTTGGCGCTTTTCTCGATTTGGGCGGCATTGAAGGGTTAATCCACATCTCTGAACTGTCTTGGAGCCGTGTCACCCACCCAAGCAAAGTGCTGCGCCCAGGCCAACAAACAGACGTGATCGTGCTGGAAGTAGATCGAAATAACGGCCGTGTCGCCCTCAGTCGCAAACGCCTCAAAAACGACCCCTGGCATCAGATAGAAGATCGTTATCAACCAGGGCAAATTGTCGAAGGCGTTGTCAGCAACGTCGTCAGCTTTGGCGCATTTGTACAGCTTGAAGATGAATTAGAGGGGCTGGTACACATTTCTGAACTGGCCGAAGGTAATTTCTTACATCCGCGCAACGTCGTCTCGCGCGGCGAACAAGTACGCGCCCGCGTGCTGGCCGTCAGCGGCAAAGAAAAGCGCTTATCGCTTAGTTTGCGTGTCATGGCTAATGGGCACAACCCTGAGGGAGATTGATACACCGGGCCATTCGTCATACAATATGACATATGGCCCGTTCAAAATCATCTCCGCGTAATCCGGATAAACGCCCCCCAGCTCCACCTCCCCCAACCTGGGACGAAAAAGTCATCAACTTCTTGATGCCCTGGCGCATTGAATTGGCCGGGCTGGCTCTGTTTTTGGTTGGCATGGTTCTATTTTTGAACTTTTTGCTGCTGCCAAAAGCGGATTGCAGCAATAATTGGTTGTGCCTGTTTCAAGAAGGGTTTGGCTGGGGCGCATACCCGCTGTTTTTATCATTGGCGGCGGCGGGCGTTCATTTGATGCTGCGGCAGGTGGAACGGCCGTATCACATCCACCCCAAACAAGTCATCGGCCTCGAACTCATTTTGCTCACCACCCTGCCTCTCAGCCACATCTTCAGCGGGGCGACGCTGGCCTTGTCTCATCTGGGCAAAGGCGGCGGACTGGTTGGCTGGGCCTTGTCGGAACCGCTGCTGGAATTTTTTGGCCCGGTTCTCACCGGCAGCTTTTACCTGATTCTCCTCATCTGGGGCATCTCCCTCATCGCCCAACGCGGTTGGGCAGATGTGCAGCACGGCCTGCAAGCCATATCATTACGGCTGCGCCAATTTTCCGTGTATGTCGCGCCGGCTGCGCCATCGGCAAATGTGACCGCTCCCCCGGTAACGGCCGTTGCCACGCCGCCCGCCCCGCTGCCCACAACCGCAAACCCGGATGAACTGGTCATCATTGATGATAGCGCCACCGACGCGTATCCCAGCGGCACCCGCCGCGACAAGAGCCTCCCCCCCCTCACCCTGCTCGACGAGGGACAAAACACAGCCCTGACACCGGCCGAAATTGACGCCAAAAAGCAAAAAATCGAACAAACCTTGCTCGACTTTGGCTTACCGGCCACTGTCACCCAAATTCGGCGCGGCCCGGCCGTTACCCAGTTTGGGGTGCAGCCGGGCTATGTGGACAAACCCGGCCCCGATGGCGATGTCAAGCCGCACAAAGTGCGCGTCGGGCAAATTGCCGCTTTGCAAAAAGATTTGGCGCTGGCGCTGGCCGTGCAGCGCCTGCGTGTGCAGGCTCCGGTTCCCGGTCAGGGTGTGGTGGGCATCGAAGTACCGAATGATGAAACGGCCGTTGTTCGCCTGCGCAGCATCATCGAATCACAAGCCTTCGCCAATGCCAAATCGCCGCTCACCGTCGCCTTGGGGCAAGACGTTTCCGGCGCACCCATCGCCATTGACCTCAGTAAAATGCCCCACTTGCTCATCGCCGGAGCCACCGGCACCGGCAAATCTGTCTGCATGAACGCCCTCATCAGCTGTCTGGTCTTTAACAATGATCCAGACCAGTTGCATCTCATCATGATTGACCCCAAAAAGGTGGAGTTAATCCGCTTTAACGGCCTGCCCCACCTCATCGGCAAAGTCGAAACCGAAGCAGACCGCGCCGTTGGCGTGCTGCGCTGGCTGACGGCAGAGATGGATCGGCGCTACGAACTGTTTGCCGCCGTCGGCGCGCGTAATTTGGGCGGTTACAATCGCAAAATGGGGCGCGACAAGAGCAAGAAGCTCCCTTATCTGGTTGTTTTCATTGATGAACTGGCTGACCTGATGCACACCTACCCTGGCGATGTAGAGCGCACACTGTGCCGTCTGGCGCAAATGGCACGCGCCACGGGGATTCATCTGGTGGTGGCTACGCAACGGCCGTCTACAGACGTCATCACCGGTCTCATCAAAGCCAACTTCCCGGCCCGCATCTCTTTCTCCGTCGCTTCTGGCACCGACTCCCGCGTCATCCTCGACACAGTTGGTGCAGAACATCTGCTGGGCAGAGGCGACATGCTCTTCCTCGCCTCAGATGCCAGCGGCCCCGCTCGTGTGCAAGGCGTCTTTCTCGCCGACCACGAAATTGAAGGCATTGTCAATCATTGGCGCACCACGCTGCCCGATTGGGAAGCCATCCCCTGCCCCTGGGAAACACTCATTGCCAAGCACGCATTGCTCGACGAAACAGACAGCCTGCTGGAACAGGCCATTGAACTGGTACAAAAAAGTGATGCCGTTTCTACTTCCTATTTGCAGCGCCGTCTGCGCATCGGCTTTCCACGCGCGGCACGCATCATGGAACACCTCTACGAAATGGGATTGGTGGAAGACCCGAAAACGGGTGGCAAAACGCGCAAAACTTACGTCGAAGAGAGCGATAATCCGCTGGACGACATTCTTTCGGAGCGGCAGACAGAGTGAAGCACAGGGTCCGTTTTTGGGAAACCGGGGCACGCTCAGTATAATCACCCTATACGAAACTGGAGCAGGAGTACATGACACGAAGAGGATATACCACGTTTGCCTGGGTATTGGCCGCCTACACAGTGGCCGTCATTTTATGGGGCGCGTTTGTGCGTGCAACGGGTGCTGGCGCTGGCTGCGGCAATCATTGGCCCACCTGTAATGGGCAGGTTGTGCCCCGCCCCGAACAAATCGAAACGATTATTGAGTTCACCCACCGTATCACCAGTATGCTCAATGGCTTCATGGTCATTGCCTTGGTATTTGGCGCTTTTCGCCTCTTTCCCAAACAGCATATTGTGCGACGCGGCGCGATATTATCGTTTGTCTTTATCATCATCGAAGGGCTGTTAGGCGCAGCGTTGGTGCGTTTTGATTGGGTTGTCGACAATGTTTCATTGGGACGCGTTGTCGCCTCAGGCATCCATTTGATCAACACATCCATTTTGTTGTCGATTATCGCCCTTACTGCATGGTGGTCTGGTGGTGGCAAGCCGCTGCGCTGGAAAAACCAGGGGCAAGTGGGCTGGCTGCTGCTTATAGCTTTTATCGGCTACCTGATTCTCAGCGCCAGCGGCGCAATCACGGCGCTGGGTGATACGGTCTTTCCCTCCGACACGTTAGCCGCTGGATTTGTGGCCGACATGGATCCAACCTCCCACTTTGTGATCCGGCTGCGCGTGTGGCATCCGGTGATTGCGATTGCGCTGGGCATTTATCTGGTGTTGATGGGTACGGCCGTTGCCGCCCAACGCCCCAGTCCAGCGACAGCCCGCTACGCCCGCTTTCTCAAAATCATTTTTGGCGTGCAGTTATTGGCCGGTTTTGTCAATGTCCTGCTGCTCGCCCCCACCTGGATGCAAATCATCCATTTACTGCTGGCAAACCTGGTTTTGCTTGTCCTCATCCTCCTCAGCGCCGAGGCGCTTTCGCAGGCACAGCCAGCAGCCGACAAAGTCTCGCTGGCCGCACAAACGTAATCGGGAATCGGGAATTGGCTGTCGGTGACCCGATCCCCAATTCCCAACCCTTGATAACCGCTATGGATTGGTATCTTGGCACAATGGGTTTTGCCTATGAGCAGTGGCGCAATGGCGTTTTTTACCCGGCGGGGATGCCGCAGCACCAATTTTTAGGGTATTACAGCCAGCGCTTCAACGCGGTGGAGATGGATTCTACTTTTTATGCCACGCCAGCGGTGAACACCGTGCAGCGCTGGCGGCAGATAACTTCCCCCCATTTCAAAATCACGCCGAAAGTGCCGCGCCACATTACGCATGACTTACGCCTGCATGAGGCAGAGACGACGTTTGCCACTTTCCTGGAAACGATGCGGTTGTTGGGCGACAATCTTGGCCCCATTGTGCTGCAATTCCCCCCTGATTTCACCTTTGACGAGGCGGGCGCGTTGGTCAAATTTCTGCCCCAACTGCCCAAAGATTTGCGCTTTGCGGTGGAGTTTCGCCACATGTCGTGGCACCGGCCGGAAACGGCCGTTCTCTTGTCCCAACACAACCTCTGCTGGATCGCCGCCGATTACATCCACCTGCCGAAAAAGCTGCACCGCACCACCGACTTTCTCTATCTGCGCTTCATCGGCCCACATGGTCAATACGCCAGCAAAGATCGCGAGTTGGCGGACAAAACGGCCGATTTGCAAGCATGGTATGCACAAATTCAGCCGCATTTGGCCGAGGTAACGGCCGTTTACGCCTTCTTCAACAATGATTATGCCGGTTTTTCGCCAGCGACATGCAATAAGTTTAAGGAGATTGTGGGGGTGCAGCGGGAAGAGATACGGCCGTTGCAGCAAGGCCGCCTCTTTTAGACTCCTGCTCACACCATCCTGGTAACAAAAAACGGCCGTTTCCGATGAGGAAACGGCCGTTTCACAATCAACAAAACAAATAGCGATGTTATCCGCCAGCCAGCGCCATCACGCTATTTAGCACCACATCGCGCGTCACGTCAAACCATGCGCCCGGCATAAAGCCGAGAATGACAGTCGCCAGAACCGTGATAGCAACGGCCGTTTTCAGCGGCCAACGCAGTTCCACCATCTCCGCTTCCCCATCCGTCATGTACATCAAATACACCACACGCAGGTAATAATAACCGGAAATAACACTGGTCAACACGCCAATAATCACCAGCCAGAGCAAGCTAGAGCCGTCACTGGATGCTTCAATTGCAGCACGGAAAACATAAAACTTGCCAGAGAAACCACCTGTCGGCGGCACACCCGTCAACGACAGCATAAAATAAGCCATCGCCAGCGCCATCAACGGATGCCGTTTTGCCAGCCCTTTGTAATCGTCCAGCGCCAGACCCTCGCCATATTTGCGCTCCATGGCAATGACAATGGCAAACGCGCCCATATTCGTAAACAAATAGGCCAACATGTAAAACAGCGCCGCGCTCAATCCTTGTGGCGAACTGCCGCTCGCCGCCACCGCAATCATGATATACCCGGCATGGGCAATGCTCGAATAGGCCAACATACGCTTGATATTGCTCTGCATAAGGGCCACGATATTACCCACCAACAGGGTCAACGCCGCCAACACCGCCACAGCCGGAACCCAGGTGGCCTCAATTTGCGGCAGCGCCGTCAAGAAAATGCGCAGCATGGCCGCAAAACCGCCCACTTTGGCCCCCACCGACATAAAAGCCGTGACCACCGTTGGCGCACCTTCGTAAACGTCGGGCGTCCACATGTGGAATGGCGCAGCGGCAACCTTAAAGCCCAAACCAACCAGCATCATCGCCACACCAGCCATACCAAGCGATCCACTGCCGCTGATTCCGGCCAAAACATCTGGCAATGCCGTCGAACCGGTCGCGCCATAGGTCAAAGCAATACCAAACACAAAAACGCCGGAAGAAAACGCGCCCAACAAGAAATATTTCATCGCCGACTCTTCCGACTCAGGACGCGGCCAGGCTAACCCGGACATGATATAAAGCGGAATAGACAACAGTTCCAGCGCTAAAAAGACCAGAATCAAATCATTTGCCATGCCCATGAGCATCATGCCGCTCAAAGAAAAGAGCAGCAGCATGTAATATTCCGGCTTATCCATATCAAAACGCCGCAAATAACTCATGGAAAGCAAAATGGTTAAGCCGCCCGTGATCAGGAAAATAAGGTTGAGGAAATTGGCATAATTGTCCACCACAACCATTGGATGGCCGCCTACCGGCGTAAATGTGCCGCCTTCATAGCCCCACAAGGCCATTGTCTGCACAAATGCCAACACCAATCCCACCAGGCTTAACCAGGTGTACCACCCTTTGCGCTCTTCAGGAATAAAGAACTCCAACAACATCAACAACATCCCCCAACCTATGACAATAAGTACCGGGGAAATGATTACAAAATATAGTGATGGAACTTGGAACACCATAATCAGCCCTTTGCTTGCTTTGATCTTAGTTTCACAATATTACCAGTTTCGATTGTCAGTAACCAGTTGTCGGTAATCGGTAATCAGTTATCGGTTATCGGTTTACCGTTCACCGCTTACCGTTCACCGCTTACCGCCCACCGTCTACCGCTTACGGATCCACACCTGATTACTGTGGAAGGTGCTTTGCCCGGCCATGTCTGCCAGGGCGTCAGATGTGAGCCAGTTGACGTTGCGGTCGCCTGCTTGCAAGCGGCTCCAGCGCCCTTTGGGAGAGGCAACAACGCCGGGGCGCACAGCTTCGGTTACTTTGGCCGTTAGTTCGCACCAGCCACGGCCGTTTTCCACAATCACCCGCTCCCCTGCCACAATCCCACGCGCAGCCGCGTCGGTGGGATGAATCTCGATAAATGGATCGCCCTCGCGCTGCAACATATCATCGCGATTGGCAAAGCTGCTCGTCACAAAGTGATGCGCGGCGGCGCTGATCAACGTCAACGCCCCTTCTGGCGCAAACTGCCCATTGGGCGATTGTCGGCCATCTGTGCCATCATCAGCAGACGCTGTGTAACCCGGCAGCGGATCCAGCCCCATATCAGCCATGTGCGCACTGTACAATTCCACTTTGCCGCTGGCTGTGGGAAAGCGCATATCGGCAAATGGCGTCTCCGGCGTAAATTGCAGCAGAATAGAGCCTTCTGTTTGCAAACGCGCGTGTGTGACGCCTTGCAAGGCCGGATTGGTCACGGCCGTTTCCGTTAACACCTCGTCAATCACCTCATCGGCCGTTTGCTGCAACCATGGCTCCGTAAAACCCATCTCCGCCGCCAGCAAACGCATCACATCCCAATTGCTTTTTGCCTCGCCTAACGGCGGAATGGCCGGTGTGTTGTAACTCAACACCGTATGCCCATAGGCTTTATGGCAATCCACATGCTCTAACTGCGAGGTAGCAGGGAGAACGATGTCGGCGTAAACGGCCGTATCCGTCATAAACAGCTCATGCACCACCGTAAACAAATCTTCGCGCCGCAACCCGGCTACCACCTTGCCCGCATGAGGCGCAATTGCCGCCGGATTACTGCCAAAAACATACAAACTTTTGAGAGGCGGATCACTTACCTCACCCAGCAGCGCCGCGCCGAGGCGGTTCATGTTCACCATACGCCCTAACGGCGGCGAATCCTGCCAATGAGCCAGGGAACGGCCGTCCCACTGCACATACCCACTCGTGGTGTAAGCCAATCCACCACCGCGCTGCCCATATTGCCCGGTCAAGGCGGGCAATGCGCAAATAGCCCGCACCGTTTGCCCACCCGTGCGATGGCGCTGCAAGCCATCCGCCATTTTAATGAGGGCCGGTTGTGTGGTGGCATAGAGACGCGCCAATTTCACAATGTCCGCTGCCGCGACGCCGGTAATTTGCGCCACGCGCTGCGGTGGATAATCCGCCAATCGCGCCCGCAACTGCGGCCAACCAACCGTATAAGCGTTGAGCCATTCCTCGTCGTGCAGCCCTTCTTCCACAATGACGTGCGCCATGCCCAAAGCCAAGGCGCTATCGGTGGCCGGTTTCGGGGCAATGTGCCAGTCTGCGCCAACGGCCGTGCGCGTGCGCCGCGGGTCAATCACAACCAACTGCGTGCCATTACGCTGCGCGTCGCGCAAAAAGGGCATGAAATGGGGGGCGGTGCTCACCGGATTATGCCCCCAGACAATCACCAATTTACTGTGCTGCACATGCTCATATGGCTGGCAGTAACGTGCGCCGAGCGTCATCTTCACGGCAAATTCAGCCGCCGCGCCACAAATAGAGCGCTGCAACTGGCTCGCACCGAGCCGATTCCAAAAGCGTGTGCTGGCTGCGCCCATTTGCACCATACCCAATGTGCCGCTGTAGCTGTAAGGCAAAATCGCCTCTGCGCCATACTCGGCAATGATCGCCCGCCAGCGCTGCCCAATCTCAGCAACAGCCTCGTCCCAACTGATGCGCTGCCACTCTCCGCTCCCTTTGGCGCCAACACGACGCAGCGGATATTGCAGCCGGTCGGGATGGTAGACGTGTTCGAGATACGGCCGTACCTTGGCACACAGCCACCCCCGCGTGACAGGATGATCCGGACTGCCGTAAAATTTCACGGCACGGCCGTTTTCCACCTCGGTAATCACACCACAGGTGTCCGGGCAGTCATGGGGGCAAACGCCGTAAACTTTGACAGAGGTACTCATGAGCATTTACAAGCTTGAAGACAATCTCTAATCTTCAATCTCCGGTCTCTTAATCACATGTTGATGCACAATTGTTTGCTGCGGCAGCAAATGCACAAAATTGAAGGCGGGTGGATAGTGCGTATCCATGACCACCTCATCATCGTACGGCCAGGCAGTAAACTGGGCAAAGGTGCTGGGAACGGCAACATACAAAATGCCATCGCGCATGGTTTGCATACTTTGATGCACATGCCCATAAAAGACGCCGCGCAGCCGTTCCCGCGCGGGCAGCAATGTCCGATGCAATTCTGGCCCGCCAATGATTAGCATATTGCGATCCATCCAAAGGGAATTGAGCGGATGCACAGGAAAATGGATAAAAACAGTTAAGGGCGGCCCTTCGGCTTGCGCTTCCTGGCGTATCACAGCGAGTTGTTCAGGAGAAAGCAGCCCATGTGGATCCATTTCGTCCGGGCCACGCATGTCTAACACCACAAAGCGGTATCCCTTCATTTCAAAGGCGTAGCTGAGAACGTCAGGGGCGTCACTCAACATCTGCTTGGGTCCCATAGGCAGAAATTGTTGAATGGCAACGGCCGTATCATGATTCCCCGTCACGTAATACACAGGCACGTCAAGCCTATCTAACACCTCACGCGCCAGCGCATAGGCGGCGGGATGCGGGTCGGTGGTTACGTCACCCGTGTGAATGACAAAATCGGGACGGTGGGGCAATGCGTTGATGGTTTCCACCATCGCGGCGGCACAGGGAAACGGCCGTATCCCATGCCGCACATACTCCCGCGTCGGGCCAAAATGCGTGTCGCTAATATGCACAAAATAAAGCGGTTCTATTGGCTGCATGGCGGGAGAGTCAAAAAATAAGGCAGTCAGGTAACCAAACAAAACGGCCACCTGACTGCCATAACAATTAATGTAATACGAGCGGCGCAGCAGACAGCAAATCTGCCACCAGTTTCGCTACGGTGCTATCCATCAAACCAAAATAAGCAGCCGGAGCAATACCAATCCAGAAGATGAAGAGCAAGAAGGAGAGCATAATCGCCAGTTCGCCACCGTTGATGTCACGCAACTTCTTGTTTTCTTCTTTATCTAACGGCCCCATAAAGACATTTTGGAACATCCACAACAAATAAACGGCCGCTAAAATGACGCCAGTCGTGGCAAAAGCGGTGTAAATCCAGGAGTGCGAACCCAACGACGATGCCCCCATCGAGCCGAGCAAAATCGTAAACTCGCCCACAAAGCCATTCAAGCCGGGCAGCCCCATACTCGACAGCGTCACAATCAATGACAGGACGGCAAACACCGGCATTGCCTTCCACAGCCCACCAAAGTCAGACATCATGCGCGTGTGCCGCTGCTCGTAAATGATACCAACCAGGAAGAACAGCGCTCCCGTGCTCAAGCCATGATTAACCCCTTGCAAAATCGCGCCTTGCAAACCTGCCTCATTCAAGGAGAAAATGCCGAGCATGACAAAACCAAGATGGCTGATACTGGAATAAGCTACCAGCTTCTTCACATCTTTTTGTGGGAAGGAAACAATCGCCCCATAAATAATGCCGATAATCGCCAACACAGCAATCATAGGCGCATAATGGTAAGCCGCCTCCGGGAAAAGTGGCAGATTAAAGCGAATGAAGCCATACGTTCCCATCTTCAGCAGCACGCCTGCCAGAATAATCGAACCAGCGGTTGGCGCTTCCGTGTGTGCGTCGGGAAGCCAGGAATGGAACGGGAACACCGGCACCTTAATCGCAAAAGCAATCGCGAAGCCAAGGAACAAGGTGTTTTGTACGGCGACGGCGGCAAAAGCAGAGCGCCCGGCAATCAATTCCGGCAGCGAGAAAGTCTCGTTGGTAATGCCCATGTACAAAATCGCCAGCAGCATGAGCAGCGACCCGGCCATCGTATAAAGGAAGAACTTAATGGAGGCATAAATGCGGTTCTTGCCACCCCAAATACCGATGAGGAAGTACATCGGAATGAGCGTGAATTCCCAGAAAATGTAAAAGAGGAACAAATCCTGTGCCAGAAAAACGCCCAACATGCCGGCTTCCAACAACAGCATGAAGATGTAATACTGCATTACCTGCTCTTTAATAGCAGTCCACGATGAAGCGATGGCTAACATAGAGATGAAGGTCGTCAGCAATACCATGAGAATGCTGAGGCCATCAATGCCCAAGTAGTAACTAATGCCCCATGATGGAATCCAGTCTGCCTTGTTTTCCAGCTGCAAGCCACCGAGTGCCGGATTGAACTGTGTCAACAAGGCAATGGACAACCCAAAGGTGACGATGGCTGTGCCTACAGCAAGCTGTTTGACGAGCAGATCAGATTCTTTCTTAAACAATTTCAGCAGCAGAATGATGACTGCGCCGAGTACAGGGAAGAACGTGACAAGGGTTAGCATGATGTCTCTTTCTCCTCTCTCCCTTAGTTAGCAAAAATGAAGTACGCCAAAAGAAGGACTGTGCCCAAGAAAACGCCAAGAGCGTAATTACGGGCATAGCCAGTTTGCGTTTTACGAACAACTGAACCAACGTAACGGACGAAACGGCCGCTTCCATTCACCAGACCGTCCACGCCATTTGCATCCAACACAGTGGCTGAGAACTTGGCAAAGCCAACAAACAAATCTCGAACCACATTATTATGCACAAAATCGTGCCAGAACGCGCCATCCAGCACCTCCGCCAGCCAGCGCGCCGACCCCTTGAAAGCGGGCACAACCGTGTGCATGTAAAACCACTCAAAAGGCAAAATGGCAAACCACCAGATAGGCGTGCTTTGCAGCGGGTCGCGCTCATCGGCCGTTTGCGGCCGGTTGCGATATACCACAAAAATGGACGCTCCCAAAGCCGCCAGCGCCAGCACCGTCGAGATACCAGCCACACTTAATTGCAGCCAGGTTGGGGTGTGCGGCATCTGAACAATCCCTTCTGTCGTCAACTCAAAAGTCGGGATAGAATGCTCCAACCAATGCTCCAGTCCCAAGAAAATGCCGAAATTGTGCGTTTCTTCCGCCGTTTCAAAGGCTGATTCGCCAAAAAACGGGAAGTTTAGCAGTCCGCCTAAAACAGCCAAAGCAGCCAGGACAATCAACGGGGTCGTCATCAACGGAGGGCTTTCGGAAGCATGTTTGGCAGCTTCATGACGCGGCGCACCAAAGAAAACCATCTTGATTTGCCGCCCCATATAAAAAGCGGTGCAAAAAGCGGCAATCGTCAACATCCAGTAAACGACGGTAAATACCGTGCCGTGATTGGCGCTGGCATGTGCCAAAATCTCATCCTTCGACCAAAAACCGGCCAGCGGGAAAATACCGGCCAAAGCCAATGACCCAACCATGTACACGGCAAAGGTTGTCGGCATTTTGCTGCGTAGGCCGCCCATTGTGCGCATATCTTGCGGATCAAACTTCTCCTCTTCATGATGGGCATCATGTCCATGGCTGTGTTCATGCAAATGATGGTGCCCATGCTCCATGCCATGAATGACAGAACCAGAACTCAAGAAGAGCAGTGCTTTGAAGAAAGCGTGCGTGATGAGGTGGAACATAGCCGCCACATAAGCGCCCATGCCCGCTGCCGCGACCATAAAGCCAAGCTGGCTGACAGTGGAGTAAGCCAACACTTTCTTGATGTCAAACTGGGTAAAGGCGATCAGACCGGCGAGAACGGCCGTTGCCGCACCAGTGAGCGCAATCCAATCTGGCGAAGCCAGACCTAAAACATTCGCGCCTTCAACACCTAGCCGTGTGCTTTCCCGTGCAATCTCCAACAGCACATTGCTGCGTACCATTAAGTACACACCAGCCGTGACCATTGTTGCCGCATGAATGAGCGCCGAAACAGGTGTCGGGCCAGCCATCGCGTCCGGCAGCCAGACATAGAAGGGAATTTGTGCCGATTTACCTGCTGCACCAAGAAGGAAGAGAAAGGTAACGGCCGTTAACACCGCACCCACACTCATTTCCATCCCAAACAATTCCACGCCATGCCCTGCTTCAAACAATTCCACCGCGCCACTAAAAATCGTGCCAAAATCCAGCGACTTAAACGTCCAAAACAGCAAAATCATCGCCAGCACCATGGCAAAATCGCCCACGCGGTTAACAACGAACGCCTTACGACCAGCGTCCGCATTCATCGCCTTGCCTTCCTCATTTTGGCGATCAAACCAAAAGCCAATCAACAAGTACGAGCAAAGCCCCACACCTTCCCAGCCCACAAACAGCATCAGATAAGTGCTGCCACTAACCAGGATTAGCATGAAGAAAAGAAACAGGTTCAAGTAAGCAAAAAAGCGGTGAAAACCAGGATCGCCATGCATATAGCCAATGGCATAAATATGGATGAGCGTCCCCACCCCTGTCACCACCAGCATCATCGTCACCGACAGCGTATCCACCTGAATTGCCCAGGGAATGTGGAAATTAGCCGACGGCACATTAAACCAATCAAATAGCGTCACCACCTCTGCATGGAAATCATGGCCTCGCAAAGAAAACAACAGCACCACAGCCACCAAAAACGCGCTAAAAGCCATCAAGCTGGCAAACCAACCTGAGTACATCTCGCCCGTTTTACGGTCAGCCTGCACCAGTCGCCGACCCGCAAAGGTGTTAAACAACACACCCACAGCCGGGAAGACCAATAACAGGGGAGCGAATCCGAATGCACCTTCCATTTGTTATGCTCCCTCCTTTACCCTTTCATCGTATTGATATCATCAATATTGATGCTTTGTTTGGTGCGGAAGATCGTCACAATCAACGCCAACCCCACCGCCACTTCGGCTGCGGCCACAGTGATGACAAAAAAGGTCAACACCTGCCCATCCAGGTCGCCTAAGTAGCGTGAAAAAGCGACAAACGCCAGGTTCGCCGAATTTAGCATCATTTCCACCGACATAAACACGACAATGGCGTTACGGCGCAGCAGCACGCCCATCGCCCCAATCGTGAACAGAATGATGCTCAAAGCCACATACCAGTCAATGCTTACTGTATCAGGCATCATTCCCTCCTTTCTCGAGCTGCGCCATCTTCTTTCTGCGTCCTAAGACAACCACGCCAATCATTGCCGCCAACAGCAGCACGCCCGTTAGCTCAAAAGGAAATACATACGCTTCAAACAAGCGTAAACCCAACGCCGCCGGGCTGGTGTCTATAAACGGCGCTGTATCCCCTACAGCAGAAGGATTCATAACCAAATTGGTCAGAAACACAATAATCAATACAGCACCCAGGAATCCCGCCAGGATCCACTCCCAATCTCGTAAGCCTTCTGTTCTGCTGCCAGAGCGCTCAGCACCTAACAACATGATGACAAATAAGAACAGAACCATAATTGCCCCGGCATAGACAGTAACCTGCACAACGGCCATAAACGGCGCGTTTAACACCAGGTAGAGAACCGCTATGGTGACAAAGTTCAAGACCAGGAAGAGTGCGCTGTAAATCGCATTCCGGCTGGCTAACATGCCTAAAGCAGAAGCAATTGCAATGAGCGCAAGGATGAAAAATACAATTGGATTACCCATATCAGTCGCCTTCTCGTCAATCACCAACGACAAAACTCGCGTTTTGACATTGATTTTTTACTTGGGATTTTCCATATCGGGAATAGACCGGTTAAACGTACCCGGCTCTACTTGCTGCGGCGTCGGTTGCCCATTGATAGGCACGTCCACAATCAGCATATCTTTTGTGTAAATGGCACTGGCACGATCATAGAAGCTCAACTCATAGTTATGCTCTAAGACGATTGCCTGTGTCGGGCAGGCATCCTCGCAAAAACCGCAGAAGATGCAGCGCAGCATGTTAATCTCATACGTTTTAGCGTACCGCTCGCCTGGAGAGTAACGTGTCTCATCATTGTTTTCGGCCGCTTCCACGAAAATGGCATCGGCAGGACAAGCAGCAGCGCACAAGGCACAACCAATACACTTCTCCAGACCGTTATCATATCGCTTTAGCTCATGCCGTCCCTTAAAACGATAGCGTACCGGCCGCTTGACTTCCGGGTATTGGACCGTTACGGGTGGCATAAACGCATGTTTGAGGGTGGTGTACATCCCTGTTAATAGTGCCTGAAATTCACGCAGCATAATTTATCTCCAAACCATTCTCCTGTTATCCTGCAACCCGCTGCCAGCCGCCCATTCCCAACAGGCGTCTGCACCGGTCAGCAGCGCTCACCCGCCAATAAATTCCAAGATCGCACTGACTAACGGCTGGAAGACACCTTCCGCCTGGAGCACCAGCACGATAGCCATCACCACAAAGTTCGCTACAGAGACGGGCAGCAGCACTTTCCAGCCGAAGCTCATCAACTGGTCATAGCGCAAACGTGGGAACGATGCACGAATCCAGATCATGAGCAGCAGGCCAATGATGATTTTGATGCTGATGTAAACGAAGCCAAGCAGCGGTACCTGGTCAACAAAGGGGCCACGATACCCGCCAAAAAACAGGGTGGCGGCAATGGCGCTCAGGGAGGCCATCTTCATGTACTCGGCCATGAAGAACATGCCAAAGCGCATCCCACCATACTCCACGTTAAACCCGGCTGACAGCTCTTGTTCCGCTTCGAGCAAGTCAAAGGGCGCACGTTGCAGTTCAGCCATCACAGCAATCGAGAAGATAAAAGCGGCAATTGGCTGTAAAAAGACAAACCAGCCATTTTTTTGCGCGGCCACAATACCGCCCATATCCATTGAGTCGGCAAGCATGATGGGGATGAGCACGGATAAGCCCATCGCCAATTCGTAGCTGATCATTTGTGCCGAAGCGCGAATGCCGCCCAAGACAGCATATTTGCTGTTCGATGCCCATCCGGCCAGGACAACGCCATAGACGCCAATGGAAGTAATTGCCAGGATAAACAGCACACCGACGTTAACGCCTGGTGCAACGGCAAAATATTGGTAAGGATCAGGAACTAACCAGGGCACTTTCCCCGCCAAAGGGATCACAGCGAGAATCAGGATCGCGGGAATCACGGCGAGCATGGGCGCAAGATTATAGATGACGAGATCTACTTTACCTGGCGTGATGTCTTCCTTAAAGAAGAGTTTCACGGCGTCGGCCGCAGGCTGCAAAATACCGCCCAGCAGTTTTCGTTCTTTGCCACCACGTGTCGGCAGTGGAATGTACCCGGCGCGGTTTGGGCCAACGCGATGTTGTAAACGGCCCAACACTTTGCGTTCGAGTAATGTTGTATAAGCAAAGCCGGTAATAAACGCGAAGGTCACGATAAAACCGACAATGAGCGCTCGTATGGCTATTTGACCCGGCGTCATAAGCTCTCCTTTCTCCTACTGCTCGATTTTGGTGATGTCGGCCACGGCCGTTCCCGGCCAGTATGGCACACCACGCAGCACGGCTACCCCGGCAGGAAGCATGTTATCGACTCGCACCTGAGCGGATACGGCCGTTCCATTCACCCCAACCTGAGCCATATCACCCATTGCCAATCCCAACTTCGCGGCATCCGCATTTTGTACAAACAACGTTGGCCGCGCCAGGCGCTTGGCAATGATTGGGGAATACTTGTTCAACGATCCCGGCGTATACAACGCCGCCGCCCGCAGCAGCGCCAACCCGTTCGGAACCATCTCATCTACCTCAGGCACAACAAATGGCTCTTTAGGGGGCGTAAGCGGGCATTGCTGTCCCAATCCAGAGCGGTTTTCAAAAGCCGTACCGCCGTAATATAACGCTTCATCGCTGACCATCGGCCATTGCTGCACGACCTGAGCCAATGTGCGGTAATCCATGCCTTTGTATGATTTCACCGCTTTGCTAATGTCGCGGAACACCAGGCTGGCGGCAAAAGCGGGCTTGCCCAGACCAAGACGCTCACCCAATTGGGCCAGGATTTGCCAGTCAGGGCGGCTTTCGCCAACCGGTGTCACGGCGGGATAATAACGCTGCACGCGACGTTCACCGCTGGTGAATGTGCCTTCGCGTTCGGCCCAACTTTGCGCCGGGAGAACGACATCAGCGAGAACGGCCGTTTCCGTCATAAACAACTCTTGCACAACCAGCAAATCTAGCTGTCCACGACCGGCTAACAGCCCATCGCCCACCGGATCAGCGGCCATCACATACAACGCTTTGATGCGTCCGGCCGCCACCCCCGCATAAATCTCATTGGCGTTGAAACCCGCCTCTTTGACCGGCTTATATCCCGGCTCAAAGGCTGGATGCACGCCCATATCCCATGCGCCTTGCGTGTTGTTATGCGGCCAAACAGGGATAAGGCCATTATTGGGGCGGCCAACATGCCCTTCGCCACCATTTTTCAACAGCAGCAAATTGCCCAACAAACGCGCAATGGCTTCCGTTTCGGCATAAGTCACGCCTTCCGCGCCGTAAAAGGCAACCAGATTATTGGCTTTAACCAGGGCTTGTGCCGCAACCACCAAATCGCTTTCTGCATCGTCCACTTTGACTTTGGCAGAACTGAGCAAATTACGGACAGTGGCAACGGCCGTTCCCGGTCGGTAATGCAGCGCATACGTCGCAAACGAATCAAGGCGTGTCGGACGCGCATTCAAGACAACAACAGTTGCCCCACGCTCCGCAGCCTGTTTCACGCGCAGCCACCAGATTGGCTCCTCTTCGTGCAAATCCGAGGCAACGACAACAATGGCATCTCCCTGGCCTAAGCGCTGTGGATAATCATAATTCTCATCATGAACAACACCCACTTGCGCCACCACATCGCCACCTGCCATGCGGCGGTTTGCCAGGTCAATATGGTTGCTTTTCAATCCTTTGCGCAGCAGCTTTTGGAAAAGGAACAGGTCTTCATTGCTAACCCGATCACCGCTTAGTCCGGCAACCGGCGCACCACCCAATCCATTCAGCTTTTCAGCGACAAAATTGAGCGCCTCATCCCAACTGACGGCGACTAATTTGCCATCTTTGCGTACCAGCGGCTGGCGCAGCCGTTCCGGTGCATCCGCAAAATGATGCACAAAGCGATCACGGTCTGAAATCCAGGTCTCGTTGACGATTTCATGTTGACGCGGCATCACGCGCTTGATGACAGTGCGACCACCGGCCGCCGCCTCAATGCGCGTGCTGAACGTCATGTTGCTTCCGGCTGGACCATGTGGCGATACGGTTGCCACCGGGGTCATTTCCCAGGGACGCGCACCAAAACGAAAATCGGCCGTTGTTAACGCCCCCACCGGGCAAATATCAGTCGTGTTCCCGCTCCAATAGCTGTCAAAGCCAGGGTCGGACATGGTCGCAATTTCCAGGCTGCGGCCGCGATTGTGGAACTGAATCACCGGATCGCCGACCACTTCATCCTGGAAACGAATGCAACGCGCACATTGAATGCACCGTTCCCGATCCAGGAAAATCATGTCGCCCAACGGCACATGTTTCTCCTGTTTCATTTTGTCCGTATAGACCATACGGCCGTTTCCATTGCCATGCGCCATGGTCAGGTTTTGCAGCGGGCATTCCCCACCCTTGTCACAAATCGGGCAATCCAATGGGTGGCTGCTTAGCAAAAATTCAATCACAGCTTCCCGCGCTTCAGTCACAGGTTGAGTTTGCGTGCGCACAACCATTCCTGGACTCACCTGCACCGTACAGGCGGTTTGCAAGCCGCGCCCAAAATTAATTTGCGGACTGCCATCCTCATTCGTCATCAATTCGCCGGTCGCCCGGTCGCGCATTGGCAAGCCAATTTCAACCAGACACATACGGCACATCCCCACCGGAGCCATCTTCGGGTGGTAACAAAAAACGGGGATGTCGTTTTCAATACGCTTTGCGGCATCAACAACCAGCGTTCCTTTCGGCACGCTTACATCAATACCGTCAACAGTTAAAGTTATCAGATCACTCATGCTGATCCTCTTCCATTCAGTTTGGCGCGGTATTCATTGGGGAAGTGGCGAATTGTGGACAACACCGGGTTAATAGCAAATTCGCCCAGCGCACACAACGTTCTGCCTTTCACCTGTTTTGCCACACTTTCCAGCGTTTGCAAATCCTGCTCTGTGCCATGTCCATGATAAAGGCGATGCAGAACCTTCTCCATCCAAAAAGTGCCTTCACGGCATGGCGTACACTTACCGCAAGATTCATGCTTGAAAAAGTGAATCATCTTTAACGCGGCCCAGACCATATCTGTGTCTTCATCCATCACGATAACAGAAGAAGACCCCATCACCGACTGGTATGCGTCTAACCCTTCATATGTCATGGGCGCGTCTAACGCATTCTCAATAATCACCGGGCCAGAGCCACCGCTGGGAAGCAGTGCCTTAAATTTTTTGCCGCCGCGCATACCGCCAGCCATCTCAATCAATTGGCGATAGGTTGTGCCCAATTCGACTTCATAATTGCCCGGCTTTTCCACATGACCGCTCATACAAACGATCTTCACGCCAGCGCTGCGCTCCGTCCCCATGCTCTTATACCAATCTGCCCCATTGTTGATGATGGGCGGCACATTTGCCAGCGTCTCGGTATTGTTAACAACGGTAGGTTTACGGAACAACCCCTCAACGGCCGGAAACGGCGGTTTCGACCATGGCTGCCCTAGTTCGCCTTCCAGCGACTTAATCAACGCTGTTTCTTCGCCGCAAATGTAAGCACCCGCGCCATAGTGGCAATAGAAATTGCAGCTAAAGCCGGTGCCTAAAATGTTTTCGCCGATTAACCCGGCAGCATATGCATCTTGCAGCGCCTCTTCAAAGGCGTAGGCCGCATCCATATATTCGCCGCGAAAATAGTTGTAGATCGTTTTCGCGCCAATGGCGTAGGCGGCAATTAATGCCCCTTCAATGATCTGATGCGGGTTATTCTCAACTAGCTCACGATCTTTGAATGTGCCTGTCTCTGATTCGTCCGTGTTGATGATGACGTATTTATCGCCAGGACCTTTCGGGATGAAGCCCCACTTGACGCCGGTCGGGAAACCAGCGCCGCCGCGCCCGCGCAAATTGGAGTTGCGAACAATGTCTATGACCTGCTGCGGTTCATATTCGGTCAGGACTTTCTGCCAGGCGGCATAACCGCCATTTGCCTGATAAACGCCTAGTTTACGCAGGTCTGGAATATCTCGGTGACGTAGTAGAATATGTGCCATTTGCTAACCTCGTGCTACTTTTTCACCGCATAGGATGCAATTTTGGGGGCAACGGCCGTTTCCTCTCCCCCCGTCTCTGCTTCCGCCCGCAACCGCGCCAACAAAGCCTCAAACTTCGTCTCATCCAGATGTTCCTCAAACTTCAAATTACATTGCAACATCGGCGCACGGTCACAAGCCCCCAGGCACATCACCGTCTTGATGGTAAACATCCCATCCTCCGTAGTGCCATCCACGGGAATGCCAAGCTTTGCTGTCGCCATCTCCACAAAATCGTCAGCGCCACGCAAAGCACAGGCCAGGTCATTACAAATCTCCAACACATACTTCCCCTGCGGCTCCTCGTAATAAAGCGAATAAAAGCCAGCCAGAGAAAGTATATGCGTCGGATCCAGGTCAAGAATAGCCGCCACTTCCTGCATCGCTTCCTTACTCATATAGCCATATTCCCGCTGTGCCAGGTGCATCAGCGGCAGCGCGGCCGATTTCTTCGTTGGGAAACGAGCCAGGATACCTTCTATCTCTTTCGCGTATTTTTCCTTAATCAAGGCGAACTCCGTTGTATTGCATATTGCGCATCAAAAACATCCGCCGCAATATCGGCATGTTATCGGTCAATCTCCCCTAACACAATATCAATTGACCCGATAATCGCCACCAAGTCAGCCATAAACAAATTTTTAGCCATCTTCGGCAGCGAGGCCAGGTTCACATAAGAGGGAGCGCGAAAATGCACACGCGCTGGTTTCGAGCCACCGTCGCCGCGCAAATAACACGCAAACTCACCACGTGGCGACTCCACACTTTGATACACAAATCCTTCAGGCGCCTTAAACCCTTCCGTCCACAGCTTGAAATGGTGAATAACCGCTTCCATACTGCGTCCCAATTCGGCGCGTGGCGGTGGCACATATTTACGGTCACTTGCATTCACCGGGCCATCCGGTAATTTATCCAATGCCTGCTGCAAAATACGCAAGCTCTGGTGAAACTCCTCAATACGGCACTGGTATCGTGAATACACATCCCCATCAGTGCGCACCGGCACATCAAACTCATACTGCTCATATCCGGAGTAAGGCTGCGTCTTGCGAATATCCCATTGCACACCGGATGCACGCAAACTTGGGCCAGTTAACCCCAAAGAAACAGCATCATCTCTGGAGATAATGCCAACACCTTTTGCGCGGTTTAAGAAAATCGGGTTATTGGTCAGTAAAGCTTCGTAATCAGCCAAACGTGCCGGGAAGAAATCAAGAAAATGACGCACTGCTGGAATAAATTCTTCCGGCAAATCTCGCCAGACACCGCCGGGGCGGAAATAACTGACCATCATGCGCTGTCCCGACACCATTTCAAATAAATCGAGAATGTATTCACGCTCACGGAAGCAGTACAAGAACACAGACATCGCCGCCAAGTCCAACGCATGTGTCCCTAACCAAACCAGGTGGCTGGCAACACGCTGCAACTCCGCCAAAATAACGCGAATAGCCTGTGCACGGGGTGGCGCTTCAATACCGATCAATTTCTCGACCGCCAAAATATAGCCCAGGTTATTAGACATTGGGGAGAGATAATCCATGCGATCCGTCATCACCAAAGCTTTGGTGAATGTCTTGGATTCCATACTTTTCTCAATGCCCGTATGCAAAAAACCAATGTCTGGCGCTAGATTGACGACCGTCTCCCCATCCAGTTCGACCAACAGGCGCAGCACCCCGTGTGTACTGGGATGCTGAGGTCCCATGCTAAGGAGCAAATGCTCTTCTTCGTTGGCAATCTCCATGCCTGTCCCAACTTTGGCACGAAGCTCCTCAACAGTTAATTCTTGAATTGTGTCGCTACCGGTTGATAACATATTCCGTAGTCCGTAATTCGTAGTCCGTAATTCGTAGCCCGCTATGGCGTCACGAAATTATGGTTACTCTTTTGCGTAGGGCTTTTTGGCGTCAATGGTTTCCCAATTAAAGGAGAACTGTACATCCTCATAGCCCAGAGGATAATCTTTACGCAGTGGGTGTCCCTGCCAATCTTCAGGGAGGAATAGTCGGCGCAAACTGGTATTGCCTCTAAAGCGCACACCCATCAAATCCCACACTTCCATTTCAAGCCAGGTGGCTATTGTCCATATTGTACCCATCGTTTCTGGCCCTTCGTCAGGGTCTTCGACGCGCACGCGCAGCCGCAAACGATGATTGTTTGGTATTGAGTACAGATGGTAGTTAACAGCAAAGCGAGGAAAGTCTGGGAGCATGTCGTCAGCGCAAATATCTGAGAGGAAGTTGTATTGCAAATCCGCATCGTCGCGCATGAACTGACACACTGCTTTGATGTGTGGTTGGTGGATAAAGATCGTGCGTTCTCCCCGAAAGTCAAGAATCTCTTCAATGGCATCGGGAATGGCCGCGTTAATTTTCTCGACAACGAATTGATCACGATCCATTAGGCCCAGTCCTTTAGCTTTTCCCCACGAATTTTTTCGTGCAGGGTCATAATACCGTTAATCAATGCTTCAGGGCGCGGCGGGCAACCAGCGACATACACGTCAACCGGTACGATTTCGTCCACACCCTGGACGATGGCGTAGTTGTTAAAGATGCCGCCGCAGGAAGCGCAGTCCCCCATGGCAATTACCCATTTGGGAGCAGCCATCTGGTCATAGAGGCGACGCACAACAGGGGCCATTTTGCGCGAGACACGTCCAGCCACAATCATTAAGTCTGATTGGCGTGGCGACGGCCGATTTAATTCCATGCCAAAGCGCGACGCATCATAATTGGATGCCTGCGACCCCATCATCTCGATTGCGCAGCAGGCCAGCCCAAATAAGATGGGCCACATGGCGTTGGTTCTCCCCCAGTTTACCAGGTCTTCCAGGCGATGCGTGACAACGCCCATCGTACCAAGTTTCTGCTCTATTCCCATTCCAACACTCCTTTCTTCCAGACCCAGGCATCACCAAGGACAAAGACAACCATGAAAATCAACATGGCAACCAACCCGTAAATACCCAATCTACGGAAGGCAACAGCCCAAGGAACCAACAAGATAATGTCTACATCAAACAGGATGAAAAGAACGGCAACACGGTAAAACTTAACCGGCAAGCGGCGCTGTGCTTCACCAATGGCCGTCATACCAGACTCATAGGGTTGTTGTTTGCGCGCAGACGGCTGTTTCGGCCCCAAATTCAGGGACAAAATCGGCAGCAATATCGCAAAGAAAACAGCAATCCCCAGCAGGACCGCTATTGGGAGAAAGTCATTAAGTATTGGGTTCATAATATGCTACTTGCATCCTGAGGTGATGGTGAAACGGCCTCTCCTTAATTGAATCTCTCACCGTTTCCACAATTGCCTGTGCATTCTATCACAAGCAAAATGTGCGAGCAAAACCACTAACTCAAATAATCGCGTAATGATTTGCTACGGCTGGGATGCCGTAATTTGCGCAAGGCTTTTGCTTCAATTTGGCGAATGCGTTCACGCGTCACGCCAAAGCTGCGCCCGACCTCTTCCAAGGTGTGATCTTTGCCATCATTTAAGCCAAAACGCATCTCCAAAACTTCACGTTCCCGCTCACTTAAAAAGCTGAGCACATTGCGGATTTGCTCACGGAGCAATTCTTTTGAAGCTGCATCAACTGGCTCAACGACGCTCTCGTCTTCGATGAAGTCGCCCAGTTCTGTAGAATCCTCGTTATTGCCAACCGGCGTCTCTAATGACATCGGATCCATCGAAATGCGCAAAATGTCGCGGATTTTGCTGACCGCTTGCCGCCATTTGCGATTGAGAATGGGATCGATGGGGACATCAGATTCCAGTGCGGCCTTAATGGATTCCGCCTCATCCGGCTCCATATAGTTCAGTTCCAAGGCCAACTCTTCTACCGTTGGTTCATGACCCAATTTTTGCACCAGATCACGCTGCACACGCACAATTTTGTTAATGGTCTCAAACATGTGTACGGGAATACGAATGGTGCGTGCCTGATCGGCAATGGCGCGGCTCACCGCCTGACGAATCCACCAGGTGGCATAGGTGCTGAATTTGTACCCTTTGGTATGGTCAAATTTCTCCACAGCACGCAGCAGGCCAACATTTCCTTCCTGAACCAGGTCTAACAGGTGAATGCCACGCCCCATGTAGCGTTTGGCAACACTTACCACCAGGCGCAAATTGGCGCGGGTCAAATTTACTTTGGCTTCTTCTGCCAGATTGTAGATCAAGAATTCATTGACTTTGAGGGCAACATTGTCTTCCGACAACCAGGCATAAAAGGTGTCGTTGTCGGGCAGTTCGTTGTGCTTGTTGTAATATTCTTTCATCTGCTGCAAGAGTTGTGGCGGCAGCAGGTACAGGGCGGTGAATACGGCAAAACAACCAGTAGCCAGGTCTGACCAAACTGTGTATTGCCCCCAGTTCCCTTCGTTTAGATATTGCCGCAGATAGGAAGCCTGGTTGGCGTCCCAACCGCGCCGAAGCTGCTGTGCTTCATTGAGCAAGGGCAGCAAGGCTGGCGGGGTTATGTCAAGCAAGGCGCTGGCTTTGGCGACGGTTTGCCAATGTTCGCCAATGGCGGTGTAGTTAGCCATCATGGTGCGAAAACGGGCGCTTTCTACTGCATCTTCATCATCGTCGCCGTTTGCCACTTGTTCTTTTAAGGATTCCAGCGCGGAAACGGCCGTTAACTGGGTCGATAACCATATTTCCTGTTCGGCCGTTAGCAAAGGAACCTGCCCAATCTCACGCAAATACGTGTGTACCGGGTCATCCTCGACATCCAGGCTCAAATATCCCCCGCCGTCCATATCATCATCATCCAACGAAGACAGGAGATCAGAATCACCAAAATTATCGACAGCCTCACCAGTGGAAGAAATAATTTGCACATTCAAGCGTTGTAATTGTGCATACAGGCGATCCGCCTGCTCTTCACTGGCAGAAGCCAAAATGGCCTGCATATCTGCCTCATCAATTACACGAGAGCGTCGTGCTTTTTTGACAAGCGCCTCCATATCAAGCTCGTCAACATCATCCAGCTCATCGGCATCTTCTACTTCATCATCCAGGTTTGGTTCAAAATCCATTTTCTCTTTACTGCCCCTCTCTAAAAATCGCCAGAAAGCTCACTACCTATAATTTACTTTCCTCAATTCGCCGCCGATTCAACGCCGACATCGAAGCAATAGCCTTATCAATATCACGTTTGACCAATGTCAAGGTATATGCTTGCTTTTGATACATCTGCAACAGGTCTACATCGGTTTCCTGGGACACACTTACCAACTGTTTAATTTCCTGGGACTGGCGATTGATTGCATCTCGTCGCCATTGCAATACCGATAGCACCAACGTATCCGGCAGCCGCTCCAAATTAGCCAGGGGAGTCGGAGGTACTGTTTTTAGGGCTTCAACCCGGTGCTGCACCATCGGATCATCTAAACTATCGCACAAATCTTGCCCAACGACAAATGCGCCAGTCTCCACTGTTTGCATCACATACTGCCAAAGCAGTTTATCTTCCATATCTGTGAAATCATCGGCGGCAACGGCCGTTTGTTCCATTTGCTGTAACAAGCGGTTCACCTGCACCGTCACCTGCGGATAAGCGAGGCATTGGCGCAAGAAATTGGCCTCCCGCAAATGGTTGCTTAACGGCCGTATCCGCACCTCCCGCTTTGGCATCGCCCCCTCAGGCCAGGGCACATCCGGTTCAGGAGGCACTATTCGCGGCGAAGATGCCGCAGCACGTGGCTTGTCTGGCTGCAAACGCACCTGGCGCAGCGCCCGCTCATCAATTTGCAGCGTGCGTGCCAAATATTGCCAATAATGATCCCGCTCTACCGGGTCTTGAATATCTTTGATGAGCGGAATCACCTGCTGGGCAACGGCCGTTTTCGCCTTCGCATCCCCCAAATCCAAATCTTGCACCAACACATCGATCACATAAGCCACAACCGGACGTGACTGAGCCAACAATTCCGGCCACTGCTCTGGATTGGTGCGAATCAATTTATCGGGGTCATTTCCTTCCGGCAACGTGACAACATGAATATCCGCCTGTAACCGCGCCTCATGGCGCACCAACCCCTGAGCGTCAAAGCGCACATCCACCTCGTGATCCAGCGTTTCGCGTGCCACTTGCAAACCGCGCATGGTCGCCTTCGCCCCAGCCGCGTCCGCATCCAACGCCAGCACAAAGCGCTTGGTGTACCGCTTCAACTGCTGCAAATGTTGTTCGGTCAAAGCCGTGCCCATTTGCGCCACCAAATTGCGATACCCATGCTGCCACCCCTGCATCACATCCATGTACCCTTCAACAATGACCACCTGACGCGCTTCACGAATATGCCGCTTGGCTGTATCCAGGCCATATAACAGGTTACTTTTGTCAAACAACGAGGTTTGCGGCGAATTCAGGTATTTGGGAATCCCATCCTTATCCAATGTGCGTGCGCCAAAACCCACGACACGGCCGTTTATATCGCGAATGGGAATCATCAACCGGTTACGGAAACGGTCATAGCGCCGCCCTTTCTCCTCATTCACCGTCAACAAACCGGCGGCAATCAAATCCGCGTCATCATACCCCTGATCATTAAACTGATTGCGGCAGGCATCCCAAGACGACAGCGCAAACCCCAGACGAAACGTCGCCTGCGTCTCTTCCGTTAAGGCACGCTCTGCTACATATTGACGCGCATGCGCCGCCTCTGGCGCATGCAGCAGCAGCATATGAAAATAATCAGCCGCAGCGTCCAGCAAATCCAATAATTTCTGCTCTGCCGCTTGCTTTTTTTGATCACCCGGCTGTTGCGCTTCCAGCGTTACGCCCGCCCGCTGTGCCAGCTTTTCCAGCGTTTCTTTAAAATCCCATCCCTCCTTTTTCATAACAAAGGAGAAGATGTCGCCCCCTTCGGCACACGCGCCAAAGCAGCGCCACGTTTGCGTTTCAGGGAAAACATAAAATGAAGGGGTGCGCGTGTTTTGGTGAAACGGGCAAAAACCGGCATAATTTCGCCCCGATTTACGCAGGGGAACATAATCCGAGACAAAATCTACAATATCCAACCGGTTTTTAATTTCCTGGGTTACACTCATCTTTTATTCGGATTCGCCCGCTTATGTGGAAGTCTCAATATGCAGCGCCAGATTATACCCAATCTACGCCAAATATTCTAAACGTTTTCGCTTTTTTACTCTCATTTCATGGCAGTGCCAGACAAAAAGAGAGGCCTGTCAGATACAGGCCTCATGACTATATTTATCTCATTTGTGCGTAAGGAGTCAGATCGTTTTACACAGACATCTGCCCGGTTTACATAAACAAATCTAGAATCCTTCCAGATAAGACAGATCGACAATCCCAGTTCCCAGAGCAGCAATGTGCTGCAACAAGGCTAATCGGTTTTCACGCACAGCCTGATCTTCATCCATGACCAACACGTCATCAAAGAAGCGGGTAATGGCTGGCAGCAGTTGGCGCACGCCGCTGATAAAGGCATCGACGGAGCCATTGCGCTGGTTAACGGCCGTTTCATAAGCTGCATACAAATCTTTTTCCGCGGCCAGCGTGAAATCGTTGGGGCGTAATGTAAAGCTTTCCGTCTGATTACGCGTGATGCGCACACAACGCGCAAACCCATCCAACAACGCCTGCCAATCCGACGCTTGCAGCACCTCCTGCAAAGCCAGGGCGGCCTGACGCGCCCCATAGGGGTTATGGCCTTGTTCGGCTAACACCGCTTTCACAATACTGGTCGCAAAGCCTTCCTCGCGCAGCATCCCGTCCAAGCGCCCGGCAATGAAAGCCAACACATCTGGCAGCACATTCTCACTGCCGGTGACGGGCAGGAAACTGGCCGCAGTGGTCGCGGCAGCCCGCAAATCAAACGGCATCTCGTTTTGCACCAGATTTTCAATCAACTGCAACGCGGCGCGACGCAGGGCAAAGGGATCATTCGACCCTTTCGGCGCTAAACCGGCGGCAAATAAGCCGACGAGACTGTCTAACCGGTCTGCTATCGCCAGCGCCATGCCTGCGCCACTCTTGCTAACTGCGTCATATTGGCGGGCAATCACCTCGGCAATGTCTTCCGTTTCACCGCTCAAACGAGCGTAGTGCGCACCCATAATCCCTTGCAGCGACGTCATCTCGACAACCATTTTGGTCGCCAGGTCTGCTTTGGCTAGGGTGGCGGCACGATTGGCAACGGCCGTTTCCGCTTCCGTCAACCCCAACATCTCGGCAACAATAGGCGTCAACTTCTCCAGGCGATGTGTCTTATCCAACATCGAACCCAAATCAGCCTGGAACGTCAACATATCCAACTTCTGCAAGAAATCCGGCAGTTTATGCTGCACATCATTCTTGTAGAAAAACTCCGCATCGGCAAAACGCGCACGAATCACATGCTCATTACCGTCAATCACACTGTCCAGATGACGCTCATCCCCATTGCGCACCGCAATAAAGTAAGGCATCAATTTGCCCTCAGCATCATACACTGGGAAATAACGCTGGTGCTTGCGCATCACGGCCACCAACACTTCGCTGGGCAAAGCGAGGAACCGTTCTTCAAACTGACCACGCAGCGGCGTTGGTTTTTCCACCAAATTGGCAACTTCATCCAACAAAGCAATATCTTCCGGGATATGGCCGCCCTTCTCCGCCGCTAATTTGCCGCCAATACTCACAATGCGCTCTTTGCGCTTATCAGTATCCAGCAAAATGTCATTTCTACGCATGATAACGGCATAATTCGCCGCATCATCAATTTGCAGCAGTGGCGAGCCATACGGACGCAAGCCTCGGCTTGTACTACCCGCCAGCACGCCAGCATAAGTAAACGGGATAACATCTGGCCCATACATCGCCACAATCCAGCGCAGCGGACGGCTGAAGGCGATATTCGTCTGATTCCAACGAATGCTTTTCTCAAATTTAAGGCTGGCAATCAAGTCAGGCAGCGCTTCCTTGAGCACAGCGGCCGTCAATTGCCCCGTCTCGCGCACAACGGCCGAAACGTACCGCTTTCCGCCCTCTTCCACCACCTGTAAATCGGCGACATCCAATCCCCGACTGCGTGCAAAACCAACGGCCGCTTTTGTCGGGTTGCCATCGGCGTCAAAGGCGCGGTCGGCCGGTGGCCCTTTTACCACACTGTCCAAATCCTGTTGACGGCCGTGTAAACGATGCACCAACACAGACAACCGGCGCGGCGTTCCCAAAACCTCAACCTGGCTGTATTGCAAACGCAGTTTGTCCAGCATCTCCGGCACCAACAGTTGCAACTGTTTAATGGCCGATGCCAAATCCCCAACCGGCAGCTCTTCACTACCGATTTCCAGCAAAAGCGTATGCGGCGTCTCACTTTGCGCAAATTGCAAAATGGTTTGCGCATCTTGTGATGGCGCCGATGCTTCTGGCAGCAAGGGGAATTCCAGGCGCTGCCGCTGTTCCACGTATAAATCAGCGATCCGTCGCGCCACGTTACGCATGCGGCGGAAGTAATTGGCGCGTTCGGTCACACCAATTGCACCACGCGTATCCAAAACGTTAAACAAATGGGAACATTTCAAATTGTAGTCATGCGCCGGCAGTATCAGATTGGCATCCAAACAATGCAGCGCTTCTCGTTCATAGATGTCGTAAACGGCACGAATGCCGTCAACATCTGCTACCTCAAAATAGTAACGGCAGTGCTCAATTTCGCTTTGCAGCAAGACATCGCCATAAGCAATGCCTGCCCCATATTCCAATTCCCAGACGCTGTTGACGCCTTGCAGCGCCAGCACAATACGATCCAGCCCATAGGTGATTTCTACGGAAACCGGGTCTAGTGTGTGCCCACCTGCCTGTTGGAAGTAGGTGAATTGGGTGATCTCTTGCCCATCAAGCCATACTTCCCAACCCAAGCCCCATGCGCCCAAGGCCGGGCTTTCCCACCTGTCTTCGACAAAGCGAATATCATGCCGCCGTGGGTCAATGCCGATGGCTTCCAGGCTTTTCAGGTATAGTTCTTGTGGGTTGCCGGGGTCTGGCTTGAGGATGACCTGCAACTGATGGTGCATTTGCATACGATTGGGATTGTCCCCGAAACGGCCGTCGTCGGGACGGATGCTGGGTTCAACATACACCACATTCCACGGCTCCGGGCCTAATACGCGCAGTGACGTAGCTGGATTCATTGTCCCGGCTCCCACTTGCACATTGTATGGCTGCTGCACCAGACAACCACGATCCTTCCAATAGGCCAACAATCGCAAAATAATGGATTGAAAACTGCGTGCGTCGCTCATAAAAATCACATTTCCCAAAATTATGGTCAAAAATACCAGAGAAGAATTATAACATGCGGCGGAATGACTGCCACCTCATGTATGTTATCACCAAATATGGGCATTTGTGCAACTCAAAGTTGATATGACCCGCATATATTAGCATGTATGTATCGCCGTTAACCAGTGGGGCGCTGTGCTGTGACTGAAAACCAACCTCCCGGAGGTTATTGGTGGAACGTTCGCCAAATGAGATGAACCTCCGGGAGGCTTTGGAGACACATATTGAGCCTCCCGGAGGTTTGTTTTAACAGGCGCACTGTTCCTGCGGATTGCCATCGACCAGTGTAATTATCGGCCGTTTTTTTGCGTTGGGAAATTGACTTGGAGGGTATGCTCGTTATAATCATTGTTATATTTTGCACAAATTTATAGAGGGACCTTCGGGGCAGGGTGAAATTCCCGACCGGCGGTGAGGCACACGCAAGCCAAGCCCGCGACCCGTTTCCGGTAATCAGTAATTGGTAAACAGTGATCGGCTAGCGGTAAGTAGTTATCAATCCTCAAACCGACACATAACCGATGGCTGACAACCGACAGCGGTTGATCTGGTGTGAATCCAGAGCCGACAGTAAGTGGCTATCTGCTGAAATTGTGTGGATGGCCTGGAGTA
>JACKBV010000020.1 GCA_020634315.1 Ardenticatenaceae bacterium | reverse complement strand
CAGAGAAAAAGGGAATTCTCGTGTCCCTCGCGCATTTTCATTCACAGTAGTCGGCGACCGACCCCCCCTCTCTCTTCCCTCTTCCCTCCTCCCTTTTCCCTCTTCTCTCCTCTCTCTTCCCTCCTCCCTCTTCTCCCCTCCCTCCCCATTCTGCCACAACCGCCACAGCAGCCAGGTTGCCAGCAAGACAAACGTCGTCCCGCCCAAATCGGTGGTGATGTAACGGCCGTGTGCCAACACATTCGGGTCAAACAAGAGCAGCGCAAAGGCAGCCAGCGCCGACAAGCGCCCCCACAACGCCCACGCCAACCGATACCCCACCAACGCCAGCCCCAACGTCAAAAACACAATCGGCAGCCGGCCGAGAAAAATCATGCGCGTCACATCGTGGTTGTAATGCCACAGGAACAGGTTGGCAAAAACATACCAATACGTGTCTGGTGGCTGCCGCTCCCAGCTTGCATCATCAAGCGGCAGGCGCACATCGGGCAGCAGCAGCGCCACCGGCAGCCCACTGAGCGCATTTGTCAATGGTGGATGCTCCAGGCTGAGGCGTGGGTCGCCAGTGCGCACAAAGGCCACGCCACGCGCCAGATGATTTTGCTCATCCATCGTCGGGCTGTCATCAACCATGCTGTCCAGCGCCAGCCAGAAAAAAAGCCAGACAGCGAGGATGACTAACCCATTCCGTCGCCATTTCGTCATAAGATGAGGATTATAGGACAGGGTGACAAGGTGGCAAGGTGCAGATAGAATCACGCCAAAATTTAGATGAGCACAAGCGGCGCAACGGCCGTTTCCATAAACAACTTGGTGAAAAAACGACTATCTACCCTCCTAAAAATCGCTGTAACCCTGTTGGGGTTATGGCTGGCCTTCCAGGAACTCGACTTGCAAGCGCTGGGGCAAACCCTGCTGCAAGCACATTTAGGCTGGCTGCTGTCTGGCCTGCTGCTGGTCAGCGCCAGCATGGTGCTGCGAGCCTTCCGCTGGTCACTGCTCCTGCAAGGGCTGGGCATCCATGTACCCTTCGCACGCCTGGTTGAGCTGTACTTCATCGGCAGCTTTTTCAACTCATTTCTGCCATCCGGCTTTGGCGGTGATGTGGTGCGTGTGTTGGAAATCACACGCGAAATTGACCTGGATGTCGCCACAGGCACGGTCATTCTCGACCGGCTCAGCGGCCTGATTATGCTCTTTGTGATGGCGCTGCTGCTGCTCCCCTGGCGTGCCGCCGCAATTCCGATTTGGTTACACTGGCTGATTGTGGGCGGAACGGCCGTTTCCCTCCTCATCATCGCCCTCCTCCTCGAACATCGCCTCATCTGCCGTTTAGGCAAATGGCTGCCGGGGCCACTTTCTCCCGTCGGCAGCGGATTACTGGCAAAAGTGCTCAAAGCCGTCCAGGCTTGCGGGCTGCGGGCCATCATCTCCGCCTTTGGCGTCTCCATCCTCTTTAACCTGATGCTGGCAAGCTGGTGGGCAACAACCGGACGCGCACTCGATTTGCAAGTTCCCTTTAGCTATTACATTTTCGCCGTGCCCATTTTATCAATTGCCCTGATGGCGCCCTCAGTAGGCGGCCTGGGTGTGCGCGAACTGCTGGCTCCGACACTTTTTGCCGCCGCCAACGTCCCCAACGAACAAGCCGTCTCCCTGTCGCTGCTCGTATTTGCCCTGGAACGCCTCTCCGGTTTGTTTGGCGCACCGCTCTACTTGCTGGCGCATTGGCGCCACCAACGCCAACCCACAGAAACGGCCGAATCGCAAACATGACGCTTGTCACCACCCAACTCGTGCCGCCCCACATTGCCCACTCCCCATACCTCCCCTATAATTCGAGATAAGGACAGACATATTCAACAGGGCGTGGTCTAGCAAATCGCGCAAATTGAAACAAGAAACAGGAAATAAGCAGAATGAGTTTTTCGGTTGGCAGCAGTGTCGGACCCTACGAAATTGTGGAAAAACTAGGCCAGGGAGGCATGGCAACGGTCTATAAAGCGTACCATAAAGCACTCGACCGTTATGTCGCCATCAAAGTGCTGCACCCAACTTTCAACGATGACGAATCCTTTCTGCGCCGCTTCACACGCGAAGCACAAGTTGTGGCTCGACTTGAACACCCGCACATTGTCCCGGTCTATGATTTTGCCGAACATGTGGGCATGTCCTATCTGGTGATGCGCTACGTGGAAGGGGAAACATTAAAAGACAGATTAGGCCAGGGCGCATTATCACGCTCAGAAATTTTGCGTATCGCCCAAGGCATTGCCGAGGCGTTAGATTACGCGCACGGACAAGGTGTGCTGCACCGAGACATAAAACCTTCCAACGTGCTGCTGACCCAAGGGGGCGGCGTTTACCTGGCAGATTTTGGGCTGGCGCGAATTGCCCAGGCTGGCGAATCCACCTTGTCACGCGACGCCATTATGGGCACGCCGCAGTACATTTCGCCGGAGCAAGCGCGTGGCGACAAAGAGATAGACGCACGCACCGACATCTACGCCTTCGGCATCATTCTCTATGAAATGGTTGCCGGGCAAGTTCCGTTTAACGCAGACACAGCCTATTCCATCATCCACGCGCAAATCTTTGATCCGCCACCGCCGCCAACCCAATTTAATGAACAAGTTAGCCCGGCATTGGAAACGGTCTTGCTGCAAGCGCTCAACAAAGAACCGGCGGCGCGTTATGCAACGGCGGGCGAGTTGTTCACCGCCTTCCAGCAGGCAATCACAGATTTGCCGACACAAATGGCCGCCGCTGGTCGCGCCGTATTGCCGGATTACACGCCAATGGCTGTAACGCGCCCGGTTGATGATGTGCAGCCCACCGCCATGCCCGCGCTGCCCGACCTGACACCGACGCCAGAACCCGCTCCGGCAGCAGCCGAACCGCCGCCGGCACCGGTAAAGCAGAAACGGCCGTTACGCTACATCTTAGTAGGCATCGCTGCCGGTATCCTCATCTGCTGCTCCCTCTTCCTCGTCATCGGCATTCTTGGCAGTCGCGCAGAAGAGCGCAACCAGGACCAGGTAGCGACAGAGCCGCCCGGCGAACCGATACCCGCTGCCCAAGACGAACCGCCAACACAAAACGATGCGCCTCCTGCCGAAGACGACTTTTTCATCCCCGAAAATATCCGCCCAATCGACGAACTAGAGGCAGAGCTAGCTGATGATCCGAACGACCGACGCCTAAAATGGGAGCTGATCGCCGCCTATGTGCAGGCCAACCAAAACGAGGATGCCCGCCGCCTGATAGGCGAAATACTGCCAGCAACGCGTCTGCCAACCGGGTTCCACACAGCAGCCGAACAACTTATGACCGCCAATCGCCTGGCTGTCGCCTCGATTGTCCTCGAAGAAGGGATGATTCGCTTTTCCGGGGATAGGCAAATCCAGCGAAGTTTGATGCTGGTCTATCTGTTGATGAATGAGCCGGTTGACCGTGTAACTGATCTGCTGAGGAAAATCGAGGCGCAGCCCCATGATGCGCAAACTGTGCAATTGGGGCAGTTGTACATCACCTGGCGCAACGACGGCGCGGAGACCGCGTTGGAACTGCTCAATGAAAATATGGCGAATGGGGAAACGGCCGTTTCGCCCGAACTCTTCTACCTGAAAGGCCGCCTCCACATCGCCCTAGATCAGCCAGACGAGGCCCGCGACGCATTTGAGACTGCCTTGCAGCAGCGTCCCCCCGTTTGGTTAGAAACCCGCATCACTGCGGAAATGGAAACCCTACAAAATTAACACCCTAAAACAAGGAGAATTGACATGCGTACCCCCATCATTGCCGGTAACTGGAAAATGAACAAAACACCGGCCGAAGCAGAAACCTTTGCCAATGAAATCAAAGATGCACTCAACGCCATTGAGGGCGTAGACATCGCCTTTTGCCCGCCAGCCATCGCCATTCCAGCGGTTGCCGCCGCCGTCGCCGGAACCAAAATCGGCGTTGGTGCGCAAAACATGTACTTTGAGGAAAAAGGTGCCTACACCGGCGAACTCGCCCCCAACATGATCACCCCCTTCTGCCAATATGTCATCCTGGGCCACTCCGAACGGCGCGGCTACTTTGGCGAAACCGACGAAGGCGTCAACAAAAAAATCAAAGCGGCGTTGGCGCATGGCCTCACGCCCATCGTTTGTGTGGGCGAGAGCCTGGAACAAAATGAAGCGGGCGAAACCCATGCCTTTGTGAGTGGGCAAGTCAAAGCAGCGTTTGACGGATTGACTGCGGCCCAAATGGCCCAATGCGTCATCGCCTATGAGCCAATTTGGGCGATTGGCACGGGCAAATCGGCCACGGCCGAACAAGCTGGCGAAATTATCGGCAAAACCGTGCGCGGCACGGTCGTGGCTATGTTTGGCGATGAAACGGCCCAGGCTGTACGCATTCAATATGGCGGCAGCGCCAATGAAAAGAACATCGCCGAGTATATGAAGCAGCCAGACATTGACGGCGCACTGGTTGGCGGAGCCAGCCTGAAGCCTGTCTTTATTGAATTGGTACAAAACGCGATTTAGGCGAGAAGAGAGAAGTGAAGAGGAAAGGGCATTTCGCCCTCCCTCTTCACACTTTCCCTATCTTTCAGCATCCTCGCGGAGGAATTATGAGCGAAACGTTGATGCCATTTATTTGGGTGGTCATTGCCTTTGGCATCTTGCTGCTCATGCAGCGTTGGATTCACACGCATTTGCATGGCGTGAGCATGTTGATTACGCGCCGCGCAGAATGGGCGGTGATCATGTACTCGCTCATTTTGCTGCCAGGGGTTTTTCTGCATGAGGCCAGCCATTGGTTGACGGCGACTTTTTTGGGCGTGCGCACCGGTTCTTTCTCGTTGATCCCGCGCCGTCAGGGTGATGGCTCGATTGTGCTGGGCTATGTGGAATATTACAAAGGGCGCACGCTGGGGCCGATTCGCGAGAGTTTGATTGGTGGTGCGCCGTTGATTGCGGGAACGGCCGTTATCCTGCTCATCGGCTTCAAAATATTTGGCGTCACCGACCTCGCTTTAGCCATCAACAGCGGCGAAATCGACAACCTCTCCGCCGCTCTGGGACAGGTATTCGCCACCAACGACATCCTCGTCTGGCTCTATCTCCTCTTTGCCATCAGCAACGCCATGATGCCCAGCCCCGCCGACCGCCGCGCCTGGCCCGCATTTCTGCTGGTGATGATTGGCCTGACCATCATTCTCATGTTCCTCGGCGTGACAGACGCCGTCATCAATGGTCTGGCCGAACCGGCAGCGCTTGTTTTTGGCTATTTGGGCATCGCTTTTTCGATGGCTATTGCTGTAGACATCCTCTTCATGATCTTGATTGCCGCTGTCGAGTGGATTGTCGGCCGCATTCGTGGCGTTTCCGTCATTTACGGCGCAGAGCCGCCACCCGGCACAGAAAAGGTTGTCCTCTAAAGCAGCCGTATCTGCTCCATTTTCTATGCTGCGGTTATCACGTTTTGCCGCTTTTTTTGCCTTGATTTGTATTCTGGCAGCGGCTGCCTATGTGCGCTTGCGCGGTCTGGCCCACAGCCCCATTACTGCCGACCAATCTATTTTGTTGAGCATCGCCCTGCGTTGGGTTAACCAGGGGCAGGCAATGCTGCCGCTGGCGGCTAATAAATCGTCGGCTGGCATCATGAATCCGCCGCTGATTGCTTATTTGTTGGCGCTGCCTTTGTATGTGCAGCGGACGTTAACGGCCGTTCACCTCTTCCAGGCCCTTCTCAGTACAACGGCAGTGCTCATCCTCTACTTGTACACACGGCCGTTATTTGGGACGCGTGTCGCCTTGTTGGCGGCGCTGTTGTTTGCTGTCAACCCATGGGCTGTGTATTACGGCCGTTTCCTGTGGAACCCAAACCCCATCCCCTTTTTCGCCACCTTACTCCTGCTCAGCCTGCTCAGCTACTTTTGTGGGCAACACAAACCCATTCACCTTGTTTTATCGGGCCTTTGGCTGGCAGCAATGACACAACTGCATCTTGGCAGCCTCGTGCTGATCCCCACCGGCATACTCATCTTGCTCATTTTTTGGCGACATTGGTGGCAAGGTTGGCAGTGGCGCACCTTCGCCCCCTTTGTTGGCGCACTGGCGTTGCTGCTGCTGCTTTACGTCCCGTTCTTCATGTTTGAATACGCCGCTGGCTTCAACGATGTCCGCGCCACATTCGCCGTCTTCACGGGCAATTCCAATTTAACAGATGCCGCCGTCACAAATCCCGCCGAAACCAATCTCTCCTCCTGGCTGTTAACCCAAGAATTAGCCAGCGGCAGCCACATCTTTGCCGCGACTGGCCTGTCACGAGAAGCCGTCTGGCCGCTCTATGGCCTGTTTGACATGGCGCAAATTTTACTGGCGCTGGCCTTAATTACGGCCGTTACCATCCCCATCATCGCCTACAACCGCCAAAAACGCTCCATTAATGCCCTTCTGCCACCTCTGCCCACAGCGCTGCTCATTCTCGCCATCTGGATCATAGCGCCGGTGCTGCTTTACCTGCGGCACACGGTTTATCTACAAAATTATTACTTCCTTTTTTTGTTCCCGGCTCCGTTTTTACTGCTGGCCTTGCTTGCTGATCAGCTCATCAATTTTCTGGCTGCCGATCATCCTAAACTTCCTCCGGCACAATGGCGCACGGCAAGCGCCAATTTGCTTGTGCTGACGCCGCTGCTGCTGCTTGCCGCATGGCAGTTTCAGATTGACCACATGCGGCTTGTCCAGTTAGACGCGGGAGAAATTGGGGTGGAACGGCCGTTATCCGAAATCAACCAGGCCATCCACATCAGCCAGGAATATGCCGCCCAATTCCCCGACTGCGACTTCATCATCGTCGATGAAGGAGGCACGCCGGAATCCTCCAAATTGGGGCTGTTGGAACATTTCGTCTACCCGACGCCGGTGCGGCTGATAGATGTCGGGCGTGGCTACATCATCCCGCAGCAATGCGCCATTTACCTGATTGCCCGCGCCGACGAATTGGTCACGTCCTGGCTGGCAAGTTCGGGCGAATTGCTGCCACAACAGGTGCGTGCCGGTGATGAGACCTGGCAGTTTTATGATGTGGAGGGAGGGGGAACGGCCGTTAACACACCACTAGCAAGCTGGCAAAATGGCTTAACCCTCATCGACGCCCAACAAACCGGCATTCTGGCCGCCAACGAGCGCCTCACCCTCACCTACACCTGGCAAGTGACCCAGCCCCAACCGCCGGGGACCCAATATCACTTCTTCAATCACTTTGTCAACGAGCAAGGCGAAATTGTCGCCCAAGAAGATGCGCCAGCCATTGCCGCCATCTATTGGCAGCCCGGCGACACACTTGTGACACAATTTCACCTCCAGCTTCCCCCAGAATTCACCGGTAAAAAACATTCGCTCTTCATTGGCTTATACACCTGGCCCGATCTACAGCGGATTCCTTTGCGCAACGGAGACACAACCTACATGGTGCAAACTGTCAACATCCCATAAAACCCCATCCCTATCCTTGTTGCCCTGCCACCGGCAGCAATTGACAACAATATACGATTATGTTAGCTTTTGAGGTATATCTAAACTTAATTTTTAGCGAATAAGGAAATGGTGTATGCCTGAAATTGAAGCATTAAAAAGTGGGTCGTCTACCCAGCGAGACGGCTTAAATCACCAGGCTATAGAAGACTACCTAAAAACCATTTACATGCTGGCAGAATTAGAAAGTCCGGTTAGCACCTCACGCATTGCCGAAGCGCGAGATGTAAAGCCCGCCTCTGTCACCAGTATGCTGCAACGGCTGGCAAAATTGAAAATGGTTGATTACAAAAAACATTCCGGTGTCACCCTCACCACGGCCGGCGAAAAAGTCGCTCTTGAAGTCATCCGCCACCATCGTTTATTGGAACTGTACCTGATGGAAGCACTTGGATTCGAATGGGATGAAGTTCACGAGCAAGCAGATATTTTAGAGCATGTCATCAGCGAAAAACTTGAAGAACGCATCGCTGCATTTCTTGGGCACCCCACAGTAGACCCTCACGGAGACCCAATCCCAGCCAAAGATGGCACAATTGTCGCCGTCGACACCATCTCTCTCGCCAATCTGGCGACAGGAACCCAGGCACAAATTACCCGCATCATTGACGATGCCAACAGCGAAATGCTCCGGTATCTGGCTGAATTAGGGCTAACCCCTGGCACAGAGTTTACTGTCGTGGATATTGCCCCCTTCGATGGTCCATTTTCCCTGCAAGTTGGCGACAACGTCAAAATTGTAGGGCGTACCATCGCCAATTCCATCCTGGTCACTTTTGTGTAATGCAAAATTAAAGAGAATGACGGAGAGGTAGGCCAATCCTATCTCTTGAAAATGACGGGGAGTTATAGAGTCATCAAAGGCAAAAGCAGCCCACAAATCCCTCAAGCCACGCTTTACTGGTACAGTGGTGAGCCACAGTTACAACAGCTCTTCAATGATTGGTACCATAGCTGGATACTCCAAATAACAGACCCGACTTACAATGAAGAATAGTAATTTCAAACCCTTTCAAAACTGGGATAACAACGACCTTACATCATCACCCCATCCCGCATAGCAATTGATATATATAGAAATGACAATAAACAACCACTTCCAGGCATCTTCTCCTGTAGACATTATGGCTATCATGCGTGCTGAAATGCGGCTCATCGTAGGGGATTCCGTTGATGACATGATCGGGGAACTTGCCCCCTTATTCATAAGCGATATTCCCCCACTCATTGATGAAGCAGAAAGGATGTTGGCCGCGCACGATGCCAACCGACTCAAAGAGGTGGCACACACATTAAAGGGCAGCAGCAGCAGCATGGGGTTGCGCCGCTTTTCCGAGCTTTGTTTTGAGCTAGAGATGCTTGCCCGCGAAAACGACCTCGCTGAAGCACCGACGAAAATCGATCAAATCCGCATAGAGTATATGGCAATCAGCCATGCTCTAGAGGGATTTACCTGATCTGGCAATAAGGCATTTTTCTTCTCATCCTCACGCATATAAAAAGATGAAAAAGTTCCACGATGAACTGGCAATTTCCCCCATCAACGCTTTTTCTTTTTGTTGCAGCGACAGTCAATTGGCTGCTTGCACTGTATGCCATTCGTTCGCGGAATTCGCTAGTGCTCCCCGCCTTCACCCTTTTGCTGTGGGCAACGGGAATTTGGGCATTTGGGTATGGATTTGAGTTAGCCAGTCCAACTGAAGTCAGCAAACTGTTCTGGGCAAAAATTCAATATTTAGGCATTGCTGTGGTGCCACCGGCATGGCTATTGTTGGCATTGCAATATACGGGTCGCGATATTTGGTTACAGCGGAAACGGCAGGTGCTTTTCCTCCTCTTCCTTATCCCGACCATCACACTTTTACTTGCCTGGACAAATGAAAGGCACGGGCTGATATGGGCGCATACCGAACTGGTTAAGCATCAAAATATATGGCTGCTTGACTATTCCTATGGGCGTTGGTTTTGGGTAAACATTGCCTGTTCCTACTTGTACATGCTACTTGGATCAGGCCTTGTCATCCATAGAATCTTGCGCACGCCGGGCATCATTCGTCAACAAAGCATCTGGATGCTGGTTGCTGCGCTGCTGCCCTGGATTAGCAACGCGCTCTACCTGACAGGAGTAAATCCCTTTCGCCTGGATTTGACGCCGTTTGCCTTTACATTAAGTGGCATTGCTGTCATTGGGGGCGCGTTTCGTTCGCAGTTTCTCGACATCACCCCAATAGCCCATTCCAACATTATCATGAAACTTGACGAAGGAATCTTTGTGCTTGACGCCAAGGAACGGATCATTGATGTCAATCCGGCCGGGCAGCGCATGGTAGATTTATCATTGGCGGCAATTGTGGGCAAACCGGTCACCGATGTCTTTGCAGATTGGGCAGCGTGGATGAGCCAAATTAATCAGGAGCAGCGTGCAGAAGCTGCATTTACCCTGAATCGAGAATCTCGCATCTATGAACTGCGTTTAACGCCGCTCGTGACAGATGGCAATGCGAAACAACAAGGGCAAATGATTGTCTTTTATGACATTACGACGCGCAAACAACAAGAGATTCAATTGAATCAGGCGCGTATGGAAGCCGTGGCTGCGGCCAAGGCAAAAACGGACTTCCTGGCAAATATGAGCCACGAAATTCGCACGCCGCTAAACGCCGTTATTGGCATGACCGGTCTATTACGAGATTCGCTCCTAAACTCTGAGCAGCAAGACCTGGTGCATACGATTTTCACCAGCAGCGACACACTACTTAGCATCATCAACAACATCCTTGATTTCTCCAAAGTAGACGCCGGTAAACTGGAACTGGAAAATGAGCCGTTTGATTTGGAAGATTGTGTCTTGGCGGCTCTGGATTTGGTTAAAACGAAGGCGCATGAAAAGGGGCTGCAACTTATCCATCAAATTAGCCCTGACACGCCGCTGTTCTGCAAAGGGGATGCGCTGCGACTGCGTCAGGTTTTGGTTAACTTACTCAGCAACAGCGTGAAATTCACCGATGAGGGGCAAGTTCGTGTTGAAGTAAGCAGTAATTTATTGGGGCACGCACAGTGCGAAATCTTGTTTGCCGTGCGCGATACGGGCATCGGTATCCCTGCTGACAAAGTCGAAATGGTTTTTCAATCATTTAGCCAGGCAGACACCTCGCACACGCGCAAGTATGGTGGAACAGGCCTTGGTCTGGCAATCAGCCAAAGATTGGTTAGGCTGATGGGCGGCAAGATTTGGGTTAAGAGTGAGGTCGGGAAGGGAACGACTTTCTTTTTTACAATGCCTACGGAAGTGGCAACCAGTGAACCGAAACGGTATTTACGCAAGAAGCAGTTGAAATTACCTGGAAAACGAATTTTGTTTGTGGCGAATCATAGTGGCACGCGCCGCTATATGAGCCGCCAGATCAGAACCTGGGGAATCCACCCTTATGTTGCCGGGAGCTTGCCGGAAACGGTTTATTGGCTGCAAAACAGCACGCCGTTTGATGTGATTATTGTTGATGAAGATATGTTAACGGCCGAAAAAGATCTATTATTAAGCATCCGCCAACTTGCCCACAATACGCCGCTGCTGCTGCTGACACAACAGGGGCGTGTTCCGGCAGAAATTCAAGCGCATATTACGGGCCATGTCCAAAAACCGATTAAGCCATCTGCTTTATATGAGGTGTTGGTTGATGTGTTGAGTGTGCAGAAAAACCAGGAGGGAGCAGTTGTAATGCAAGGGGGTGCGGAAACGGCCGTTTCCCTTCCCCTCACCGCGCCAGACAGCAACAAACAGCCACACACACTCCGCATCTTGCTGGCCGAAGACAACCTCATCAACCAAAAAGTAGCCATGCGCATCATGACCAAACTGGGCTACGAGCCGGACGTGGTGAGTAACGGCCGTGAAGTCTTAACCGCCCTAGAGAAACAATCGTACCAGATTGTTTTCATGGATGTGCAAATGCCGGAAATGGACGGAGTGGAAGCGACGCAATGTATCCATACACAATGGCCGGTGGAGAAACGGCCGTGGATCATTGCCATGACCGCCCATGCCCTCGAAGGCGACAGAGAACGATACCTCTCCGCTGGTATGGACGACTACATCAGCAAGCCAGTCCGCATCGAAGATATGGTCGAATCAATCCATCGTTACCAGCAAAAACAAGCCAGCCGATAACGGCCGTAAACAGGTCTTACAGAGCGTTAAAACTCTTATACTTCTAAAGGTGAAAAAAAGAAGTCATTTTGCTAAAATCAAAGCACATTCCTAAACTAATCAAATAGTTCAGAGTGTTGCGTGTTTATTATTTTTAACTATTCTGAAATTAAAAGATGATAAGGTTCTCTCTTGAAACAGCCTTCCGTGGGTTTATTCGATGAGATGGGCATTTTGAGGAAGACCTCCAGGAGGTTGGTTTTTGTTGCTTTGGTGTGCAGCACACATCAATCCTTCAATCTCCTGATGCTCAAACAAGCAGTTGTCGGCAAACAAACAAGCGTTGTTTGCTTAAACAACGGTCAAATAACCCATAAAGCTGGCAAAGTCAGGAAAAGCACATGTTGCACCGTCATTTACAGGAACAACTTAACGCCCTTGACCTTACCTCCACACAGCCGCCAGATCAATCAACTTGGGCGCAGCTCTTACAACAACTAAATCAATCCTACACAGAGCTTGAACAACAGATAAGATTCACGGCCGATCACACGGCTTTGCTTTCCACCTTACAGCAAGAGCTTACTGCGCGGCAGCAGGCGGAAGAGGCATGGCGGCAAGAGCGAGACTTCGGCTTGCAAGTCATGAACACCATGGGGCAAGGGTTGACGGTTCTGGATGATGCAGAGCGCTTCGAGTTTGTCAATGCCGCTTTTGCCACAATGCTCGGCTATACGCCGGGCGAACTGATTGGCAAAACCCCGTATGATGTCACTTATACAACCGAACATGAAAGGTTAACCCATTACCAGGCGCAGCGGCGTGCCGGAGAAGAAACAACGTATGAAATGCGCCTGCGCCGCGCAGACAACACACAAATTGATGTTCTCGTTACCTGTGTGCCGCGATGGCGCGAGGGCGTTAATCAGGGTGCCATTGCCGTCATTACCGATCTTACCAACCAAAAACAAGTAGAGGTTGAACTCGGTCAAAAGGCGGACGAGTTGTCTGCACTATATCGAGCGTCCGTGCAATTGTTTCGCGCCAATAACCTGCGCGAATCGGCACGCCACATCACCACCACCTTGACACAAGAGTTTGATATTGCGGATTGTACGGTTGTGTTGTTGGAGGAATTTTTGCCCACGCCCAGCCATGCTACGAAACCGGAAACGGCCGTTCCCGGTCAAATCGTGCGCCTGGCCCAAGCCGGAAAATACCAACACGCCGTCGCCAAATCACTCAACCTGGATGGGCCAGGGTTGATCCCGGCAGCCATTCGCACCGGGCAAACATTGCACGTGCCCGACGTCACCCAAGACCCGCGCTACCTCCTTGGCGACAGCCAAACACGCTCAGAAATTGTCGTCCCCCTGCGTGCCGGTAACAAAATCATCGGCGCACTCGACCTGCAAAGCCCACTCATTGACGCCTTTGACGAACGAGACCGGCGCATCATCAATGTGTTTGCCGAACATGCCGGTCTTGTCCTGGAAAACGCCCAGTTATACGAAGAACTACACCATTATGCGCAAGAGCTTGAACAGCGCATCGCCGAACAACAACGATACGAAGTCGCCTTGCAAGAAGCAAAAGATGCGGCAGAAACGGCCGCTAGAGCCAAATCAGAATTTCTGGCAAACATGAGCCACGAAATTCGCACGCCGCTCAATGCCATCATCGGCATGACCGGGCTGCTGCTCGACACAAAACTGACGCACGAACAGTATGATTTTGTGGAAACGGTTCGCACCAGCAGCGACACGCTGCTGACAGTCATCAATGACATCCTCGACTTCTCTAAAATTGAAGCCGGTCATCTAGAGATGGAAAAGCAGCCATTTAGCTTGCGTGCCTGCATCGAGGATTCGTTGGATTTGCTGGCAACGCCGGCCGCCGAAAAAGGGCTGGACCTCGCTTATATTTTGAGCGATGGCATTCCCGACACCATCGTCGGCGATGTCACCCGCCTGCGGCAGGTATTGGTCAACTTGATTGGCAATGCGGTTAAATTCACGGAGACGGGCGAGGTGGTGGTCACAGGAGACGGCCGTTTCCTCGACAACAAACAGTGGGAAGTACACATCACCGTGCGCGACACCGGCATCGGCATCCCCGCAGAACGGCTCAACCGCCTCTTCCACGCCTTCACCCAAATCGACACCTCCACCACACGCCAATTTGGCGGCACCGGACTCGGACTCATTATCAGCAAACACCTCATCGAAATGATGTCCGGGAGAATCTGGGTTGAAAGTGAAGCCGGTTCTGGCTCAACATTTCACTTTACAATTCGCGTCGAAATTGCCCCCAAGCAAACCGCCCCTTACCCCGAAAAAGAAAACCGGCAGCTCACCCACAAACGCATCCTCATCGTGGACGACAATTTGACCAACCGCTTCATCCTCACCCGGCAAACCGAATCATGGGGCATGGTGCCCGACGCCGTCGCCTCTGGCAAAGAAGCGCTGGATCGGCTCTACAGTGGCCAACAATATGACATAGCCATTCTTGACATGCACATGCCCCACATGGACGGGCTGACGCTCAGCAAAAAAATCCGGCAAATTCGCAGCGAAGAAGAGCTGCCACTCGTCATGCTCACCTCCTTGGGACAGCGCAATTTCGATGACAATCAGGTTCGATTTGCCGCCTTCCTCACCAAACCGATCAAGCCAACCCAACTTTACGCGATGCTGCTGAGCGTTCTCACCGGACGCGAACCAGCTCTGCCGCGCATCACACAAACCCCCTTCGCCCTGCGCCTGGGCGAAAGAAATCCGCTGCGCATCCTGGTCGCCGAAGATAACGCCATTAACCAAAAGGTGGCGCTGCGCATCCTGGAACGCCTGGGGTATCGCGCCGATGTCGCCGGAAATGGGCTAGAAGCATTTGAAGCCTTAAAGCGACAATCCTATGACTTGGTGTTGATGGATGTGCAAATGCCGGAAATGGACGGCGTTGAGGCCACACACCACATCCGCCACAAAATCCCGGTTGAGCAGCAGCCCTGGATAGTCGCCATGACCGCCCACGCCCTCCCCGGCGACAGGGAGACGTATCTGGCAAGCGGGATGGATGATTACATCAGCAAGCCAGTGCGCATTGATGACCTGGTTACTGTCCTTTCCAAGTGCCACCCGATTGATCCGCAGCTGGCAGCAGACAGCCTGACGCCGCCCAAACTCAAGCAAATCACGGCGATCTGGCCGGTAGATATTGTGAAATTGAAAGCAATTATTGGAGCCGACGCGGAAGCGCAAATGAAAGAGCTGTTCCCCATTTTTTTTGAGGACACACAAAATTTACTGAATAAGATTGAAACGGCCGTTGCCGACACAGACGAAGAACCCTTCCTGCAAGCAATTCATGCCTTCAAAGGCAATTGTGCCAGCCTCGCCTTTACCAGCCTGACCCAAATCAGCCAGCGCATCGAAACCATCACGCGGCAGCATGGCATGGCACTGGCCCTGACAGACCTCCAGCAGCTCAAAGTCGAATACAATTACATTCGTGAAGTTCTTTTAGCGCAGCAATCGCGACCGTAACGGGTTATGGCTCAACCACACAGCGGAAGCCAACCGTTGAACTAATGTGTACCGGGTCTAAAGCCAGACGATTGGCCGAACGAATACGATCCGCCTCATTGTTATTCGGCCAGGCACCGCCGCGCACCGCTTTTGTCAACCCGGTTTCAGGCCCGGTAGGATTGGCGGTTGGGCTGTTGGCATAATAATCCTCGTCATACCAATCGAATGTCCACTCCCACATACTGCCAGCCATGCCCAATGCCCCAAATGGACTGGCACCATCTGGCAAAGCATCAACCGCCTTCAAATCCTCAAAACTTTGGCTCTGGAAAACGGCGCGGGTTTCATTTGGCGCTGTATTTCCCCAGGGATAGATACGGCCGTCATCCCCACGCGCCGCATACTCCCATTCAGCCTCTGTTGGCAAACGGCCACCGACATATTCGCAATAAGCAGCCGCGCCATACCAGCTAATATGATTGGCGGGATAATTGGCAAAACCGGTCATCGCCGAGAAGAGCGTAGTTCCATCGCCCAAATCTTGTTCTATCAAATAGTTGGTATAGCCAATTCGCTCGCGCGGCAGGGTGCAATCTATCTGATCGCAAGCCCGCTCATATCCGCCCAACTGATTCAAAAATGCCGCATATTGGGCAACCGACACTTCATACTTATCCATGTAAAAATGGTTTAACACCACCAAATGCTGCGGCTTTTCATCCGCACCGGCAGTGACATCTTCGGCAGCGGATCCCATCAAAAAAGAGCCGGCCGGTACGTAAACCATTCGCATGCCATCCTCGTCTCGCGTAATCTCGGCAGGATAAGCGTCCGGGGTTGGCGTTATGGTTGGTGTGCGTGTTGGGCTTGGCGTTGCCGTGGGGGTTGGCGTGATGGTCGGCGGCACGGTGGGCGATGGCGTTGCCGTAACAATGCGCGTTGAGGGCACGACGACAACAATTGGCGAGGGGGTTACGGTCGCGGTAGGAGTTGTCGTGGAAACGGCCGTTTCCGTCACAGACATAATCGCCGTCGGCGCAACCGCCAACGCCGCCTCGCGCAGCGCCCGCTGCCGCTGCACAAACATAATTCCGGCAATGCTCACAATTAAAAGCGGCACCGCCAACAACAGCCACAACCAGCGCGGCGGGCGCATATAGCCCCCAGAGCCATTCGCCGACAACAACGCCGACAGTTGCAATGAATTGGGGGTGTATTCCGGCAAGGGAACGGCCGTTACATGAGCATCCTTTTCCTGCTTCAGCCGCCGATACACGGCAACCACATCGGCAACAGTAATCTGGCTCAACCCATATTGCACCTGACGCTCATACAAGGCGTGGCACAAAATCTGTATCTGATGCGGCTGCCCCGCCGTTAAATCATAGATATAGCTGGCAACATCCTTCACCACCGTATAACGCACAGGTTCACGGATGAGAGCCGTTGCCATTTCCGGGCTAAGCGGTGCCAACTCATAATATTGCGCTTCACTGAGAAACGTTAGCTGCTCCGATAGCACCGCTTCCGGCGAAGTCTCCAGCGCATACAAAACATACACTTGTGGCAGCCGCCGCAGCAGATGATCCAAATTAGCCAACGTGTGGGCATCCAGATAGCCATCATCAATGCGCTCGATGAACTGCGTCACGTTATCCAACAAAAACAACAATTTGCGCCCACTAAGCGCCGCTGTCGTTGGCTGCAAGATGTAATTGGCAAAGGCTGTCAAGGGGTCATTGACGAAGGCGCTTTGTTCCATTTCGGGAAACTCAACGCCTGTTGGCTGCAAAGCGGCAACGGCCGTTTCCGCCAACGCTCGATAAAAAAGACTCAAACTGTCGGCACTCAACTGCGGCAAATCAATATAAACCGGCAGCACCTTGCGCCCCAGCCGCCCCAACTCCAGCTGCTTCAGCACCGATGTCTTGCCAATACGCGCCGGGCCACTCAGCACCAACAGTTGACGCAACGGAAACGCATCCAGATTTGCCTGCACCCACTCAAAAACCCCGGCACGACCAAAGAACAGACGTCCATCCACCACAGGGCCATTAATTACATAAGGGTTCATTGTTGCCGCCTGTTCTGTCATTACTACTCACTGCTATTGCTGTCAAAGTATAGGGAAGAATCGACACAAAGCCAACATTTTTTGCCACTTCGCCCTGACAAAAATACGTGAAAAATCAGTTTGGCGTGATTTTCAAGCCGTCGAAACCCAACATTCTGGAGACAGGCACAGCAATAAACCGCTCTAACCACAGGTCAGCATGAAAATTCACAGCCTCCACACCGTTCACCCAACGACTTTGGCGTCACCCCAAACGCTAACCAATCCCACTTGCTACATACACATAATACCTGTATCATCCACAAAGATAAAATTCACCCTGGTCAGTTTGCAACAGATGTCAATCAAGTAAGCACTGACCATAGTATTTTGAGGAAGAGCATTATGAGTGAGACTGTTTCACCACCTATCAGCCCGGAATTACTTGAAATCTTGCGCTGCCCGGTTGCTGTACAATCCAAAGAGTATGGCGATGATCCTGGGCGCTTGGAATTAGTGCATAATTGTTGGCTCGTCTGTGCCGATACCGGCATGAAATACCCCATTCGCGATGGCATTCCTGTGATGTTGATTGAAGAAGGGAAAAAGTGGCAGAACACGGCCGTTTCCGATCTCCCCGTCCCACCACCGCCTGCCTGATCTGTGCATTTAATGTGTGAAGACACACGCTAGTGGAACGAGTTGGCTATGAAAACGATTCTGCAAATAGAAGATAATTACGCAAACCGAGTCCTCGCGGAACGCGTGCTAGAAAAATTCGACTATCGCCTGTTACACGCCGCAGACGGCGAAACTGGCGTGAGCATCGCCATCGACGAAAAACCCGATCTAATTCTGGTAGATATGGGGTTGCCAGACATTGACGGGCAAACAGTCGTGACACTCATGCGCCAGATCCCCGATTTGCAGGATACACCCATCGTCGCCATTACCGCCTGGCCGCGTGATGTAGCGGAAGACATGGCAAAGCGATATGGCTGCGATGGCTGCATTATCAAACCCATTGATGTACGCCAGTTCCCTGAACAAATCGCCTATTTTCTCGAAATACGCAAACAATCGTGAACCGGATGTGTTGCTAGATCAACGTGCATCTCATGGAACTTATATCAGCCGACAACTACACATTTGAAGAACTCACCGAAGCCTACAATCAAACACGTGTAGATTATCTCGTGCCCATGCCCATGAACGTGGCGCGTTTGCGCGAGTACATACACACTTATGATGTGCAGTTACCCCATTCCTTTGTCGTCGCCAAAAACGGCGAAATATTGGGGTTAGGCATGTTAGGCGTCCGCGAAAATCGCAGTTGGGTAACACGTTTGGGCGTGTTACCCTCTGGGCGTCGTCAGGGCATTGGGCAAATCATTATGGATGCCCTCATCCAACGCTCAGAAGAATTGGGCATACAAGCCATATGGCTCGAAGTCATCAAGGGAAACAAGCCCGCGCACATACTCTTCCAAAAGTGCGACTTCACAGAAACGCGAGAACTCCTGGTTGCTCGTCGCCCACCCAATCCCAATGCCGTCATTGATTTGGGTAATGAAGTCAAACGCGTCACCTTTCTTGACCATGAAGATGCCATCATCTTGCTTTCCCATCGCCAGGAACGGCCGAATTGGTTAAACGAAACCGAAAGCATGCAAAACGTGCGTAACCTCTCGGCACTGCTCGTCGAACTCAACAACGGCGGACGCGGCTGGGTTACTTATCACGCCGGGCTGCTCCAGCTAACCCGCATCGTCGTCGAAGTCACCGTTGGCGATCCGGCGGAAGTAGCCGGAACCGTCCTAAAAGTGATGCACCAACGCCACAAACGCCAGGACGCCATCGCCGAAAATATCCCTGTGACCGATCCCAAGTGGGCTGGCTTTGAAGCAATTGGCTATTTCGATTCCTTTCGCCGCATTGAAATGATACGGCCGTATCAACAAGATACGTAAAATAAACCACTGAACCCATGACCAATCAAATATTAACCCCCTCTGTCATCGCTGACGCTGCCAAACGACTAACCGGTGTTGTCAATCGCACCCCCGTTCTCACCTCGCGAACATTGAACACAATGACTGGCTGCGAAGTTTTCCTGAAATGCGAAAACTTCCAGCGCGTGGGCGCATTCAAATTTAGAGGCGCATACAATGCCATCAGCCAGTTAACACCTGCCCAAAAAGCAGCGGGCGTCATCACCCATTCCAGCGGCAACCACGCCCAAGGGCTTGCCCTCGCCGCAAAATTAGCCGGCGTACGCGCCGTCGTGGTGATGCCAGAAGATGCACCAGCCATCAAACGCGCCGCCACGGCCGAATATGGAGCCGAAATCGTCACCTGCGCCGCCATCGACCGCGAAAAAGTCTCCGCCGACCTTGTCGCCAAACATGGCTACACCCTCATTCACCCCTATGACAATGACCAAATCATCGCCGGACAAGGCACGGCCGCTTGGGAGCTGTTTGACGAAGTAGGCGACCTCGATTACCTCTTTGCTCCGGTAGGCGGCGGCGGATTGATTAGCGGCACGGCGCTGGCAGCGGCAGCACGCTCATCGCGCTGCCAGGTTGTCGGCGTTGAGCCAGAAATCGCAGCCGACGCCAACCAATCCTGGCGCAGCAACAGCATCGTCACCTTGGCGCAAGTGCCCCCCACCATCGCCGATGGCTTGCGCACACGCTTCATCGGCCAGCGCAATCTGGCCGTGATGCAGCAATATGTCGCCGACATGACCACCGTCAGCGAAGCAGACATCATGGACACGCTGCAATTTGTCTGGACACGCCTCAAAATCATCATCGAACCAAGTTCGGCGGTGGCGCTGGCCCCCCTTTTCACCGGCAAGTTCAAGGCAATGGGGCAGCGAGTCGGCATCATTTTCAGCGGCGGCAATGTCAATGTCAACGAATGTGGCTTTTTCCAGCAAACGCCCGCTGCGGCAAAACGCGCGGTAAGCGGCAAACGCGATTCTGCGCCAACGACGGCGCACGCGGCACGCCCGCGTGTCCTCATTTGCGATCCCATTGATGAGGCAGGGATTGACATCTTGCGCACAGCAGCCGATGTGGACGTCGAGCCAGATTTGAGCCAGGAAGCATTGATCACGCGCATCAGCGATTATCAAGCAATTGTCATCGACCGCAACCGGCGTATTACTGGCGAAGTGATTGAGTACGGCTTCAACCTGCGTGCCATTGCCTTGACCAGTTCGCGCCTGGGGCACATTGATGTCTCGGCGGCGCGAGATTTAGGCGTGCAAATTTTTAATGCGCCGGGCAGCAATGCCATTGCCCTTGCCGAAAACACGATGGCTCGCATGTTAATGCTGGCTTATCAATTTGCCGACGGCCGTTTAGCGGGAAAAACATTAGGGCTGATCGGCTTTGGCACAGTTGGCAAAGAAGTGGCGCGGCGTGCGCAGGCGTTCGACGTCCGTGTCGTTGTCAATCAGCCGCGCATGACGCCCGAATTGGCCTTGTCCGCCGGGGTGGAAGCGATGGATTTGCACGAACTGCTGCGCATGGCTGATTTTGTCAGCCTGCATGTGCCATTTAAACAGGAGACGCGCACCATTTTGGGCACGGCCGAATTAGCGCTGATGAAACCCACGGCCTGCCTGATCCACACCGGGCACACAGACCTGGTTGATGATGCCGCGTTGTTGGCCGCGTTGGAAAACGGCCGTTTAACCGGAGCCGTTCTCCCCGCACTGCCCCCAGAACTCGATCCACACACAATGCCAGCGGAAGCAGTGCAGCTGCGCCAACATCCCAAAGTTATCGTCTCCCCGCATGTCAGCACCATTTTGGGGAACCGGCAGCGGGATACGGCCGTTTACGTTGCGCAAAAATTGGTAGAACTGCTCAGCATTCAGGAAGCCAAAGAAACCCTATCATTGGAAATAGCGCCCATTGAGCAAATCATCCCCCACGAACAGGTAGACGAAAAACGGGTTGCCCGCCTCATGGAACGGTTGGAAGAAGACGGCCGTTTAGTCAATCCGCCAGTAACCACATTCTGGCGCGGCCGTTACATCGTCCTCGATGGCGCCACGCGCTTCACCGCCTTCAAGCGGCTCGGCTACCCGCACCTCATTGTCCAGGTCGCCCGCGCCGAACATCAAGCGTTTGAGCTACACACCTGGTATCACGCCATTTCCAGCACGCAGCCCTTTGCCGACCTACAACAGCAGCTTGTTAACATTGAGGGGCTAACCTTCGAATCGCTTGACACGCATGACATTCCAGGTGCATTCCAGCAAGCAGATACCCTCTGCTACTTCCTGGATCGCAATGGTAACGCGACGCGTGCCTGCATTGCCCCTGGTGCCGACCGCCTGGGGGTCATGAACGCTTTGGTCAATACCTATACGAATTGGGGCAATGTTGAACGCACCTTGCTCACCGACCTGTCACGACTGTTGGCGCAGTTCCCGGAGATGACGGCCGTTGCCATCTTCCCAGAATTCTCACCGGAAACCGTGTTCGACGCCGCCAGCCAGGGCAAACTGCTCCCCGCCGGACTGACGCGCTTCGTCATCTCCGGTCGCATTTTGCGCCTCAATGCCAACCTGGAACGGCTCAAACTGGATGAGCCTTTATCCGCCAAACGCGCCTGGTTAAATGAGTTTCTAGAAGAAAAACTGGCTCGCAGCCGACTGCGTTACTACCAAGAACCGGTCATCTTATTGGATGAATAGCTACTGACCATTCTCCCGCTGCAAGACCATCAGCGTAATGTCGTCAAACTGGGGCGCATCCCCCACAAATTCATAGATCGCGGACACGACTTTATCTTCAATAACGTCAGCCGAGCGGTGCATGTAGGTGCGCACCACCTGCTGCAATCGCTCCTCGCCGAAAAATTCTTCCATCTCGTCTTGCGCTTCCGTCACGCCATCTGTGTACATCACCAAAACATCACCGGGCATGATCGTGACCATATTGTGCTGCCAATTCACCTCTTCCAAAATGCCTAATGGAATCGCGGTGCGCCCTAAGGGGTGAGCAGTACGGCCGTTTCCCGACTGCAACAAAAACGGCGGATTGTGCCCCGCATTGCAATAAACCAGCATCCCCGTTTCCGGCTCCAACTCCGCATAAAACACCGTCACAAACAAATCGTTGACCGTTTCCGTGAGGATACGCCGGTTCGTGGCCGCCAATACCTGGTCTGGCTGCTGCTCATAGGCATCGGCATAGGTGCGAATCAATGTGCGGCTAAGCGCCATGTAAAGCGCCGGGCCAATGCCCTTGTCCGCCACATCCGCGACCAACAACCCGATACGGCCGTTTCGCAGCGGAATAATGTCATAAAAATCGCCAGACGTTTCGCGTGCCGGTTCCAACGTCACGGCAAACTGCCACCCAGGCACATCCGGCAGCGACTGCGGCAAAAAACTGGCCTGAATCTGCCCGGCAACGGCCAACTCCTGCGCCATCTTTTGGTATTCCAATGCTTGCGCATACAACTCCGCCTGATACGCCTGCGCGTACAACTCCTCCTGGTACGCCTTCGCCTGCACCGCCAGAGCCGCCTCATACTGTGCCTTTTGATACTGCACAGCGGCAATCAACGCCGCCAACGAGCGCAGCGCAGGCAAAAAATCAAGCACATCGCCATCATTCGCATGGGGCAGCGCACACAACCCGCCAATCACGCCTTCATCCGGTGTGTCAAAAATGGGGACTAATAAGCCGTCACGTTTTTCTTGCGCGTCAAATTGGCGCAGCAACAGATAAGGCTCACGCGATTCCGCCATTTGCTGCCAGACAGAATCTGCCAGGGATGGCTGCATCGCCGTCGCCGTGTCTGTTTCCGGGGGCAGCCCCACCCAATCTGAGCGGTAAATCGTGTCTGCCGGAAATAGACGAATCTCTACCCAAACAAAGGGCAGCAACCCAGGAAGATGCTGCTTTAGTAAATCAGACAGGTCTAGCTCTGGTGCGGGCTGCTTCAAGACAATCTGCGCCAACCGTTCCAGTGTGACCAATTCACGCGCACGCCGCTGATGTGTCAGGGCTGTGCGCACCAATTGGTGAATCAAAAAGCTAAACAGGCCAATCCCGACAAAGAAAAAGAGATAAACCCACAGCCCACCCGCGGCGTACAAACCGGCCGCTAAAACGCCAAAGGGTTCCGGCAGCAGATAAAAAACAATGACAGCCAGCCAGAAATGGTAAAAAGTACGCAACTGTTCGATTAACGAAGCATGCTCTGTTGCCAGCAAAAACAGCAGCAGCAGGGGCGCTATGATCAATGCAAACAAGCCGCTTTTCAACAACGTCGCCCACAACGCCGGGGCAACCGCTTCTAAACTGAGTGCCGCCAGGGGAACAAGGCCGCCTAAACGGCCGTATAACCACAACGCCGGCAGCAGCGACAACGTCTCGCGCCCAACCGTCACAGAAAACACGCGCACTCGATCCCAACGCTGCACCCGCGCCACCAACGGAGTCGATGTTGATGGTAACGGCCGTAACAACGCATCAATTAACGCGCCAAGCAAATCCAGCCACAACGCCCCTGGCCCCAACAACAGCGCCGCCGACCATGTGACCAACCGCGCTTGCGAACCATGCACACGCACGGAATCGCTTGCCAGCACGGTGGAAAAGTCGAAATAACCCAGCAGTCGATGTAAGGCAAACAACAGCAGCAACAGCGGCCATTGGGCGGCAAACATTGCCCAATCTGTTACCCATAACAGCCAGATTATCCCGGCCAACGCGAGCGGCACGCCGTACAACGTCCCCAACACGCTGCCCAAAGCAGCCGACTGCATCTCCAAGGTAGCCTGACGCAGTTCGGGGAGAAAATGATAGGTAACGGCCGTTAATCGTCGTCGCATACGGTTCATTGTACCCCATTTTACCTGACCCAAACTATCTTTTACCAGGGGTTGACGCCCTTTGCCCGGTTATGCTAAAGTAGCCCGTGGCGCAGAAATGCAGCAAGATTCAAGGAATAAAAGGAGCAATGATGATGCACAAACACATGCCATACACAACCCGCATCGCCTATGATGGCGATATTCCTTGTCTAATTGTGTCTGCTGCCAGATAGTCGAAACAAAACTACGCACGGCCGCAGCGCAACAAACAAAAGCCTGCGGCCTTTTTATTTGGTTTGGCACACAACCCAATTATGAAGGAAAAAGACGCAGGCAAATCACCTGCGTCTTTTTGTTTGGCAGAAACAAAGCACAGTCAAAGGTTAGTTTTAGAAGATTTCATGAATGGCGGCACACCACCACGAATGAAAGCCAACCTCCCGGAGGTTATCAATAGCAGGTTCGCCGCATGAGATGAACCTCCGGGAGGCTTTTTTCAGAGGAGAATTACATGATTCAAGCAGTGATTTTTGATTTTGGCGGGGTGCTGGTGCGCACACCAGACCGCAGCAGCCGCAAACAATGGGAAGACAAACTTGGCCTGGCCGAGTGGGAATCAGAGCAAATTGTTTTTAACAGCGAGATGGGCATTAAAGCCCAGTGTGGCGAGGTGAGCGACGCGGCACTTTGGCAGTGGGTTGGCGCACGGCTGGCGTTATCAGCAGACGAATTGGCAGCCTTTCAAGAGGCGTTTTGGGCAGGCGATGTTTTAGATACCGCGCTAATTGATGCCATTCGTGGGTTACGGCCGTTTTACCAGACAGCCATCATCAGCAACGCCGCTGACGGACTGCGCCAGGCTTTGCATACCACGTATCCCATCGCCGACGCCTTCGATCTCATCGTTGTCTCGGCTGAAGAAAAAGTTATGAAGCCCAAACCCGATATTTATCTGCGTACATTGGAAAGATTAGGGCGACAGCCAGAAGAAGCCGTCTTTATCGACGATTTTGCCCATAACATCGCCGCGGCCCGCCAGCTAGGCATGGCGGCCATTCATTATCAACCCGGCACAGACATGAAGGCTGAACTTGCTGCTTTAGGGGTAACAGCGCAAGGGCCAGTCAGATAACAGAAAAGGAGTACCTGATGGTAACAGAATTCAACACAAAATCAGCTTTACCCGCGCACTTTACGGCGCGGCCAACGACAATGGATGATCTGGAAGCGGCCGTTTCTCTGCTCAACACCTGCGCCATCCACATAACCGGCGCACCCAATACAAACCTGGCCGACTTGCGCTCCGAGTGGGAAGACCCCACATTTGACCTGCAAGCCTCCTCGCAGGTTGTGTTCTCTCCCGAAGGGCAGCTCGTTGGCTACATCGAGGTCTGGGATACGGCTCCCATCCCGGTTACGCCCTGGGTGTGGGGACGTGTCCATCCTGCCTACGAAGGCCAGGGCATTGGATCATTCTTAATGGAATGGGGCGAGGCACGCGCACGGCAGGCCATTGCCCGCTGCCCGGATGATGTGCGGGTCGCCTTTCACAGCAGCACGCCCAGCACCTACCTGCCCGCGCAGCGGCTGTTTTTACGGCACGGGTTATCGCTTGTGCGCCACTTTTGGCGAATGGCGATTGAGTTTGACGAAGCGCCGCAGCCGGTGGTGTGGAACAATGGCCTGACGATCCGGACGTTTGCCGACGTGCCAGATTTAACGGCCGTTTACCAAGCCTCCGACGACGCCTTCCAGGATCATTGGGGGCATGTCGCCCAACCAATGGAAACCGGCATCAAGCAATGGCAGCATTGGGTTGAAAACGATCCCGATTTTGACCCGACACTCTGGCTTTTGGCAATGGACGGCGACCAAATCGCCGGTATTTCCCTGTGCCGCCACCGCGCCGACGACGATCCAGACATGGGCTGGGTCAATAACCTGGGTGTGCGCCGCCCCTGGCGACAGAAGGGTTTGGGATTGGCCTTGCTGCAACACTCTTTTGCCGTGCTGCACCAGCGAGGCAAACAGCGCGTTGGGCTGGGCGTGGATGCGGACAGCTTGACCGGCGCAACCCGCTTGTATGAAAAAGCTGGCATGAAGGTCATTCGCCAGGCCGATGCTTATGAGAAAGTGCTGCGTCCCGGTCGTGACATCAGCCGCCACTAATCCGTTTTTTGTAAAGTAACATGACGATCCTCCCGGAAGTTTCTGAACTTCCGGGAGGATTTATTTACCTCACTTACCCTCGTCACTTTTGCAGAAACGGCCGAATCGCGTAGAATGTACGCATCACCACACCAGGGAAAAACATATGTCTAAATGGTGGCCATTCAGAAAAAGCGAACAAACACCCCAAAACACGTACCGCGAAGAAGAGCAAGCTTTCCACAAGCACGAAACAGAACTGCGTCAATATATGGCGCAGCAAATAGAGGCAGGCGTTTCCAGGCAGGCGCTGCTCAAAAAAATGGAAGCCCAAGCCATCGAACTGGAACAGGTGCAAAACACAGCCGATGACAAGGGGCGTTTGCGTGCCTATGACCTGGTTTACGGCGAACTGCGCGATGCGTTGATGCGCAACTTGCAATCGGGGCGCGTCTTGGAAATGAACGGCCGTATCGCTGAAGCAATCGACTATTACGAAACGGCCGTTGCCGACCAAATGTCTACCCGCTTCCCCTACGAACACCTGCGCATCATCTACCGCCGCCAGGAACAATACGCCGACGCCTTGCGCATTTGCGAAACGGCCGTTGCCAATCCCTTCCTCGAAGACAAAGACCACCAACATTTCCAATCCTGGGTAGATAAATTTAAGCAGCACCTACAAACAAGCTGAGGATACAAAGCGTGGCTGACGCAACCGAACCCGACTCTTCCCCCAAATTCGTCCATCCCATTGAAGCGGAATTCGCCCGCATCCTCGACTATTACGGCATTCATTGGGAATATGAGCCGCGCACCTTCGCCCTAAACTGGGATGCCGAAGGCAACATCAGCGAAGCCTTCTCGCCCGATTTTTATCTCCCCGAACAAGACCTCTACGTAGAATTAACCACAGTCCGCCCCAAATTAGTCACACGCAAAAATCGCAAATTGCGCCGCCTTCGTGAACTTTACCCCGACATCAACATCCAGTTATGGAAACGCAGCGACCTCCGCGATCTAATGATTAAATTTGGGATGGATGAACACGCCGCCAGTTTACTGGGAACTGACGCCCAGGAGAACACATAATGGATGCGTTTTATCCCCTGGAAGCATATGGCGAACTAGCCAAAGGCATCCGGGACATTTTATACACAGAAGAGCAAATCCGGCAGCGCGTGCGCGAATTGGGCCAAGCTATCTCAGACGATTATCGCGGGTTAGACCCATTATTGGTCGGCGTCCTGAAAGGCGTCGTTCCGTTTATGGCCGATTTATTGCGCAGCATCACCATCCCGGTTGAAGTCGATTACATGGCGATCTCCAGCTATTCGTCAGAAGCGCGAGATCGCGGCGTGGTTCGCGTCGAAAAAGACATTGAAATACCGCTTGTCAACCGCCACATTTTATTTATCGAAGATGTCATCGACACAGGGCTAACGCTCAACTATTTGCTGCGCACGCTGCGGGCACACGAGCCAGCCAGCTTGCATGTGTGTACTTTATTCGACAAACCCAAACGCCGCCTCATCCCCGTTCCCCTGAAATACAAAGGATTCGATCTACCAGATCGCTTTGTTGTGGGCTATGGATTGGATTGCCGCGAAATGTATCGCAATCTGCCTTTTGTTGGCTTGCTTAAACCTGAAGTTTTTCAACCGGATATGGGGTAATACTGGCAAAAAAAAGAGGAGCCCCTAGTAACCTTCTGAACTTTTCACCGGATTGGGAGCTATTTGCTACTCACCATTGTGGGCACAACAATGAGTTTGAAAATAACCTCTCCAATACCCTTTCACCGCCTTTAAGTTTTGGCGATCAGGAGATGGTAATTGCTCATCACCCTTCCTGATTGAATGCCATTCTCTCTAGCTGTGAAAGTGCCTCAGTCAAGTTTGCATCTGGCTTCTCAAGATAAACTTTTATCTATTTCGAGATAACCAATCTGCTTCACTTGCTGTTGCTTTGGTAAAAAGCCTTCCAATTTCTGGGGGCTTCCTCAGACACCTATCAGAGTTTGTTTATAAAACTACCTCCAATAGGATAAATGCCATTATAACTGCAAATAGTACCCAGGTCATGTGATTTTTATCACGCAAAACAGATGACATTTGTCATGTTATTGATTTAGCAGCGAAAATGATTCATGAAAACGGCCGTTTCCGGCCATAAAAAGGAGTCTGCATAATGAAAATTGGCGTTGTATTTCCACAAATCGAATTTGGCAATGATCCGGCGGCAATCCGCGACTACACACAAACAGCCGAGGAGCTTGGCTACAGCCATATCCTGGCATATGACCATATTCTCGGCGCAAATCCAAATCGCCCAGGTGGCTGGAAAGGGCCATACACGTACCAAAACCCCTTCCACGAACCTTTTGTGTTATTCAGCTACATGGCCGCACTCACAAAAAACATCGAGTTTGCTACGGGCATCATTATTTTGCCACAGCGCGAAACGGCCGTTGTCGCCAAGCAAGCCGCCACGTTAGATGTGCTGAGCAACGGCCGTTTCCGTCTTGGCGTCGGCATCGGCTGGAACGAAGTCGAATACATCGCCCTCAATCAAAATTTCAAAACGCGGGGCAAACGGATCGAGGAACAGGTAGAAGTGCTGCAACAGCTTTGGCAAAACGAGCTTATCACCTACGAGGGACGCTGGCACACCATCCCCGATGCTGGCTTAAACCCCCTGCCGGTGCAACGCCCCATTCCCGTCTGGTTTGGCGGGCACGCCGATGCAGTGCTGCACCGCGTGGCCCGCATGGGCAATGGCTGGCTGCCCAATTACAACAATGCCGCGCGAGCTAAACCGGAAATTGACAAGCTGGCGGAATACCTGGCGCAAAACGGCCGTTCCCTGGCCGACATTGGCATCGAGTTCCGTGTCAGCTACGAACAGGCCAATCCGGCTCTCTGGCAGCAAGCGATTGACGAATGGCAAGCGGTTGGCGCGACACACATGACGGTGAACACCATGTACCTGGGCTTCAACACGCCGCAACAACACATTGCCGCCATCACCCATTTCGCCCAACAAATGCTCGCCCAATAACCAACCGCGCACCGTTGGGTATTGCGCCGCACTTAAAAAGATGGGAGATTAGCAAATTGCCAATCTCCCATCTCTGACCAACTCAAAAGTTAAGAATGAACGCCCAATTGCTATGCACTGGCCCCAAAATGATGGCGCTGCAAGCTGCGCACCTGCAAAGCACGTTCGCGCAAGGCGTGAATGCCATTCACCGCAGCCTGCGCGGCGGACAGTGTTGTCACCAACGGCACTTTGTAGCGGATAGCCGCCGCGTACATAGCTGACTGGTCGGCGTGTGCCTGACCGCCCAACGGCGTATTGACAATGAGCTGCACCTGCCCACTGCTGATCACATCCACGGTCGTGACGCCTTCCTGAAACGCTTTTTGCACGATGGTCACCGGAAGGCCGACTTTTTGCAGCGCAACGGCCGTTCCCTCAGTCGCGTACAAAGCAAACCCCATACGGTGCAAATCCCGTCCCAATTTCAACGCGGCCGACTTGTCAAAATCATTGACCGTCATCAGCACCGCACCGCTGGTCGGCAAAATCATCCCCGCCGCTAATTCCGCCTTGGCAAAAGCATGCCCAAAATGGGAAGCGTGTCCCATCACCTCGCCTGTGCTGCGCATCTCTGGGCTGAGGCGCGTGTCTGCGCCCGGCAGCTTGTCAAAAGGCAGCACCACTTCCTTCACAAAAAAGCCATCCACTTCTGGCATGCGCAGCAAACCTAACTCCGCCAACGTTTTGCCAGCTTGCACTTGAGCCGCAATTTTCGCCACCGGCACACCGGTTGCCTTGCTCACAAATGGCACCGTGCGGCTGGCACGCGGGTTCACCTCAATCACGTAGACCACATCATCCTTCACGGCAAATTGCACATTCATCAATCCGCGCACATTCAATGCCCGCCCCAACTTTTCCGTATAGTCGCGAATAATGCTCAAATGATAGAGGCTGACTTTATAGGGCGGCAGCACACAGGCGCTGTCTCCGGAATGAACGCCCGCTTCTTCGATATGCTGCATCACTCCGGCAATGACCACATGTTCACCATCAACTACCGCATCCACATCAACTTCGTAGGCATCCTCGATATATTGATCGACGAGCACGGCTTTGCCTGGGGCGACCTCGGCCGCATCTTGCAAAAAGCGCAGCAAGGAGGCGTCATCATAAGCAATCGCCATAGCACGACCGCCCAAGACAAAAGACGGCCGTATCAACACCGGGAAGCCAATGCGATGTGCAATTGCCAACGCTTCTTCCGGTGAATAAGCCAATCCCCATTGCGGATGATCAATATCTAACTCGCGCAGCAGAGCGCCAAAACGCCCGCGGTCTTCCGCCAGGTCAATGCTGTCTGGCGGCGTTCCCCAGATGGGTACGCCAGCCGCCGCCAATCCGGTTGTCAGGTTAATGGGCGTCTGTCCGCCAAACTGCACAATCACCCCTTCTGGCTGCTCCAGATCGACAATGTTGAGCACATCTTCCAGAGTCAACGGCTCGAAATACAGGCGATCGGCCGTGTCATAATCTGTGCTCACCGTTTCCGGATTACAGTTGACCATGATTGTCTCAAAACCCAAATCGCGCAATGCCCAACATGCCTGCACACAGCAGTAATCAAACTCAATGCCCTGCCCAATGCGGTTCGGGCCACCGCCTAAAATCATCACTTTGCGCCGGTCTGTGGGATTGGCTTCACAATCACTTTCATAGGTGGAATAGAGATACGGCGTATGCGCCTCGAATTCCGCAGCGCATGTATCCACGCGATAATAAACGGGCTTAACAGCCGATGCCAGCCGCAATTCACGCACCTCGCGTTCAGTTAATCCCAAATTTGCGCCAATCACCGCATCGGCAAACCCCATACGCTTTGCCTTTCTGATGAGGCTCAATGTCGCAGATGCCGGGTCAGCAAGCTCTGCACGCCAATCGCCAACCGCCAATTGCGCCAATTCTTCTTCTACCGCCAAAATTTCGCGCAGCTGCGCCACAAACCAGGGATCGTATCCGGTGCTGGCGCTGACATCGCGCCAATTCTCCTCCGTGAGGAGGGCAGCTAAATGGTAGAGGCGTTCGGCAAACGGCCGTTTCACACCCTCCAACGTTGGCGTATACCGCGCCGCCAAAGCCCGCGTAAAACCGGGCAGGCCAACATCCAAGCCACGTATCGCCTTATTGAGCGCCTCCGGGAACGTGCGCCCAATCGCCATCACCTCGCCCACACTCTTCATTTGTGGGCCTAAAGTGTCGTCAGAACCGGGAAACTTCTCAAAATTCCAGCGTGGAATTTTCACCACACTGTAATCAATACTTGGCTCAAAACTGGCCGGCGTCACTTGTGTAATGTCATTGGGAATTTCATCAAGTGTGTAGCCAACCGCCAACAGCGCCGCAATCTTGGCAATGGGAAAGCCGGTCGCCTTGCTCGCCAATGCCGACGAACGGGACACGCGCGGGTTCATCTCAATGACAATTACTTCGCCATTGAGCGGATTAACGGCAAACTGCACATTGCTGCCGCCCGTTTCCACGCCAACAGCACGCATCACGCGCTTCGCCAGATCACGCAGGTATTGATACTCCTTGTCGGTCAGCGTATAGGCTGGAGCCACGGTGATGCTGTCACCGGTATGCACGCCCATGGGGTCTACATTTTCGATGGAGCAAACGACGACAAAATTGTCGGCGCGATCACGCATCACTTCCAGCTCAAACTCTTTCCAACCGAGCAGCGAGCGCTCAATCAGCACCTCGCCCACCGGACTGCTGCGCAGCCCATGCTCGACGACACGCACAAATTCTTGTGGGCTTGTGGCAATGCCACCCCCTGTCCCGCCCAACGTAAAAGAGGCACGCACCAATGCCGGATAGCCAATTTCCTCGATAGCGACCAAAGCCTCTTCAACGGAATAAACAAAATGGCTGACCGGCACAGGAACATCCGCCGCCAACATCGCCTTTTTGAAACGGGACCGATCTTCAGCAATGCGAATGGCTTGCAAATCCGCGCCAATCAATTGCACGCCGTATTTTTCGAGAATACCGGCTTCTGCCAACTGCACACTCAAGTTCAGGCCAGTCTGTCCCCCAACGGTGGGCAGCAGCGCATCCGGGCGCTCAACGGCAATGATTTTTTCTAAAATGTCGGGGGTCAATGGCTCGACATAGGTGGCATCCGCCATGTCCGGGTCGGTCATGATCGTGGCCGGGTTGGAATTCACCAAGACCACACGATACCCTTCGCGGCGCAGCGCTTTACACGCTTGCACGCCGGAATAGTCAAATTCACACCCCTGCCCAATGACAATGGGGCCTGAGCCAGGAATAAGGATGGTATGAATATCTGTTCGTTTAGGCATAAGATTTATGGTTTAGACGCTTTTAGGAGATATTGTCGGGTTTCAAATTGCAGCAGCTCGCCGCGATCTAGCTTTTCTTGCAAGGCGAACAAGTAAGGCAAATGGGTCGCCACGGTAAAGCCGGGCACGATCCAGGGAATGGCTTTGAGATAGTAAACCAGTGCGCCGACATCGGCGAAGGTCATGGTGCCGGTGTTGGCAACGGCTTGCTCGATAACGAGATCGGTTTCGGTTTCAAAGTAGTGCAGTGCCAGTTCGTAGGAAGACGGCCGTTTCTTCACACGCATTCCCAGCGCCACCTGCAAATTCCAGGCCCACAACGCATCAATTTGCTGCGTCAAAAAGACGCCGCCCGGCGTCAAGACACGCGCAATATCGCCACTGCGATACCCCGTGTGCCGGTTGATGATTAATGCAAAGCTCTGCGGCGCGAAGGGGAGCGGGTGGCGTTCGGCCGCCACGACGCGCACGCCAAATGGGGAAAGGTTTTGGGCAGCTACGGTGACGTTGGGCAGCCAACCTTCGGTGGCGATCACAGTGGGCGGCCAGGCATCGCGCAGGGTCAGCAAGCGCTCGCCACCGCCGGTACCCATGTCCAGTACGTTACGGGCTTGTGGCAGCAGGTCACGCGCCAGGGCGATGTAATCCCAGGGCAGGTCGCTTTCGTGGAAACGGCCGTTTACATACGAAAAATCCCACCCCCGAAATGGCGCAGCTTCTTCCGCCTGCCAAAATGCGATCAACGCATCTCGTTCCATACTCACACCTCTTTCCGCTCCAGCGGCAGCCCGGCCTGCTGCCAGGCAATCAATCCCCCTTGCACATCCTGCACCGCATACCCCGCTTTTTGCAAACGGCGTGCAGCAAACGGGCTGCGATGGCTGCTGTAACAAATCGTCAAAATCTGCCGCTCACGAGGCAGTTCATGCAATCGCTTGCCAAATTCCGTCAGCGGAATCAACAGCGCACCGGGCACACTCCCCGACTCCGTCTCCGCCGGTTGGCGCACATCGACAATGATGGGCGGCGCGGCAGATTGCAGCAAAGCATAAGCATCGCGCACACTAATTTGCGGCACTTTCGGGCCAAAAATACGGTCAAGAATTCCCATTCTACTGTTCACCTTCATCTGCCATCATTTGCAGAAAGCGATCAAACAGCTCATCCGAGTCATGGGGGCCAGGCGAGCTTTCCGGGTGATACTGCACCGAAAAAGCACGCTGCTGTGGCGCAACAAGACCCTCACAACAGCCATCATTCAAATTGATGTGTGAATTGATCACATCAGGGGGCAAGGTGCTGGCATCAACGGCAAAACCATGATTATGGCTGGAAATTTGCACACCGCCATGAGCGGCAACCTGCACCGGCTGATTGCCGCCGCGATGCCCAAACTTGAGCTTGTACGTTTGTGCCCCCAGCGCCAACCCTAAAATTTGATGCCCCAAGCAAATGCCAAAAATCGGCTTTTGTCCGAGCAAATCACGCACGGCGTCGATGGCATAGGTCACGGCCGCCGGATCGCCAGGGCCATTGGAGAGAAAAATACCGTCAGGATTATAGGCCATCACTTCCTGCGCCGTGGCTGTAGCCGGAACCACCGTTACCTGGCAACCGCGAAATGTCAGCTTGCGCAAAATATTACGCTTCATGCCAAAATCGTAAGCGACGACGTGAAAAGGACGCCCGTCAGCCGCCGCGTGTTTCGCTGCGGTCGGTGCCCACCACTCTTGCGATTCATGCCAATGGTAAGGCTCGGCACAAGTCACCTCGCCAGCCAGGTCGAGGCCATTCATGTCGCGGGCAGCACGCGCAACCGCCACCAGTTCATCCTCATCCAAAATCTCGGTTGAGAGGGCGGCACGCATGGCTCCGTGTGTACGAATGTGCCGCACCAGGGCACGCGTATTGACATCAGCCAGAGCAATCACGCCGCGTTCTGCCAGATAGTCGGGCAAGCTTTGTACAGCCCGCCAATTGCTGACAACCGGGCTGAGGCTGCGCACAATCAACCCGGCAGCCCACACACGGTCGCTTTCGTTGTCTTCTGGGGTACAGCCCACATTGCCAATATGCGGTTGCGTCATGATGATGATTTGGCCGTGATAGGAGGGATCGGTGAGGATTTCTTGATAGCCGGTAAGGCTGGTGTTGAAGACGATTTCGCCAGTTGTTGTGCCAACTGCACCAAAGCCAACGCCGGGCCAAACAGCGCCATCTTCCAAAGCCAACAAGGCGGGTCTAGTCATATGTACTCTCCTGAAACAGCCTCCCGGAGATTTACTGCATGAGCCTGGCGCTTCGTTGATAACCTCCGGGAGGTTGGTTGTCATCACTCTCGGTGTGGGGCAGCTCATGGGAACTTTTTTGCATGTGCATATGCGCCAATTTGCAAATATTCAGTTACAAAGCTGGCTGCTTGCTGCCAGACCAATCGGCAGGTTGCAAAACGGGGTTATTCTAGCATAGCCGCGCCATAGCGAAAATGGCTACTCTGCCCAATCTGGGGTGGATTTCATTGGCAAGCAGGTCAAGATTATGGCAAAATCCGATGTAACCATTCAGCTTTTCTGGAAAGACCTGTCAGGATTTCCTCAGAGTAAACCTGACAGGTCCACCTGAATAGATACAATCCGATTATGCAGGCAAAGCAGTTTTTGACTGGTATGCTGTCCCCCGAACCAATGACGCGAATTGAGCTACGGTTGAAGCTACCCCTCTTGTGGTTGTTAATCTTATTGGTAACGGCCGTTTTCTTGCCCGACCGTGTTTGGAACACCATGCTCGTTGGGTTTGGCGGCATGTTTCTCATTGCCTACATCTGGGCACGATCCCTGGCGAAAGGATTACATGCATCGCGCCAGCTCCGATTTGGCTGGGTGGCCGTCGGCGACCGCCTGGAAGAGCAGTTTGAGATTAGCAATCAGAGCACATGGCCGGCATCGTGGGTCGAAGTGGTCGATCAATCTAACGTGCCGGGTTATCAGGCAAATATTGTGCGCAGTGTCGGGCAGATGCAGGTTGACCAATGGCGGCAGCGAGCCATCTGCCAACAGCGCGGGCAGTTTCACTTGGGGCCGTGGGCCATCCGCAGCAGCGATCCTTTTGGCATTTTCCTAATGACCCGCACCTACTCCATGACTGAAGAGATCATCATTCATCCGCCGATTTATGGGCAACTGCCGATTCCCCTGCCCAGCGGAGAGAGCAGCGGGCACACGCGGGCGCGGCAACGCGCCTGGCGAGCGACGGTGAATGCCGCCACGGTGCGTGATTATCGCCCCAATGACCCATACCAATGGATTCATTGGCCGACCAGTGCGCGTAAGGGGGAACTGCATGTGCGCGAGTTTGATTTGGATGCGGCGGGGGACATTTGGCTGCTGGTGGATATGGAAACGGCCGTTCAGCTAGGCCAGGGAATCGACGGCACCGAGGAACACATTGTGCTGCTGGCAGCATCGCTGGCCGCACGCGGCCTGAGCCAAAATCGCCCAATGGGCCTCGTTGGCTACGGAACACCCCCCCAAATTGTGCCGCCAGGACGCGGCGAGGGACATCGCTGGCGCATTTTGCGGGCGTTGGCCTTGGTGCAGGCAAACGGCCGTACCGAGTTGGCACGCGCATTGCAAGACTTGGGCAACATGGCGCGGCGCGGCAGTGCAGCCATCATCATTACGCCCAATTACACCGCAGATTGGATGCCGCAATTGTTATCGCTGGCCCATCGCGGCATCCAGAGCAATGTCATTTTGTTGGATCGGGCCAGCTTTGGCGGGGAAGGCAACAGCAAGCACTTGCGCGAGGCAATTCATCATTTGGGAATTAACTGCCACATTGTGCATCAGGGTGACATGGGGCAGCCATTACCAGAGCAGGAACGGCATGGTTTTTGGGAGTTTAAGGTCACGGGCACAGGCAAGGTAGTGACTGTGCGCAACCCATTACTGGAACGAGGCCGGTAATGGCAGCCCTGATAGATTACCGTCATGGATAGACTCATTATCTGGTTTTGGAATCGCTATCGGCCGCAAGAAGGGTGGCTGCCATTGGGGCTGGTCATCAGTCTGGTGGTTTGCCTGGTTTGGGCATTCATGTCGGCCGCGTGGGTGCCGGAAATCGGCGTTGTGATTCCAGCCGGGTTGTATGGGGTGCTGTTGGGGGTGCTGCTGGCGAAACGGCCGTTACGCGCACTCACCGCCTGGACACTCATCCTGCTCTATGGGCTGTTTGGCAGCATCGCCTGGTTGGGCAACTTGTGGCCTTCGTGGGGCACTTTACACGAGGGCTGGGGCGCGATGACAACCTTTTGGCGACAAAATGGCGCTTTGTTTTTTGATCGCAGTGCCAGTTGGGTGCAGGCAGCCGTGAGCAATGGGCGCAGTGAAGAAACAATTACTTTTGCTCTGGGGTTGGCGCTTTGCACCTGGATGATGGCGGCGTATATGGGTTGGAGTACCTATCGCCAGCAACGGCCGTTGCTCGGCTTGACATTATTGGGCACAGCCCTGGCGCTCAATGGCTATTACAGCAACAGCTCCGCCTATTGGGTGGGGCTGTTTATTGGATTAGCCGTTTTGACAACCGCCATCGTCCATTACATCGAGCTAGAAGGCGTGTGGCAAAGGGGCAATGTGGATTACTCATCCGAAATCCGCACCGAATTGCTCCTCTATGCCGGGGGTCTCGCGATTGTGCTGATGTCGCTGTCATTGGCGCTGCCCTCCTTTAGCATCACCAAATTTCGCCACTATTTGGCGCAGCAGCCGACAATACAACAATTTGAAAGAACCTGGGATCGTGTCTTTGGCGGAGTGGAAGACCCGCGCAGCAATGCTGGCTCCGGGCCAGGGCGACCAGGAGGCAGCGGCATCATGCCGCGTGCTTATCTGATTGGCAATGTGCCAGAGTTGAGCGAAACGGTGGTGATGACAGCGCGATTGGTGGAAGAGGTAAACGGCCGTTTCTATCCCGTGAGTGACGTTGCCGGACTGCATTGGCGTGCCCTCAGCTACGAAGTGTACACCGGGCATGGCTGGACACTCACCGAAGAGCGAGAAGAAGTGCTTGCCGCCAACCAGCCCATCCCGCTGCCACCATTGACCGCGCAGCGAACCTTTCATCAATCGGTCAATTGGGTGTTTGACGAGCGTGCAATTCGCTACACCGTCGGCTTTCCCTACACGGTTGACCAGGATACACATCTATTGTGGCGCGGGTTAGAAGACCTGGTGCGCATCACCAGCGAAAAACCAGCCTTTCGCGCCACGTCATTGCTGGCAACCAATGACGCAAATTTGCTGCGCACCGCGCAAACGGCCGATGTGCCGCCCGCCATTTTGGCTCGTTACACAGCCCTGCCGCCAACCGTCCCCGCCGAAGTACACGCATTGGCCGCCAGAATCACCGCAAACCTCGATAATCCGTATGATCAGGCACGCGCCATTGAGCAATATTTACGCCAGTTCCCCTACACGCTTGATGTGCCCGCACCGCCCGCCAGCAGCGACGTTGTCGCCTATTTTCTCTTTGAGCAGCAAGCGGGATATTGTGATTATTACGCGTCGGCGATGGTTGTGCTGGCACGCAGCGTAGGGCTGCCCGCACGCATGGCCGCCGGATTCCTGGCGCAGCCACCGGACGAAGGCGGTGTGCAAACGATCTACCAGATTAACGCGCACTCCTGGGCGGAGGTTTATTTTGCCGGGTATGGCTGGGTGGAGTTTGAGCCGACGGGGAGTTTCCCAACAAATCAGGTGCCACAGCCAAATTCGGCTGCGGCTGGCGATTATTATGCTGATGAACCGACCGATTATGAATCAGGGCCGCTGCCAATTCCTGATGCGCCCGCGCAACGGCCGTCTCCGTGGCCGTGGTGGCGTCTGGCTGTCGTGCTGCTGCTTGGGGCAAGCCTGACAGGTTGGTGGTGGTGGCAAGCGCGGCAGCCGCAGCCACAAGGGATTTTGAGTATTTACGGCCGTTTCCAGCAGCAAACAGAAAAACTAGGCGCACCCTTATTGCCCCAGCAAACGCCACACGAATTCCGCGAAGGGCTGGCAGCGTACTTGACACAACTTGCCGCCCGACCGCGTTTACGGCCGTTGGTGCAGCGCATGCAGCCGCCCATTGACCGGCTGATCGCGGCGTTCACCGCTCACCAATATGCGCCGCCGACAGGAGAGAATCAGGAAACGGCCGTTGCGCGAGATGCGTGGCAGCAGCTGCAACGGCCGTTATATCGCCTGCGTATAGGGCAGTGGCTGCACCGCCTGTACGACCGATTTAAGCGGGCTTCGTAACCCCGCTGCACCTTAATGCCCCTTAACAGCGAAAGCGGGTTAAGGGCAAATTTGCCAAAATCTACTACAATGAAGGTAGATCATTTATTTGTGAAGGATGTAATTACATGAGCCGTGATAATTTTGAAATTCCCGAAGTGTTCCGCAAAGCGATGGAAGATGCGGGTTGGGATTTAGGCAACAACAAGGAAGATAATGGAGGCGATGGCAATAATGGCGGGGACGGCGGAAACGGCCGTCAAGATCGTCCCCCATTCCCACGCCGTCCACGCCAGCCACGACGCCCCAATCGCATCATCTGGCTGTTAGGGCTGTTCTTTGTGCTCCTGCTCAGCCTCAATTGGATTGTCACCACCTACACCGAATGGCTGTGGTTCACGGAATTAAAATATCAAGATATCTGGCTTAAGCAGTGGGGCTTCCAGGTTTTGAGCTTCGTCATTTTCTTCTTGTTGGCGGCGGCGATCACGCTTTCCAATTGGCATTTTGCGCGGCGACGAGCCATCAAAACAACGCCATCTTTTTACCCGCAGTTTTTGCAGTTCCCCGGATTTGCCTGGCTGATCAACGGGATTGGGCTGTTCTTCGCCTTTGTTTTTGGCAGCGCCGCCTCTAGCCAATGGGAAGATTTCATTCTTTACCTGAATCAGGTTCCCTTTGGCAGCAGTGACCCGATTTTCAGCAAAGACATTAGTTTTTACCTGTTTTCGCTGCCTGTTTATGAATTTTTGCAAGGCTGGTTCAGTTCACTGTTGTTCATCACGTTGGTGGGCATCCTCTTCATCTACCTCATCAACTACCTGCCAGACATACAGCGCGGACGCTGGCAATCGCTGGCAACGTCGGCGATGCGCCAACATACGGCCGTTTTAGCTGCGCTCTTCCTGGGATTGTGGGCTGTCAGCAATGGGCTGGACATCTACAACTTACTCTATTCGGATCGGGGCGTGGTCTTTGGCGCCAGTTACACGGATATGAATGCCTCGTTGTATGGGTTATGGGCGCAATTGGTTTTGATGGGCTTAACGGCCGTTGCCATTGCCTTCAACATCTTCCGCGCCAACATCCGCCTGCCGCTAATCACCGCAGCCTTGTGGCTGGTCACCTCATTCATCTTGGGCAGCGTCTACCCCAGCCTGCTACAGCGCTACGCCGTCGAACCAAACGAAATCGTGCGCGAAAGCCCCTACATTGAATACAACATCAACTACACACGGCTCGCCTTTGGTCTGGACAAAATTGAAACGAAGGTTTTTGAATATGGCGAAGAGCTGACACAACAAGATTTGCGCGACAACGAGATTAGTTTTCGCAATGTGCGCCTGTGGGATTACCGTCCGCTGCAATCAACCTACGAGCAGTTGCAGGCGTTACGGCCGTATTACGAATTCAGCGAAATTGACATTGACCGCTACACCATTGACGGCGAACAGCGGCAAGTGATGCTCGCCGCACGCGAGTTGAACAAAATCAAGCTGCCCAACCGCACCTGGGTCAATGAAAATCTAGAATTCACGCATGGTTACGGCATTGTGATGAATCCGGTCGACCAGGTAACACGCGACGGCCAACCGGAGTTTTACATTAAAGACCTGCCACCTGTCAGCAATATATCCATCCAAATTGAACAGCCTGAAATTTACTATGGCGAGCTGACCAATGATGTTGTTTTTGTTGGCAGTGACCGCGAGGAGTTCAGCTACCCCAGCGGAGATGAAAATGTGTACAGCAGTTACAGCGGCAGTGGCGGTGTGCCGCTGGACAGCAGCTTGAAACGGCTGGCTTTTGCGCTGCGCCTCGCCGATACCAATGTGCTGCTAAGTGACGAAATTACGCGCGAGACGCGGGTGCAGTTCCACCGCGAAATCAGCAACCGTGTCATGCAAATCACGCCGTTTTTGGAATTGGACAATGACCCGTACATTGTGGCCTGGAACGGCCGTTTAGTGTGGGTAATTGACGGGTACACCATAAGCGGCCGTTTCCCCTACGCCACACCCCTCAATGGCCTGAACTACATCCGCAACGCCGTCAAAATCACCGTCGATGCCTACAACGGCGACGTCACCTACTACATTTCTGCACCAGAAGACCCCATCATTCAAGCTTACAACAACGCCTTCCCCGGCCTTTTCCAGCCGCTCTCCGCTATGCCCGAAGGGCTGCAAACCCATTTGCGCTACCCGGTAGACCTCTTCAACGTGCAGGCACAGCAATACCTGACCTATCACATGCAAGATGTGCGCGTCTTTTACAATCAAGAAGACCTGCGTGCCATCCCCAACGAAATCCTCGATGGCGAACAAATTCGCATGGAGCCATACTACGTAATTCTGCCCTTGCCCGGCGAGGACGAACCAGAATTCCTGCTCATCCAGCCGTTCACACCGGCCAACAAACCCAACATGGTCTCCTGGATTGCCGCCCGCAACGATCCGCCCTATTACGGCCAATTGGTCGAGTACGAACTCCCCAAACAAGAGTTGGTCTTCGGCCCCATCCAGGTGGAAGGGCGCATTGACCAGGAACCGGAAATTTCGCAGCAGTTTTCATTGTGGGATCAGCGAGGCTCCAGCGTCATTCGTGGCAACCTCATTGTCATCCCTGTCAATGACAGCTTCCTCTATGTCGAACCGGTTTATTTGCAATCAGACACAAGTGCTTTGCCCGAATTAAAACGAGTCATCGTTGCCACAAACACACGCATCGCCATGCGCGAAACTCTGGACGAAGCGTTACTTGCCTTGATTCAAGACGCACCGGCCGTTGCCAGTCTGGAAGTGACCACAGAAGAGAGCACCCCAACAACAGGCGAATCAACCACGCCGGTGACAACACCGACTGGGGAAAACGCTACTGTCGATGAGTTGGTTCAATCCGCCAATGCCCATTTTGCTGCCGCCGAAGCGGCGCAACGCACCGGCGATTGGAGTACCTATGGAGCCGAATTAGAAGCCTTGGGACAGGATTTGCAACGGCTGCTTGAGTTGACAAACACAACACCATAACTAGAGCAGGACAAATACGCTATTCACAAAATAATGGTTCGCCGTTATTTATGCAGTAAGAATCTGCCGCCATAATGCTCTACATTACAGTCCAGGGAATCAATATCCGGGCAGTATTGGAAATGTTATATGCAAATACCGTTAGTCCTGGTGGGCGACTATGTCGCCCTTAACCCAAAAACTGCCCTTTTCGAGCGGCCTCGTCAGGATTATGAGGAAATTGTTCGTTTTTTAGGGGGGGAGCTTTGTTGTACCAACCATCACCACACACCGTTCTTCTCATTTGTGCGCCGTATTGATAAACGGTTGAAAATCGATCTACTGGCAGCGTTTCTCGCCAGCCAGCACATATCTCGTTACAACAGCGTCTTGTCTACCTCAGAAAAGCTGGCAATTCCCCTGGCGATGCTGTCTTATTTTAAGCGTGTGCCGGTTCCGCATGTGGTCATTGCGCATAAATTATCATCTGGCTTGAAAACAAGTTTGTTTAGAACCTGGCCGCTGCATCATCAGTTTCATCACATCATTAGTGTGTGCCGCCCGCAGGCAGAGTATGCTGTCACAAGATTGGGGTTTACCAAAGAACAAGTCGATTTTATCTATGACAAAGTAGATCATCTCTTCTTTTGCCCGCAAAACAAGCCTGTGGATGACTATATCTTGGCTGTGGGCATGGAGCAGCGAGATTACCCGACCTTAACGCAAGCCCTGGAAGATACTGATATACGTGTGGTTATTTTGGCAAAAAGTCCCTGGTCATCGCATCAGGTGAGAACGGAAACGGCCGCTAACGTCACTTATGTCACCAAACGATTGTCTTATCTGGAACTGCGCGATTTATATGCCAGGGCACGCATGGTCGTCATCCCGTTAAACAACGTCGATTATGCCGCTGGCGTCAACAGCGTGCTGGAAGCGATGGCTATGGCAAAACCGCTTGTCGTCACACAAACGGCCGGCATTGATGACTACCTGCGTGCTGATGAAACAGGGCTTTTTGCCGCGCCGCACGACAGCACCCATTTACGCGAACAGATTTTAGGCTTGTGGCACAATCAGCAGCAGCAGCAGCGGCTGGCAGCAAACGCGCGGCAAATGGTTGAAGAACAGATGAACCTGGATATTTACGTGCAAAATATTGTGCGCATCACGCAAGGCGCAACGGCCGTTTTCCACAAAAAACGCACCGCGCCCAACCAACTTCCCATCTCCTAACCCCCAAAACCTTGCCAATGTCATGTTAATTGAATGACATTCTTCACTACCCCCACCCCTAAATTGGACTAAAATACTCCACAAACGGATGTTTAAGAATTTGGGGAGCCAAATTTGTTTTGCCCACGTAAAGCAAACTATCCCAACTTAACACCTCCCAAATTCTAGATTCCAACCCATCAAGCGTGCTATATGCTGCGCATGTAGCCAATTGCAGACAACACATGCAAGGAGGTTGTGTATGGATGCCCTAACGCTGGCGCGATTACAATTCGCCGTCACTACTGTCTATCACTTTTTCTTTGTTCCCCTCACTTTAGGTCTGTCAATCCTGGTCGCCATCATGGAAACATTGTATGTGCAATCCGGCCAGGACGTGTACAAACAGATGACAAAGTTCTGGGGCAAGCTGTTCATCATCAACTTTGCCATGGGCGTTGTCACCGGCATTGTGCAGGAATTCCAGTTTGGCATGAACTGGTCTGAATATTCCCGTTATGTCGGCGACATTTTTGGCGCTCCCCTGGCAATTGAGGCGCTGCTGGCCTTTTTCCTGGAATCGACTTTCCTCGGTGTCTGGATTTTTGGCTGGGACAAGCTCTCGAAAAAAGTGCATGCCACGGCCATCTGGCTCGTCGCCATTTCCTCCAACCTCTCGGCGCTGTGGATTCTCATCGCCAACTCCTTTATGCAGCAGCCAGTGGGGTATGAGATTATAAACGGCCGTGCCCAAATGAACGATTTCTTTGCCCTTATTTTGAACCCCAACATCTGGACACAATTCCCGCACGTCGTCTCCAGCGGCCTGTCAACGGCCGCTTTCTTCATCCTCGGCATCAGCGCTTTTCACCTGCTGCGTGCCGCTTCCAACCATGACATGCATCGCCGCTCCTTCCAAATCGCCGCCATCATCGGCACACTCGCCGTCATTGGCGTCATCATGACCGGACACAGCCAGGCGCAGCACATGGTCGAAACGCAGCCAATGAAAATGGCCGCCGCCGAAGCGCTGTGGGACACAGAAAGCCCTGCGGCGATGTCACTCTTCACCGTTGGCAATGAAAAAGAACGGCGTGATGTTTTTGCCATTCGTATCCCGCGCCTGCTCAGCCTGTTGGCCTACAACCAGCTCAACGGCACAGTAAAAGGCATCAACGAATTGCAGGAAGAATTTACGGCCCAATATGGCCCCGGCAATTACGTCCCCCCTGTCGCCGTTAGCTATTGGAGTTTCCGCCTGATGGTTGGCGCGGGCATGTTAATGCTGCTGGCCGCTATTTATGCGCTCTTCCTCACCATGGGTGAAGAAGTAGGCAGCAAATCGCCGCGCTTACTCAAATTCTTCCCCTACCTGATTGCGCTGCCGTATCTGGCGAACACAACTGGCTGGCTGCTCACCGAACTCGGCCGTGCTCCCTGGGTCGTCTACGGCCTGATGAAAATGGAAGATGCCGTTTCGATTAATGTTGGCATAGGGGCATTGTGGACAACCCTCATTGGGTTCACGCTGCTTTATGGTGTGCTCATGGTCGCCGACCTTTACTTGCTAGTGAAGTACGCGAGAAAAAACTCCAGCAAGCCACTGTCCCAAAAATCAGGCGAAGCCGCTATCTCATTAGCAGGAGACTAAATGCAGTAAACAGTAAGTGGCTTGCGTTTACCGCAAGTGGCTTGCGTCTACCGCTCACCGATTACTGATAACCGTTTACCGACAACGGAGGCAAAAAATGGATCTAAACACACTTTGGTTTATCCTCATTACAGTTTTATACGTCGGCTTCTTCGTGTTAGAAGGATTCGACTTTGGCGTGGGCATTCTATTGCCAATTCTGGGCAAGGATGACAAGACACGGCGTATGATCATCAACACCATTGGCCCCCACTGGGATGGCAATGAAGTTTGGCTGTTAACGGCCGGTGGCGCGTCTTTCGCCGCTTTTCCACATTGGTATGCCACCATGTTCAGCGGCTTTTACCTGCCACTGTTTTTGCTGTTGGTCGCGCTCATCATTCGCGGCGTTGCATTTGAATTTCGCAGCAAAGATGAGAACCCCCTCTGGCGTAAAACCTGGGATTGGGCCATTTTTGTTGGTTCGCTGCTGCCGCCGCTGCTGCTGGGCGTAGCCTTCGCCAACATCGTCAAAGGCGTGCCCATTGACGCCAACATGACCTACACAGGTGGTTTTTTCAATTTACTCAACCCCTACGCACTCATTGCCGGGTTGACCAGTGTTGTCATTTTCACCGTTTACGGAGGGCTTTTCCTCAGCCTGAAAACCACAGGTAAATTGCATGACAGTGCCATTAGCTTGATTAAAAAAGCAGGGCCAGTTAGTGCCGCATTTATCATTGCCCTGGTTATCGCCACTTACCTGTCCACCGACATTACAGCACAATTAGGCATCAACCCCGGTATGATTCCTGTGGGCGCGGCTTTGGCGATTTTGGCTGCGGGCGCATTCTTTAACCAGCAGCGCCAGGGATGGGCTTTTACGATGACGGCCGTTGCCATCAGCCTCTCCGTCATCTCTCTGTTTGAGATTCTCTTCCCGCGTGTGATGGTTTCCAGCACCAGCGCGGACTTTAGCCTCACCATTTACAATGCCTCCTCTAGCCCATACACGCTCAGGGTGATGACCATCGTCGCCCTCACGCTTGTGCCCTTTGTGCTCATCTATCAGGGCTGGAGCTATTGGGTTTTCCGGCAGCGCATCACAGAGAAGTCGGTGTTGGAGTATTAAATAAGGGTTGGAGATTGGCGATGATCGCCAATCTCCAGTCTCTCATTTCGACTGCCCATGTTCAGCCGCCCCCTCTGGCATGAGGCCACGCGAAGTCGCCTCACCCTCTGGCTCACTATTTTGTTTAGTGTGCTAGGTGGTGGGGCGACCATTTTGCAAGCCTATTGGCTCAGTCGCATTGTCAACCAGGTTTTTTTGCAAGGAGCAGCCCTGGCTGATGTGCAGGGTCTGTTGCGGGCGCTGCTGCTGTTGCTGCTAGCACGCGCCCTGATTGGCGGGGGGCGTGAAGTCGCGGCCAACCAGATTGCGGCCACAATTAAAGAAGATTTGCGCAATCGGTTGTTTGCCCATGTGCAGGCGTTGGGGCCGGTGCAGGCGGTGGGAGAAAGAGCGGGGGAATTAACGGCCGTTCTCACCACCCACGTCGATGCCCTCGAAGCCTATTTCAGCCAATATCTGCCACAACTCTTCGTCGCCGCGCTCGTTCCCCTCGCCATTCTCATTGCCATCTTCCCCACCGACTGGCTCTCCGGGTTGGTACTGCTGCTGACCGCGCCGCTGATGCCCTTGTTCATGGTGCTAATCGGCCGCTATGCGGAAACCTTAACCAAACGGCAGTGGGGCTTGCTCAGCCGCATGAGCGCCCACTTTCTCGATGTGCTGCAAGGGCTAACCACGCTGAAAATGCTGGGGCAAAGCAAACGGCAAGCCAATAATATCGCCAACATCACCGACCGTTTCCGCGATGCCACTCTCAGCGTGCTGCGCATCGCATTTCTTTCTGCACTGGTGCTGGAACTGCTGTCCACTCTCAGCGTCGCCATCATCGCCGTCGCCATTGGCCTGCGCCTGCTGCATGGCGGGATTCCCTTTCAAGAAGCGCTCTTCATCCTCATTTTGGCCCCGGAGTTTTATCTGCCGCTGCGCATGTTAGGGCAGCGGTTTCATGCAGGCATGGATGGCACAGCGGCAGCCAGGCAGATTTTCGCCTTGTTAGGGCGCGAGCCATTAGCCACAAAGGATGAAGCGGCAGCCAGACAGCCTGATTTACAGTCGGCCATTGTTTTTGATGATGTGCATGTGGCGTACCAACAAGGCGACCGCCCGGCGCTGCATGGCGTCTCGTTTACCATTGAACCAGGGGAGATTGTGGCTTTGGTTGGCCCCAACGGCGCGGGCAAAAGCACGATTGCCAGTTTGCTGCTCGGCTTCGTGCAGCCGGACAGCGGTCACGTTCAGCCTGAGGATCGGCCACTCACAGCCTGGGTTGCGCAACGGCCGTTTCTCTTTCACGACACCCTCGCCAACAACATCCGCCTGGGCAAGCCAGAAGCGACCGACGAAGCCATGATCGCCGCCGCCCGGCAGGCACACATCCATGATTTCATCACCACTTTGCCTGCCGGCTATGAAACCGTCATTGGCGAACGGGGCGCACGCCTCAGCGGCGGGCAGGCGCAGCGCGTCGCCCTGGCACGCGCATTCCTCATGGACGCGCCGCTGCTCATTCTCGATGAACCAACTGCCCATCTAGATGCTGCCACCGCCGCCGACCTGCTGACCGCGACCGCCGCCCTGCTGCACGGCCGTACCGCCCTCATCATCGCCCACCGCCCCCAAACCATTGCCATTGCTGACAAAGTGGTGAGTGTGGAAAACGGCCGTGTCGTCAGCATAGAAAAGCGACAAGAGAGCAAAGAGGCACGCAGCAAATGGGAAACCAGCACGGAAAGCCCGCCAATGGATTACAGTGTGCCAACGGCCGCATATGATGCCCCAACAAACGATGCCAGCACATTGACCACCTTGCGCACCTTGCTTTCCTTTTTGCGCCCTTATCCCGATTGGGTCAGCCTGGCGGTGTTGCTTGGGGCGCTGACCATCGGCAGCAGCATTGGCTTGATGGGCACATCCGCCTATCTCATCTCCGCCGCCGCTTTGCAGCCCTCCATTGCCGAACTTAACGTCGCCATTGTCGGCGTGCGTTTTTTCGGCCTCAGTCGCGGTGTCTTTCGCTATTTAGAGCGGCTGGTCTCGCACAGCCTCACCTTCCGCTTACTCGCCCGGCTTCGCGTCTGGTTTTACGAGGCCATCGAACCGCTTGCCCCAGCTCGCTTACAACAATACCGCAGCGGAGATTTGCTCAATCGCATTGTCAGCGACATCGAGACCCTGCAAGAATTTTATGTGCGTGTGGTGGGGCCGATGTTGGTTGCCGCCGTGATCACAGTCAGCATCACCTGGATGATGAGCCGCTATGCGCCACAATTGGCCCTGGTTTTGCTATTGCTCTTGCTTGCCAATGGCGTGGCGCTGCCACTTTTTGTTCATTTTAGCAGTCGGCAGTTAGGCAATGACTTAATCGTTACGCGAAGCATCTTGCAGAACCAACTGCTTGATGGCATTCAAGGCATGGCGGATTTGCAAGCTTATGGGCAAACGCAGCGTACAGCACAGCAAGTGGCAGTGAGCAATGCACAATTGGCACGCATCCAGCGCCGCTTTGCCTGGATTCATGGCTTGCACGTTGTGCTGGGGGAATTTTTGGCTCAATTTGGGGTGTGGACGGCCGTTTCCCTTGCCATCCCCCTCGTCAACCAGGGTCAAATCAACGGCGTCCACCTTGCCGGGTTAGCCCTGATGACCCTTGCCGCCTTTGAAGCCGTGCAGCCCCTGCCGTTAGCGGCACAACAGCTCAGCAGCAGCCTGGCCGCCGCCCAGCGCCTTTTCACAGTAGCCAATCAAAAAGATTCATCACCGCCGGCCCATGAGCAGCCGCGGCCACTTCCCGACACCACGCTACCTCATCTCACCATCAAGAATCTCACCTTCACGTATCCAGTTTCTACCACAGCGATGGACAGCGCCGTGCCCCCATTTGCCCTGCACGACTTCTCCCTGGATTTGCCGCCGGGCAAAAAAATAGCCATCATCGGCCCCAGCGGCGCGGGCAAATCAACGCTGGTCAACCTGCTGCTGCGCTTTTGGGAGTATGACGCGGGGAGTGTTCAGATAAACGGCCGTGACATTCACACACTCACACCCGACAGCGTGCGCCAACAGTTCAGCGTCATTGCCCAAGACACCTATCTTTTTAACAGCACCATTTGGGACAATTTGCGCTTAGCACGCCCCCAGGCCAGCCGCGCCGACATCGAAGCCGCCGCCCAAGCCGCCGACATCCATGATTTCATCATGCAGCTGCCCCAAGGATACGACACAGAGATAGGGGAACATGGCATGCAGCTCAGCGGAGGACAGCGACAGCGGCTGGCTATCGCCCGTGCCCTTTTGCACAACGCGCCCATCCTGATTCTGGACGAACCAACCGCCAACCTTGACCGGCAAACAGAGCAGCGCATTTTAGAGACTATTTTCAAGCTCTCAGCCAAACGCAGTTTGCTGCTCATCACCCACCATTTGGTTGGCCTGGAGAAAATGGATGAAATTATCGTGCTGCACCATGGCGCCATTGCGCAAAGAAGAGATCCTGCGAACTTGTGACATTTGTCATACGGAAAGCATGTAACCGTCACTTGACCTACCCCCCTCTCTACTCAATATTATAAGAGTTCAGATCTTTACTAATGTATGGGTTGATGTTGTCGTTTTTCCCCGTAATGAAACATCAATCCCACCCGACATTGGCAAAGATCGAAAAGCCCTATTACAACTCCATAATCAGCAAACAGCTGTGCTGTTGAGGCAATATGCGCATTATGGCGATGTCATTTGCAATCATTAACAGTTATTTATAGGCGAGGCATGTATGTCCTCGCCTGTTGTTTTTTAGAGGAGGCAAGTTTATGCAGACCTTGTCGTTAAACGTCCCAAAAATGTTTGGTGACCATCATGTACTGGCAGTTCGGAATCTTTTATTGGAAATGGATGGGGTGCTGGACGTTTACGCCAGCAGCAGCTTCCAAATTATTGAAGTGCAATATGACCCCGCAAAACTCCCCCCCAACACAATCGAAACAAAATTAGAAGAGGCAGGTTATCTGGGAGAACTCATTATCCCGGCTGAAACCGGTGCGCCGGCAACCGAAAAAACGGCTGATCAGCCCGCGTTTTTCCGTCATACCGCAGCCTACGCCCAAACCGGGCAAACCATTAGTTTTGCCCAGAAATTGCCATTTGTGGGACGGCCGTTATGGCCCTGTCCCGGCATGGGGCCAATCAAAATGGTCGAAGAAGAGGAGGTAACTCATGGCTAAAAAGAAACGCGACATCGAGGAATACAGCATAGACCCTGCCGCGCAGCAAATGTTGATCCGCGCCGACGAAATCGGGGTTGGCACAGCCTTCACCCGCGCCGACGACATGGCTCCTTGCAATATTGGCTCTGCGGGTATGTGCTGCAAAATTTGTGGCATGGGGCCTTGCCGCCTGACCAAAGATGGGCAGACCGGCATTTGTGGGGCCACCATAGACACCATCCAGGCCCGCAACTTGATTCGCTCCATCGCGGCCGGAGCCGCCGCCCACTCTGACCATGGGCGTGATATGGCCTTCATCCTCAAGGCAGCCGCCAATGGCGAAGCGGAAGGGTACTACATTCGCGATGTAGCCAAGCTGCGCAACGTGGCCGCTTACTACGACATCGCAACTGAAGGGCGTACCCCCAATGAAATCGCTAATGATTTGGCAGACCTGTACATTGCCCAATTTGGGCAGCAAAAGGGCGAAATCGCGCTGCTCAAACGCGCACCGGCAAAACGGCAAAAAATTTGGCATGAAACAGGGGTTGCTCCGCGTGGCGTTGACCGTGAAACGGTGGAAGCGCTTCATCGCACGCATATTGGCGATGACCAGGACCCGGAGCACATTATGCAGCACGCGGTGCGTACTGCGTTGGCAGATGGTTGGGGCGGCAGTCTGATCGCCACTGACATTTCGGACATTCTTTTTGGTACGCCCGCGCCTATTTTGGGACAGGCAAACCTGGGCGTGTTGAAAGATGACATGGTCAATGTCGTGGTTCATGGGCATGAACCAACCTTGAGCGAAATGATTGTCGCCGCGTCGCAAGCGCCAGACATCATCGAGTATGCCAAGAAAGCGGGAGCCAAAGGCGTTAATCTCTCCGGTATTTGTTGTACAGCCAATGAGATTTTGATGCGCCAGGGCGTCCCCGCCGCCGGTAACTTTTTGCAGCAAGAACTTGCCATTCTCACTGGCGCTGTGGAAGCGATGGTGGTGGATGTGCAGTGCATTATGCAGGCCCTGGTCGGACTGGCGGAGAATTTCCACACGAAAATTATTACGACATCGCCCAAAGTGAAGATTAAGGGGGCGACGCACATCGAATTTGATGAACACCGGGCGCTAACTGTAGCCAAGGATATCTTACGCGCGGCAATTGATAATTTTGCCAATCGTGGGGAAACGAAAATCCCGGATGTGCGCGAGGATTTGATTCCGGGCTTTTCGCATGAGTACATCAATTATATGTTGGGTGGCAGCTACCGTGCGTCGTTCCGGCCGTTGAATGATGCGATCATGAACGGCCGTATCCGGGGTGTAGCCGCTATCGTGGGCTGCAACAATCCGCGCAGCCGCCATGACTACCTGCACACCTACGTCACCCGCGAACTGCTCAAGCAAGACGTATTGGTGGTCGAGACAGGCTGCGGAGCCATTGCCAGCGCCAAACTGGGTTTGCTGCTTGGCGAAGCAGGGCTGGACAGAGTTGGCCCCGGCTTGCGCGAAGTGTGCGAAGCCGTTGGCATCCCGCCCGTGCTGCACATGGGGTCTTGCGTAGACAACACCCGCATCCTCACCGTCTTGACACAAATGGTAGAAGATGGCGGCCTGGGTGACGACATCGACCAGATTCCCGCCGTTGGCCTGGCCCCCGAATGGATGAGCGAAAAAGCGCTTTCCATTGGCACCTACTGCGTGGCATCAGGGGCTTACGTCATCTTTGGTGGCTCCTCGCCGGTCAGCGGGATGCCCGACCGCGTAGCGGACAGCGACCTGGTAGCGCAGTTTATCAGCGCCGGCTGGGAGAAGCTGTACGGCGGCAAAATGGAATTTATTCCCGACCCGGATGAGATGATTGCCAAGACATTGACCCACATTGACAAAAAACGCGCCGACCTGGGTCTGCCCGTTTACGACCCGGAAAAATTCGGGGCGAGCGGCGATGCGCGGATGCTAGAACTGGAAGAGCTGCCTTTCCGCCAACAGCGAGAGGCTTTGTACGGCGTAGCGGCAGATTAAGCGGTAAACGGTAAACGGTGAACGGTATTCGGTAAACGGTTATCGGTACCGTCTGCCGCATACTGATGGAGGAAATTATGTCTCGATACATTGCAACAAGGGCAATTCGCGGGGCAAATGCGCTGGTAGCGGAAGCGGAAGCGATGCTGGACAAGGCGCTGCGCGAGAAAGGCCCGGATACACCGGTTGCATTTCCGAACACGGCATACTATTTGCCGTTAATTTATGGGATGACAGGCGAAAAGGTGGAGACGTTGGGCGAATTACGCCCGGCACTGGCACACGCCAGCGAACTGCTGCACCCGCTGCCGTCAAAGAAGCATTGGACGCCTTACCTGGGCGAAACGCTCGATAGTGGTATGTCGACGCTGATTGCGGCCGAAGTGATTGAAGCGGTGCGCTTTATTTATGGCTTGCAGCCAGAACCAATGCCTGGGTTTGAACTGGCGGGCGGCACCGCTTATAGCAACAATGGCGATGGCCTTATCGGTCATTTGAATGGGCCGATTGATGATATTCAACTGCGCTCGTGGGGTATTCAGCTGGTAGACGGCCGTATGCCCGGTTTCGCGGCGATTGTGGGCTGTGCCAAGTCTAACGAGGTGGCGGTCAAGTTGGTGCGTGAATTGCAAAAGCGCAACATTCTCACTTTTTTGTCGGGGAATGTAAACGGCCGTTCCATCATCCACCAACTGCACGAAGAAGGGGTCGAACTCGGCTACGACACCTACACCGTCCCCTTTGGCACCGACACCCTCAGCGCCATCTACGCCCTCGGCTTTGCCACCCGCTCCGCCCTCACCTTTGGCGGCCTCAAAGCGGGGCAAGCCCGCGATATTTTGCTCTACAACCGCGAACGCGTTTTCGCCTTTGTGCTGGCATTGGGCGAAGTGGATGACCTGAAATATGCGGCAGCAGCGGGCGCCATCAACTTTGGCTTCCCCGTCATTGCCGACACAGTCATTCCAGAAATTTTGCCCACCGGTGTCACCCAATATGAACACGTCGTCTCCATGCCCTGGAACGAAATTGATGGAACAGACGACCTGGAACGCGCCGAACGGCTGGTACAAAAGTGCATCGAAATTCGCGGCGTGAAGATTAAACTGGCCGAAGTGCCCGTGCCCGTGCCCTACGGCTCTGCCTTTGAAGGCGAAGTGGTGCGCAAAAACGACATGCGCGTGGAATTTGGCGGCAAGAACTCCCGCTGCTTCGAGTTCTTGCATATGGCCTCGATGGACAAAGTGGTAGACGGCAAAATCGAGATCGTCGGCCCGGATTTCAGCAATGTGCCAGACAAAGGCGCGATGGACATGGGCATTGTCGTTGAGGTAGCCGGACGCCAGATGCAAAAAGATTTCGAGCCGGTGTTGGAGCGCCAAATTCATTACTTTGTCAATGGGGCGTCGGGCATTCAACACATCGGGCAGCGTGACATCGCCTGGATTCGCGTCTCGCAAGGGGCGGCGGACAAAGGATTTGACCTGACGCATTTTGGCAAGATTTTGCACGCCCGCTTCCATGCTGACTTTGGCGCAATTGTGGACAAGGTGCAGGTGACGATTTACACGGAGCCAGATACGGTGGCGGAGATGCTGGACAAGGCACGCGAGGCGTACACGTACCGCAATGAACGGCTGGCAGATTTGACGGATACGGCCGTTAACGAATTCTACTCCTGCACCCTCTGCCAAAGCTTTGCCCCCGACCATGTGTGCATCGTCAGCCCAGAGCGCCTGGGCTTGTGCGGCGCATACAACTGGCTCGACTGCAAAGCCAGCTACAGCATCAATCCCACCGGCCCCAATCAGCCCATCAAACTCGGCAAACTGCTCGACGAAAAAAGCGGCTACTGGAGCGGCACACTGGATTATGCCAAAGTCGGTTCGCATGGCGTCATCGAAGAAGTCTCCATGTACTCCATCATGGAAAATCCAATGACAGCGTGCGGCTGCTTCGAGTGCATCGTCATGTACATCCCCGAAGTCGAAGGCGTCATGGTCGTCAGCCGCGAGGATACAGGCATGACCCCGGCCGGCATGAAGTTCAGCACATTGGCCGGGATGGCTGGCGGCGGTGTACAAACCCCCGGTGTAATGGGCGTCGGCAAATATTACCTGCTCAGCCCCAAGTTCATCTCGGCAGATGGCGGCTTCAAGCGCATCGTCTGGATGAGCCGCAACCTGAAAGAGAGCATGGCCGACGAACTGCGTGCCGTTGCCCAACGCGAAGGCATCCCCAACCTGCTTGAGTGCATTGCCGACAGCAGCAGCGTGACCACCGTAGAAGAGCTGGAAGTGTGGCTAAAAGAGAAGAAGCACCCGGTGCTGGAAATGGGCACGATGGTTCCGGCCACACGCGAACGAGCCGTACCGGAAGCAGAACGCGATGAAGATGTGATGGCCCAGGCAACGGCCGTTGTCGAAGCCGCCATGCAAAAAGAATTCACCGCCCAAAACGGCGAAAACGCAGAGATAGACGAGGTAGCCGAAGTAACACCGTCACCTGCACCAGAGCCGGAGCCGGTGAAAGCTGAACAACCCCCTGTCATCGAAGCGGTAAAACCATTGCCAGAACCGGCCCCAATCCCCGATCTGCAACCGCCAACTCCCGTCGCGCCGCAATCACAGACCGATTTGCTGGCAGCGGCACAAGCGGCCGCTTTGCGGCAGGCGCAAGCCTTGCAGCAAGCCGCGCAAGAGGCGCTGCGGCAGGCAGAACTACTGGGACAGGCACGCGCCCAACAGCCCAGCAGTCCGGCGGAAGCGGTAGACACGCTGCGGAATGCGCTGCAAGCAGCATTGTCGGCATTGGGCGGCGCTCCGGTCGCTCTCCCCACGCCAACTGTTGTGCCCACACCCGCTGCGCCACCAGTTGTCACCAAAGCGCCAGAACCGGTCGTGGCGAAAGCGGCGGAACCGATTGTCGCTAAAGCGCCGGAACCGGTCGTGGCCAAGGTCGAGGCAAAACCAACCCCACCACCTGCGCCGCAAAAGGCGCTAAAAGCTGATGAACCCTGGCTGGCTGCGGGAACCCAAACCCCATTGTTGAAAGAAAAGTGGGCAGGCAAGGTACGCGAAATCACGCTTGGTGCGACGGCGGCCGATGGTGGCACGCGCCACAAAACAATCACTGTCGGCGGCGAAACGGCCATGCCTTTCATGCACTTCGAAGGGCAGATGCCCCATACGCCGGTGGTTGCCATCGAGGTGAAGTCACAAAAGCCGACGGATTGGTCGCCGCTGCTGCAAGAGGCATGGGGCGATGTGCTCGGTGATCCGGCAAAATGGGCACAGGCAGCAGAGAAGGCTGGCGCGGATTTGATTTACCTGACGCTGTCTTTGAATGACACGGTGGCAACGGCCGTTACCACTGTCAAATCCGTCCTTGCCGCCACCGGCCTTCCCCTCGTCGTCATTGGCCCCGGACAAGCCGACAAAGACAACGAACTACTCGTCCCCATCGCCGAAGCAACCAAAGGCGAACGGCTGCTGCTCGGTGTGTGCGAAGACAAAAACTATCGCACCATCGTTGCCGGAGCAATGGCAAACGGCCATCTCGTCTCGGCACGCACAGCCATGGACGTGAACCTGGCAAAGCAGCTCAACATCCTCATCAGCGACATGGGCATGCCAATGGATCGCATCATCATGGATCCCACCACCGGCGCACTGGGCTATGGCTTTGAGTATGGCTACTCAGTCATGGAACGCCTGCGGCTGGCCGCCCTGCAAGGGGATGGCATGACACAACTGCCGATGCTGGTGACCCCCGGTGAAGAGTGCTGGAAGACAAAAGAGTCCAAAGTCGGCGAAGGCGTGCCGACAGAATGGGGCAATTGGCCGGATCGCGCCATCAATTGGGAAACCATTACGGCCGTGATGCTGGTTGAGTCTGGGGCAAATATCGTTGTTTTGCGCCATCCCAGCAGCGTCAAGCGGACGCGGCAGGCAATTGCAGACCTTATGACACAATAAGCGGTAAGCAGTCAACAGTAATCGGTAAGCGGTGAAGCGTTCATCACTTACCGATTACCAATCACCACGAATCGCTTACCGAAAACGGAGAGAAACATGGCTCTTTCAGGTATACAAATCTACAAAATGCTGCCGCAAACAAACTGCAAAGATTGCGGCTTCCCCACCTGCCTGGCATTTGCAATGAAATTGGCCGCCAAGCAAGTCGAATTATCCCTTTGCCCACATGTCAGCGAAGAGTCAAAGGCACAGTTATCGGAGGCATCGGCTCCGCCCGTGCGCCCCATCACCCTTAGCTCGAATGGCTATCAGGTGAAGGCGGGCAATGAGGTGGTGCTGTTCCGCCATGAAAAACGCTTCTTTAGCCAACCAGGATTGTTTGTGCGTGTGTACGACACGGAAGCGGTAGAGGCGATCAAGGAAAAGGTAACGGCCGTTGACCAATACAGTGTCGATTACGTCGGCATTGAACTCAAAATGGGCGGCATTACCGTGCAGGCCAATGGCGGTGACTTCGTGGGAGCGGTAACGGCCGTACGCGCCGTCAGCCATCTCCCCCTCATCCTCGTTGGCGAAGTTGACACCTTGCAAGCCGGGCTGGACAAACTCAATGATGGCAAACTGCTGCTGGCACACGCCACCGCCGCCAATTGGGAAAGCATGGCGGCACTCGCTAAAACACACAAAGCCGCCTTGGCCGTGCAAGCAGCCACAATAGATGAAATGGTTGACCTCGCCGTCAAAATCAAAGGTGCGGGCGTAGATGACATCGTCCTAGCACCCGCACAGCGCAGCCTGCATGGCACCCTCACCGCCAACACCACCGCGCGGCGCATGGCCCTCAAGAAAACCTTCCGCGACCTTGGCTACCCCATTCTCAGCTTCCCCGGCGATGTCGGCGACCCGGATATGGAAATCATGCTGGCGGCACAAGCCATCGGCAAATACAGCAGCTTTGTCGTCCTCGATCACTTTAGCCCGGAAAATGTCTATCCACTGCTGGTGCTGCGCGAAAACATCTACACAGACCCGCAAAAGCCCATCCAGGTACAGCCCGGTCTATACGAGATCAACGACCCCGGCCCCGCCGCCCCCCTGCTCGTAACGACCAACTTCTCTATCACCTATTTCAGCGTCGCCAACGAAGTGGAGAGCGCCGGATTGCCCGCCTGGCTGCTGGTCTGCGATGCCGAAGGCATGAGCGTGCTCACCGCATGGGCGGCAGGCAAATTTGACGCCGAGCGCATCGCCAAAGATGTGAAACGCTTCAACGTTCCGGACAAAATCAATGAGAAGCGGCTGGTTTTGCCCGGACATGTGGCTGTATTGTCTGGTGAACTGGAAGAAGAATTACCCGATTGGCAAGTTCGCGTCGGCCCGCGCGAAGCGGTTGATTTGCCCGCTTTTCTCAAACAGGCAATTTAACCCTTCTATGCACCGCTTACCCAAAAATGGCTGAGCACACTGTTACATTTGATGTCACAGAAAAAGCTGTTGCGGTACCCACCGGCACATTGCTCACAGAGGCCGCGCGTCTGGCAGATGTTGCCCTCAATCAGCCTTGTGGCGGACAGGGGCGCTGTGGTCGCTGCGCTGTGCAAGTCACTGCGGGCACGGTGCGGCGGCGCAGCACATTGCGGTTATCGGCTGAAGATGTCGCGCAGGGGTACGCCCTGGCCTGCCAATCTGTGGTGGAAGAAGATGTAGCCATCCATGTGCCACCGCAGGAACAGCTTGAGCGCCGCCTGACCACCGACCGCACCGCGGCCGAAGTCACAATACCCGCTGGCTACGATCCGCTGACGGCCCAGCCCATTCGCCGCCTTTACCTCACGCTTACCCCGCCCAGCATGGATGATCAGACTGATGATTGGAACCGTTTACAGCGGGCGCTGCGTCAGGATGGCGGCATTGAATCGCCACAAATTTCGCTGGCTTTGCTGCGTAAGATGGGGCGCATTTTACGGCAGGATGATTGGCGCGTAACGGCCGTTTTGCATACCGAACCAACCCCCTCCCCCATCCTCATCGACCTGCTGCCCGGTCATGTTGATGTGCCGTTGCATGGCCTTGCCATCGACATCGGCACAACCACCGTGACGGTGTGGCTGGTGAATTTGCTGACGGGGCAAGTGCTGGCACAAGCCTCCGAGTACAACCGGCAAATTCAGCGCGGGGAAGATGTGATCAGCCGCATCATCTACGCCAGCAAAAATGGCGGCAGCAATGAGATGCAGGAATTGGTGCTGAGCAGCATTAACACGCTTATCGAGCGTGTTTGTCAAAAATCGGCCGTTGCTAATCGCCAATCGTCGGTTGTCAAGGCGACGATCACCGGCAACAGCACCATGATTCACCTGCTGCTAGGCATACCGGCCGAGAGTATTCGCTTGAGTCCATTTGTAACGGCCGTTAACCAACCGCCAACCCTCACCGCTGCCGAAATCGGCCTGGACATCCACCCCGCCGCCCTCATTGACTGCATTCCCGGCGTTGCCAGCTATGTCGGGGCAGACATCAGCGCCGGAGTGCTTTCCTCCAGCATGGACGACAGCGACATCACCAGCCTCTTCATGGATGTCGGCACCAATGGCGAGATCGTCTTGGGGTCACACGACTGGCTTGTCACCTGTGCCTGCTCCGCTGGCCCCGCCTTTGAGGGAGCCGGTGTGCTTGATGGCATGCGTGCCACACGCGGTGCCATCGAAGAAATCTGGATCAACAATGACACATACGAACCCGCCTATCGTGTCATTGGCGAAGTAAAACCGCGCGGTTTATGCGGCAGCGGCCTCATTTCACTGTTGGCGGAAATGTTCCTCACCGGCATTGTAGACAAAGGCGGCAATGTGAATTTGACCTTGCCGACGACACGCACCCGGCTGGGCGAGCATGGGCCAGAATATGTCATTGCCTGGGGCAGCGAGACGCAAAGCGGAAAAGACATTGTGATCACACGAGTGGACATTGACAATCTGCTCCGCGCCAAAGCCGCCATCTATGCCGGATTTAGCGTCTTGGCAACCAGCATTGGCTTCCCCCTGGAAGCGATAGAACGTGTGTTAATTGGCGGGTCGTTCGGCAAATATATCAATGTGGAAAAGGCTGTGCAGATTGGCTTGCTGCCAGACTTGCCGTGGGAACAGTTTCACTTTTTAGGCAACACCTCTGTGTTGGGAGCTTATCTGGCCTTGATTGATCAGCAGGCACGGGCACGCATTGCCGATATTGCTGGCCGCATGACGTATGTTGAGCTGTCGGCCGACAATTCTTTTTATGAAGCATTTACGTCGGCGCTGTTTCTGCCGCACACCGATTTACACCGCTTTCCTTCGGTAGCCGCAGCGCTGGCACAGGAAAGTTCATGAGCGTGGCGCATCACCACGAATGAAAGCCAACCTCCCGGAGGTTAGCAATGGCAGGCTCGCCGCATGAGACGAACCTCCGGGAGGCTTTTTTGAAGAAGACGACACCAACTGTCGTTGACCCTCATAATCGTAGGTCGGATTGCTAATCCGACTATCGGATGAACAATCCGATTTACGAAGGAGGTTTATCATGAAATTAAACAGCCTCCATGTGTTGTTAACCTATCGCTGCAACTACGAGTGCGATCATTGTTTTGTTTGGGGCAGCCCGCAGCAGTCAGGTGTCTTCACCCTGGAGCAACTTGAAGAGGTTTTTCAACAAGCATTGGCTGCCGGTTACATTGATGAATTTTATTTTGAAGGGGGTGAATCGTTCGTCTATTACCCGGTGCTGGTTAAGGCTGTTACGCGAGCGCACAACCTGGGGTTTGCCACCAGTGTGGTGACAAATGGGTATTGGGCAACGAACAAGGATGATGCACGTACCTGGCTGGAATGTCTGGTACACGCCGGTTTGGATAGGTTGGAGATTTCTTGCGACCCGTTTCATGGGGAAACGGCCGTTTCTCCCCTCAACCACGCCGCCATCCAAGTTGCCCAAGACATGCTGCTCAATGCCGGACTAATCGCCTTAACAGACCCCGCAGAAGTGATGTATCGTGGGCGAGCCGCCATTAATCTGGTGAACGGGCAGCCTCGTTCTCCCTGGCACAGCTTTACCGCCTGCCCCCACGAAGACCTGGCTGATCCACAGCGCATTCACCTCGATCCCTTTGGCTATTTACACTTGTGTCAGGGGTTGGTGATGGGCAATGTCTGGGAACGGCCGTTAGCCGACATCCTCGCCGACTACGACCCACAAACCTACCCCATCGTACGCGAACTCCTCGCGGGTGGCCCCGCACAACTCGTCACCACCTACCAACTGACACACGACCCCGGCTACGTAGACGCCTGTCACCTTTGCTACACCGCCCGCAAAACCTTGCGCGATCAGTTTGCGAGTGTGCTGGCGCCCGATCAAATGTATGGCGTTATTGGAGACTAGCGATTAGAAAGCAGCCGCAGATACAGGCCAACCTCTAATCGCCAACTTCCACCATAAGGAGAGACCCTATGTACATTATTGGCGAAAACATTCATATCATTTCACAACGTGTCAAAGATGCATTAAAAGAAAAAGACGCACGCTTTTTCCAAGATTTAGCCGTGAAACAAGTCGAAGCTGGCGCACAAGTCCTTGACCTGAATCTGGGGCCACGCAAAAAAGATTGGGAAGAAATCTTCCCCTGGATGGTCGAAACCGTCGAAGCCGTCGTCGATGTTCCCCTCAGCTTCGACAGCACCAACATTTTGGGCATCGAAGCCGGGCTAAAGAAAGTGACCAAAGCCCAGCCCATCATCAACTCCACCTCCGCCGAAGAAGAACGGCTGGAAAAAGTACCCTTACTGGCAAAACAGTACAATACGCGCCTCGTCGCCCTGACAATGGGCAAAAGCGGCATTCCCGTCAGCGCCGACGAACGCGTCACCATCGCCCTCGAAAAACTAATCCCACGCGCCCTGGAAGTTGGGCTGCCCATCGAAGACCTGATCATAGACCCATTGGTGTTAACCGTGTCCGGCTGTCAGGAATATTGCCCGGAGCTGATCGAAGCTGTGCGCACCATTCAATTTGCCTGGGATCCACCGCCAGCCATTTCGGTTGGGCTGTCGAATGTCTCCAATGCCGTGCCACACGCCAATCGCCCACTCATCAACCGCGTGTACGGCGTGATGCTCATGGGCGCCGGTCTGCAAATGATGATTGCCGATCCATTCGACAACCATTTGAAAGAGGCCATTCGCATTGTCGAAGAACGCGACGACAGCACCGCCCTGGGTCGCCTTTACCTCACACTGCATGATCGTGTTGCCGGTATGGAAGAGTTGCAGATGGACGATGTAGACATGTCTGACCCGGAACAAGTCGCTGTCTGGAAAACGGTGCAAATTTTATTGAACAAAGTGATTTATGCCGACTCCTATTTGCAGCAGGAGTTGGCTGTGTAATCAGGGGTGTAAATGAGCGAGTGAGCGAGCGAACAAGCAAACTTGCAAACCTGCCCCTAACCCACCCACGAACCTATTTGAACAGCGGGTTCCATGAGATGCCGCGCCGCAAAAACAGTGAAAACCAATCTCCCGGAGGTTTTCAGTGAAGCGCCCATCTCATGGAATGAACCTCCGGGAGGCAATTTTCAGGAGAGCCAAAATGTATAAAGAGAAAGAGATCAACATTGACGAGCTTTTGGCAAAAGCCAAGAAGCCGTCAGCAGATGCTATGCGCCTGCATCCGTTTTATCGGGGTAAGGTAGAGACAGTGCTCAAATGCACCGTCCGCGACTTTAATGACTTTGCCATCTGGTACACTCCTGGCGTCGCCGCACCTTGCAAAGCCATCAATGCAAATCCGGAACTGGTTTATGAATATACCAATAAGTGGAACACAGTCATTGTTGTGAGCGATGGAACACGTGTCTTGGGTTTGGGTGACATTGGGCCAAAGGCGGGCCTCCCCGTTATGGAAGGGAAAGCGCTGCTCTACAAATACTTGGGGGGTGTTGATGCCGTTCCCATCATGCTAGACACAAAAGACCCAGACAAAATCATCGAGACGGTGCTGATGCTGCAACCCGGTTTCGGCGGTGTGAACCTGGAAGACATCTCCCAGCCGAAATGCTTCCGCATTTTGGATACGCTGCGTGAAAAGGCGGAGATTCCTGTCTGGCACGATGACCAACAAGGCACAGCGACCGTCACCCTGGCGGGTTTGATCAACGCCTTAAAAGTGGTGGGCAAGAAGATGGAGGATGTGCGCATCGTCTTTGTTGGCAGTGGCGCGTCCAACGTGGCTTGTTCACGGCTCATTTTTGGCTGGGGCGCAGACCCGTCGAAGTGCATCATGGTGGACAGCAAGGGCACGCTTGGGCCACATCGCAAGGATTTGGAACTGCGCAAGCACGAATATGTGGACAAGTGGCGCTTATGCCAGACAACCAATGGCGATTTAATTGAAGGGGGCATCCCTGAAGCCATGGAAGGGGCGGATGTGGTCATTGCGCTTTCTAAGCCTGGCCCCGGCACAATTCTGCCAGAATGGGTGGAGCGCATGAACGATGATGCCATTCTCTTTGCCTGTGCTAACCCGGTGCCGGAAATCTGGCCGTGGGAAGCAAAAGCCGCAGGCGCGGCCGTTGTTGCCACCGGTCGTTCCGACTTCCCCAATCAGGTGAACAATTCGCTGGGCTTCCCCGGCATTTTCCGGGGTGCGCTGGATGTTCGCGCCAGCACGATTACGGATGAGATGTGCTTTGCGGCAGCGAAAGCGCTCGCTGATCACATCGAAAATCTGGATGAGGAGCACATTTTGCCAACCATGGATGATTGGGATGTGTTCCCCCGTGAAGCAGCAGCGGTGGGCATGAAAGCCCAAGAGCAGGGTGTGGCACGGATCGCCAAGAGCTACAATGAATTGTATGAACATGCCAACGAGATTATCGGCCGTTCCCGTCGCCTGACGCAGTTGATGATGGAGAAAGGGTATATTGCGGAAGCACCTGAGGAGTGAAGGGTGAGCGGTGAGCGGTAATCGGTAACTGGTTTTCACTGCTTACCGATTTACAGACACCCGATTACCAAACTGGAGGAAACCATGTACGACCTGATTGTTATCGGTGGTGGTCCGGCAGGATTGACGGCGGCTATTTATGCGATTCGCAAGCGGCTGAATGTCTTGTTGGTGTCAAAAGATTTGGGTGGCAAAACAAACTTCCATCTGGAACTGCCGGATATGGAAGGACATTGGGTGATTCGCGGCACGGAGGTGGTCAATAAATTCAAGAGCGAGTTGGAATATTTGAAATTTGCGCGGCATATGGAGCCGGTGGAAAAGATTGAACGGTTGGAAGACGGCACGTTTATGGTGTACACGAAAGGTGGCGGCGAGTTGGCGGCACGCGCGGTGATCGTCGCCACGGGAACGCGGCAAAAGTTTATGGAGGTGCCGGGCGAACGGGAGTATTTGTCGAAAGGGCTGTGCTATTCGGCGCTGAGCTATGCACCGCTGTTTATTGACAAGAAAACGGCCGTTATCGGCAACGGTGAACTGGCCTTACGCTCTGCCGCCGAATTGGCTGTCGTCGCCAAGCATGTCCATATCGTTGGGCCAAGCGGCAAAGTGCTGGAAACAGCACTTGGGCAAAAAGTGCTGGCCGCCAAAAACGTCACCGTCATGGAAAATTACCAGGTGACGGAGATATTGGGCAATGGCTTTGCCAACCGGCTGCGCGTGAAGGGGCCAGCAGGCGACCAGGTAGAAATCGGCTTTGAAGGTGCCTTTGTCGAAAAAGCATTGGCGGCAAATTCAGAGATGGTGGCGAATCTGGTTGAGTTGGATGAGCTGGGTTGTATTGTTATTGACGCCTATTGTCGCACAAACATGCCGGGCTTGTTTGCGGCCGGTGATGTAACCAACATTTATGCGGAGCAGGTATTGGTGGCTGTTGGTGAAGGCGCAAAGGCGGCGCTGTCTGCTTACGACTACTTATTGCCAATGCTGTAAAGAATAACGAAAGCATAGGCGGTTGGAGATTCCAGCCGCCTATGCCCTGTTAATGGAGGCGACCATGCCAATTTTTACGCCGGGGCGGCGCTGGCAGCCCCCCTACTATCCATTTAAGAAAGAGAGTTTGGGCAATCGCGCATTAGAGGCTGTGGAACGGATGGTGAAAGGGCCGCTGTTTGGCTGCCGCATGTGTGGCAACTGTTTGTTACAAGAGACAGCCTTTATTTGCCCAATGGAGTGTCCGAAAGGGGCGCGTAATGGCCCTTGTGGTGGGTCTACTGAAGAGCATTGTTATGTGGATGAAACACGGCCGTGCATCTGGTACAAAATTTACGAACGGGCGTTTAAGATGGGGCGCGAGGAGATGCTGCTAGAGGTGCTGCCACCGCTGGATTGGGACAAAGTAGGGACAGAAACCTGGGGAGATGTGGTGCGCCAGGTGAAAAAGATTGGCGTGAAGAGTGTCACTCAGGGATTGATCTCGAACAGCCCAGGCGAACGGGCGACAACATGGGATGCGGTTTTTCGGCCGGTGCGCCAACCAGATTGGTGGGCAGGAGATGCAAAGTATCACGCCCCCGCCTATGATGAGCCGGTATCGGAGTTGGAGCGGCGTTTGCAGGCGGGCGAGTTTGTGGTGACGACAGAGGTCGCGCCGCCGATAACCACGGCGACGGGCAAGTTGTGCCGCAATGTGGAAATGGTGGAGCCGTATGTAACGGCCGTTAACTTTACCGACTGCCCCTCAGCCACACCACGCATGTCGAGCATTGCGTGCAGCAAAATAGCGCTGGAGCATGGGGCAGAACCGGTGATGCAAATTGCCGCCCGTGACCGCACGCGCACCGGCTTGCAAGCCGAAGTGTTGGGCGCATACACAATGGGCATCCGCAACATCCTTTGCCTGTCCGGCGATCATTCGCGCATGGGGCCATCCCCGCAAGGACGCATGGACATTGTTGACATTGACTCGATCCAGATGCTGTGGATTTTGCGCCGGATGCGGGATGAGGGGAAATATTTAGACGGCCGTTCCATGAAATTTCGACCCCAATATTTCCTCGGCGCAGCCGCCGCGCCCTTCGCCTCGCGCCCAGAATTCCAGGCCATTCGCGAGCACAAAAAAGTCAACGCAGGCGCACAATTCTTCCAAACCAACCTCGTCTACGACCCGGATGGCATGGAAGTGTGGCTGAACGAGTTGGCAAAACGAGACATCTTAGACAAGGTGTACATCTTAATTGGCGTGACGCCGTTGAAAAACTTGAAAATGGCGCAATACATGCACAAAGATGTGCCCGGCGTGTTTGTGCCAGACAAGGTGATGAAGCGCATGGAAGCGGCCGGCGATGGTGCCGAAGAAGAGGGAGTGCAAATTGCGCTGGAAATCATCGAAGCTGTCAAAAGCAAGCAAGGCGTGAACGGCATTCACCTGATGGCGGTGGGCTGGGAGGAAATTGTGCCGCGCATTGTGACCGAAGCAGGGCTGGCACGGGAACAGGTACCTGCGCTTTAGATGGGCTTCACGCCCAAGCGAACAACGATGGTCACACTACACATGAAAAATCCACAGGAGTATCTGGCACGACGCGTGGCAGAACTGCACGCAGAATTGCGCCAGCAAGATGTGTTTGTACTGGCGCAAAAGGCTGGCGCAACGTGGGAAAACGGCCGTTTTCACCTGCACATCTGGAGCCAGCCCGTCACCATCACCCCACCCGATTTTGCCGCGCACGGAGCAGACGGTCAGGCGCTAGACACATTCACGCAGGCGATGCTGGCCTACTATCTGCACACAACCGACGGCACACCGCTGGCAAGAGAATGGATTGCCTTTACCGAGCTGCCAGATGGGCAGTTTTACACGGCCGCTTTTCAAGGTTACACAGGCAATGAATTGGCGAAGGCGTTTGGCAATGGGGTAGAGAAGCTGGGGGAAACGGCCGTTGCGCTGGGTGGCGCTCCGCTGCCTTTTGCCGATTGCGCTTACGCCTTTCGCGTGCTGCCCCACGTCGCCGTGATGGTCGCCTGTTGGCAAGGAGATGAAGATTTTCCGCCTTCTTACCGTATCCTTTTCGATGGAAACACCAGTCACCACCTTCCTACCGATGCTTGTGCTATCATAGGTAGCACCTTAACCCGGCGACTGATTCGGGGAAGGGGAAGCACAAGCCGTGAGCCATAACTTAACGATGAATCACGGACAAAAAAACAAGGATCACGGGAAAAAGGAGATCATCATAAGATAATGAACGAACCACGCATTGACGCCTTGCTGCCAGCAGACATGGCACGACGGGCAGAGTACATTGGTGTTAGCAAAGCTGAAGCGCCCATTTTAAGCATGTTTTCGCTGGCAATTTTGGCCGGGGCATTTATCGCCCTCGGCGCTATTTTTGCCACCACCGTTACGGCCGGTACGGCCGCTGCCTGGCCGTTTGGTGTAGCCAAACTGCTCAGCGGGCTTGTCTTTTGTCTCGGCCTCATCCTGGTCATCGTTGGCGGGGCGGAATTGTTTACAGGCAATAATTTGATTGTCATGGCCTGGGCCAGTGGCAAAGTCAGCACGCGCAATTTGCTGCGCAACTGGGTCATTGTTTATGTGGGTAATTTTGTGGGATCGGTGGGAACGGCCGTTCTCCTCCTCCTCAGCAAACAATACACCTTTGGCGGGGGCGCTGTCGGCACCACCGCCCTCAGCATCGCCAATGGCAAAGTCAACCTTGGTTTTCTGCAAGCCATCGCCCTCGGCATCTTGTGCAACGCACTCGTTTGCCTGGCAGTCTGGCTCACATTTAGCGCCCGCAGCACCATTGATAAAATCGCGGCTATTATTTTTCCGATTACAGCCTTTGTCGCTGCGGGATTTGAGCACAGTGTCGCCAACATGTATTTCATCCCCATGGGCTTGCTCATCAAAGCATTTGACCCCACTTTCACCGCCGGAACCGGATTGGATTTAAGCAAACTGACCTGGGGCGCATTTTTCATCAACAATCTGCTGCCGGTAACAATTGGCAACATCATCGGGGGGACAGTGCTGGTGGCAGCGATTTACTGGTCCATCTTCCTGCGTGACAAAAAGTAGTATGAGTTTGAAAAGCGGAGACTGAAATGAAAGCATACATTTTAATCAACATTCGTGTCGGTTCTGTTGGTGAAGTCGTGCGACATCTGCGCCGCGTGGAAAACGTCGTCGAGGCAAATATGACGTTTGGCCCGTATGACGCGGTCGCCATTTTGCAGGCTGACGATGTCAACCATCTCGGCCGTATCCTGGCCGACGCCATCCAGCCCATTCCCGGCATCATGGAAACACTCACCTGCCTGGCAGTTGAGTGAGAATGCTGAGAAAGATGCTTCATTCTAAAAGCTCGGTTTCGCAAGCGGAGCAATTGGTATTGTTTGCGGAGAGAATATGAAGTTAGCAATTAGCGGGAAAGGCGGCGTTGGCAAAACAACGCTGGCGGCATTGCTGGCTCAGGTGTATGCCGACCAGGGACGTGATGTGTTGGCCGTAGACGCCGACCCATCGCCATGCCTGGCAGGAGCACTCGGTTTCCCCGAAGAACTCAGAGCAAAGCTAAGCCCCATTTCAGAAATGGATGCGCTGATTGAAGAGCGCACGGGAGCCAAGCCGGGCACAGTTGGCGGCTTTTTCACCCTTAACCCACGCGTCGATGACATCCCCGAACGGTTTAGCGTCACCCATCGTGGCGTGCGGCTGCTGGAAATGGGCGCGGTGGATTTGGGTGGCTCTGGCTGTATCTGCCCGGAAAGCGCCATGCTGAAAACATTGTTCACACACCTGCTTTTCCGCGACGACGAGGTGTTGGTGCTGGATATGTATGCAGGTGTGGAGCATTTGGGGCGGGCGACGGTGGATTTTGTGGACGCGATGATTGTGGTGGTGGAGCCAACGAAGCGGAGTTTGGGAACGGCCGTTCAAATTCGCAAACTCGCCCACGACATCGGCCTCACCCGGCTCTGGCTGGTTGGCAACAAAGTGCGCAACGACGACGAAGCCGCCTTCCTCCGCGAAAACAGCCCCGGCCTGCCGCTGCTCGGTTTCTTGCCCGCCGATATGGCCGTGCAAGAAGCCGACCGCCTCGGCATCGCCGTCTATGACCATGTGCCTGCTTTGCGCCACGCCGCAGAGCAAATGGCCGCTCTATTGGATAGTAAGCGGTAAACGGTAAGCGGTAAACGGTAAGCGGTAAGCGGTAAGCGGTAAGCGGTAAACGGTAAACGGTAAACGGTAAACGGTAAACGGTAAGCGGTAAGCGGTAAACGGTGAAACTGATTACCGACCACCGACCACCGATTACCGACCACCGACCACCGACCACCGATTACCGACCACCGACCACCGACCACCGATTACCGACTACTGACAGGTAACAAAGAATGACAACAACTATCGCCCTGGCAGGCAAAGGTGGCGTCGGTAAAACCACCATTGCTGGCATGATCATCAAATATTTGGCAAACAAACAGCCCGGAGCCATCCTGGCAATTGACGCTGACCCCAGCAGCAACCTGAACATGGTTCTTGGCCTGGACTTGGAGTGGACAGTCGGCGACATCCGCGAAGGGATGCTCAGCAAAGTTAAAGAATCTTTGCTGGCCGGTGGGGCAGCGATGGGCAGCATCGACGGCGGCATCACCAAGCGCGACTACATTGATTATGAAGTGCGCTCGGCCATTGCCGAAGGGGATCGTGTTGACCTGATCGCCATGGGGCGCTCTGAAGGGCCAGGGTGTTACTGTGCCGTTAACCACAATTTGCGCGAAGTTGTGGACACCATCAGCAAAAATTATCGCTATGTGATCATCGACAACGAAGCGGGCATGGAGCATCTCAGCCGCCGCACCACCCGCGATGTACAGCATCTCATCGTTGTCAGTGATCCGACACAGCGCGGCATTGTCGCAGCCGAACGAATTGCCTCATTTCGGCATGAGCTGGACATTCGCATTGAAAACACCTATCTGATTCTCAATCGGCTGCACGGGGAGATGCCAGAACCATTGCAGCAGCGAATCGGGCAAATGGACATCCCCCTGCTGGGCATTGTCCCGGCCAATGTGGAGCTGACGGCTTTCGAGTTTAGTGGACGGCCGTTAACTGAATTAAGCGACGACTCACCCGTGTATACGGCCGTTGCCCAAATGATGGAAACCATTTTGTAACCATAAAACCGCCCACGCGGTCTAATCCTCATACAACAGTCGCCAGCCATATGGCTGAGAACATATAACTCATTGTGGAAAACATCTTGCCATGAAACAAGCACATCATCGACCCATTAAACACGCTGCATCACGCCTGGGATTTTCCGGCTTTATGGCCCTTTGCCTGCTCGTCATAACATTTGCCCTGCTGCAACCGGATACGGCCGTTACCGCCCCCCTCGCCGCCACAGACAACACCGCTGCCGCCAATGCCGCAATCCTCGCCACAACAGCACCGCCGCCAACCTTCAGCCAGCCGCACGGTTTTTACGACGCGCCCTTCAATCTCACCCTCACCACGACCATTCCTGGGGCCGTCATCCGTTACACACTCGATCAAACTGCGCCATCGGCCACAGTTGGCGCGTTGTACACCACGCCCCTATCCATCACCACCACAACCATCGTCCGCGCCATCGCTTACACACCAGACAACAGCTTTGCGCCATCCACCATTGCCGCCAACTCCTACTTTTTCATCGATCACATCCTTGATCAGACAGCGCCTATAGGGTATCCCAACACCTGGTCAAGCTATCCTGCCGACTACGACATGGACCCGGAAATCGTCACCAGCGCCACCTATGCGCCTGTCATCACCGACGCCCTGCTCGCGCTGCCAACCCTGTCCATTGCCATGGACGTAGACGACCTGTTTGGCTCGTCGGCGGGCATTTACACCCACCCATTGCAAGATGGCCCGACCTGGGAACGGCCGTCTTCCGTCGAACTCATCTTCCCCGACGGCCAGCCCGGCTTCCAGATCAACGCCGGCATCCGCATCTTTGGGGGCGCCAGCCGCACCCCCAGCAATTCCCCCAAACACTCCTTCCGCCTCCTCTTCAAGGCGGATTATGGCCCCACCAAACTAACCTTCCCCCTCTTCGACGACAGCGCCACCGACGAATTCGACACACTTGTTTTGCGTGCCGGATACAACAACAGTTGGATTCACGCCAACCACATCTCTTCCGGCGGCGACCAGCGCATCCGCAGCCAATATATCCGCGACCTCTGGGCTGGCGATTCTCAACGCGCCATGGGGCAGGTTGGCATTCACGGAACCTATGTCCACCTCTACCTCAACGGCCTCTACTGGGGCATCTACAATATGCAAGAACGGCCCAGCGCCTCATTTCAGGCAGCCTATTACGGCGGCGACAAGGAAGAATATGATGTTCTCAACTCCGGCGAAGTGGTAGACGGCGACCGCAGCGCCTGGAACACCCTGATCGCCCTGGCTGGCAACAATTTGTCTATTGACGCCAATTATCAGGCAGTGCTGGACTATATTGACCTGGATAACTTCATTGACTTCATCGTACTGAACCATTACGCCGGTAATCAAGATTGGGATGACCACAACTGGTATGCTGCGCGGCGACGCGCCCCTGGCGAAAAATTCCGCTTTTTTGTCTGGGACAGCGAACGCATTTTGGAAGATGTGAACCATAACATCATCAGTGTCAATCTTTACGACAAACCGTCCTATCTTTTCCAACGGCTGCGCACCAACCCCGAATTTCGCCTGCGCTTTGCCGACCGCGTTTATCAGCATCTTTATAACGACGGAGCGCTTACCCCTGGCCCAGCCGCCGACCGCTTTGCCCTGGCTGCGGCCGAACTGCAAACGGCCATCGTCGCCGAATCAGCCCGCTGGGGCGACTATCGGCGCGATGTACACCCCTGGTACAGTGGCCCATACGAACTATACACACGCGATGACCATTGGCTGCCACACCAGACATGGCTGCTGGATACATATTTCCCACAGCGCACGGCCGCTGCCCAACAGCAGTTCATCGCCGCCAATCTCTTCCCTGCGCTCGAACCGCCCCTGTTTAACCAGCATGGCGGCGACATCACGGCAGGCTTTACCCTGACCATTACCAATCCCAATGTGCTCACGAGCACCATTTATTACACTCTGGATGGCACGGATCCACATGTCGCTTATGGTGGCGCGGCGGATACGGCCGTTAACGGCGGCAATCTCACCACCCTCACCCTACCCTACACCACCCTCGTCAAAGCCCGCATCTACAACCCGGCCACCGGCGAATGGAGCGCCCTCCACGAAAGCCTGTTCCGCGTCCCCACCGATCTGGCAGCAGATTTGCTCATCAGCGAGATCATGTATCACCCGCCAGAAGGGGACGAATATGAATTTCTCGAACTGAAAAACACCGGCGTTCTCACCCTCGATCTCGGTCTGGTGCGCCTCAGCGAAGGCATCAACTACACCTTCACCGTCGGCACACTGCTGCCGCCCGGCGCATTTATCGTCCTGGCAGCCGATCCCCTTTTCTTCCAGGTTAAATATGGGTTTGCCCCATTCAATGCCGCTGGCTACACCGGTCAGCTCAGCAACGGCGGCGAGACAATCGCCTTGCAAGATGCGCTGGGGGATCCGATTACGGCCGTTTCCTACGACGACACCTCCCCCTGGCCCGCTTCGCCCGACGGCCTCGGCTTCTCCCTTGTCCCCATCGACCCCAACAGCAACCCCAACCCCGACGATGCGGCTAACTGGCGTGCCAGCGCCCATGTTGGCGGCTCGCCCGGCAGCGACGATCCCGTCCCCACCGCCGCCCCGATCCTGGTCAATGAACTGCTGGCAAACAGCGGCTCCCTGCTCGATCAGGTTGAACTGTACAACCCCCTCACGACCACCGTAGACCTGAGCAATTGGTATCTCACCGATAATTTCCTCGATCCCACTCGCTACCAAATCGCCAACGGCGTCGTCATCAGCGGCGGCGGTTATCTGGTATTTGATGAAAACGACCTGGGCTTCGCCTTCAGCTCTGCCGGAGAAGAGGTATTCTTGTTCTCCAACGACCTCACCTACAGTCACGGCTTCATCTTTGGCCCGTCGGCAGAAGGAGTCTCTTTTGGGCGGTATCTGATCAGCAGCGGCGACGCCCATTACCCGGCGCAAAAGGAGACGACTTTTGGCGCAGTCAATGCTGGCCCGCTGGTTGGCCCCATTGTCATCAGCCAGATCATGTACCATCCCGATGCGGACAACGTCGAGTTCCTGGTTCTGACCAATATCACCAGCCAGACAGTGCCGCTCTATGATACGGCCGTTCCCAGCAGCACCTGGCAAATCACCGGTCTGGGCGACTTTTTCTTCCCGCAAGGCGCAGCCATCCACGCCAACAGCTACGCCATTGTCACCGAGATCGCCCCATCGCTGTTCCGCACCACCTACAACATACCAGCCGCCATCCCCATTTTTGGCCCCTATCCCGGCGGCCTCAGCAACGGCGGCGAACTAATCTCCCTGCAAATGCCCGGCCAATTTGGCATCCCCACACCCTACATCGTTGTCGATGAAGTCGAATACGACGACGTGGCCCCCTGGCCCATTGAACCAGACGGCACCGGCCCTTCCCTGCGCCGCCTGGACAATACCGCCTACGCCAATGATGCGATTAACTGGCAGAGTTGGGCCGATTGGCAAAATTGGCCGCCACCACCCACCGTAGACCTGAGCCTGAGCAAAACGGTTACGCCCACAACGCCGCGCCAACCCGGTCAGGCCATCACCTACACCCTGCACTTTAGCAACACCGGCCCAGGTACGGCCGTTAACGTCACCCTCGATGACCCATTCCCGCTGGCCCTCAGCCATGTCATCACCAGCCACAGCGGCGCAGCCATCAGCCTGATCCCCGGCAGCCGTTACACCTGGAACATCGCCGATCTCGATCCGGGCAGCGGTGGCGTCATCACCCTCACCGGCATCATCAGCACCGGCCTCAATAGCCAAAGCATCACCAATACGGCCGTTATCACGACCACCAGCACAGACAGCAATCCCGCCAACAACACGGCTCAAGTTACCAGCACCGTCATCCTGCCGCTGGTTGGCTTCAGCCAATCCGCCTACGCCACGCCCGAAAACAGCGGCGCAGGCGTCATCACGCTGACCCTGACACCCGCGCCAATCACCCCCATCACCATCACCCTATCCACCAGTGATGGCACGGCCGTTTCCGGCAGCGACTACACGCCCATCACCGACCCGCTTATCATCCCGTCCGGGCAAACCGCCTTCACAGCCACCCTCGCCATTCTCGATGAATCGCTTGTGGAAACAGACGAAACGGTAATCATACACCTGCTGCAAGCCCAGGGAGCCATCCTGACCGATCCCCTCACCGCCACGCTCACCATCAGCAATGATGACAGCACAGCCGTGCAGTTCAGCAGCGCCACTTACCTGACCCATGAAGCTGTGGGCACGGCCGTTATCACCACCCACCTCACCTACCCCGCCGCCTTTCCCATCAGCGTCACCGTCGCCACCAATGATGGCACGGCCGTTTCCGGCAGCGATTACACGCCTCTGTCCACTACCCTCACCTTCCCGCCGCTGCAAACCCACCTCAGCGTCACCATCGCCATCACCGATGACATGGAGGCAGAATTGGCCGAAAATCTGTTCCTCACCCTCAGCGATCCTGTCGGTGCCCTTCCCGGCAGCCCCTACACCGCCACCCTCACCATCAGCGATGATGATCAGCCAGGCGTCGCCATCACGCCGCAAACCTTGACCCTCGTCGAAGGTGAAGCGGGAGCCAGCTACGCCGTTATCCTGGGCAGCCAGCCCACCGACGCCGTCACCGTGACCCTCCAACATGATGAGGCCATCACAACCGCACCGGCCAGCCTCGTCTTCACGCCGCTCACCTGGCACACGGCACAAACGGTCACGGTTACGGCCGTAGACGACACCGTCCCCGAACTGCCCGCCACAAGCACCATCAGCCACACCGTCGCCAGCCTCGACCCGATGTACGACCAGTTCGCAACGGCAGCCGTCACCGTCACCGTGCAAGACAATGATCTCCCCACCGTGCAATTCCTGTCTGCCACTACCGTTGTCAGCGAAACTGAGGATACGGCCGTTATCACCGTCACACTCGACCAACCGGCCCCCTTCACCGTCACCGTCAGCTACGCCACCAGTGATGATACGGCCGTTGCCCACAGCGACTACACCCCCAGCAGCGGCACCCTCGTCTTCCTGCCAGGGCAAACGAGCCATCACCTCGTCATCACCATTCTCGATGATGCCCTGCCCGAAACCGACGAATCCTTTATCCTCAACCTCGAACAGCCGCAAAACGCCACCCTGGCCGACCCGGCAGCCCTCACCGTCACCATTCATGATGATGACATCGTCCCCAATTCATTTACCCTCTACCTACCAATCATCGTCGCCCATCCATAACAACGGGCAGGGAGCTTTTCCCTGCCCATTCATCCCGCGCGAACATTTACAAGCCACAGCTCATCACATCGCTGCCCATTACAAATGAGATAAGGGTAAACCCCCGCACTCGCCATCCACCGCCCACCGCCCACCGCTCACCGGCTTACCCCATCTCAGGAGGTGTCCCATGCGATCTGTTTATGCTGTATCCGGTGGAGTGAGCAAATTCACCAAAGCTCGCCCCGACAAGACATTTCAGGGTCTCGTCAAAGAAGCCTACGATGACGCCCTGGCTGATCTTGGTTTAACCCACCCACAATTTCTAGAACTTGTTGATGGCAGCGTTGCCTCCTACTTCTCCGACCACTTCGCACGGCAGCTTATGGCCGGCATCATGGCCCAAGATTATCTCGGCCTTTGCCCCAAACCGGGACATCGTGTCGAGGGAGGCGGAGCGACTGGCGGCATCTGCTTTCAAGAAGCGTGGAAAGCGGTCGCCTCTGGCTATATGGATGTCTGCCTGGCGTATGGCTTTGAAACAATGAGCCACGTCGCCACCTGGAAAGGGAACGAATTCATCGCCCTCGCCTCGGATGTCAGCTTCGATTACCCCGTCGGCGGCTTTTACTCCGGCTACTATGCCATGATGGTCACGCGACACATGAAGGAATTTGGCACGACACCGGAGCAAATGGCTCATGTTTCGGTGAAAAACCACATGAACGCCCTTTACAACCCGTATGCGCAAAAGCGGCAGCGCCTCACCATTGCGGATGTGCGGGCCGCCCCAATGGTGGCCTGGCCTCTCACGCGGCTCGACATTTGCGTCATGTCGGATGGCGCGGCGGCCGTCATTTTTTGCAGCGAAGAAGGGCTGGCTAAATTAGAAGCGTCTGGAGCCAGCATCCCGCGCCCGCTGGTCAAAGTGACCGGCATTGGCCGCGGCACCGACGCCATGCGCATGGCCGACCGCCCTCACCAAAGCTACGAAACTTTTCTCCAACACAATTTGCTGCCACACGAGGATACGGCCGTTACCCGTGCCTATTACGCCAACCTTTGGGAACACGGCTTTCGTTACCCTGGCGTCCACTCCTTCCGCGCCGGGCGCATGGCCGCCCGGCAAGCCTACACCCACGCCCACATCACCGACCCCCTGCACCAACTCGACTTCATCGAACTACACGACGCCTACACCAGCTCCGAAGTCCAGACCTACGAAGACATGGGCTTGTGCCGCTATGGCGAGGGTGGCCCCTTTGCCACCAGTGGCAAAACCTTCATGCCCGGCGTGGAATATGGCCTGGATTTGGCCGACGAGCCAATCTGCGCCGTCAACCCCAGCGGCGGCCTCATCGCTTGCGGTCATCCTGTGGGTGCCACCGGCTTGATGCAAGGCGTGTTTGCCATTTGGCAGTTGCAGAGCACGATTGCGCAGCACTTTGACAACGACCGGCTGCAAGTGCCGGATGCACGGCGCGGTGCGATTCACAGCCATGCGGGAACCGGCACGTATGTCACGGTCACTATTTTGGAAGCGGAGGTGTAAGATGGCGCAAAAACCTAAAATGGAAGAAACCTTTGGCGGCTACGTGCTGCACAACGTCCCATTCCCCACCGAACTAACAGAAGAGGCGTTGGCCGCGCTGAAAGAGATGGGGCCAATTCTCATTGAGCAGCCCTACGAGATTACCTACCTGCACTCCTACGCCCAGGATTCGCCTTTTTTTGCGGGATTGGCAAACGGCCGTTTCCTCGCCAGCCGCGATGCAGAAACAGGCTACACCTATGCCAACCCGCGTGCCCACGACATGTACACCGGGGCCGACACCGAATGGGTAGAAATTCAACCCGAAGGCGTCGTCCACGCCTTCACCGTTTGCCATTTTGGCAGCGAAGAATTTTTACCGGAATGTCCCTTTGTCCTGGCGCTTATCGAACTGCCCGGCGCAGATACACTTTTCCTGGCACGGCTCATTGATGTAGACCCCAACGCCGCCAACCTCGACTGGATTGGCATGAAGGTTAAAGGGCGCTTCCGCCGCCTGAGCAAATTCAAGCCGACAGACATCTACTTTTATCCGGCGTAACCAATGAAGCAATGGGTGTCGCCCATTCGGCACCCATTGCCCCTATCCACGTTGCAAACTGCTGCTTGTCTCCACCAGCAGCGCCAGAGCGCGGTCGGCCACATCCTCTGTTGTCGAACCCATGCCACAGCTTGTGGTGATCAGGCTGCGCTCGGCCAATTCATCGGCCAAAATGCGCACACCGCGCCCCTTTGCCTTGGCTTCGATTAACGACAATCCGGCACGTAGTTTTTGCGCCAGCCCTTGCGCCGTCACCTCATGCACCAGCTCATTGTTGGGCACAATGCCCCATGCCACAATGCCGCCCCGATCCAAAAATGTGCGCAGTTCCGCCGGGTAAAGCGCCAGATTTTCCAGGTAGCCGTAAGCGTCCAGATTGAGGATATCGACCTGCGTGCTCAGCAGCACCGACCAATCGGTATTGGCGCAGCAATGAACCCCGGCCAGCGCACCTTCTTGCTGAACGGCCGTAAACACCTCATCCAACATCGCCACCACCTGTTCACGCTGCAAGGCGATAAATGCCGAGCCAAATGCCGCCATATACGGCTCATCCACGAAAATGATCGTCTTGGGACGCACAGTTTGCAGCTGCCGCACCTGCCAACGCGCATTCATCGCCATATTTTTGACAATGGGATCGGCCAGCATCTCGTCGTACAGCGCAGCACGCAAATCCTGGTCGGTGACGGTGAGGCCAAAGCTGATTGGGCCGGTCACATGCCCCTTCGCCCAGTCGCCGGGCGTTGTGCGCAATGTGTCTAGCATCGCCGCCAAGCCGGTTGTATAAGCGGGTGGCAAGGCGAACGCATCGACATCATCGCTCAAGTAAGGAGTGTAGAATTGTTCCAATGCCTCGCTTAAATCGCCGCTCGTCTCAAACCAGATTTTCTCGTTGGCTTCATCAAGTTTGACCCCTGGCAAATGGGCGCTGTACTGCACGTACATGTTCTCGCGAAAATCGCGGCGTGGCAGCTGCGGCCAGGCAGGGACATCAAGCAGTGAAGCGAGTTTTTGGCTCAGGAAACGGCCGTTCCGATGCGGAAAACTACCAACGGCCGTTGTTTGAAAAGTTGGGTTCCAAGTCATGATTACCATCTCTCCTGCAAACACCTAAAGCGAGCTATAATCAACGCATGAATATTTTACGTGTACACGTCGCCCAAAGCGAACTTGTCACCGCTCTTGCCGTCGCGAACAAACCCTTGCCCAACAATGCTGCCAACTCATCCACACGCGCAATGCAGAAGGAATAACCACGATGACTGCTAACCGCATCGCCCTATTCGTCACTTGCATGGTAGACCAGATCATGCCGGAAATAGGTGTGGCAACCACGCGTTTGCTGCGCCGTGCCGGGTTCACCGTCGAATTCCCCATGGCCCAAACTTGCTGCGGGCAACCCTTCTTCAACAGCGGCTTTCGCGCACAAGCGCTGCCTTTGGCGCAGCGCACCATCGAAATTCTGGAACCATACGAGGCCATCGTCATTCCTGGCGGCTCCTGCACCGGCATGATCCGCGTCGAATATCCACATTTGCTGCAAGACAATCCACGCTGGTATTATGCCGCTCGTCGCCTCGCCGCTAAAACCTTCGAATTAAGCGAATTCCTCTGCAAACTGGAAAGCGACGACTGGAGACAAAGCACCGCTAATTGTCAAGAAACCGTCACCTACCATGATTCCTGCCACATGAATCGCATCCTCGGCCTGCACGACGAACCACGCCGCCTGCTGCAAGCGGTCGGCTACACGATTGCAGAAATGGAGGAAGCAGACCGCTGCTGCGGTTTTGGCGGTGTTTTTTCCATTCGCCTGCCGGAAGTGAGCAACGCCATGACGGCCGAAAAATTACGCCAGGGACGCGCCACAAGCGCCACCACCCTCATCACCGCCGACCCCGGCTGCCTGATGCAAATGCGCGGCATGCGGCGCAATGACGACACCATTCAAATTAAACATCTGGCGGTGGCGCTCGAAGAAGCAATCACCGGTAAACCGTGGTCAATGGAGTAAAAACAGATGACGACAACGACAGCACAATTCCGCGAACGTGCCACCATTGCGCTTGAAGATGTGCGCCTGCAACAGGCGTTGGATGGGGCAACCGGTCGCTTTGCCACAGCGCGGCAAGCGGCGCTGGCGGCCATCCCCTGGGCCGATGAACTACGCGACCATTTCAAGGCGATACGCGCGGCGACGCTGGCTAATCTGGCAGAGCATTTGCAAACTTTTGAGCGGCAGGCAACGGCCGTTGGCACACACGTTCATTGGGCACAAGATGGGGCCGAAGCGTGTGCCATCGTCACCGAAATTGCGCAGCGGCACGGCGTAACGTTAGCCACCAAAAGCAAATCTATGGCAACGGAGGAAATCCACCTGAACGCAGCCTTGGCAAAAGCGGGCGTGCGCCCGGTGGAAACAGATTTGGGCGAATGGATTATTCAGTTAGCCGAGGAGCCACCTTCGCACATCATCGCCCCCGCCATCCACAAAACAAAGGAGCAGGTGGCCGAGCTGTTTGAGCGCGAGTCAGGTCGGCCGCAATCGGCGGCGGACATCCCGGCATTGACGGCCGAAGCACGGCGAATGCTGCGTGAGCAATTTTTGGCGGCGGGAATGGGGATCAGCGGCGGCAATCTGGCGGTGGCAGAGACGGGCAGTGTGGTGCTGGTGACCAATGAAGGAAACGGCCGTATGGTGACAACGGCTCCTCGCGTACATGTCGCCATCATCGGCATCGAAAAAATCGCGCCAACCTGGGACGACGCGGCCGTCTGGCTCAGCCTGCTGGCTCGCAGCGCCACCGGGCAGCCCATGAGCATTTACACCACGGTCATCACCGGGCCAAAGCGAACGGCAGCCCTCGATGGGCTGCCCGACCCCGATGGGCCGGAGGAAGTGCATGTGGTGTTGCTGGATAACGGCCGTTCCCCTCTCGTCGGCTCCAAATACGAAGAAGTGCTGCAATGCATTCGCTGCGGCGCGTGCCTCAACGTCTGCCCGGTATACCGCGAAGCGGGTGGACACGCTTATGGCAGCCCGTACAGCGGCCCGATTGGCGCGGTCATCAGCCCGCTGCTCTTTGGCCTGGACAAATACCCCGCACTGCCGCACGCCAGTTCGCTCTGCGGCGCATGCCAGGATGTCTGCCCGGCACGCATTGACCTGCCACGAATGCTGCTGGAACTACGCGCCGATTTAGTGACGCAAGGCATTGCACACGGGTCGGAGGCTGTTTTGGAAGGGAGTGTCTCTCTGGCTATGCGCAGCGAGCGGGTGTGGGCGCTGCTCATGGGAATGGGACGAGTGGGGCAACGGCCGTTGCTCAAAAATGGCAAACTCGCTCTCCCTGAACGATTTAATCCTGGTGGGGAACGGCCGTTGCCCGCCTTAGCAAAGAAATCCTTCCACGATCTGTGGCGTGATGGGGAAGTATAAAATTTTTTTATATTCCCGCTTTCTATATGGACAACAAGAACCGGCGAGCAAAATTTGCTTGTCACTCTGATAATCTGTTTTGCTGGCGGTATTTTGTACTTGTTTGCTATTCTAAAATTTGGTTCAGAAGCGCTATGGCCTGAAATTATTAAACGCAGCATACACTCACAGGGAAACGGCAATGAGGACGAGAACAACAATTTTAACCCGCCTGCAAAGTAACAATCGTGCTTTAGCACAACCCACAACGTGGCAGTCGCGCCAGGGGTTTAATGATTTGGCAGAGCAGTTTGTGACGGCGTTAACGGCCGTTCATGGCGAACCCCACCTCGCGCCCAACCTGGAAGGCGCCACCGCCCAACTCGGCGCAATCCTGGCCGAATTGGGCGCACAGCGCGTCGTCGCCAACAACGAAGCTCCCATTGCCGACCTCAACTTGCCCACACGCTGGCCGCACCTCCAGTGGCACATCGTCGGCGAAACGGCCGGCGATTTACGCGAATTCTGCACCTACGCCGATGTCGGCCTCAGCAGCGGCATCGCCGCCATTGCCGAAACCGGCTCCGTCGTCATCCACAGCGGCTCCGCGCAAAGCCGTGTGGCGACCTTATTCCCTCCCGTACACATCGTCCTGCTGCCCACCAGTCGCCTCACCACCGACCTCTTCACCTTCACCGCCACCCACAAAAACACACACCTCGCCAATGGCACGCTGCCCGCCGCCATGACCTTCATCAGCGGCCCCAGCAAAACAGCCGACATCGAGCAAACAATGGCAATTGGCGTACATGGTCCCAAGCGATTTATTGTCATCCTTTATCGAGAATAAAACGCAAGGTAAGCTTTTGGGACTTGGTAGAGGGTGTGGATATTGCGTATTGCGTATTGCGTAATCAGAGGGCCATACGCAATACGTAATGCGCAATACGCCTAGTTTGCAAAATTAACCAAATTCCCCAACTTAGTATGCATCATTAACAGTTTTCGCCACCTTCTCATAACATTCTTATACAAATCGCCCTGTTATGTGACATTCCTCATCTTAAACCATGCCATTCATCACTATAAGGAACGGCCGTTTTCTGCGATACTGAAATCATACGCAATCAGCAACTCGGAAACCGGATTTTATGCCGATTTCCCCCGCAGCAGTTTTCCAAATATTCGTGAAACATGCAACCGCACATCGGCCTGACTCACAAAAATTTTTACCGCAAAGACACGAAGAAACAACAGAAGCAAAAAGGTTTTGCTTCTTTGTCCACTTTGTTTTTTTGCGTTTTCCGCCTTTGTGATGGCTGCACACTATATATCCCATTCCCACTGATAACGGAGGTTCATTAAATGGCAACTGGTCGAATAGTAATAGACGTAGATCGGTGTAAAGGGTGTGAGCTTTGTTTAGAAGCCTGCCCACAAGATGTGATCAACCTGGGCAATTATTTCAATGCCAAAGGGTATCGTCCTGCCATGCTGGTTGACCCCAAACATGAATGTACCGGCTGTGCTTTGTGCGCTGTAGTCTGCCCCGATGGCTGTATCACCGTGTACCGCGACGCCCCCGCTCCCCGCGCGGCCGTTGCGCCCAGCCACACATTGGTGAAGGAGGCAGCAATCGCATGAGCAAACAACTCCTAAAAGGAAATGTCGCCATCGCCGAAGCGGCCGTGCGTGCCGGGTGCGAAGCATATTTCGGCTACCCCATCACGCCACAAACAGAGCTACTAGAGCACATGTCCGCACGCATGCCAGAACTAAACCGCACTTTTTTGCAAGCAGAAAGCGAAGTAGCGGCCATCAACATGGTTTATGGCGCTGCCGCTGCCGGTGTACGCGTCATGACATCCTCTAGCAGCCCCGGCATCAGCTTGATGCAGGAAGGGCTGAGCTACATCGCCGGTTCCGAAGTGCCGGTCGTCATTGTAGATGTGATTCGTGGCGGCCCAGGTCTGGGCAATATTCAACCCTCCCAGGCTGATTACAACCAGGTCGCCAAATCTGCCGGTCATGGTGATTTTCACCCCATTGTCTTAGCGCCATCCACCATTCAGGAAGCGATTGACCTGACCGTGCTCGCCTTTGACCTGGCTGACAAATACCGCACACTGGCCTTTGTCATCGCCGATGGCTCGCTGGGGCAAATGATGGAACCGGCCGAACTGCCCCCGATGCGCGAACTGCGCCAGCGCCCACCCTGGGCACTCACCGGCAAGCAAGGACGGCAGCAAAATCTCGTCAGCTCTATTTATTTAGGCGCGGAACTGCTAGAGGAGTTCAACCAAAAGTTACAAGCAAAATTGGCGCTCATTCAGAAAAACGAACTGCGCTATGAAGAGTACATG
>JACKBV010000002.1 GCA_020634315.1 Ardenticatenaceae bacterium | reverse complement strand
CTAACGCTGTATCATCTGGCTCGTGCTTACTTTCAACACGAAGAATTGACACAGGCCGAATCGTTGGTGCATGAATTAAACGAAACAGCACAGATACTAGACACAGATCGGTACCATGCCCTGGCTGCCCTGGCGCAAGGCGAACTAAACTTTTTGCGCGGACAGCAAGCCGAAGCAGTCATTGAACTAAACAAAGCTATGTTGGCGGCACAATCTACGATGGATCGTGGCGGTTTATGGAAACTCCATGCCATTATGAGCAACATCATTGCCGACAAAGCCATCGCTGCTGTCCATCTACAAATTGCCGCTGAATTCATCCGCCAAACAGCCGAACCGCTCGTGGACCCACACTTGAAGACCTGTTTCTTGCAAGCTCCCCCTGTTCTTGCCGTCCTCCATGCCGCTGGCATCAATCCTGACAAACTGTAGCCGTTCATTACATCATTCACCATGCAGCCAGAAATGGCCTGTTCACGGTTTCCGTTTGCCAGACACCCCCTATTTGCCCCTTTTTTGCCCCTTATTTGACATTCGTTTGCAATCGTCTTATAATCCCATTTGCTTGAAGTAGGGTGACATTACATACTCACCCTTATACTGTGGAGCAGCAACCATAAAAGTTGCATTGATTAGGTGAAGAAGAGGAGATGATTATCCTGAATCTGGCGCATCAACCTCAGATTAAGAATAAAATGATGTGTATAGAGCCACGAGCATAGGTGCGCCTTGTGTTGCATCACGTCTCGTGGTTTTTGTTTTAGGGGTATTCATCAAACTAATTAGCAGGGAGGTGATAGGTCGAATTTAATGTTTATATCAATAGCGGATTACCGCACAAGTAGACTGAAATTTGTTGTGAAACCTGTAAAACCCTTATTTAACCTTCTGAGGAGGAAGATTTAATTATGAACATGAAACGTTGGGCGCTTGTAGCCTTGTTTGTCATGTTGGGTGCAGTCGTTTTGGCGGCTTGCCAGCCCCAGACAGAAACCGTCACTGTGGAAGTGACCCGTGTTGTTACCGAAACCGTGGAAGTGGCCGGCGAGGCCGTGGAAGTGACCCGTGTTGTCACCGAGACTGTCGTCGAAACCGTCACGGTTCAAGTAGAAGCTGAAGAAGAGATGGTCGAAGGGCCAAAAGACTTGATCGTCTGCCAGGCTCAGGAACCGGATACCATGTATCCTTTGGGTGGAAGTATGTTGGCTGCACGCGCTGTGCAACACGCCGTCTTCACCAACTACATCACCAACCTTTCCTTTGCTTACCAGGCTGATGGCCTGGAGAAGATCCCCAGCTTGGCCGATGGCGATGCTGTGATCAACGAAGTGGAAGTGCAACCTGGCGACATGGTTCGTGACGTAACCGACACCGTTGTGGCTTGGGGCGAAGGCGTCACCGTTGAGAATTCCGCTGGTGAGGAAGTAGCTTTCGATGGCAACGCAGTCATGATGAATCAGCTGGCTGTTGATTTCACCATGCTGCCCACTGTCTGGTCTGATGGCACCCCTGTGACAGCAGATGACTCCGTTTACGGCTTTGAGTTAGTCGGTGATCCTGATACACCAACTGCCAAATACGTTTACGAGCGTACCGCCAGCTACGAAGCAACTGGTGACCTTTCTGTACGTTGGACAGGTCTTCCCGGTTACATGGACTCCACCTACTTCGTGAACTTCTATGCTCCATACCCACGTCATGCATGGGGTGGCTACACCGCTGCTGAGCTGTTGGAAGCAGAAGATGTTTCCCGTCTGCCCATTGGCGATGGCCCGTTCCGTATCGTTGACTGGGTTGCTGGTGACAGCATTGTTTTGGAAAAGAATGAATACTACTATCGTGCCGATGAAGGGTTGCCCTATCTGGATAGCGTTACCTTCAAGTTCATCCCTGACACGAATCAGTTGGTTGCTCAGTTGCTCTCCGGCCAATGTGACATTGGTACGCAAGATGCTTTGAGCGCTGGTGAAGCACCGTTCTTGATTGAAGCGGAAGCCAATGGTCTGTTGGTTCCTTACTTCCAGACTGGTACCGTTTACGAACACATTGACTTTGGTATCGATCCATATGGCGAGTATGCTGACACCCGTCCAGACTGGTTCGAGGATGCACGTGTCCGTCAGGCAATGACGATGTGTACCGATCGCCAGAGCATGGTTGACAATATCCTATACGGCCGTTCCGAAGTTATCCAGACCTACATCCCCAGCGTCCACCCGCTCTATCCCGAAGGATTGACCGAATGGCCCTATGATGTAGACGCAGCCAATGCCCTTCTCGACGAGATTGGTTTCATTGACAGCGATGGCGATGGCATCCGTGAATATTACTCGGCTAACGTTGCTGCCAACAATAGCGATCCTGCCTCCTGGGATGGCACTCCCTTCAAAGTGACACTCGGTACCACCACCGGTAATGAAATGCGTCAGCAATTGACCCAAATCTTCAAAGAAAACATGCTTGCCTGTGGTATTGACATTGAACTGTATTACCTGCCTTCCAGCGAATGGTTTGCTGATGGTCCTGAGGGCGTGCTCTTCGGCCGTCGCTTCGACCTGGGTGAATTTGCCTGGTTAACTGGTGTCGAACCATCCTGTAACCTCTACGGCGGTTGGAACATTCCTGGCCCGCCAGAAGATGTAAACGAAGATGGTAGCGATCCATATCCAAGTGACTGGGGTGGTCAAAACGAAGCTGGTTGGTCAAATGCTGAGTTCGATGCAGCTTGCCAGTTAGCAATCGGTTCTCTGCCTGGTACAGAAGGGTATGAAATGGGCCACAAAGAAGCACAGATTATCTTCTCCGAGAACGTTCCGGTTATCCCGTTGTTCTTGCGCTTGAAGGTAGCTGCGGCCCGTCCAGAAATCGTCAATTTCGGTGTTGACCCGACACAGAACTCTGAACTGTACAACATTTACGAAATCGACATTCAACACTAAGCCATAAGTGCTTACTCAAAAAGTGGCAGTGCTTCGGCACTGCCACTTTTTTTAACCCACTTTTTCTCATTATTCTGTCCTCTGCTTTTTCTGGCGTTGCCCCATTTGCTTTGGTACAATCCCCCCACTTCATTTTAATGCATCATTAATATGGTATACGCCACAAAAAGTAGTATCGGTAAACAGGAGTCAATTCCCTGTAATCGGTAATGGGGAATGGGTAATTTTTGCTTTCTGCAAAAGCCTTATTCTGTTGAGCGTAATTTAACAATCCTATTCCCTTTGTCTGACTTCAATAGAACTATTCTTGTAACTATGCAGTCAGAAGCCAGATTTTTCACCAACCTGGTTTCTTGAAGAACCTGAATAGTTATCTGCTTTTATAGGTAATTGACAGCATAACCGATAACTATAACCGTCATCAGACAAGTCGATATTGTGTGGAGGTGTGTAAGTGACAAATTATTTGATTCGACGCGGATTTCAAATGGTGATTGTGGTCATTGTCGCCACAATAGCCATTTTTGCGTTGTTGAATGCCGTTCCCGGTGGCCCTTTGTCAGGGCTGAATCTGGCGGCCGATGCAAAATCCCGGTTTAGCCCAGAAGATATAGCCCGTCTGGAAGCCATGCTTGGGTTGAATAAACCCTTTTATCTTGCTTATCTAACGTGGTTGCTCGGTGAAGATTGGGTAGATGAGGTAGGAGCAACGATAGGCAATCCAGGCCCAGCCGACAAAATGTGGGATACGGGTACGTGGGTAGATTTCCAATCTCCTACTTGTAAAAATGTGGGAGGGACCAATGCCGAATGGGATGGAGATGGTATATCCCCATGCCGTCGCGGCGTGATTCGCTGGGATTGGGGGCAATCTTGGTCACTTGCCAGGGGGCAAACAGTTACATCTGTGATCGGTTCTCGTGTACAGAACACCGTTATCCTCATGAGCAGCGTTACAGTCATTTCATTGATTGTTGCTATACCAATTGGCATGATTTCGGCCGTGAAGCAGTATTCAAAGCTGGATTATGCTGTAACCACCTTTAGCTTTTTTGGTATTGCCATGCCCGTCTTTTGGTTTGGCTTGTTGATGATCATTCTCTTTGGTCTGAAGTTTAAAGAATGGGGGTTGCCATACTTCCCCACGGGAGATGTTTTTACGACACGGGTAACGCCGGGCAGCTTGCAAGATGTTTTGAATATCCAGCCGAGATCACTCGCTGATCGCATCGCCCATCTATTTCTCCCGGTAACCGTTTTGACTTTACTTTATTTGGCAGGGTGGAGCCGGTTTATGCGTTCTTCTATGCTTGAAGTGCTGCGCCAAGATTATGTGCGCACGGCACGTGCAAAAGGCTTACGCGAGCGTGCCGTGATTGTAAAACATGCCGCACGCAATGCCTTAATTCCATTGATCACCATCGTGGTTTTCCAAATCCCTGGCATTTTTAGTGGTGCTATTCTGACAGAGACTATTTTCAACTATCCAGGCATGGGTAGGTTGTTCATTGATTCACTCAACCGTGATGACTGGCCGATTGTCATGGCTATCTTGTTTATTTCAGCTATTTTGGTCGTCATTGCAACATTGGTTGGCGATATTCTTTATACCATCGTTGATCCGAGAATTCGCTTCGATTAAGTAACATACAATCTCTGGGCAAGTTCAGTCCCTTGAGGTTAATTCTTGAAGGAGAAAAAGTATGTCTGTAGCAGAAATTGATGTGGATGCCCTTCAGGCAGAAGCATTGTTGACGGATAAGCCAGAACGCCTGTTGGTGACTTATTGGAAGCGATTACGACGACACCGCTTGGCGACGGCCAGTTTGATTCTACTTGTCATGCTAATTTTGTTAGTGATTGTTGCTCCCATCATTATGGAGCATCGCACTTACTATAATGTTTCTAAGGGTGAATACCTTAATTATGCCCGTGATACACAAGATTTAGCGGCGCGAAATGCGGCTCCTACGTCAGCACACCCCTTAGGAACAGATGAATTAGGGCGTGATGTTCTTTATCGGTTGTTGGTTGCTGGACGATTATCCCTATTCATTGCCTTTACTGTGGTATTTGTGCAAGAGACTGTAGGGATGTTTCTCGGTGCAGTATCTGGTTATTTTGGTAAATGGGTAGATAACTTGATTCAACGTATTGTTGAATTCGTTATTATTCTGCCTACATTGCCTTTGCTGCTTACCCTCTCTTCTATCTTGCGTGATTTGCGTATTGAGGCCCTCCCTCCGGAATGGAGTCAGGCTGTCGTTATTATCGTCATCCTCAGCCTTTTTGGGTGGACCGGTGCTTGCCGTTTGGCACGAGGTATGGTTTTAAGTTTGCGTAATCAAGAGTTTACGGAAGCTTCTAAAGCATTAGGTCTGAGCGATTTGCAAATCATTGTTCGGCATATGATGCCAAATGCGTTGCCACCTATTATTGTTAGCGCAACTTTGGGTTTGAGTAATGTGATTTTGGTAGAGTCGGCCTTGAGTTTTTTGGGGTTTGGTATTCAGCAGCCTGTAGCAACTTGGGGGAATATGTTGCAAGATGTGCAAAAAGACATGTTCACAGCCCCTTGGAAAGCTTTGTATCCGGGTCTGGCAATTTTTATTGCCTCGCTAGCTTTTAACTATTTGGGTGATGGCTTGCGTGATGCTCTTGACCCACGGCTTAAGCTATAGGACATCATAGAGAAGAGGTTGGAGCAAGTGGAAAACAAAGAAAACATTCTGGAAGTAAAAGGTCTAAAAACCCAGTTTTTCACGGAATCCGGTGTGGTTCGTGCCGTAGATGGGATTGACTTTTCTGTCAAACGTGGTGAGGTTGTAGGCCTTGTAGGTGAGTCTGGTTGTGGAAAGAGTGTAACCTCTCTTTCTATCATGCAATTAATTGGGCAGCCGGGGAAGATTGTCGAAGGTGAGATCATCTTTGATAATGAAGATATGTTGAAGTTGCCGGAATCAAAAATGATTCAAGTTCGCGGCAATCGTATATCAATGATTTTCCAGCAGCCGCAAAGTTGTCTAAACCCTGTGTTTCGGGTTGGAGAACAGTTAGCGGAAGTCCTTTTTATTCACCAAGACATTGGTAAAGATGCAGGTGAAAAGCGGGCGATTGAATTGTTGGGAATGGTAGGTATTCCTGAACCAGAATCGCGCGTGAAGTCGTTCCCTCATGAATTGTCTGGTGGGATGGCGCAGCGTGTCATGATTGCCATGGCGTTGGCGTGTGTGCCCGAATTGTTGATTGCTGATGAGCCAACAACTGCATTGGATGTGACTATTCAGGCGCAGATTCTGGATTTGATGCGTAATTTGCGTTCGAAGATGGATACATCCATTATTTTGATTACACATGACCTTGGGGTTGTGGCCGAAATGTGTGACCGTGTGAATGTGATGTATGCGGGGCGTATTGTCGAGCAATCTCCTGTGGTCGAGCTGTTCAAAGCGCCGAAACATCCTTACACAGAGGCCTTGATTGGCTCTACTCCTGTACTTGGCGAGACGGATCGGGAATTAGTGACGATTCCTGGTTCTGTGCCAAACCTTATTGATCTGCCACCAGGGTGTAAGTTTGCGCCACGTTGTTTGGCGCGTGTGCAATATAACCTGGAAATCTGTACCGAAGAGGAACCAGAGCTTAAGGCGATCAATCCGGATCATTGGGTCCGGTGCTGGCTATATGAGTAATACGAGGAAGAACAGTGATGACTGACGAAAAAAATGCAAATGGCAGCAAAGGTCAACAGAAGCGTAAAGTTCTGGTTGAGGTTAACAACCTGGTGAAATATTTCCCTGTGCGCGGGGGATTGTTGCAACGCGTACAAGCCTGGGTGAAAGCGGTTGATAATATCAGCTTTTTCATTTATGAAGGCGAGTCTTTTGGGTTAGTGGGGGAGTCTGGCTGTGGAAAGACGACAGTGGGCCGTACGATTTTGCGGCTGATTCCTTCGACATCTGGTGAAGTGAAGTTTGATGGTCAAAACTTGTTTGACCTGGATGCTTCTGCCTTGAAGAAGATGCGTCGCAACATTCAGATCATTTTCCAAGACCCTTATTCTTCATTGGATCCGCGCATGCCGGTTGGCGAAAGTATTGCTGAAGGGCTGCGGATTCATACGAAGAAAAATGCGCAGGAGCGATATGATATTGTTGTGGAGATGTTGACGCGGGTGGGTATGCGTGCTGATCATGCACGCCGTTATCCCCATGAGTTTTCTGGTGGTCAACGGCAGCGTATTGGTATTGCCCGTGCTTTGACATTACGCCCGAAGTTTATTGTTTGTGATGAGCCAGTATCTGCATTGGATGTGTCTATTCAAGCGCAGGTGTTGAATATTCTGAAAGAGTTGCAGCGTGACTTTGGGTTAACGTATTTGTTTATTGCTCATAATTTGAGTGTGGTGGAGCATTTTAGCGACCGGGTAGGGGTGATGTACCTGGGTAAAATGGTGGAGATGGCATCGCGTGATGATTTGTATAGTGATCCATTGCACCCTTATACACAGGCGTTGATGTCGGCGATTCCTGTTCCTGATCCGACGTTGAAGAGACAACGCGTGATTTTGGAAGGAGATGTGCCCAGCCCGTTGAATCCGCCAAAGGGGTGTCGTTTCCATACTCGTTGCCCATTGGCATTTGATAAATGCCGCGAGGATGAACCGCCATTTAAGGATTATGGCAGTAATCATTATGCGGCTTGTTGGTTGTTGGAGACAGGCGAGAAAGGTGCCAGCAAACTGACGATTGATAAGGTTGGCGCTGAAAATATCTCTGTTATTGGCTAGTGGCGAGAAGGGCTGTCCAGGATGTCTATGTCTGGATGGCAAACAGCTTGTATTTGTTTCTTGCGTTTATGCGGAGAGGCCTGCTGTACAGCAGGCCTTTCTTTATCTTTTGGCTTAATGTCAGAGAGACTTTATAATTACTGATGATGATCCTGTCATTATGCCTCTTTATGCGCTTTCCTGAAGGCGGGTCTGCTTATGGCTGACGTGAAGCAAATTTTGGTTGTAGATGACCACTTCGAGATGTTGGAGCTTTTGCGCTCTATGCTGGAAGTATCTGGTCATGAGTTTGAGGTGCTTGCTGTACCCTCTGCGGAGGAGGGTATGTTGGAGCTTTTGCGCACAAATTTTGATTTGGTGATTACGGATGTGCGCTTACCGGGGATGAGTGGTTTTGATTTTGTGCGTCGTATTCGCAGGCGTCACTCTGATATGCCGGTCATTATGATTACAGCTTATTCTTCGCCACAGGGCCAGACGGAGGCGAATGAGTTGGGGGTGTATCGTTATTTTCGGAAGCCGTTGGATACGGATGGGATGTTAACGGCCGTTCGCACAGCCTTATACGGTGAAAGCATCCCCACCCCTGAGCCAGAACCGATGCTCACCGTTGATTTCACGGTGCCGGACATCGTGCGCAAGCGGCTCGACTTGCTGCGTGCCGATACCGGTGCTTCGGGGCTGGTGCTGGCAACAACGCAAGGACAGCTTTTGTTGGAGTTGGGCGAACAACGCCGCCTGGAGATACCCAAGCTGATTGTGACCATTGCCCAAAATATACGCAACAGTTTTGCGCTGGCTGAACAGTTGGGAGAAACATCTCATTTTACGTTGCAGTATCATGCCGGGCAGTCTGTGGAATTGTACAACGCCAATATCGGGCAGGATTTTTTCATTTCTCTGTTTTATAGCGCTGGCGCGCGCCGGGGGCGTATTGGGACGATTTGGGTTTTTGCACAGCGAGCGATTAAAGAATTGGTGGAACTGCTGCCATCGCTTCGTGATACCCAGGTAGCGGCGAAGCCTCAACCTGTTAAGCCGGAACCACTGCCAGTGCGGTCGGAAGAGAAGAAGGGTCGCTCCACGCCACCGCCACGTCAAGTGGAAGAGACGCCAAAGGTGGAACCTGAGCCGGTGTTTACAATGCCAGAGCGTTTTGTGGCGACGCCGCAGGTGGAACCGGCCGAGGTGGATATGGATGGATTGTTGGCGGCGCTGAATTTGGATGAAACGGCCGTTACCACAGACATTGACTCTTTTTGGGATGAAGCCTTAAAGCAGGATGAAGAGAGTGTGCTCACAAATACACTTTCGTTTGATGAAGCCGCATCTATGTTAGACGGGCTGCCCATGTTTGAAGAAAAGGCGACAGAGACGGCCGCAGAACCGGTTGAAGAAACGGCCGATGTGTCGGGCTTACTCGATATTTTGAATCTGCAAGATGAGCCGGAGAGTGTAGACCTGGACGCTTTTTGGGATATTGCCACCGACGAAGAGAGTATTGGCGAGGGGCTATCCTTTGAAGAGGCGCGGCAGCGGGGCTTGATTTCTACAGAAATTGATGCGAACGATCCGGAACAATGAAATAGTTGAGTTTTGCGATGAATTAGCGACGCCGCTTACTTTTTTGTGAGCGGCGTTTTTGTTTATCACCAGGCTGATCTGTTTCTAGAAAGGAAATGATGTGGGCGGCAATATCAACCTGGGTGGCTGTTTCAATGCCTTGCAAACCTGGTGAGGAGTTAACTTCTAGCAGTAAGGGGCCGCGTTGGGAATAAATCAAATCGACGCCGGCGACATGCAAGTCGTGTGCCCGCGCAGCCGCCAGGGCCAGTTTTTTGGTTTGGGGATCGATGGTGATGGGAACGGCCGTTCCCCCCAAGTGTAAATTTGCGCGAAACTCCCCACGGCTGGCACTGCGCTCCATTGCGGCAACACATTGCTGGCCGACAACAATGACACGCGTATCTTTCCCTTCCGCTTCCGCCACAAATTCCTGTACCAAAACCTGTGGCCCCAGGCGGCGCAGACGTTGAAAGGCAGCCTGGGCGGTTTGTAACGAGGTTGCCAAAATGACCTCATGCCCCTGTGTGCCCCGGCTCGATTTTAAGATGGCTGGCGGCCCATTGACAGCCTGTAAAGCAGGGAAAAGCGCCTCAGAGCGGGCGATAACGGCCGTTTTCGGAATCGGCAGCCCCGCGCGTGCCATCATTTGCAGGCTGTGCAATTTGTCGCGTGAACAGTCAATGGCGGACGCCGTCGCCGTTGTGCGCACACCTTGCCCTTCAAACTGGCGCACAACGGCCAGCCCATACGATGTAATGGATGCGCCAATACGGGGAATAATCGCGTCTACCTGTGGTAAATAGGTGGTGCGGGGGATTAACGCGGTTTGTATGACTTTGATTTGCGCTGCTGATTCGGCGATGCCCATTTCTACGGCAATGGACATGGTGTCGATGATGACCACTTCATGCCCGTGTGTGTGTGCTGCCTGGCTGAGGCGGCGGGTGCTATAGAGATTGCGATTACGTGATAAGATGCCGATTTTCATAGGTTTCTGTGTTGGATGTTGTCGCAATTATACCAGTTTCGCTAACGGCCGTTTCGCCAATGGCCCTTACATTTCTGGCAAAAATCGCTCTTTGCCCGGCCACAGCAGCCACAAAGATGGCTTTACCAATGCCTGCACCACGATTCCCTGGCTGGTACCGTACGCGCATTGACCTCCCCTGGTATTCTCGTTAAAATCACCCATCTGTTGGAGTAAAACTATATGGGAAAAATTGACACATTTGTCATCGTACCAACGTACAACGAAGCCGACAATCTGGATGATTTGGTTACACAATTGTTAGCCTTACCGGTAGACCTGGGCGTCATTATTGTGGATGATAATTCTCCAGATGGCACAGGCGATCTGGCTGACCGCTGGGTTGCCGATTATCCAGACCGTGTCCATGTGATTCATCGGCCTGGCAAAATGGGGCTAGGAACAGCCTATATTGCCGGGTTTAAAGCAGGCTTGTATGAATTGAACGCGCAGCGCCTGATGACGATGGACGCAGATTTTTCGCACAATCCGCGTTACATCCCAGACATGATTGCCTTGAGCGCACAGAAGCATGTCGTCATTGGTTCGCGTTATGTGCCGGGGGGCGGTGCGATGCACTGTACCTGGAAGCGCATCTGGCTAAGCAAGCTAGCGAATATGGTTGCGCGGACATTGTTGGGCTTGAAAGCGAAAGATGCTACGGCCGGTTTTCGTCTGTATCGGCGCGAAGTTTTGGAATCCATTCCGCTGGATCAGATTTTTTCTAGCGGATATTCGTTTTTAGTGGAAATGTTGTTTTTGTGCCAGCGACGTGGCTGGCAGATTGGCGAAGTTCCTATTATTTTTGAGGATCGGCGCAAAGGAACAACAAAGATCTCGCGACAAGAGATTTACAAGGCACAATATACTGTGTTTCGTCTGTTTGCCCGCCGTTTGCGCCGGGGTGAACCCCGACGTCCCACTATCCCTATTTCCTCATCATGATTCGAGTTTGTTGTAATTTATGTGGTCAAGACGATTGGAAGGTACGTTTTCCAGCGACGTTAAATGGCAGCAATGCTTTGCATGTGGATGCATTTCGCTGTACCAGCCCTAGCTATGGGCATCATCCGCAAATTGTGCAGTGTCGCCAGTGTGGGTATGTGTATGCTAACCCGCGCTGGTCGGAGGATGAGTTGATTGCGGCGTATACGGCCGTTGAAGATGATACCTATGTAACCGAGCGCGAAGGGCGTGAATTGACCTTTCGCAAGCATTTGCAAGAGTTGGAGCAGGTGACAGGGCCGGGAAACGGCCGTTCCCTGCTCGATGTCGGCGCATACATTGGTGTTTTTGTCGATGTCGCCACGCAAGCTGGCTGGGATGCCTGGGGCGTAGAACCGTCTGATTGGGCGGCGGCCGAAGCCCAGGCGCAAGGCTTGAATGTCTTTTCTGGCACGCAGGATGCGCCAGAATTGCAAGGGCGTCAGTTTGATGTGGTAACAATGTGGGATGTGATCGAGCATGTTGACGATCCCTTGCTGGAAATGACGAAGGCGTATCATCTATTGAAACCGGGCGGCTGGCTGGTGGCGCACACGATGGACATTGACAGCCTGACGGCGCGGTTAATGGGATCGCGTTGGCCGTGGTTGATGGATATGCACCTTCATTACTTTAGCCAGAAAACGATGGCTAAGATGCTGCAAAAGATTGGCTATGAAGTCGTTTGGTCTGGGGCACAGGGGCGTTATTTGCGTTTTGGTTATCTGGCAACGCGTGTCGGCGGGTTAAGTGAACGACTGGGTCGTGTCGCACATTGGTTTGTGCGTAAACTGGGCATTGCGGAAACGGCCGTGCCCGTCAATTTTGGCGATTTATTTACAGTCTACGCCCGCCGACCGCTTGTATAATTTCGCATATGGATGAAGAAGCTCATTCTGGTTTTCCTTCCTGGCTGCGCTGGCTCACTTTTACGCGCTTAATCACGCTGGTCACGTTTGTGGCTATCTTTGCAATGGCCGCACGCATTCCCACCGATACAGACAGTTGGTGGCATTTGCAATCTGGTCGCTGGATTATTGAAAATCGTGCCATCCCACTCACCGACCCGTTTTCCCATACCCGGCTTGGCGAACCCTGGATCGATCATGGCTGGCTAGCCCAGGCGGCCATCTTCCTCGCCTGGGAATGGCTCGGTTATGGCGGTCTCGTGTTGTTTTTGGCGGCGTTGGTAACGGCCGCTTTTTCTTTCGCCTGGATGCAATGCCGTCAGGCAAACATGTGGCTGCGTGCCTTTGTTTTTATCATTGCGGCGGCTTCCACCAGCATCATTTGGGCGATACGCCCGCAAATGGTCAGCTTCTTGCTCACCTCCATCGTCGCCTATCTCTTGTATCGCTTCAAACAAGGCAGCATAAAATCGCTGTGGCTGCTGCCCGTGATCATGTTAATTTGGGTCAATATTCATGGCGGCTTTGCTATCGGCTTCATTTTGATGGTCGCTTATTTGTTTGGCGAAACGGTGAACCAACTGCTGCACATGTGGCAGGTGAAATCCGATGCAACACCGGTATCTGCTGACCCGCAGGGCATCGGTTGGCGTGGCATTGGGCTGCTGCTGTTGGTCATGGCTATTTGCTTCTTGCTGCTGCCGTTGAACCCGAACACAACGCAAATGTGGAGTTATCCATTCCGCACCGTGGGCATTGGCGTGCTGCAAGATTATATTCAAGAGTGGCAGGCGCCTGACTTCCATGCCTTTTATTTGCACCCGTTTATCTGGTTATTGTTGGCAGCTTTAACGGTGTTTGGGCTGGCCGGGCGACGCGCTGACTTTACAGAATTGACATTGGTGGCTTTGTTCGCCTATATGTCTCTGCTGGCTGTGCGCAATATTCCCTTGTTTGCCCTGGTGAATGCGCCGGTGATTGTGCGCGTGGGCACGCAAGCGTGGGCGCGTTGGCGAGGGCAAGGCAAGGAGTGGTCATCTTCGCAAAAGGGGTTGGCGCTGGCGGTAAATTGGCTGTTGTTGTTGTTTGTGTTGTTGGTGGCGCTGGTTCGCTTTGCCGATGCCGCTTCCATCACGACAAATGAGGCTGAACAGGCGCAAACGCTGCCTGTCGGCGCGATTGCTTATTTGCAAGAGGCACAGCCAGCTGGCCCACTTTTTAATGATTACAATTGGGGTGGTTATCTTATTTGGCGACTGCCGCAGTATCCGGTGTTTGTAGACGGCCGTACCGACCTCTACGACGACGACTTTTTGCGTGATTACCTGCTCATTGACGCCGCAGGAAATGGTTGGCAGGAACGGCTGGACGCTTATGGCGTTCGTTTGGCGGTGATCAGCCCGTACAGCGCACTGGCGCAGGCGTTGGCCCAAGAACCAGACTGGCAGGAAGTGTACGCAGATGATATGGCGCTCGTTTTTGCCAGGCAGGCAGCTGTCCCTTGATTAGATCATGGCAAAATTAAGCAAATTGTTTGCCTATCGCCAAGGGCTGCCCACGATTTTTGTGGGTGCCGTTGTGCTGCTGTATGTGGCGGGCGTGCTGGCAAGCCATGGAGGCGACCCGCTGGCTTTTGTCGATTATGATGGTCATTTTGCGTATCAAATTGCGCTGCGCTGGACAACGGCCGTTTCCTATCTAGACGTACCCGCTTATCGCTTCCAACGCATTTTTTACCCCTTGCTGGCACGCATTGTGGCCCTGGGCCAATCTGGTTTGGTTCCTTGGGCATTAATTGGCGTGAACATGGCGGCCATTGGCATTGGCACCTGGGCGACAGAAGGATTGTTGACCCGTTTAGGCGTGAGCGGCTGGTACGCGTTGGTTTATGGGTTGTATGGTGGGCAATTTGTCGCGCTGCGCACAAACTTGACGGAGCCGGTTGCCCAAGCCTTGATCATGCTGGCGATGTTAGCCTGGACACAAAAACGTTTGTATTGGGCGGTGTTGGCTTTTGCCCTGGCGGCCTTGACCAAAGAAACAACGCTGATCTTCGTGGCGGCTTATGGGTTGTACAGTTTAAGGGAACGGGCATGGGGGCAGGCTGTTTTGTTGTCACTGAGTGGTGTTCCTTTTCTGGTTATGCAAATAATCCTTTGGTATTGGCTGGGTGCGCCGGGCGTTGGTTCTGGTGGCGCAGGTGCGACATCGTTTACCCTGGTTCCATTTGGCGGCTGGCTGGTTGTGGCGCAAACTGGCTGGATGGCGTTTTTGCTGGTCTCGCTGACCATTGTGCCGATGGTGGTTGTGCCTGTTTTGTTTGCTTTGGGAATTAGTTTGCAGGCGTTATGGCGCGGCTTGCATCATCCTTATGTCTACTGTTTGCTGCTGAATGGGCTGGTCATTCTGTTTTTGCCGCGTTCTACGTTGCAGGAAGCGGCGGCGATGGTGCGTTTTATGCAAGCGGTGATGGTTAGCTTGTTGTTGTACGGGGGGCTGGTGCATTCGCGCCGCATTCTCAATTACAGTGTTTTGTGGATTTTTACGAACGTGATTTGGGTGAAAGGGACGGCGTAAAGGAGACATGATCTCATTTAATTGGCTGCGGGATCGGCAAACTTATCGTGATTTCCTCTGGATTGCGCTGCTTGGGCTGGCTGTGCAAGGATTTTGGGCGCTGCGTTTGCAGCATCCTTCCTATTTTGATGCGTATTATTACACCGACAATGCGCAGCGATTAGCCGATGGCGATGGGTTGACGGAGGAGATCGTCTGGATTTATCTGGATGCGCCAGACAGCTTGCCCGCGCCTAGTTTTACCTATTGGATGCCGTTGACGTCCTTATTGGGGGCGGTCGGGTATTGGTTGAGCGGGACATGGCGTGGGGGGCAGCTGCCTTTTTGGTTGTTGGCGGGGCTGTTACCCTGGCTGGGATATGCGATTAGCTGGCAGTTGACGATGGCGCTGCCTTTGCCATCGCGGCGACGGCAGGCACGCACGGCGGCTTTGTTTACGATGGCTGGCGGCTATTATGCGGCTTATTGGGTGCAGCCGACGACGTTTGTGTTGTTTGCCTGGATTGGCGGCGGCTGTTTGCTGGCGTTGGCATTGGCCGCGTCATCCCAATTAACGCGCAGACAAACGGCCGTTTCCTGGATGGTCGCCGGGTTGCTGACCGGTCTGGCGCATCTGACCAGAGCCGATGGCCTTTTGCTGTTTGGTGCGGGAGGCTTGGTCTGGTTGTGGCAGGTCAAAGATTGGCGAGGCGAGGTCGAGAAAGCGTACAGTTTTAAGGCGTTGGTTTTGCACCTTGTCATTTTTCTTGGTGGCTATTTGTTGGTGATGGGCGGCTGGTTTTGGCGCACCTATCAGTTAATTGGCGCACCGATGTCGCCTGTGGGCACGCAGACCATTTTTTTGACGAGCTACAATGATTTGTTTGCTTACGGCCGTTCCTTTGACCTGAACAGCTATCTGGCATGGGGCTGGCGCAATATTCTCATGTCTAAGTTGGAGGCTAGCTGGCTGGCCTTGCAGACATTTATCGCCGTTACCGGTTTGACGGTGTTCACCTTTTTCTTTGTGTGGGCCTGGATACGGTTGGGGCGTGATGAAAAGACGGGGCGTTGGTTACGGCCGTTTACCATCTACACCCTGGTTCTCTATCTGGTGATGGCACTCATTTTCACCTTTCCCGGCCAGCGCGGCAGTTTGCTGCATTCGTCCACCGCGATCTGGCCCTGGTCGATGCCGTTAGCTGTGGCGGGGGTCGATATGGCTGTCGATTGGGTGGCGTCGCGGCGGTCTAGTTGGCATCCGGGACAGGCAAAGCGGCTGTTTGGCGCTGTGTTTGTGGTGATAGTTTTTGTCGTGACATTGGCCGTAGCCGGGGGACAGCCATTGGCCGATGTGGAAGCGGCCGTTTATGGAGAAGTTGCCGCCGTGCTGCCTGCTGATGCGGTGGTGATGATCGGAACGGCCCCTGATTTTTATTATCATACGGGCCTGCGTGCTGTCGCTGTGCCGAACGAGCCGCCTGATGTGCTGCTGACGATTGCGCAGCGCTATGGCGTGAATTATTTGTTGTTAGATGCGGATCGGCCGCCGATTTTGAATGATTTGTACAGCGGCGCGGCCCAGTATCCACACATTGAACAGGTGCAAACATTTGATGATGGGTTTGTCCTGTATCGTTTTTCACTGGAATGAGTAAATTAACGCTGTGGCAACAACGATGGCTGGTTGCGGGAACGGCCGTATTGGCTGCTCTGCTTTACGTGGGGCTGTCTGCTCGTGGTGGCGGCCCTGGTTTCCCGTTGGATGATGGCTGGATTCACCAAACTTATGCGCGTAATCTGGCAAGCAGCGGCCGTTGGGAATATGTGCCGGGGATTGTCAGCGCTGGTTCTACTGCGCCGCTGTGGACTTTATTGCTAACGGCCGGCTATCTGCTGCACATGCCTTATTTGTGGTGGGCCTTTGCCTTGGGCATCTTCAGCTTGATTGCGGTCGGATGGAGCGGTATGGCTTTGTGGCGGCAGCTTTGGCCGTCATTTGCTGAGCAGTCGTGGCTTCCTGGCCTGACGCTTGTGCTTACCTGGCCGCTGCTTTGGGCGGCGGTGAGCGGCATGGAAACGCTTTTGTTTGCGGCGTTGGGTCTGGCAGCGTTGGTGCTGTTGGGACAGTTGGTGACGGGGGAACGGCCGTTAACCGATTATCGCCGCCTCGCCTTGCTTGGCATTCTCTCAGGCCTGCTCATTTTGACGCGTCCCGACGGACTGGTTTTATTGCTGCTCATTGGCCTTGGATTGCTGTTGACACCGGCTCGTTTGCCCTTGCGCGTGCGAAGCATAGCAATCTGGCTGGGCATGGCATTGCTGCCTTTACTGCCCTATTTTGCGTTTAATTTACGCGCCAGTGGCGCTATCTGGCCGAACACATTTTACGCGAAACAGGCGGAATATGCGGTGGAACTGGCACGGCCGTTTTTGCTGCGTCTGAGCCAGCTCCTCTATTTTAGTCTGGGCGGCTCAGAAAGCGGCTGGCGCGGGATTAGCGGCGCACATTTGCTGCTGCTGCCGGGGCTGGTTGTGGCTGGCTGGTTGGCGCTGCGTGCGGATTGGCAGGCTCGCCGTTTGTGGGCGCTGCTGCCGCTGCTATGGGCGGGCGGTCATGTGTTTTTGTATGCGTGGCGACTTCCCGTGACGTATCAACACGGCCGTTATCTGATGGCGGCGCTGCCGCTTTGGGTGCTGTATGGGCTGGCGGGGTGGCAGATATTGTTGCAGCGATTGGGCGGAAACGGCCGTGTTGTTCGCCTGGGACGACAGGTGGCCGGCGTGACGTTTGCTGTGTTGCTGCTGTTGTTTCTTTTGTTGGGGGCCAGCGCGTATGCGGATGATGTTGCTTTCATCGAGGGGGAAATGGTGACTGTGGCGCATTGGTTGGCGGCAAATACGCCGGAGGACGCCTTGATTGCGGCGCATGACATTGGGGCGATAGGGTTTTTCGCGGAACGGCCGTTGCTCGATTTAGCGGGCCTTGTGTCGCCGGAGACAATTACGTTGCTGGGAGATGAAACGGCCGTTGCTGATTACATTCTACATAGCAGCGCCAATTATCTGGTGACGGCTCCTGGTTGGCCGTATACGGCCGTTACAACATCTCCCGCATCAACCTTTCTTTTTAGCACCGATTTTGCCTGGACTCAGGAGCAAGGCCGCAACAACATGACGGTCTACGCGTTGAATCAGCAGTAGTTGTTACCCCTCCTCATTTCATGGTATACTGCACGCATTCCGTAACATAATGTTGTAACAGAGTAAGTTCCCACAAGTGATTTGGCTCATGATTTTCGCACAACACCTTCTTCATGGGCCATTTACTGTTAGGAGGAAGTAAGCGTGTCCTCAATTAAAGTTCTCATTGTTGATGATCACCCTGTTTTCCGCCAGGGTCTGCGTGATGTCCTCGAAACTGATGAGCATATCAATGTAGTGGGTGAAGCGGCTGATGGTGACATTGCCGTGGAAATGGTTTATGAAAAGCAGCCCGACGTTATCTTGATGGACATTAATTTACCTACTGTGAACGGCTTGCAAGTTACGCGTAAAATTAAATCGCAATCACCCGATATTCGCGTAATCATGATCACTGGTTATGATGACGCAGAACAAGTTTTCCATGCATTAAATGCGGGTGCATCGGCGTATTGCCCCAAAGATATTACACCGGAACTATTGGTTGGCATTGTCCACGAAGTTTATCAAGGTAACTACGTTGTTAATGAAAGGACAATGTCTGAAGAAGAGATGCTTAATTGGAAAGATCAAAAAATCGGCCGTTTCAGCGGCCCCCTGGCAACAGATGCCGAAGATCTTTTCAATCCACTATCTCCACGCGAGATGGAGATCTTAGAACATGTCACACGTGGCCTGAGCAACAAAGAAATTGCGTACAAACTAGGCATTAGTCATCAGACTGTAAAAAACCACATGACGGCCATTCTTCGCAAATTGCGCGTTGATGATCGCACGCAAGCGGCCGTTTATGCACTTCAGCATGGTTGGGTTCGCCTCGATAATGCACGCAGTTAGTAGTTGCTAACCAGGACTGTCAAGGAGTCAAATCGGTATGGCTGAATACATATCTGATGGGGAAATTTCTTTTCAATCTTTTATAGAAGAAGCCGGGAATGATTTTGAGCAAACGCAGCGTGATCTAAATGAAATCGGTATTTTGATCAAACAAAGTGCGGCTGAAGTTGAGCGTTTAGCTCAGCGCAATGCACAGACTCAAAATTATGTACGTCAACTGCAATCGAACTTTGAAACGCTGCCGCGCGAAGACATTAAGGAAGCTTACGAAGCCCTGAACAATACCCAGCAGCGCCTTTACACCATGCGCGGACAGCTTGAAAAGTTGCAGAGCGACCAGCGAAACCTGGAAAAGCTGGCCCAATTTCAACATCGGCTGTTAGATTTGGCGGGTGGGGCGTCGCCATTACCGGCCACGCAAAAACGTCGCAACGAAAGTGATCAATCGACTGTCATCCGTGTCATCCAAACAGAAGAGGCCGCAAGACAAAGTTTGGTTCGTAAAATGCACGATGGCCCCGCTTCTTCGCTTAGCAATTTCATTTTGCAGGCAGAAATTTGCCAACGTTTCTTTGAAGTTGACCCAGACCGTGCCCGTACCGAGTTGAACGCGCTAAAAAGTGTTGCCGCATCCACATTTAGTGATGTCAAAGACTTTATTTTTGATTTACGTCCCATGATGCTTGATGATTTGGGCGTTGTTCCCACATTACGCCGTTATGTGGAATCTTTTCAAGAAAAAAGTGGCATACCTGTCCCCATTACCGTTACCGGTGTCGAACGCCGTTTAGAAAGCCATATCGAGGTGACCATTTTCCGTAGCGTGCAAGAATTATTAAACAATGCTTTGACTCATGCACAAGCTTCTCAAATTCAAGTCTCCCTTGATTTAGCACAAGAGAGAGTCCTGGCTGTTGTGGAAGATAATGGGCGAGGCTTTAATGTCAATGACACGTTAGAAAACAATACGCAGACTATTGGTCTTGCAACGTTACGTGAGCGAATTGAGATGCTCGGTGGAGATTTAAATATTCAAAGCCGCATGGGTCAAGGCACACGGGCCGAGTTTTCCATTCCAATTGAACCAGAGTTTTCTGTCTAATCATTTCTTAAGCTAATTTGTAAGTTTCTTACCGTACTGTCATATTTAACCTTATTAGGTCAAGTGTTTTTCCGTCAAATTTCTTCGCAGTACTCCTCTCCTATTGATGGTTAGGCACTCTCTTAATAAGATATAGGCAAGTTGTTAGCGTAATATTGTTATTATTTTATTTTGTGGAGGTAAGTCAAAATGTTGTTTTTACATCGTGAGGATGGTCAAGGTTTAGTTGAGTATGCATTGGTTTTGGTTTTGGTTGCTGTTGTTATTATTGCGATTTTGACCCTTTTGGGGCCGCAGATTGGTAACGTCTTCAGCCGAATCACCAGTGGCTTGAACTAACTAAGTTACCATAGTCTTGAAATTACAAAGCCCTATCACATGATAGGGCTTTGTTGTTTTATAATATATCGCCTTGTTGACTACATCCCCGTTCAATTGTTTCAGTAGTACCTATTTCTCAATTGACTTGGTAGTTGACGTAAAGTTTTTGTTATAGTCTGGATTATCACTTCATTTTCCCCTGAATCCCCTCAATACCGAGCTTGACAATGTTAAGGATCATTGTATGATGATGGAAAAGTACAGCAGAGATTGGTATCTAAAATGCAACCATTAATGAGGTATTTTGTCTAAATTAAGTGATGCTGTGCCCTACTATCTAATAAATCAAAAACCCCTTTTGGATTAGCGATGTCAGAAAAGATTCGAGTTTTAATTGTCGATGACCTCCCCGAGACAAGGGAAAATGTACGAAAATTGCTTCAATTTGAGCCTGATATAGAAGTCATTGGTCAGGCTGGTACGGGTGAACAGGCCATAGAAATGGCTCAAGAGCACCAACCTGACATTATTTTGATGGACATCAATATGCCAGGCGTCGATGGAATTGGGGCAAGTCAAACCATTTCTGAATTAGTTCCTCGTTCCCAGATCATCATTATGTCTGTCCAGAGCGATTCGGATTATTTACGTCGGGCAATGCTGGCCGGTGCACGTGATTTTCTGACGAAGCCGTTCGGGGGCGATGAATTGATTACAGCCATTCGGCGTGTTCACGACAAGCGTCCTGCTGTTTCGACGCGCACGACTGTAAAAAAGGGTGTAGGTGCAGGACCTGTTGTTGAAGAGCATGTCGTAACCAAAGAGGCAAATGTCCTGACAGTCTTTAGCCCTAAGGGTGGGAGCGGGTGTACGACAATTGCTATTAATCTGGCTGTGGGTCTGGCAAAACGGAATCAAAAAGTCGTGTTAGTGGATGCCAGCTTACAGTTTGGCGATGTCGCTGTAATGATGAATATGAAGTCCATTACAAGCATTATCGACATCGTTGAGCGGATGAATGAACTTGATCCCGAATTAGTGAGTACGGTTGTACAAGTACATCGCAGTGGTGTACATGTGCTGTTGGCCCCTCCACGGCCAGAAATGGCCGACGTTGTGACCGATCAAAACCTACTGGCGCTTATTGAAGTGCTGCGCCAAATGTACGATTTTGTTATTGTGGATACAAGTTCTAACTTGAATGATATTACCTTAGGCTTGTTAGATATTGCGGATCAAATTGTACTGGTAACACAGCAAAGCTTGCCAAGCTTGAAAAATGTCAGCCGCTTTTTTGATCTGAGTGAGGGTCTTAAGTATAAATCTGACAAGGTTTGGCTTGTTGTTAACCGCAGTGTTGGCAAGTCTGGCATTTCCGTGAAGGACATCTCAAATATCTTGAAACGGCCGATTATAATGACAATTCCTATTGGTGATTCCATCGCCAATGCGGCCGCCGATCAAGGCGTTCCAATTGTATCTGGAGCTGGTTTGAAAGAGCCTATTGGCATGGCTTTAAACAAACTGACTGAGCATGTCATGCAAGAGTTAGCTAACAAGCAACCTACAAGCAATGGTAGAGTTGATTCTGATCTTGAAGAAGCGCCCAAGGGAATGCTTGGTAAATTGTTTGGGCGGAAAAGTTAACCCGGAGGATTAATGTATGTCTCTATTGAAACGAATTGAGCGTAACCAAGACCCAACTAACTCCGAGCCTTCTAAATTACAGGAATTGCGAGTCAAACGTGCGTCACCTGCTGCCGGGTCTCGTGATGCCTATGTGGATTTAAAGAACCGGGTTCAGCAACGGCTCATTGCCGAGCTTGATCCGGGAATGGATATTTCGCAAACGGCCGAAGTGCGTAGCACAATTCAAGAGATGTTTGAGGCAATGCTCGCAGAAGAAAGTATTGTGTTGACACGTAATGAGAAGCGCCGTCTCTTTGAAGCCATTGTTGCGGAAATATTAGGTTTTGGCCCCTTAGAGCAATTCTTGAATACGGATGGCGTGACCGAAATCATGGTCAATGGGCCGAAGAATGTTTATGTTGAACGAAACGGTAAATTGCAACGCGTAAGTGTTTTGTTTGAGGATGATGACCATCTTATGCGTATTATTGACCGTATCGTGGCACCGTTGGGTCGTCGTATTGATGAAGGATCGCCAATGGTTGATGCCCGTTTGCCAGATGGCTCTCGTGTAAACGCTATTGTGCCTCCGATTGCATTGTGTGGTCCTACGCTTACAATTCGTTTGTTTTCTAAAATCCCGCTGACTGTCGAAAATTTAATAGAATATGGCAGTGTCACCGCAGAGGCTGTGGAGTTTTTGAAGGCATGTGTAATTTCAAAGCTAAACGTCTTTATTTCGGGTGGTACGGGTTCTGGAAAAACGACGCTATTAAACGTCCTTTCCGGCTTCATTCCAGACGGTGAGCGTATTGTCACGATTGAAAATGCGGCGGAATTGCAATTGCGTCAGGAACATGTTGTGACGCTGGAATCACGCGCAGCAAATGTTGAGGGACGTGGCGCAGTTACGATTCAAGATTTGGTGGTGAACTCCTTACGTATGCGCCCTGACCGCATTATCGTCGGTGAGGTTCGTAGTGGAGAAGCTTTAGATATGCTCCAGGCGATGAACACCGGTCACGATGGTAGTTTGGCTACAGGCCATGCCAACAGTACGCGTGACATGTTAGCCCGTTTGGAAACCATGGTGTTGATGGCTGGTATGGATTTGCCCCACCGTGCTATTCGAGAGCAAATCGCATCTGCCATTCATTTGATTGTGCAGGTTGACCGTTTGCGTGATGGTTCTCGTAAGGTTGTTTCGGTTAGCGAGATTCAGGGTATGGAAGGTGATGTTATTACCATGTCGGAGATTTTCCGCTTTGAACAAACGGGCTTTGAGAATGGCAAGGTAATTGGACGTTTGCGGCCTACAGGGTTACGGCCGAAATTTATGTGGAAAATTCAGGATGCAGGGATCATGCTGCCGCCTTCTGTTTTTGGTATTGGGTCTCGAAATCGCCGTTAGGCTAAATTTTGAGGAGAAATGATATGTCTCCTTTGTTGCTTATTGGTATTGCCGCTGGGTTATTGATTTTAGGTGCAGGAGTTGCATTTCTTGCAGGAGGGTCTCAACCAAAGGTTGATGAGCGTCTGGAAGAGTTTGTGGCGTCTGACCTGGCCTATGATGTACCAGAAGATGTTGCTGCTGGTGGTGGTGGGCCAGATATGGCGGATCGTCTGGATAAGGCGCTTTCCGGTCAGGGTTTCTTTGAGCCATTGCGAGAACGGCTTGCTCGTGCGGATATAAAGCTTCGTGTGAGTGAGTATATTATCGTCAATGTTTTGAGCACTGTGGGTGTTGCGGCTGCGGCGTACTTTTTCTTTGGTGGTAACATAATACTGGCGCTGGTTGGGGCTGTTGTTGGATTGCGAGTTCCTCGAATGTATGTCAACTCTGCTGCCACTCGTCGCATGACCAAATTTAACAATCAGTTGGGTGATACGTTGAATTTGTGGGTGAATGCGCTGCGTTCGGGGTATAGTGTTTTGCAGGGGATGGAGACAATTGCCACTGAATTGCCGCCACCTGTTTCTAAGGAATTTGAGCGAGTGGTGCAGGAAGTACGGCTGGGCTTGAGTGTGGAACAAGCATTGGCTAATATGTTCCGGCGCGTTCCTAGTGAAGATTTGGATTTGGTGATTACGGCCGTTAATATTCAGCGTGAAGTTGGTGGTAATCTGGCCGAAGTTCTTGACGTGATCAGCTTTACGATTCGCGAACGGGTCCGTATTCAAGGTGAAATTCGGACAATGACAGCGCAAGGGCGTATTTCTGCATGGATTATTAGTTTACTCCCAATCGCGTTGGGTTTGTTGTTGTATTCCATTAACCCAGGCTATGTTTCTGAGTTGTGGGTACAAGAACCACCATTTGTTCTTCCTGGCTTTCCATGCGGATGGATTGTTGTCGGTATTGGTGGATTCATGATTGGTATTGGTGCTTTGGCTGTTCGCAAGATGGTTGAGATTGAAGTGTAGCAGTTAAGCTAGACTATAACGGAGAGTTCTTGTATGACACCAATTATTCTTGTTCTCGGATTATTTGCTATCCTGATTATGGTAGGAAGTTTCTTTTTGTTGAGACGTTCTGAAGAAGATCCGTTAGCGGCACGCATTGATGAATTTGCGGCACGTGATGAGGCAGTTTCAATTGAAGAAATTGAATTGTCGATGCCAATTACGGATCGTCTTTTTGTCCCACTCATTCGTCGGGTAAGCGATTTTGTTGTGCGATTGACGCCGCAAACAACTTTGGAGCGAACAGCGCGTCAATTAGAGTTGGCCGGTAATCCACGGAACATGTCTGCGGCTGAATTTTGGGTCATTCGCGGTTTCGTGACAGTTGTCTTTACTGGTTTGACATTATTGATGATGTGGCGCTTTGGTCAGCCCACAAATAAGATGATTCTTTTTTCATTGGGTGCGGCTGCATTGGGCTTTATGCTTCCAATTATGTTAATCCGCTCTATGTCTGATCGGCGTAAGCAAGCAATTGTCAAGAAATTGCCGGATGCTTTGGACTTGATGACAATTTGTGTCGATGCCGGGTTGACTTTTAACGCGGCAATGCAGAAAGTGGACGAGAAATGGGACGATGCCCTGGCACGCGAATTTGGACGCGTTATTTATGAAATGCAGCTTGGTAAATCGCGGCGACAGGCTTTGAAAGATATGGTTGATCGCATGGAAGTCCCTGATGTGACTAGCTTTATTGCTGCTGTTTTGCAAGCAGATCAACTTGGTGTTGGTATTGGTAAGGTGCTGCGTATTCAGTCGGAGCAAATGCGACTGCGGCGGCGGCAGCGTGCTGAAGAAAAAGCGCAGCAAGCACCGGTTAAGATGTTGTTCCCGATGATTTTCTTGATCTTTCCCTCTATTTTTCTTGTCCTTTTAGGGCCTGCGGGATTTCAGATTGTCCGTAGCAGTGCTTTAAGAGGTGTGACAGGATAGCTTATTTAGTTGCTGCTTTATTGTGGTGATCTTTAAAATCTGGTTGTGATAACAACCTAAAAGGTAAGCAGTCATTGACTAAGGTCGAGGCGCCCTCTTTAGCCTGGCAGCAGTATACCAGGCGTGTGGTAGGCTCTTTCGTAAACTTTTTTTTCCCACCTGTATGTGCTAATTGCAAAAAGACAGGCACTCTTGTTTGTGCCGAGTGCGCGGGGCGTGTCGTGTGGCTGCAAGAACCTTTGTGCCCATTATGTGGCAAAGAGATGGATCGATCCGCAGCGTGTTGTTATGCGTGTATGAAACGGCCGTTTCCGATGCAACAAATACGAACGGCCGTTTACTTCATACAGCCAGTACAAACCTTTATCCATAAATTCAAGTACGAAAATATCTTCGCGTTAGCACAGCCATTAGCCACATGGATGGTGCAAGCTTGGCCTTCATGGCAAAATCCCATTGATTTACTCATTCCGGTTCCATTACATCAAGATCGCCAAAGAGCAAGAGGCTACAACCAATCAGAATTACTGGCCGACCAACTTAGTAAACACTTCGGTATCCCTTTGGCAACAAATGCATTACACCGGATTCGCTATACACAACCACAAGTTGGCTTAAGTGCAGTTGATAGGCACGTAAATATGGCTGGTGCATTTGTTGCCGATGCTGATTTAGTTAATGGCAAGCATATCCTACTCATTGATGATGTCTTTACAACAGGAGCCACTCTATCAGCAGCTACGGAAATTTTGTTAACCGCCGGTGCGCAAAGCGTATCCGGTTATTGTCTGGCGCGAGCCAAACAGAGATAATGGTGTGGTAAATTACATATTTCTCGAAGGAGAGTACACATGGAAATTTCAATCCACGGTCATAACATGGAAGTGACCCCACGCTTAAAAAACTATGTGGAAAAAAAGACAGTACGTCTTGATCGTTACATGCCAAATCTAAATAGTGTCCGCGTTGATTTATCTGCCGAAAATGCGCGTAGCGCTGTCGAGCGACAGGTAGCCCAAGTAACTATACGCGATGATCGTGGGACGATTCTACGCGCCGAGGAGCGTAGCAATGATATATTTGCAGCAATAGATACCGTTGTCGATAAGCTTTATCGGCAAATTAGCCGCTACCAGGGCAAACAAAAACGCAAGTGGCGCGGAGAAGCAAATGAAGACATGACCCTGGGGGAACCCCTGCCTATTGAAGAGGAATACGAAGAAGTTGAAGAGCAAAAAATCGTGCGTTACAAGCGTTTTGTTTTGCAACCCATGGCTGCGGAAGAAGCCGTTGAACAAATGGAACTGCTAGGACATGATTTTTACGTCTTCTTCAATATGGAAGATGATGCTGTGAATGTGCTTTATAAACGGCACGACGGCAATTACGGCTTACTACAGCCTGAATTTGATTAACAAACAAGTAGGGTGGGCTGATAATTTCAGCCCACCCTTCATTATTTAAGACGACCCTATGCCACATATATTGACAGTTTGCACGGCAAATATATGCCGTTCCCCTGTAGCAGAAGCACTTTTAAAAGATGAACTCTCAAAACGGGGAATTCTTGATTGGACCGTTACATCAGCTGGTACTTGGGCACAAATGCGGCGCGGTGCATCGCGTTATAGTGTGCAAGTGGCTGCCGATCGTGGGCTGGATATTACGTCTCATCAGGCAACAATGGTTGAGGCGCAGCACTTAAAGGATGCTGATCTGGTTTTGTGTATGGAATCTGGACATGCTGAGGCGCTGCGTGCTGAGTTTCCTGCTTACGCACACAAAATTTACCTGATCAGCGAAATGATCGGCAAAAAGTATAATGTTGATGATCCATACGGCAGCGCATTGGATTCATATCAATTGATGGCTGAGGAGTTGAGCCAAATTATTACAAATGGCTTTGACAGAATTGTCGAATTGGCAACAGTTGAAGCCAGGAATAAGGCTTGACAGTTAGGTTGACTACCACCCTTCAATGAATTGCTGCCATTCTTGGTGGCTGTTGAGATGATGACCAAAGCGATATTGGGCAGATGCTGTTGGTTCGAATGGTTTTCGCTTCAGCATCATATTTGCTTCTTCTGGCGTTTTGCTTCCCTTATGATGATTGCATGATGGACATGCTGCCACTAGATTTTCCCAGGTATATGGGCCGTTTAGGCGGCGAGGGATGACATGATCAATGGTCATGACGCGCGTGCGTTTGCCACAATATTGACATGTGTAATTGTCACGATGCAAAATTTCTCGTTTGGAGAGCGCAATACGGGGGTGGGGGCGCTTAACCATGCTGCTGAGGCGGATAACAGAGGGTAGTTCATAATCAGCCGTGCTGGTGTGAATGTAGCCACGGCCGTTTACAATAATCTCTGCTTTACCCGACAGTACAAGTCCGAGTGCCCGCTTGATATTACAAACGTTTAATGGTTCAAAGGTTGCATTTAAAACGAGCACTGGCTTACTGTATACGCCATTTTTGCCCATCACGAGAGCAGTATACAGTGACTATTATCAAAGCGTCAATCTGTAAACGTTAAGAACTGGTTAACATTCAATGGAATTAATAGATCTGATTGCTTATTTGGATACCTATCTGCGTGTACACGAAATTGCTGATTATGGCCCACAAGGTTTGCAGCTAGAAGCAGACAAAACGCAGATACAACGAGTCGCGTTAGCGGTTGATGTCGCGCCGCAAATTATTGAAACGGCCGTTTCCTGGAACGCCGACATGCTTTTAGTGCATCATGGCATCTTGTGGCGCAATGTCGAACGCATTGCTGGCCCACTGGGGCAGCGCGTGCGGCTGTTACTAAAAGCCAATGTTCACCTTTATGCAGCACATTTGCCGCTGGATGCTCATCCAGAAGTTGGCAACAATGCTGTGTTAGCCCAAATGTTAGGGGTTGCTGTATCGACATGGTGGTGTGCGCCAAAAGGAACGCCATTGGCGGTCAAAGGCGCTTTGGCTGAGCCATTACCCCTTGCGCAATTTGTACAGCGCGTTGAAGATCAACTCGATACGAAAGCGAGAGTCTTGGCACATGGGCCAAAGGATGTGCGGCAAGTGGCAATCCTGTCTGGCTTTGGTGCGGATCAGGTGGCAGAAGCAAAATCGTTGGGCGCGGATACATTCTTAACGGGCGAAACATCCCATGCCAACTATTGGGCAGCCGAAGATTATGGGATGAATGTCATTTATGCCGGGCATTATGCGACCGAGACAGTCGGTGTACAGGCTTTAGGACGGCACCTGGCTGAAAAATTTGGCCTGGATGTTCAATTTTTCCACTTTCCCACTGCTATGTAAGCAGGCCGGGGTATTTTGATTAGGAGAGAAACATGATTGAAACAAAAACAAACAATACGGCCTGGATTGACGAGGAACTCGCCAACCTGAAAGAGGCTGGACTTTTTAACATGATCCGCACCATTGATTCGCCAATGGATGCCTGGGTGACGATTGATGGACAACACCTTCTCAACTTTTGCGCCAATAATTATTTGGGGCTGGCGAATCATGCGCGTCTGCGCGATGCCGCGAAGCAGGCGATTGATTCACATGGCATAGGCCCTGGAGCTGTGCGCACCATTGCCGGAACCATGTCTTTGCATATTGAGTTGGAGAAGCGCCTGGCTGAATTTAAGCGAGCCGAAGCTTGCATTACGCTGCAAAGCGGCTTCACGGCCAATTTAGCCACGATTCCGGCGATTGTGGGGCGTGGCGATGTTATCTTTTCTGATGAGCTGAATCACGCCAGTATTATTGACGCCTGTCGTCTTAGCCGGGCGCAGACGGTTCGTTATGCCCATAATGATGTGGAGGATTTGCGTCGGCAGATTGACGCAACTACTGAGTATAACCGCCGCCTGATTGTGACAGATGGCGTGTTTAGCATGGATGGGGATATTGCGCCATTAGATAAAATCTGCGAGGTGGCAGAGGAATACGGCATCATTTTGATGGTGGATGATGCGCACGGCGAAGGTGTGTTGGGCGAAGGTGGTCGCGGGATTGTGGATCATTTTGGCTTGCACGGCCGTGTTGACATTGAGGTGGGGACACTGAGTAAGGCGTTTGGCGTGGTGGGCGGTCTTGTTGCCGGAAAGCAGTCGATTGTTGATTGGCTGCGGCAGCGGGGACGGCCGTTTCTCTTTTCCAGCGCTATGACCGTGCCCGACACCGCCGCATGCATCGAGGGCGTAAAACTGTTGCAAGAATCCACTGAGCTTGTTGATCGGTTGTGGGCCAATGCCGCCATTTTCCGTCAGGGCATGCAGGAAATGGGCTTCAACACAGGCTTTAGCCAGACTCCGATTGTGCCAGTTATGTTGGGCGAGGCGCCATTGGCACAGCAGTTCAGCCGCCGCCTGTTTGCGGAAGGCGTTTTTGCAATGGCTATTGGCTATCCAACCGTGCCTCAAGGTAAGGCGCGTATTCGTGTCATGAATTCTGCGGCACACACCGGCTCAGATATTGAACAAGCCCTGGAGATTTTTGGGCGTGTAGGCAAGGAGTTAGGGGTTATTTAACTGTTGCGTATGACGCATTGCTTACCGTTTGAGGGTCCTTGGATACGCAATACGTCATGGCAGAAACCTGACTTCACGATAAAAAGCACTTACCATTAAACATAAAAGAGCCAGCAAGATTTCTTGCTGGCTCTTTTGTATCTTGTCGTGGTGGTGTGTTAGCAATTGGAATCTACATGCTGTTGCAATTCGACAATAAAATCGTGGCGCAAGGTTGGGTGTGCGAGCAATTTTTGGAAAAATGCCGGATAGCGTGCACCAATATCCGAGCCAGAAACAACGTCTCTGGCGATGGCTGGCATCAGCTTGTAATCATTATCCGTTGGCTTCGGCGAATTCCAACTGGATTGCGGCATTAATGCCAGAAATTGATCACCGGCTTCTGGCCAGGCATTTAAGCGTTTCAGCCAGTCACGAAGTTTTTGAATTTCCGTATTTTCTTCCATTTGCCATTGCTGCTTTTGATTAGCCAGGGGTAACTTTGTCGTGTTGAAAGAACCCGAGGCAGGATAGTACGTGTGTTTAAGCATAATCGTACCTACATCTAGACTAAATAGAAGGCCAACTACAATATCACTGACTCCCCAAGAAAAAGTATAGCGAAAAGATTGGCGTGATGGGATAGGACTCTTGGGCTAGGATTTATTGAGATGTTGGTACGCGGGGCAGACAATGCCAATGTCTGCCCCTGTGTGCAAATTATATGGTAAAGCGTTGACCCAGTTCAGGAACGATGACGTTATCGAACCCTTGCTCGGTTCGTAGGGAATTGGCAAAGGCAAGGGAGGCTTCTTCTTCGCCGTGAACGATGAATGTGTGTAACGGCCGTTTCCGCATATGCCCCGTCCATTCCAGCAATTCGTTACGGTCCGCGTGTGCGCTAAACCCATTGATTGTGGCAACATTGGCGCGTAGTTGATACTCCTCGCCAAAAATTTTGACAACCGGCGTTTTCTCGACAATGCGTCGGCCCAACGTGTCCGGTGCTTGCCAGCCTACAATCAAAATCGTATTGCGTGGATCCTCGATGTTATTTTTCAGATGGTGCAAAATGCGCCCTGCTTCAGCCATGCCGCTGGCGCTGATGATGATTGCCGGTTCGCGCAAGAAGTTCAGCTCTTTGGATTCGGTTGTGCTGCGTGTGTAACGCATCAATTCAAAGCCAAAGGGGTCGCTGTTACGATTTTCCAGCATGAAATGGGCAATTTCCTCGTCATATGCTTCGGGATGCAGGCGATAAATGCCAGTCGCATCCACAGCCAGCGGGCTGTCTACGTAGACGGGCAAGGTGGGCGGAATGTCGCGTGCTTCAACGAGTTTGTGCAGGCGGTAAACCAGTTCTTGCGTCCGACCAACAGCAAAGGCGGGGACAATGACTTTGCCGCCGCGCTTGAAGGTTTCGTTGATGATTTGCTCTAGTTTTTTGCTGGCTTCTTCTAACTCGGCGTGAACGCGGTTGCCATAGGTGCTTTCTATAAGCAAAATGTCGGCTTCGTCTATAAAGGCGGGATCGCGCAAAATGGGCCGTCCCGGTCGCCCTAAATCTCCGCTAAAGACAAGCCGTTGTGGTTGCCCTGTCTCTTCATCCTCGATGTCGAGAACAACGATGGCGGAGCCGAGAATATGCCCGGCATCGTAAAAGGTGAGGGTGACGCCGGGCAGCAGGCGATACGGCCGTTCATATCCAATGCCAATAAAATATTTCAAACTTTCAACGGCATCGGCCGTGTCATAGATTGGTTCCAGAGGCGGCAGATTCTTTTTCGCTCGTTTTTTATTTAGAAATTCAATGTCGTATTCTTGAATTTTGGCACTGTCGCGCAGCATAATGCTGCATAAGTCGCGGGTGGCATAGGTGCAAACAATGTCACCCGTAAATCCGCTTTTTACCAGATTGGGAACATTGCCGCTGTGGTCAATGTGTGCGTGAGAAAGAACGAGTATGTCAATGGTGCTGGCATCAAACGGCAGTTCCTGATTGCGAATGTAGCTTTGTTGGCGCGAACCCTGGTACAGGCCACAATCTAGCAAGATGTTACGGCCGTTTACTGTCAGCAAATGTTGTGAACCAGTTACTGTACGCACTGCTCCATGAAATTGAATTTGCATAAACGTCTCCCTTGAAAATAACCTCCCGGAGGTTCGTCTCATGCGGCGAGCCTGCCATTGATAACCTCCGGGAGGTTGTTTTTCATTCGTGATAGTGTGCCGCGTATATGAATTCTCTTTGTAAAAGCTAACGCGATTGGCTCAATCGCGATTGAACCAATCGCATCAATGGCGTTACATATCTTGCAACAGGTTGAGGATTTCTGCGCCATAAGTTTGTCGCCGCCATTCGCCCAGCGATTCGATAGGCTCCAATTCGCCCATCGTTTTTGGCCCCAGGCGGGCAATGGCCCACAGCGCTTCCCGGCTGATGATCACATCCGACTCCACGCCCCGTTTTTGTGCGCGTTGTTTGCGCCAGGTGTGCAACTTCTCATAGCGATTGAGGACGATGTCTGGATGGCGTTTGTGCCGCTTGGGCGGTGGCGGTGCCGCCGCACGCCGGTTTTGTTGGATGATGGCGAGCAGGGAACGGCCGTATCGCTGCATTTGCCCCGCCGTCATCCCATAAATCTGTTCCAATTCCTGCATAGAGCGCGGCGCACGCTTCGCCAACTCGACCAACGTGCGTTCGCCCAACACCTTAAAGTGGGGCTGATTGCGCCGTTTGGCCTCCTCATCGCGGTAAATGTTGAGCGCCTTCAAAATGGCTTGTTGGCTGGCCGACAGTTCGTAAACGCCGGTGAATGACCAAAAGCTGTCTGGATCAAATTCGTGGTTTGTTAGCTTGACCTGTGTTTGTTGGACAAATGTTTCTGCTGCTTCGGCAAGATGCCCGGCCTGCTGCAACTGAGCGTAGAGATCATCGCGTAGTTGCAGCAGGAAATGGGTGTCATATTGGGCGTAAATTAACTGTTCTGGCGATAACGGCCGTCTACACCAATCAGACTTTTGATACCGCTTGTTCAGCTTAACGTCATAAAGCTTTTGCAGCAAATTTGCCAACCCATACCGCTTGTATCCCAAAATGCGTGCCGCCCACATCGTGTCAAACAGATTGTTAAGCTGCCAATCGTATTGGCGCTTCAGCAGCAGCAAATCATATTCAGCGGCGTGCAGCACCTTTCCCACGTCTGGGTTGGCGACAATTTCGCCCAGGCCGCTCAGGTCAATTGGCGCGACCGGGTCGATGATGTAGTCATGATTGGGGACTGAAATTTGAATCAGGCACACTTGTTCCTGGTAAGCGAACATGCTGTTAGCTTCCAGATCAATAGCCAATCTTGGAGCTGCCTGTAAGGTTTCTAAACAGGTTTGCCAATCTTGAGGTGTTGTAATTAGCTTATATGGTGGCAGACCCACAATTAATCTCCAGGGGGTGCGCTGTACTGCTGCACCTGTTAGTAATGTGGCGTTATTATACCATAGTGTAAACGGCCGTTTATCCCGCCTGAGTTTTGTACCAATCCCAAAACTTCGTGATGCCCTCTTCCACCGATACCAGCGGATTATAGTCCAATAGGCGGCGTGCTTTGCTAATGTCCGCCTCGTTGCGCACAAAATCGGCTGCCGGTTTCGGCTGCGAGACGAGATTTGCTTTTCCACCGGCCAATGTCTCGATCATCCCCACAAAATCCTTCAACAAGACAGGTTCGCCGCGCCCTAGATTGATGATTTCATAGCCTAACGGCCGTTCCAACGCGGCAATCACGCCAGCCACCGTATCACTGATAAAAGTCCAATCACGATACATCTCTCCCCCTTCATAAAGCGGGATTTGTATTCCTTTGGTGACGCTTTCGGCGAGCAAATAAGCCATCATATCGGGACGGCCGTATGGCCCATACACCGTAAAAAAGCGCACGACGGTGAAATTCATGCCGAATAAGTAATGATACGTGTAGCCGAGCATTTCCGCTGCCCGTTTGGCGGCGGCATAAGGCTGCAACGGCCGATCACAATGATCCGTTTCTATAAAAGGGATCACCGTCGTGTTGCCATACACCGATGATGTCGAGGCAAATACAAAATTGCCTACTCCTGAGGCACGCGCCGCATCCATCAAATTCTGCGTGCCGTTCAAGTCCACTTCCACATATAAATCGGGATACTTGACAGCATTGCGCACCCCGGCCAATGCCGCCAAATGTGCTACCGCATCAAATTTCTCTTCAGCAAAAATGGCAAACATCTGCTCCCGGTCACGAATGTCTGTCTCAATGAGCTTGATGTTGGGATAAGCAGCGAGCCGCTGCGCACTGAGGCGTTTGCGCTCCGCCGGGTAAACGATGTCATTGAAATTATCAATACCGACAACATCGTCGCCACGCTTGGCGAGGGTTTCTGCAAGATGGCTGCCGATGAATCCGGCGGCTCCGGTAACTAATACTTTCATGGTTGCTCCTTCGTAGGTCGGATTGGCAATCCGACTTACGGTTTTCATTCATCGTGGTGCCTACCACGCATGTTGTCTCTCCTGAAAATGGCCTCCCGCAGCTTGTGGAAACCCAATTTCTTTTGTTCTGTTACGCACTCATTCAAACTGTGTGGGCTTAATGTCTTGCACCATCAGTTGTAGATTGCGACGGCCGTTCCATTCATTCAGGCCGATGGTATAAACAATGTCGATATATTGCGGCAGGCAGTCAGCCCAATCACCCTGGCGGAAGGCAATTGCCGGAATGACACGATAACCGCTTCCATCTGTTTCTTCGCCACTGCTCAGACGCAGCTGCAAATGGGCGCCATCGCCGCCCACGCGCCGATGATGCACCACTTCTACCCCGCGGCTGAGGAAAACAGGCGTGGCGTTGGCATAACCGGTTGGCTCCAACTGCGCCAGGTGATCATGGAGTGCCCAATCGACATCGTGCAGGCGAATCTGGGCATCAATGGTAATGGTGGGATGGAGTTCCAGCCCGGCTAATTTAGATTGGGCAATTTCGGTGATGCGTGTGATGAATGTGGGGAGGTTTTCGTTGCGAACGGTAAACCCGGCCGCTTGTGCGTGTCCACCATGCCGCACCAGCAAATCGGCTACTTCATCCAGTGCTTCGGTGATGTGAAATTCGGGGATGGAGCGGCAAGAGCCACGGCTCTCTTCTTCGCCCTGCTCGATGACGATGGCGGGGCGGTAGTTCTTTTCAGCGAGGCGGCTGGCAACCAGACCCACCACGCCGGAGAGGAAGCTGTTGTCGGCGGCGATGAGGATGGGGGCTTCGGGGGAGATTTGGGCTTCGGCAACGGCCGTTAATTCGGCCGTGAGCTGTTGGCGTCGTTTATTCAGGTTGTTCAACTCATTGGCAAGCTGATTCGCCATGAGATCATTGTTCACGGCAAGCAGGCGAGCGGCCGTGTAAGCATGATCCAACCGTCCAGCCGCATTGATACGCGGCCCCAGACCAAACCCAATGGATTCGGCCGTCATTTGGCCGGGACGCACCCCAGAAACGTGTGCCAAAGCGGCGACACCAGGGCGTTTTGCCTGATTTAACACCGCCAGGCCATCTTGCACCAATTTGCGATTTTCGCCGAGCAGCGGCGCGAGGTCGGCAACGGTGCCAATCGCCACCAGGTCGAGCAGTTCCGCTTCATCAAATTGGGCACGCTCCGGCATCGTCTGCCGCAGCGCTTGCGCCAGCTTAAAGGCAATGCCTACCCCCGCCAGCATCGTTTCCGGGTAGCGCGAAGCAGGATGTTTCGGATTGATAAGGGCCAATGCAGGTGGCAATGTGGGGCCAAGACTGTGATGGTCTGTGACAATCATATCCAGCCCAAGTGAGTTGGCATGCGCCACTTCGGCCACAGAGCGAATGCCGCAATCAACTGTGATGACCAGGTCAGCCCCTTTTTCCTGGCGCAGCGTTGTCAGGGCGTCAATGTTGAGGCCATACCCTTCATCAACACGATCCGGAATGTAGGGCTGTGCCTGCTGGCGGTTTAGCCCTAACCCGCGCAATGCCTGGGTCAGCAAGACCGTCGAGGTGACGCCATCAGCATCAAAGTCGCCATAAACGATGACCGTCTCTTCCCGTTCAACTGCTTGCTGAATACGGGCGACAGCTTTGTCCATGTCGGGCAGTAAAAACGGGTCGGTACTTTCCAGGTAATGCCCGTCTAAAAAAGCCTGAATGTGGGCCGGTTCGATGAGGCCGCGATTGTAGAGGATTTGGAGTAAGGTAGGGTGAAGGTGGCTGTATTGCTGCCGCAGTTGTTGGGAGATGGGCGGCGCGATTTGCCACTTGTTTTCGCGGATGGTTTCGGGTTGTTTCATAGCTGCGAATGGTAACATGAGTGGGAATGGTTGCAAAGTTGCGCAGAGGTAGCAATTGGCAATCGGTGGTCTATAGGCTTGTAATTTGGTTAGCGGTTTGTGGACTGTGCCCGGCGATATGCGACAAAAAAGGGAAGGGCAAAGGTTAAGGGCACGCCGATAAGGTGCGCCAACAGGTGCTGACCACCCAGCACATAGACCCGCAAATGGCCGTAGATGAGAACGGAAAATTGGGCGGTGAGGAGGAATGTTTTGCCCAATCGCTGCCGTTGTGGGGTGTCTAGCAGCAGCCAGGGGAATGCCCAGGCGGTATACCAGATGCGGAAGCTGGACGCGGTGAGGATATAGGCGAGGTAGATGTTGGCTGTGGCACGCAGCGGAGAACCGCCTCGCCATAAGCGCCAAACAAGCCAGAGTGTGACCGACGCAAATAAAACGAGTGCCAGGTTGGTGATGGCGGCATTTGGCACGGGAAGACCCAGTGAACTGGCGATGAGGATGACCAAAATTACCGGCGAAAACCCGCCGATGTCTGCTGCTTCGTGCCATAGGCGCATTGCCAACTCTACTGGTGAGCCAAATGGCAAAAAGGTGAGCCAGACTAATGCCAGCGTGCCGCCGATGGTGCCCAGCAGGAAGCGCCACATGGCGGAGCGTGGCTGCTGTCGCCAGGCATCGAGCCAAAAGAAGGGAAGGGCGAGTAAGGCGATGGGCTTGGTGAGTGGGGCCATGACCATCATGAGAAAGCCGATGGTGGAACGGCCGTTGCGCAGCAGCCATGCTCCCCATACCAACCAAAACAACATCATCACATCGTTGTGGGCATCGACGACAAACGTGAGCAGGAGCGCCGGGTTCCACAACCACCACAGGAAAGCATCGGGCGTGGGGTGTGGCGCGTCAGGCGTGGCGGGCGGCGCTTTTTGCCAGAGGTAGAGCAGCACGCCAACTGCCAGATGCAAGATCAGGCCAAGGGCTTTGAACAGCAGCAGTCCTGCCAACAGGTTATTGGGAGCGAGATAGGTGATAACGGCAGCGGCCGTTTCCCATAACGGTCCATAAGGCGAGGTTTCGCCAGCCCATTCGCCAGCCAGAGAGAGATAAGGGTCATCGCTGAAGGTATTGGGCGGGGTGCTAAAAGGGCTGTCACCGTAGACGCTGCTAATGCGGCCACGAATAAAATAGCGATAGATGTCGGTGGCGTTGATGGGGTACGTAAAGAGCAGGGGCAGGCAAAAAATAAGGGTGATGAGCAGGATGGGTAACGGCCGTAACGCCCTCTCTTGTGCGCGGCGTACAGCCAGCTCATAAAAAATAAACAAAGCCCCCAACAGCAGCGCATAGCCCAAACCGCTGCCTAATGAGGGCGTGAAGGTGCGTATGTCGGACAGTGGATAAGTGCTATACCGCCCGAGTAAGGGGAACCAGAGGGGGAAAAGGCTGTAAGCAGCCAGGGATACCAGTAAAATGAGCCAGAGAGGCGCTTGTTTCGCGCGTTGCAGCAAGGAGTTGAGAGACGACACAGCGAGTTTGGTTAGCGGGCGGCGATGAGGCTGCCATGTTTGGCGAGGGGAACGACAAGTGTAACGGCCGTACCCTTGCCGGGCACAGATTCGACACGTAACGAACCGTCAATGCGTTCGGCACGCTCGCGCATGTTCACCATGCCCAGGCTGCCACGCGAGCTGTAATCTCGGTTCACCTCTTCCGTGTCAAAGCCGATGCCATCATCCTGGATACGCGCCACAAACAAATTGTCTTCTTTCCAAAGGCGCACTTCAATTAACTTGGCTTGTGAATATTTGCGTGCATTGCCCACCGCTTCTTCAACGATGGAAAAGACGACACTTTGTGCCTGTTCACTGAGCAGATCGCCATTTTCGCCACCAACCAGACGCATGTTCAGTCCGTCTGCCTCGCGGATGCGGCTCATGACGGTTTCGATGGCTGCCGCCAGACCTTGTGTCTCCAGCACCAGGGGACGCAAAGTGAAGAGCATCCCGCGAATTTCTTTGACAGTCCGTTTCGCCAGCTCTTCGACTTTTTCCAGTTCTGACAGGCTTTGTTGTGGGTTGCGGCTGATTAATGAACGGATGAAGTTGATGCGCATGGCAATGGCGGCAATGCTTTGTGTGGGGCCATCGTGCAAGTCACGCGCCAGTTCTTTGCGTGCTTCTTCGTCTGCTTCGATCAGTCGTTGTTTTTCGGCCGTTAGCTGTTGGTAGAGCTGCGCATTTTGCAGGGCAATCACAGCCTGGTCGCCGACCGCGTTGAATAGTTCAAAGTGTCCTTCTGTCAATTCAACGGCCGTTCCTGAGCCAAAAACCATCGCCCCAAAAATCTGGAAACCGGCACGCAAAGGAATGCAAACGGCCGTTACACAGTTTTGGAAGGCAACAAACTTGCTCAGTTCAGGATCATTGCGCGGATCATGGGTAACCGCTGGTTCGGCTTCACTCAGCGCCTGTCCGACAATACCGGCGCGTCCAGGGATGACACGCTCCATATCATTGCCAATGAAGAGTCGGGTGGCAACCGGGTAAAGGACTTGCCCACGAAACAGGTAAACGGCCGCAACCAGCGACTGCCTTGGCGTGCCCATTTCTTCCAATTCCATGCTGCAAATATCCAATGCCTCTTCAACAACCCGCTCAAAGCTGAGCGTCGCACGCAAAGTCGATGCCATAGCTTGCAAGCGCTGTGCCCGTTTATTCGCCATCTCCAAATATCCCACCTCTTTGGTGAAGAATTGTTGCGTGGCTTGTGTAATACGTTTGTCGGAATTAGCAGCGAGGGACAAAACCACGATGGCGATAAATAGCAGAACCAGACTGGCAATAATAAACCAGGGCATCCAGTCACGAACTGGTTGATTTAACAAGAATGAGGCAACCAGATAAAAAGCAGCGCCTTGAACAAAAAACGCCAGCAGAAAGAAGCCTATCAAGGCCCATTGTTGGCGAGTTGTTTCTTTTGTGATGAGTTTGGCGATCCCTTTTACCATCAGTATGTTTTCGCTATCTTGTTATCATGACATGGGCAATCATGATAAATGCTTTTGCTTGTTACATATTACCATAGCATCTCTCTACAAATTATAGAGCTTTTTTGTATGGCAGAAAGCCGGACGGCGTACATTTTCCAAAAATTAACGACATTTTTGTTTAGCCCATATGTTTAGCGCCTTCATTATACCCAGGGGGCTTCAATATCTCGATAGGAAAAAAGAGGGGCATTTTGCGAATATGGGTTTACTGTTCATGAATGGCTGCGTAGGCGGCGGCAATTTGTGCGGCGACGAAGCCATTATTACGGAGAAGGGCTGTGTTGGTTTGCAGGCTACGGCCGTTTGTTAATTCTACCAGACGGCTCAACAACCAGGGCGTGGCGGCTGCGCCGTGAATACCCTGAGCGTCTGCCTCTGCGGTCGCCTGTGCGATATAAGTTTCCATTTCTGCGCTGTCCAGCACGGCGGCTTGCGGCGCAGGTACTGTAATCAGCATCCCATTTTGCAGATGTAGTTTTTGCTGTGCATGAATGAGAGCTGCTACATCGGCGGGCACATCCAGGCGTAAATCGACAGGAAGGCCGCTGTGCCAGGTGTAAAAGGCTGGCATTTCATCTGTGCCGTAGCCGATGACGGGGACGCCATTTGTCTCTAGCACTTCGCGTGTAGCAGGCAGATCCAGGATGGACTTGGCGCCGCTGCACACCACAGCAACTGGCGTGCGGCTGAGTTCAGCCAGGTCGGCGCTGACATCGAAGGGGTGTCCACGATGGACGCCGCCAATGCCACCGGTGGCAAAGAGTTGGATGCCTGCCGCGTGGGCGAGAATCATGGTGCCGGCGACGGTGGTCGCCCCATCCCAGCGTTGGGCGACCACGAGAGGCAGATCGCGGCGGCTGCATTTGCGCACATTGTCGCGGTTACGTGTTGCCAGATATTCGATTTGGTCTGCGGTGAGGCCGATGTGGATGCGGCCCTGAATGATGGCGATGGTTGCTGGCGTTGCGCCGCCATCGCGCACGGCCGTTTCCATGGCAACGGCCGTTTCTACATTGGCTGGGTAGGGCAGCCCGTGCGTGATCACGGTACTTTCCAGGGCTACAACCGGTTGCTTTGCCGCCAGGGCAGCGGCAACTTCTGGTAACACGGCAAAAGAAGCGTTCATGTTGTCAATTATCCTTTTTGCGTGCGTCCGCTTGGAACGCAGAGTTATTGGCTATCATCCTTGATTTACAGGCAAAAATCAACCGGCGTACATCAGGCCAGTTTGCGCGTGGCGCGAGCGGCACATTCCAGGCATTCTGTACAATGCCGCCAGACTGGATTCTGCTGTGTTGACCTATTGCGATTCCTTCTGTTTTTACATACACTCAAATTTTATGAGTTAGAAGAAGGAATACATCATTGGGTTGATCTCGTGGGTGCATTGCTGGTACAGTAAGCAAAACGTCGCTGCCAATCATTGTATCGCCACAAATCAACAGAAGGAGTTACCGATGTTAAAGAAGAGCTATAGTAAAACGGGCATTGTGTGTCGTGTAACGTTTAAGTTACCGGCTGAAGTTGGTGCGGAAACGGCCGTTCTCGTTGGTGAATTCAACGATTGGGACATGGGCACAGAGCCAATGAAGAAACTGAAGGATGGCAGCTTTAGCCAGTCCGTTTCTTTAGAGGCAGGGCAATCCTATCGGTTTCGTTACTTTTTAGATGGCGCACGCTGGGAAAACGACTGGGAAGCCGATGCCTATGCCCCCAACGAACATGGAGCCGACGATTCCATCGTTACCGTTTAGCCTCCTGAGAGGTGGCATGGCAGTCATCCTGGCATAACAACAATTTTGTTGGCAATCGCCAAGGAGCGTGCCATAATAAAAAATGAGGTATTTTTATCTCCTTCCTCTCAATAGTTGAGGAAGGTAATACAAAGGAGATGAGATATGAAGGGAAAAAATGTTTGGTTACTGTTGTTTGTCCTCATATTGAGCATGGTTTTGGTTGCTTGCGGTGGCGGCAACAACGAACCGGCTGCTGAGGAATCGAGCAGCGCCAGTGAGTCGGCTAGCGGTCTGCCCGACCTGGGTGGTCGCGAGATCACCATTGCGGTGGAAAATGCCTATCTGCCGTTCAATTACATTGATCCCACCAGCGGCGACCCGGCAGGTTGGGACTACGATGCAATTGACGCCATGTGCGCTCTCATCAATTGCAAGCCGGTCTACGTCGAGGCCGCTTGGGAAGGGATGATTCAGGCTGTGGCCGATGGGCAGTTTGACATGGCTGCTGATGGCATCACCATCACCGATGATCGCGCCGAGATCGTCGATTTCTCGGATGGCTATATCAGCATTGAGCAGCGGCTGTTGGTGCGCCAGGACGAAACACGCATTAGCAGTGTCGATGATGTGAAGAACAATACCGAGATTCGTATTGGCACGCAGACTGGTACGACGAATTACGAAACGGCCGTTAAACTCTTTGACGCCGACCGTATCGAAGCATTCGAACAGTTCCCCTTTGCCGTGCAGGCACTTCTCTCTGGTGACATTGATGTCGTCATCATGGACGAAACAGCGGGTCAGGGATACGTTGGTGTCAACGCCAATGAACTCAAACTCGTGGGCGAATCCCTCTCCAGCGACCAGCTAGGCTTCATCTTCCCCAAAGGAAGTGACCTGGCTGCCCCAATCAACGCTGCCCTCGCCGAAATGCGTGCCAGCGGCAAACTGGACGAACTCGCCGATCAATACTTCTCCGACAAATTCACCATCACCTACGACGATCTAGAGTAATCACTTGTACCCTTGTTATTAGAAAGAGAGGAGCCAGGCCAATGCGCCTGGCTTCTTTTTTTCATATTCTCAATTTCACGGTATTATTTTCTCATAACCGTACATTGATTATTGAATAGCGAAAAGAGGAGGGCACATGGCCGCAGTTGAGAAACAAGCAAACAAACAGTCCGCTGACGGCAGCATTTGGCGTGAACTTCCCTGGTGGTTGATCGCCATCATTGTGTTTCTGATCACAATGGGCATCCTCATCTTTGTCCAAGAGGAATTCAATCGTGCGTTCCTGTTTGTCAAAGGCGAGCTTGGTAGTTTGGAAGACTTCCCCGATCTAGTTGCCATGATCGGCAAAGGTATCTCCGTCACCATCTACACAACTCTGGTCGCTTTTACCTTTTCCCTGTTGTTGGGATTGCTGGCTGGGTTAGGGCGTATTAGCAGCAATGTCATTTTGCGAAACCTGGCAATCTTCTATGTCGAATTTGTGCGCGGTGTGCCCACGCTCGTCCTCATCTTCACAGTTGCTTTCGTATTGGTCCCCTGGATAGCAGAATTAATTGGCGGCGAAAACAGCGGCGTCTCCATGAACTCGCGGGCCATCATCGCTTTAGCCGTTATTTATGGGGCATTCCTCGCCGAAATCTTCCGCGCCGGTATCGAATCCATTTCTCGTGGACAGATGGAAGCGGCACGCTCTTTGGGCATGACGCATGGGCAAGCGATGCGCTACATCATTTTGCCGCAAGCCATTCGCAATATTTTGCCCGCATTGGGTAATGATTTCATTGCCATGCTCAAAGATTCGTCGTTGGTGTCGGTGCTTGCTGTGCGCGATATTACACAACAGGCGCGTCTTTATGCGGGCAGCACGTTCCGTTTCCGCGAAAGTTACCTGATTCTCACGTTCCTCTATTTAGGCATGACCCTGACGCTGAGTTTGCTGCTGCGTTGGTTTGAAAGGCGGTTAGGTAAAAATGTTTGATTCAAACGACGTGATTCTGATTGATGATTTGCACAAATATTTTGGATATGTGCAAGCTGTGAAAGGTGTAAGCCTGCGCGTGCGCCAGGGTGAAGTGGTGGTCATTGTCGGCCCCAGCGGTTCTGGTAAAAGCACTGTATTGCGCTGTATTAACCATTTGGAAGTGCCCACCAGCGGCGCGGTTTATATTGATGGCATCCACCTGGAGAGTAAGAAAACGGATATTAACAAGGTGCGCACGGAAGTGGGAATGGTGTTTCAACAGTTTAACTTGTTCCCGCATCTGACCACGTTGGAAAATGTGACTATTGCGCAGCAGTTGGTGCGTAAGCGGGGCAAGGAAGAAGCTGTGCGCATTGCGATGGAGCAGTTGGAGCGCGTTGGCATTCCAGAGAAGGCAAGCGCATATCCGCGCCAATTGTCTGGCGGGCAGCAGCAGCGGGTGGCGATTGCCCGTTCGCTGGCAATGAACCCGAAAATTATGTTGTTTGATGAGCCGACGAGTGCGCTTGACCCAGAGATGATCAAGGAAGTGCTGGATGTGATGCTGCTGCTGGCGAAAGAGGGGATGACGATGGTGGTGGTGACGCATGAAATGGGGTTTGCGCGGGCGGCGGCGGATCGGGTTGTGTTTATGGATGATGGTGTGGTGGTGGAAACGGCCGCTCCCGATGATTTGTTCACCAATCCACAGCACGACCGCACCAAGTTGTTCTTTAGTAAGATTTTAGGGCATTGATGTAGACATAAAGAGGTGAAGGCCATGATTGATTTCCCACTGAATCAGGCGGCAGCCAGCGCTTTGTTGACTTATCGCCCCTGGGGGACGCGTACGTTGAAGGTGAAAGTCTCGGCAGAGCAAACAACGCCGGCGCTGCGTATTCGTCCGCGTGGTGTGCGTCCCGCTGAAGTTGAAGCGGGTATTTTTCGCGCTTTTGCCGATGATAGTGAGGCGTTTGTCGTTAGTTGGGGAGGCGGGCACGAGAACGGCCCCTGTCTGAAGGCGGAGGATTTTTTGAAGGCGTTTGAGAAATGTGTGCCGCTGGAGCCGGGAGAGACGAGTGTTATTTTCTTTAATGTGACACATATTGGGCCGGATGTGCCGGAAACGGCCGTTCTCACGATTGAAGCTTATGACGAGGCGAGTGGTGCCGTGTTTGCTGCGCTGCCCGTTGAACTGCGTAAGCCGCAGGGGTATGGGGATGGCGTGGTGCGTTGGCAGGAAACGGCCGTTAACCAATGGCAGCCCCTCGGCGATAAAATCCCCATCTATGACCCACGTTGGTGGCCGCTAGAAAATGTAAGCTACACCGCAGCCGAAAACTTGCCACTGCTTGTGCGCCGTGAAGAAAACACATTGAGCGTTGTGTGGGATGGGCAGGTTGTGGCAACCATCACCGATGATACCCAGCCAACCATTTTAGACATGGACGCAGTCTCCTTTGAACTTTTCCAGTATGACGAGTGGCATGTCGCCTTGCGTGCCTGGTTCTTTTGGCTGGATGCCAACATTGGCGGTGGTTTTTTCATCGGCCGTCACGAAGTGCCCGACGCCGAACGTTTCGACATGTTGATTCGGACGCGCGACGGTAAGGTGACGCTGGCCTGCACTGATTTGCATTGGCGCGAAGTGTGGGGCGAAAAGTTTGCAACAGAACCGCTGCAAGCGACCCTGGGCCTGTCGCGCGAGACAAAAATAAAGCTGGCGCAAGAAGAAATGACCAAGGCGTGGCAAGAGCTTTGGGCGGATAAAGAGCCAGTCGCTGTGGCAAATGAGGTTTATAATCCCAATCTCGATTACATTCCGCGCCTGGCTATGCGCCACGGCAAAACGACATTGAAAAAGAAGGGGACAGAGGCGCATTTGCCCATGATCCATAATGTTACACAGTCAGAACCGGCACGTTTTACGAGCAGTGACGTGCGTTTGGGGTAAGTAGCATCTATAGCGATACCAACATCGTGACAAAAGGAGGTTGTAATGGATAAACCGTTAGGCTTAAACAGTCAGTTAGCGCAAAATTTCAGCAATGATGAATTGGCTGACGTTTGTTTTGAGTTAGGCGTTGAAGTTGAAGACTTGCCGAGCGAAAGACGTTCGCGTGCGCGTGAATTGATTTTGCTATCGGGGCGTCTGGGGCGGACAGACCGTTTGTTGGATTGGTTGCAGCGTTTTCGCCCCAATTTACAGCTTTACCCATACCTGTTCATGATCATCAAGGAAAATTTTGATGTGAACGGGATTATGGCGCTGTGCCAACGTTTGCAATTTAACTGCCAGGCTTTGCGCCTATCCGCCATCGAATTAGGGTCAGACCTCTCCTCGAATGATTTTTTGAAGGAAGAGGGAGTGTGGCGGCTGCAAGATCATGCAATGGAAAACGGCCGTTTTGCCGACCTGATTGCTGCCATTGAGCAGGCCAAGCCGGGCCTGAAACTCGACATCTTCCGCACCGCCGCCGCTGCGATGGGTCAACAGACTACATTGCCCGCACAAGGAACATCGTCCACAACGACAACCACACAACAGGCATCATCCCAGGCTAACGGCGATGTTGATGTTGAGCTGGATGAACTCATCGAATATGCGGATTTTGATATTCATATCGGTCTGGATCGTGGGGATGGGACATATGAGGTAAATGCCGATTCTCTGGGGTTACAGACGCAGCGTATTGTGCAAAAATTACCCCTGGATGACCAAAACTTCCAGGACATTGCTGCTTACTTGCGCGACCTCATCGCCTCTGCGGATGAGGCCAAGGAATTTGGCAAAGCATTATACAAATTCCTGTTTCCTTCTGATATTGATAAATTATTTTCGCGTAATTTAGGTGTCGCCCAAGAGAAAGGCAAAAAGGGACTGCGTGTACGCTTGCATATTGATCGGAAAGCAACCCAATTGCAACAAATACCGTGGGAATATTGCCTGGATGATCGCGATTATCTGGCACTAAATACGGAAACACCAGTGGTGCGTTACACACCGACAGATCGTTCCTCCAAGTCTATTAGTGTGCCGCAAAAAGTGCGTGTTTTGGTGGTTATGGCCAGTCCAGCAGGCATGGATACATTAGATGTCAAGGCGGAAACGGCGCTAATTGAAAACGCGCTGAAAAAGCTGACAGAAGCAGGCCGTGTCGAGGTGAAAATTTTGCCTGACGCGACACGGGGGGAACTGCGCCGTGTGTATCGCAAATATGATCCGCATATTTTGCACTTTACGGGGCATGGCATGTTGAAAGAGGATGGGGAAGGGGCGATTGTGCTGCAAGATGACAATGGCAACGCACAGCCTGTGGATGCATCTGACATGCTGAAGTTGACGCGCAGTACCAGTACCAAATTGGTGGTACTGAGTGCGTGTGAAACAGCCGCTGTCGGCAAAGAGGCGGAAGCGTTTATGGGGGTAGCTCCACGGTTAGTGTGGGATGGTATGCCAGCGGTTGTGGCGATGCAGTTTGCTGTACCAGAGGAAATGGCACGGCCGTTTATGCAGGACTTCTACGAATTTTTAGCCGATGGCGAACCGTTGGAAACAGCAATTACGGAAGCGCGTATCGGGGCCAGCTTCGATGATGAAGATAGCATTTTCTGGGCGATCCCTGTGTTGTTTACGCGTGCGCCGGACGGCAACATGTGGGCCTAGGTTGGTAAGCCGGTAATCGGTAGTCGGTAGGTTGTCCTGATTACGGATGACCGATGACTGATTACCGTTCACCGACTACCGAACACCGGTTTTCGATTATGCACGAATCCTTTTCGCTCAGCCGGGGCAAGTTGGTGAGCTTCTTGACATGCCAGCGACAGTTCCAACTGCGTTATTTGCAGCGGCTGCCCTGGCCTGTTGTGCCGCTAGCCGAGCCGTCGCAGGCGTTGTTGGATCGGGGGCAGCAGTTTCATCAACTGTTGCAGCGCCATTTCCTGGGATTGGAAATTATTCCAGCCGCGATTGCCGATGATGCTGTGCGTCGTTGGTGGTCGTTGTTTCAACGTTACCAGGCGGCGCTGCCACACGGCCGTTTCCTCACCGAAATCAGCTTGACTGTGCCCTTGGACGGGGCTTTGCTTAACGGCCGTTTCGACCTGCTCATCCTTGGCGAAAAAGATGGCACGCCATTTGCCCATTTGTTTGATTGGAAAACCGGTAAGGCACAAGATGAAGCCACATTGCGCCAGGATTGGCAAACGCGGCTTTATCTGGCGCTGCTTGCTGCTGGCGGCGCGGCACTGCTGCCGCCAGGGCACGCCTTGCTGCCAGAGCAGATAGCCATCACCTATTGGTATGTCACCGAACCGGATGCGCCGCGCACGCTGCATTACAACACGGCCTGGCATACGCAAAATTGGGCAGACCTGGCGGCTTTGGTCGCGCAAATAACGGCCTTGGATGTAGAGGAACCCTGGCCGCTGATTGCTGATTGGTCGGCGTGCCAAAATTGCGCTTACCGCGTGTTATGTGGGCGGCAGGATGCGGGCAGTCAGCCCGTTGTCAATCCTGACGAGGAAGCCGCTTTGCTAGATTGGGCACTGGAGCCAGAACTGCCGTGACGTTGGATGAACTTTATTTTTTATTGTCGCCGGAGGGTGAGCGTTTGCTGCGGGAAACGGCCGTTACTCCCATCACCGCCGATAACCATTTACAAATTGCCAGTCAACTGCGCCAACAAACCGACCATGCTCAGGCTGTGTTGGAAACCGTGCTGCTGCGTCAACAGGCGGTGGTAAAGTTCAGCCGGGCCGCGCAGATGTTTTTCACGCGTGCTGCTCTGGAGCAGGCTTCTTCCGAGACAGTCGCCGTTTATCGCGCCCGACGGTTTGCCGATGCTGGTGTGCGCCATGTGGCGGACCTGGGCTGTGGCATTGGCGGCGACGCGTTGGCGCTGGCTGCGCATGGTGAGGTGACGGGCGTCGATTGGGACCCGGTGCGTGTTGCCATGGCGCAGGAGAATGTGCGTGTTTATGGGCATGCCGAACGCTTTCACCCGATGCAAGCAGATTTGCTGGAATTGACGCCGCTGCCGGTTGATGGCCTGTTTTTTGACCCGGCGCGGCGTGACGAGTATGGCCGCCGCTTGCGCTCGGTGCAGGATTATCAGCCACCGCTGCATTGGATTCATCGCTGGCGCACGTGGGTTCCGGAAACGGCCGTTAAAGTCAGCCCTGGCATTGCCTACGAAGACATCCCCGATGACGCCGAAGTCGAATTTGTCTCTGTGCAGGGCGAAGTGAAGGATGGCATACTCTGGTTTGGTGATTTGCGCTCAGGTGTGCAGCGGCGGGCGACATTGCTGCCAAATGCCCATACCCTTACCTCGGACGATTTGCCTGCCGCACCAATACCTCTTTCTGCGCCGGGCGCTTATCTGTATGAACCAGATAAAGCGGTGATTCGCGCCCATTTGGTGGAAGCTTTAGCCACACACTTGGATGCGACAAAAATTGATGCCGATATTGCCTACCTCACAGCCGACACCTGCCAGGAAACGCCATTTGCTCGCTGCTTTGCGGTGGAAGATGTGCTGCCGTTTCAATTGAAGCGACTGCGCCATTATTTACGTGAGCGCGGCATTGGACAGGTGACAATCAAGAAGCGTGGTTCAGCCTTGGAGCCAGAGCAGTTACGCCGTCAACTCCGCTTGCAAGGGGAGGGGGAGTGCATTTTATTTTTGACGTTTGTGCGAGGGGAAACGGCCGTTATTGTGGGGCACGAAATAACATAAAACAAAAGCCACCAACGGTGGCTTTTGTCATTTATTCCGTTTTATCAAGATACTGCCTCATCACCTGCCGCAGTTTGCGAATATCCAATGGCTTCGGCAAATAATCATCACACCCTGCTTCCAGGCATCGTTCACGATCACCCACCAAAACCTGTGCAGTCGTGGCGATAAGCGGGACAGGTGCCAAACGGGGGTTTGCCTTAAACCGGCGGGCTAATTCCAGGCCATCAATTCCGGGCAAGTTAATGTCTAACAAAATGATGTCCGGCGTGTTACCCTCGAGTATGTTCAAAGCAGCAGGTCCATCCTCTGCTTTGATGAGTTCATGGCCTTCGGCTTCGACGATGCGCTCAACAAGGATCATGTTTACCGCATTGTCTTCAACGCAAAGAACTTTTTTGCGTTCTGACATAGTGTTTCCCACCTTCTAAATAATGTAAATTAATAAGACCACACTGAATTGTGGACTAATAATAAATTTTCACCATTTTAACAGCTATTTGCCGTTTAGGGTAAATATTTTACGTATCCTTGATACGACTCTTAAGCAAGAGGTGTTGTCACCGGTTTTGTATTGCGTGCCAACGGGATCGTAAACCAGAATGTGCTGCCAACACCTACAATACTTTCAATCCAAATTCTACCACCATGTAATTCTACAAGCTTTTTCGTAATGGGCATACCTAACCCGGTACCCCCGGCGCGACGATTGAGACTGCCATCAATTTGCCGGAATTGCTCAAAGACAATTGAAACATCCTCTGGCTTAATGCCGATACCGGTGTCTCGAATGGCGACGAGCAGCTCATCTTTCTCCACTTCCATGGCAAGTGTGACGCTCCCTTTCTCCGTAAACTTGATGGCATTACCCATGATATTCCACAAAACTTGGCGAATACGCGTCCGATCCGCTTCGACTGTATTCACATCGTCGGTCAACTCCAACTGCAAGCTCAAACTCTTTTCTTGTGCCAACGGATTGGCCGTTGCCATAATATCTTGTGCCATTTGCCGCATATTGATCATTTCGTAGCGCAATTCCATGCGCCCGGCTTCAATCTTGGACATGTCGAGAATGTCACCAATCAGCTCGCGCAAATGAGCACCACTATCACGAATGAGTCGCACGTCTTCTTCCATGCGTGCGTTCAGGTCACCGTCCAACCCTTCGAGCAGCACGTCCGCAAACCCGATGATGGAGTTGAGCGGTGTCCGCAACTCATGGCTCATACTTGCCAGGAACTCGGATTTTAGCTGATCGACCTGCCGTAACTGCGAGGAAATATCGACCTGCTCCGCGTACAATTTGGCGTTTTCTGTAGCAACGGCAACCTGGGAGGCCAATGTCCTTTGAATTTTCATGTCTTCTTCTGTGAAATAACCAATTTCACTCGATTGCAGGTCAAGGATGCCAACCAGTTTGTTACCGACGATCATGGGAACAACCATTTCAGAACGCGTGTGCGGTAACAAGGGGTGCGGCAAGAAGTCCGGGGCCTTTTGCACATCATTTTCGATGACGCCCTGCCGTGTACGCGCGGCGCGAGCCACCAGAGATTCTGTCTCAAGGTCGATTTCTCGCCCTTCCAACGCCATTAAGCGTCCGACGTTACCAGCCCCTGCTTTTAAGACGAGTCGGTTTTCATTGTCGCTCACCAAGTAAATGTGGGCATGGTACAAGTTAAAGCTGCTTTTTGCCAGGTCAACAACGGCCTGGAGTAATGCATCCACTTCGAGAATGGTGGATGCGGCCGTACTCACTTGGGCCACTGTTTCCAACTCGGAGGTAAGACGCTCTTGTTCTGCCAATGAATCTTGGGTCTGTTCAAACAATCGTGCCGCTTCCAGTGCTTCTGCTACCTGCTCTGATATGGAAGTGAGAAACGCCTGGTCTTCGGGAGTTAGCGGTTGTTCCGGATCATCGACAATGGCTAATGTGCCGATTTTCTGTCCGCGAATGCGCAGCGCTGTCTGGCGCATATCATCCCCTATCAGAGATGATGGATTCCCATTGTCGGCGTGTTGTGGTGCGCCATTTTTCGGAGTGATTGTTTGTACGCCAGCCTGGTCGAAAATATAGCCAATTGTTTTGCTTTTCCTGGCTTTGTAAGTTTGCCATCCTTCGCGACTCATGTATTGCTGTAGTGTTGTCAGTTCGCGTAGGTTGGACTCCATTTCTTGACGCAAACGTGTGCTTTCGATGGCTACGGCAATCTGCCCGCACAAACCTTCTAGCAAGAGTTGGTCTGTTTCGTTTAAGGCATTGACAATGTCGCTTTGCACATCTAGCACGCCTAATACCTCTCCGCCGAGTTTGATGGGCACGGCTAATTCACCTTTTGTTTGGGGGAGGAGGGTGTTGGCTTGCCAATCTTTATCGTTGGCTACTTCGGGGCGCAAGATGGATCTGCCTGAGGCAGCGGCCGTTCCGATCAAGCCAACGCCCATCGGCATGGAGTGGTGCAGGTTGAGCATCTTCTCGCCAACTTCGCCGTACCCATAAACGAGAGCAACCGTGTCTAGTGCGGGGTCATAGCGAAGTAGTTGTGTGTGATAGTAGCCAAACTGCTCTTGTACTTGCGTCACAACGCGATAGTACAATTCATTGAGGTCAGCGGCCCCAGCGATTTCTTGGGCAACTTGTGTGGATAATGTTACCTCACGGCTGCGGCGTTCTAGCGATTGCTGTGTCTCTTTAAATAGGCGCATGGAGCGCAGGGCAGTTGCCCCTTGTTCAGATAAAAATTGATAGCTGGCTAGAATGGGTTCTTCAAAAGTGCCTTCGCTGTCTCGCAAAACCATCAGCATGCCCAGCCATTCGCCGCCAGCCATGAGCGGGAAGGTATACCACCCTTTTGCTTTGGCCCGTTTGGCGATGCGTTGTGTCATTTTGCTGGCACGCATGTCTGTCATGATGTTTGCTGTTGTGAACCCTTGTTCTGGCGACAACAATTCTGGCATGTCGTGCTGGGAGAAGCGCGTATTTAGCGGCAGTGGGTTTAATTTGCTGTCGTAAGTGTCCATTCTTGTGACAACAAAATCATTGCTGCCCAGGGTCATTTCACGCAGGAAGATGGCGATGCCTGCTTGTGGATGCAGATTGCCTTTTTGAATGATTGTGTCGAGGATTTCTGTTTCTGTTTGCGCATCGGCTAATGTCTGGCTGATTTCCAGGCGAATGTTTGTTTGTTCCTCGAGTTGACGACGTTCGCTGATGTCTTCAAATGTGCCAAGAATGCCGACTACATTTCCATTTGCATTGTGCAGCGGGCTTTTGTTTGTGTCTACCCAAACTTGTTTTCCATCGGCTTGTAACTGTGTTTCAATGATGTGTAGTTCCGGCGCATTGGCTTCCATGATGCGTCGGTCGGTCGCCCGGTATGCTTCTGCTTCTTCTTTTGTCCAGGGCAAATCGTAATCTGTTTTGCCAACAATATCTTGAGGTCGAGCGAGGCCTGCACCACGAGCAAAGTTACGGTTGCATCCCAGGTAGACGGAGTTTCTGTCTTTCCAGAAGATGGATTGAGGGATGTTGTCCATGACGGTTTGCAGCATGTCTTGGGAGGCACGCAGTTCATCCTCAATGTTTTTGCGGTCGGTGATGTCCTGCATTTGCATGAGGTAGTAGATAAGTTGGTTCTGAACATCGTAAATGTTGCTGGCGTTGATGGCTGCCCAACGGCTTTCGCCGTTTTTGGTGTGGTAGCGAATTTCTTCGCGCAGGGTGTTGATTTGACCCTGTTGTAAATTTTGCAAGGTTAGTGCATTTTTAGCCATGTCATCGGGGTGGATGATGTCGCCGATGGTCATGTTCATTAGTTCGGCCGCACTGAACTGTGTGTCTTTACAGAAGGGCTGGTTTATCTGGAGGAAACGGCCGTCTCTGCTGACAAGGGCCATCCCTGCGGCGGTGTTTTCAAATGCGCCGCGAAAACGCATTTCGCTTTCGCTCAAGGAAGATTCCACCCACTTCTTTTCCGTGATGTCATTGGCGATCACACCGAAAACGGCCGTTTCGTACTCCTCTGGTGCGGCGACGATGGTGAGAGCGGTGGGAACTTCCAACCCTTCAGGATTTGCCAATATGGCTTCGCCCTGCCATTTCCCGCTTTCTGTGGCAGCAGCAATGGCTTCTGCTATCGTGTCTGCGCCGACAAGGGTTGATATGAGATCAGCCAGATTGGTAACTGGTTGTTCTTCATCGAACAGACCGAGTAGATAACGACCTGATTCGTTGATTTCCAGGATATGGCCGTCGGGCTGGATGAGAGCAACAAAATCCCCGGCGGCGTATAACAGGTGTGAGAGGGCTTTTTCCATACTCATGTTATGCTCCATGGTCATCATCTAAATAAATGACGGCTTTACGCCCTAATGTACGGCCGATTTCCTGAACGGCCGTGCGCATAATCGTGTCCACATCGGCAGAGCCACGAACGCGGGTTGTAATCTGACGCAAGATTTGTTCACGGCGGGCACGTTCACGCGTCTGCTGGAACAATCGTGCATTTTGGATAGCGATAGTTACCTGGCTGGCAATAGAGCTAAGCAGGTTCAAATGGTTTTGGTTGTACACGTAACTTTCAGAGTTTTGGGCGGCAATGACACCAATGGCTTGATTACCACTAATCATTGGCACACCTAGCCATGATTGCGCACCGCTGCCAATGGAGGCAACGCCATTCTGTTCTTGCCATTTATCTACGTTTTCTTCAATGAGGACAGGCATTTTGCCTTTAATGAGGTGTTCGGTCATGCCTGCGCCAAACGGCCGTTCCTTCCAATTAGCCAGTTCGCCATTTTCAACGGCAAGCGGGAAGGAGACCACGTTTCTTTGTAGATCATGAAGCGCAACATAAAAGTTCGTCGTATCTAGAAGTTTTTCGGCAAACGTGTAGATACTCTTGATAATTTCATTGGGGTCGAGCATCGAAGCCAATGCCTGGCTCATTTCATTGAGCAGCGTCAACTCTTCGGCACGAGCCTGCGTTTCCGCCACGGCATAAACGTTTTGCACGGCAATGGCCGCCTGCCCACCAAGAGCCATCAAACGGCGGATGCCATCTTCGGTGAAGCGCGTTGGTTGTTGGTAAATGGCGTTTACATAACCAATCCAACTATTACCGACCACAAGGGGGACAAAAATAGTGCTGACCGCTTTGAACCCATGTACATACAACTTGCGTGCATTCTCATCAACGGCAGGATCATTCGCAACATCTTCGATTACTGTCGGCGCATCGGGCTTGAGCAGCGTTGTCGCGGCTGGGAAGGCAGTTATGCGATAACGTTCTTGCACGGTTCCTTCTGGTAATTCTGAATAGCGTGCGAGAACATCTATCCAAATAGGTATTTGGGTTGGTAGCCACGCTCTATCAAAGAAGTTGAGGCTTACGTTCTGTGCGCCTTGACCGACAATTGTGTGTTGGCGCAGCACATCCAGAATTTGTGCATAAGATTGTGCCGCATTTAATGCACCGCTTGCCGTGTACAAACTTTCTGTTTCTAACAAAGCTCGTTGTTGCGCTTGTTCCGCTTTGTTGCGGGCGAAGACAGCTGCTGTTGCATCAAGTAACTGCTGGAAGAGGAACCGTTCTTCTTCTGTAAAGTGATGAGGTTCAGGCCAACTGAATAGAAGAATGCCTTGCCAGGCGCCTGCGCTGCGCAAGGAGATGATGGCTGCGGCTTGTATCCCTGCTTGTTTGGCGACAAGACGCGATCGTTCATCTAGACGCGGGTCTATGGGCAAATTCTCAACGAGAAAGGCTTGTTCTGGATTCTGGAGCCACGACCTCGAAGAAATCATGCTGTCTAGACTCATCTCGATAGGTGACTCTTCTGGCACGATCTGCCCATCTTGCCATTGACTAACGGCACGTAAGGTTGACGGCATTCCGCTTTTGTCGAGGTTGATATCGAATAGGATGACTGAAGCCGTGGCTGCCACGGTGGTGGCTACAGCTGCCAGAATTTCGTCGGGTGTCTGTGCCTGGGACAGCGCAGTTTCGATGTTGGTTAACTTGGTGAGTTGGGCAGCGCGATTTTGAATTTGTTGGAAAAGGTTACGGCTTTCTAGTGTTGAGGCTAACAGGGTAGTTACCTGCCGCATCAAGTTGACATCGCTTGCTTGAAACGCGTTTTCTTTTGTACTGGCTATGTTCAGGGTGCCTAAGACGGTGCCGGTGGCAACGAGCGGCGTGCAAAGGATGCTGCGTATACCTTGTTCAGCCAGTTTGCTGCTATCCAGGTAGTCCTCAAGCGCTGCATCTTCGGGTTGACGGATCAGACGATTTTCGGTGATGGCTTTGCCAACGGCCGTTTTCGCTACCGGTAAGTGCATGCCTGTGGGGATTGCCCCTTTTTCACCGCTGAGTGCGAGCACTTCAAAGGTTTCGCCACCTTCGTCTAGCAGTGTGACAGAGGCGCGTGCGCCATCCAGAATTTTAAGGGTAAAGGTTCCGGCAATTTGGAAGACTTCATCCGTGCTGTTGGCGGCGTTGAAGGCGGTACCCATCTCGTTGAGTTGTGCCAGACGTTGGGCTTGATATTCTGTTTCAGCGAGGGCTGTTTGTGTTTGATCGAAGAGGCGTTGGTTTTCCAGAGCTAACCCAACTTGTTCGGCAATGGCTTCGACAGCGGCAATTTCGTCTTCATCCCAATTGCGGAGTTCGTCGGCGCTAAATCCAAGAACGCCGATAAGCTCGTCTGCGTAGTTGATGGGGACAACGAGGTTGGTTTTTCCATTGGTTTGGACGGTTGTCTGGAGATTGGCAACGGCCGTTTCCACCGTAGGCAAGAAAGGAGCAGGGATTGTCAGCTCTTCTGATGTCGCCGCGTCGGCTGTGTAAGCTGTCCATTCTCGTTGAATATAACGACGTTGTACAGCCTGCACTTCTGCCAGGGCTTGCTCTAACTCTTGGGTACGTTCGGCGACGCGTCTTTCCAACTCATGCTCACGCTCTTCCCGCTCGCTTAACAACCCATGCATGTCATCAAGCAAATAGGATATCCCAATGGCGAGGTCCGTCATTACGTCGACCCCTTCCGGAATATTGATCTCGATCTCTTCAAGCTGGCCTGTAGCTGCGAAGGCCAGCGCGTCGAGCAGTTGTTGCCCTTGTTCCTCTACTAATTGCCGGTACTCTTTATAACTTTTTGCCATAATGCCCATCCAATTTGGCGGTGCCTAGTTGTGCGTTATCGTGTTATGCATCCTTTACTGATTGGCTGTTATCCAGTCAAGTGCCGCATCTTGATCGGTAAAATAGCGAATATTTTCCCGACTGGTGGCTTTTATGAGAAAGTCGATCAAAACCTTCACAAAACGACTGTTGCCCAATACGGCCGTTTTCCCAAAACGAGGATCATCCACCGAACTAGACACAGCGCGGCGCACATTGGGTGAAACCTTGCCCAGAGCCGTCGCGTCAAGCAAAGAATGTAACTGCTCTGTTTCTGTAAAGCTATTTGCATAGGCAAACAACTCTTGCAGATATGCTTCCGTATCCGCATCGGTAAAATCACCAGTGACTTTGATGAACAACACATTTTCAGAGTGCATGTCGAATTTGAAAGCCATAATTTATCCTCTTCACTACTACTCTTATCTCGTCGGTGATAACCGGACAGATATATTATACTGCTTGCGGATCAAGCCCTTCTTGCGTTAGCTTTTGCAGCTGTTGCAATAATTGTTCGCGTGTCCCCAATTGTGTAACCGCTGTCGATGCACCCAGTAATTGGCTGATCTCCTCACGTGCAATGCGCAAAATCGCCTCACGATCCACACCACGCCGAATTTTGTCCGTAATTGTACGGATTTGCCGTTCACGTTCGGCGCGAACCTGTGCTTGTTGCAGCAGTCGTTGACGGTCAACCGCAATGGCTAGCTGATCGATGAGGGCGATATAAGGTTCTAGTTCAGTGCGGTCAAAGGTAAATGGCGCATCTGTTTCGATCAGGATGCTGCCTAATTGGCGCGTGCCAATCCACAAAGGAACGACAGCCATAGAAGGGACATTAAGCTGTTTTAGAACCTGCTGTATAGTTGGGCTAAGTTGTCCGCTTTGTGTGTCATTGAAGATGAATGTTTCTCGTGTTACAAAGGATTCTAGCCCCTTCAGAACGTCAATGGTGTAACGCAAATTAAGCGGCGGCGGCGCGATGCCACGTCCACTGTGCCAGTTGGCCACTGAACGGGCAGCCTCTAGTTGCCCCGTTGGCGCAAACTCAAACAGGAAGAAGACCAGGCGGTTGACGGCCGAAATCGGTGCTGCTTCGGCAACGGCGGCGACCGCTTCTTGCAAATCTGGCCCGGCGGCATTGATACGCCGCCCAGCACGATAAAGGTTGTCGGTGAGGGCCAGCGCCTGTTGCTGTGCTAACTGTGCGCGTCGTGATGTGACCACAGCCGCTACCGGTTCCATGACCTGACGCAGTAGGAATTGTTCCGACTCTGTGAATTGGTGAACGTTTTGCCAGGTAATGGTGATAAGCCCTTGCCAGCGGCCCACACTTAACAGCGGAATGGCTGCTACGGCTGAGACTCCGGCTTGCTGGATGGTCTCTTTCAGGGTGCCCTTGATTTCGGTAGAGGCACTAATGTCTGGAATCAGACCTAGTTCGCTTGTTCTGGTCAACCAATTGTGGCGTTCATCATCCAATTGGATGACTTGTCCAATGGCGTCGTGATTGGGTTGAATCAGGCCATCGCTCCAAATGGCAACGGTCTGCATCACCTGCGGTTGCCCACTTTTGTCTGTATCAACGTAGTAGAGGCGCATGGCCGGCAGTTCTGATGTGAATTCGATGCTGAGGGAAACGGCCGTTAAAATTTCCTCTTCTGTCGCTGCCTGTGACAACGCTGTTTCAACCTCAGACAAAGCCTGCAACTGCGCCGCGCGTTTTTCCGTTTCAGCGAAGAGACGCACATTTTCAAGCGCCACAGCCAGATAACCGGCAATACCACTCAGCAGCGCCTCTTCAGCGACCGTATAGGCGTTAAACTGATAACTTTGTGCCGAGATAACGCCTAAAACACGTTGACCGGCTTGCAGAGGCACAAACAGCAAGGATGCAGTCGATTGTGCTCGCTGTCGATCGCCAATGACAATTTCACCTGCCTGTGATACTTCGGTCTGTTCCTCAGGCGTTAAGTTGTACAGAATGGTCTCGCCATGATGAATGACACGATAGCTGTAGCGCTGCGGATCAACCGCAACAGGCTGTTCTACAAGGCGTTTTCCTCCCTCATAGAAAATGGGGAAGTGGATCATGTCTGTTTGTTCGTTGTAGAGACCAACATAGAATGAATCTATTTGAATGGTCTGTTTGATCTCTTCATATGCCGCTTCCAGCAGGGCTTCTTCATCCAGGTATTGAGACAATGTGCGTGCAATGCGGTTAATGGCGGCTAACTGCTCAGCGCGTGCTTGCGTCTCTTCCAACAAGCGTTGGTTTTCGAGGGTGGAGGCGACTAATGCGGTCATTTGCCGCATCAAGTTAATGTCGTTGGTGTCAAACGCATTTATTTGGGAGGCGCCAACGTTTAGCGTGCCAAGTACACGTGTACCGGAAAGAATGGGCGCGACGATTGCCGAATAGGAATCGGCGAGGCTTTCTGTCGTTCCGGCTTCGATGTTTTCTTCAATGATGACACGGCGCTCGGCAACGGCCGTTGCCAGAGATTGCTGCTGTTTCAGGGGGAACCTTGTGCCCAATGGCAATCTGGCAGCAGCGCCACTAATCGCCATCAGAATCATCGAGCCGCCATCTTCGCTGAGCAGTGTAACCGAAGCGCTGTTTCCATTGATGATCGACAACGTTTGCTCGACCGAGATCTGGAAAACCTCATCCGCGTTTTGCGCTGTATTCAACGCCGCTGCCGCTTCGTTGAGCTTTGACAAGCGCAGCGCTTGTTCTTCGGTTTCGGCTAACGCTGTCTGCATCTGCTCCGTCAGACGAATGTTTTCAATACGGGCGCTTAATTGTTCGGCAACGGCGTTGATGATAGCGGCCGTTTCCTCGTCATACACACCTTCCGTTTCATCATCCGGCACAATTGCCAACTGCCCAATCATTTCACCATGAATGCTCAGCGTCTGTTGGATTTGTGCGTCATGACCATTAACCGGATAGGCAACAACCTGCGGTTCCTCTTCCAGTTGTTCCGCCGAGAAGCTGTACGCCAATTCCGCTTCATCTCTGGTTGCCAGGTACGCTTCCCAACCTTCGCGTGTCAAGCGCTGGGTCAATTGATTCAAATCCGCCAACGCTTTTTGCGCTCTTTCCAACGAACGCGCATTGTCCAGCGCCACCGCAATTTGTGCGGCTAAGGTCATCTGGATATTGACATCATTTTCCTGGAAGCGATCCACTTGATCCGATTGCACATCCAACACCCCCAGTAAGTTGTCACCCACAATCATGGGCACCGCTAACTCTGCACGCGTGTCTGGCAGCAGGGGGTTGGGTAAGAATGCGGGGTCTTGCCGAATGTCATTGACGCGCACACCTATCCGTTGGCGGGCCGCCTGCACAACCAGGGATCGCTTTTGCGAAAGAGGAATACTATGCCCTTGTTGCACCATTTCGCGGCCAACATCACCAGCACCAGCCGCTAAAATCAGGCGATTGTTCGCTGCATTCAGCAAGTAAATGTGGGCATGATAAAGCTCAAACCGCTGTTGAGCCAGGTCAACGACTTGCTGTAGCAAGGCGTTGGTTTCGCGTATGGTCGCTGCTGTCGTACTGACTTCCGCAACGGTGCGTAGCTCAAGTGCTTGTTTATGCAGCGTGGTTTCTGCTGCTTTACGGTCTGAAATGTCAACCAGGGATGTGATGGTCACCAGTTCACCTTCAAACCTTGAGATTTGCCCCGACATCAGTGCCCAGAAATCTTCACCGTTTCCTCGTTTCAGATGGACTTCATAGTTGGAAACAATTCCCTTTTCGCGCAGGGCACCCACGTACGCGGCACGGCCGGAAGCTTCGTAGAAGAAGTCAGGGGTGACACGGCCGACTAGTTCTGTGCGCACGACCTGGAGCAGTTCCGCCAGTGGCTGATTGACATAAATGACCGTGCCGTCGGCCACTTTAGCGATGACAATGGGCGTACCGAGCGATTCAAGAATCGTTTGTGAGCGGTCTTTTTCCTCTTGCAGTAAGCGTTCGGTTTGTTTGCGCTCTGTAATGTCTGTAATGATGACCGCGAATTGTGACGGATTCCCTTGTTCATCCCGTACCAGGAAATAGCTTTGGTAGGTGTAAATTGTTTCTTCGGCGATAGTCAGACTTAGTTCGCCGCTCCATTGTGCGTGTGCCAGCACAGTGGGAATGATATTTTCCTGGAACTGAGTCTGTACTTCTTGTGAATAGAAATTGAAAATGGATTGCCCGTAAAACTCTGTTTGTAGTTCACCTTTGACGCGCAGCATTTCCAGCATGGACGGGTTGGCGTAGGTAACTTTCCCTTGTAGGTCAGTCATGCCAATGCCCTGATTGGAAGCGATGACTAACTGCTGGAATGTATTTGCCTCTGCCAATGCCTGACGCAGCGATTTTTCAGCCTGTTTACGGGCGGTAATGTCGCGGTTAACACCGCGATAACCGAGCAATTGCCCTGCTTCATCAAAAACGGGTACGCTGTTGACCGAAACATAAACCTCGTGACCATCTTTTGTAACGTTGCGGTTTTCCAGGTCAACCATTGGTTTTAGGTTTTCTACTGCTTTTAGGATGTCTGGCGTGATACGCTCGATTTCATCTGGTGGCATGTAGGCATAGGGGGTTTTGCCGAGCACTTCATCTGGCGTGTAGCCTAACACATCTACAATACGATCAGAGCAATATGTGTAGTTGCCGTCTACATCCGTTTCCCATACCCAGTCGGCGATACTGAGTGCAATGTCGCGGAAGCGTGCTTCTGAAACTTGCATTTGGGAGATTAATTGCCGTACCTGTATGGCTGAGCCGACCAGGTTGGTAATCTGGCGCATCAAGGTCATTTCTGCTGGCCCATAAGCCATGGGTGTTTTGCTGGCGATGTTGAGCGTGCCAACTGTGCTACCTACAAATAAAGGGGCGCTCATGGTACATTGCAGACCATCGGCTGCCAGTTTGCGTGTTTCCAGGTATGTGTCTAATGGGGCGTCCTGGGGGAAGCAGAGCATGCGGTTTTCGCGAACGGCCGTGCCGACGGCGCTTCCTTCGACCGGTAATTGTGCGCCCATGGGAATGGCACCCTTAATGCCGCTCAGGCCCATGACAGAAAAGGTTTGACCATCTGGTGCGAGTAATGCTAATGAAGCACGGTCGCCGCCAACGATTTCGGCCGTGTATTGCCCGGTGATGCGATATACATCGTTCAGTGTATTCGCCTGGTTGAGCGCTGTACTCATATCGTTAAGGCGAGTTTGGCGCTCGGCTTGCCGTTGAATGTCGGTGAAGAGGCGTGCGTTTTGCAGGGCAACGGCCGTTTGTGTGGCCAATGTCATTTGGATTTGCACATCTTCTTCTGTGAAGCGATTTAATTCGTGCGACTGCACATCTAAAACGCCAAGCAACTGTTCGCCGGCGATCATCGGCACCGCCATTTCGGCGCGTGTGTGCGGCAGCAGCGGGTGAGGCAAAAAGCCAGGGTCAGCCTGGACATCATTCACAATGACGCCTTGTTGTGTGCGTGCGGCGCGGGCGACCAATGATTGTTCTTGATCGATGCTGATCACACGACCCTCAGCGACCATGCGCTGCCCGATTGTGCCGGCTCCGGTTGTCAGGATTAATTGCTGATCGACCTCATCTAACAAGTAAATGTGTACATGGTAAAGGTTGAAGCGAACTTTCGTCAGATTCACAACATCTTGTAGCAATTTACTTGGGTTGAGCGTCGTGGCGGCTGCACCGGTAACGTCGGCAACTGTTTGTAACTCTTCCGCTTGTTTCGATAGTTTTTCTTCTGTCTCTTTGCGGCGTAGGGCGCTGACAAAAGTATCTGCTACCAGGCGTAGTAGCGCGATGTCTTCTGCCTGCCAATCCATTTCTTTTTTGACAGCATCTAGCCCGACGAATCCAATTGCTTTGCCGTAAGAAATGAGCGGGACACAAATGATAGATTGTATGTCCTCTCGGCGAAATTCTGCCCGCTCGACCGCAGCTTCCTCTGGCAAATCAGTCATGCTTGGCACGTAGAAAATGTCGAGGCGATTGATGTAGCTTAATAGGAAGCTATATGATTCTGTGGCGAGGTTTTGTAATTGGGTGATTTGCGGTGTAATTCCTGGCGCGCACCATTCATGGGTGTTACTCATGGTCAGGCCATCAGGTGACATCAGGAACATGTAGGTGCGGTCGACTTTGGCGAATTTGCCGAGCATTTCTAATGCCTGCATGAAGCCGGTGTCGATTTCGCCAGCCATTAAATCGAGGAATCCAGCGGAAACGGCCGCACCAATTTTTTCAATGTCGGCACGGTGCTGCACAGCTTCTTGGGCGGCTTGTGCCGACATTAAGGCTGTCTGGGTCTGTTCGATGAGGCGTTGGTTTTCCAGGTAGCCAGCCACACGCCGTATGATGCCGCCCATCAAGGCGCTTTCCTCGTTGAGGAAGTCGCGCTGTTCCGTGTAGGAGATATAGAGACGACCAACGCGCTCGTTCCCGATGCGCAGCCCTTGCACGATTTGACGCGGCAGTTCCAGGGCGGTGGGGTCTCCATACACTTGGTCTTGATAGGTAATGGCAACGACACAAATATCGGGATGTTGCATGGCGGGTGGAATCCGCTCGGTGAGCCATTGCAAAAATTCAGGAACGGTGGGCGACTCATCAATTTTGTGACCAATATCTGTGAGGCAGTTCAACGCTTTGATGCGTTCGTTGAGAAGGTATTCGGCGCGTTTACGCGTGATCAGGTTGGCGATAACAGTGCTGTAGGCGGAAAGAAGGTCTGGTTCGTAGGGGTGTAACGGCCGTTGCTTCAGCAAGTTGTCAGCAAACAAGACACCGACTGACTTGTCTTCTTGCCACAGACTGGCACGAATACTCCAACCACGTCCCACGACTTCATCGTTGTCATATAACTCAGCGTCTTCTACAACAGTAACTTGCACATCGTTGTAAATCCACTCTCGTATCCAGGGCTGTTCCGCGAATCCATAGACAATATGCGCTTCACTGCGCACATTTCCATATCTATCTGTGCCATATGTGCCGACAGCTTGTTCCCTGTGTTCATCTAGCAAAAACAGGCCTAACCGCTCAAACCCCAGCAACTCTCGTCCCAATTCAATGGCGCGGCGACAAAGTTCGCTAACGCTTGTCGTGCGGGAAAGGGCGATATTGACTGTGACCAGATGCTTTTGTTTTTCCAAGAAATCTTGCAAAGCTTCCTGGCTTTGGCGTAATGCGGCTTCAGCGGCATTGCGTTCGGTGATTTCTTGTGCCAAAAGCGCATATTGTTGTTGTGACAGTTCAGCCTCTCGTTGGGTCGTTTCTAGCTGGTATTGGATTTCAAGACGCTTGGTGCTTCGGTTTGCTTCTTCATTGTAAATTTGTTCTTTCAAAGTATGGAAGCGCGTGTAGTGGTCTAGAGCCTGTTCATATTCGCCGCGCTGTTGGTACAGTTCCGCTAGCGCCTGGTGGCATTGATAATAGAATGGCTGCGCTTTGGTTTCTTCTCCTAACAACAGCGCTTCTTGCAAGACGGTTTCTGCCTCTTCAAGATTTCTCTGGTTAATGTAAATTTGTCCGGTGCCAAGTAAATTGGCAAGGCGGACGATCTTGTCATTCTGTTTTTCGAGGTTCACAATGTTTTGTTTGTAGAGCTGTAGCGCCTCATGGTATTGTCCCAAATGGCGGTAGGCATGGGCGGCGTTGTTAATCAGGTACAGCTCATGAATCGCCTCAATGTTGTGCTCGGCAATTAATTCGAGTCCCAGCCGCGCATATTTCAACGCTTCCTGATAATTCCCGGCCAACAAATGGGTATAAGCAATGTTGTTGAGGGTGACAGACTGCCGTTCGTAAGCTTGCGCTTGTTCATGGATGGCTATTGTTTGCGCATAGTATTGTAGTGCCTGGTTGTATTCACCCATCTGGCTGGTAACGGCCGCTAACGAACCAAGTGCGCCTGCTTTTTGCGCTATGTCGTCAATTTCTTCGGCTAAAGCCAATGACCGTGTGCCATGCTCAATCGCCATGGGTAAATTGCCCAGACGCGCCTCATTGAAGGCCAACATTTGCAGAACGGCAGAACAGCCAGCTTTGTCATCGTTTTCCTCAAATAAGGCGAGGGCTTTTATGAGATGTGCATTGGCTTCCTCATAATGGCCCTGACGCGATGATACGGCCGCTAACGTTCTGAGACTATTGGCGATCCCTGTTGTATAGGGGGCATCGGCAAATGTCTCACTCGTTGCCAATTGTTGGGCTTCTGTCGCCAGATTTTGGGCGCGTGTGGGGTCTGTGTCGATAAGCGCCCGCGCCAGTTCATTAAGCCGGTCTATTTTTTCTTGTGGGCTGTCTGCATTTGCCACTTGTGTCTCCAATGCCTCAATCTTATCTGTCATGGGTTGGTTCTCCTATGAGTCCAACTGAGTTTGCTGTTGGCTGTCGTGACCGTTTGATTGGCCGGTTTTTTGCACAAGTTTGACGAAGGCGCGTTTTGCTTTGAGCGCCTGTCCTAGTTCGGAAACGGCCGTTTGCAATGCGTTTTCAATCGTCGGCGCACTTTGAATCTTCTGGCTGATGGCATTTACCAGGGCTTCACGTTCAGCGCGTCGTTGCGTGTCATGGAACTGCTGGATATTTTGCACGGCCACACTGATTGTACCGGCCAAAATCCCCAGTAACCGTTGATCCTGTTCCTGGTAAGCGCGTACAGCTTGGTAGCTGCTCACTGCCAAAACGCCAATGACCTCATTACCGACAATCATCGGGACGCCTAAATAACAATCAGTGTAACGGCCGTTGCCTACCGTTTTCGCCCCTTCTGATACCGCATCTTCGCTCGGGTTCTCTTGCTCCCACAAGCGCAGCAGCGGCGCACGACTTTCGACAATTTTTGCCGTCAATCCGCCATCATTGATCGAACAGGGCGCTACAGTCAGGAGGCCATCTTCGCTTGAATGGAAATACGGGAATGTGATTAACTCTTTTTGTCTGTCATAGAGTGCGATATACACACTTTCCGCATTAAACGTATCGTGCAGCAAATTGCCTACGCCATTAAACAAGTCTGGCAGGTTCAACTGCGAGCTGGCTACCTCGCTGACTGCATTGATGATAGCCAATTCTGCGGCTCTCTGTTCAGTCTGTGTAAACAGACGGGCATTCTCCAATGCGACGGTGACATGGTTGGCAATACCGCTTAAGAGCTGAATATCAGACTGGTTGTATTGATGTCCCTCATAATTTTGCAGCGAGATTGCGCCGGTAACGCGTGCGCCACTGTAGAGCGGGACAAACATAATAGAGTTAGGTCGCTTTTGCTGGCCCAATGAGGCGAACGTTTCATGCTCAAGCTCTGCGATCTCATCTGTTGTGTAGTTGACCAGAATCGGTTCCCCGGTTTGTAAAATCTGTTCCATATAACTGCCGGGGACAGGTGGGGCATCCACTTCGTCAAACCGCTCACCTTGATCGTAGACCATTGGGTAATGGACTATACCGCTTTGCTCGTCCCACAAGCCAACAATAAAGGCACCAGTAGGAATAACTTCTTGCACTTGCTGGTAAACAGTATCCAAAACTTGATTGGGGTCAAGTTGTTGGGCCACAGTCTCGGCAAGATGGTTAATCAACGCCATTTGCTCGGCGCGGAGTTGTGCTTCTGCATAGAGCCGGGCATTTTCCAACGCCACCGCCACATGGTTGGCAATACCGATAAGCAAATCTGTCTCCTGCTCGCCGTAAGCATTAAACTGGTAGCTTTGGATAGACATAACACCCGCGATACGTGGCCCTATTTGCAATGGAACGTAAAGCAGGGAGGCTGATATTTTGGCTTCGTCGCCTAGTGTGTACCCTTCTCTCTCTCTACGCTTAAACAGAATCTCGTCAACTTGTTCGCGTGTGCGGTTGACGATGCGCGGCTTTCCATCATGCAGCACCTGGTAGATTTGCGTGTTGGGTTTAGGCGGGCCGGGTAATTCTTCAAAGCGTTTCCCTTCGTCATAAACCATCGGGTAGGAGAGTGTGTTTTTTGCCTCGTCGTATAAGGCAACAATAAAGGCATCGGCTGGCAAGATACGCTGAACTTGCCGGTAAATGGTTTCCAACAGCTGTTCAGGGTCTAGCTGTTGCGAGACGGATTGGGCGACTTCGTTGATGGCGGTCAATTCCTGGGCGCGACGGTCGAGTTGCTGCCGCCCAATTTCTGTTTCTTCAAATAAACGTGCCCGTTCCAATGCTTCTGCTACTTGCTGTGAAAAAGCGGTTAGCAAGGCTTGTTGTTCGTCATCGAGAGGGGCGCCACTGGCATTACGCGCTCCAATAACGCCGATGGATTCACCATGAAGGTTGAGTGGTATGGAAACGGCCGTACGCGTCTCATTAAAAGAAACATCTGTAATTTCCTCTAACGGAATAGGTGCAGCCGTGGCAAGCTGTTCGTTGAGCGGGTTGGCACCGATAGGGAGCATCGACTCGCCAGAAAACATAAAGCCTTGCACAGAACGTTCATCTGCCGTGAGGAATGCCTGCCACCCTTCACGTGTCATGGCTCGTTGCAAGGCATTCACCTGTTCCAGCCGCTCTTCCAGTTCACGGGCCAACATTGTTTGCGTTTGCTGTGCTTGCATCTGGTTCGTGATGTCATGCACATAGACAACAATACCTGTGACATTCCCTTGTCCATCTTTCAATGGTGCTTTAATGGTGTTGAGGAACCTGAGTTCTCCTTCAATTTCAGTGGTGTCATGGTCAATGGTTTTCAATTGACCACTGTCCATCACTTCCTGGTCATCATTCCAAATACCACGAGTGCCTTTTTCCGGGTCCCCGTATATCAGTTCTTCGGGATAGCCAAGGTCTATATCATCCTTGCCAATGAACTCATCTGGCGACCGGTGCAGAAAGTCTGCATACCCTTTGTTGACCATGCGGTAACGATGTTCTGTATCTTTGACAAAGATCCAGTCTGGCGTCGAGTCAATAATGGTACGCATCAGCGTTTCGTTTTGTCGGGCAGCTTCCTCTCGTTGTTTCTGCTCGGTAATGTCGGAAATGATGGCGACAAATTGAGTTGGGTTACCTGCCTCATCGCGCAGCAGGAAGTAATCTTCGTAAGTGGCGATGGTACGGCCGTTTGCTTCCATCCGTAACTCGCCTTGCCAATCTCCCTTTTGCAAGACAGTTGGAATAATTTCTTCCATGAAACGTTGTTGGATTTCTGGCGGATACAGCGGGAACATGGCTTGCCCAACAAGATCCTCCAACTTTTCCGCACCAACCATCTCTAATAAAGCGGGATTCGCATAAGTGACAACACCTTGTAAATCAGCCATGCCGATACTTTCGCTAGAAGCGGCGACTAATTGACGGAAAGTTTTCGCGTCTTCTAATGCCTCTTGGGCAAAAGTAAACTGGCGGGCATTTTGTAACGCGACCGCGATTTGTGCGGCCAGTGTGGTTTGAATTTGGACATCCTGTTCGGTAAATCGATTAACGACGGCTGCCTGCGCATCCAGAACACCCAATATCTCATTACCAACCACTAAGGGAATGGCGATCTCCGAGCGTGTGTCGGGCAACAACTCATTTGGCAGCCAGTGTGGATCGTTATACACATCATTGACCACAACCGGCTTGCGTGTACGCACAGCTTGCGCTACCAATGACCGTTCTGCGTGGACAGGAATCACTGTGTCACCATGTGAACCAAACTGCACAGCTCCTTCATGCCAGCCACAGGCCTGAATCTTCAGGTTATCCCCATCCAGTAGAAAGACGTGACAGTGATAAAGGTCAAAACGACGTCTTGTTTCCTGAACAAGCACTTCCAATAAATGTTGTGGGTCTTGAATGGACGTAACTTGCGCACTCAGATCAGCAACCGTTTGCAGGTCTGCCGCTTGCTTTGCTGATGTTGCTTCCGCTACTGCACGGTCTGTAATATCAATGAGCGAAGTAATAATGGCGATCTCGCCGGAAAAATTGATCAATCGAGCCGATAAAAGTGACCAAAAAATATCATCATTGGCTCGCCTCATGCGCAGCTCGTAGTTACTGACGAACCCTTCGCGCTGAATTTCGCCGACAACGGCGACACGATCGGCCGGGTCTACATAAAAGTTGGGTGTGCCCTTACTCATTAACTCTTCAACTGGTACTAGCAGAACATCGGCCAGGTGTTCATTGGCATAATATATTTTGCCATCAGAAGCGCGAGAGATGAGCATGGGTACGGCAACAGATTGGAGAAGGGTTTGCGTACGTGCCTGCTCTTCACGTAATGTCACTTCAGTCTGTTTGCGCTCGGTAATGTCAGATAAGGAGCCGCCGATGCGGAGGGGTGTGCCATCTTCGGCGCGGAGAAGTACGCCGCGTGACAAAATCCAACGATACGAGCCATCTTTATGTTGTAAACGCATCTCCAGTTCATAATTTGCAAGTTTGCCGGTCAAAGCATCGTTCATGGTCTGCATGACCTGATCATGATCTTCAGGATGAATCAGATTTTCAAAATTATCAGGTTCATTCGGGATTTCATGATCTTCATAGCCAAGCATTTCTTTGACGCGTGGAGACATGTAAAACGTGTTTGCAGGAATATTCCATTCCAAAATGCCATCGTTTGAGCCTTGTACAGCCAGAGCGAAACGTGCCTGGCTGTCTTGTAATGCTTTTACAGCCTGGTCACGTTCACTGAAAAGGGTTGCATTGCGGATGGCAATGGCTAATTGCCCGGCCAAGACGGTGAAGGCGGGCAGGTTTTCTTCAGTCAACGATTCCACTTGATCGCTTTGTAAGTCGAGAACGCCGACAACGCGCTCACCAACAATGAGGGGAATGACCATTTCTGAGCGGGTGTTGGGCAAGAGTGGATTGGCGAGGAACATGGCGTGGTTGCGTGTATCGGCCACAATGACTGCTTGTTTGCTGATAACGGCCGTTCCGTTGAGCGAATTTTGCGTGATAGGTAATTCATGCCCCGCGTCAAGTAATTTTGTACCGGCATACCCGGTGCTGGCACGTAAGATAAGGGTTTTTTGGGCGTCGTCTGTCAGGTAGATTTGTGTCTGGTACAGATTGAACTGCTCTTGAATCAGATCGACAGCCTGGGTTAAAAGCTTATCTAAACTACGGACGCGTGACACCTGCCGCCCAATTTCAGCCGCCAAATTTAAATCTTTCGTACGTGCCGTGACGCGATGCTCCAACCCTGCAACCAAATTGCGTAACTGGTTGGTCATGGTGTTAAAGGCTGTCGCCAACACGCCAATTTCATCCTGGCGTTTGGTTTCTGGTTTGATTGTGTCCACCAAATCCCAATCACCACTCCCTATTTGGTTGGCGGCGACAGCAAGTCTTTGCATGGGAGCCAGGAGACGATTGGTGAGTAAGAGGCTAACAAACACCGCCAGGACAAGCAGGACAATGCCGATGGGCAAAATGCGCGAAACGACCAATGATTGTGTCGAGCTTTCGATCTCGTTTTGGAGGAGGGTGACAACCTGAAGCATGTTTTTTGCTTCTACGACGCTAGCCAGGCTCCAATCGGTATTGGTTAGCGGGGTGTAGGCAACGAAGAGGTCTTTTCCATTTGCCGACAAAGATTGGAATCCGGTTTTCCCCTGGCGCATGTCATTTAAGACGGGGGTGAAGTTGTTGTTAACGGCCGTTAAATCAACGCCCGCGCCCACTAAATCACCTTCCAGGGACGTCTCGAATAAATCTTCATATCCTTGTTGCGGTAACGCAATCGCCAGCCCCTCTTTATTGATCAAAAAGGAGTATCCGTCGGCAAAGGGGCTGATTTCATCAATTTCTTCCGTCAGCGCAGTTAAACTCAAGTCGAGGCCAATAATGCCGACAAATTCATCCTGGTCGGTGTAGATGGGGGCAACGGCCGTTACCAACAACCCTTGTCCCGCCGGATCATCATAAACAGGCGTCCACACCACATTTTTCTCAGGGTTGTTCTCTGGCGTTCCCGCCGCATAAAAAGCGTCTTCCGTCATCCGATAATCACCCGGAACAATTAGCCCCAATTCAATATTGGGATAATAACGGGTGAACGAATCCTTATGGATTAAATAAACACCGACCAAACCAGAGTAACTTTCATAAATAGCAGGCATCAACGTATCTAAGTAAGCAGATAAATTGACGTCAGCCAGCACAGCTTCATCCAGTTCGACAAAACTGGAAACGAAAATAGAAGAAAGTTCATCAGCGCCGTTAATATATTGCCCATCAGGCCCTTCAAACAGGCTGTCCTCCGCTCGCCAAAAAGTTTGTGAGGCAAAATCGTCAGGATTACTGTACACATTGGCAATAAATTGTGCGATGTGGTCCGTATCCAGGCGAAGGTCTTCAAATTCAGAAGCCGTTGCCGCTGCATTATCTGCCGTTACTTGCAGCAAAAAATCCTCAGCTTGTTGTTGCAGTACATCATTACTGACCACCTGTGCGCTTTGTCCCGCACGCAAAATCGAATTGATGCTGACATACCCAATAATCACAATCGAGAGGATTGTCAGCCCTAGAATCAGCGTCAATAATCTGGCTCGGATACTTTGTCTGATCTGTATGGTTCTTTTGCTATCCATATCAGCTTGCCTCGAATGAAAAAATGCCTCTAGCCGTTCTTTTCAAGATTCTTCTTAAATATATTGCGGGTAAAGTCCAAGATCGCCTTTTAGCTTGACTCATTCCCGTTTTCGTCAACAGTTGCCGGTTGCTTGTCACTAGGCGGTTTCAAGTAAACGTAAGTTTGTAAGCCCAATGCCCGACCAATTTCCCGCGAGGCGGTTTTCAACACCGACTCCGCATCGACGGCCGCGCTAACACGCTCACCTACTTCACGTAGCAGCTGTTCCCGCCGCGCACGTGTTTCTGCTTCCTGATACAGTCGCAATGTTTGTGTCACAGTGGCTGCCTGTCCAACCAATGCATCAACCTGCCGTAAGTCATCCTCATTGAGGTGAACAGGTTCGTCTGCCATACCCAGGGCAAAGCCGATCCATTGGTCACCAGACACCATCGGTGTCGCCATCATCGTGCGTGCATTCAAGTTATTGACAAACAATATTCTTGATTGCGTGTCCAGGCGCGGGTCCGTCATGGCATCGTCCACAATCAGTGCCTGATCACGCCGTAACATGGCAAATAATGGATATTGCCTGATTGGAAATGTTGTCCCGGCAGGAATCGTGGCTGGCGTAATCTGTTCTTTACGCCATACAGCCATCACTGTGACCGTTTCAGGTGGCTCTGTTTGCTGCCACGGCCGATTAAACAGATTGAGGCTCACACGGTCGAAGCGTCTTAAAGCGGTTCCTTCTACCAGCGCTTGCAAAATCGTCTCTAGCGTTGTTGCCCGCACAATTTGCTCACTACCTGAGAACAAAGCCTCTGTCTGACTGCGTGCCAGTTCTGTCTCTTCAAATAATCTGGCCCGCTCCAACGAATCCGATACTTGTTGCGAGATTTCTTGTAATAACGCCTGCACGGCTGGATCAATGGGTCTGCCGGCCGGGTTGCGCACACCAATGTAACCAATTGTTTCCCCGTGAAGCTGCATTTTCGTGCCAATGGCGCTTCCTTCTGGCGAAGTAACAATTTCTGCTACTTGCTTTGCGCTTAACGGTAGATTTTGTTCTTCCCCCTCGTCATCTTGCGGGTATTCCAGGCGCGTGATCATGCGCACGCGATCCTCATTAAATTGGTATCCTTGTATCAGACGTTCGCGCTCCAACAAGAAAGCTTGCCAACCTTCGCGGGTCATGGCGCGTTGCAGCGCATTCAACTGTTGCAGTCGTTCTCCCAACTGTGTTGTCAATTCTTCTTGTGCTTGCTGCGCTGCATGCTGTGCCGCTTCTGCCGCTTTGCGTTCAGAAATATCAGCAATGATCACGGCCACGTTGCTAATTTCTCCTGCTTCATTGAAGAGGAAGAAATAGTTCTCCTGTGATGGTATGACGCGCCCTGATGGCAATGTCAGTTCCGATTCCCCTTGCCAGGAGCCTGTATCGCGCATAATGGGTTGAATTTCGGACTGGAATATTTCTTGTAATTCGGGGGCATGATAAGTCATGAATCCGTTGCCGATAATATCTTCTGCACTTTCCCCTTCCAGTATTTTACTCAAAGCTGGGTTGATATAAGTGAACTGTCCCACTGGTGTAGCAAGACCAATTCCTTGTGTTGCTCCCTCGACCAAAAGACGGAACGTTTCGACTTCGGTCAAAGCTTGTTGCATTTGCTCAAACAAAGAGGCGTTTTGGATGGCAAAACCAACCTGTTGACCAATACCTTGCAGTAAGTTGATATTTGCTTTTTGTTCAGCCAGAGGCGCATTGCTGAAAATACAAATGGTTCCTAAGACTTCGCCCCTCACTTGTAAGGGAACGCCCTGATAAGATTGAAATCCTAGGCCAACAAGTCCTGTGACATCAACCGGTGCGCCTTTCGTCAAATCCAGCACAACAATTGGTTCCTGGCGTTGGTAAACCAGGTGGCAGAGGGTACCGTTTAGTCCGTTTTGTTGCAGCAAATAGAAGAATCGCTCCGGCAAACGGTGGCTGAGGATTTCCAGGGATTCTGTGTCGCGGTTGATTAGACTGATCAGGCCTGCTTCAAATCCTGTGGCTGTCAATATCTCTTCTAGAACCTTTGCTAGAATGCTCTCTAATTCCAAAGAACTGCTGGTAACTTGAGCAATGTCCAGAAGAACTCCGGTTTCAGCCAACGCTTTTTGTGTGTTTTCGTGCTGCCGGGCATTTTGGAGGGCAACGGCAATTTGCGCTGCCAAAGTGGTGTAAATGTTGATGTCTTCTTGGGTGAAAGCACCAACTTCTTCTGATTGCACATCCAAAACGCCTAACAACAGCCCCCCAACCATGATGGGAATAGCCATTTCAGAGTGTGTGTTGGGCAAGAGTGGGTTGGGGAGGAACCCTGAGTCGGCTTGTACATCGTTGACGGTGACGCCTTGCCCTGTGCGTGCGGCGCGGGCGACCAATGATTGCTCTTGGTTGAAGGGTATCTGGCGGCCTTGTGCCACCATTTGCCGCCCAACATCACCTGCGCCAGCGGTCAATACGAGATTTTCCCCTTCTTTGTCGAGCAGGTAAATGTGAGCGTGGTAAAGGCTAAAGCTGACTTTGGTGAGATCGACGACTTCTTGGAGGAGGTCGTCGGGATCAAGGATGGTGGAAGCGGCCGTTCCCACTTGCGCCACCGTTGCCAATTCAGATGCACGCTTGGCAATCGCCGTTTGGGCCTCCTGGCGTGCCGTAATATCTATCAATGATGTGATGACAGATTGTTCGCCTTCAAAGTCAATAATCCGTGCTGACACCAACGCCCAGAAAGGTTCACCATTACCGCGCTTTAGTTGCAATTCATAGTTGTCAACATAACCCTGTGATTGCAACACTTGCAAATACATCGTCCGTTCTGCGGGATCATAATAAAAATCTGGCGTGGCACGGCCGATTAAATCCGTACCTGACAACCCTGTGATTACACTGATGGCGTCGTTGAAATAGAGCATTACGCCATCAGCGAGACGGGAGATAAGCAAAGGAATGCTGATAGACTCCAAGATGGCACGTACACGCTGCTGTTCCTGGACTAATTGTGCCTCCACCTCTTTTCTTTGCGAGACGTCGTTGAGCGCACCAACCATACGTGTCGGTTTTCCCGCTTCATCATATGACAGGTGTCCACTGTCTTGAACCCAAATATAAGAGCCATTTTCGTGCTGCATGCGGAACTCAAGATTGTACTCATCTAGCTGTCCAGCCAGATAGTCCGTAATGGCTTGCGTCACCCGATCATAATCTTCTGGGTGCAAACGTTGTTCAAATTCGCTGTGTTGGTTGCTCACCGTTCCCGGAGCAATGCCTAACAAGATTTGCCAACGCGGCGAATAATAAACCGTGTCGGTATGCAAGTCCCAATCCCAAATACCACTTTGTGTGCCCTCTGCGGCCAGGGCAAAGCGTTCTTCACCAACTTTGAGTTCCGCCGCCGCTTGCTGCAATTCATGCGTCCGTTCCAGGATACGCTGCTCAAGTTGTTCGCTCAAAGTCTTCAATTCACGATTGCTCTGTCTGGTATTCTCTAACGCTTTTTCCAGGTTACTAATGATGAGATAAATCAATACAGCCGCCATGATGAACAGGACTGTATATTCTTGAGCAATGCCTGTATTGCTGTCCAGGTCCCACACAATGTAACCTGCATTTTCCGCCGCAACATATCCCCAACCTGTGAGAATAGATAGAGCTGTGAATACAGCTGCGGTGCGCCAGCCCAATAGCAGACTGGCAATGAGGATTGGAACAAGGAGAAGGACAAAAGCTGAATCACGGACACCATCTGCCGACCATGCCTGGAAGGCCAGGGCCGACCAGGTAATGATTACCAATATATAGCTGGAGGCTCGCACATATCCCCGACGCAGTGCCCACGAGAGTATGCCTGTTGTCAGAAGAATGGCCAAAATGACAAGATTAGCCTGTGCGCCAACTCTTTGGGGAAAGTTCGGCGCAATGCGCAGCAGGTAGAGAATGAGGACAACGAAAAAGCTCGTCAATAGAATGACGTTTGCTTGAGCTGCGCGACGATTTTTGTCTTCGTCATCTCCAAATGTGGGTGGAGCAAGAAATGCTTTGATTTGTGCCAGCATATCATTTTCCTCAGTGCGCATCAGCGCCGTTTGAGTTTTCTACTTCGGGAGCGGGATCGGTTAGGAAAACGAAGGTTTCCAGGCCAAAGGCACGGCCGATTTCCTGAGCCGCCGTGCGTAAAATAGCGTCAGCATCCACAGCCGTGCTAACGCGGGTCGAGATCTCGCGTAACTGCTGTTCACGTTGTGCCCGTGTTTGCGCTGCACTTAATAGCTGCTGGCTGTTAACCGCCAATGCTAACTGGTCAACCATCGCCGCCAACAGCCGTTCATCGGCCGGTGTAAACGGAACAGCCTCTTGCCAGGCCATCACAACTAGACCAACCCAGCGGTTCCCCAATCGTAATGGAAGTTCCGCTATCGAGCGGGCACTTACTTGTTCATAAATAGCTTTCTCTTGCGGCAGTAATGTTGGTTCAGTAGCCGTGTCTGCAATAAGATGGAGCCTCCCACCACCGCGCATCCAATGCGGATCAGAATTGGTTAATTTAACAGGGAAACGTCGGAACTGTTCTTGTTCTTCCGTTAAATCAGTGGGGAATGCAATCACTTGCCATTCTGGCGTGCCTGTTTCGTCTGTTTCCAGTTCAAAGATACTCGCTGTTAATGTGTCATTGGTACGCCCTTTCCATATATTCAAGACGGCCTGACCAATTTCCTCGTAGCTGTGCGCACCGTTGAGCATGGCCCCAAATCGCGAAAGCGTTTCCGCCTCCGTCAGCGCCATTTGTGTTTGCTCGGCAAGGCGAGCACGTTCAAGCGCTTCTGATATTTGCTGCATCATTGTTTGCAGCAGCGCTTGTTTTTCTGGCGGGATTGGTGCGCCAGTGGGGGTGCGCAGGCCTAAACGGCCAATCGTTTCGCCACGTACATTAAGCGGCACAGTCACCGTGCTGGCAGTATCGGTTGTGAAATCAGCTATTTCCTCGGTGTTGCGAATGGGGAGGGCGCGTTGTTGATCAAAACGGAATCCGTGCAAGGCGCGTTCTTTAGCCAGCAAGAATGCCTGCCACCCTTCGCGGGACATGACGCGTTGCAGACGCGTCAATTCGTCTAAGGCTTGTTGCGCTTCCGCATAACGGCGGGCATTTTGCAGAGCAACCGCTACCTGGTTTGCCAGCGTGATAAAAATGTTGACATCTTCACTGGAGAAGCGGTCAACCCTATCTGCCTGCACATCCAAGACGCCTAAAATGTCTTCACCGGCGAGCAGCGGCACGGCCATCTCTGCGCGAGTGTGTGGCAACAACGGATTGGGCAAGAAACCGGGTTCTGCCTGAACATCGTTGATGATCACGCCTTGATGCGTACGGGCAGCGCGAGCGACCAATGATTGCTCTTGCGATAGAGCGATTTGCCGCCCTTCACGAACCATTGTTTGTCCAATCTCGCCGGCACCACTGCTTAAGACGAGTTGTTCTTTCTTGTCATCGAGCAAGTAAACATGTGCATGGTATAGCTGGAAGCGTTCTTTTGTCAGGTTAACGACACGTTGCAATAGTTGTTCCGGTTCCAAAATCGTGGCGGCAATGGTTCCAACTTCGGCGACGGTTGCCAATTCCGTTGCCCGTTGTCCCAGGGCTTGCTGCGCATCCCATCGTTCGCTAACGTCAATCACGGATGACATGAGTGCCTGCTCTCCCTCAAAATCAATGATACTGGCAGACAACAAAGCCCAGAAGGTCGTACCATCATGACGCTGCATATGCACTTCCAAATTAGAGACGTGCCCTGTGCTGCGCAAATTGTTTATATAAGTCTCTTGCTCTTTTTTGTCGGCGAAGGCGAAGGGTACGTTGTGACCGACGATCTCTTCACGAGGCATATGGCTTATTTCAGCTGTTGGCTCATTGGCGTAAAGAATCGTGCCATTTACCAAACTGGTGATGTTCAGGGGAACGTTAATCGATTCCAGGATGGCTTGCAGGCGAGCTTGCTCTTCTTGCAGTTGCCGTTCGGCAAGCTTGCGTTCAGTGACATCTAGATGGGAGCCGTAGAGTTTAACGGGTATTCCCTCTTCATTTAATTGCAGGCGATAATCAATTTGAGCATGTTGAATTGTGCCATCGCCGCACAGCACGCGGTACTCAAAGTGCCCTTCAAAGTCGATTGCCGCTTGCTCTAAGTTATCGCCTATTGCTTGAAGTGCGGGGATGTCATCCGGGTGGACAAAACGATTCATAAATGTTTCTATCGGGAAGTTGTACCCACCTTCTTTCTCTGCGGTTGTGCGTAGCAACGCGTAGTAGTGGTCATTGAGGATAACGGTTGAGGTTAGCAGGTCTATTTCCCAATAGGCCATCTGGGCCACGGTCATGGTCCGTGTTAATTGTTCTTGACTAAACCGTAATACTTCTTCAATTTGTTTGCGTTCGGTGATGTCGCTGTGGGAGCCAGCCATACGCAATGGATATCCCTCTTCGTCACGAACTAACGTGGCGCGTACCAGAATCCAGCGGTAGGAGCCATCTTTATGTCGCAGGCGGAATTCATGTTCATAGGTGGTGCTGCGACCTTCCAAATAATCATTTACCGCCTGCATCATACGGTCGTGGTCTTCAGGGTGGATACGGTCTTCGTATTCGGCGAAGCGGTTGCTGATTTCGTGATCTTCGTAGCCGATCATTGCTTTCCAACGAGGCGAGAAATAGACCTCATTGCTGGGAATATCCCAATCCCAGATGCCTTCGTTCGCGCCTTCGACAGCCAGGGCAAAGCGATCCTGGCTGGCTCGGGTTTGAGCTACCTGACGCGCATTTTGCAAGGCAATGGCGACCTGGTTGGCAATGGATTCCAGAAGGGCGATGCTGTTTTCGTTGAGCACGCCGACGGTATTATGCTGTATGTCCAAGACGCCCAATACTTGATCGCCAATGGTGATGGGGATAGCGACTTCTGCGGCGGTGTCGGGGAGGAGGGGGTTGGGCAGCCATTGGTCATCGCGGGTGACGTCTGGGACGAGAACGGCCGTTTTCGTTGCTGCGGCTCGCCCCACTAACCCTTTACCAATAGACAGCCTGTGCCCGGCGGCTAACATGGCTTTTCCTGCTTCGCCTGTGCCACCGACCATCACCAAATTTTCACCTGTCTCATCAAACAGGTAAATGTGGGCATGATAATAGTTAAACGCCGTTTGTACCTGGGTAACAACTTCATTGACCAACCTTTCTTGGGAGAGGATGGTGGAGAGGCGGCGGCTCACTTCAGTGCTGGTTGCCAATGCTTTCGTGCGTTCATTAACACGTTGTTCCAGCGACTCGACTAAAAGCTTGAGCCGGTTTGTCATAATGTTGAACGATCCCGCCAAGATGGTGATTTCTTGCCGGTTGGGGATTTCGATTTGTTCGCTCAGATCGCCGTTTGCGGCTTTTACGGCGAGCTGTGTCAGGCGTTCGATAGGGTTGGACACATATTGCCCGGTGTACCAGGCAAAAGCAGAGGCCAGACCGGCTACCAAGAACATAGCAAGGGCAGTTTGCCATGCGGCAGTGGCGACGCGCTCCTGATTCTGTGCCAGTTCAATAGCAACGCGGAATGCTCCCCAATGTTCACCATTGACATAAATAGGAGCGGATACATCCCACAAAATCTGGTTGGTTCCAGGGCGTTCGTAAATTTGTTGTAATGTTGCCTGTTCAATGTTTTCGGCGGCGAGCAGGCCAATAGGATCGTTAAAGATGCGCTTGGTACGATCTGTCGCGGCGCTGCCGTCTCCGCTTGACCAACGTGTGTTGTGGGTGGGAAGGTATCCGTTTTTGTCAACGGCCGTTGCAAAAACAATGTCGTCACTGACGAGAAACGAATCAATGATGCTTTGCCAGTTCTCGTCTGTATAAGCGTCATATTGTGTATGATATTTATCGAGAGATGAGGGAGGCCCCTCAAAATTCGGGTCGGTTGTCGGGTCAAATTCCCAATAGCGAATATAGTTGGTGTCAAAAACTGCTTCTTTGGTCAGGCGGCCGCTGCTGATGGCATTTTCCAGGTCTCGGCCAAGAGTGATCGCGCCGGTTCGGGCGATGGCTTCTGCATTTTGCAGGAGCAGTTCTTCTAGATTTTGCCGTTGTGAACGAATGTTGTACCAGGTAAACAGTGCCAGGAGTGGGATCAGCAAAACCAAAATCCGAAAAGTGATACGGTTTTGCAGGCGTTCAATAGCCCGTAGGGAGATATTTTGTGTTTGGTACGTTGACTCATCTTTTACGTTCATAGGCGTATCCTATTTTGAATATGCTTGTACGCTGCTTGCAATGTTTTAGTTTGTGCCCATTGTGTCTTCGGCGGCGATGGATTCGTGTCCATTGCCATTTGTATCGCCGAGGAGCACAAAGCCTTCTAATCCCAGCATCCGGCCGATTTCTTCTGCTGCTGTGCGTAGGACGGATTCGGCGTCAACGGCCGTACTCACGCGTGTGGTGACTTCGCGCAGCATTTGTTCTTCGCGGGCGCGGGCTTCTGTTGCTTCAATGAGGCGGGCGTTTTCGATGGCGATGGCTGCCTGGCTGGCAACGGCCGTTAACAACTGCACATGGCGCTCATTATAAGCACGGGGCTGCGTGTAGCTTTGCAGGCCAATCACACCGAGCACATGGTCACCAACCATCAACGGCGTGCCCACCCAAGATTGTGCGGGCCGTCCATAACCGGTAATACCCAATTTTTGCAGCTGTTCCTCAACATTTTCCGCAATTAACAATGGCTTGCGTTCGTGAATCAGATATTCAGCAATGCCATCGGTTGCGTGCTGCCGTTCCGTATCGCGGCGGATGGCTCCTTCGCTGACACTAAACGCAAATACCAGGTCCTCGTCCCTTTCGTCATACAAAACAATATAGAAATGTGCCGCGTCCATTAAGCGGGACGTGTAGGTGTAAACCACTTCCAAAACGTCTTCTACAGACGTTTGTGCGGTTAAGGTCTGGCTCATTTCATTGAGAACCGCCAATTCTTGCGTGCGTTGTTGAGTTTCATCGAGGGCTAGCTGCGTTTGCTCTGCCAGACGTGCCCGCTCTAGAGCTTGCCCAACTTGTTGGGAAATCGCTTCGAGTAATGTTTGGTCAGCGTCCGTCAATTTTTGGTCGGCCGTTGGCCTTACCCCCAGCCCACCAATGATGGCTCCACCAATGCTGACAGCATTGACAACGGTTTGCTCCGTTTTCTTGAGTTGGGTCAGGGCAGGCGTCTCTTCATCTTGTGTCTTTTCCGAGATCGGTTTCACTTTCTGTGCGCTTGCCAGATACCCTTTAACCGGGCGCTCTTTGGCGCTCATGAATGCCTGCCACCCCTCACGGGTGATGGTGCGTTGCAGGGCTGTTAATTCTTCCAATGCGGACTGTGTTTGCTCTAATTGGTTGGCATTTTGCAAAGCGACAGCCGCTTGTGTTGATAATGTTGTGAAGAGAGAGATGTCTTCGCCGGAAAAAGCGTTGGCTTGATCAGCCTGTAAATCCAATACGCCTAAGAGCTGCTCCCCAGCTATGAGGGGGATGGCGACTTCTGCGTGCGTGTCGGGGAGCAGTGGATGGGGCAAAAATCCTGGTTCGGCGTGGACATCATTGACAATGACGCCTTGACGACTGCGTGCGGCCTGCGCGACTAAAGATTGCTGCTGGTGCATGAAGATTTGTCGTCTTTCGCTGACCATGCTTTGCCCAATTTGTCCGGCTCCAGCCGCTAATACCAGATAGTCTGTTTGTTTGTCATGCAGGTAAATTTGGGCATGGTAAAGTGCGAATTGGGTTTTGGTGAGATCGACAAAGGTTTGCAGCAGTTGTTGTGGGTCGGAGATGGTGGAAACGGCCGTACCCACTTCTGCCACTCGCTGCAATTCATCCGCGCGTTGTGACAACTGTTGCAATAATTGATGCGTTTCCAGATAGCCGTTAATGCGGCGGCCAAGCGCTCCCATAAAAGCACTGTCGTCATCCGCAAACTGTAACGACGTATCCGTGTAGGCCACATACAAACGACCTACTTGTTTGTTGCCCATGTGCAGCCCTTCAACCATCTGGCGCGGCAGGTCAAGAATTTCCTGATACCCATATGTGTTGTCGGCAAATGTGATGGCGGCAACGCATTGCTTTGCGTATTGCATGGCAGCGGGAATGCGCTGCGTGACCCATTGCAAGAAATCGGCAATGGCCGGCTGCTCTTCCGATTTGCGCCCGATGTCATTTAAGCAGTCTAGCTCCGCCAAACTGCGGGCGAGCCGTGATTCGGCTGCTTTGCGTGCTGTAATGTCGTTATGCACGGAGAGGAAGCCGACCAATTCGCCTGCTTCATCGATGATGGGGCTGTTGTAGCGTTCAATTTCGACGAAACGGCCGTCTTTGGTTTTGTTGATAATCTCTCCCGTGACGACTTCTCTATTTAACAGTGCACGCCAATATTCAGCATACTCTCCTTGCGGGGTCCGCCCCGATTTCAAAATGCGGGGTGTCTTGCCAATGGCTTCGTCTGCTGCATAGCCATACATGCTAACAAAGGCCGTGTTTACATATTGAATGATGCCATTGACATCGGTGAGGAAAACCGCGTTTGCGGTTCTTTCCAGCCCCAATTTGAACTTTTCCATCTCCGCTTGTGTTTGCCGCAGTTCGGTGAACAGTTCAGCATTGTTGATGGCGATGGCTAATTGCCCACCTAGAGCCTCAAATGCCGGTAAATTCTCCCGACTAATGCCATAGGGCGTGCTGCTTTGCAAGTCAAGCACGCCCAAAACACGCTCGCCTGACATGAGAGGAATAACCGTTTCTGAGCGCGTGTCCGGTAAAAGTGGGTGGTGCAAGAAGTTTTCGTCAACGGTTGTGTCGGGGACATGGATTGTTTGCTTTTCGAGGGCGGCACGGCCGTTTAGCGAACCTGGCCCAATCGCTAATTTATGACCCATGTCTAGTAACTGACGTCCAATTTCCCCTGTGCTGGCGTGGAGTATTAGCTGTTGTTGTTCAGTATTCGCCAAATAAATCTGTGCCAGATATAGATCAAAGCGGTCGCAGATTGATTCGACAGCATCTGTCAGCATTGTCTGTAAATCGCGGACTTGCGAGATACGGCGGCCTACTTCTGCGGCCAATGCCAGATCGCGTGTGCGGTCGCTAACGTTCCCTTCCAAATTGTTGATTAATTCGTGCAGCGTCGCGTCTCGCTGTTCAATTTGTTCGGCCATGACATTGGCGCGATTGGCAATAAATTGGATGTCTTGCTGCGGCATAGGCGGCAGGCGGAAGTTGTATTCACCATTGGCAATGGTTTCAATGCCATTGGTCAGGGTATTGAGTGGGCGGACGACAAAGCGATTGACAAGTACGCTTGTGCCAATGATCAAGGTCAAAACGACCGGCAGGAAGGCTGCTAATGAGACAAAGAGAATCCCGCGACGTGTCTCTTCAAGGTCACGGTTGCTAAATGTAATCTCCACACGGCCAATCGTTGTATCGGAAAAGACAACAGGCCGGGTTTCGCTGAAGGTGTTTCCTTGTAGTGCTGGTCGTGGTGTCTGGTAAACGGCCGTTCCCGTTTCATCAAACACATTGACAGCGACCACGTTGTTGGCTGCTTCATAGGCGGCGGCAATTTGGGAAACGGCCGTGTCATTCACATCCCACAGCGGAACCGCCATCACCTCAGCCAAATTATCAGCCAGCTCAATTGCCTGCGCTGTAAGCGTATTTTGGCTTTGCGTAGAAAAGTAGATGTAACTAAACGCACTAATTGCCAGAAAAATAGTCGTCGTGCTGAGCACCAAGGCCAGCGTCAAATCCCTGGCAATGCTGCGTCGCCTGAATCGGTTAAGCCCTGTCTGTTCCTTCATAGTCCCATCCACAAAACTTGAATACTACCCATTGATAATCAATGTCCGTTACTGCTCGGTTCCTCAACATCAGTCATATCTTCCAAATAGACAAACGTTTCCAGATTAAGTGCGCGGTTCACTTCTTTAGCTGCTGTCCGCAAAATCATTTCTGCATCTGGAGCCGCATAGATGTGGGCTGTAATTTCACGTAACAATTGTTCACGGCGGGCACGTTCACCCGTCTCTGCCAACAATTGCAAATTACGTATAACTGTAGTTGCCTGGTCGGCGAGGCTGCGCATCTGGCGCACATCTTCATCGCGCAGGCCACTAAGCGGTACGCTCGAATTTCCGACAATCACCCCAAACCAACTGTCGCCTGTCGTCAGAGCCAGGCCAAGCATGCTGTGAATGTCAAGATTTATGAGCACTTGTCGCACATCAACTTCCAGGCCAGGATCATTTTTGACATCCTGCAAGATGATAGGCTGCTCTGGATTCCACATAGACAGAATCGGCATTTGTGAGATTGAGAATGTCGTGCCAGTAGGCAGTTTTGATTGCACATCAGGTTTCGTCCAATTTGCGACCAAAGAGAGCGTCGTTGGATTTTCATGCCAGGGGCGATCAAAAAGCAAAATAACGACATTCTCCATCCTGTTTAGAGCAGTAGAGTTAACCAATGCTTCCAAAACTTCGGAAATGGTTGATGCCTGTACCACACGCGCACTACCAGCATACAATGTTTCGGTGTTGGTCAAGGCTTGCTGTGTTTGTTCTGTCAGCCGCAAGTTTTCCAGATGGGCGCTCAAGCGCTCCGCCACCGCTGCGGTAATTTCTTGTGCATCATTTGACAAATGCTGCGGTTCTGTTAATGCCAATACACCGATTTCTTCATTTTGTACCCGAACAGGTTGTACCAATGTTGTATCGGTTGTCTGTTTTACTCTGGCATCATCCGGCAGCGGGGTGACTTGCTGCAAATCATACCCATATGCCAGGGCTGCGGATGTAGCCGTGGTATATTGCTGCCACCCTTCACGCGTAAGACGGCGGGTTAAGGTATTCATTCGGGCTAATGTTTGCTCTGTTTGCGCAAAGGATTGTGCATTTTTCACCGCTACCGCAATTTGGGACGCCAGCGTCGTCATTGTCTGCAAGTCGGTGTCATGAAAATAGTCATAACTTTCAGCGCGTACATCCAGTACACCGATCAATTCTGCGGCCAAAGCGATGGGGACGGCCATTTCAGAGCGCGTTTCAGTCAGCAAGGGGTGCGGCATAAACCCTTCGCCCTCTGCGGAATAATTACGAATAGCGCCTTGCTGGGTGCGGGCAACGGTTGCCACCAATGAACCCGGCGCTGCCAGGGGGATGCGCCGCCCTTCAGCAACCATCTTGCGCCCAATGTCACCTGCCCCGGCGGTCAATAGAAGGGTGTCTTGACTGTCGTTCAGCAGAAAGATATGCGCGTGGTACAAGGCAAACCGCTCTTTTGTCAGGTCAGTTACTGTTTGCAGCAAAGGTTCCTGTTGCAAAATCGTGGCCGCCGCTGTACTGACTTCTGCGACGGCTGCCAAGGCGTTGGCTTGTTGTGTCATGGTCGCTTCGGAAAGTTTGCGTTCAGTAATATCGATCAGGGTGGTAATGATGGCGGCATCGCCACTATAAGTAATCAGGCGGGCCGACAGTAATCCCCAAAACATATCGCCATCGGAACGTCGCAGGCGTAACTCATAATTGGTGATGAAGCCTTGCTGCTGGATTTGCCCAATCACTGCCTGACGGTCTGTTACGTCTACATAAAAGTTGGGCGTGCCTAACTTTCTCAGTTCTTCAATTGACATGCGTACCATTGATGCCAAATAGTCGTTGACATACAACATTTTGCCATCGCCAACACGGGAGATGAGCATAGGTACGGCTACTGATTCCAACACAGTACGGGTGAGCGTTTCACTGGTTTGTGTTTCCTGTATTTGCCGTGCATTTTGGAGGGCGATGGCTACCTGGTTAGCAATGGCTTGCAGCAGTTCGACGCTCTCTTCTGTCAAGCCACCGATCAGGTTTTGCTGGACGTCTAGTACACCCAGCACCCGATCACCGATAGCAATGGGAACGGCCGTTTCCGCTTTCGTGTCTGGCAATAACGGATTGGGCAGCCACTGCCTGTCTTGGGTTACATCAGGAACAAACACAGGTGTGTTGGTAGCCGCTGCGCGACCAACCAACCCCTTGCCAACCTCGATCTTGTGACCTTGCGTCAGCATCGTTTGCCCTGCTTCGCCAGTGCCACCCACCATCAGCAGCTGCTCATTGGCCTCGTCTACCAGATAGATATGCACATGATAGTAGTCAAAAGCGCTTTGAATTTGCACGACTACTTCTTGCACCAATTTCTCTGTATCCAAAATGGTAGAAAGACGTCGGCTGACCCGGTTGCTGGTTTCCAAGGCGCGTGTCCGGTCGTGAACACGTTGTTCCAGGTTGCCGATAAGGTTACGTAACTGCGTGGTCATCGCATTGAAGGCAATACCGAGTTTGCCAATTTCATCGCGGCCAATCGTTGTAACCTGCTGCGAAAAATCACCTGCGGTAACACGCTCGGCTGTGGTTAGCAGATCTTCTACCGGGCGTACAATCTGCCGTGCGGCGAGGAAGCTAACAGCAGTGGCAACTATCAGGGTAATAAAAATGACGATGGCTAAAGTGTTGACAACACTTCTGGCTAAAGATAGGGCGGCTGCTGTAGAAGTTTCTGCTACTGCACGCAGGGTTTGTGTGCCTAAGCGAAGCTGAGCAATGCCTACTACATCATCTTGATTGTTAAGTCCTGTCTGTACGCCAGCTTGTTCCGGCAATAAAATGGTGGTTTCAGGGGAAACCTGACCAATATTTTCGTGCGCTATTACCTGATTGGACTGTGTGACGACATACACGACTTGCTCATCGCCAACCTGTAGTTCGGCAAGCAGGTCGCTAACCGCACTAAAGCGGAGTGTGGCTACGAGGACACTGTTCAATTGCACGCTGCGTGGTTCTGACAGCGGGATAGCCACGGTGATCAAGGGCTTGCCACTGCGTTCATCAAACCAAACGGAACTGTAGTAGATTTCTCTGGTGTCGCGAGGTTGTGTGAATTCCGGCGCATCGGCGCGGCTGATAAGTTCATCACCGGTGAAAACATCCTGGCGGGAGACACGCACTTGCTCTTGTCCCTGTGCATCTAGCCAGGCAAACTCTTCATAGACATTGCGGTAAGTGCCGCTGCTAAAAGCACCTAAGAGAAGGCTAATTTGCTGTGCGCGATCTGGCTGCTCCAAATTACGAATTTCGGTGCTGAGGGAGGAGAGATCATTTTCCACTTCCTGAAAGAAGGCCGTGATTGCTGTGGAAACACGTTGGGCAACTTGTTGTTGCAAGTCGAGAGCCTGTTCTTGCTCAAAGGCGAAGCTGCGCTGGGCCAAGATCGCCCCAACCAACAGCAGTGGGCCAATGGCCAGACTGATGAAAATGATGGTTAATCGAGTGCGAAGGGAATTCCACATAATAGCTATTCCTCTCCAGAAATGGGCTGCAAGTTTAAGCGTGTTGTGCAGATGTTAGTCGATGTCTCTACCATTCCGGTTTGGGCGGGGCCAGAGGGTCAACCTCGGCACGGTCTTGCGGGCCAACAATGACGAAATTGTCGCCCTGCCATTGCAATAATAAATAACTTCCTTCCGGTGCACCGGTATCGTCAAAACTCATAAGTCCGATAACGGTGTTGTAGGAGCCGCGATGCAGCTCTTCGATCAGGCGTGCATTATCAATCGCGCCGATGTTTTCGATTCCTTGCTGTAATATCTGGCCCACAGCAAAAGCATTGGCGGCGTCTTCGGGCACATCGCCAAGCGATCCGCCAAACATCTCTACATAGGCGGTTACAAATTCGGTGTTTTGATACTCTCGAGCTTCTGGAAACCAGGAAACGGAGGAAAAGATACCTTCTGTTGCCGCCCCTAGCTCACCGCGAAATGGGCCGGGCAAGGTTGGGCCATTGGTGAAGTAAGCGAAACGGGGTTGGTATGCCACTGCCTGGTACGCTTTTATCTGGTCAATGCTGTCTCCCAACTGCGTGCCACCAAGAATCAAGTCTGGGTCTAGTGTCGCTACCTGCTCAGCGATTTCGCTAAAGTCAGTGGTGTCGGGTGGATAGGTGATATCTAGCACCATATCCATGCCGCCGTCGGCGAGTAATTCTTTGAGACGATTCATGACGCCAAGGGTAAACGGGTCATCCTGGCCGATAACGGCAAATGTTTGGGGGCGTTGTTCGGCTGGTAATCCCAAGAGGTAAAGGGCGAAGGGATCAGCTTGCCGTGCTGACTGGGCTGGCTGTGCAAAGAAGAGGTTGGTTAAGCCACGATTGAAAACATCTGGTGCGCCACCAGCCGGCTCAACGAAGGCATAGCCGTATTTGGCGGCGACTTCAGATGTGGGGATGACCAGGACGCTGGAAAATGGGCCAATGACCAGTTCTACTTTGTCTTCGGTGATCAGTTTTTCGTAATCGGCAACGGCCGTATCTGCATCACTACCATTGTCCAATATGATTAGCTCTACCTGACGACCTAACAAGCCACCAGCCTCGTTGACCAGGGCTGCCCACACTTCATACCCTTGCTGTACGGCCGTACCCGATTCACTGAAACGGCCAGTTAACGGCAAGGACGCGCCGATGACAACGGGTTCAGTGGTGCTTGTCGTTGCTTCTTCATCTGATTGTGTCGTTGTCTGGCAGGCGATCAGCACAGTTGCCAGCAGCAGCAAAACGAGCGCAACGATGAATAAGCGAGCACTCCTTGCCGAAAAATGACGACCTGTCTGCTTGTTTGTTTGGTGTGATGTCATCATGATTAACTACTCCTGCTCTAAATCCTGTAACGATCTATATTGTGTATCCGGGCATTATCATTGAGCGACAGCATCTACGGGCTGTGTCGCGCCATTGCCATTGGCCTCGGCGGGTAATGCCAGCTCTATTTGCGTGTTTCGTGCATGAAGAGCGCGGCCTAGTTCGACAACGGCCGTTTGTAAAGCCTCTTCCATCGTCAGCGCACTTTGAATTCGTTGGCTGACCGTGTTAATAATCTGCTCTTTCTCTCCGCGTCGTTGAATTTCTTCAAACAACTGCGCATTTTGGAGGCCGGTGGCAATATAGTTGGCGATGCTGCTGATCAAATTCAGGTCGCTTTCTGTATAGGCATTGACCTCATAACTTTGGATCGACAATACACCGGCCGCTTCCTCGCCGCGTAACATTGGCGCAAACATAAGCGATGCCATCACCGTGTGCGCTTGACTGAGCATATTCGGCGGCGGATTGCGGCGCAGTTCATCCACTTCTGCCTGGGTATACAGAATCAGTTGCGGTTGTTTGCTTTGAATGATTTGATATGTAATGTGATACGGCTCCATGTGGATAGACGGGAGCGTTAATTCAATGCCGATATTTTTGTCATAGCTCATGAGCACATGAGACACGTTTTGCGCTTTGTCATACTGCGCCACCATAAAGGCATCCAGCGGCAGGAGACGTCGCAATTGATTTAAAATGGTCTCTAGCAGGGGGGTGATTTCTAGCTGGGCTGAAACCTGACGAGCAATCTCGTTGATCACACTTAACTCGGCGCTGCGGCGCTGCGAAGCCGCAAGCGCCCTTTCTGTCTGATCGGTCAGACGTAGACTTTCCAAATGGTTGCTCAGCTGCGTGCTAACGGCCTGAATCAACGCTTCTGTTTCTTCATCGCCGGAGCCAGCCACTTCTAGATGGCCGATGGTTTCACCCTGTACGGTGAGCGGCTGTTGTAAGATGTGTTCCCTTTGCGCTGCGCCAACTTCGTCGGTTTCTCCAGGCAATGGGATGACTTTGTTTTCCCGGTAAGCGAACCCATGCGTGCCGGTTTCGTTTGCGGCGAGGTAATCTTGCCATGCCTCATGGCTGAGACGACGTACGGCCGTTTCCGCTTCTGTCCGATATTGCTCTGCTTCGGCTAAGAGCCGCAAGTTCTCGATTTGCTGCCCGACTTGTTGGGCAATGTTTGACACCAGGGAGAGGTTTTCTTCTGTCCAGTATTGATCGTCATCTGCTTCAACCCGCACCATCCCCACTGCTTCATTGGCAATGGTGATCGGGATTTGCAGCGCATTTTCCTCTGGTGCAATAGAAGAGAGGGGTTGTGCGGATACGGCCGTTCCCGTTTCATTATCAAAGGTATAGACCAACTTATCCGGGCGATCAATCGCATTCAAATAACCGGACCACCCTTCGTGGGTCAGCCGGCGCAAATAAGTTTCTACTTCGGTTCTCGCCTCACTAACCTCGGCATAGAGACGTGCATTTTCCAATGAAATGGCTAATTGGCTGGCAACAACATCGAAAACAGGTAACGATTCTTGCCTTAAGCTGCCTGGTTGTGTGCTTTGTAAATCCAAAACGCCTAACACTTGCCCGGCAACCATGAGAGGGATTGCCATTTCCGAGCGTGTTTCTGGGAGCAGTGGATTGGGTTTGAACAAGTTGCTTGTCTTCGTGTCGTTGACCACAACACTTTGTTTTTCAAACACTGCCCGACCATTAATGGATTTCGTGTCAACCGGTAAGCTGTGTCGGCGACGCAGCAAATCTTGCGCAACATTCCCTGTGCCTGCACGCAAAAACAGCACTTTTTGTGTGCTATCGATGAGGTAGACTTGCACATAATAAAGGTTAAAGCGTTCGCGAATTAAATCAACAGCTTGTGAAAGCAAGGTTTCCTGGTCGTGTACCTGCGAGAGATTACGCCCAACTTCCGCTGCCAATGCCAGGTCGCGGGTCCGTTCCTCAATGCGGGTTTCCAGGGATGCCTGTGCTTCTTGCCGCGCCTGATTGGTCGCCCGATAATTTTTCAAAGTGGTATTGAGGGCGCTGAGGGTAAGGTTGACCAGTGCTGTAATAGCAAGCAGGTTCCCAGCAGAAGAAGTTGCATTCACGAGCCGTGACCCGGTCAGAGTAGGGACAATTTGTCCAATTGCTTCCAGGTAAAAAAGAACACCACCAGCGACAATGCTGAGAATCGCAAAAAGCAGCGCAGCCGAAGGGCCTGTGATGACACCAGCAAGCACGACGAGTGTGAACAAACTGGTGACAATGGTGATGGATAATCCCGATGCCAGGTATCCGGTCAAAATCGCGAATACCCAAAATATGATGATCGTAGCCCAACTGCTTGCTCGTACATAACGCCGCCGCAGCATGTAGAGCAAAGCAATATCGATGAGGATGGTAGCGCCGTTGAGTATCCAGCCAAGCGCACTTGGGTTGAAGAGGATGGCTATGACCGTGTTAATGGTAAAGAGAACCAGCAAACCTAGCAAAATAATGTTCAGTAAGCGGGCAACACGTGTTTTATCGTCGTCTTCAGGGAAGACAGGTGGGGCCATGTGTTGTTTGATCCAGGTAAGCATTATGCCCTCTCTTTGGTACGGCCGTTATCTGTCACAGTCGGACGGGATAACTCGACACTGGCTCGCCGCGCCCCCAGTGCAAGACCCAACTCATGAGCGGCAATTTGTAACACAGACTCAACATCGGTTGCCTTACGGATACGCTGGCTAATTTCGTTGATCGTCGTCTGTTGTTCTGCCTGTTGTTGGGCTTGTTCATAAAGGCGAGCATTGCGCACAGCGATGGCGACCTGGCTGGCAATGGCTTGCAGCAAGCGCACATCTTCATCGGACAAGCCGTGTGTTATGTTATGTTGCACATCTAGCACGCCAAGCACTGTGTTCTGGTAGATGATGGGAACGGCCGTTTCCGCCAATGTGTCCGGCAGCAGCGGGTTCGGCAGCCAGGTTGGGTCTTGCGTCACATCAGGAATCAACACCGGCGTTTTCGTTGTCGCCGCCCGACCCACTAACCCCTGATCCAGACGCAACTTGTGACCACTGGCTAACATCCTCTGTCCCACTTCACCAGTACCACCAGCCATATCCAGGGTACGAGTTGCTTCATCCAGCAGATAGATATGCGCATGATAATAATCAAAGGTTGTCTTGATCAAGTTGACAACCTCCGACACCAACTGGTGTAAATTCAAAATGGTTGCCAGGCGGCGCCCAATTTCCGTAGAAGCTTCCAAGGCACGCGTGCGGCTTTCCACACGCTGTTCCAAAGAACTAATCAGTTCCTGCAACTGATCCGTCATACTATTAAACGACGCGCCCAATGTCCCAATTTCATCACGGCTGGTGACTATCACGCGCTGCGACAAGTCACCATCGCTAACAGCCTGTGCCGTTGCCGCCATACCTTCAATGGGGCGCACAATCTGACGTACCGCCAGGAAGCTCAAAAAGATAGCTACCCCCAACGTCGCCACGAGAATACCTACCGTTAAAAAGAGATTTTCGCCAGCCAGCGCAATCGCTTCATCCCCTGGCAATTCAGCCACCGTGTAAAGAACCTCATCGCCAAAGTAATCAGCAACAACAGCAATCGCCGCATTATCACTTTCCAAACCAGGATAAAACCCATTTATTTCTGGTACAGCAAACAGCGTTGTGCCTAAAACAACTGTCGGATCACGGTGTGCCACGATTTCATTGTGGTCATTAACCACATAGACAATACCGCTGCCGGGCGTGTCGGCGTTACTCATCAAATCCCAGACCGGCTTGAAACGAATATCAGCACGCAAAATGCCGCTAAACGCACCGCTGCGCAAATCATACGTCGGCAGCGAAATGGTCATGAATGGTTCGCCAGTCTCATCATCAAATTGCACCGGACTAAAATAGGTTTCACCACTGGCTTGTGGATTTTCAAATTCGGGAGAATTAGCGTAATCACGTTGTGTATTTAACCGTGTACCAAGCCTGTTGACACTGAGCTTTTCTTTGCCATTGGCATCGACCAATGATAGCTCATCGTAAGTGTTTTGTGTCGCCAACAAACCGGACAAAATGCGTAATTGCAAATCTTCACCCAACACTTGGATGTTTTGTACCCGGTTTAGCAAACGTAGTTCATTCTCACGCTCAAGAATAAAAGCGCTCACCTCATTGGCAATACGCAGTGCGACTTCCCGTTGTAACTCAACAGCCTGATCTGACAGTACGCTAAAATTACGCTGCGCCAAAACCAGGCCCAGGAAAATCATAGGAACTGTCGCTAACGAGACAAAATATAATATCAACCGAGTTCGAAGACTGTTTCGCATATTACGCCTTCCCGATAAGTATGCTCATGCCACATAGTTGTTGTGGCATGAGCTGTATGCCACATTAGCGAATAACTTCATCTGCCAATACGAGCAGCCCCTCCGGCACCTCTAGCCCCATTCGCTGTGCCAAACCATAATCAATTTGCAGATACATTTCTGCAGAGACAACAGGAATACTGCCGGCAGGGACGCCCTGGAAGATTTTGTCGGCCAATGGAGCGGCCAAGCTTCCAGATTCAAAAGGATTGGTGTTTAAACTGAAGAATCCCCCATATCCTTCTTCCACAGGAATGTAAAGACCGCCTATTGGGATTTTCCGTTCATTTGCAAAGGCAAGGATCGCATCTTGTGCTTCTTGCACGCCTAACAACGGCTCAGCTAGAAGTAAAATCGCATCGACCTCTGTGTCTCCTGCAACTTGCTGTAATATGGAAGCCGTGTCAGTCGCTATCTCGACGGGTGCTTCAATGAGAGTAACGCCAGCAGCTTCAGCTGCTGGGTAGAGGATGTCCAACTGTGGTTGAACAATGGGGTACCCTTTTTGGTAAGGGATTAAAATCTGAGTAGCATCAGGAATCACCTCTCGCAAAATCTCGAACCGGCGCACCGCAATATCTGGGCCGGGAAAACGTACACCAGTTATATTGCCACCCGGTTCGCGGATGCTATCCACCAATCCCATCCCTTCAATCAGGGCCTGATCGAATACAACAGGAATGCCACTGTTCTCAGCAACAGCTTTGGCTTCAATAGAGGCTTCTGTAGGGAATACATAAATCAGGTCAACTTTATCATCGACAAATTTTTGCAGAATGCTCTGGTAATTAGCAATATCAAACCCGCTTACTTGTATATCGTAAACGATGTTTTCATCTTCAATATAACCTAATTCCGTCATCCCTTCTTTAAAACCGTCAGTGATAAAGGACAAAAAGTCCAGCCCTACTAAGACGCCTACACGATACGTCTTGGGTTTTTCTTCTGTGCTACAGCTACTGATGAGAAGGCTAAGCGCCGTTATCAGGAGCAATAAGATAAACACGGTGTTTTTGATATGATGTCGGGGTTGATGTTGTGTCATAGTAATGGGTACTCCTTGTCAATCACTTTCCTGCTACAACTAAGTTATCTGTTTCTACCTTTAAAATTGCCTGTCACCGGCTGTTATTTGCCTAGGCATCATTGTCCTTGCCATTGGTTGTGTCGCTGATCAAGTTGATACGTACTAATTCTGCCTGGGAGATACGGCCCAATTCACGAACAGCTACTTGCATGGCCGTTGACATATCTGTTGTATTGAGAATCTTCTGGTTAATATCGTTGATTAACGTGGCGCGTTGTGCTTGTATTTCTCGCTCTGCATAAAGACGGGCGTTGCGCAGCGCAATCGCCACCTGGTTGGCAATGGAGCTAAGAAGCTCCGTATCAATATCTTGTAATCCATTAACGAGGTTGTGCTGCACATCCAAGACACCGAGCACATCTTCACCCAGGGCAATTGGCACGGCCGCTTCTGCACGCGTATCTGGCAGCAGTGGGTTGGGCAGCCAATCTGGTGATTGCCCAACATCTGAAATCAAGACAACCGCGCCAGTGGTGGCGGCTTGCCCGACTAAACCACGCCCAGGTGTAATGCTATGACCGGCAGCTAACATTTGCCGTCCAGCTTCCCCTGTGCCACCAGCCATATATAAAGTTTCTTTGTTTTTATCAAACAGGTAGATATGTACGTGATAATAACTAAACGCATCACGCACTTGTTGCACGACGGCACGTACCAATTCGCTTTCATCCAAAATGGTTGTCAGGCGACGCCCAACTTCTGCACTGATTGTTAACGCTTCTGTACGGGACTGCACACGCTGCTCCATCGTATTGAACAATTCTTGAAGCTGCGAGGTCATCGCATTAAAGCTGGCACTTAAAACGCCGATTTCATCTTGCGAGGTGATGGGAACTGTTGTTGTCAGGTCTCCATCTGTGATTCTTTCGGCTGCATCTGTTAACTCTTGAATCGGTCTGGTAAAAGCCCTGGACTGCCAGATTGCCAGCCCTAAGATGCTGAGGGTAATGGCAATGGTGGCAAAAAACATGATGCGTTGTTGTGTTTGTATGGGGACCAGGAATATTTCTTGTTCAACATGGTAGGCTACCAGCCATGGTTTCGTGGTTAAGTGGGCGACAGCTACCGAATCTGGGCTGTCTTCATTGGGATGTGTTTCTGTCGTGAAGATGGGATCGGCATCAGCATTTTGCAGCAGTGTTGCAAAATCCGCTAAGCCAACCGTATCTGCATTGGAAGAGAGCGGAAGGCGATTTGTAGCGCGTAACAATTCCAAGTCTGTCGTTGACAGGGGAGCAATTGGTGCCAGAAGCAGGATTGGGGCGCGGAGATCGACCAGCCGAAGCAGATACTCATCTAGGAGAAGGGGTGTCGAATCTTCCCCGACTAAATCGTTGTTTTCCTTGATAATCTGCTCAATGGCGTCTATGCGGTAGCGGACGCGCAAGACACCTACAACCATTTCATCGGTGATTGTGCGAATCGGCGCGGTGAAGATAAGGCCAACGCCACTATCGTCGACCTGGAGATCGCTGACGTATTCTTGATCGCGTGCGAGGGCTTCTTGAAAATAGGTTCTATTGGCTTCGTTGGCTCCCTGATTGCTGGTAACGGTATCGAGCAGCACATTGCCTTCTACATCAAGCAGCGCGTAGGACGCAATGTATGTCTGATCTAAACGGGCCAATTGATAGAGTAATTGGCGTGCCTGCTGCTCGGCTACGGAATTTGTTCTGTCTGCTGCGGGCCAACTCAGATAATCAATAAAAGGGAGTAAATTGGCGTTATTGCGCGTGATATTGAGATTGGTGGTGATGAAAGTGTCAACGGCCGTTGCCGTTTGTGTCGCCGCGCTGAAAAGAGCCTGTTCTGCGGCTTGGGTCAGGGCGCGTTGGGACAACGTGCTGGCAATGATGCCGACGGCCAATGCGGGCACTGCACTGGCAATTGATATGATGATCAGCAAGCGGGTCTGGATGTTGCCGACGACCAGATTGCGGAATACTTCGAGCAACAAAACCACACTGACCAGGGCCGTCATGGCGGGGATGAAAATGCTAAGGGGGATGGAGTCTTGGATGTTGTAGCGCGGTAAGGGTTCAACGTATTCAATAAGCGTCATAAGCGCAGCGAACAGCAGTCCAATAGCCAACCAACCCAGTCGCCGTTGTGGAATGAGCAATGCGCCAAAAACTATGATCAGCGCAAAGCCACCGATGACCAGATAAATGGTAGCATTGCTAAAGATTAGCTCTAACAGGCTATAAAGAATTGCTATATAACTGGTGCCTATTAATCCGAGAAGATGGAAACGACCTGCACGCCCCAAGAAAGTTAAGGGCAGGAAACTGCCGACAATCAGGAGCATGACCATCATTGCAGCAAGTATTTGCGGGATACCTGTAATCAAGAAAAGGGCTAGGTAAAAGGCTGCGGATACCGTTCCAAGCGGAACGGCCGTTGCTACTGCATACAGATAATTCTGCATGATGTTTTCTTCTACCGTTGTTTGGGTAGGATAGTTTGCCAGGTTTTGCTTGACAAACTTGTTAAAGCTGATCCGGATGGTGTCGCTGAAATTAGCCATCATTACCCCGTCAGATTTTTATAATTGGATACTATCATATGAGTCACGAGAATCTATTTCTGAGTGCTGCAATCGCTGTCGTAAACGTTGCCTGAAACACACTCTCTCCCGAGTGCTCAAGTATGATGTGCGTTACGGTGTATAACTCGGCAAGATTCCTCTTCCTAAGCGTGGAGCCTATGCTGAATAATAACACAAAAAAGAAGATTTCTTGCGTGAAGAAGCCGTAATGAGCCTACTTTTGCGGTGGGAAAATAGTCCTTCTCTAGGATGCAGTGAACGTTAATGCCGTCAGTAAGGGGGTTAAAGGGTGCAGATTGGAGACTTGCAGAGTTCCGATCTCCAATCTCTCACCTCTGGGAAAACTTAAAAATTCGTGGAACGAACCCTTGAAAAATGGGTGCAAAAATAAGCGGAGGCGACACCGGTTGGGTCGCCTCCCATGAATAAAAATCCGCGAAGGACGCGAGAATTCTCTTTATCTCTGCGTCTTTGCGTTAAGTTGTCTTTGAAGGGGAAGGGCGTAATAACTGGATGCCCATCCATGCGGCCCACATGGGTGCCAGGAAGAAGTAAAGCCCCAGCCCGGTGCTGACAAGAAAGGGAATGCTAAGCATTTCTCCCAGCCCACTGAGCAGATTGACGATCCCTAAAATGAGGGAGAGCCAGGCGAGAAACGGCCGTTTCCCCCGCCGCGACAGTTCTGGCAGCAGCAACCAGCCGATACCCAGCCACCAAATGCCACCCAGCAGCGGATCAAGCAGCCCCCATATCGCTCGCTGCACAGCATCGCCAACAACGGTGAAAATGGCAACCGCCATTTGTTGCTCAGCGCCACTTGTTTGCCCGTATAACACAGCCTGTGATGGGAAAATGACGGCCAAAACGGCCGCGCCCATTGCCCCAAACAACAAATACCCTAACCCGCAAATGGAGAAAAAGGTCGTCCATTCTGGTTTTTGTGGGTGCAGCCAGTACCAGAGGTAAACGGCTAGTGGAATTAGCAGGAGATAAAACCCGAAGAAATCAAGCAGGCTAGACCACAATGATAAATATGGTTTTTGTGACAGAAGGGGGAGAATGGCGGCTGCGTTTTGGTAAACGGCCGTATCAAACGACGTCACATCACCACCAACACCGGCAAAACTAAGAACGATTGTACTGTAAGCAAGGGGCGCTGAGAAAACGGCCGTCCATCCTGCAAATCGACGAAAACGATCATCATGTTTCATGCTGCATCATACAGCCGGCGGCTCGACAGTGGGAGCCGGATACCAAAACGGCCCCAGGCGTTGTCCCAGGCCAATGGTCGGTGCCGTCTCCCAGATGTGACGAAAAGATATTGCTGCCTCTGCCCGGCCCTCCTTATCTGCTTTCCAGGTCGCGCGTGTGTAGGCGTAATCATATAAAATCTCACGCCATTCCTGTTCACGCAGCGTGTGTCCTGGTTTTTGTCGCCAATAACATTGGACTTTACCGGTTAATAAAGGCGGAAGCAAATTTTGTGAAAACATCAATTTACCGGTGGACAGGAACATTGTAATCGGCGGAATCATTTCGCCATAAATAGCTTCAATCAGCGTTTCGCGCGTTTGTGCGCCACTGCGTTGGGCGGCGGCGACGATGGTTTGCCAGGGTGCATCCTCGTGCGGTATAGCCAGGCACCACAACGTATGTCGGCTTTGCGCGGGTGTCTCTTGTCGCAGGCGGTCGGCGGTGGGCTTTAATTCTGGGATATGCTCGCTGCCCAACAAACGAACACGCCACCCGAAACGGCCGTAATCCGCCAACGCCTCCTCCCCGGCCAACGCCCAATCGGTAAACCCAATCAGCCGCTTCCGGTAAGCGCCCGTCTCCTGAAAATTATCCGGCGTAATCGCCGCCACAAAAACATGTTCCACACCATAGCGGAACAACAAATCCAGCCCCGCTACCAACTGCTCTCGCGTCCAGCGGATATAGGCATCACTTTCTGGCACAATGCCCGCCAATGCCGCACTGCGCCGCGTTCCACCCATCGTATAAACCATTGTGCGCGGCGCTACTTGCGCCACCTCAGCTATTGGGGCCGCCAAAAAGTCTTGCCAATCCATCACGCCTCACTGTCACATAACATAGCCAAATTAATCAATGCACTTAATTCAAACGCACGGTCAATGCGATACGGCCGATATTCTTGTTTATTCAACCACCACTGCTCAGAATTCATCACAAACGGCCGATAATTTTGCAGCATCCAATTGTATCCCCGCCGCATCACATCACTGTGTTGATCGCACTTGAGCAGTTGCAGCAGAGATAAGGCATAGGCCGTTTCCGTAAAATTGGACGCGCCAAACAAGCCCCATCCTCCATCCGGGTTTTGCTGCAAACTTACGGCTTGCATAGCTTCATTGAACGTCTCTTGGTATAGCGCACCATTCAACTGCAAAGCATGAGCCGTGAGATAAGTGATGTATAGCCATGACGAATTCCACTTGTCGCCCGACCACGCGCCGTGACTGTTGCGCCGCTGCATAAGGAAGGGAATGGGGTGCGATGTGTCGCGCCCATATAAATGCAGGACATGAATGCCACGCGCCGTTACCGATGGCGATGGCTGCATCTCCCCCGGATACCCCAAAAAGTGCTGGTTATATTCAAATGGGGCAAAGGTGCTGGGGGCAACATCGTACCCTGATGCTTTCAAGACCGCTACGGCGGCAAGTGTGTCATCGCCATCAGTGGCAAACACATCACTGAAGCCAATTCCATCGGGGCGCAAGGCGGCCGCCAGGTCCGCAATTTGCGGTTTTGCTACCGTTTCTAGCAGCGGAGAATGTAACAGCCCGCCCATTTGTAAAGCATGGAGGGCTAAAGATTGTTCAAATCTGTCAATCGGCCAGGCGCTGGGCAAAACACCGGGAATGTCCAAACCGGTTGCTTGTGTTGCCTGTTGCAAGTAATGCTGTGCCTTTTCCCTGTAAACAGCCATATCTGGCTGATCTTGGGTGCGATACAGCCAGTAGGCGGTAGCGGACGGGCTGTGTCCAATGCCGCCCGTTTCATCTTGCACATGGGTGTTGGCTTCTTCTCCCCACGCTTCCCAGGAGAAAACCGGTGGTGTGCCTGCGCCGGGTTTCATGCGGGTAATCAGTTTGCGTTTATACTGACCCAATTCTGAGAGAGCCTGATAAGGTTCTTGTGCCATCTCTAGCCCATTGTCTGCCGCTTCGCATAACAAGTTGGGCAAGATCAATTCAACGCCTACCGGCAGTTCTTCGGGTAGGGGGGGCTGCCATTGATAAGCATTTTGTACCAGAAAATCGATGCCTTCCTGAATGTTTGGCTTAAACTCAGGAAATTGTGGGGCATATTTGTGCAGCGCGAGAACGCTTGCTAACGTCGGAACGTGACGAGCCAGGGGAGCAGCCATGTTTCCCCAGCCGCCATCAATGTACTGCTGGGTTGCAAGCCATTTTAGAGCTGGTTTCACATCTTCTGGTGGCGCAAAACGTAATCCTTGTGCTGTGTCGTAAACAGATGCGCTAATCTGCCCACCATTTTGCCCTAATGAACGCAGCAATGTGCGCATATCTGCCAAAAAAATATCTAAAGTCGAACTCATGACTTCCCCTATTTATTGTCCTTTTAATATGATGACGTTGATAATCAATTTACGTTTAAAAAATAGATCCCCACCATGTTGATTAGATGGGGTGTATCTGTGAAAATTTGTGATTTTTTATGATGGCTTAATCTGGAAAGTTTGTGGTTCCTTTGTCGATTAGCGTTGGTAATATTTCCAGATTGTTGATGATGCCTGTCTTGAGATCGTGATCTGCTTGTCGGCGATCAATCAGGTAAGCGGTGAATCCAAGTTGACGTGCGCCGTCTATATGAATACGTGTATCGTCGAAAAAGAGTGCATCCGTTGGCGCAATGTCTAGCGCCTGCATGATGTGTTGGTAAGCTGCTGGATTGGGTTTTGCCACGCCAATGTTGGTGGAAGAAAAGGCGATGTCTACCAGATCGAGCAGGTTGGTGGCGGCCAGGGATGTTTCGATGGTTGCCAGGGGGAAGTTGGAGAGGACGCCTACTTGCAAGCCGCGATCTTTTGCTGCCTGGAGGGCTGGACGGGCATCGGGAAACGGCCGTAACACACTCACATACTCAAATGTGTGCAGTTTCGCCACCACAGACGCACTCAGCGCCAGTTCATCTCCCAAATGCTGCCAAAATCCTTGCCAAAACGGGGTTTCATCGGCAGGCGTCGCCGGAAACCCGACTGTTTCACCCCATGTTTGCCAGCGATCCCCCAACTCGAAAATAGAGATCGGCAGCAGCGGCCCAAAAAAGGCCTGCGCCACATCGAAGTCATATTCAATTAACACATTATTGCGATCAAAAATCGCTGCCCGAAAAGGCTCCTTTCTCTGCATGTTATCCTTGTTTTCCCATAAATGTTGTAAAAAACAGGTCGCGCATGGCTGCGGCGTTGATCTGGGTAACGACCTGTACATTATCTTTTTCGCGGTTGGCAAGACCGATGACCGCAGACATCATGTCAAAATCAGGTTCGCTCAAAGCGTGATCGGCCAAATCGCCTAACTCTTCATCATCGGCAATCATCGTCAGTCGTTCGCTAAAGCTCATGCCGATGATGGATTGTCCTCGCGTCAATCCTGGCTCTGTCATCACTTTTACCAGCGCGGGCTGAGTGGTTCCCAGTGCCGGATCGAGAGTGAACATGGCGGCGACCAAGTCAGGGATGGTGGCGGCTGCCGCACGTCCCATGCCGGTGTACAGGCTGGCGTAGCGTTGGAATGGTGGGCCAAGAAGCTGCATAACGGCCGTTTCCAGGCCACACACCTGCTGCACCTCCGCTTCTGACAAAGCAAAAGCGGTAAATGCATCGCGGGGCAGCAGCGTTATTGGCAAATCTGCTGCCAGGACAATGGCTGCCGCTTGTGGGTCTTGCCAAAAGTTATACTCGGCCACAGGCGTTACACTGCCTGTGGCCTTTGCTCCACCCAAAATAACAATGCGCTGCAATGTGCGCATTGCCTCTGGATAACGTTGCACTGTTTGCGCCAGGTTGGTTAATGGCCCCAACGCCAACAGTGTTGCCCCCGGATTGGCCAAAGCCAGGTCGCGATAAAAAGTAGGCACATCGCGCGGGCATTGACTTGTATCATGTGCTGGCTGCGCCCCGGCAAACCATAATCCGTCCGGGCCATGAATCATCCGGTTGGTGCGGCTTAGTGGGTAGACAAGTGGCTGTGCTTCCCCAATTGCCAGCGGAATGTGTGCATGGTCAAGGGTATGCAGTACCGTCAGCGCATTATTTGCCCCTTGTTCCGGCTGCGTATTCCCGGCGACAATGCCAATGCCGACAATTGCCGTCGGGTAGGCTGTCTGGCTGAGAAGCCATGCCAATGCCATCGCATCATCTATGCCGGGGTCTGTATCAATGATTAATTTGTGCGCTACATCCATAAAATAAGAAGAGGCGGTTTCAAGTTTTGCCTAACTATGTCAACACAAACCACCCCAGCGAGAATACCACAAAGGCTAGTTGACTAACTGCAAATTAACTACAAAAGAGCTACAAATTTTTTGGGGGAAATGTGGGGGGAATTTACAAAAACAGGGGTTGGAGACTAAAAACGGATTGCTCTCTCATCTTTAGTCTCCGACCTTTACACTTTCCGAAAAAACAGTAAACACATCTTATGATCGCCGCTGCTCGATTTGCTCTGTCAGTATTTTGTTAACCAGTGCTGGATTTGCCTTGCCTTTGCTAAGGCGCATCACTTGCCCGACAAACCACCCGCGTAATTGCTCTTTGCCATTAATATACGCGGCAACCTGGTCGGAATGTTGATCCAGGATGGTGGTAATCATAGCAGAAACGGCCGTTTCGTCCGAAATTTGCGCCAACCCTTTGGCGGCGACAATTGCTTCGGCGCTCTCGCCGCTCACAAACATCTCCGCCAACACCTCTTTGGCTGTGTTATTGTTGATGGTGTTCGCGGCAACCAGTTGCAACAACTCTGCCAGCCCGCTTGCTGTGACGCGTATCTCGCCAATCGCCTGTTTGTGCTCATTCATCAATTGGAAGAGATTGTTGAGAATCCAGTTGGCGACAACCTTCGCATCCGAGAAATGGGCGACAACTTCCTCAAACCAGGCAGCGACCTCTTTTTCTTCGGCCAAAACTCGCGCATCATATTCAGAAAGCCCATAGTCCGTTTGATAACGCGCAATTTTGGCATCGGGTAACTCAGGCAGCGCCGCGCCTACTGCTACAATCCATTCGTCGCTAATTTGCAGCGGCGGCAAGTCAGGCTCTGGGAAATAGCGGTAATCTTCCGCTTCCTCTTTGCTGCGCTGGCTAAACGTGATGCGTTTGGCATCGTGCCAGCCGCGCGTTTCCTGAATGACTTCCCCACCAGCATCCAAAATTTCTGCCTGTCGCGCAATTTCATATGCGGAACCGTCAGCCAATGCTTTGAAGCTGTTAAGGTTCTTCAACTCCGTGCGTTTGCCAAATGCGATGGTTCCCAATGGACGCAGGCTAATGTTTGGCTCCACACGCAGCACGCCTTTTTCCATGTCACCAGAATTGACGCCGAGGTAACGTAAAATCTGGCGGATTTTCAAGCCATAAGCGCGTGCTTCTTCACCGGAGTGAATATCCGGTTCGGATACAATTTCTAAAAGTGGTACACCTGAACGATTATAATCAACGAGTGAGTAACCGTTCGTCGAGCCATTGCCTTCGAGGTGGGTGAGCTTGCCGGTGTCTTCTTCCATATGCACACGGCGGATGCCAATGCGCTTGTGTTCACCCGATTCTAACTGTATATCTACCCAGCCTTGTGTACCAATGGGCAATTCGTACTGACTAATTTGATATGCTTTGGGCAGGTCTGGATAGAAGTAATTTTTACGGGCAAAGATGTTGTGATGCTGGATGTCGCAGTTGAGCGCGAGGGCGACGCGCATGGCAAATTCCACCGCTTTTTTGTTGATAACGGGCAACATGCCGGGCATGCCAAGACAGACAGGACAAACGGCCGTATTCGGTTCTGCCTCCACACTGTCCACCACTTTGCAGCCACAGAACATCTTCGAGTTAGTCATCAATTCGGCGTGGATTTCCAGGCCAATAATAGGTTCGTAAGTTGTCATAAGTTTCATCCATACTTGCGCATAAACTTCTCCAGGCGGTTCAGCGCTTCCTCAAGCTTTTCGTAAGCAGTGGCATAACTGGCACGCATAAAGCCCGCGCCGCTGGCTCCAAATGCTTCGCCGGGAACCATCGCCACTTCCTGTTCTTCCAGCAGCTTCATGGCAAAGGTGTCACCATCCATGCCGCTGCGGGCGATGCTGGGAAAGGCATAAAAGGCCCCTTTTGGCTCGAAGCAATCCATTCCTAACGTATTGAAGCCATTGACAATGAGGCGGCGGCGGCGGTCATACTCCTGGCGCATCGCTTCGACAGCGTCATTGGCGGCGGGGTCGGTGAGGGCAGCAAGGGCGGCCGCTTGCGCGGTGGTCGGCGCAGACATGATCGTGTACTGATGCACTTTGCGCATTGCGCCCAGCAAGTCTGGGTTGGCGCAGGCGTAGCCGATGCGCCAGCCAGTCATGGCATAATCTTTGCTGAAGCCGCCCAGGAGGATGGTGCGGTCGCGCATGCCGGGCAGCGCGGGCACACAGGTGTGCTGGACGCCGTAAACCAGTCGGTCGTAGATTTCATCAGAGATGATGAGCAGATCATGCTGTTCGGCAACGGCCGCAATTTCCATCATGCGTTCGCGGCTCATCACCGCCCCAGTTGGATTGTTGGGATAGCCAAGGTGGATGACTTTGGTTTTGGGTGTGATGGCGGCGGCGATGTCTTCGGCGGTGACTTCAAAGTTGTTTTGCACGTAGGTGGGAACCATGACCGGTACGCCACCGGCAAAGCTGACCTCTGGCGCATAGGAGACAAAGCAAGGTTCGGGAATGATGACTTCGTCGCCAGGATCGAGAACGGCCGTCATCGCCAGATACAATGCTTCACTCACGCCAACGGTGACGATAATTTCGTCGGTGGAGTCGTATTGCACGCCATAGAGTTTGTGCAGGTGTTGGCTGAGGGCGGCGCGCAGTTCCACCGTGCCGCTGTTGGAGGTATAGGCCGTTTCGCCGCGTTCCAGTGAGGCGATACCGGCTTTAAGAATGGGCGCAGGTGTGACGAAATCTGGTTCGCCAATGCCCAGGGAAATGACATCTTTCATGGTGGCGGCAATGTCAAAGAATTTGCGAATGCCGGATGGCGGGGTGTTTTGAACTCGTTGGGAAATGTAGTTGCGCATGTTGTTTCCTTATTTCGTAACCTGTCATTTGTTTGTGGTTTGCGGTTTACGAATGGTGTAGTTCGATAATTGAATTGTCTCCAATGAATAGTTTAACAGATCGCCCGATCACACGCGTGTTTTCGCCGATGAGGCTGTCTTCGATGATGGCGTTTTCGATATGTGCGCCGGCATCAATGATGCTGTTGCGAATGATGCTGTTTTTGATGGTGACGTTTGGGCCAATGCTGACGTAGGGGCCAAGAACCGTGGCATCGATAACGGCCGTTTCGTGCAAAAACACCGGCGGCAGTGCTGTAAAATCCATGGCGTAGCTCATGTCAATGATGTCTTCTGTTGTGCCGTAGCCCAGCCCCAGCAAACGTTTGTTCGTTTCCAGCATGAAGTCGGGCTTGCCTGCATCCAGCCAGATGATAGTAGGCTGTGTTTTGAAGCGTGCGCCTTGTTCGAGCATGACCTGGTAGGCGTCTACCAGATAATATTCCCCTTTGGTTTGGCGACCGTGTTCGATCACAGTTTGGAGGGCGGTGCGCAGGGAACGGCCGTTTCTAAACCAGTAAATCCCGGCAATCACATCGCGATGCTCAAATCCGGCCGGCTTCTCGATAAAGTCAGTGACAAAGCCGTCCTCATCTGTGACCACCACACCAAAGGTGCGCGGGTCTTCCATCTCTTGCACGAGCAGCACACCATCTACGCTGTAGTCAGGGATAGCGTTGTAGTGGGCATCGACAATGCCATCCCCAAAGGCAATCAGCACGTCGTCATCGTCGTTAATGTGGTGGCGTGCGACCCAAATGGCGTGTGCCTGTCCCAATGCTTCCTCCTGCACCACAAAGTGCATCGTCAGCTGCGGATAATTGGCACGCAGCCAGGTCTCAATCTCGTCGCCTTTGTAGCCGACCACAAAAATCAGTTCGTTGCCCGGCGCTTCGGTCACGTCAGACATCAAATTGAGCAAGTGCCCGATGATGGTGTTGCCCGCCACGTGCAGCAGCGGCTTGGCGCGGCTCCAGGTGTGCGGTCTCATGCGTGTGCCATATCCGGCAAGGGGAATAATGATTTTCATAAATGGAGTTTCTCCGTCAAGTATATTGGTTGAGATTATTCGTTTAGATACTTTTGCAATCTTCCATACTCCAGGCAATGCCTTGCACAGAATTATGGCTTGCAATTCCAAAATCAACTAAGATTAATAAGCCCGAAATACGTTCCGCCATCCAGAGCAGTTTGATCATATTCGGCAAAGACCATGTTATAGCAATTTCGTCAACTAATCGTCACAATATGTCCGGTTATGGCTGCAAGGAGTATTGATCCAGACTTCAATATTCAAATCTTTGAATGTGTTACCTGTGTTGAACGATGTGAAATTCACTCGCTTCACCTCTGCTGAAAATACACCTTCTTTTTGCTCTAAATTTGCTTGAAAATTTTGTATCTCCTGAACCAACACTGCTTGTAATAATGCTAGAAGTGGGAGGACGCATTTGAAAATACAAACCTCCAATTGCTAGCAATAATTTAGACCGATGATTCCATATGTTACCATGTCAATGTATTTTGGGCATCGTTGGCAGTATTGCTTCGGAATTGGGCGATGGTTGATGGACGACGTAGGTTCCTACGAGGAAATTCATGCGTGCCTTCGGGTTGTGCGGTTGAATACGAGGTTATAGAAAAGCAAAAAACCGCCGCCAAACTGATTGTTGTGATGAAGGCCATAATAGGATTTTGTAGAAATGGTAATGCCCATCCAAAGTGCCATAATCAGGGGCGAGTATCAAGGCACGCCAAAACGATACGGAAAGTCAACTTTTCCCTGATGATCTACGACATGCGATTTTAAGCCATCTTTTACCAAGTGTTTGCCCATTATGGCGGTAAGAGTGATAAAGTTGCAGTAAGCGATAACAATTGCATTGCCAAATATCCTGCCATATGGGCCAAGATGAAAAGCTAATTTTTGAACATCATGGCGACGATAAGTAAAGGGATGCTGATTAAATCCATCTACTATGAAAGCAATTAGCCGCCGCCAAAAACCGGCAATAGCGAACAAGGTGATGGGTTCTGGTTCTTCTTGGTTTGTTTCTACACCATTTGCAATTTGGTTTATCTCTTCCATGTTGACACGAGTTTAGGATTTTTTGGTTGGATTACGGCCGTTTCCCACCCCAATCCATCGCCTGCTCATACGCATAAGCCGTGTTCAAAATCATTGCCTCTTGCAGCGTGTTGCCGATAAGCTGCAAGCCAATTGGCAAACCCTTGCTGTCAAAGCCACAAGGCACATTCAGGCCGCAGCTTGCGCTGAGGTTGAGCGGCAGCGTAAAAATGTCGGCCAGGTACATGCTCAACGGGTCGTCGGTGCGGTCGCCAATTTTGAAGGCGGTGGTGGGGCTGGTGGGACAGGCGATCACATCGACTTGCGCAAAGGCGGTTTGGAAGTCTTGCTTGATGAGGGTGCGCACTTTGAGGGCACGGCCGTAATATTCATCATAATACCCGGCACTGAGTGCATAAGTCCCCAGCATAATGCGCCGCTTCACTTCCGGGCCAAAGAGGGAGCGCGTCTTTTTCACCGTGTCAATCATGTCGCTGCCGGGCAGGCGCGGCCCGTAGCGGATGCCATCGTAACGCCCCAGGTTGGCGCTTGCTTCGGCAGGCGCGATGAGGTAGTAGACGGGCAGGGCATAACGCGTATGTGGCAGGTTGATTTCGTGGATTTCTGCGCCTAACTCTTCCAGTTTGGCGATGGCGGCGCGTACGGCCGTTTCCACATCCGGCTCAATCCCTTCAATAAAATATTCGGCAGGCACACCCACCTTCAACCCTTTGATGTCGCCCGTCAAGGCGGCTTCATAATCGGGCACAGGCACATCCAGCGAGGTGCTGTCGCGGCGATCATATCCGGCGATGGCCTGGAAAAGGGCGGTGGTGTCGGCGACGGTACGGCCGAATGTGCCCACCTGATCCAATGACGAAGCAAAGGCAACCACACCCCAACGAGAGATACGGCCGTATGTGGGACGCAAGCCCACTACGCCACAAAACGAGGCGGGCTGCCGTACACTGCCACCGGTATCGGTGCCCAAAGCGGCATAAGCCATATTGGCGGCGACGGCGGCGGCGCTGCCCCCACTGCTGCCGCCGGGCACGCGCTCTAAATCCCAGGGATTGCGCGTCGTGACGTAGGCAGAATTTTCTGTCGATGACCCCATGGCAAATTCATCGGTGTTCGTTTTGCCAAGAATGACCGCGCCCGCTTCCTTCAGTTTTTGCACAACAAACGCGTCGTAGGGGGAATGAAGCCCTCTAGAATTTTGCTGCCGGCCGTATTGGGAACGCCTTGTACGCTGATGATGTCTTTGACGGCAATGGGCACGCCCAGCAATGGCGACGCATCGCCAGCGGCCAGCCGTTGGTCGGCGGCGGCGGCCTGTTCCAGTGCCAGTTCATCGGTGATGGTCAGGTAACTTTGAATCTCGTTATCTTGGGCAACAATGCGATCCAGCATGGCTTGTGTGGCGGCAACGCTGTTGGTTTCCCCCTGGCGTAGGGCGGCGCGAAGTTCGGTTAAGGTAAGGTTGGTTAGGTCCATCTTCTGTTCCATCTTTGTCTATCCGGTTTATTCTCTGGCTTATTATCGTTAGGAAAGGGGCAATAGGCAATAGCAGCCCGCTGCCCATCAATACAAAAAGGCGCAGCAATTTCTGGTGGAATTGCTGCGCCTTTGGCGACGGATTATTGATGAATTGCTGTTAGTTGTCGAGTCTGGTGATGGTTACTTTGGCGACAGCCCCGTCCCAATTGTGGGCGGGAAGCAGAGCGCCATTGCCTTGAATGCCGGGATGGAGTTGGATGGATTGGTGCGGTTGCGTGTCAACGGCCGTATTCTCATTTCCATTCGCATCGCCATTGAGCACAACCGGGCCAAGAGCGCTGCATGGGTCAGGCAAATCGCCGCTCAATTCTGTGTTATCTTCCGTGCCTGCATCATATCCATAGAGCCAGTAATCGTGACTACCATGCTGTGGCAGCGATGCGCTGCCCAGTGCGGTGAAGCCATCATTGGTGCAAATGAGCATAGAAGCCAGGGAGATGCGGTCACCGGGGCGAGCGATAATTTCAAAGGTGGCGCTGCTGCTGAAATCGCCAACCGTGATCCCTTGTGGTGTCAGCGGTGCGCCGACCTGCACAACCTGGGAAACCTGGGGCAAGCTGTTTAACAACGCAGCCATGCTGCTTTCATCGCCATCTTCGGCAATCGCTTCCAGTGCTGGCAGCGCATATTGGTTGCCATTGAACATGCCTAATCCGGCGCGATGGGTCGCGACAACGGCGGGGGAAAGTGGCTGTCCAGCAGTCAGGTTTGTGAAGGTGACTTGATACCGCTGTGCGGGCAGCAATTTTGCCGTGCCGGAAGGGAATCCGGCAGCATTGTTGTCCATTTCTTGTGCCAGACCGGGTGCGCCTAAGTCGTCGATGTGGCCGTCAATGAGGGGTTTGAGTGTGAAGGGGGCGGGACTGTTGTCGGGCGATGGTTCGATGGAGATAACGGCCGTTAAACCGGTCAAATCCATAGGGGGATTGACAAAATCCTGACCGGGGAAGGAGGGTGTGTTGTCTGGGCCAGCGTAAGGGCCACCTGCATCGCTGTCTGCCATGGCAAGATCGGTGAAGACGCCAGTCGAAATGGGGCCATTGGCACCAACTACCCAACCTTCATAAGCCCAACCCGCTGGCAATGTGGGTAAATCCAAACTCGATGTCGGCCCGGCGGGGTTCAACCACCAAATGCCATGGGTGTATGGGGTGTTGCCGCTGCTATCCGAGGGCACGGCGAGGATGAAACTGCCATTGGCATCAAGAAAATCGTTTCCCAGGGCGGTGTGATGGCCGACGGTTAGATGCGCGAAACGGCCGTTAAAGTCGCCGCCGAGTAAATGCGTGTTGCTGGGGGCAGGGTCGGGATCAGGAGATGGCTCGATCGTCAGGACAAAAGCAGATACATCTTGTGGATTGGCGTTGACGGCAAAGTTACGGACTGAAGCATTGCCTGTGCCATCAACCGTAAACACGCCGGTGCTGAGCGGATTGCCATCAACGATAACCCAACCCTCATAAGCCCAACCCGGCCCCAAATCTTCCAGACCCGTCACATCCAATTGCACCAAAGCTGCGCCTGGACTGGCTGCATGGGTAGATGCAGCGCCAGCAATCAGGAAGAAAGCGAGCAGGAGTGTTGCCAGCAAGGGGAATTTCAACATCGTTTTCCAATTCATGTGTTACCTCCATATGTAAATAAGGAAAAGAGTGGTTATTGCTGGTAAGCATATGGGGGAGTTCTTGTGAAAGGCTTGCGCCTTTCTTGTGTGACGGTTACGAATTTCTTACAAGGGGATAACACAGAACAGGCGCTGGATGCTGTTGTTTGAGAAATAAAAAAGCAGGGAGCGAGTTGTTCTCGCTCCCTGCTTTTTATTTGTCTTGTCCAGGAAGATCAGGCTTCGTCAAGCACTGTTTGAATGAGGAATTGATCGTCTTGCTGCTGTGGTGCGTTGTAGAGAACGTCTTCTAGCGGCAGCGACGGTTCGATTACGTCGTCGCGCAAGATGTTTTGCTGGGCGACCGCGTGGGCGGTGGGCGGGATGCCGTCCAGGTCTAGTTCATTGAGCATAGCCGCATAATCGAGAACGGCCGTTAACTGCTCCCGGTACATCTCTTTCTCGGCGGGCGTCAACTGCAACCGCGCCAGATGGGCAATGTGTTCTACATCTTTTTGTGTCAGGGCCATTGTTAATCACCAACTGTGGGTTCGATGTATTCTGTTTCATCATCCCCATAATACTTGACGCGGAACTCTTCTTCTGTCCAGAAATTTTCCGGAGCCGTTAGTTTATCGATGTACAGCACGCCATTCAGATGGTCGATTTCGTGCTGAAAAATGCGGGCATCCCAATCATGGACACGATAACGCACTTTACGGCCGTATCGATCCTGTGCGCGTACCCGAATTGACTCATGCCGTTCCACCTCGCCCAAATAACCCGGAATCGAGAGGCAGCCTTCGATGCCGTCAGTTAACTCGCGCGAGCTCCAGATGATTTCCGGGTTCACCAGCACATACAAGTCACGCGTCCCCTCAATCTCGTTGCCATCGTCGTCCACTTGTGGCAATGTCTCAATGACGGTCAAGCTAATCGGCTTGCCTATTTGGGGCGCAGCAAGACCAACACCGGGCGCTTCGCGCATGGTTTCAATCATGTCATCAATCAATTTCTGCAATTCACTGTCAAATTTTGTGACAGGGTGCGTCTTTTGCCGCAAAATCGCTTCCGGCAGTTTCACAATCTCTAAAATAGCCATAATTAATTTTCGTAACCAAACTCGTTGGGTGGCGGGGTGCGCTGTGGAATTCGTCCCTGTTCCAGAGCCTGTTTGTAGACATCGAGTAACACAGCATACTCTTTACGCCGCTGTGCTCCTTCTTTGACGCGCTGCGCCTGCCGCACTTCATCCAACCGCTTGAAAATGTCGCTTTGAATTTGGCTGGGGTTGGGCACATCCTCAAATGTGATATTGGCATCAACACCTGCCGTCTCTACAAAAACGTTACCAAAATTGAAGAGGGTCTGCAAGATTCCGGGGCGGTCGGCGCTCACATTCTGAATATTGCCTAAGGGAGCTTGCTTGCGGCTTTCGCCAAAACCAAAGGGGCGGCGGTCAATGTCGATGATCACCCGACTTGTGACCTGGAAGATGTCGTTGCGCCAATCTTCCACTTTCCAGATGAGCCAGCCCAGGTCAACCAGGAAAAATAGGGAGAATATGATCCACAACTGGCTAAAGGTGAAGTTGAAGAAGCGTGTGAGCAGCAGATAGAGCACAATCAAGCCAAGCACTATGCCGCCCGGCCAGGCAGATTCGCGCAGCAGCACGAAGATGTGTTTGCGATATGTGATGGTGTCTCCTTCTTCGAGACGCCATTGATACCGTGTGAATAAGCCGGTTTGTTTAGGCGCGGCGATAGGGGCGAGGTTGTCGTCGGTGACAGCGCTTAGGGGATGGTCTGCCTGGAAATGGCTTTCCAGGGATTCACGCATAATCGCTTGTTCACGGCCTGCATCTAATGTTTTCACGCGTTGGCTGAGCCGATTTAGGGTATCTCTAACCATGGTGGGCGCATCGATATTGTCGAAGTAGACAATTCCGGCCTGGGCGGCTGTTGTGACGCGGGCTGTGCCAAAGTTGAATAGATTGGAGAGGAGGTTGGGTTTGGAAATCTCCACGCTTTGAATCTGGTCAATGGGGATTTTGATGACGTTGGTGCTGAATTTGCGCAGATCGAATTCGCGGTGGATGAGGTGTTTGTTGGTGATGACGAAGTAATCGTTTTGCCAGTCCAGGTAGTTGAAGCCGAGCCAGGCGAGGGAGATGAGGCCGAAGATGATGGGAACGGCCGTTAGCGTCCCCCGTAAAAATCCCTCAGCAGGTCGCAGCGGCAGCAAAACAAACGTGCCAATCAAGGTAATGAACAACATGACCAGCGGCCCAACCAGGCGCAGCAGCAAATACCAGCGGCTGCGATAGGTCTGGAATTCGACCAGCTCGTCGGGCAGCAAGCTGACGGCGGCGCTGCGTCGATGGGCTTTTAAGCGAATTTTTGTTGCTTCTTCCCAGGCTGTCTCTGATAGGCCAGAGACGATGGTGCCGCTTTGATCGTAGACGGGTTCCAGGTTTTCGAGCACGTTGCCGTAGGCATCGAGAAATTGCAGGAATTCGTTGCCCTGGATGACCAGAATACGGCCGTTTCCTTTGCCTCTAATTGTTGCCGGGTGTGCATTGGGAGCAAACAGCCACGACTCGCCAAAATAGTCGCCGGGCAGAAAAGAGCGCGAACTGCGCACAATGCCCTGCGCATCGACGGTATGAGCAAATAAACGGCCGTTTTTCACAATATACAGACTGTTGCCCACATCGCGCTGATAAGCGATGACGGCCCCGTCTTCAAACTCATACTCACGGGCAATGCCCGCCAATGCCGTTAACTCATCGTCAGTCAACGTTGCAAAAATCGGTACCTGTTCCAGAAATTCGAGTTTGCTTGTCACCACAACCTTCCCATGCAAACATCCTTTATTGGCGCGTATTTTAACATAATAACAAAAGGATGTATAGGTAAAACCAGCGTTATCCACCTTATTTCCCCCCTCCCTCTTCCTTCTTCCCTCCTCTCTCCACCCTCTTCTCCCCTCTCTCTCAACACTCTTCCCTCCTCTCTCCACGTCATTCTCGCTTGTCTCCCCTTCTACCCTGCTGTATGATTCCCATGCTGCTGCATGGCAACCAGGAGAGTCAATGTCGGCAATTTCTAATATTCTTTCCCTGTTTTATATTTTTCGCAGCCTGCAATTAACGGCCGTTATCTGGCGCGAATGGCAAGGCATCACGCAAGAACCTCTCACCCGTCACAAAAAACAGTTGGCTGAACAAGCCTCATTCTTCATTGCTGTCCCCATCGGCGTCTTTTTTCATGAATTTTCACATTCACTGGCTACCTGGGCCTCTGGCGGCCAGGTCGTCGAATTTGCCTACCGCGCCTTTTGGGGCTACATCATTCCTTCCGGGCAGTTCACCCCGTTCCAATATTGGTTTATCAGCCTGGCCGGAACGCTGGGTTCCCTCCTTTTTGGCCTGACCGTATGGCTGCTTTTGCGCCATCATCGTTACTCTGCCTTGCGTTACTTCGGCTTACGCGCTTTTCGTTTCCAGGTCTACTTTTCCCTCATCTATTATCCAGTTTTCACCTTACTCGGCTTCGAGGGTGACTGGAGAATGATTTATGATTTTGGGGCAACACCGTTGTGGAGTGGCGTAACGGCCGTTTTTCATATCGCCCTCCTCTTCCTCTTTTGGCAAGGCGACCGGCGCGGCTGGTTTGAGATGTTGGCCCATGATTCGCTCGCCTATCAAGACGCTTTTCACGCACTGGCCGCGTCCGCCCGCGATACCCTCGATACCCAAACCCAAATTCGTTACATTGATGCCCTGCGCCGTGGCGGTGCCGTCAACAAAGCCAAATACCAGCTTGCACAACTACTGCGCACAATGCCCGATTCCGGCTCTGCGCATCTGGAAATGGCACTTCTGCTCAGCGAAGGCAAACGGCAAGTCCCATTGCGTGCCATTGAGCACACGCGACAGGCACTTAGCCTTGGCTTGCCCAATAACATCAGCGCCGCCTTTGCCCATCAGTTATTGGGCAAATACAACCTCGATATCAGTCATTTAGAGGAAGCCGACAGCCATATTAGTCAGGCCATTGCCCTCACCCAAACCGAGCCAGAAAGCGATCCACTGCAATTGGCGCGTTTATATCATCTGCACAGCCAGGTTTCCCGGCAGCAGAGGCAGATGCAGCGTGCCCATGCCGATTTACAACAGGCATTATCATTGGCGCAAACGACGGCAAATGAGCAGGCAATTGCCTATTATCAAGGTGAACTGGATGTCATTGGGCAAGATCGCTGACAACTGTCATATAAAAATCGCGAATAATAGCAGGTGACGCTGCTAACAAAAAACGGTATGCTCATAATCTGTAACTGTGATGAGTGTGAAGCATAACAAAACCACGACGATTCATCTGTTTTTATCCCCCTCATGCATGGTAGATTTTGTGAAGGAGGTGATGCCCTGCAACCCAGTAAACCAACAAGAAGACCAGCACGTCTGGTTGCAAACAACCACAAGAAATCAAAAGCCCGGCCACGCAAAGCTTTGTGGAGCCATTGTCTATCCTCATTCAAGCGTAGTCAGGTCGTTTTGATAGCGAAAAAGGGTTAACTGCCCAATTATTTTACAGAGGAGACTTCACCGGCGGCTGCCGACCACCATGAATGAAAACCAACCTCCCGGAGGTTGGCAATGGAAGGCTCGCCGCATGAGATGAACCTCCGGGAGGCTATTTTCAGAGGAGAATACACATGAAAGAGAAACGCCTATTATTTGTTTTGTTCGTTGCATTAGCCGCTTTGGCTCTGATCCTGGCCGCCTGTGGCGGTGGCAATGAGCCAGCGACAAACAATACCGAACCGGCCGCAGCAAACAACGCCGGGACGGAACCAGCCGCCGATACTGAGCCAGCCGCTGACACCGAGCCAGCCGCCGATACAAGCGAAGGCTATCAGATTCCGGCGATTGAAGATGGAAAATATAACGTCGCTTTCGTTTATGTTGGCCCCCATGATGATGGTGGTTGGAGCCAGGCTCATGACGTTGCCCGCATGTACGTGCAAGACAACGTGGCCGATGTACACACCGCCTACGTCGAAAACGTAGCTGAAGGTGCGGATGCCGAGCAGGTTATTCGTTCTCTGGCGCGTAAAGGTTTTGACGTTATCTTCACCACATCCTTTGGTTTCATGGATGCGTCTGAAATCGTTGCTGAAGAGTTCCCGGATGTAGACATTGTTCATATCAGTGGTTACAAATCGAACGGAGCGAACTTCGGTAACTTGATGGGCGCGATGGAAGATATGAAATATTTGGCCGGGATGCTGGCTGGTTCACGCGCGAAGGTAGATGGCAACCCGAAATTGGGTTACATTGCCACCTTCCCCATTCCTGAAGAACTGCGCCTGGGTAATGCATTTTCCTTGGGTGTTCAACAAACCTGCCCCGACTGTACCATTGATGTGCGTTGGATTTACACCTGGCACGATCCCATTTTGGAAAAAGATGCGGCTTCCTCCCTGTTTGATGGTGGTGCGCAAGTTGTGATGACCGGTGCAGACACCCCCGCTCCGGCAGAAGCTGCTCCCGAAGGCAAATGGGGTATTACCTATGATTATTCCGGCAACTGTGTGGCCGATGCTTGCCTCACTTCCATGTATTGGAATTGGGGGCCGGAGTATGCACGCATTATCGAAGGTTCGCGTGCAGGAACCTGGACAGGCGGTTGGGAATACTTCGATGCTGACAGCGGCGCGTTGGGGCTGTATGGCTTCATGGAAGGTGAAACCCCACAACCTGGTGTGGAAGGTTTGCCCGAAGAAGACCTGGCTCTGATTCGCGACACGCTGAGCAAGATGTTGGCCGGGGAATTTACCCGTTTTGACGTTTTCAAAGGCCCCATCACCGATAATCAGGGTAATGTGGTTTTGGAAGACGGCGTCAGCTTAGAACAGCTTGACCTGGATGGGTTTTCTCAATTTGGCAGCGAGTGCAAGACGTGCATGTATTGGTGGAATGAAAACATCACGGCCGAATTGCCTGAGCTTGATTCGTAACTGTATGTAAGTGAAAGCGAGAGGGGTGACAGCCCCTCTCGCTTTGTTTTTGCACAATGATAAGAGTGATGTGGACATTGGTTCCTTGCTCTTGTGTTTACCTCTGGCTTTTGGGGAAGAACCATGACTGAAATGCCCTATGCAGTTGAAATGAAGGATATTGTGATCCGTTTTCCAGGTGTGCTGGCGAATGATCATGTGAATTTCACGCTGAAGCAGGGAGAGATTCATGCTTTGCTCGGTGAAAATGGCGCAGGCAAGAGCACCCTGATGAATGTGCTGGCTGGTTTGTATAAACAGACATCGGGCACGATTAAGATTTATGGTGAACCGGTTAATTTTCATTCTCCAAAGGATGCCATTGCCAGAGGAATTGGGATGGTACACCAACATTTCATGTTGGTGCCGACACAAACGGTAACTGAAAATATTTTGCTGGGGTTAAATGAGCCTCGCTTTTTTATGCGATTGGCGGAGTACGATCAGAAGATTTTGGCGTTGCAGGAGCAGTTTGGGCTGCGGGTGGACCCGACGGCGAAAATCTGGCAGTTGTCGGTGGGGGAGCAGCAGCGGGTGGAGATTTTGAAGACGCTGTACCGCGGCGCACGAATTTTGATCATGGATGAGCCAACGGCCGTTCTCGCTCCGCAGGAAATTGAAGAGTTGATGGGCACGATGCGGGCCATGGTGGATCAGGGTAAGTCGATTATTTTCATCAGCCACAAATTGCATGAGGTAACGGCCGTTGCCGACCGTATTACCGTGCTGCGCAAAGGCAAAGTGACCGCCGAAGGGCGCAGCATGGAAGGGTTGACCAAAGAAGATTTGGCGCGGTTAATGGTGGGACGCGGCGTGGTCTTCACTGTCGAGAAAACGCCGCAAACGCCCGGCGATGTCGTGCTCTCCGTCAAAGATGTGGAGGCGGTGAACGACAAAGGCGTTCCCGCCTTGCGCAAGCTGTCGCTGGAAGTGCGTGCCGGTGAAATTTTAGGGATTGCGGCAATTGCCGGCAATGGTCAAAGTGAATTGGCCGAGGTGATTACCGGGTTACGGCCGTGCAGCGGCAGCATCAAAATCAATGGGCAAGAGGTTAGCAACCGTCCGCCCAGTGCCGCCATTAAGCAGGGCGTTTCCCATGTGCCGGAAGACCGTACCGGTGTTGGCAGTGCCCCGAACATGACCATCACGGAAAACACGATTATGAAATGTTACCGGCAAGCGCCGATTGGCAACGGCTGGAGCATTAACTTTACCAATGCTCGCCAACGCGCCCGCGAGTTAAAAGATGCCTATGATATTTTGGCCCCCGGCGTACGCACAATGGCGCGTAAGTTGTCGGGTGGTAATTTGCAAAAGGTGATTCTTGCCCGTGAAATTTCGTCGCAGCCGCAGTTGATGGTTGCTGTGCAGCCTACGCGCGGCCTGGATGTGGGGGCGATTGAAGCGATTCAGAAGTTGTTGTTGGCGCAAAGGGAGGCGGGAACGGCCGTTCTCCTTATCTCTGAAGAGCTGGAAGAAATCCTTGCCCTCAGTGACCGCATTGCTGTTATCTCCGAAGGGCGCATCATGGGTATTTTGGATGCCGATCAGGCTGATGTGCATGAAATTGGCTTGATGATGACGGGAACGGCCGTTCATTAGGGCGCTGATGCGTTAGCCGTGTAACCCATTACACAGCTAAAATGGAATAGTGACATGCCATATAAGCTCCAATTTGAAAAACGTGTTGAAGACATTCCCAAATGGCTGCCTGCCGCCACCTCACTTGGCTCAGTAGTCATCGCTTTTATCGTCAGCGGCATTATTCTCAAACTCATTGGCGGGGAACCGCTGCGCGTCGCCAAATTCTTTTACGAAGCCACATTTGGCAGTTGGGCCACATTTTCCGACACAATGGTAAAAGCCACACCGCTAATTTTAGTCGGTCTCGCCTGCACCATCGCCTTCAAAATGAAATTGTGGAACATTGGCGCTGAGGGACAATTTTACATGGGCGCATTTTTCGCCAGCACGGTGGTGTTGGTGCCCCTGGTTCCCCTGGACAGTCCCAAAGTCGTGGTGATTGGTGCCATGGCTCTCATGGGGCTGATCGGCGGCGCGGTTTGGGGCTTTTTCCCTGGCTACCTGAAAGCACGCTTCAACCTCAACGAAATCATCACCACGTTAATGCTTAACTACATTGCCGTTTTCTGGAACAATTTCTGGATTTTCGACCGCTGGAGCGATGCCGGTTTCCAAATGACGCCTGTGTTTGAAAAATCAGCATGGCTGCCACGTATCACTGATTACGCCCGTGAGTATGGCGACTTTATCGCTGCCGGTGGGCCACTCGCCAATTTCTTAAGCAGCATCGGCCTTGATAGAATTTCGGGCATGACACTGCATGGTGGTGTCGCTTTTGGGGTGGTAGCGGCCGTTATCGTTTGGTGGATGTTAGCACGCAGCAGTTGGGGCTACGAAATCAAACTGATTGGCGATAATCCGAAAGCAGCTCGCTATGCCGGTCTGAACATTACGCGCAACATTGTGTTGGTGATGATGGTTTCTGGTGCATTGGCTGGCCTGGCCGGAATGGCCGAAATCAGCGGTGTAGTTCATCGGCTGCAAGAGCGCATTTCCCCCGGATATGGCTTCACCGGCATCATCGTTGCCTGGTTGGCAAAACTCAACCCATTTGCGGTCATCATCGTCTCCATTTTGTTTGGCGCATTGATCGTGGCCGGGCGCGAGATTCAGCCATCCGGGTTGTCGCAGTTGTTACAAGGCATCATTTTGTTCATGGTCATTAGCAGCGATGTTTTGTTGCGCTACAAAATTCGCCTGGTTCGCTCCCAGGCTGTCACGGAGGCCGCATGAACCCCATCATCATCTTGCACGCAGGTTTAGCCACCGGAACCATTCTCCTTTTTGCCGCCATTGGCGAAATTTTTGCCGAGCGCTCAGGTATTCTTAACCTGGGTGTGGAAGGCATGATGCTGTTGGGGGCGATGGCCGGGTTTAGCACATCGCTGGCGACTCAAAATGTCTGGTTGGGGCTGCTGGTTGCCATTTTGGCCGGAGGTGTTTTAAGTCTGGCGCATGGACTGGTCACGATCCATTTCCAGGCCGATCAGGTGGTTAGTGGCTTGTCGCTGACATTTTTAGGCACAGGATTGGCGTTGGTTTTTGGTGAAGGATTGACCGGGCAAACGCCGCCCCTGGTGCCTTCTTTTGACATTCCCTTGTTGGCTTCTATCCCGTTTATTGGCCCGGTCTTTTTTGAAGATCACAGTTTGCTCGTGTATGTCGGCTATATTTTTGCGCCGCTGTGCTGGTATTTCATCAATCGCACTCGTCCAGGGATGCATTTGCGGGCTGTGGGCGAAAAGCCGGAAGCGGCCGATACGATGGGCATTAACGTTTATCGGCTGCGGTATCTTTATGTGTTTGTGGGTGGCTGTCTGGCAGGTTTGGCCGGAGCAACGATTAGCCTGTCTGTGTCGCCGGGCTGGTACAGTTCCCAAACGACATCAGGGCAAGGGTGGATTGCTGTTGGGCTGGTCATTTTTGCGCAGTGGGATCCATTACGCGCGGCGTTGGGTGGTTATTTGTTTGGGGCATTGCGGCGTGGTATTTTGGATTTGCAAGGGCCATCTGTGTTATTAGGCTTCACAAATCCACTGTACATTAACTCGAATTATGGCTTTTTCTTGCAGATGATGCCCTATGTGTTGACGATTTTGGCCTTGATGTTGGGGTCGCGGGCAGCTACGCGCAAGCGGTTGGGTGCGCCGGCCGCATTGGGTGTGCCGTATATTCGCGGTGAACGTGGGTTGTAGCACCGATAGAGAATGTAGTATGAAGGCCTGTTGGTGTTTCCAATAGGCCTTTTTTGTTTGTAATGCTGATTGTTTGCGGCTCTTTTGGTACACTGAAACGGGTCGAAATATTTTTTTATGGTGAGGGTTATATTATGCCAATTGTCTGGTTGATCAGACATGGAGAGAGTGTCTCAAACGCGAATTTGCCGACTGTGCATCCGGAGGAATCGCAATTAACGCCGCATGGGGAGTTGGAAGCGCAGTATGTGGTGCAGGCGTTTCCGCGCAAGCCGGATTTGATTGTGGTGTCTCCATATGTACGCGCCCGGCAAACGGCCGTTCCCACGATCACACACTTTGATCCGGTGCCGGTTGTCGAGTGGCCGGTTTATGAATTCACGTATCTTGATCCACAACGTTATGATGGCACAACCGGCAGCGACCGTGCTCCCTTTGCGCGTGCTTACTGGGAACGCAATGATCCGCATTATAAAGATGGTGATGGCGAGTCTTTTGCTGAGTTGCTAGACCGTGTGCATGCTCTAACTGCTCGCTTAAAGGCACATCCGGCTGATTTTATTGCTGTTTTTAGTCACGGTATGTTTTTACGTGCGTTGATCTGGTTTCTTTTGACGGGGACAACTGTGGCTACTGCGGAGACGATGCGGCGATACGGCCGTTTCCTGGAATCCGTCCGCATGCCCAACACCGCCATTTGCAAAGCCCACTTTTCACAAGATAGTGATATACTAATGTCCGGATTTATCACATCGCACCTGCCCGCAAAGAGCGACACTGTCTAAAAGCGGCAGGCGTATGGAGCAAAAGAATTGATGACGAAACCTGTTATTCCCATTCTTGCCCTGGCTGAGATTTTCGATAGTTTAACCGACACACAACTACAACTGGTTGCTGCCATTTGCGAGCCAGCGATTTACAGCAAAGGGGAGATCCTCATCCAAGAAAACGAAAGCACGGATGAAATGTACGTGATTGGCGAAGGCGCAGTTGAAATTTTAGTCAATCCGGGATTTGTCTCCGCCACACAGCAAGAAATGGAATCCGTTGTGGTCGCCGAATTACGTCCGGGACAGGTGTTTGGGGAAGTGTCATTGGTTGATCAGGGTATTCGCTCAGCCACTGTTCGCATCAGCCGCGACAAAACCTATGTGTTGCGCATTTCCCGTGAGCGCCTGATGTTTTTGTGCAATACGTATCCTGAGTTGGGCTATAAAGTCATGAAAAACCTGGCGGCCGATCTCGCCTTGAAAATTCGCCACACTGACTTAACCATTCGTCAGTACCAGTTAATGTTGTCAGACACCGCAAACAATGTGGGCAAATAAGCAGCGGGGGAGCCGTCCATTGTGCCTGTCCAATGCCCTTCACACCCAAACCCCACACCTAAAATAAGGCTACAGTCATTGTTCATATGATTAATGTGACATTTGTCACTCTTTCGCCATTGTGAAAATTGTTACAATGTTTTTCGGTAGTTAGCGAACCAATAAACAAAACAAAAGGGGAGCATCCTAAAGTGTGTTAGCACTTTTGAGGATGCTTTTTTTTTGCCCCCATCATCGATTTTGCCACTGCCACCAACTCGCAAAAATTGAATAAAAGCCTGGGGAGCCTGAATCTTGATAAAGGAGACAGGAAGGTGAAAGATGCCCGGATTGGACGATGAGACCCGCGAGATGATCTTGGACACGCTCAAAAAGTATGCGGAGCGTAAACTCACGCCTGATTATCTCATTGAGCTAGATCACAATGACGAATTTCCCCGCCAGGTATTGCAAGAATTATATGATCCTATGCAGCTAGGTCTTCATTTGCTTTTTATTCCTGAAGCATATGATGGTTTGGGTGGTGGCGCGTATGATATTTACCGTGTTTCAGAGTTAATGGCCGCCATTGATCTGGGCATCGCCACCGGTGTTCTGGCGACTTTTTTGGGGACAGATCCCATCAGTGTCGGGGGCACGGAGGAACAAAAGCGGCACTGGATGGGGCGCGTTGCCGAAGAATCGCTGCTGGTGGCTTATGGGGCAACTGAGCCGCAGGCAGGCAGCGATCTCGCTTCGTTGAGCACGAAGGCGGAACCGGTGCTCACAGATGGGGTGGTGACGGGGTATACGCTAAACGGCCGTAAACAATGGATCAGCAACGGCGGCGTCGCCGACATCTATACCATCCTCGCCAATGCGCCCGGTGGCCCCTCCTGGTTCATTGTCGAGGCCGATGCCCCTGGCTTTGGCAAAGGCAAACCGGAAGACAAACACGGCATTCGTGCCAGCAACACAGCCGCCCTCTTTTTAGAAGATGTCCACGTAGCTGCGGATCGGCTCGTTGGTGGCGTGGAAGGCAAAGGGTTGGCGCAGGCACAAGCTGTTTTTGGCTACACCCGCCTGATGGTTGGCGCATTTGGCCTGGGCGCGGGCTGGGAAGCACTGCGTCGCGCCATTCGCTACAGCCAGGAGCGCGTGCAAGCGGGTGCGCCGCTCAGCCAGAAACAAGGGTATACGCACAAACTACTCGTACCCAATGCCGCACGCCTGGAAGCGGCGCGTGCTTATATCGAATGGGTAGCGGAACGACTGGACGCAGAAGGGGGGCACGGACTGCAAACGGAAGGGGCTGTCGCCAAATATGCGGCCACCGAAGCGGGCAACCGCGCCGCCGAAGATGCGATCCAGGCGTTGGGCGGTTATGGCTACACCAAAGAATACATGGTGGAAAAAATCAAACGAGATGTGCGCATCACAACGATTTACGAAGGCACATCAGAAATTATGGAATGGACGATTGCTCGTGATCGTTGGCAGGAGCATCTCAAGTCGCGCGGAGCTTATTACCAGGATTGGGCGGCACGGTTGGATGCCGTTCATGCCGAAGAACCACAAAATGGGGCTGATGTGGCGGCGTTGGCGCTGCGTGCCTTGGCGACCATTATGGAGCGCTGCCGTCTGGATCGGCTCACGCGCAACCAGCACATGTTGTTTCGTTTGGGTGAATGGGTGGCCTGGGCGGAAACGGCCGCTACCTTCACTGCCCGCGTTACAAGCCACCCCACCTCAGCCATTCCCCTGACCACAGAGACACGCCAAACCCTGGCACGCATTTATGCCCGTCAGGCGGCGCTAAAGGTGGCTGCCGATGGCTTGCAATGGGCCATTGGCGCGGGGCAAAGCGACCCCAACCTGGCGAACTCGCTTAATTTACCCGCCATTTACCAGGCACAGGCGGGCATGATTGCCGACATGGATTGTGCGGTCGAGGCGCTCGTGAAAGCGTTCCCGGCATAGACCATAATCCGTAGCCCGTCATCGAATGGGATGACGGGCTACGGGTCAAGTAAGGAGGTAAACGATGGATAGTGCAGAACGCGCGATTGCCATTGTCGGGGTGGGAGCCATTTTGCCAGATGCTTTGCACGCGGCGGCGTTTTGGCAAAATATTGTCAATAAGCGGTACAGCATTACCGAGACGCCGCCAAACCGCTGGTCGATTGCCGATTATTATGATCCTGACCCCAAAGCGCCAGACAAAACATACAGCAAAATTGGTGGTTGGGTGCGCGGGTTTAATTTTGACTGGAAGCGTTTCCGCATTCCGCCAAAGGTGGCGGACGCGATGGATATGGGGCAGCAGTGGGCGCTCACGGTTGCGGCGGAGGCGTTGGCCGATTATGGGTATCCGCAAAAGCCGTTAAACACGGAACGAACGGCCGTTATCTTGGGCACGGCTATGGGGGGCGAACTCCACTACATCACCAATCAGCGCATTGCTTTTCCCGAATATGCGCACGCCCTGGAAAGCGTGCCCGAATTTGCCGGACTGCCTGCCGCCACGCGCCAGGCCATTCTCAGTGGGTATCAGGGTGTCATTGCCGATGTCTTCCCGCCCATCACTGAAGATTCTATGCCGGGCGAACTGCCCAACATCGTTTCCGGGCGTGTGGCGAATGTGCTGGATTTGCGCGGCCCGAATTTCATCACGGATGCTGCCTGTGCTTCGAGCCTGGCGGCGTTGGAAGCGGCCATTGAACTGCTGACGGAGCATAAGGTGGATACGGCCGTTACCGGTGGCGTCGACCGCAACATGGGCATCTCCAGCTTCGTCAAATTTTGCAAAATTGGCGCATTGAGCGCGACCGGAACACGGCCGTTTAGCGATGGCGCAGACGGGTTTGTCATGGGCGAAGGGGCCGCCGCCTTTTTGCTAAAACGATTGGCTGACGCCGAACGAGATGGCGACCGCATTTACGCCGTCATTCGCGGCGTTGGTGGCGCCAGCGACGGCAAAGGCAAAGGCATCACCGCGCCCAATCCGTTGGGGCAGCAGCTTGCCATTCAACGTGCCTGGGAAAGCGCCGGGCTGGACCCGGCAACGGCGACCCTGGTGGAAGCGCACGGAACCAGCACCCGCGTCGGCGATGTGGTCGAAGTCGAAAGTCTGGCGCAAATTTTCCATGCCGCGCCACGCCACAGCATTGGCCTCGGTTCGGCCAAGAGCAACATCGGCCATTTGAAAGCAGGCGCAGGCGCTGCCGGGCTGCTGAAAGCGGTGTATGCGTTGTACCACAAGACGCTGCCGCCCACGTTAAATGCGGCCGTGCCCAATCCCAACATTGATTTTGCCAACACACCTTTTTACCTCGTTCACGAGGCTACGCCCTGGACAAAACCGGCTGGCGCACCGCGCCGCTGTGGTGTCAGTGCCTATGGCTTTGGCGGCACGAATTTTCACGTCGTGTTGGAGGAACATGTGCCGGGGATGTTGGCCGCGCAGCGCCAAACGACGGCGGCGCAGGCACGGGGAAATGGAAATTTACAGGTCGGGAGCCAACGTGCTGCGGATAAGGTGCCAACACCTGTGCGCGGTATTTTGGCGTTGGGTGCCGCCTCATCCACTGACCTGCGGGCGCAGGTGGAGAAGGCGCTGCGAGATGTGCAGGCTGGCTGGACGCCGCCGCGAGTTGTGCCGGAAACGGCCGTTCTCCAATCCCCCGAACGCTTGCTGATTGATTTTGGCGACCGCGAGGAACTGCTGGGACGGCTGCAAAAAGCGCAGCGCCTTTGCCAGAGCGACGATGCCAAAGCGTGGAAAGCGCTGGAGGCGCAAGGCATTTTTCGTGGGCGTGGCACCGCACCGGGCAAGTTAGCCTTTCTTTTCCCCGGACAGGGCAGCCAGTATGTGAATATGGGGCGCGAGCTGGTGGCCTTGTCGCCGGTGGTCGCCACGGTGTTTGCCGAGGCCGACCGCGTCATGACGCCGATTTTGGGCAAGCCGCTCACCGATTACATTTTTGTGGACAGCGATGACCGCCAGGCGATGATGCAGGCGGAACTGGCTTTGATGCAGACGGAAATCACGCAGCCAGCGATGTTGACGCTGGACATTGCCATGTTGAAATTGCTGGAGACGTATGGCTTTAAGCCGGACATGGTGATGGGGCATTCGCTGGGCGAATATGCGGCGCTGATTGCCGCGGGCGTGATGCCATTTGCCGATGCGCTGGAAGCGGCGGCCGCGCGTGGCGATGAGATGAGCAAGGTCAATGTGGCGGATAACGGCCGTATGGCGGCCATTCTCGCCCCATTGGATGTGGTGGAAGCAACGTTAGCCGAGGTGGATGGCTATGTTGTTCCTGCCAATATTAACAGTCACAGCCAGAGTGTGATTGGTGGGGCGAGTAAAGCGGTGGATACGGCCGTTAAACTGTTCACCGAAAAAGGATACCGCGCCATTCCCATCCCCGTCAGCCACGCCTTCCACACAGAAATTGTCGCTCCGGCCAGCAAACCCCTGCGCCAGGTACTTGACCGGCTGCACATCGCTCCCCCCAAACTGCCGCTTGTTGCCAATTTGACTGGCGGCTTTTACCCGACAACGGTGGAGGGCATTAAGGATGTGCTGCAACAGCAAGTTGCCTCGCCGGTGCAATGGGTGAAGGGGCTGCACACGCTCTACAACGCTGGCGTGCGTGCCTTTGTCGAGGTTGGCCCCAAGCGGGCGCTGCAAGGGTTTGCCCGTGATGTGTTTGCCGCGCAAACGGATGTGCTGCCGATTTTGACCAATCACCCCAAGACGGGGACTTTGCCGAGTTTGAATATGGCGTTATGTGCGCTGTATGCGGCGGGATATGGGCAAACAGTCGGCGAGCAGGCAGCGGTGTTGGTCGAATCAGTAGAGAGGAATGAGGACATGGCTTTATCACAAAATGGCGGCTCGTTAACGGCCGTTGTCGAATTATTGACGCAAGCAATTCAGCAAGCGGCGACGGCGCAAGCACCTGCTGTGCAGCCGCCACTGCTGGCCTATGACCGCAATGCCGTCCCCAGCGGCTCGGTGGTTATCAGCGGCACGGGGTTGGGGCTGCCCGGCGCGGAAAAATCGGTGATGGACCCGGATAATGCGCTGCGGATTTTGCGCGGCGAGCAGTTTGTAGACCTGATTCCGGAGCGCTTTCGCCAGCGCATTTTAGCCAAGCAAATCACGCGCCTGGTGAAGGATGCAGAGGGAAACGGCCGTTTCGAGACCATTAACGACCCCGACGATGTCATCAAGTTGGCAGGTCGCCCCGGCTATTTCAACTTAACCGAAGAGTACGGCGTGCCAGAAAAACTCGTCGAGGCGCTGGACAGCACGACGCAGTTGGCAATGGCCGCCGGTTTTGACGCCCTGCGCGAGGCGGGTATCCCTCTCGTGCAAACCTTCCGCCGCACCACCACCGACAAATTTTTGCCGGATCGCTGGCTGCTGCCAGAACCATTGCGCGATGAAACGGGCGTCATTTTTGCCAGCGCCTTCCCCGGCGGCGACCGCTTTGCCGAGGAAATGGGGCGCTATTTCACCTTCCAAAACCGGCTTGATCAACTGCAAATGCTGCAAGATGTGCGTGCCTATACCCGCGACGCCGACACGCTGCGCGAACTAGATCGGCGCATCAACACTTTGCGCGAGGCGTTGCAGCGCGAGCCATACATTTTTGATCGCCGCTTTTTGTTCCGTATCCTGGCAATGGGACACAGCCAGTTTGCCGAGTACATCGGCGCACGCGGCCCCAATACGCAGGTGAATGCGGCTTGTGCCAGCACGGCGCAGGCGGTGGCGATTGCTGAAGATTGGATTCGCAACGGCCGTTGCCGCCGCGTCATCATCATTGCCGCCGACAATGTGACCGGAGACAACTTGATGGAATGGGTCGGTGCCGGTTTCCTGGCCGTTGGTGCGGCAGCGACCGAAGATCGTGTCGCCGAAGTCGCCTTGCCCTTTGATCGTCGCCGTCATGGCACGTTGATGGGCATGGGCGCGGCGGGGCTGATTGTGGAGAGCGAAGATGCCATGCGCGAACGCGGGATGCGCGGCGTTGTCGAACTGCTTGCCAGTGAAACAAACAACAGCGCATTTCATGGCACGCGTCTGGACGTACACCACATCGCCCAGGTGATGAACAGCCTGGTGACATCGGCCGAGCGCCGTTTTGGCTTGAACCGGCAGGCCATGGCTCCGCAGATGGTCTTTATGTCGCACGAGACATACACACCGGCACGCGGTGGCAGCGCTGCCGCCGAAGTGGAAGCGCTGCGCCACACGTTTGGCGACGTGGCGCGTGAAATCATTGTCGCCAATACGAAAGGGTTTACCGGCCATCCAATGGGTGTCGGTGTGGAAGATGTCATTGCCGTGAAGATTTTGGAATATGGCATTGTGCCGCCTGTGCCCAATTTCCGGGAAGTTGACCCAGACCTGGGGCCGTTGAACTTGAGCCGCGGCGGACGTTATCCGGTGCAGTATGCGCTGCATCTGGCGGCGGGTTTTGGTTCACAAATTGCGATGACGTTGACGCGGCGCATCCCTGGCGCACTGGATCGGGTGGACAGTCCGGCGCAATATCGGCGCTGGCTGGAGGACATCAGCGGCTATGACCAGGTGGAAACGGCCGTTAACAAACGCATCTTACGCATCCAGGCCAACGGCGTGCCGCAGCGGTACCCGCTCCCCAGCCGCTGGCAGCCGGGAACTGGCCCCATCATGCGCACTTTGACGGGGCAGGATGGGGCGCCAACGCCCACAACCGCGCCTGCGCGGATGGTTATTCCGGAGCCGCCAGTGCAAGCCGCGCCGATGGCCGTTGCCCCAGAGCCGGTGCGTATGCCGGTTGTGGAAAAGGTGGTGGCAGAAACGGCCGTTCCCTCTGCGCCGCCCCCGCCAGCACCGCTGCCGGAGCCAACCCTGGAAACGGCCGTGGCTGATCCCGTTGCCGACAAAGTGCTGCAAATTGTGGCCGAGCAAACCGGCTATCCCACCGATATGCTCGATCTTGACCTCGACCTGGAAGCGGATTTGGGCATTGACACGGTGAAACAGGCGGAAACCTTTGCCGCCATTCGCAGCGAGTTTGACATTCCGCGCCGCGATGATTTGTCATTGCGCGATTATGCCACACTGGAGAAGGTGATTGGCTTTGTCTACGAGATGCGCCCCGATTTGGGCAATCAAAAAGTGGCGGCTGAACCGGAGGTGGTGAGCGAAACGGCCGTTGCCACACTGCCATCCACGCCCGACGCGGGTTCATTTGACGCAGTGACCGCCAAAGTGCTGGAAATTGTCGCCAAGCAAACGGGTTATCCGCCTGATATGTTGGAGCTAGACCTGGATTTGGAAGCAGACCTGGGCATTGACACGGTGAAACAGGCAGAAACATTTGCCGCCATTCGCAGCGAGTTTGACATTCCGCGCCGCGACGATTTGGCTTTGCGCGATTACACGACGCTGGAAAAGGTGATTGGTTTTGTTTACGAAATGCGTCCGGATTTAAAAGTTGACGGGGTGATGGGGGAAGTGGCGGGCGTTGTGCCTGCTTCAACCCGCATCACCCCGTCTTCCCTGGAAAATGCCAATCGTGTGCCGCGGCGTATGCCGGTGGCCGTGCTGCGACCGGCGTTGGCCTGGTGTAAACCGACGGGGGTCACGTTGGGCGCGGACAGCCGCGTGCTTGTGGCTCTCGACCAGGGCGGTGTCGGCAAGGCCGTGATCAGCCGCCTGGAAAAGCGTGGGGCGACTGTGTTGGCTTTGGATGTGGCGCGGCCAACGGCGGAGTTGGTGACACAGGTGACTGCGTGGCGTCATGCTGGCGCGATTCAAGGGGTGTATTGGCTGGCGGCGTTGGATGCGGAGCCTGATTTGATGGAGCTTGACCTGGCCGCCTGGCGCGAATTGAATCGTCAGCGCAGCAAGAATTTGTATGCCACCATGCGGGCTTTGTATGACGTGGTGAACCAGCCGGGCACGTTCCTGGTGACGGCTACGCGCCTGGGCGGGCAGCATGGCTATGGCGCGGCAGGGGCAACGGCTCCTTTGGGCGGGGCTGTGGTTGGCTTTGCCAAGGCGTACAAGCGTGAGCGCCCTGATGTGTTGGTGAAGGCTGTGGACTTTGAACTGAGTCGGAAAACGGCCGTTTTCGCGGATGCGCTGTTGGCCGAGACGGAAACAGACCCCGGTGCGGTGGAAGTGGGCTATGTGGGCGAGCAGCGGGTGGCGATTGGTTTGCAGGAACGGCCGTTGCCCGACACCCCGGCGCTGACGCTCGATGAGCACACGGTTTTTGTCGTCACCGGGGCGGCTGGCGGCATCACCAGCGCCATCGTTGCCGACCTGGCAGCAGCCAGCGGCGGCATCTTTTACCTGCTTGACCTGGTTGCCGCGCCGACGCGGCATGACGCGCAGGTGCAGTTGTTCCGCAGCGACAAAGAGGCGTTGAAGCAGCAGTTGATTGCGGCGGCTAAAGCAGCTGGCGAACGGCCCACACCGGCGCTGATTGAGAAACAGTTATTGGCAATCGAGCGGACGGAAGCGGCGCTGCGGGCGATTGAGGCGGTGGAAGCGGCTGGCGGTACGGCTCATTATCACAGCGTTAATTTGTTGGATGGGGAAGCGGTAACGGCCGTTATCGCCGACATCCGCACTCGCTATGGCAAAATAGACGCCCTCGTTCATGCTGGCGGGCTGGAAATCAGCCGGTCGTTGGACAAAAAAGAGGCACGCGAATTCGACCTTGTGTTTGATGTGAAGGCGGATGGCTTCTTCAATTTGCTGCGTGCGGCACACGATCTGCCTATCGCCGCGACCGTCGTTTTTAGCTCGGTGGCCGGGCGTTTTGGCAACAATGGGCAGACGGATTACAGCGCGGCCAATGATTTGCTGTGCAAGGTGACAAGCAGCCTGCGCCGCTGGCGGCCGGAGACGCGCGGCATTGCTCTGGACTGGACAGCCTGGGGCGAAATTGGCATGGCGACGCGTGGCTCGATTCCCAAGATTATGGAGATGGCAGGCATCGAAATGCTGCCAACGGCGGTGGGAATTCCCACTGTGCGGCGCGAACTGCTGTATGGCGGCGGCGAACTGGTAGTTGGCGGTGCGCTGGGCCTGTTGACACAGGAATGGGATGAGACGGGTGGTTTGGATGTGGCGCAGGCCAATGCGTGGCGGCAAGAGAAGTTTGGCGATTTGCTGATGGTGGGCACGTTGCAAGGGGCGATGTTGTACGGTGGATTGGCGGTGGAAACGACGCTTGACCCGACGCGCCAACCCTTTTTGTATGACCACGCCCCCGATGCGGGCACGCCTTGGCTGCCAGGGGTGATGGCGACGGAGGCGATGGCGCAGGCCGCGTTGGTGGCGGCGTCGTTGGCCGCGATGCCTGAGGGACGGGTAACGGCCGTTACCGATGTCACCATGTCCGGCGCATTCAAGTTTTTCCGCAATGAACCGCGCACACTGCACCTGAATGTTGTGCTGGAACTGCCTGCGCCGGGGCAGTTGTTGGCGCAAACAACGCTGCATTCCGTCACCAAACCGGTGCGCGACGGGCTGCCGCAGCGAACGCAGCAGCATTTTGCGGCGCAGGTGCATTTGGGCACGGCGGCCATGGCAGCGCCAACGATTGCCTTCACGCCACCGGCGGCGGAATCGCTGCCGATTGTGGCGGAGACGATTTACGAATCTTTCTTTCATGGCCCGGCGTATCAGGTGATTGAACGCGCAAAGGTGGTGGGGGAAACGGCCGTTTGCTTGCTGCCTGCCACCTTGCCGCCCAATACCGACCCGGCAGATGCCACTTCGTTAATGGCTCCGCGATTGGTAGAACTTTGTTTCCAGGCGGCGGCGTTGTGGACGCAAGAAGTAAAGCAGGCAATGGGTTTCCCCTTGGGCATTGGCGCGGTCACGGCGCAGCGACAGCCACAAGAGGCGGCCGGCAAACGTCTTTACGCGCTGCTGCGCACAGACGACGATGGCGAGACTTTTGCCGGGCAGGTTGTCGACGACGATGGCGTGGTGTTTGTTGAACTGCAAGGTTATCGCACGGTGGCACGACCGCTGTCGTGAGCGGCAATTGATAATCCGTAATCGGTAATCGGGTCATCGGTTGCCGATTACGGGACATGGAATACAAGGCATATGATCAACTGGCTTGTACAAACGGCAGCAGCGTTTCCAGGGTTGGCGCAGGGCATGCCCCCGGCAGGATTGCTGGGAGCGGCAGAGGCGGCACATTTTGCCCGATTGCGCACAGAAAAGCGGCGGCGGGATTGGTTGTTAGGGCGTTGGACGGCAAAGCATTTGCTGCAACAGGTGCTTCGCGAGCGCTGTGGCACCGAGGTTCCGTTGGCGGAGTTGCAGGTGTTGAACGGTCATACCCATGCTCCGGTGGTACAATGTGGCGCTGTGGCACGGGCTGACCTGCCGAGCATTTCCATCAGTCATTCAAACAGCCATGCATTTTGCGCGGCGCTGCCGCGGCGCAATCCGCCGATTGGCGCGGATATTGAGCAAATTGCGCCGCGTTCGCCGCAGTTTGTGCAGGATTATTTTACGGCGGTGGAGCAGGACTTGGTGCAGCAAGCTGTGCCGGAGATGCAGGCGACGCTGGTGACGGCGATTTGGAGTGCGAAGGAAGCGGCGTTGAAGGCGTTGCAGGTTGGGTTGATGGTTGATACGCGTTGTGTGACGTGTTTGTTTGCGGTAACGGCCGTACCACCACAAGCGTGGACGCCGTTTGCCATCGAGTTAGACGCCAGCCGTTTACGGGTTGCGCCGCCGCTGCAAGGGTGGTGGCGTGTTCTGGATGGATTTGTCCTGACGCTGGCAGCTTAGAGCCACGAATACAAAGTTTTACGGAAATTACAGCAGTACATAGAAAAAACAACAGTATCCCGGATGGGATACAGGTAGTGTGGTTTGCCAAATTGCATTACCTGGAGCGGAGGATTGAGAATGGCGCAAGAGATGGAAGCTTACGTAAAAGCGTTGCGCGAACGTAAGGAGATTGCTTACGGCACGGAAAAAGATGTGGCGCAGCAGCACAAAAAGGGACGGCTGACGGCACGCGAACGGGTGAATTTGCTGTTTGACCCGGATACCTTTACGGAGATTGATACGTTGGTGACGCCGCGCGTGGAGACGTATGTCGGTGGCAAGACGTCCCGCTATGGCGATGGTGTGATTACGGGGTTTGGTGAAATAAACGGCCGTCGCGCCTTTGTTGCTGCCCAAGATGCCACTGTCATGGGCGGGTCGCTGGGGGAAATGCACGCGCAGAAGATTGTCAAGGCGATGAAAATGGCTTTGAGCTATGGCGCACCCTTTATTGCCCTGAATGATTCAGGCGGGGCACGCATTCAGGAAGGCGTTGACAGTTTGGCCGGGTATGCGCAGATTTTTGACGCCAACTGCGAGGCTTCTGGCGTTATCCCGCAGTTGTCGGTGATTATGGGACCCTGCGCCGGTGGCGCGGTCTATTCGCCAGCGCTGACCGATTTTGTGTTCATGACGGAAAACAGCTACATGTTCATCACCGGCCCAGATGTGGTGAAATCGGTGATGCAGGAGGAAGTGGGGCTTGAGGAGCTGGGGGGTGGCCTGATTCACAGCCAGGAAAGCGGTGTCTGCCACTTTTTGGCGCGTGATGACCGCGAATGTTTGCAGCAGGTGCGCACGCTGCTCAGTTATTTGCCATCAAATAACCAGGATGACCCGCCTTATGTCAAGCCGCTCGATGATCCGCAGCGGCGCTGCCCGGAATTGGAGCAAATTGTGCCGACAGACCCGCACAAACCGTATGATGTGCGGCGGGTGATTACGACGTTGGTGGATGACGGCCGTTTCTTTGAAATTCACCAGTTATGGGCAGAAAACATGGTGGTCGGTTTTGGCCGCTTAAATGGTTGGGTAGTTGGCTTTGTCGCCAATCAGCCGATGGTGTTGGCTGGCTGCATTGACATTCAGGCCAGCATCAAGACGGCGCACTTCATTCGCATTTGCGATGCGTACAACATTCCCATTATCACTTTGCAAGATGTGCCTGGCTTTTTGCCCGGCAAAGATCAGGAGTATGGCGGCATTATTCGCAATGGGGCACGCATGATTTATGCGTACAGCGAAGCGACTGTGCCCAAGTTGATGGTCATTTTGCGCAAGAGTTATGGTGGCGCGTACTGTGTGATGAGCAGCAAAGGATTGCGCGGCGATTTGCTCTATGCGTGGCCGAATGCGGAATTGGCCGTGATGGGCGCGGAAGGGGCGGTGAACATTTTGTTCCGCCGCGATTTGCAAGCAGCGGCCGATCCGCATCTGAAGCGGCAAGAATTGGTGCAGGATTACGAGACGAAGTTCAACAATCCTTATGTGGCGGCGTCACGCGGCTTGATTGACGATGTGATTGAACCGCGCGACACACGCCGCATCTTGATTCGTTCGCTGGAAGTGACGCTGTCAAAGCGCGACCGGCATGTCCCCCGCAAGCATGGGATTTCGCCGATGTGATGGGGCGTGAGAGAGTGCGTTTGTGAGATGGTTCGTTAGAGCCATACTGCGGCTGCGCTAAAGGATTCAACTGTATGTTTAAGAAGATACTCATTGCCAATCGGGGGGAAATTGCGGTGCGGATTGTGCATACGTGCCGTGAAATGGGGATTACGGCCGTTGCTGTGTATGAAGCGGCCGATCAGCAATCATTGCATGTGCGCCTGGCGGATGAATGTGTGGAACTGGTGAGCGATGAAGGTTTCTTGGATGGCGCGGCGATCATTGAGCTGGCGCAGCGCTGTGGCGCGGATGCCATCCATCCCGGTTATGGTTTTCTGGCGGAAGATGTGGGTTTTATTCGTGCTTGCCAGATGGCGGGGCTGGCTTTTATTGGCCCACCGGTGGAGGTTGTGCAAGGTGTGCGCGATAAATTGGCGGCTTTGTCAACGGTACGCGCCGCTGGCTTTCCTACGGTGATGAGTTCGCCGATTTCGTTTGGTGTTGATGATTTGGCGGCGCTGCGTGCGGCGGCGGGTGAATTGGAATATCCGCTGGTGATTAAGTCGTGTAATGGCGGGCGTGGGCCAGGGGAACGGCTGGCGCGTTCGCCGCAGCAATTGCTGCGGGCGATGCAGCGGGCGCAGGCGGAATCGCGTGTGGTTTTTGGCAGCCAAGAGGTGTATCTGGAAAGGGCGATTTTACCGGCACATCAGGTGGCGGTGCAGGTGTTGGGGGATGGGCAAGGGAATCTGGTGCATTTGGGCGACCGGGAGGGGTCGTTGGTGCTGGGGAATCGCAAGGTGGTGGAGGAAACGCCTTCGCCGAGTTTGACGCCGGAGCAGCGGCATGTGTTGTGTGAAACGGCCGTTGCCATTGCCCGTCTCTTTAATTATCAAAATGCCGGAACCGTTGAATTCCTCGTCGATGAAGCCGGGCAATTTTACTTTACTGAAATTAAAGCGCGGATTCAGGTGGAGCATCCATTGACAGAATTGGTGACGCGCCTGGACCTGGTGCGCGAGCAAATTCGCATTGCTGCCGGGGAGCCATTGGGATGGACGCAGCAGGATGTGCAACCGCAAGGCTGGGCGATGCTGTGCCGGATCAACGCGGAAGACCCCTGGAACCATTTCTTGCCCAGCCCCGGACAGGTGGACATGATGCGTTTGCCGGGCGGGCCAGAGATTCGCGTAGACACATATGTGTATTGTGGCTGTCGGGTTCCTGATACGTATGACCCGCTGCTTGCCAAATTGTCGGTGTGGGGCGCTGACCGGCAGCTTTGTTTGCAGCGAATGCAGCGGGCGTTGGAAGGTTTGAAATTGACCGGGTTGGCGACGAATTTGCCTGTGTTGCAGCGTGTTTTTACGTCGTCGGCGTTTATCAAAGGGGCGTATACGACGGATTTGCTGCGGCAGCCGTTGGGTGAATTTGTGGATTTGCAAGAGCATTTGCGTGATCTGGCGGCGATAGCGGCAATTTTGTATTTGCGCCGCAATGCGCCGGAAAGCCCAACGGTGTCGCCACGGACGCAGTCGGGCTGGCATCGTGCCAGTCGGCGGCTGGCGTCGTGAGGAGGGGATGATGAATAAGTTATTGGTAACGATTGAAGAGCAGTTGTTTGAGGTAGCGTTGGATGTGATGCATTGGAATGGAACGGCCGTTACCGTGCTGGTAGATGGCGTGCCCTTGTCGGTGCAAGTTCCGCCCCCGAATCATTCAGTGGCGAATATTGATTGGATGATTGTAAACGGCCGTCCCTACGAAATTGTCTTTGACGAGCAGTTGCGCTGGATTAAAACATACAGCGGCTTGCACAACTTGGAAGTGCGCGACTTAGAGGCGGCTGTGGCGCGTCCGCGCAGCCGTGACGGGCGCGTCAAAGCACCCATCCCAGGGTTGGTGACACAGGTGTTGGTGCAGGCTGGCGAGACGGTGATGGCCGGGCAGCCGTTGTTGGTGCTGGAAGCGATGAAGATGGAGAATGAAATCCGCTCGCCACGCGGTGGTGTGGTAACGGCCGTTCATGTCAGCACCAACCAAAGCGTGCTGCGCGATGAAGTGCTGGCCGAAATCGGCTAGCCACCGCTTACCGATTACCGCTCACCGCCCACCGCCCACCGACTACTGCCCCGTCAGATAATCCGCGCCAACCCAGCCAGTTGTGCCATCCGCGGTGCGGATGTGCTGCCAGGTAATGCCGTTGAGCGTGTTTGGCGGCGTGTCGAGCAAACTGACCACGCTGCCTTCGGGCAAGATGGCGAGTTCGGCTCCACCGGGCGCACTGCGCAGTGTCAAGCCAACGCCGTTGGTTCCGGTGACAATGGCTTGTGGCAAATCGGGCGTGGGTGCCGGGGTGACGGTGGGTGGCAAATCAGGTGGGGCAGCGAGAACGGCCGTTGTGTAGGCGTCCGGGTCGTTGAAATGGTTATAGACAAGCTGCGAGATGCTTGTGAAAAGGGGGGAAGCAATGCCCCATTCCAGCCAGACGGGGGCGTAGAGAGCCAAAACCAGGATGTAATCACCATTGGGCGAGTAGACAATCGCGGCATCGCCATAGGTGTCGTCGATATAGCCAATTTTGTGGGCGATGGTGATGCCGGGGGGCAAACCCGCTTCCAGTAATTTCACCAATTCATTAAGCTGGAGCATGTCGAGAATTTGCTGGCACTCGCCTGCTGTTAGTTCGCCAGGATAGGTGTCCAGCAGCAGCCCCTGGCTGTTTGTGGCGCAGTCATAAAGCATCAGCAGCAGTGCTGCCAGGTCGCCAGTTGTGGTCTGGCGGTAGATGTCTGGATGGGTGGTCATGTCGGTGCGCCGGTTGGCTGGCGTGAGGTAAGTTTGCGGACGATCTGGCTTGGGTTCGGCGTCGTAGGGCACAGCCATAAATGTGTTGTAAAGGCCCAGTTCGCGCATCGACTCGGTGACAATGTCAGCGCCAATGTAGCTGTTGGGCTGGCGAGCGATGACTTGCAGCAGCAAATTGGCGGCAAAGTTGCTGGAAAGGGCGGTGGTTTGGGTGATGAGCTTGGTTTGCTCAATGTCGGGTGGGCCATCCAGCACGCGATAGGTGTTGATGAGGATGGGGATTTTGATCAGGCTCATGCCGGCAATGGCAAGGTCGGGTTCGTGGCTGATTTGTTCGCCTGTGCGCAGGTCGCGGATGACATAGCTGCTCAGGCCATCGAAGTTGGCGAGTTCGGCGTTGATGGCGGCTGCCAGATAATCGAGAGAGGGGGGCGTTGGCGCACTGTTTACTGTCGCTGTCGGAGTTGTGGTAATGATGATTTGTACATCAGGGGTGGGCGTGGAAGAGGGTTGGGGTGTGGTTGTGGGGGGCTGTGTTGGGGTGGAAACGGCCGTTGCCACCCCAACTTCTTCTTCAACTGTCGGCGCTGTCTGGCAAGCCGTGAACAACCAGACCAGCGCCATAAGTGTGCAAAGGATTCGTCGATTACGGATTATCATGAAGTGCAATGTACCAAATTGCCCATCATGTGCAACCCCAACACTTACGATGCCTGATTATCTATTTTCAGCCCCATACTTTGCGCCAGGGCCATCGCTTTGGTGACAAAGGCGGCCATATTGTCAAACGCGGCATCGCCGCTGCCTGTTTGCAGCACACGTAATTCGTGAATTTCCGGCATATGTGCGGCCAATTCTGGCAGTTGGCTAATGAAGTGGCGCAGCAAGTCACGTTCATTCACCAAATTGCGTATTTCCTGGCGCAGCCGTTCAATTTCCAATTCCTTCTCTTGCGCCGCCAGTTTAACCCGCAGGGATTCTTCCTCCATCAGCAATTGTGCGGCGTGCGTTTGTTGTTGTTGTGCCAAATCCGCTTGCAAGGCTTGTGCTTTGGCGGCGATTTCCTGCTCTTGCAGCAGCAGTTGTAAGGCGGCTTCTTGCGTCTTGAGCGCCTTTTCTTGTTCCAAATGCAGTTGGGCAGCCTGTACACGCAGTTCTTCCAGGCGGTTGTTTTCGGCAATTTCGTGCAATGCCTGTTCTGTTTGCATGCTTTGCTGCTGTTTCTCAGCTTCGGTTTGCAGCTGTGCTTCGGCTAACGTTTTGTCGTGGATGAGTTGCAGCGCACGTAACTGCTTCTCCTGTTCAATTTGTGCGGACTGTGTGTGGAGGCGCTGCTCCGATTCGCGCCGGGCAACGGTGGTTGTTTCTTCCAGTTGGATTTTTTGGCGTGCGGTTTCTTGCTCTCTGGTGAAGCGGGTGGCCTCCTCGTTAAGGCGGATTTCGGACGCTTCGGTTTGTTTGCTTTGCTTGATGCGCTCAATGGCGACCATCGTTTCCGCTTCGCGGGTTTCTGCTTGCTGATGGGTTTCCAGCTCTTTTTGTTTGATCTGGTCTTGCATGGCGAGATGGCTGACACGGGCCAGTTTTTCTTGTTCATGGCGGAATGGAGCCTGGAGATGATCCCACAGCCGCTCGGAGCTAACGAGTGCTTCGCGGATTTGTACGGTGACGATCTTGATGCCTAGCCCTTCGTCGGCATTGTTACCTTGACCACGCCCTTCGGTGACAGCTTTGAGGCGGGTGGTTAGCTCTTCGATGATGGGCGCTTTGTCGGTGAGGACTTCCTCAACGCTCATGGTGGCGATTTTGTCTTTGATGCCTGCTTCGGCTTGTTCGCGTAGTTGTGCGTTGACAATGGACAGTGGATCACGGCTGTCGGAAAAGTCGAGTTTGCGATAGGCGATGGCGAAATCGTCAATTTGCCACTGCACATAGGCGAGGATGTTGATGCCTTGTTTTTCTTTGCTGATGCAGTTGGCAACAACGCCAATTGTTTGCATGGCAGCGGGGACGACGAGATAGGCGTCGGTGTATGGATTGTAGCGAAAGGAGACGCCAAGACCGATGGTGACAGGCTGTTCTCGTTTGATGCGGGTATGGACGACGTAGGCGTTTGGCGGAACGATGACTCGTTTCCAGAAGGCGTAGCCGGTTTCGCGCACGCGAATAGGCTCTTTTTCAAGTTGCAGCTCTTCTGATGTTTTGAAGCCGCTGCCCAGAGGCGGCGGGGGTGGGCCTTGTGGGGCAGAGGCGGCAAGTTGTGCGAACGGTTCTTCTTGAGGGTCGATGTTGCGTTGGCGTTGAATTTGTTGGTTTTGTTGCTCTTGAAAAATGGTGGCGGCTGATCGTCGTTTGTCCATGGGGTTGCTCCTTGGGAAGTTTTATGCTGTGCGGCGCGGGGTGGTGTGCGTCATGGGAAAAATTGTAGCATAGGTTTGGGGGAAACGGCCGTTTTTATCCCCATCCATTTTACGGTAAAATTTTCGTGACTGTGTGAATGATGTCTGTGGCGCGATTCTCTGGTCGCGTTACGTTTTTTAGAGGAGTGACCATCATGCAATTTGGATTATTTGAAGACAGGCCAAATTATTACACTTCGTTAGATGAATTGTTTGCTGTGATGATGAACATGACCGACGACCCGCTGGCCGATGCGGGCACAAACGTTGTCATTTGCCGGGGCAACCCAAAGGCAAAGCTGATGATTGTCGGGGAAGCGCCGGGGCCGGAGGAAAACAAGGTTGGTAAGCCATTTGTGGGACGAGCGGGGCAGCTGCTAGACCAAATTTTGCAGGCAGTGAATTTTGATGTGGAACAAGATGTGTTTATTAGCAATTCGGTCTTTCGCCTGCCGCCGGGGGAAGGGGGCAAATCGTTTCGCAAACCGACAAATGAGGAAATTGAATTTTACAAGCCCTATTTGTTGGAGATTATCCGCCTGGTAGACCCATCCATTATTTTGCTGACGGGCAATGTGGCGACACAGTCGTTGTTGGGGTTGACGGGTATTACGAAGCTGCGTGGGGAGTGGCATGAGTGGAACGGCCGTTTCGTCATGCCCATCTTTCACCCCTCCTACCTGCTGCGCAACCCGGTGCGCACCCCCGGCAGCCCGAAGGCGCTGACCTGGAAAGACATTCAAGAAGTGCGCCAAAAATATGACGAGCTAATGGGCACACAGTAGCAGCGGTGACAGGCATCATGATCAGCATGGAAAGACACACAGCAGGTTTTCCCCCAGGCCGCTGGAACCAATTGATTTTGGGAGGGTTGGTTTTGTACCAACCAGGGCCAAACCGACAGGTAGTTAATAAATTTCCCTGGCGCTGGGCAGTGATTGGCAGCAGCCCATTGGCCTGCATTGCCACGTTGTTTTGCACCTTAGCCCTGTTAAGCGGCGCACATGCTGATGTTTTGTTGCAAGATTGGACTGGCTGTTTGTCGCGCAAATCGGGAGCAGTAAAAAATTGAGCTATTCAGATAAGGCCGCTCTGCGCGGCGAACCAGGTTATGTGTGGCGCTCTGGGCAAGAGCGGCGGTTAAAGATGGTGCGCCAATGGGTGCCGCTAGAGAATGCCACTGTTTTCGACAATGGGTGTGGTCTGGGAACATGGCTGGATGCCTTTCACACCTATACGCCTCACTGTTTTGGTCTGGATGTGGAGCAAGATCGTGCTGTGGTGGCGCGGCAAACGGGGGCAGGCGTCGCTTTAGGCGTGGGCGAAACGTTACCCTTTGCTGCCAATACGTTTGATTTTGTGTTTAGCAATGAGGTGATCGAGCATGTCACGGATGATGGCCTGTATGCGGCCGAAATGGTGCGTGTGACCAGGCCAGGAGGGCGTATTCTCATTTTTTGCCCCAATCGGTGGTATCCGGTGGAGCAGCACGGCATTTACTGGCGTGGCGAGTATTATTTTGGCAACAAGCCGTTGGTCAATTATTTGCCCAATCCGCTGCGTAATCGGCTTGCGCCACATGTACGCGCATACACAAAGCGCGGATTGCTGCGCTTATTTGCCGGACTGCCGGTGCGCAAGGTGCATCATGGTGTCATTTTTGGCGGCTATGACAATATTGAAAATCGGTTGCCGGGTTTGGGGAAGTTGATCAAAAATGTGCTGTATGCGGCGGAGCAAACGCCGTTTGCGGTGTTGGGGTTATCTCATTTACTCGTGCTGGAGAAGTGGTAGCAGGGAAACGGCCGTAACCGCCAAACAACATGCAAAAAGGCTTCCCGCCCCCTACATGGTCTTGTTTTGATCAGGCTGATTAAAAGGCAGCAGTGACCAGATATATATCAAGATAAGTGCAATGAAGATAGGCCAGTTCATGAGCATAATCTGTCGTTAATTGCTGCATCCCCCATAAACCATTTACCACGTTATAGGATGTCCTGTTGTGCAAAAACATCCGCTTTCGCCTGGAAGTGGCGCTTGCATCATAATGTGATAACGGCTTTTTTCGTTAAGGTAAGGTGCTGGGGGAAGAAGTTCAAGAGCAAAGTAATTTGTAGATAGTTCCATCTGTATTGTAACAGTGGATAGGGGCAGCTAGTAGGGGACTCATGGCCTATCTGCGCATTTTCCTGTTTCCCACCAACGCAAAAATGGTATGCATAGAAAGCAATTTCATCTGAGTTGATAGAGCCAATTTGCTTGCTTTGCCTTTTCCCAGCCTCTACAATCGCTTTATAACGATTAATAACTACCGTACAAGGAGTGTGACGAAATGAGCAAGAATGGAACGGCCGAATCCAATGGACATGGTGAAGTTGGCAGCTTCAAGGTAAAAGTAGGCTTGGCGCAAATGCTGAAAGGCGGCGTGATCATGGACGTCGTGACGCCAGAGCAGGCGCAAATTGCAGAAGAAGCAGGCGCCGTTGCGGTCATGGCCCTCGAACGCGTCCCTGCGGACATTCGCGTGCAAGGTGGCGTGGCACGCATGTCAGACCCCGGCATGATCAAGGAAATCATTCAATCGGTTAGCATCCCGGTCATGGCCAAGGCGCGTATTGGTCATTTTGTTGAAGCGCAAATTTTGGAAGCGATTGGCGTCGATTACATCGACGAGAGCGAAGTGCTCACCCCAGCCGACGAAGAACATCACATTTACAAACATCCATTTAAGGTTCCATTTGTCTGTGGCTGCCGCAATTTGGGCGAGGCGCTGCGGCGCATTGGCGAAGGCGCAGCCATGATTCGCACAAAGGGCGAAGCGGGCACCGGCGACGTGGTGGAAGCAGTGCGCCATGCGCGTGCCGTATTGGGCGAGATTCGCCACCTGCAATTGATGCCCGATGAAGAGTTGATGGCCTATGCCAAAAATATCGGTGCGCCCTATGCCCTGGTGCGCGAGACGAAGGAATTGGGACGCCTGCCGGTCGTTAATTTTGCGGCTGGTGGCATTGCTACCCCAGCCGATGCCGCTTTGATGATGCAAATCGGCGTGGATGGCGTCTTTGTCGGCTCCGGTATTTTCAAGAGCGGCGATCCGGCGCAACGGGCAAAGGCGATTGTGCAAGCGACAACGCATTACAACAACCCAGAGATTTTGGCGAAGGTCAGCGAGAATTTGGGCGAGCCAATGGTTGGCATTAACGTCAGCAGCCTGGACGAGAAAGAACAATTGGCGGTACGCGGCTGGTAAAGTCGCGGCGCAAATGGGAGAGTGGAGAGCGGCTGCTCTTCACTCTTATGCGTGTGTAAGATGGTTGTGCGTTTGTTGGACTCTGAGCGGGATGCGGCTGAATGGCTGCGGATGCGGCTGGCGCTGTTTGGTGATGAGGATGTCGCTGGGCAGCAGGAAGAGATGGCAGCAATCCTGGCGGCTCCGGCGGAGAATGGGGTGTTTGTGGCGGAACGGCCGTTTGGCGGATTGGCTGGTTTTATCGAAGTCGGCATCCGCAAATACGCCGAAGGCTGCACAACCTCGCCCGTAGCCTATCTGGAAGGGTGGCATGTCGATGCCGACTATCGCCGTCAGGGCGTTGGTCGGGCGCTGGTCGCCGCTGCCGAAGCATGGGCCAGACAGCACGGCTATCACGAAATCGCCTCAGATACGCAACTTGACAACGTTGTCAGTCTGGCGGGCCATCTGGCGCTAGGGTACGAAGAAGTCGAGCGACAAATTTGTTTTATCAAAAAGCTGTAGGGTAGATGATGAAAATAGGGGTTTTAGCCCTGCAAGGGGCATTTATCGAGCATATCAAGATGCTGCGCGGCTTAGGCGTGGAAGCGGTAGAGGTGCGTTTGCTGCAGGATTTGCAAGACCTGGATGGCCTGATTATCCCTGGTGGGGAAAGCACGACCATTGGCAAACTGGCTGTGATGTATGATCTGATGGAACCGCTGCGCCAGTTTGCGGCCGAAAAGGCGATGTGGGGTACGTGTGCCGGGATGATTTTTATGGCTAAGGAGATTGGCAATGGCTCGGCCGGCCGTGACCAACCGCTGTTGGGCATCATGGACATTGAAGTGGAGCGCAATGCTTTTGGGCGGCAGGTGGACAGCTTTGAGACGGGGTTAAATGTGGCTGTTTTTCACAATGGCAATGGCAGCCCGTTTCCGGCGGTGTTTATTCGTGCGCCGCGTTTGGTGGCGGCGAAGGGTAAGGCCAGGGTGATTGCGACGCTGGATGACGGTACGGCCGTTGCCGCGCAGCAAGGCAAATGGCTCGTCACCTCCTTCCACCCGGAATTGACGCATGACGCGCGTTTTCATCAATATTTTTTGCAGTTGGTTGCGGGAAGTGACCGGTAGGTGTGGTCGGTGATCGGTGATCGGTAGGCGGTGATCGGTAGGCGGTGGCCGGTGGCCGGTGGCCGATCACTGTTTTTGTGGCAAGATGGCGGTGAAGGTCGCGCCGCCGTCATGATTGTTTTCGGCCCAGATACGGCCGTTATGCTCCTCAACAATCCCCTTGGCAATAAACAACCCTAATCCGGTGCCTGTGCCACTGGGCTTGGTGGTAAAAAATGGCTCAAAAATCTGTGACATGATGGAAGGGGGGATGCCTGGGCCGTTATCGCGCACGGAAAAGGCAAATTTGTCCCCTTCAACCTGCCCTTTGCCGTTTGTGTAGAGCGGGTCTACCTGAATGGCCCACGAGCGAATGTGAATAACGCCGCCCTGCGGCTGCATGGCATCACGCGCATTTGCCAGCAAATTGATGAGCACCTGGGTCAGCCGATTGTGATCGCAAACAATAGACTTGAGATTGGGATCGAGGTCGGTCTCGATTTTGACTTTGTGCTCTTTTAGGAATTGGGGGCGGATGAGGGTCAGTGCATCCTCGATGATCATGTTGAGATTGGTAACGGCCGTATTCAAGCCATTGTCGTGCGTATAATGTCGCAAGACCTCGACAATACGGGCGCTGCGCCAGGCGCTGTGTTCAATCATGCGAATGTAATGGAGCAGCGTTTCCGCATCCACATTCTCGTTGTTCACTTCGTGTATTAAGTTGCTGCAAGTTGCAGTGATAATGCTCAAGGGATTGGTCAATTCATGAGCGACACTGGCGGTCAATGTGCCAACACCGGCCAGACGCTGGGTATGAAACAACGCATCGTTTATTTGAGTCATATCCGTCAGATTCATCATAGACACCAATTTATATCCGGCGGGTGCGGCTGCCATAGGTTTAATAGATAACAAAACGGGACAGGAACGGCCGTTATCAGCCTGCAACAATGCTTCACAGTATGACGACATTTGTACAGGCACAAACGATACATCTGGTAAAAAACGGTGGATGGGCTGCCCGATCAACTCCATTTCGCTCAATTTCAGCATGCGGGCGGCCATCGCATCGGCAAAGGCAATGCGACCAACGGCATCAACCATGAGCGTACCCCATGCAGCATGGCGCAGCACTTGCTGGTAAAACTGTATGGCATTGTCTACCGTTTTTTGCCCCATATGAGTTGTTCCTCATCCATCTGTAGCATACGCCAGCGACCGGCTCCCGTCCGTATGCACCCCGTAAATTCAGCGTGAAGGGAACGTGAAGGGGGAAATGACAAGCGGCCAGGAATGAAAAAAGGCGAGGTCAGCCTCGCCTTTTGCTGCAAAGATTGATGTTGTTGCCAGGTTTAGTTGCGTTCGACCAGGCACACGGGAACGGCCGTTCCCTCCGTCTCATTTCCCGCCGCATCCACCGCCACCACGCGGAAATTGTGGCAGCCAGCGCCGCGAATCGTCCACTTCTCGGTGAACGGCGGCACGGTGCTGATGGCAAAGGGCACGCCAGCGTTGTCCACAAAAAACTCGACACGGGCCAACGACAGGTCATCGCTGGCCTGCGCCTGGATGATCACCCACTCTTCATCGGTGAAAATTTCCTGGTTGGGCAGCGGGAAAAGGATTTCCGCTGCGGGAGGGGTGTTGTCTACCGTGAGGGGCAAACTGACTTCCTCGAAGCTGCCGTCCTGGCGAACGGCCGTTAACAGCAGCGTGTACAAACCATTCAAATTCTCCACATCCCAAATGCCCAGCACCCCATTTGCTACCGGCTCCGTCACTGTATCGGCGATGGTGCGTAGGTCCGTTGGCGTCAGCCCTTCAAAGTAAGCCAGCCGATAATAAGCAAAATTGTCAATGTTCACCGTGCCGCTAATCGCCACCTGCCCTTGCACATAGGCAAAGGGGCGCGGCGACAAAATGGCGACATCGCCCCCTTCTGGCGGCACATTAATCGTGTCGTACTCCGTTGGCGGCTGCTCAATCTCGTTTTCGCGCACCCAATCCGCAGCCGCTTCCGGGTACACTTTGTAGATTTTGCGCTCAATCAGGTCGGGCGGTGTGTAGATGGTGGCTAAACGGCCGTTTTCGCGGTTAATGGCAAATTCCTGATAAATATTGTCAAACACCGCCGGTTCCGTGCCCACAATAAACCATTCGGAGACCGTCGGGCAAAAACTGGTGGGCAGCAAACCAGAGATGTCGCAGACCGATCTTTCCACCACGCCCGATGGCTCTGACCACAACTGCACCGGTTCATCTTGCAGCCCCCAACTCATCAGTGCGTGCCAGATAGGTGCCGCCCCCTTGCTTCCCGGCACCGTATCCATGGGGCTGTTATCGGTGTTGCCCACCCAAACGCCCACAGCCAACTGCGGCGTATAGCCAATTGTCCAGGCATCGCGGTAATCATTTGTCGTGCCTGTTTTCACCGCTGCCGGGCGATTATCTGGTAGTTCCAGCACATTGGGGCAGCCAAAAGCGGCACAGCGTGCGCTGCGATCACTGAGCATGTCATTCATCAAAAAGGCCAACTGTGGCGTTAAGATTTCGCGGCGCTGCGGCTGATTGTACTCATAGAGCACGTTGCCCTCGCTGTCCTCCACGCGCAAAATCGCCACCGGATCGAGTGTGCGGAAGCCAAGCCGCTGCTCTGTTTCTGCACGCGGCTGACCGATCATCACGCCCATGTTGTCCATGACGCTGAAGGCATAGACCATATCCAGCAGTTTCACTTCGCCACCGCCCAATGTCAGCGAGAGGCCATACGCATTGGGGCCAGCGTCCAAACTGGTAATGCCCAGGCTGTGTGCCGTGCGAATGACTTTATCGACGCCGACCCAGCTCATCGCCTGCACGGCAGGCACGTTGTAGCTGTTGCCCAGTGCCTGGCGCAGGCGCATGGGGCCATGAAATAGGCGGTCGTAATTTTGTGGCACGTAGGCGCTGCCGTTGTACGGCGTGCCGAAGTCGGTTTCTACGTCGAGGAGCATGGTAGCGGCCGTATATCCCTGGCTCAAGGCGGTGAGATAAGTAAACGGCTTGAATGATGATCCTGGTTGGCGCAGCCCGTCTACGGCCACATTGAAAGAGCCGTCAATAGTTTGATCCCAATAGTTGAGACTGCCGACCATCGCCCGAATTTCGCCAGTAGTGGGGTCGAGGGCAATGACTGCCGCATTGTTGACATTGCGATCAACGCCGACATCGGCGCTGTTCAGTGACGGCAAAAAATTCAAGGCAGGGCAGGCGGCGCGTTCATCGGCCGGTAACAGTTCGCCGACTTGCCCGGAAAGCTGGGCGACCTGGGCACGCGCCACACATTCCGCCTGCCGCTGCATTTGTAAATCAAGGCTGGTATAGACACGCAGCCCGCCGCGCAGCACCAGTTCTGGCCCAAACATTTGCTCTAGCTGCTGGCGCACATACAGCGCGAAATGGGGCGCGATGATGTCAAAGCGTTCTTCGATGCCCGGCGCTACCTGTACCGGCGCAAACTGAGCCGCTGCCGATTGTTCCAGGGTGATGTTGCCGGCATTGACCATCGCTTCTAACACAAGTGCCTGTCGTTCTTTAGCGTCGTCGGGGTTGTCGATGGGGTTGAGGGCGGGTGATTGTGGGATGGCTGCCAGCAGTGAAGCTTCCGCCAGGGTCAGTTCGCTGGCGGATTTGTCGAAATAGACGCGGGCGGCGGCTTCAATGCCATAGGCCAGGTTGCCATAGAAGTTGGTGTTTAGATACCACTCTAAAATTTGCTCTTTGCTGTAGGTTTGGGTGAGCTGACGCGCCAGGACGAGTTCTTCTGCTTTGCGGCGGTAGTCATCCAGGCCAACATCGTCGCCGACAACGCGGCGGTCTGGGGCAATGAGGGTGTTTTTGACGAGCTGCTGGGTGATGGAGGAACCGCCCTGAACATCGCCACCGAGTATGAGGAATTCGTAGAAGGCACGGCCGATTCCTTCGACATCATACCCTGGATTCTCCCAAAAGGATTTGTCTTCAATGGCAACGGTGGCGTCAATGATACTTTGTGGAATTTGCTCCAGCGTCAGCCATTGGCGGTCGCCGCCGAGGGGATCGATGACCTCGTAAATGAGGACGAGATCACGGCTGCCATCTGGTTTGGGGTCGCCCCAGGCATAGATTTTGCTGGTTTCAAAGGTGGCGCTGGTATCTTGCCCCAGTTTTTCGAGATCGGTGATGGCGGGCAGGTCTTGGGTGAAATAGGCGGCAACGGCCGTTACCCCCACCACACCGATTAACAGCACAACACCGAACAAGGCCAACAAGACCAGCCCGGTAATACAGCCAGAGCGGCGCAATGACTGTCCTCCGCGCCGCGTTCGTTTCAGGCGACGGTAGCGCCATTGCATAATGCGTGTCGGTTTCGGCATGCGCGTATTGTAGCAAAGAAGGCACGCACGGGGTCGTTTTGGTGAGATAACAATCATGTGTGCATGAATTCATAATCTGATAGGTTTTGAGGTTTCAATTTGGTTTGAATGATTTGAGGAAAGCGACTACAAAAGATAGAATTATCCTATCCATCACTGTACGGGTGAGATTGGTAACATAGGAGAGCAATTATCATGCAAGAGGCAACCATGCCCAAACTTCCGTTAACACCGGATATGCTCTGGCCCATTGAAGAATATAAAGAAGAGGGGCTATATTTTTATTTAGAAGCGACAAGAGAGATTCTGCCAAACGGCCGTGTTGATGTCGAAAACTACGGCGAAATGATCATGCTTGGCAGCTACTCTTACCTTGGCCTGATTGGCCATCCCAAAATTAACGAGGCAGCCAAAGCCGCCATCGACAAATATGGTACCGGCACGCATGGTGTGCGCCTGCTTGCCGGATCGCTGACACTGCACAACGAACTAGAAGAACGCATTGCGCGTTTCAAACAAACCGATGCCGCCATTACCTATTCCAGCGGCTATGTGACAAATCTGGCGACCATTTCCGGGCTGCTGCGCAAAGGCGACACGGTAATCAGCGATAAGCTCAATCATGCCAGCATTGTCGATGGCTGCATGTTGGCAATGGCTAATCATGTGCGTTTTCGCCATAACGATATGGCACACCTGGAGCGCCGTTTGCAAGAAGCACGCAAAGCCAGCACCAGCAGCCGTGTTTTGGTGGTGGCTGATGCCGTCTTTAGCATGGATGGGGACATCATCAACCTGCCCGAAATGCACCGCCTGTGCAAAAAATATGATGCGTATTTGATGATTGACGAAGCGCACTCGATTGGTGTGTTGGGCGAGACCGGTCATGGCATTGAGGAGCATTTCGGCATGCCCCCGGATACCATCGACATCAAGATGGGCACGCTAAGCAAGACGATTCCCAGCGCCGGTGGCTACATTGCCGGGAATAACGAACTGATCACATTCCTCAAGCACGAAGCACGCGCCTTTATTTTCTCGGCAGCTCTTCCGCCCTCGTCAGCCGCCGCCGCCAAAGCAGCCTTTGACGTGATTGAGGAAGAGCCATGGCGCGTCAAGAAAGAGCGGGAAAATTACCAGCATTTTGCCGGACGTTTGAAGGAAGCGGGCTTTAACCTGTTATATTCCGAAACGGCGATTGTGCCGGTGATTTGTGGCGATGTGGACCCGGCCGCAGCGTTGGCGAAATATTGCCGCGACCGGGGTATTTTTGTGCAGGCTGTGGTTGCGCCGGTCGTGCCCGCGAATTTGTCGCGGCTGCGTGCCTGTGTGTTGGCCGCACACACGACGGAAGACCTGGATTATTGTGCTGATACGATGATTGAAGGTGGACGGAAGTTGGGAATTATTTCGTAAACCGGCATTCGCGACTTGTAAGCCATATTTTGTGCGTGGAAGCCTCTCATTTCATCAATGAGAGGCTTTTTTCTGTTCAGTAAATACGATTTTTCATAGGCTGCTCTTAATCTGTGGTGCAGAGTTACGGCCGTTTCCTCCCTTTTTGTACGTAAGAGTGAAGGTGCGTGAACGGCCGTTACCAGCCCAGTCCGTCTGTGGTTGGCCGCACAGCGAACAGCGGCGTACCGTCTCATTGGAGGTAACGCATTGGGCGACACCTGCCCCATAAAAAGCGAAAAGAGGTTGGCATTTAGCCAACCTCTTTTCGTCGATTTCCGTAAACCCTATTCAGCGATTGTCACCGTGCTGCTGGCAGAGCGGCCCCACAGCGCCAGATTGTACATGGCGTACACTTCGGTGGGCATGGCGGTGAATGTGCCGGTGTGGGTGGCGCGGGCGTAGTAGGTGAAGGTGCTGCGCCCGTTGTGCATTTCGGTAATGAAGAAACTGACGCGGTCGTCGCGCACTTCTTTATAGTTGTAGCCAAACTCAAACCATTGTGAAGTCCAGGCGCCGTAGTAGCTCCCTTCGTGACTGGTGGTGTTCAGGCTTTCGTTGAGTGCTTCCAGCCCGCCGGGGAGCTTGTCTTCAACGATGATGTAGCTGCCATCTTGGGGCAGGTCTACTGTGAGTTGGACTTTCACCAGTTGTCCGGCGGTGATGGTTTCCAATGGTTTGCCGCTGTCGCCGTCAAAGTAGGTACGGCTGATGGTGATGGAACCGGCGGCTTCGATGCTTTGTTGTGCCAGGTAGATGCGGCTGTTGATGGTGTAGTAGAGACGGCCGTTTCCCCCACCGGTGATCGCCAACTCATTCGTGCCACTGTTTAACTGCTCTGTTGTCAATTGCAGCGATATGGCTGGCTCGCCGCGCCCCAGAGTTCCCTCGGCGACGACGCTGCCGTTGAGCGTGATGGTGTAAGGCGTGGCGGCTGTTTCGTTGAAGCTTGTCGCCAGCAAATGGTCGGTGAGGCTGATGATGGCAAAGGATGTTTCGTTGGTTGTGCCCCAGCCTTGTGCTTTGCGCTGCGCCATCAGCCAGCGCACGATGCCCGATTCTAATTCGCGGCCGGGAGCGATGCGTGTAAAGGCGCTGAGGGCGAGGGCGGTGCTGCGCACGTCGGAGGCCATCGTTTTGTCTGCGTAGTAGCCATCATGGTTGGCGCCAGTCCAGTAGGTGAAGCCGTTGTCGGTAACGGCCGTTTCCGCCAGCAGCTCAATCAATTCTTGCGCCTGCACGGTGTCGCCTGCGATGTGCAAAGCCAGGGCCAGCCCGGCAATGCTAAACGTATCGCCAGCGAGTGCGTCCAGGTCGGTGGCTAGCTCGCGGGTGGCGGCCAGATTGGGCTGCCCGGCAGTTGCCAGGGCATAAAGGGCAAAGGCACGCGTGCGGGCATCCATCAAGCTCAAGTTTTCGTTAAGCCAATCCGCGCCGCGTTGTATCACATTTGTGTCCACCTCGTAACCCGCTTCGGCAACCTGTGCCAGCCCAAAGATCACCCAGGCTGTTTGGTAATCGTGCGTGGCGTCGTCAAACCACCAGCCCCAGCCGCCGTCATCGTGTTGGAAGCCGTAAAGGCGCTGCACGCTGGCGCTGATTTGCGCAGGCAGTTCTGCTTGCAAAGCGGGGTTGCTGACGCCGAGTTGGAAGAGGGCACGCCCCACGACGGCGTTGGGCAGCGCTTTGCTCATTGTTTGTTCGACGCAGCCGTATGGGTAGCCGGTGAGATATTCCAGCCCTTGCAGCAGTGAGCCGGCGATGGAGCGCGTCAGTTGAATCTCTACTGTGCTGAGGGGGAGGGCGTCGGCGGGGATGGTGACGGTGGTGGCGAATTGGCCGCTGAACTGCCCGATTTGTGTTTCCACATCGGGCACGGCGAGAGGCTGCACGGTGAGGGGGAGTTGGATGGCGTCGCCGCGCAGGTCATTGCTGCTGGGAACGGCCGTTACCAAGACCAGCGCCTCTCCTGCGGCTTCGGCCGTGACATACCAGCCGAGAATTTGTGAAGCATTTGGCGGCAGGGTGATGGTTTGCGTTGGGGAATTGTGAATGGTGATCGCCGCGTTGTGCATGGCGAAAGTGACCATTAGCTCTTGTGGCGTGTCGGTGTAATTGTGGACGATGGCGGAGATAACGGCCGTATCGCCTGCCGTCAGGACGCGCGGCAAGATGGGGCGCACGATGATCGCCTGGCTGGTGGTGATGTTTGCCGTCGCCTGCCCAACTTGCGTATCTGCCGTGGCGGCTTTGGCTGTCAGCCGCCAACTGGTCAGGCTGTCTGGCAACGTGACTGTGACGATTGCTTCGCCGTTGAAATCGGTGGTAAGGGTGGGGAACCAGGCGGCCGTATCCGGGAAATCCTGGCGCGGACCATCTATATCAAAGCCGTCACCGCCACCGCCGCCACCGCCGCCGCCACCCAGGTAGCGCATCGGATCAAGGCTGTTGAAGGTAGCCACGTCATTGCTCCGCTTAAAGTAAAAAGCGTCGTAAATAGCGCCGGACAATTCTTCACTGAGGGCGAAGATGGCTTCATCCACCAGGGCCAGCGATACTTCGGCGGAGACGGGTTCTCCTTTCCAGTTGGTGACGCGCACGGTGAAGGTGGCTTCGTCGCGCGGCGCGTAGACATCATGGTCGGGAGTAAGGGTGACGGTAAGCTGTTTGTCGGTCGCGGGGACGCTCAGCCGGGCATACGCGGTGAGGAGATTGCTGTCGGGTTGGCTGCTGTAGGTGTTGTTGGTGATGGTCGTGTCTTGCTCTTCCCAGACGTTGATGGAGACGTGAATGTTGGGCACGTCGTCTGCCTGGATGGGCAAGTCGAGCATGGTGACGGGGGCAGTCAGGTTGACCAGTTGTTCACGATGAATGGTGCCTCGTTCGACGACGAGGAGGGCGGGGCCGCTAACGGCCGTTTCCACAATCAACTGGGCCACATCACCCGGTGCATAGCTGGTCTGGTCAGGTGTGATGGTGAGGTTGCCATTGTTGCTGCCATACCAGAAGCCATAAAAATTGTCGAAGGCATAAATCCAACTGTTGTAGCGAATATCGTGACCGCTGCTGTCTTTGCCTTCTACGCGCAGTTGGTAGTAGCCGGATTCGGCGATGGTGTAGTCAAGGCTGGCACGGCCGTTTTCATCGGTGGTCATGGGCACACTATCGAGCACCGTCGTGTAATCGTAGCTGCCGCTGTCCCAACGGCGCAGCGAGAGCGTCAGGTTGTGGTTGGCAAGCGGTTCGTCGAAAATGGTGCTGGCCTGGGCGCGGATGGTGAACGATTGGCCGGGTGTCTGGATGTAACCGTTGTGGCTGAGGGTGAGGCGGGCAGCGGCATCGTAAACATGCACCACGGCAAAGCCGCTGACTGTCTGGCGGCTGCCATCATCTACCGTCGCTTCGATGCCCCAGGTGGCGCGGCTGAGGCTGCCGCTCCAATCTTCGTTGGTGAACCAATAGTCGTCGATTTGGTTGGTGCGGATGGTGGCCGTGAAACGGCCGTTTTCATCTGTATAGCCATTGATGTCCGACAAACCACTGTCAAACCAGGTGTAGGTGTCGGGATCGCCGTACCAATTTTCGCTCAGATTGTAGCTGTGAATGGTCACACGGGTATGGACAAGCGGCTCGCCAAAGAAATAGCGCGTGTCCACCGTGACGGTGATCGGTGTGCCCTGCACAACGCGCTCGACATTGGTGCTGACGGTGACTTCATAATCCGGTTTGCGATACTCTTCAACCTTAAAGGGCTGGCGATGGATTGCGCCATTGGCTTCGATTTCGACGTAGTATGTGCCCAGCATTGCGCCTTCGGCGATGGTGAAGGCGTCGTTGACGCTGCCGAAGTCGTTGGTGGTTAGCTCGATGGTTTGCACGACGTTGTTGCGGGAGTCACGAATGCGGGCGGTAACGGCCGTATCCGCAGGCAGCAGCGTCAACAGCGCATCGTCATCCTGGCGCACAGTGGCCTTGAAGTAAACGGTTTGCCCTGGCTTGTAAATGGGGCGGTCGGTGATGATGTAGGCGGCGCTGCTTTGGGATGAACTGCCGTTGTACCATCCCCAACTGCCGGTGAGGCCGCTGATGGTGATGTCGCTGCCATTTTGGGCAACAACGAGTAAGGGGTCGCCGGCCGCAGATTCCCCTTCTTCATTGGCAGGCAGTTGTGTGTGGACAAGGCCGTCGGCGTTGGTGCGTCCCTCGGCAAGAAGGGAACCATCGTGGGCGTAGACGCGCACGGGAATGTCGGCCACGCTTTGCCCATTGATGTCTGTGACCCAGGTTAGCAGTTGTTCATTGGCTTGCTTAATGGTGAGGGTGTTGCTGCTGATGACGAGGAAAATCTGATCGTTAATTTGGGGGGCGACGAGGTTGAGGATGTAGAGACCGGGGGGCACGTCATCCGGGATGATTACTTCCTGGACGTTGCCCCACTCTTGGATGGAAACGGCCGTTTCCATTTGCCAACGGGCGCGTAGCGTTGTGCCTTCTGTGTTGAGGCGAGATTCACCGCGCTCTCCCCAGCCAGACCAGTCGCGATAGCCAGTGGCATAGCTGTCGAGAAATTGGGGGAGAGTCAGGCTGTATAGCTCAAATTGCAGGTTGACTTGCGCCGCAACGAAAGATTCAAATTGCACAGCGCGGCGGCCGTTGGCATCGAGAATTTGTGCGTTTGGACCATAGCCAAAGATGGCGAGTGTTTCCAACTCTTTGGTGCGGAAGTCCCAGATATAGGGTTGGGATAATATGCGTTCGCCGCTGCTGGTTGTGGCTGTGTCGGCCAGGGTGATTGTGTAATGTGTATCTTCGTCAAAGTAGCCATTGTCTGGACGGAACGTGACCTCTGTTTCCTCCCACGAGAAGCTGCCGGAAATGGTTGGGGTAATGGTGAAGGCATCGACGACGCTGGCGGCATCCATGAGCCGGTCGAAGGTGATGGTGAGGTTGGTGACCGGGTGGATGGCGTTGCCATTGGGGGTGTGGCCGAGAATTGAGGGTGGGGTGGTGAAAACGGCCGTTTCTGGCGTGGGCAGCTCCAATCCGGCAGGCGTGCGCAGCGGGGTCTCAAAGGAAAGGGTGTATTCTGTGCTGGCTGGTAGTTGGCTGGCTGGCGTGAAGGTAGCCACGGTGCCATCCTCATTCCAGGCGAAGTCGCCATTAATGGCTGGCGTGATGTGCATGGAGTCTTGCAAACTGGCGGGCGCAACGGGATAGTTAAAGTACATGTTGATGGGCGCCAGGTGATCGGCCGTTGTTGGGGCCGTAAAATGACTTAAGGTTGGTTTAAGCGTGTAGGTCCATTGGTAGGGTGTGGCAAGATGAAATTCCTGCTCGTCAACGGCCGTTTCTGCCACTGCAAATTCGTAGGTGGTGTCGAAGGCAAGCGGTTCATCCAAAAGCAGGCGTACGTGGGTGTCATCTTCCCAGACGAGCGTATGAGCCAGCGGCGGGGTGATGCTGAGAGCCTCGTAAACGCTGGTCATGTCCATGGGGCGATTGAAGTTGAGGTAGATAACGGGCTGCATATCGGCAATGGCGGTGGCCGCCGGGGTGTGCAGCGTGATTTCTGGTCTTGTTTGCATTTGCAGCCGCCAGCGTTGCAGGCTGGCAAAGGTGAGGCCGCTGTCGCTTTTTAGGTTGCTGGGGATGTTGACCAGATAACTGCGACCAGGAGTGAAGCTGCTCTCTGGCGTAAACGTGAGGATTGTGGCCGTATCATCCCAGGAAAAGCTGCCATCGACGGTTGGTGTAAAAATGAGTGGATTGCGGTGGCTGGTGCGCATGGGTTGATTAAAATGGACGACCAAAGAGGCATCAGGAGGAAAGTCTTCCATGTCGTAGGTGGCGTCAAGGTCGGCCTGGAGGGTGGTGGGCAGCGGTGTGGCTGTGGGAACGGCCGTTGCCGCGGTTGTGCTGGTTGCCTGGATGATGGGTTCGGGGCTGGGGCGGTCGGCGGAAACGGCCGTTCCCTCGTTTTCCTGGCAGCCGATGAGTGTCACTGTGAGCAAGATGAGTAAAATCAGGTTCAGAAAATGGTTGCGCTTCATGTGGACCTCCAATTGTGCGAGACATCATATCCAATACGTGATGATGACATTGTAAGGGCTGGCACGCAGGCATTGCTGCACGTATGGAATGCAGGAATACGACGATAAACTGACGTTGTCTACGCGGGTTTGTTATAATCGGTGGGTGTCGTGGGGAAAGGAATAGAATTTTTATGGATAAAAAACAAGCCACGGCCGCTTCGTGGCAGATTAAACCCATGCCAGCGGCGCGGCGAGCGTTAGAACTAGACGGCCGTTACACAGCGCCAGAAATGGCACAAATCGCCTTGGGCTTTATCCCGCGTGAACAGCAGGATAAATGGTTTGTCTATTTTGATGGGGAATGGCTGCATGTGCATCGCAGTTGGACGGGAACGTGCATTTTTCAACTGCAACTGCTGCCCGATGGCGAGACATATCGCACGGAACAGCTGTTGGTGAATGCTGATCCGGCGCAGTATAAAATGGCCGACGATGCGTACAATGTGTCGTTGTTGGCTTATTTGATTGATGATTTGCTGCTGGGGCGATTTGCGCAAATGCCGCTGCCGGGCAAGATGACGCCGGACGATGAACAACGTCATCGGCAGCTGCTCATGGGCAAGCAGCGTGAAAAGAGGGTGCGCCTGGATGTGCGCAACGGCCGTTAACCATGTACCAACTTCCAGATACTGAGCGACAAACCTTTGCCAGGACAAACGTGCAGACCGTTGCGCAGCGCGGGCGCTTGCTGCGTGAGCTGCTGCCGCAAACGCACGCCATTGGCGAGATTTGTTGTGGCGATTGTGCTGCCCAGTGGCAGCAGTACCGCCAGGTTTTGCCCGGCGTGCAGTACACCGGGCTGGATATTCACCCGGCTATTGTCGCCGCTAACCGTGCGCGTGGCATTCCGTGTGTGCAAGGAGATGCGCTCGATGGGGAGGCGATACGGCCGTTTCTCGCCTGTGACATTCTCTTTTTTGGCCCGCCCCTGTCGGTGGATTGTGATGGGCATACCCTGCTTGACTTTCATGCGGTGACACCGGGATTTGCGCCGTTTGCCAGGCTGCTGCTGGCCGATTTGCACTATCAGGGCACGTTAGTATGTATTGCGCCACGCGGAACCAACCTGGGTGATGCGCGTCAGTTGTACGAGCAAATTCGCTCGTGGCGGGACGATGTCGGGCTGCACCTGATTCATTATAGTTACGCAACGATTACCGGCGATGGGCAGGCGACGGAGCCACGTTTGAAGTATGTCGAACTCTGGTTTAGCAGCCAGCTGGATGACAGCTGGCGGGTTTACCATGACGGACTGGCTGCGCACGAGGCGTAACGGAACGGGGAAACGCGGGTCGCCCCATCCCTTTACTTACGTTAGAATTAATCAAACTTATTTGCAGTGAGGCAATGAATGGAAGAACAAGATAACTCAGTGAACTATATTATTCCGCTGGCTATTGGCATTGGCGTGATGGCGGCGTGTGGTGTTTCTGGTTTTGTTTTGGCCTTGTTGGCTGTGTTTGTATTTTAACGGCCGTTATGTTCCCTGTTACTGAAAAATGGGCTGCCCAAGATGGTGTGCGCCTACATTATCTGGTGAGTGGCGCCGAAGATGTGGCGCGAACGCCGTTGGTTTTTGTGCCGGGCGGGTTGGGCGCGGCTGAAGATTACATGGCGGATATGCCTGCGTTTGCGCCGCGTCTGTGTCTGGCAATGAGCCTGCGCGGGCAGGGGGTCAGCGATGCCCCGGACGCTGGCTATCGTTTGCAAGATTTCACGGCCGATTTAGAGGCGGTGTTGGCGGCAAGCGAGGTGGAACGGCCGTGTCTGATGGCTTACTCGATGGCTGTGCCCATTGCCATCGCCTATGCCGCACAGCATGCTCATCGGTTGGGCGGGCTGATTTTGGGTGATTACCCGGCTGTTTATCCGCAGCTGCCGCCGGAATGGGTAGACAGCGCCGTGTTCATGTTGGGACGCCTCAATGATCGCCCCATTATGGAAGCGATACAACAAGAGTCGGCGGAAACCCCGTTGTGGGAGCAGTTACCGGCGATAACGTGCCCGGTATTGGTGCTGCGCGGCGGGCAGCCAGGCGCTAAATTGGATGAGGCAGACGCGGCTCGTTATCAACAACTGCTGCCGCGTGCTCGTGTGCTGACTTTCCCCTTTTCGGATCATGCTTTGTGGGACCCCGATCCTGATCAATTTATCAACGCAATTAAGATTTTTCTGGCGGAATTGGATACGGCGCGTTTAAGATGAGAGCCACGCCCGGCGTGCATCCATTTTGCAGGCGTATTCGGCTTCGCGGATCAGCTTTTTGAGGTTACGGGAGCAGCGGGGAACGGCCGTTTCCGGTACATACTTCTCCGGCAATGGGGTTGGCTGCTCATTCCAAACATCGTTGAAGCAAGGGGCATACTGTGTGATGAGCTGGCGTTCGGCCGCATCCAGGTCATGCGCCACAGAGGCAAACTGGTCAGCACGCGAACTGAGCAGTTCAACTGTAAACTTCATCGAAGTCGGCCAGTTGCACAAAATGAAACGGCCAACCGTTGAGCGCCCTTTGAACCCATAGCGAATATGTTCCCAGACACGGTCAAAAGCCAGATGTGATTGCCCCACATAAAAAACAACCGCTTCATCGCGAAACAAGTACAAATCTAACGGTCGCCATGCTGTCGGGCAGGTTTCGATAAGCAGGAATTGTTTGATGGGCAGTGTGCTGTGGAGGGGGTCGTTCATAACGGCCGTTAATGAAAAAGAGAGCCGTACACGGACGGCTCTCTTTTTTACTTACAGGTTAGCGGTTGTTGTTACAACGGCCAATCGCGCAGCATGCGCTCTGTTTCTTCAGAATGGCCGCTTTCGTCGCGCACCATATCTTCCAATTGCACCATCAGCCCTTTGTCACCATAGGCTTCGGCGTCGAGTGCGCGTTGGGTGTAATCTTTTGTCGCTTGTCGTTCGGCGGCCAGGATGGCTTCCAACATCTCGCGATTTGTATGGGCAACCTGTACCGAACGTGGCTGGGTGGTTGGTTCGCCACCCAGGGCGACGATTTTGTTTGCCAGGAATTGGGCATGCAGTTGTTCGTCGGCGACTTCTGCCAGGAAAAATTGGCTGAGTTGTGGCCGGTAAGGGCCAGTTGCTTTTGCCGCATAGGTGATGTATTGAATGATGGCGCTTAATTCACCAGCCAGGTCTTCATTTAGATTGTTAATAAGAGTTTGTTTGTCCACGAGGCTCTCCTTTTCTATAGGGAATGGTGGAATTCGGTTGGCCCCGAATCCCATGATATGGAGACTATAGGGTCTTATTTGTTTGAGCAACTTCAGGGTGATGCCCAAGCATGCTCAGTATACCGATTGTGCCGAATTGGTACAAGGCTTCTGGTCGATAGATCATATTTCATTATAATTACGCTGGGGAGCGAGCCATTGCAATGGGTAAAAGCGAAGATTCACCTTTTACTCTGTATCCATCCCACTGGAGGCGATATGGAATTTGATGTGACCTTGTTGAGTTTTGACTTGGGGCAGATGGCGGCTTATGCGCAGGCGGCAGAAGCGTTGGGCTTTGCTGGCTGTTGGCTGGCGGAGACGCAGGGCGATCCTTTTTTGGGGTTGACGTTGGCGGCGGAACACAGCAAGCGCATGAATGTGGGAACGGCCGTTGCCGTGGCCTTTCCGCGCAGTCCTACCCTCACCGCCTACATTGCCTGGCAGTTGGCACAGTACAGCCAGGGGCGTTTCATTCTTGGCCTGGGGACGCAGGTAAAAGCCCATAACGTGCTGCGCTTTGGTGTGAAATGGGAGAAGCCGATCAAGAAGATGCGCGAGACGATTGAGGCCATTCACGCTTGTTGGGATTGTTGGCAGCAGGGCAAGCCATTGGATTATGTGGGCGAATTTTTTAAGCTGCAATTGATGACCCCGTTTTTTGATCCTGGCCCACACGATTATCCGGAGATTCCTATTTATATTGCGGCCGTTAATGAACAAATGCTGCGGCTGGCGGGCACGCATTGCGACGGTGTACACATTCATCCGGTGCATACGGTGACGTATTTGCAGGAGTTTGCGCTGCCGGAATTGGAGAAGGGGTGGGCGAGAAACGGCCGTTCTCGTTCCAATTTCACCCTTTCGGCCGGCATCTTTGCCATTCCCACCGATGGCATCCGCCCGGCGGCCGAAGTTGAAGCCTTTGTGCGGCAGCAGCTCGCTTTTTATATGAGTACACCCGCTTACAAAGTCGTGCTAGAATTACACGGCTGGGGTGATTTGTCTCGGCAGTTAGGGCAGTTGGCCCGTGCTGGGGCATGGACGCAAATGGCAGATTTAATAGGCGATGATGTGCTTGATGCGTGTGCTGTCAGCGGCACCTGGGCAGAACTGCCCGCTAAGATTCAAGCAAAATATGGCAATTTGCTGGATCGCGTCAGTTACTATTTGCCCTTTATTCCTGGTGAAGATGATGCGGGTTGGGCTGCATCTGTCGCCGGGTTTAATTCATGAAACGCGAATCGTTTATCAACTGGAGGATAACGACAGACCATGATCCGTATTACACGTTCATTTATTGCTGGCGATGCGCTGGCAGAGTTGATTGCACAAGAATATGAGTTTAAGGAGCCAATTCAGTGCCGCCTGTTTAGCAAGATGCTGCGCACTCAAGACAATGACCATTACAGGGTCCTGGTTGGCGACCGCAAATACGCGCTGCGTGTTTATCAGGAAGGGTCGCATTTGCTGCGGCAGGAATCTGATTACGAGTATGAACTAGCCTGGCTCGACTTTTTGCGTGAACAGGGGTTGCCGGTGTCGTATCCTATTCGCCGCGCAGACGGCCGTTTCCTCAATAAAGTCGAAGCTCCCGAAGGCACACGCTACTATGCATTGTTCAGCTTTGCCGAAGGACAGCCAATGAATCCGCGCAATGAAAACCAGCTCTATGCGCTGGGCGCGGCGATGGCAAAAATCCATAAGGTCTCCAACAACTTCCAGACCGATTACAAGCGGCAAGAGATGAATCTGGAATTTCTCGTAGATCGACCGGTGGCACGTTTGCAGCGCATTTGGGGAGATCGTCCCGAACGGCGGCGAGACCTGGACTTGCTTGTGACATCGGCCGCCGAAGCGAAAGAGGAAATTTTGGAGATTATCCGCAACCCCTATTACACAGAAGATAGCTGGGGGCCAATTGGCGGCGATTTCCACAGCAACAATACGTTCTTCCGCGATGATGATAACCTGACGTTCTTCAACTTTGACCTGTGTGGCCCCGGTTGGCGTGCCTATGACATTGCCGCCTTTTTGCAGAACACCGATTTGCTGAATGTCTCGCAAGACTTGACGGAAGCGTTTTTTGCGGGGTATTACTCGGAACGGCCGTTATCCGACAACGAACACGCCGCCATCTCCCCCCTCCTCACCATTCGCCGCGTCTGGCTAACCGCCACCTTCACCCGTGAAGATGTCCCCGTGGGATATTCCTTCATCGCCTCCGCATAAAAACCCAACGCTTAACAAGTGTACATAATCTTTAGAGGGGTTCAATTTCCAAAATTGAACCCCTCTAACCAGATTAAAAACAAAGAATACGAAAAACTAGATCAATTCCTGATCTAGCCCTTATCCAGAATCGCATGAAGTCAATTGTTACTTTATGCTACCAGAGCATCATCTGTTTGTAGGGGTAATTTCATGGTAAAGGTGCTGCCAGCACCTTCTTCACTGGTCACTAAAATTTGGCCTTGATGCGCTTCAACCAGGCTTTTCACAATAGCCAGCCCCAAGCCTGTTCCCACAGCGATATGCCGATGCCCTTTGACACGGCGGAACCGATCAAAAATATACGGTAATTCGTCCGCAGGAATGCCATAGCCTGTGTCGACAACATCAACAACGGCATACCCGTCTTCTACGCGAGCCTTCGCTGTAACGGTGCCATTTTCTTCTGTATATTTCACCGCATTGGCAATGAGATTTGTCAACACACGTTTTATTTTTTCGCGGTCGCCATTCACATTGATTTCTGTTGGATTCTCGTCATACTGCAAGCTAATATTCTTTTCCCGTGCCTGCGCTTGAATCGTTTCGCTGACAAGAACGATCAGATATGCCAGATCAAAATCAGTGCGATCTAATTCTATGGGCGTGCCAGATTGCAAATTTTCAATCTCAAGGATGTTATTCACAATTTCCATGAGAGAGTCCTGGCTGCGCGTAAGGATTTTAGCGATATGCCTTTGTTGATCCTCGGCTAAATTCCCTTTACTCAAAACGGAAGCATATCCCTTGATGCTGCTTAATGGCGTGCGCATATCATGCGTTAAAACGGCAAGATATGCATCCTTGGTCTTGTGGAGTTCTGCCAACTCTGCGTTGGCCGCACGCAAATCATTTGTCCGTGCGGCCACCAGTTCTTCAAGCCGTTCCATTTGCTGTTTTGTCTGGTTGACATACAGACGAAAAGCGTATGCTGACAAAACAATGGGGAGAAAAAAGATGCCCATCCCAATGATGTCAAATTGTTCTACGGCAAAAGCAAGGACGCCGCCACCCGCACTCATAACGAGCACGTTAATAGGGATCGCCCATTTGTTTTGGTGCCACAGTTTACGCGGATCGGCCTGGCTTTGCAGATGCAGCAGGGCAATCAGCAGCCACAAGTTAATCTGATCATTGACAATGGCCGCGCTAAGCCAGGATATGAAGGTTTGCACCACAAGATTCTGTGTGTTTAAGGCGTTGAGAAGGTCAAACAGGGTTCCGGCCAAAAAGATGGAGATGGTACCCATGCCAATGTTGAAGCCAATACGTTCGACGGCACGCGCCCATCCAGGCCAATTTGCCCGCAGGCTGAGCACGGAAAGCGTGATGAGTGCGGACGCCGCCACCAATACCCCGGCTTCGCGCCCATAGAGGGAGAGGGTCGCCATGCTAACGGCCGTACTCACTTCAACAGCAATATCCCCACCTGAAAGAACCGTTGAGGTAATTTGAGCTGAAATGCCAAGCAGAACCAATAATAGAAAGTTAGTTGGAGATTCGAAACTGGGTAATGAGATAAGGCCATAAACAACAAGGCCAATGCCAAACAAACTGACAACAGTCAGATATATGTTTCGTGCGGTGACAGGTGAGTTAGAATGAGACACTGGAGGCACGTGGATGATCAAATAAAATCGACAAAAGTTACAATTTGAGCTTGATTGATGAAACAAAACAGCAGCATATGTTTGACAGTAACCTTTGTACAGATTGTGACGCATTTACCCGAATTCGATGATGTTGAATATCGAGTAAATGCGTCAGATTTTTACCAACGTTCACAACAGAAAGCCTTAACAGACTTACTTTTCAAACTCCCCGATGACTAGAAAGGAGTTCCGTCATCACTCGCTAGCGTCAAGCAGTGCCGGAAGGATGTAATTACCGACCCAGGCGTAGCCGCCAACCCAGGCGTAGCCACCAACCCAGGCGTAGCCACCAACCCAGCCTTCCTCGCCTGCCCAAGTATAACCGCTTTGCCAGTTATCGCCTGTTTCTAACGGTATCCAGTCAAAGCTGCCAACCCAGGCATAACCACCAACCCAGGCGTAGCCGCCAACCCAGGCATAACCGCCAACCCAGGCATAGCCGCTGGCGCTAGAATCATATGTACCGTCCCAGATATAGCTGTCAGCGTCTGGAATAGTTTCGCCTACTTCATCAACCAGGCGGAATTGCCCATCACGATAGACAACAGGGCCAACATAGGCTTCACCGGGAACCATGTTACCATTGGCTTCACCCGCAGGAGGAGTCAGAACGGCGGCTGGTGCCCAAACGCGCCCAGTGCCTTGCTGGTAAACACTCCAGGCTAATGTTCCATCGGCATATGTAGCCGGCCGTGCAGAGGTCATCAGTGCATATTTAACCTGATTTGGCGTCATGTCAGGATTGGCTTGCAACATGAGGGCTACCACACCACTTACGGCTGCTGATGAGGCGGATGTACCGGCAATTTCGTAGTAATAGCCATATAGATGGGCGTCTGGGTGTTCTTGCGGCCATGCTGCCGAGGGGCGAGCCATGGTAATAATGTGTGCTCCTGGTGCAATGACATCTGGTTTAATGAAACCGGATTCAGTTGGGCCAGCGCCGCTAAATGGCGTGACGTAATCGTCACTTTCATCTGCTGGCGTATAGTTGTCGGTGAATGCTCCCACTGTGATGATAAAGGGATCGTTGCCGGGCGTGGCAATTGTGAGGGCATTTGGCCCGCCATTACCGGCCGCGGCGACAACCACAACACCAGCATCCCATAAAGCTTCTACAGCTTGGTTGATGGGGTTATCCCAATAAGGGCCTTCAATGCTGGCAACCAGTGAAAGATTGGCGACGCGGATGTTATAGGTGTCTTTGTTTGCCAGAACCCAGTTTAGCCCTTCGATGATGTCAGTGTATGTGCCGCTGCCATTTTCATCCAGAACGCGAACATCGACATATTTGACGTTGGGGGCTACACCCAAATATCCATCGCTGTCTTCTGAGGGGTTGCCAATGATGCTGGTCATCATTGTGCCATGACCATGTGGGTCTGGGCGCAATGGGCCATTATCGAGTGCATCATAACGGGCAAGGATGTATTGGGATGCATTGGGGTGAAAGGCGATGCCGGTGTCAATAACGGCGACGGTGACACCGCTGCCAGTAATGCCGCTGTCCCAAACCTGATCAACTCCCATCACTTCGGGAGAGTAAGAATCGGGCGGGGTTCCAAATCCACCACCACTGGCAATGGTGGCTTTATCGTCAACAATGACCTGGACAACACGCGAATCAGCGCTTAGTGCCGCGAGTTGCGTCTGTGGCAGATCAGCAGATACAGCATTGATGATGTCAAGTTGCTCGTGTACTTGCGCACCATATGACTGAGCCACTGTTACGGCCGTTTCTACGTTTTCTGCCTGGACAATCACAGGAATTGTGTGTGATGCAGTGACGGTGAACCCTGTGACGGCCGTTAATGCCAGTAACAGAATCGCCAAAACAATCGCCTTTTTCATTTTGTGTACTCCTTCCTAACTTCTAAGATTTTCAGGTTAACTGAGAAAGGTTTCAATTAATATTAAGACTGTAAAGTGAACTAAATTTTGGTGATTTGGCCCTCTATTTTGCAGGTGCCACAGGGTGTTCTAGTATGACTTTTGTACTATACACACATTATACACCATCCTACATAGAGAGAGGATGTTTATTTAAGAGATTGCTATTTGACGGCAGCGAGAAGGGAGTTTGCGGGGTGTAGAGGCGTCTTTATTTGGCGTCAGGCGACTCGTCTTGGTCTCGTTTTTTCGCCAATAAACGAGACGCCAGTGTGCCAGATGGGGGTGTGGTTGGTGCCTGTGATGGTTTTGCGGGAGGGGGTGTCGTTGGTTGGGCTGGCGCGTTGGTCGGTGCAGCAGGTGTTGGTGTAACGGGTGTGGATGAGCCAGACGATGTTGGTTGATTTGTCGTTTCAGCTGTGCTTTGTGTGCTGGCACGTTCTTTCGCCTGGAAGAGGCGTGATACTTGCTCTGGTCTGGCGGTGGGCTGCACCACCTGCGGCCGTAATCGTCCAAAGGTTGCTGCCCAGGCACGCTGCCAATCGCGGCGCGTAATGACTAGTCGGCGCGTAGCAATGTCGAAGGGGAGCAGCACCACAGCGGCTAGCGTTAACCAGGGCCAAATTGGGCGTGTTGCCGTTTGGCTGGGGAGGGTGTGGTCGAATACGGCCGTTACCGCATCCGCTTCACTCGTCAAATCCCGCCCTTCTGTCAGCTCGGCGAGCGTCGTCAGCAAGAACGGATCACTCTCAAATTGTTGGTACTCTGGTGAGTAGCCCAATACCCAGCCCATTGTTTGCGCAACGGCCGTATCATCCCCTTCAGCGGCACTGCCGCCCGCCACGCGAATCAAGTATGCGCCTTCCGTTTCCGGTGTAAATGCCCCAGCATATTGTCCGGGCGCTGTTTGCGACAAGGTGAGATTGGTGACGACGCCATCGGGGGCAACGACATTGGCTTCCATGATCAGGTTGTTGAGAAAAGAGTTGTCGCTGCCGCGCACGTTGACGGTTAACGAAGCCTGTTCTTCTTGCAGCGTAACGGCCGTTTCCACATTACTGTTTAACCCCTGCGCAATCGTCCAGCGCACCGTTTGCGCCCAAAATGCCGGGAATCCATCCCAACGCACCCAATCTGTGGCCCAACGGCCAGTGGCATCCGATGTCCAGGCTACGGCGCGACCCAAACCATATTGCCACGCGGCCAGCAGCGGATCATCCATGTGTGTTTTCAAAATGACTTGCGCCGTCCCTTTTGGGCTGGTTCCCACATACCCATACAGCGGCGGTACGGCCGTTATTCCTGCCAAAATGGGGCTGCTGCTGCCCAGGCTGGGGAAAAAGCGCTCTTCAACCAAATAACTGCGTTGGATGGACGTGGTTTCCTGTGTGAAGATTTGCGGCAAGTTGGCGGCCTGATCGGTGAAGTGAAAACGGCCGTTTCCCAACTCTGCCATTTGCTGCAACCACACCGTATCCGGCCCTTGCCCAATGCTGACCGTAGAAATCGTCACATTTTCCGCCGTCAATCCGGCAATCAATTCCGGCACGCCCTCTTTTTGTTCCGAATCCGAGCCATCTGCCAGTAAAATGATGTGCTTAACCTGATTGGAACTGCCCGCCAATGCCTCGGCGGCCGCTTCCAACCCGGTACGCACATAAATGCCGCCACCCCCAGCGCCAATTTGGCGAATCAAGCCAACGGCCGTTTCCTTATCGCTGGCTGGTAATGGCCCAATCGGATTATCCGGCGCTGTGTCAACTGGAATGACTGTAATTTCGTCAAAATCATTCAGCAATTCCACGACACGTATCGCCCCTTCGGCGGCTAACTGAATCTTCGTCACGCCTCCTTCTGTGGCGCCCATGCTGCCAGACCGGTCAATAACAATGACGATACTCACCGATGGGAAGCGCTCTTGATCCTTAATTTGCATGTCTACCGGCAATGTCTCTTCAAGCGGGGTGCGGAAATAACCGCCCATGCCATAACTCGTTGGCCCGCCAACGGCAACCAGCCCGCCGCCCAAGTCGCGCACATATGTTTGCAATGCTTCCATTTTGCGCGGCGTCAAATTTTTGGCATTGACATTTACCAGCACAATGCTGGCGTAATTGCTCAATTCTGCCAGATTCGCCGATAGTTTAGCGGGTGTCGTTTGGTCAACTTCCAATCCGGCGGCTTCCAAGGCCAACCGCAACTGGGGCGATTCATCAGGAAGGGGCGTGCCATCGTCGGCCGTCGTCCCATCATTAGCCACAATCAGGATGCGTGGCGGCCCCATAATTTCGGTAAAAGCGGCCAGTTCGTTGTTTTGGTAATACGTATCGGCCGTTGGCAGCAGTTGGACTTGATAACGGGCGAATTCTTGTGCCGTCGCCCGCAGGGGAATGGTGAAGTTGTTTGTGCCGGAACGCAGCGCCACCGTCTCTTCGTGAACGATTTGGCCGCCAGCGAGGACGCGTAAACTGGCCTGCATGTCGCTTGTGCTTTCGGCCGTGACATCAATGCGAAAGGTTTCTCCCTGCACGACGCGCGTCGGCGCATCGACACGCGTCAGTAACGCTTCTACGGCTCCCGCCTGGCGTGACAGATGCACAAAATCAACCTGTACCTGGCTGGCGGCGGCTAATTGCGCGGCAGCGGTTGTATCGCCGAGTGTTGCCATGCCATCGCTGAGAATGACCATGCGCCGGGCGCTTCCCGCCGGGAATAAAGCCATCCCCAGCCGAATGGCTTCGGCGAGATCGGTGTGTAAAGCTTGGGGCACAGAGGTGACGGGCGCTAATTCCGCCAGCCCGCTCATGGGGCGCTCAACCAGGGCGTTTGCGCCAAACAAGATGACCGCCGCTTGATCATTTGGCGTCATCGTGGCGATGGCTTCACGCACAAAGGTTTCTGCTTGTGCCGCCTGTTCGGCGTTGATGGAGTCAGATGCATCGACGAGAAAAACGACAGCCAATTCATCGGCGGCGCGTACAGTTTGCGCGCCGGCTAAACTGAGCGTAAGCAGCAAAATGATTAGGACGCGCAGCCCTAAACTAACCCAGTCGCGCCAGCGCCGCATGGTTGTGCGTGGCCGACCTAACCAGAAAAAGTAAGGAATGACACAGAGGAGCAGCAGCGCCAATGGCGTTGTGAAATTCAATTCCTTGCCCTTCTCCTTATTCCTTTAATAACAGCGGCAAATAGATGGAAAATTTGCTGCCTGAACCGTATTTGCTTTCTGCTTCTACGCGACCGCCATGTGCGGTGACGATAAAGTGCGTCAAGGTCAATCCCAGATTCGCTTTGCGTCCATGCTCTGTTTCGTTGTTGTAGGTTGTGGCGAATCCTTCCCAAATGGATGTTAACCGCTCTTGGGGAATGCCCACACCGGTATCGAGCACGCGCAAAAACACTTCGCTGCCAGCCGTGCCACAGGTGATTGTCACCACGCCACCAATTTTGTTGAATTTGATGGCGTTATGGATCACATGGCGCACGGCTTCGGTGAGTTGTTCGGCATCGGCAAGGATGGGTGAGAGGGATGTACCGGTTTCAAGCTCCATGCGGACGCGGCGTGCATTTGCCATGTTGTTGAGTTGTCGTTGGACTTTGCGGGCAATTTCGTCTAATTGCACGGTGTCAAAGTTGAATTGTGCGCGATTTTGCAGGTGTGCGGCTGTGTTGATGAGTTTGTCCAGCGGCATTTGTGTCTGCACCAGCTGCTGTTCGATGGCTGTGATTTCGTTTTGCACGGCGGCATCTTCTGTTTTGCTGCGCAGTCGGGATAGCTGTTCGCTGAGGGTGCGAAACGGCCGTTTCAAATCCGGCGAAATATGCTGCATAAACTGCCCATACAACTCAGCCAGCGTTTGCAAATGTTGTTTGTCTTGCGACAGGCGTTGATTTTGCTGGAACACATGCTCATTAACCTGTAGCAGGCTGTCCAGATTGCGCGACTGCGCCAGCAAGGGACCAAACTGGATCACCAATGATTGCATCATTTGGAAGTCAGCCTGGCTGTAAAGTTCGCCTAACTTTTTGGCACCTAAGGCTAACACGCCAATGAGAGAATCCCCTGCACGAAGTGGCATGTAAACCACGCGCTGCCAACTGGCGACCATCTCTTTTTCATCTGCCGACATGTGTGCAAAATCGCGCAAAATGTCGATGTCATATTGCACCAGGGGCAGGGTGCTTTTATGTAAATAAGCGGCAAATGGGCTGTCGCTGGCAAATGTAATTGTTGCTGGTGGCGCGGAACCGATGTGCGTTAACGGCCGTAAAATCAACTGTCCCCCCGGTCCCGACTCGGTAATCAGCAGCCACATTTCCGGCACCGCGATGTTGCTTCCAATAACACCTAAAAATAGGCGTCCTAGCTGTTTGGGTTCCGGCAAATAACCCACAATGTTCGCGTAGTCTGTCATGACGACGGCCTGCTGCGCCGCCGACGGCAAAAACAGACGACGGGTAACATCGTTCACCAGCCGATAAGTTAAGGTGAACATACCGGCAAACAATGCCGCCGTCAGGACTAGCAACAAATTGGGACTGATAGCCAGGGGAATCTCTTCCAAACGCTCGGTAATGAACCAAAGCGCCACCCAAGTCAGCCCAAAAATAATGAGCGTCCCTGAGAGGCGGCGCAAAATTTGTCGCAGCGCCAGCTGCAAGTCGGGGAGTTGACTGCGTGCAATGCTAATCGTTCCCAAGAGCATCGCCGGTAAAATGAACAACAGCCCCAGTTCTTGCCAGGCGGGTTGGTTTGGTTGTTGCACAGAGGCCAGCGCGCCGCCGCCAAACAACAAAAACAACATGAGCGACCAATAGCTAATTTTGTTGCGATATAACGAGAGGGGAAGGGACGTGCTTACCTGTCGCGTCACCAGCCAGGCTGACAACAGCGGCAGCAGCCAACTCACGATCCATACAGCCGCCCACAAATCAAAATGGCGTATATTTTGATTTGCCAGTGTGAAATCTGGGATATATTTGCCCCAAATGTTTGGATCGATGACCAGGCTAAACACGATGAACAATCCACTGACGCCAATGACAAGGAGGCTGCGTTCATGCGGAGTGGACAAATATGTAACCGTTGTCAACAAAACGCCAAGCGCCATCAGGTTGAGCGCGTAATTGCCAGCTACTTGCCAGGTGAAAATAATGGCTGGGGTAAAGGCCAGACCGCCATACAAACGCAGCAAACTGCTAGCCCAAATGGCAGCCACAACAAGCGTTAATGACCAACGCATTAACAGGGGCCTTTGCTTGACCTCTGATCGCCATACATAGGCAATCATGAGCAAAAAGCTGAGGGGGAATATGGAAACGACGATGAATTGCTGTGTTAAAGTCATGTCCGTTTCATTTCCCAAAAATATCCCACATTCAATGTGGGATAAAATGTGGGATATTTTTGGATAACTGCGTGTAAGATGCAGCGCAAGCAGACAATGGTGAATCTGTTAGGCGGCATCAATGGTTACTTCAAAATGTAGTTGGTTCCCTTTTTAGAGCCAATTTTTAAGACAATGCCCCGTTCAACCAAATCTGCCAAATCGCGTCGCAGCGTCTCGGAAGAAACGTTCGGGCACAGTTGTTTGTAATCTCGATTGGTGATACTACCATTTTCACGAATAAACGCCAGTGCTCTTGTTTGGCGCTCGTTCATGCTATGTGTCCAGCGTGGGGTAATCGGCCGTTCTTGCTTATTGGAAAGTGTTACGGTAAATAAATGGGGCATGGCTTGAAATGTGGGCGGGTCATGACCAGCCTGCACCATGTCTTCGATCATCTGATCAATGCCTAACCCCAATTCTTCAATATACCCCCATTGGTATAAGCCATTTACCAGACGGGGATTGCGCGAAAAATGCTCTTCGACCAGGTTGTCGAGGGTCATGTAGCCGGGCAGCCCACCAGGGCTGATGATTTCCAGGCGGTCGGCATACATGCGAATCTCGATGCGGCGACCACTGATGCGATAATCACGGTGGGCAACGGCATTGACCAATGCCTCGCGCACGGCAAAGCGCGGATATTCGGTTAATTCTTCACGGCTGAGGTTGTTGACGGTTGCTCCCACGCGCATTTCTTCGAACACGACGTTCCAGGCACGCTCAACGATACGCGCTAAGGGGCCGGTCAGTTCATCGCGACGGCCGTATCCGATGCCGCCATCTGGGCCGCGTGGTTCGGTGCCGGGAAATTTAACAAAAACCACGCCACTTTGTGGGAAAAATGCTTGTGGGTTTTTGCCAAAGAGCAAGATACCGATGGTGGTCGGGTTCCCTTCACGGTCAGTAGCGCCAATTTCAAAGAGAAGCTGATCGAGGTCGGTGATTTTGGCGGCACCACGCCGTTCGCGCATTTCCAGGTATTCGCGGATGGTGTCGGGGTTTAAGTCGTCGGGGCGTGCGCCGGGCACGATGTCTGTTTCAAATTCGGCCGTGTTTTTGCTGGCCGCCAGATTGCGAATTTCGTCACCGGACAGGGGGCGATTCCAGTTGCCGCTGCGTATCAGGACACGGCCGTCTTCCAGGCTGTGCAAATCGGGGCTGCGCGGCACGTTAATGCCGATCAACACACCATTTTTGGTTTCGACAGGCTGCCATTGACTGGGAACTGGCGGGCGACAAAGCCGGGCTGCTTCACGCAGCGCTCCCTCTGCCTCCTCATCCCAAATTGTTTCCGTTACCTGCCCCTCTTCGTCTAGCCCCAGCACAATCAGGCCACCATCACCGTTTGCCAGGGCTGCGAGACATTCGGCCAATGCATGAATATTGGCCGTTGGCAGGAAGGCCAAACGTTGTCCCGGCTTGTTTTTCAGCACCATGTCCTAAGTATAACAAATGTTGGTCATGGGGTTGACCTCATTTTTCTGTTTTTGATACATATTGCATCTTACTTTAAGACGCCGCTAGCGCTATACGCGACAAATGTTGCGGCGCCTTCTTATGCCTGCGCCACGCCTGGAAAGAATTGTGAATGATGGTGTAAAATGTTACAATGAATCGCAAGGCAATGGGGCCTCAAAACTTGCACCTCTCCTAAACACCAAACAATCTACTCATTATTTATTATCATAATATTGCGAACCTTTCAAATTTAGTGGTCGATGAAGCATCGAAACACTGGTTTGTGATGTTATGGCAGTGATGCACCTCTGTGTTTTGGGGAGTACGAGCAAATTACCCGAAATTTGGAGGAACAAAATGAATAGACAACGGAGTGTCTTGTGCAGGCAAATGGTCTGTGTCTTGATCGCTGGCGTCACAGTGCTGTTGTTTACCTCGCTCTTGATGCCTTTAACGATGGCCGCAAACGATGAGCGTCTTCCGTCTACACCTGAGGCTGTGGGCCGCGCCTATGTGGCGATGTCTGGCAGCAATCAGGTGGCTATGATTGATACGACCTCGCATGCTTATTTGGGAAGCATTGACGTTGGCGCCAGTGGCTGTAACTTCCCCTGGCGAGCGACCCTTTCTCCCGATGAAGCCTATCTCTACGTCAGTTGTGATTTCTCGAGCAGTGTTGTCGTAATTGAAACAGCCGGAAATACCGTCGTCACCAATATCTCCAATATTTCTAATGCTGATGACATAACTTTTGTGCAAGGGGGCGCGTATGCCCTGGTGGGCAGCCGCTATAACTCTCAAATCGCAGTCATTGACACCGCTTCACTGACTGTTTCCAGTGTGATTTCTACTGCGGGCAGTGTGCGCAGTCTGGCGGTTAATCTCTTGGGGGATGTGGTCTATGCCACTTCAACAAATGGATCTATCCTGGTGATTGACGCCAATACGTTGGCGGTTGTGAATACGATCGCTGTGGGGGGTGATCCCTGGGATGTTGCGATAACCCCAGATGGGCAGTTGATCTTTGCTGGCGATCGGTGGGGAGCTGGCCTGCACGTCATAGATGCCAACACCAATACATTGGTGACGACGATAGCGGTGAACGGCGACCCTTTAACCGGTTTATCCATCACGCCGGATGGACAAAAATTGTTTGCCGGCAGTTTGGGTAATGGCGTCCGTGTGTTCGATATTCCTACTCTGACAGCGGAGACGACCATTTCTGATGTCAATACGGTTTGGGCAACGGCCGTTAATTGTGACGGGTCGGAACTATATCTGGGCAATATTACTAACCTGGTCCCGGTGGTAAACGCCACGACTTACAACGTACTGTTCCAGGTGCCCGTAGGCGGCAGTACCGCTCGTGGTATTGCCATCTGTCCAGAATTCGCGGTGAGCGGCCTCGCCTTGCTCCCCCCTTTCCCAATCGGGGATGGCTCCATTGGGGAATTGGTACTGCATGAACTGACTGTCGTGAATGCCACCGACATCAGCGACAGCTATGACCTCGCTTTGGGCGCTTCAACCTGGGATTCGCTGCTTTCAACCACACAGGTAGGCCCCTTGATGCCGGGGGAAAGGCTCACCTTCACGGTCAATGTCACTGTGCCGTTAAGCGCCAACTGGTACGATACGGACAGCGTCACCGTCTATGCCACATCCATTACCAGCCCGTCGCTGTATGCGGATACGGCTATGGTCACGACCCGCGCCTATGCCCCTCCTCAGATCACGGTGTCGCCCGAAACCCTCAGCAGCACCCAACTGGTAAACAGTATCACCACGCAAAATCTCACCTTTAGTAATGGCAATGGCGTGACCGGCACGTTTGAATTCGTGATCCAGCTCACCAATCTGGCAGTAGGTGGCGGCTATTCTTCTAACATGATCGACCGGTTAGGGTCTGATGCTGACCTGGAAGAGTATGCGTTTACAGACATCGGCGATGATTATACGCTGGCTACATTGCAGCTTTATGATGCGGTCATCCTTGCCGAATCTGATTCTAGTATTTCGGAAAGTGAAGCCGCAGCACTGCGCCAATATTATGAATCGGGCCATTCTGTTATCCTGGGGATGGACGACATGGATGATCTCTCTCCCCCCGCCCGCACTGATTTATTAACCGTGTTTGGCCTGACAAATGTCGTGGATGGAGATTTTTATCCCGGAACCGCAAATCAGGCGCATCCCATTAGCAGTGGTATTACCACGCTTTACAGTATTAATGATGGGGATAATGATTGGTATGTGGCCGGAGGAGCCACCTGGATTGTCCAGGGAGATGATGGGTCTTATTATGTCATGGCCTACGATAGCACAGCCCGCAGTGTCGTATTTGGCGAATCCTTGGTGGTCTGGTGGGATGCTGGCAATACTCAGCTTATTCGTAACGCTATTGGTTGGGCCACTGCCGGTCAGGTCGAAAATGAATGGTTCACGGTGAATCCTATCTCCGGTACCATTTCCAGCAATGGCGATACGGCCGTAACCACCACCTTTGACAGCAACAACTTACAGCCCGGCGTGTACTCGTGTGAGCTGGTGGCGCGTACGAACCAACCCAATCAGCCTCAAATAACAGTCCCTGTGAGCCTGACAGTAGAACCGGCTGCCAGCATGGGTTGGGTAGAAGGCACGGCGACGGATGCCGATACCGGCCTGCCACTGGCGGCGACAATTATTGCCCAAGGGCAACCCTACACAGTTACTGCGGACGCTGGCAGCGGCTATTATAAATTGTGGCTAGAAGCTGGCAGTTACACCTTGCAGGTCAGCGCGGATGGCTATGTTACGCAAACGCGTGCCGTTAACATCGTTGCCCAAAGCGGGCTGTTGGAAGACTTTGCCCTGGTGCTCAATGTGCCGGTGCTGTATGTCACCCATGAAGAAATGGCTGTCTCGCAAGATATGGGGCAAATGACCACACGGGTGCTGACCCTCACCAATGCGGGGCCTGCCCCGCTGACATATGATATGTTTTCGGCCGTTACAGGCCACGCACCCCCTTTCCATGTATGGCAAACTCGACTTCCCGCCGCCGTGAATCCAGGATTAACCAGCAGTCAACCCGCCCTTGGCCCACTGGCAGAAGTGACGCCGCCAACGCGCCTGGATCAGAACGCCGTCCTGATCATTCAGGATTCATACCCTTGGGGGTATGACGTGATCCAGCAAATCCTCAACGCGCATGGAATTGCTTACGATCAAGTAGACTCAAGTATGATGGCGACGCTGGACCTTTCTGCTTACGATTTAATTATTGTGCCTGGCGTGCAGCCGACCAATTTTTACATTAATTGGAACACGTACATCGACCGCTTTGAAGATTATGTAATGAGCGGCGGCGCGTTGTGGCTCTCCGGGACGACAGGGGATACACCTCTGGTGCCGGGTGGCCTGGTCAATCATTATGGCCCTGATGATTACAATGATGTGCAGCTGCCCGATCACCCCTGGGTGGTTGGCGTACCGAATCTTATAAGCGGCTCGTCGGCCAGCCATAATTATTTCACAAACTTGCCCGGAAATGCGCTGGTTGTTGCCGAATCGTCGGTTTACGGCGAGGCAACCCTGGTGGATTATGAGATGGGTGTTGGTCGCATCCTGCTCACTGGTCAAACCCTGGAGATCGCCTGGGCTTATGGCTGGGATGCTGCCCCGATTTTGGAAAACAGCTTGCTGGATATGTACATGTGGCAGCATGAGGATGTGCCGTGGTTGGTTATTGAGCCGGTTTCCGGGACAGTACCGGGTTACACGGCGACAGCCGTGCAAGTTACCTTTGATGCATCTTGGCAGCAGCCTGGCGTTTATACAGCGGAGCTCCTCGTTGACAGCAATGCGCCCGTAAACGGCCGTCAAAGCGTCCCCGTAACGATGACTGTGTCCCCTGCGACTGGTATGGGGCGTGTCACCGGAGCAGTTTCCGATCTATGGACAGGCGATCCCGTAACGGCAACCGTACAATTAGCAGGCGTCTACACTGGGACGGCTGCGCCCGACTACACTATTTGGGCGAATCCCGGCATTTACGATCTGGTGGTCTGGGCGACAGGTTACATCACGCAGACATACACCATTACCATTCCTATAGAGGGGGTCGTGGTGCAAGATGTGGCTTTGGAACTTGCCCAACCCCGTTTGCAAGGCTTACCTGAAGCCCTCACCATCCCCACCATTCCTGGCATTGTTTTCTCCCATACTTTTGTCATTACCAATGGCGGCCCTTTACCCCTGGCTTATGAGTGGTATGAAATCCCGCCCGCCCTACACCAACGCCGTTCGCCATACGATTTGAATGGCAAAATCATCATGTATGACCGCGCCCATGGTGAGAGTGATTTGTATGATTACAGCACATTGGCCGCGGACATTAATGCTGCCGGTGGGATCATCACCGAAAATTTTGCCTATCCCATCACGGCAAACTCGCTCGCCAATATGGATGTATTGTGGGTGGACTGCTGCGGGTATATGGATTGGACATTTGCCGAGCTGCAAGCTATATCCGACTGGATGGAAGCGGGGGGCGCTGTGTTGGTGCATAGCAGTCAGAGTGGTACAGCATATCAGGTGGCCGGTATCTACAATATTCTTTACGATTGTTGCAGTTACAGCTCTGGCACCACCACAAACATTGCTCCTCACCCCACGACCATTGGTGTTGATGCCATCCATCTCGAGTACAGTTATGCGTTTCTTACGGTTACAGAGGCTGCCGTTGTCACTGTATATGATACCAACGACATGCCGCAGGCTGTGGCCCAAGAACAAAATGGCGGCAAGATGGTGGTTATCGATAGTAGTGTTTTTTCCAATTACTCTATAGGGCAGGCCGACAATGCCGTGTTTGCGTTGAATGTTTTTACCTGGTTAGCAGAACCAGCCTATGGCGAGGTGCCCTGGATAACCGCATCTCCACCTTCTGGCATGATTGCCGGTCATCAGGCCCAGGAAATGACATTAGTAATTGACTCCAACGATCTGGCGCTCGGCACCTATGAAGCTGTGTTGGCCCTGGAACATGATGATCCCGCCCAACTTTCACCAGTTACTTTTCCAGTAACATTGGAAGTGGGTGAGCAGTTTGCTGCGGTTTCCTTGATTCCCGCAGCCGATAGTGGCAACGGTCAGCCCGGAGAACTGGTGACGTACACTCTGGAAGTACGTAATATGGGCAATGGCCCGGATACGTTTGCGATTGCTGTGAGTGGTACCTGGTCGGCAACACCTTCCATCGTTAGCACTGGAGAACTGCTGCCAAACCAAAGTGAAGCGTTTACCGTGGTTGTCCAAATACCCATCACGGCCGAAAATACGCCCTCTGAAACGACGGTGACGGTCTCGTCTCAATTTGACCCGAACATCACCCAAACGGCGACACTCACGACAACCGCTTTTGTTGTTGGGCCTCCATATGCATTGTATTTGCCTGTGGTTCTCAAACCTTGAGGAACGTGGGCTAAATAACTTGTCCATTTAGATTGGTTCAATCTCCGAAGGTTGAACCAATCTTGCCCAACTTGTTTTAGCATCCTAACTTGTAAAAGTTATGTGCTGCTGGCCTAAACAGCAAGAAAAAAGACAGCTTTCGCCGAGACGTTCTGTCTCGATCGGCGAAAAGCTGTCTTTTTCTACGTAGAGATGTCTACTGTTTCTTGTTTACTGGATAAGCGGCAGGAAGATGAGGTTCGTGTCGGGGATTTCGCCCCCTTGCCAGAAGCCGCTGCCCAGTGTGTAGCTGCCGCTTTGCACAATGCCTACCTCTGGCTGTCCAATTGTGCCAGAGAGTGTGTAGCCGCCACCGCTCGATGTGCCGCCGCCGTTGTCCATTGTCCACCAGGGAATGTTGAGGGCTGTGGGCACGGCCGTTACCACACCGACCAACAACAAGCAGAGAACAACCGTCACCAAAAAAACGATATAGTTGCGTTTCATGGCTGTCACCCTAGCGCAGCGTGACTAAAACCGGCACAAGACCCGTTGCCGGGTCAGGGCTGTCCAGCGCAATGCCAATGACGGGCGCACCTTCGCTAATGACCATGCCGTTGATGGTTTCTGTGCGTAAGGCACGGGCATAACCCGGTGTTTCCGCTGCTGTCAGGCGTTGGCCGGAAGTGATAGATGAAACGGCCGTTTCCCCCACCTTCACCTGTGCCACACCATAAATCGTCAGCGAAACATAATCTCCCGGCTGCGCGAGGCCATCAGTGCTGTGCCAGATCATTTCCCCTTCCACCTCTTTGCCCGGCGCGACCTGGTAAAGCATGCGCGTTTCGACCACGCCAACAACACCTGTCCATGTGCTTGCATCTGCCAGGCGAACGAGCGGCATTTGCTCGTGACTGTCTGGTAAAGGCGTGGCAATGCCAGAGACAGCGACCACATCCCCTGCGCTAAGCGCATCTGCTCCATCAACCTGTGCCAACAACGTCAACGATTGAAACGTGACATTTGCAGCTTGAATTTTATCCTGGGTGCTGAGCGCCCATTCGCCATTAACCTCGGCTGTCTGCACCAGCAATGCTGTTTCTGGTACACCGGGCGAGGGTACATACACGCCGTAATTGGGATAATCAACTCCGTCCGAGACCTGAATGCCGTCGTCATTGGATGCGCCAACGCGGATTGAATCGTTCAAATTGCCTTGCGCATACAAGCCGTAGCCGCCCCCTTCATGAATGAAATAGCCACCATAGCCACCGGGTGTATTGCCACCATAGCCATAGACACCGGTGCCGCCACTGCTATACCCGGCAACGGCCGTTCCGTCATCACTACGCAGCCCTTCGACAGCCGCATACGCCCCACCACCACTGCCATAAATGGCCGGGCCGTTCCCGCCGTGGTAGCCAGCAATTGCCGGTACCGTGCTGCCATTGCTGTAGCCAATAACGCCCGCATTGGTGTTCGACACACCGACAACACCCGCTGTGTAGCCGCTGCCACTGTACGCATCAGACACACCGACCACACCGCTGCCGCTGGCCGAATCGGCCTGTCCATAGACGCCGACCGTTGCGCCAGAATTGGCGCTGGCATAGCCAAAAACGCCGCGCCCACCGCCCGCTTCTGTCTCGCCAACAATGCCATGATTGCCGCCGCTGGTCATTGTGTTGACGACGCGCAAGCCTGCACCGCCGCCGGAAACCAGCCCAGAAATTACGGCTCCGGGGCGCAGCCCGTGCGCATAAGGCGCTGCTGTCAATGCCTGACGTGGCGTCAACATGGTGTAAGTGCCGCTGCCAGATGGGCAGCGCACGGCGATTTCCAGCCAACGCGCGTCACCGCTAAATGGATTACTGCCAAATTGGTTGAGATTGTTGAGAAGGATGGCGAAACGGCCGTTACTGACCACAACACCACCACTCGTTTGCGTGCTGCCAACCTGTGCCCCGCCATTCGCCGCGTCCCACAGGCTAAATTGAAAATCACACACATTATCAATAAGCGTGTTGCCGTCTTGCAGTTCACCCTGATACGTAAAACTGCCATCCATGGCGACGACCGGCGCGTCAGGATTAGCGCTTAGCTCATCACCCTGCGCCAGCAATTGATTAGCCAATACGCCTAAAACCAATCCCAGCAAAAGAAATCCAAGTGTTGTGAGCCAACGTTTCATTTAATTTTCCTCCGTGATCGCCGCCACGGCTGCGCCGACAATGCCAGCTTCATTGCGCAGCACCGCTGGCGTCACACGCGCCCGCAAGTCAAGATAAGGCAAAAACTTGGCATGTTTTTTGCTGACGCCACCGCCGATAATGATTAACTGCGGTGAAAACAAGAACTCAATGTGTTGGAAATAAACATTGAGGCGCCGCCCCCATTTTTTCCAACTCATTTCTTTTTCCTGGCGGATGCGATCCGATGCATAATACTCGGCGTCTAGCTTTTGCCCGCGCAAATAGAGATGCCCCAATTCCAGATTCGGCACCAGATGCCCATGCACAAACATGGAGCTGCCAATTCCTGTGCCCAGGGTGAAGACCATTACAATGCCCTTTTCGCCGCGACCCGCCCCAAAGTGTATCTCTGCAATGGCGGCGACATCGGCGTCATTCAGCAGCGTAACGGGACAGCCCGTCGCCTGAGCAATAGCCTCTTGCCCCGGATAATTGATCCATGCATCGTCAATGTTGGCGGCGCTGGTCACAATGCCATCCAAGACACGAGATGGCATGCCCACGCCAATTGGCCCGTTGTAGCTAAATTCTTGCGCAAGCTGCTTCATGACGGGGATGACGAGATCGGGATTTGCCGGTTGTGGGGTGGGGATACGAATACGCTCTGTGACTAATTCGCCTGTTTCCGTATCAACCAATGCGCCTTTGATGCCTGACCCACCAAAATCTATACCAAGTACCTGCATGTTATGCCTCCTTTGTGGGTGCAGCGTGATTGGTTCAATCGCGCTACAGATTTGTGTGTGTGTCTTCAAGTTCGCTGTTGATTAAATCTAAATCGGCCAACAGCCTGGCTTCAACAGCCCGCACGGCTTGTTGGCCTGCCTGAACACCTTCGTCGAGTCTGTGTGTGTCAAAAATACCAATCGTGCCCATGTCGGGTTCGAGCAAAATCTCTGGTTGTGTAAGCGCCAGCCGTGTTCTAAGGGTGACATCTGACCAGATGTCGGTTATGACCGAAAGGATCTGAAGTGTGGGGCGGCGTTTGGTGAAAGCGAGGGCGCGGCTGATGACATCGGGTGGGGGGGCGCTTTCTTCGATGGGCGTGCCATATGGAGCGCTGTTGGAGAGGCTGACGGCAATGACATAGGTCGCGCCGCGTGCGCGGGCAATGTCGAAGGGGACGTTGTTGAGCATGCCGCCATCTGCCAAAATGTGCTTGCCACGTTTGACTGGCGGGAAAATGACGGGGAGGGCCATCGTCGCCAGCACGGCTTCGATCAGGTCGCCTTCATCTAAAATGACTTCTTTGCGGGTGACAAGATCGGTTGTGACCAATGCCAGGGGGATTTTGAGATCGGCAAAGGTGGGACGGCCGATTGCGTCTTGCAGTATCTTTTCGATTTTGGTGTTGGTGCTGAGTGCGGCGGTACCGCCTGGCAGGCCGTAAATGTTGCCAACTGTGAAGTATTTGAAGAGGGCTTTGAGATCATCTGTGCGCAGCCCAAAAGCGACTAATGCGCCAATGATGCCGCCGATGCTGGTGCCGGTGATGAGAGACGGCCGTATCCCCAGCCGCTCTAATTCCATCAGCACACCAATGTGAGCCGCGCCGCGTGCTCCCCCACCGCCTAAAGCCAGACCAATCTTCGTCATAAACCCCTTTCCTTTGTAGACCTGCGTTTAGCCAGCCTTCATGGAACCGTCTGTGAACATGTTATGTGCCAGGGGGCGATTCCATGCGTGCTTATGTGACCACGTCATAAATATGTGGCAGCGGTTCAACCGGGGTATCAGACCAGGTGAGCGCAGCCAAAATTTCGCTGCGTGCCTGGTTCAATTTGTCAGGGTCGTTGGCATGGATGAAACCCATCGTTTCCCCTGCCTGAAAATGGTTGCCAATTTTAGCGGGCAAGACAAAACCAACCGCGTGGTCAATTTGGTCGCTTTTGCTCATGCGTCCGCCGCCGAGGCGCACGCAAGCCCAGCCAATGGCGGTGGTGTCCATTGCCGCCAGGGTGCCTGTTTGCGGAGCGGAAATTGGCTCGACACAGCGGGCTGTGGGCAGTGTGTTGGGATTGTCTATCTGCGCCACGTCGCCACCTTGCGCGGCGACCATGTCGCGGAATTTTTGCCAGGCAAGCCCTTGATCGCGAACGGCCGTTACCTGTGCCTTCGCTGCGGCCAATGTGCTGGCTTTGTCGGCCAGCAGCAGCATGTATCCGGCGACGTCCAGGCAATGTTCCCAAAAGCTGTGTGGGCCATCACCATGGAGGGTGGCAATTGCTTCGCGCACTTCGAGGGCATTGCCAATGGCATGCCCCAATGGCTGATTCATGTCGGAGATAAGCGCAACCGTTTTGCGTCCGGCGTCTTTGCCAATATCGACCATGATTCGCGCCAATTGGCGGGCTTCTGCGACGGTGTGCATAAAGGCGCCGCTGCCGCTTTTCACATCAAGAACAATGGCATCAGCGCCAGCCGCCAATTTTTTGGACATGATGGAGGCGGCAATTAGCGGCATGCTGGCAACTGTGCCGGTGACATCGCGCAGCGCATACAATTTGCCATCGGCCGGAGCCAGTTCCGTCGTTTGTCCGGAGAGGACGAGGCCGATGTTGCCAAGTTGGCGCTTGAATTGTTCCAGGCTCATTTCAAAATGCCAGCCGTTGATGGATTCCATTTTGTCCAGTGTGCCGCCGCTGGAACCAAGGCCGCGACCGCTCATTTTGCCTACAGGGATGCCGCAGGCGGCGACTAATGGCTGCACGACGAGGGTGGTTTTGTCACCGACGCCGCCCGATGAATGTTTGTCGACGACAAAGGGGGCGACATCGTGCAGGTCGAGTTGGTCGCCAGAATAGGCAATTGCGCGTGTTAGATCGACGGTTTCGCGGCGGTTCATGCCGCGAAAGAGGATAGCCATTAACAAGGCCGAGACCTGGTAGTCGGGGATGTGATCGGCCGTATAGGCGGTGATGAACCAATTGATCTCATCTGTTGATAGCTCATTCCCGTCCCGCTTTTTTTCGATTAAATCAATAATTCTCATGACGTCGTTGCTCACTGCAAGTAAATTGTTGAGGCTGTTTTCCGATTATAACAGGAATCGGTATAATCAGTAGATTACATAAATGAAGCGCGAAGCTGGTGCAGGGACTTGGGGGATTTTCCTGGTTCTCTAATCTCCTAATTCTCTGGTGAAAAGGTGTGGTGTGATTTGTGGAATCGCGCTGCATGGTTAGAAGGAGCGATATGATGCCTGAACAGGTTGATGTGTTATTGGTAAATGGTGTGGTCATTACGATGAACGGCCGTTACGACATTTTTTCGCCGGGTGCCGTTGCTGTGCGTGATGATTCCATTGTCGCAGTGGGCACACAGGCGGAAATTGGGGCAGCGTATACGGCCGTTACCACAGTCGATTGCAAAGGACAGGTCATTATGCCAGGGCTGGTCAACGCGCATACACACGTGCCCATGTCCTTGCTGCGCGGCTTAAATGACGACCTGCGCCTCGATGTCTGGTTGGGCTACCTGATGCCATTGGAGCGGGAGTTCGTGACGCCCGATTTTGTGAAATTGGGCACGCGGCTGGCGTGCGCCGAGATGATCCGCTCCGGTGTGACCACTTTCGCCGACATGTACTACTTTGAAGAAGCGATTGCCGAGGAAACGGCCGTTGTTGGCATGCGTGCATTGTTAGGCCAGACCGTCCTCGTTTTTCCGGCACCCGATGCCGCCACTTATGAGGATGCCATTATCCTCTGCCGCCGCTTTATCGAGCGTTGGAACCATCACCCGCTGATTCAACCGGCCGTAGCGCCCCATGCCTGGTATACCGCCACGCCAGAAATGCTCCGCGCTTGCGCCGATTTGGCGCGTGCATTTGATGTGCCCATTCACACGCACATCGGTGAAACGCGGCTGGAACTCGAAAATTGCCAGGCGCAAAATCATATGCGCACGGTGCATTGGAATGAAAAGAACAGCATCCTGGATACCAAATTATTGGCCGCGCACTGCGTTCACCTGGATCGGGATGAGATGTTCTTATTAAAGGAAGCGGGCGCGGGCGTGGCGCATTGTCCCACCAGCAATTTGAAGCTGGCGAGCGGCATTGCGCCGGTGAGCCAGATGTTGGAGATGGGTTTGAAGGTGGGTGTGGGCACGGATGGCCCGGCCAGTAACAATGACCTGGATATGCTAGAGGAAGCACGGCTGGCGGCGCTCCTGGCAAAAACCGCGAGCAATGATCCGACGATGCTGCCCGCCAAACAAGCTGTGGAGATGGCGACTATTGGCGGGGCGCGGGCGCTGCACATGGAGGAGATCACGGGCAGTCTGGAAGTGGGCAAGCGGGCGGATGTGATTGTTGTTGATATGGACGGTGTGCATAACCAACCTCATTTTCACAATCAAACTGAGGCTGTGTATTCGCGCCTGATTTATGCGACGAAAGCGCCGGATGTGGTGCATGTGATGTGTAACGGCCGTTTCCTGTTGCGTGACCGTGATTTGACAACCATTGACGAAGCCGCCACCAAAGCCGCCGCTGCCGTTGTCGCTGGCAAAATTGACGATTTTGTGCGCGAACGGGAAGCCAGCCCCTACAACAAACTGGTCTTCCTCTCCGGTGTGGAGCGGCAAGAGAGCTTTGAAGTGCAGGTGAAAGTGCCCGTTACCGCGCACGAACGGATTCAAGCAATTTTAGAAAGCGACCAACTGGAAATCGTGCGTGCCGCGCATTACAAACAGTATGACACCTATTTCTTCTTTTCAGGAGATGATCCGGATGTAGCGCGGCTGCGCTATCGCGAGGATGAATTCATCAATGAGCAAGGCGAGCCGTTCCAGGTGCGCTCCCGCCTGACATTGATTGGCGAGGAGGAGCGTATGCAATTCCCCAATGCGGTGATGTTGTCTCGCTCACGTTTCCTGGCCGCCGCAGACCGGACACTCCGCTTTTACCGTGAATATTTTGCGCCACAGTCAGAGATTGGTGTGTGCAAAGATCGACTGCGCTGGCATGTGCTTTACCACGGCACAGACTTTGCCGTGAATCTGGATCAGGTGACGCAGCCAGCCTTGCCTGGCTATTTCCTGGAGATTAAGGCGCGTACCTGGTCACGCAGTGATGCGGAACGAAAGGCGCGGCTGATTACGGAGTTGTTGGAACTGTTTGGTGTTAATCCGGAAACGGCCGAACCCAAGGATTACCCCGAACTGGCCCTGACACAAGGCCCTGATTAAACAAAAAGGCCCGCATCAAGCGGGCCTTTTGTTTGTACATATAAAAGAGTCACTACTACAGGCCGAGTGCCGGTTGCAGTTTCATAATCGTGCCCAAATCACCTTCCACCTTAATTTTGCCGCTCATGAAGGCAGCCATTGCATTCAACTGGCCGGTGGACATGGCAACAAAATCTTCGGCATCCATGATCAGGGTGGCTTGCGGGGCGTCTGCCGGGCCGTTGTTGACGGTGATGGCACCATCGGCAATGGCGGCATGCCACTGCCCGCCACCTTCGCCGGACAGATCAAACTGTACGGTGGTGTTGATGTCGCCAGCAGCACTGGCATTGAATCGTTTGGGCATTTCTTTGAAAATATCACTTGCGGTAGGCATGGCGGTCTCCTTGTTTTGTTGATTGCATATGGCGTATTGTGCGTTCAGGACTGGCCATACGCATTACGTCACGTACGCAACCGGGAATTGGTCTTTGGTGAGAAGTATAACAACGGCCGTTTCCGTGTCAAGCGCATAGAACGCACTGCGTCATAAATGTATAGAAAATTCTCAAAAAAGGGTGTGACCATGAAAGATTTTTTATGAATTCTTTAATCACACCCGTTTTTCCCCAGTATTTGTGGCCCATTGACCACCGATCTCCCCACGCAATTCCTTTGAAATCCCCCCTTGTTTGTCAACTCTTGTTGGCTTGGGTAGAATTTTATTGCGATACCCTGGAGAAGGCGGCTCTTTAAGCCGCTTTTTTATGTGGTGACATGTTATTTGTACGAAACAAGCGGTTTCGCAGTTCAGGTGGGTTTGTCTGACAGCAGGTGTTTGTTGTTGTGCTGTCAATTTTTAAGACAGACTCGCCGGGAGAGAGAAATAGGATTATGCAAGAGGAAACAACGAAACGATCGACAGGTCTGTTAATTGCAGGCTTTGCCCTCGTCGTCATTCTGGTGATTGCCGGGCTGTTCCTGATTTTTCGCGGGAATGGCACAGATGCGGAAGAAGTCACAGTCCCGGATCGGGCTGGAGATACGGCCGTTAGCAGCACAGAGTCTGAGGTAGAGACCGCAGAGGCAGAAGCCACGACCGCTACCGGCACCAGCATGGTCATGGTCGATACCCCGCCCACAGCCCCGGCTGGCGCTGTTGTCAAAGGGGATGTCTACAATGTGACGTATGGTGCTGCGGCAGAACCGGTTGCCTTGCCCTTGCCAGACGCCGTAGACAATGTGGCTGCTCTGGATGTGGTTAGTTGGGATGGCGCAGCCTGGACATTTTTGCCCAGCCACTTCGACGCCACAACCGCCCAATTTGTTGTTGATGCGGGCTACCAGCCACAAACAGTTGCCCTCATTGAGCAAGCCACAGACCCCGCAGCACTTGTTGTTGGGGCTGAACTGCTGCCCACACAAGAGTTTGTGACGGATTTGCTGCCAGTGCTTAATGAAGTTGCCGCCGGAACGTTGACGCTCACCGGCAATGGTGTGTTGAGCGGTGACGTGGTTGCTGTGCCATCTGGCCCCTATTCGCAGCTAATGCGCGTGACGAACACGGGCATCATTATCGATACAGATTCGTTGACAGCGCTGCTCGGCGACACGAATGCACAGGCGACGCATGTGAGTGAGTTAGCGAGCCGCGCCGCTGCCGGTAATTTTGCCGGTGTCTTGTTGGATTATCAGGGCGCGAGTGCCGGACAAACGGCCGTTTTCACTGACTTTGTGCGTGCCCTGGTTGAAGCACTCCATGCACAAGGGTTGCAGTTAGGCGTCGTCCTGGCGTCACCAACCGGCACGGCCGATAATTGGAATACGGGCGGGCAAGATTGGGTCGCTCTTGGACAATTGGCCGACATTGTTTACCTGCAACTTCCGTTAAACCCCAATACCTATGCTGATAATGGTCTGGTAGACCAGATTTTGAGCTATGCCATTACCCGCGTTGATCGCAATAAATTAACGCCAGTAGTCACGGCCAATGCCGTAGACGGATTGGGCGAGGCGTTTGTTGCCATGAGCAACGATGCGGCTCTGGCTAATTTTGGCGATTTGCAGTTTGTGGCGGGTGGCGAGTCGGTGGAACCGGAAACGGCCGTTGAGGTTGCCCTCTCCGGTACGGCCGGCCCCTTAGAATGGGATGGCGTCAGCCTGACCTACAAATACAGCTACGATGTCAGTGGTCAGACGCATTACGTCTGGCTGGGACACGAAGCTTCCCTGGCCCATCGTGCCCGCTTTGTGACACGCTATAACTTACGCGGCGTCATGGTCACTGGCTTGGGTAACGTCACCAATGGCCCTGGTTACGCCGCCGCCTTAGCCAGTTTGCAGGGAACGGCCGCAGCGCCGCAGCCCACCGATGCCGCTATCGTTTGGACAGTACGTGACGCTGAAGGCGGCGTCCTTGCCAGTGATACCGGTGGCAATTTAACCTATGCCTGGGATGGCAGCGCCGCCGCAGGGGAATACAGCATTAACGCTGATTTTGCCCTGGGTAACACCCTTGCCAGCCTCGGCGCGATGACCGTGACGGTTGCTGGCCCAGTGGTTGAAGAATCCCTGGTGCAAGTCCAAACAACAGAGACAACAGAGGAACCGCCAGCAGAAGAAACCACGCCGACAACCTTTAATCCTGGCGATGCTGATGCGGTCGTCAATACCGGCGCGAACGTCCGTGTTGGCCCTGGTTTGGGATATGGCACTATTGCTGGTGGGTTGGAAGCGGGCAGCCGCGTTACTTTGACCGGTCGCAGTGAAGATGCTTCCTGGTTGGCGATCATCATGCCCGATGGCGAAACCGAAGGTTGGGTTTTCGCCTCATTGGTCACGGTGAATGCCAATTTGGCCGTATCGGACTTGCCGGTGAAAGAAGCACCGCCGTTGGTTGCGGCAAATCCTGGTGATGGTGGTGGCACTTCTTCACCGCCGCCTGTGGTTGCTCCTATTAGCAACACTGGCTTTGAATTGGGCGGGCAAATCTTTGGTGCGCCTTACAATATGATGAGCTATGCGGGCATGACCTGGGTGAAGCGCCAATATAAGTGGGGGCCAGGTGGCAGCCCACAAGATGTTGCCGGGATGATTTCGGAAGCACACAACGCTGGCTTCAAGATTTTGCTCAGTATCCCCGGTGCGCCTTATCCAAGCAGTTTGCCTGACTTTACGGCTTATGTCGAGTTCTTGCGTGGCGTTGCCTCGCTCCCCGATCCGCCAAACGCCATTGAAGTTTGGAATGAGCAAAACATCAATGCCGAATGGCCTTCTGGTCAGATCGACCCATCATCTTATGTCAACAATATGCTCAAGCCAGCGTACAATGCCATCAAATCGGCTAATTCCAGCATTTTGGTGGTTAGCGGTGCTCCGGCTCCTACCGGTTACTTTGGCGGTGGTTGTGGGGCGACAGGCTGCGATGATGCGCCATACGTGGCGGGCATGGCGGCGGCTGGTGCAGCCAGTTACATGGATTGCCTTGGCGTTCACTACAACGAAGGGATCATTTCGCCCAATCAGACCAGCGGTGATCCACGCAGCGAACATTACACCCGCTATTTCTGGGGGATGGTCAATGCGTATTCCAATGCCATTGGTGGCTCGCGCCCGCTCTGCTTTACGGAATTGGGCTTTTTGACGAGTGAAGGCTATGGTTCGCTGCCGGGTAATTTCTCGTGGGCCGGTAATGTGACTGTAGCGCAGCAGGCGCAGTGGTTGGCAGAAGCAGCCAGCCTGTCAGCAAGCAGTGGCAAAGTGCGCCTGATGATTGTCTGGAATGTGGACTCTACCACCTGGGGTGATGATCCGCAGGCAGGGTATGCCATTATCCGTCCTGGCGGGAGTTGCCCGGCGTGCGAGACGCTGCGCCAGGTGACGGGGGGACGATAGTTTGATGCAGTAGTCGGTGATCGGTAATTGCTGATTGGTGACTGATTTCTGATTATCGGCAAAATGGGGCGCATTTTGGTTTGTTGCAAACCAGAATGCGCCTTTTTGTCCAAAGAGAGGTAAACGATGAAACAGAAGAGAATTTTTGTTTTAGCAATGGTGTTGTTGTTCTTGCTGGCGGCTTGTGGGGGTTCAGAGGAGCCGGTGGTTGAGGATCGCACTGGGGATGTGCCTGTGGTCGAGGCTCCTGCTGAGGTGACAGTGGCGGAAGAAACGGCCGTTCCGCCCACATTGGCCCCACCGGTGATCACGGAAAGCACAGACACGGAAACGGCCGTTGTCCCTTCCGAGCCTGTTGTGACCGGCCCCTGGTCTGCCGATAAATTCGGTTATGGCATTCAGGCGCATGGTTTAGCCGGTATTGGCGACCCCGCCCAAGACATGCATGTAATTGCCGACCAACTCGGCTTAAATTGGGTGAAAGTGCAGGTGCAGTGGTGGTTGGTGCAGCCCGACCCAGAAACATATCAATGGTTCTTTTATGATGGCGTTGTCGATGAGGCGCACAAAAACGGGCTGCGCCTGATGTTGAGCGTGGTTGGTGCGCCAGAATGGACGCGTGCCGCCGGTGGCGAAAATGGCCCGCCCGATGACTACAACGTTTATGCCCAATTCATGACGGAATTAACGGCGCATTACAGCGGCAAAGTAGATGCCATTGAAGTGTGGAACGAGCAAAACCTGGATCGTGAATGGACCAGCGCCAATGGCATTAGCCCGGAAGATTATGTGCGTTTCCTCAGCCTCGCTTATGGCGCCATTAAAGCCAACAGCCCAGACATCATCGTGATCAGCGGCGCGTTATCCCCAACAGGCAGCGGCGACTGGGTGCGTTGGGCAGATGATTTTGAATATCTGGATCGCGCCCTGGCTGCTGGATTGCTCGATTATGCGGACTGTGTCGGTGTACACCACAATGGGTACAACATCGGCCCCGATGTCGCTTTTGACCAGGCTGGGGCAACGGCCGAATCGGCGACCGCCATTTTCCGTGGCCCATTTGACAATCCGCACCACAGTTGGAGCTTTAAGACAACGCTCGATACCTATGCCCAAAAAGTGCAGGCATATGATCCGGCCAAAAAGCTCTGTGTAACCGAGTTCGGTTGGGCCACCATGGAAGGGTATGACGCGTACCCGCCAGGGTTTGAGTTTGCACAAGACAACACCTTGCAAGAGCAGGCTGATTACATTGTGCAGGCTTATCAGCAGATGCGCAGCTCTGGCAATGTCTGGCTTGCATTTTTGTTTAACTTTGATTTTGGCAATAAAGGGGGCGGGCCTACGGATGACCCCGTTCCTTACAGTATCATCGACATCAACGGCGTGCCGCGTCCTGCATTTAACGCTATCGCCGACATGGAGAAAACCAACTGAGAAACGCACAAATGAAGTGGGATATTCCAGGGCGGTTATTGCTCTGGAATTTCCCACGTCCAATATACCTTCTTCTTTTGTTGTTTTTGTTTGGGACGGGGTGCAAGACAGACATTCCCAAGACGCCGCTGCCACCAACGCCAACATCGGTTGTGCCGGCGACGCCAGTGCCTACGGCGCTGATGGGGAATGAGCCGGTGCAGCCGCTGTTTAATTCTCCCGCTTATGGGATTCACACGTTTTTGTGGTGGAAGCCAGATATTGCTCAGCGTGATTTGGGATTGGTGCGTGACATGGGTTTTGGCTGGGTGAAGCAAAAATTCCCCTGGCGCGAAATTGAGGGCATCGAAAAAGGAGCCTTTGATTGGTATCGTACCGATTTGATCGTGCAGATGGTGGAGCAGTCTGGCTTGCAGATGGTGGTGCGATTGGATCAAAACCCATTATGGGCAGTGGCATCTTTGCCGTCGGATCGCATTGGGGAGAATCAGCCGCCAGCCAATTACCAGGATTTTGGCGATTATTGTTATGCGGTAGCGGAACGTTACCACGGCCGTATCGCTGCTTACCAGGTGTGGAATGAGCCAAACTTGAGCCGGGAATGGGGCAATCAACCACCTGACCCGGCGGCTTATACGGAACTGCTGCGCGTTTGCTATGAAGGCATTAAGACAGCGGATCCGGGAGCGATTGTGATTTCGGCCGGGTTAGCGCCTACGGGAACGCCGCTGCCCGTGGCAATGCCGGATACGGAGTTTTTACAAGGGATGTATGCGGCGGGGGCTGGCGCTTACTTTGATGTGTTGGGGATTCATGCACCGGGGTATAAAGCGCCGCCGGAGATGAGTCCTGATGAGGTGGCAACGAGTTCGGAGTTTGGAAACGGCCGTTGGTTTGCCTTCCGTCATGTCGAAGATATGCGTGCCATCATGGTCGCCAATGGCGATGGCTATAAGCAAGTCGCCATCCTGGAAATGGGGTGGACGCTGGATCAGGTAAACGAGGGGTATACGTGGTATGCCGTCGATGAAGCAACGCAAGCCGATTACCTGGTGCGTGCTTACCGCTTTGCGAAAGAAAACTGGCAGCCCTGGATTGGCTTGATGACGACGGTTTACATCGCCGATTATGAGTGGACACAGGCTGATGAGCAGTGGTGGTGGTCGGTTGTCCTGCCGGATGGGACACCGCGCCCTGCATATTACGCGCTGCGCGATATGGAGAAGTAAATGTCATTTTGGGTTTTAGTGGCATCTTATTGGGTTCATTTGCTGGCAACGGTCGTCTGGTTGGGTGGGCAGACCTTGTTTTTGTTTGTCGCCTGGCCTGCGCTGCGGCAGCAGACACTCGACAATAACCAATGGCTGGCTCTGCAAAAGCGATTTTTGCCTTGGGCCAATGGCAGTCTGGTACTGCTGCTGTTGACTGGTTTTGTACAGATGACGCAAGACCCAAACTACAGCGGCTTTCTAACCATTGACAGCTTGTGGGCGGGAGCGATTTTGGTCAAACATATCGCTTTTGGTGGCATGGTGCTGTTGGGTGGCTATTTGCAATTCTCGCTATATCCGGCGTTGGATCGGGTGAAATTGCTGGCGGAAAAACGGCCGCAGTTGGCCGTCGACGAACAAAGCGCATTGCACCAACAAGAGATGCGCTTGCTGCGTGTTAACCTGGCTTGTGCGGTGTTGGTGCTGTTGTGTACGGCCGTTGCCACTGCTGTTTAATTGGCGCGATTAGGGTGTGGGGAAACGGCCGTAAAAATCCAACTGATGCGCAATGTAAACCAGTTCGCCACGCTCAATTTGGGCGTGGCGCTGCGCAATCCAGCGGCTAAAGCGTTCCTGATCAAGTTCAGGATGACCGTTGAGCGCCCCATACATCGTATTGACGATAAAGTGTAGAAAGTAAGCCTCGTCAGCAGGGTATCCATTGGCTGTGGCAAAGACAACCCAGTCCGAGCTGCCAGCGGCAAGAATGGATGCACCTGCGGCGCGTAATTGGTGGAACATGTGACGGCCTGTCTGGCTGTCACCAGATGGTTTGCCATTGGTGAGGCGCTCGTCCATCGTGCGATGGTAGAGCGCCTCAATGTGTTTATCAAAGGGGGCGTCAATGGTTGGCTGCAAAATGGTGTTCCCGTCGAAGTTAATGGTGAAGTAGTATGCGCCGCCAGGAGCGAGCAGCGGCAGCAGCTGTGGCAGTGCCGCAGGGATGTCTACCAGATCGAGAAATGCATGGGCAATGAGTAAATCCCAGGTGCGTGTGCTGTGTGCATTGGCGGCGAAAGCAAAGGCATCGGCCGTGACCAATTCCAGGTGAATGGAAGCGGGCAGCGTGCCAAGGCGTTGGCGGGCGGCGGCGATGTTGGCTGGGTCTGTGTCAACGGCCGTATAGTGGGCATGTGTCAACACGTTTTGCGCCGCCAGCCGTTCAACCATCGTGCCAATCCCTGCGCCAATTTCCAAGACGCGCAACGGTTTGGCCGCTGTAGCCGCAGGCAAAGCGGCGGCCATCGCCTCCCAAACGTGTTTGTTCAGGGCGCGGTCATCGACCGTTTTCTTTGCGGATAAATACCGTGTAAACGAATCAAACTCTGTGATGTGGGTTGCTGTTTCCAAATTTAACCTCGGAGAAATCAAAAAGTGGGGCGGTTTGCGCAAACCGCCCCACTTTTATGTTTAGTTCCCGGCCATCATAAATTCGCCAAACGTGCAGACTGGCAATTGGACATAGTTAGCGGCCGTATCACTGGTGTAATCGGCGGCGGTGCCCCCGGCGCAGGTTGTTACCGCATCAATCCAGGCGCTGCCATTCCATTGATAGAGGCGCAAACTGGCTTCGTCGCTGATGTCGGCAATGTCCTCATCGCTGTATTCAAGGGTAATTTGCATCGGGTGCAGCAGGGTCACATCGCCATCGCTTGTCGTGATGTTCAGCGGAGCTGATGTTGTTGCGGCGGCCATGCCCGGCGTGCTGTTGTTCACCACCAGCGGCAAATATGCTTTGTATGCGGCGAGAATGGCCTTTAAGTTAAAGGCGCGGTTGGCATATTGCAAACTGCCGCTGTCTGGCGTTTGTATCACGGATGGCCCATTGAGCGGATTGGTGGGGCTGATGAATTTTTGGAAAACCAGATAAATGGTATCGCTGATAGCATCGGCTGGTACGTCAACGGTTGTGTGTGTGCCATCGAGATTGGTGTAGGAAAGTATTCCGCCGACGCCGGGCAAAATGGGCGTGATTTCAGGGGCAAATCCGGCGCCTTCGCTGCACTCAGGATCGCTGCTCCAGAAAAAGTTGTCCAGGAATACGGCCGAATCATAAATTGAATCGCCTAAATCTTGTACGGAGAAAACAATGTTGACCGGCGCACCGGATTCAATGGGGGTGCTGGCACGCAGCAAGGGGGTCACGCCATCGTAGGTGGAGTTTGTGATGTCACCCACGCCAAAAGCTGAATTGACGGCGATGATTTCGTGTTGTGTGCCAAATGCGAAGTTGAGCGGGGCGATGACTTCATATTCAAAGGTGCTGGTGATGAGAACGACTTCCAGGTCGGTGCCGCCAAGTTCGGCCGTAAAGGTGTCGTTGTAGGGAGAATCGACAAATTCGGGGAATTCTTCTGAGTAAAACGCGAAATCAAAGCTGGCGCAAAGGGCACCGGCCGGGGGATTGAGCATTAAGTCGAGCTGTACCAGGTCTTCATCCACGTTGTTGTTGAGGCCACCCAGCACGCTGCTCAAGCTGCCCTCATCGTTGGGCTGGTCGGCAGAGGATGCCAGGCCGGTGGCGAGAATGGCGAAGGTGTTGCCATTGCTGGGGAAGTAGGTGCCGAGTGGTGTGTCGCCAATGCCAAAGGCGTCCTCGTCGCTGCCGTTGTAGCTGGCGGAGATGATTTGGTTGGCCGGAATGCCCATAGCGATTGCCAGATCGCGGGCTTGGGAGGGGGGTAAGATGGAGGAGGGCGCGTTTTCGGGAACGGCCGTTGCCCCATCACGCCCTGACGCTGCATCCGGTTTTATCTCTTGGGCAGCGGCTAACTGATATAAACTGATTGAACCAAAAGTGACAAACAACAAAACAAGACAAAGTAGACCAATACGTTTGATAAACATACAAATCCTCCGTGCAATAGGGTTTTATTTTATTGTGATGCGGGCGGGGGAGAATGGGGAAGGAAGGCCCGAATACAATACACAGTTAACGAAGAGCATTATAAAAGGGCTGGCAAGCGTTAGCAAGTAGGGTTAACCCATCCCAAGAAGTTGGCTGGCATTGTGAACTTCGAGTCCGGCGTAACGGCCGTTTCCCTCGAAAATCAACCGCGTTTGCCCGTTGGAAATGTCGTTGAGCTGTATGTGCAAAACGGCCGTTAACGTTTCTGCTACCCGTTTCCCCATCTCAACACGATCCGGCCCCTTCAGCAAACCAAACTCGCTTTGCGCCCCTTGTGCGGCCACAATGTGTAGTTCGCGCTTTTTGTCACGCAGCACCCACTCCACCGTGTCATCGCTGACCTGCAAATGGGCCGTCTTGGCCCCGGTGTAGGTGGCAAAGCGATACAACTGCTTTTCATGCCACAACCCAACGGTGAAGCCGCGAAACGCCGAACGCCGCCAGGGAATGATGGCGGTAGAGCCAGTAAGGCAGGTTCCTTGTGTCTCGAAATGATTGCTTTGCAGCCAAATCCATGCGGCGGGAAAGGATTGTCCCCAATCTTTTTCTATATAGCCACGCCCACCGCTGAAATCAATCGTTTCGCCATCAATGGTTAGCGTGCCGGTGATGGCGTGATCCAGGCTGACGACGCCATGATAACATTCCATTGTCGGCACCCAGGCATACCAGCCCATCATGCCGGGCGATGTCAGGGCAGACGGCCAGGGCGTGGTCTGGTGAAAATGCAGTTCTCCCTCAATCGTTTGTCTGGGACGCTCGATATACAGGTTGAGTTGTGTCTGGCTGAAGCGGTTTGCGCCGATGTGTACCTCGAAACGATCTTTTGCTGCCCAAAAACAGCGCTCTTTGAATTCGTGGTAGTAGGCTGAGCCGGAACGGCCGTCTAGCACCTGAACAAAAGCGTGTGGCGTGCGGCTGAGAAAAATGCCGGGAATGATGGCGAAGCGATGATGGCCGCTGGCATCCACCAATTTGTAATACCAGCCCTCGAAGAAAGGGGCTTTGTGGGTGTGGCCGTGATACCAGGCAGGATTAAGTGTCGTTTGCAGGAACTGTTTTAAGCGCATGATTGCTTGGATATTGTGGAATGAAATAGTCGGTATTTAGCGTTATGGTGTATCGTGTGCGCTATTCTAAAGGAGCCTGTGCGATTCCCCCAGTTCCCCTTATCAACTTCTTCTCTTTTTATCGCTATTGTATTGCGTATTACGTATCGTGAGCACAATCCGTAATACGCAATACGCAATAGCCGTTATCCCTCTCCCTCCCACATAGTTAACAAAAACTTACAACAACTTGTACTTTTCAAAGAAAATTTGCTATATTTCTGCAACTTTCTAGAGTTTTTATAGGTTACTGTTTGGCGTGTTGCCTTCATGTGCAGCACGTATGGCGTGATATGTCATTGATGGACAACGATTGGCTCAATTTAAGCGAGGCAGCAGAATTGTTGGGTGTACATCCGGCGACGGTGCGTGCCTGGTCTGATCGCGGCGAACTGCCCATGCAGCGCACGCCGGGTGGGCATCGCCGTTTTCGGCGGGCCGATGTGGAAGCGCGAACGGCCGTTCCCGACCGCACCCAACTAACCGGGGCCAACATCCTCATTCAAAACATGTTGGGTAAGGCGCGGTTGGAGTTAGTCGAGGGCGAAGCTGATTTGCAGCCGTGGCATCAAGGATTAGATGAAGCGGTGAAAAAAGAGCACCGCGACATCGGCCGTCGTTTGCTGCATCTGGTGATTGATTACATCGCCCATGCGCGTGATGAGGCGAATATCATCGCCGAGGCGCAGCGTATTGGTCGTGATTATGCTCAAATCGGCCGTGCCAACGGCCTGTCACTCACCGACAACACACGCGCCTATCTCTTCTTCCGCGAATTTTTGGCGCAAGCCATTGATGACATGATCATCGCTTCCGGCGGGCAAGGCCCCACAGACTGGGCGCAAATTCGGCAGCAAGTCACTTGCCTGACAAATGAAGTCTTGCTGGCCTTGATTGCCGCCTATGAAGCAAGCGCATGACGCATAGAAACATAGCCTCCCGCGCAGATAGCCTCCCGGAGGTTCGCCTCATGTGGCGAACCTTCCACTGATAACCTCCGGGAGGTTGGTTTTCATTCATGGTGGTCACTGGTGATGCCTCCAACGTAAATCGGATTGTTAATCCGATAGTCGGATTAGCAATCCGACCTACGCTTTTTATTCATGGTGGTCAACGTAGCCGGTGATGCCTCCCGCGCAAATAGCCTCCCGGAGGTTCGCCGCATGAGGCGAACCTTCCATTGATAACCTCCGGGAGGTTGGTTTTCATTCATGGTGGTCACTGGTGAGGCCTCCAACGTAAATCGGATTGTTAATCCGATAGTCGGATTAGCAATCCGACCTACGCTTTTCATTTATGGTGGTCAATGTAGCCGGTGAAGTCTCCTCTGAGAGACCGGCTTTTTGCAATCAAATAAAGGACACAACAATGAGCAATCCATTACCCAAACAAATTACCTTTAGCCTGGGGCAAACACTGCGTTTGAGCAGTTTCCACGTCGGATCCGCCATGGGCGACATTCTGGCGACATCGGTGTGGAATCGTGTCTTAATCTCTGACCTGGGCTTGCCGGCCGGGCCGGTTGGGCTGCTCATTGCTCTGCGCTATTTGCTTTTCCCCATCAGCTTATGGGCCGGGTATCGCAGCGACACCCAGTCGTTATTTGGCTATTACCGCACGCCGTATGTGTGGATCGGCCGTTTCCTCATGGTGCTCTCCTTCCCTTTACTCGCTCTCAGCCTGACCATGTTAGGGGAAAACACAGCCAGCGTCGCCGGTTGGTTGGTCGCCTTCGTCTGCTTTTTGCTATATGGCATTGGCACCCTCTTTTCGGGCAGCCCCTTCCTGGCGCTGGTGCGCGATTCCGTGCCCCCACAAAAACAAGGCGTCGCCATCAGCATGGTACAGACCGCGCTGATCACACTCTTCCCGGTGGCTGCGATTGGATTTGGGCGTTGGGCGCAGGACTACAATGCGGCCGTGCTATGGCAAATGTCCTTGACGACCATGCTCGTCGGCGGCTTCTTTTGGTTTTTTGCGATTGTTGGTGTGGAAAAGCGCACGCGCCGCCTGGGTGGCGGCCCTCAACCCGGCGACACCATCACCCGCCCCGATTTTGGCCCCGTGATGCGCCAGATTTGGTTAGACCAGCGCACCCGCCTCTTTTTCATTTTCCTTTCCCTGTCCACCTTTGCCGCCTGGATGCAAGACAACATCCTGGAACCATTTGGCGGCGATGTCTTTGACCTGCCCATCAGCCAGACGACGCGCTTTACCGGCTATTGGGGCGGGGCAACGGTGTTGGTGCTTGTGCCAGCGTTTTACTTTTGGCGGCGGCGTCCACCGGAACGGCAGTCTGGCGTCACCTTTTGGGGATTGCTGCTCATGGCTGTGGGCATTGCTTTGACCGGTGCCGCCGGACTGGTGCAGCGTGTGACATTGATTAACCCGGCACTGCTGCTGTTTGGTGTCGGCTTTGGCTTCTATACCTTTGGCGGTTTCAGCCTGATGGCCGTCATGTCTCCGGATCGCAATGCTGGAACGTATCTTGGTCTTTGGACGATTTCTGTGGTGATTTTCAAGGGGCTGGGCACCTTTTTTGGTGGCTTGCTGCGCGATCTGCTGTTGGGGCTGCATCTCCCCTTAAACGCGGCGTATGGGTTAAGCTTTATCGCCGCGGCATTGGGGTTGGTGATTTCGGCCGTGCTGCTGCTGCGGTTGGATGTGGTCGGCTTTGCCCGTGACGCGGGGCGTGTCGCCACCGCCACCGATGCGCAAATGGCTTTGGCCGATTAGGCGGAAGCGGCGCACAGCCAGGCGCAGGTCATGGATACAGGGCTGCCTGTTCATGCAGGCCGGGTTACTGGCAATACGATAAGTCATTTCACACATCCTATGGTAAATCGCCAAACAAGATTTGATTGTGCGAAGCGCGAAAGATGTTGGAGGGAAGCCCTTGCGATGTCTGCATCGTCACGATGTCTGCATCGTCCCCCATAGAAAAGCAGAAAACAGAAAACCAGCAATTCAACTGCCTGGGGGAAGAACGCACCGGAAACCGAAATTGAGGCCATGGTTAGTCGGCTGGGCGCTGCCGCGGTAGGCGGCACGCAGGTAATGCGGAAGGGGGCCCCAACTGCCCCCACGCAGCACCTTGTAGTCGCCGGACTCTGTTCCGCTTGGGTCGGTTTGCGATGTGTTTGCATAAGCGCCATACCAATCATCCACCCATTCCCACACATTGCCAGCCATGTCCGCCGCGCCGATCCAGCTATCGCCGCCGGGCGTGTAACTGCCTACAGGCGCGGTCAGCGCGTAGCCATCATTCACGTCAGGGTCATGCCAATCGTACGTACAATTTGTGTCGCAAAAATTAGCCAGCGTGCCATCCCATTGGTTACCCCAGGGATAGAAAAGTCCATCGTCTCCCCGCGCCGCAAATTCCCACTGCGCTTCCGTCGGCAGCTGCCCCCCAGCCCAGGTGCAGTAAGTGTCGGCGTCATTCCAGGAAACGCCAACCACCGGGTAGGCGGCGCCATTGAAATCGTTGTCATCGGCATAGCTGGATGCGGCGCAGATGCCAGTGGCGACGCATCCAGCATACATGGCGTTGGTCACTTCTGTTCTGTCCAGCCAATATGGGCTTAGCGTCACTTCATGCTGCGGAAATTCATCGCTGTCAGCCTCCGAGTCTTGTGCCGGGTCGCTGCCCATCAGGAAGGTACCACCGGGCACGTAGACCAGCACCATGCCATCACTGGGGCGTGTCCAGCGGTCGCCCTGCTGCGCGTTCGGTGGGGGCGTTATGTTCGTCACGACGACTGATCGTGCTTGTGTCGGCGTCGGTGTTCTGCTGCTGCCAAAGCCATCACTGGTTAATCTGAGCAGCAAAACCAACGTCACCAACCCCAGCAGGCCACCGCCCCAGGCCCAAGTGGGCAGTTGGCGTAGTGTAGTTAACAACGATGGTCGCTTCGTTTCAGGCTGTAGGTTGGTAGGCTGTCCTGGTTCAACTTGTGCTTGCAGGTGTGGTAAATCGCTTGCAGCGCCTTGTTCGGGAACGGGAGGCCACGTCACATTTGGTCGCATTTCAACACACTCTTTGCGTAACTTATGTAGACGATTTTCCCGATCTGTGAGAGTGACCAATCCGATCTTTTTAGCGCGTAAGCTGTTACCTTCTAAATCGTCATAAGTCACACTTAATCTGAAACAAAGCTCGCGGAATTCATCCTCGTTGAAATGTCTAGCGAGCAGTTCGTGGATTTGGACGAGCAGGTGGTTGTTTGTTGGCGATGGCATCAATTGACGACCTTACCTCGTGATCATGGCTTAAGCAGACAGCATGGGGCAATTATACAACGCCGTGCGCGATGGGGCGAAGGGAAGGCGATGGTTTTTCAAATAATGATTCTGGGTACAATTTGTGCATGAGCGTTATTGGAGATTTGTCCGCAGCGCAGGTGTGGCCGCAGGCCGTGCTGCACCTGGATATGGATGCGTTTTATGTGAATGTGCATTTGCTGGATCAGGCAGAGGATAGAGGTGTGCCGCTGGTGGTGGGTGGCAGGCCACATGAGCGGGGCGTGGTGTCGTCGGCCAGTTATGAAGCACGCCAGTTGGGGATTCACTCGGCGATGCCAACGAGTACGGCCGTTCGTCTTTGCCCCACCTTGAAGATTGTCCCGGCCAACTGGCCGCGCATCCGCGAATGTTCGCGGCAGGTGATGGACATCTTGCACGCTTATGGGCCGCTGGAGCAGATGAGCGTGGATGAAGCCTATGTGGATGTCAGCGAACAGGTAGACGTGGCCGCGTTGGCGCGGACCGTGCAGGAAGCTGTTTTGCAGCAAACGCGTCTACCCGCTTCGGTAGGGTTGGCGACCAGCAAACTGGTTGCCAAAGTTGCCTCTGACCACGAAAAGCCACAAGGCTGCACGATTGTGCTGCCTGGGGCGGAGGCGGCATTTCTCGCGCCTTTGCCAGCGCGTGTCATTTGGGGGATTGGCCCGCGCACGGCGGAGAAGCTGGCGCAAATGGGCATCATGACTTGTGGGCAGTTGGCCGCCGCAGAGTTGGCCTCCCTTTACCATCAGTTTGGGCGGCAAGCGGAAGATTTGCAGCGGCGAGCACGGGGCATTGACAATCGCCCTGTGGTGGCGGAAGCGGGATTGCCCAAGAGCATTAGCCAGGAATGGACGTTTAACCAGGATGTGAATGATGCGGCGCTGCTGCGGGCACAGGTGCAGCGCATGGCGGAGAAGGTGGCAACGGCCGTTCAGCGGCATGGATTGGTGGCGCACACGGTGCGTGTCAAGTTTCGCTGGGCCGATTTCACCACCTTCACGCGACAAAAGACAGTGGAAGTAGGGTTTGATGATGCGGAGACGATAACGAGATTGGCGTTAGCCATCTGGGAGGAGCATTGGCCTGCTGGCAAGCGCATGCGTTTGATTGGGGTTGCCGCCACCGGCTTGGCGGCGGCGCAGGGGCGGCAGTTGGGGTTTGATTTCGGCAGTCGCTAATTGGTTAGCGGTTCATGTCTCCTCATCGGCCGTGCTTAAGACTTCGTGTGCCAGCTTTTGCAGGGCGGTGATTTCGTCCTGATCCAGGCCTGTGCTGCGCCAGTAGGTTTCCAGCAGTTCGGCAGGGGTGAGCGATTCAACTTGTACCGTGTCGCCCAGGCGAGCGCGTTTTTCTACCAGGCGATGTTTTTGGATTTGGATGCTGAATGCGGCGGCAAAATGGTCATCGATCATTTTTTCGTCAAGCAGCGGCTCCCAGTCGCGGGGATAGCTCAGTTGGACACGGCAGATGGCGTCGTTAACCTTGTTGGCTGGGGGGAGTTGGGCCATGATGTCGTCCATAAACGTGTCGGCGCTGGGGGTATCGAGGCGTAAGTCTATAAAGCGGCGCGTGTCTAGCTTGACGAATTCCCAGTCGGTGTGCCCTTTTTCCACTGTGGCTAAAACGAAGCCTTTGCGTTCTTTGGCTTCGCCGAAGTCGATGCGCTCGATGGAGCCGGGGTATATGACGGGGGGATGGGCGTCGGCGGCATGAAGGGATTGGTGTTTGTGGATGTGACCGAGGGCGACGTAATCGAGGCGGCGGTCGTGGATGATGCTGCCACTGAGGATGAGTTCGTGCCCAAGCATGACGGCGCGTTCGCTGCCGTATTTGGCGCCCTGGACGCTGGCGTGGGCGGTGAGGATGAGGGGGAGATGGGGATCGGCCGTTTCCACCAGTTTCGTAATGCCATCTGTCACGCGGTTTTCGACTTCCGCCAATACCTCTTCGCTCGTTTTGCCCAACAATTCGTCGCGCGTCATGAGCTGACTGCGCGACACCCAGGGAACCGTGATGATTTGCAGCGGCAGCCCCAACTCGTCTGGCTCAAGGCGGCGGATGCGGTCGGCGACGTGAATATGGGGCACGGCCAGGGTGCTGTATTCGTGCAAGGTGTGCGCCCGGCCGGAGGCGGGAGACACATCATGATTCCCCACTAAGAGCACCGTGGGGATGCCTGCTTGTGACAGCTTCATCATGCGCAGCCCCCATTCGCGCTGAAAGGTTGGGTGTGGATTGCGGTCTTTGTAGGCGTCTCCGGCAAAGATGACGAGATCAACCGGCTCGCTCAGGGCGCGGTCAATGATTTGGTCGAGTGATTGCAGAAAATCCATGACGCGCACAGGCAGCGCCGTTTGCGGATCGTGACGGCCGTAATTGGCGATGTCTATGTGCGCGTCGGCGAAATGGAGGAGGCGTATCGGTTTAGCCATAAGTCGTTATCCCTCAACGATGATGCGGTAGTTGTCTGTATCGGGTGGCCCGGCAGGAAATAGGCGGTGAATCAGGATGTAGTAACGGCCGGCGGGAAGCGTCAGATGCACTGCTTCATCCTGATTGCCAGGATTGTCGCCTACACCCCACAGCAATTTGTTGCTGCTGTAGACAGCCAAATCATATTCGCTGCCTAACGGGATTTCCGACAGGCGTACGGTTACGGAGCGCGTATCGCCGAGGTCGAAATAGAAACTGTCGTATACGTCCAGCGATTGGTTGAAGCTGTGGAATTGTGCCTGATTCAAGGTGAGTTTGAAAGCTGTCGCGAAGTTGTTGTTGGGCGGGTTGGGGGCAGGTGCAGGGCCAGTTACTGTCGCCACAAAAGGCAGCCAGGCATTGGGCAAAATCAAGCTAAGTTTGGAAACCAGGGTCAATGGGCTGCGTTGAAAGGTGCCGGGGTCGATGTCGTGCCCGCCAATCACCCATAGGGCATTCCCAATAAAGGTGCCACGCGGCCAGGCACGCGCGGGCGTGGTGACAAAGTCGCCTAAATCGTAGGCGGCACCAAGCGTTGTCCAGGTGTTGGTGGCTAAATCGTAGACTTCGGTGAATTCGACGGGGCTGCCGTTGCCATCAATGCCGCCAAAGACGTACCATTTGCCATCGGGGCCAACGGCGCTGCCTGCACTGTAGCGGGGATGGTTCATCTGGCTAATCGTTACCCAATCGCCCCCAGGTTTGAGGCATTCGCCATCGAGGAGCAAAATGTTGGCTGTACCGGCGCCATTCATGCCGATGCCGCCAGCGACGCAGATGCGGTCTTGTATCCAGGCGGCGGTGTGGGCGTAACGTGCCACTTGTAAATCGGGATAGTTGGTGGCCCAGGCATCGTTGTCTAACAGGTAAAAGAAGACTTTGCTGCTTGGTACGGCTGGCGGTGGGGATGCTATAGGATTGTCGATGGGGGGCAAATCGTTGGTGCCGCCAACGAGGAAGTAGCCGTCGAAGGGTAGTGCGCCGCTTTTTTGAGCGACAACGGCCGTTCCCCAAGCCAGCGGTTGTCCATTCGGCCAGGATGGGGACGCTGCCGTGCCCCAAAGCCCGGAGTCGATGGTATAGGTCCAGTGGGTGCCGTTGAAGAGGGTGTTGTTGCCGTCGTAACCACCGGGGATGAAGATACGGCCGTCCATGTAAACGGCCGTTGTATTTGCCAATCCATTTCCGGGCATCGCTTGCAGCGTTGTCCATTCACCCGTCACCGTGTTGAGCCGCTGCATGCTGTTGGTCAATGACAAAGGCGTTCCCATTTCGGTGACGCCGCCAATCACATAAATATTCGTTCCCACCTTAACCATCGCATGGCGGCTGCGGGGCATTGTCATGTTTGGCTGTGCCACCCAACGTGAAGCGACAGGTTGAATCCATACCGCCAGGCTCAAACTCGCCGTTCCCGATGCACTGGACTGCCAGTCGGCTACCTCGATGTAGTAGGTTTGTTCGCGGCTGACATTTAGGGTCACTTTGGAGGAGAAGCCGATATTATCATCATTGCAGGCGGCCATAGCCAGCGAGTCGCAGCTTCCCCGGTAGACGGCGAGAATGGTGTCGTAGGTGCTGTAGTATGTGTCAATGGTGGCGACACCACTGTGTGGCGCGGTGAATTTATACCAGACTGTGCGGTAGCCTTGCTTGCCGCGCGGCGCGGGCGGCGTCCCCCAGGCACAAGAAAGCTGTGGGTCGGAGGATGATTCGGTCATGAAGTTGACAATGCTTTCGTCACCGCCGGGAATGTTGCTGAGATTGGTTGCGGCGCTGCATGTGTCGGCGGCGGTGTTGAGGGAAAAGGGTAAATTGTCTGGTCGCGTGTCGTCGGTGGCGACCAATGTGACCGGAACTTGTATGGGTGCAGGGGAGGCGGCCAGGGTTGTGGAACGGGGTTGGAGAACGGCCGTTAATCCCAAAACGATAAACAACAAAATGGAAGTTACTGTAAAGCGGCGCATCGCCACCTCCTACAAAAATCGTTTGGCGCAAAGACACAGAGATGCCGAGGGAAGAAAAATATCCATCATTAAGCGTTATCGGAAATAACTTGTTGTCCGGAGTCGCAGCGTCACAGAGTTTGGCCCTTTGCGTCTCCGCGCCTCTCCGCGAGATCTTTTGAGGCTCGTTCACAAACCTTTATTTCCGATATGGTTCTGCCTATGGATTGTACAGGGAGATAAACGAAGGGCAAAAGATGGCGTAAGCAGACGGTGACACGATCCGTCTGCTTACGCCTTGCTGTTAAGCTTTACGTAAGGCGAGGGTGATTTCTTGATCGCCGACGGAGACGGTTTGTTGAGCCAGCGCATCAGAGAACGAAACGGCCGTTATCTGCACAGCCAACGTTTCTTGCTTGATGTACGCAGCAAAATTCACCAATGCCGCAGCCACATCGCCGCTGGCCGCATAAGCCAGTTCAATGCGGTCAGAAATCTCCAGACCGGCGTCCTTGCGCATCGTGTTAACCTGGCGCACCACATCGCGGGCGTACCCCTCTTGCAGCAGCGCCGGGGTTAACTGCGTGTCTACGGCCACGGTGACGCCCTTGTCGCTGGCAATAGCCAGGCCGCCACGCGCCTCAGTTTGCACCAGCACATCTTCGCTGGTCAGATCAACCTGTTCGCCATCTACCTCAACCTGCACCGGCTGTCCGGCTTGCAATGTTTGTGCCACCTGCGCCGGATTGAGGGCGAGCAGTGCATTGCGCACTTTGGGGAACGCTTTGCCAAAACGGGGGCCAAGTGCGCGATTGTTGGGCAGGATTTTGTATTCCACCAGTTCGCCCACTTCGGTCACAATTTCGATGGCTTTGACGTTGATTTCCTCTTGCAAAACATCGGCCAGATCATTCAGGTCGTCCTGTTCTTGCTGGGTGCCCACATTGACGCGTGCTTTCGCCAGCGGTTGACGCAGTTTGACATCGGCGGCCCCACGCGCGGCACGTCCTAGTCCGGCGGTGGTGATAGCCAGACGCATTTTGTGCAGCAGCCGTTGGTCGAGGCTGGCGGCGTCGGCGTTGGGATACAGCGTGTGGTGGACGCTGGTTGGCGCGTTGGCATCGACGCTGCGTACCAAGTTTTGGTAGATGGCCTCGCTGGTGAAGGGGATGAAGGGCGCTAAGATGCGAATAAAGTTGACCAAAACCCGATAGAGGGTGAGGTAGGCGGCGTTTTTGTCGGCGTCGGCTTCGCTTTTCCAGAAGCGGCGGCGCGAACGGCGCACGTACCAATTGGAAAGGTCGTCGAGTAAGGCTTCCAAAAGCTGTGTCGCTTTTTCGGCGTCGTATACGTTGAGGGCGGCACGCACGGAAACGGCCGTTTCATCCACGCGTTCCTGCATCCAGCGATCTAACTCGGCGTGCGCCAAAATGGGCGATTGCAGGCTAGAAGCTGCCGTCTTCCACTCTTCAGCTTGCGGCTGCCAGCCATCCAGATTGGCGTAGGTAACGAGGAAGGCGTACACATTCCAAAGCGGGATGAGCACACGGCGGCGCGTGTCGTCGCCGATATGATAGCCAAAGCGCAGGTTTTGCTCTGGTTTGCAGGAGGCAAACAGCCAGCGCATGGTGTCTGCGCCCATCTTTTCGGCTGCCTCGTTGAATTCGATCATGTTGCCCCAGGACTTGTGCATTTCGCGCCCATCTTCGGCGTAGAGCGTGGCGTAGCCAAACAAGCTCTTGAATGGGCCAACGCCATCGGCCATGAGGGTGCTTTGCGCCAGCAGGCTGTAGAACCAGTTGCGGAACTGGCCGGGGAAGCTCTCGCTAATCCAGTCGGCCGGGTACCATTTGTCCCAGTATGCTTTGTCGCTGCTGTAATGGGTGGTGCTGATGCCGACGATGCCCGCGTCGAGCCAGGGATTGCCAACGTCTTTGATGCGGGAAACGGCCGTGCCGCAGTTGGGGCAGGCGATTTTCACGGCGTCGATGTAAGGACGGTGCGGCGTATGCCCGTCAAATTCATCCCAACCGGCGACGGCGCGTTGTTGCAGCTCTTCGCGGCTGCCGACAATGTGGAAATGGCCGCAGTCGTGACATTCATAAATGGGCAGCGCCAGACCGTAATATCGCTTCTTGCTGATCATCCAGTCGTGCATGTTGCGCAGCCAATCCATTTCGCGGTCATAGCCAAAGCCGGGATACCATTTAGCCTGATCGACGGAGTCCATGATTTGGTAACGGAAACTACGCGCTTTCTCCTCTGGCGTAACTTCGGTACGCGGTTTGTCGTACAACTCGCCCATGTTGATGAACCATTCATCCACGAGGCGGTAGACGAGTTCGTTGCCGCAGCGCCAGCAGTGCGGATAGCGGTGCAGGTACCGTTGCTTGCGGTAGTAAGCGCCTTTTTCGTTGAGGTTGTCGAAGATGTCTGAGGCTACATCGTGAACGGAACGGCCGCTAAGCCAATCGAAACCGTTGACATAATACCCGTTTTCGTCCAATGGGGCGATGACCGGCAGCTTGTGTTCCTTGCCCAACTCGAAGTCTTCCGCGCCGCAGCCAGGAGCGATGTGGACGATGCCCGTTCCTTCATCTGCGCCAACTTCTTTCCAGGGCACAACGCGGTGCGTATAGCCAGCTTCTGCAAATGCTTTTTGCACGGCCGGCAGCTCGTCAAAGGGGCCGCTGTATTCCCAGCCAACCATATCTGCGCCGCTTAATTGGCCGACCACTTCGTATTTGCCGATGAGCGATTGTTTGGCTGCTTCTTGCGCCAGGTAATAAGTCCAGCCGTCTTCGTGCTGCACTTTGACGTAGGTGAGTTCGGGGCCAACGGCGGCGGCTACGTTGCTGGTTAGCGTCCAGGGCGTTGTCGTCCAGACGAGCAGGGCTTCTTTGCCATCGGCGAGGTCGGTTTGTTGCGAAGAACCCGGTTTGTGGGTGAGGGGGAAGCGCACAAAAACGGAGTCGTGCGTCACGTCCTGGTACCCTTCGGTGACGATTTCATGTTGGCTGATGCCGGTGCCACAACGGGCGCACCAGGGCATGACGTCGCGCCCTTTGTAAACCCAGCCGCGATCAAAGCATTTTTTGAGGAAAGCCCAAATCTGGTAATTGTTTTCGTCACTGAATGTGAAGTAGGAGCCGCCCATTTGCGGCATTCCCAACTGCCCAACCACCTGTTCTGCGGTGCCGGAAACGGGGCCATGCGGGCCTTGGACGGTGACTTGCTGCAAAGGATCCTCGGCCATCATATCGCGCAGGCGGCGCAATACTTCGGTATCGTTCCAGTCCATCCAGTAGCCAAGGCGCTGGGATTGTTCGGTTTGCACGGCCGCATAATTGAGCACCTGTACTTTACACTCGGCGGTGAAGCGGTCGAGGCCGTAGGTTTCGATTTCGCGCTTGCTGTTGAAGCCAAGCCGTTTTTCGACGTTGACTTCGACCCACAACCCCTGGCAGTCAAAGCCGTTTTGCCAGCGCAGGTTTTTGCCTTGCATGGCCTGATAGCGGTTGTAGAGGTCTTTGTAGGTGCGCCCCCAGGCGTGATGCACGCCCATGGGGTTGTTGGCGGTGATGGGGCCGTCGATGAAACTGAAGATGCCGTAATCTTTTTCTGTTTCTGCACGCAGGCGGCGCAGTTCGTTAAAGGCATCGGTTTCTTGCCAAAAATTGAGGATTTCATGTTCTAGCTGCACGAAATCTACTTTGTTACTTACATCTTTGAAGGCCATAAATTACTCCAATTTACGATTTACGATTTTGCGATTATTGATTGATAGGTTGCATAGGGGAAACGGCCGTTTCGCATCCTCTGCACATCAGGCAGGCAGGAAGACGGAAACGGCCGTAGTAATTCGTTTTGTATGGATATGAAATGATTGCTTCATGATCATCATCCAGATTGATATTGGATGGTGCGAACGGCAACGGCCGTTAACCCATCCCCGCGTTCCATTTTTACAACCCAGCCCGCTGCATTGCGCCAGACGGTTCGCCTCTGTTCATGCCAGTGGTAACAGGTTGCGCCGTCCTCTTGCTGTGTAGCCTGCATCTCGACCACAAATAAGGCAAATGCCTCTGACTCGTCACTGTTTACCGACAACGGTTGCCCGTTTACTGTATGCAGACCAACGGCCGTTCCACTACTTTCACCCAAATATCGCAGCCCAAGGCAGGCGGGAAACCAGAAGTGGTTGGCATCGGGCACGGGCAGCACTTGTTCATAGGTGCTGCCATTCACCGTGCGGTAGGCGGTGATGGCCGTTTCTTCAAACACAATGTCGCCGCTGACTTGCAGGCGATTGCCGTTGACATCACCCCAAAAACGAAATTTGAGGCGCTCAAAACGGCCGTTTCCATTGAGCAGCGCATGGTACAAGTAAGAATGGCCTGACGGTGCCGCCCGCGCATCCAAATCCACGCGCAGAAACTGGTAGCCATTGGCTGTCGTTACCCGCCATTTCTCGACGGCACCCGTGGGCTGCCCATCTCGGAGATACCGGAGTTCGCCCGCCGCAAACGGCTTTTCAAAAGGTTGTTCACGTACAATAAAGCGCATGTTAATGGGTGACTGATGATTGATGGGACAGATGTTGCCCCAAAATCATCTCGCTTACGCTTCTAACTCGACATAAATCCGCTTGTTAATCTTGCCTTTGCTTTTGTAGTTGGTAATGCGCATCTGGCCTACTTCACTGGTGTTGTGGACATGCGTGCCGCCATCTGCTTGCAAATCTAACCCAACTAATTCGACGGTGCGTACCTCGGCAATGCCTTCCGGGAGCAGGTTGACTTTGGTGCGAATCAGGTCAGGTATTTGGAAGGCTTCGGCACGCGGCAAGATTTTGACGCGCACATCGCGTGCTGCGGCTACTTCGCGGTTAACGGCCGTTTCAATTTCCTGCACCAATTCCTGGCGCATCGTCTCAAACTCGAAGTCCATGCGCCCTTGCAAGGGATCCATGTTGCCGCCGGTGACTTGTGCGCCATAATCGCGCCAGACCACACCACAAAGAATGTGCATGGCTGTATGCGTGCGCATGAGCTGGTGACGACGTGTCCAATCGAGCTGGGCGGAAACGGCCGTGCCTATTGCCGGCAGCTCTCCCGCAATGAAATGCACAACCTGACCGCCGACTTTTTTAACGGCCGTTACCGGCCATGTGTATTCGGCCGTGGCCAAAGTGCCATAGTCACACGGTTGTCCCCCGCCACCGGGATAAAACGCCGTGCGATCCAATATCACACCACCATCCGCGTGTTCAACAACTTTCGCCGCAAATTCCCGAATATATGCATCTGTTAAATACAACAAATCACTCATTGCAATTTATCCGCATTGTCTCATGCCCGTTACGGGCTGCAATTACACGTAAAACAAAAAACGCCTTCGCCCACATAGGGACGAAGACGTACATGCTCCGCGGTACCACCCACATTTCTGGTTAATGACCAGACACTCTAGCAACAACAGCCTCTTTGCTCATTATTGCAACTCCGCTAACGTGGAGTTAACCCGGCCAAATCTACTTGTCTATCTCTGTTACGAGCACACTCGTCAACAAAAACGTTCGGTTGGCAGCTCCAGAGGGATTTTTAGCCAGCTATTAGGATCTGACTCGCACCAACTCAGACTCGCTTACCTAATAAATTGCTGTGCTTACTCGTCTCTATCAACGCTTTTTGTTAAACTCATTATTGTAGAATCAGGCGGATTATGCCAAAATGGAAGTTGAAAGTCAACAAGCATGACTTTGGTATCGAAATGTAGACAACCCAATGGGCTTGTGATAATCTTATGCTTGAGACTTTTGAGTAGCGTTGTTGCTAGTTAAAATTAGGAAAGACACAATGGCTCATGAGCGAAAAAAAGTAGTATGTATTGAAGACGAACTAGAAATGATCGAGCTGGTCAAGCTTATTTTAGGTAAAAATAAGTTTGAAGTGACTGGTGCCGTCGGAGGGGAAGAAGGGTTAAAGAAGATTCAAGAACTTAAACCTGACTTGGTATTGCTTGACCTGATGATGCCGGAAATGGATGGCTGGGAAGTCTACCAGAAAATGAAGGCTTCCGAGGAAATGCGCGAAATTCCGGTTATTGTGGTCACGGCTAAAGCGCAAAGCATTGACCGGGTTTTAGGTTTGCATATTGCCAGAGTTAATGACTATATTACCAAACCCTTTGGCCCTCAAGAATTGCTTGATAGCGTTGAAAGAGTCCTCAATCAAAGTTAAGGCGCAGAGCTTTTTTAATATCATTTACCAGGACCCACTTCTGTAGTGGGTCTTTTTTTGCTGTGTAAAAATACCGAAAAAAAACGACATAAACTGACAAATTTGCCTGTAATTTGCTATACTGAGTCCATTCTGCGAATAGCTTACATAAACTTGGAAATTTGAGGTCAAACTTGCGCATTCGATTTTGGGGTGTACGTGGCACGATACCAGTACCGGGACCTGAGACAATAAAAGTGGGGGGCAATACGGCTTGTATTGAGATACGTACCTCAGATCAGCAGCTGATCATTATTGACGCCGGTTCTGGTATCAGGAATTTAGGCCAACTCTTACAACGTGAGAGCAGCGGACGCATAACGGGCAGTATCCTTATTAGTCATACACATTGGGATCATATTCAGGGATTTCCCTTCTTTTCGCCTATTATGGGGCGCAGCAATCGCTTTGTGCTGGTCGGGCAAAAACGTGTCAACAAGCAGTTGGAAGAAATTCTGGCGGGCCAGTTTATTGAGCCGTATTTGCCATTTTCTTACAAGACACTCCCGGCGGATTTGTTGGTCAAAGAAGTGACGGATGGGGAGACGATTGTGATAGGTGAGAATACGGCCGTTCACGTTGCCGATCTGCAACATCCGGGTGGCTGTCTCGGTTTCCGCATTGAAAGCGATAACCGCGTCTTTGCCTATTGCAGCGATGTCAGTCATCCCGATGGCGGGTTTGATCCAAACGTTCTAAAACTGGCACAGGGGGCCGATCTATTAATTCATGATGCTCATTTTGCATCTATGGAAGAGCGAAATCGTTTCTCTGATTGGGGACATAGTTGTTGGTTAGAGGCTGCTCAGGCAGCAATTGAAGCTGGTGTCAAAACATTAGCTTTGTTCCATTACTCGCCTGACTTGACTGATCATGAAGTGGCAAATATTTTGCAGCAAACCAGAAAAGTATTCCCACGGACGATTCTGGCGCGGGAAGGGATGCAAGTAGAATTGCCCCTTGATCACAATTTACCGGACTGACTCCTTTTTTGAACCCCTTGCTCGAATTGCTTGTAACGAATATTTGATTAAAATAATAGGTATTGTTGGGTTTAGCCCACACTGTGTTAAGAAATACTTATCAAACTGGCGGTCTCCCTGTATGTTAGTGGTTGTGTGAGTATTTGTGTTTTTGCGTAACCACGCTTACGGTTATGTCTGCCGCAATGTGATTAGGAGACAGCTTGCCTCAGTCTGTATTGGTTGTAGATGATGAACCTATGGCGCGAACCTTGCTGCGATTGATGTTGGTTCGTGCAGGTTTTAACGTGGTTGAAGCAGAAGATGGTTTTGATGCTTTGGCCAAGGTTAAGAAGAATCGCCCGGATATCATTTTGCTTGATGTGATGATGCCGGGTATTGATGGTTTTGCTGTTTGTGAATCCTTGCGTAATGAAGCAGATACGGCATCGCTGCCAATTATCATGCTCAGTGCCAAGACGGATTTGTCAAGTATTAGCAAAGGGCTTCGTGTCGGTGCGACGAAGTATTTGACAAAACCTATATCACCTGATGAATTAACCCGCCATGTGCAAGAGGCGTTGGAATTGCAACCTCCTGCGCACTAGACATAGAAAGCGCAGGCTGTTTGTTTAATTGACAATTGTGATAAAACACACAATAATAAAATCGATGTGATTAACTTTGGAGGCTTTGTAATATGCTGGTGAAACGAATTCTGCTCGCAATAATATCAATAGCTGTAGGCGCTGGTGTAACCACTGCCGTGACGTTTTTCGTCGGAACGACGCCAGCAGAATATGGGTTTGGTTATTTCTTTTTCACAACCTTATGCCTGGCCATTGCCCTTGGTATCTGGTTAGATAAATTTATGAATACGGAATTGCTGCCGAAGTAGGCAGTTGATTTATTGTCATTGAGAACTAAAAACAGGCCCTTCTCGTGTTAACTGCGGAGGGCCTTTTTTGTTTTTAGTAACTATCTTTATGGGTGTGGATCAATATTTGAATGATCCCGCAAAGTAAAAAAGGTGATAGTGATGTCAGAAAAGATTATTGATGGGAAAGCCATTGCTGAGAAGGTACGCGAGGAAGTGCGTCTTGGTGTCGCTCAAATGCAGCAAGAACACAATTATGTTCCTGGCCTGGCAACTGTTTTGGTTGGAGAGGACACGGCTTCGGCAACATATGTGCGCAGCAAGCAGCGTACATGCGAACAATTGGGTATTCGTTCTTTAGGGTACCATTTACCGGCGGATACCACGCAAGAAGCGTTGGAGCAGCTGGTAGCTGAGTTAAATGCCAATCCAGAGGTTGATGGTATTTTGGTGCAGCTGCCTTTGCCAAAGCATCTCAATGAAGAGGCTGTATTAAACAAGATTGATCTGGCAAAGGATGTTGACGGTTTCCATCCGGTGAATATCGGCCGTTTGGCAATGAAGGGGCGTGATCCTTTATTTATTCCTTGTACGCCGGCCGGGTGTATGCGCCTGCTTGAAGAAACGGGTGTGAACTTGAAAGGTGCTGAGGCTGTCGTGTTGGGGCGGTCGAATATTGTTGGTTTGCCGATGGCGATGCTCTTGCAAAAGGCTGATGCGACGGTGACGATTTGCCACAGCCGTACAAAAGATTTGAAGGCGCATTTGCAGCGGGCTGATGTGTTGATTGCGGCCGTGGGGCGCACTGAAATGGTGACGGGTGATATGCTCAAACCGGGCGTGGTGGTTATTGATGTGGGTATTAACCAAAAAGATGACCCTACGGCCAAGCGTGGCTACCGGTTGGTTGGCGATGTGGATTTTGAGTCGGCAAAAGAGGTGGCTGGCGCAATTACGCCTGTTCCTGGCGGTGTTGGCCCGATGACCATTGCTATGTTGATGGCGAATACGCTGCGTGCTGCCGAGATTGGCTTGAGCAAAAAATAGAGCGCTGTTTGGCGATACGCTATTTTTTTGGAGAGGGCAGGTTAATTACCTGCCCTTTTTTGTTGGTTGTGGAGTTCGTCGGGTGTGTTGATGTTGGTGAAGGAACGGCCGTTTCCATCAAACTGCGCAATCTCTTCCCGTTCGACAAACCTGACCTGCACCTGCCCAAAAAAGCTGGTAATTTTTAGCTGTTGGGCCTGTAACTTAGACAAAATGGGGGGCAAACAGGTTTTGTTGTAGATGGCGTGCAGCGGTTCCGGGTATTTGTCCCAGCGCGGCGCGACGATGTCGGCGCTGGTGCGCAGCGTGAGCATGTAGTGCAGCAGGTCGCGGTTAAGCCAGGGCATGTCGCAGGCGACAATGAGGGTGTAGGGGTGGCTGGCATAGTAAACGGCCGTATAAATTCCCCCCAATGACCCGTGATCCGGATACACATCGCTAAACATCGGCAGCCCCAGATGGGCATAGTCGGCCGGTTTGTTGGTGATTAGGATTAATTCGTCGCCAAGATCGGCGACGCGATTGATCACCCGTTCAATAAGCGGCTGCCCCTCAAAAAGGACAAAGGATTTGTCTTGCCCCATGCGGCTGCTTTTGCCGCCAGCCATGATCGCAATGGTTGTTTTTGTGTCACTCATCATCGTGTATTTACATAAACCGGTAAAAGACTTGATTGCTGAGGAAATAACCTCGTTCGCTGAGACGTAAACGGCCGTTTTCCTGCGATAACAATCCCCACTCCAACAATTGTGCCAATGTCTCGCCATAAGTTTCGGCAAATGTTTGCCCAAAATGGTGGGCGAACGCAGCCAGGTCTAGCCCTTCGTGCAGCAGACGGAGCTGCGTGATAACCGTGTCGGACATCGCTTCGTGGGGGTCAGGCTGGTGGCTGGCGGCGACGGCCGCCGACAACGGAAACGGCCCGGACTCCTGGCTTTGCATGCGTCGGATATAGACGCGCGGCTGTTTGACCACATGATAGCGATAGCCGTTGGCGTGTCCATGTGCGCCTGCGCCCAGGCCCAAATATTCGCCATTGCGCCAATAGGTGAGGTTGTGGGCACATTCATAGCCCGGCAAAGCCCAATTTGAAATTTCGTAATGGCCCAGCCCGTGCGCGGCGAGCAGCTGGCAAGCCAGTTCGTATTGGTCGGCGGCGAGGTCGGGGTCGGGGGGCTGAATACGGCCGTTTTGCAGCCAGCGCATCATGGGCGTGCCCGGTTCAATGGTCAGGCAGTAGAGGCTGATGTGGGGCGGATTCAGGGCCAATGCGGCACGCAGCGACGCTTCCCACGAGGCGAGGGTTTGTCCGGGGACGCCGTAGATGAGATCGAGGCTGAAGTTGGCAAAACCGGCGGCGCGGGCTTGCTGAATGGCGGTAACGGCCGTTTCCCAATCATGTGCGCGTTCCAACAAGGTTAACTCATTGGGGATGGCGCTCTGTACGCCAAAGCTGATGCGATTGATGCCCAACCGGCGCACGGCTTGCAAATAGGCGGCGTCAACTGTGCCCGGATTGGCTTCCATCGTGATTTCTGGGTTGTCAGCCACGATGAAGGCATCACGCGCCGCAGCAAGAATCTGCTCAAGTTGTGCGGGTGTCATCAGCGAGGGTGTGCCGCCGCCAAAGAAGAGGGTGTGAAACGGCCGTTTTCCCCCTGAAAATTCCGCAGCCGCCTGCCCAACCTGACGGATTTCGTGCGCCAGGGCCAGGGTATAGCTCATTTGCAAATCCCCAAGGCTGGTGTACGTGTTAAAATCACAGTACGCACAACGATGGCGACAAAAAGGGATATGCACATAAAGACTTAATGATTGATTCATCGGCGAGATTATACAAGAGCTTGTATCTCCTATCAGCATTTCGTATCATATCTTCAGGATCAAGAGAAGCACTACGCAGCATAAGCAACGCGATGCACAACATTCCCAAAAGGTAGTTCTATGACACAAATCAATGTTTCCCAGGTTAGTTCAGGCACGCTGGCGCGTTTAGTCGATATTAGTCGAGAACTTAATTCCAAGACGGACATTGATGACTTGTTGACACATATCATTCAACAGGCAGCCGCCCTTACCGGCGCAGAAGCTGCTTCCATATTGCTGCTAGACCCCCACACGCGCCAACTTCATTTCAAAGCGGCATCAGACGAAATGGACCCGGCAATGGCTGATGCCGTTGTGCCATTAGACAGCAGCATTGCTGGCGCTGTTCTTACCTCCAATCGCCCCTTAATCATCGCCGATGTTGCCCGTGACCCACGCTGGAATCCATCTGTCTCGCAAGCCATCAACTTCCAAACGCGATCCATTCTCGGTGTGCCCATGCATGATGTGGATCGGCCGGTGGGCGTGCTGGAAGCGCTGAACAAGCATGAAGGGCGGTTTACATCAGAAGATGTGGAAACGCTCTCGATTTTGGCGGACATTGCCGGGGTAGCTGTAGAAAAAGCACGCCTGATTCAGGAATTGCAACATGCGTATGATGAGCTAAACGAATTGGATCAGCGCAAAACGGATTTCATCGCCATTGCTTCGCATGAACTGCGCACACCGCTGTCGGTGATTTTGGGGTATGTGTCGTTTTTGCGTGAAGAGGCGGATCCGGCGATGGCGGAACAGTTAGACAGCGTGATGACTGCCGCTGTCAAACTGCGCACCTTGATTCAGGACATGTTAAATTTGCAATATGTGGATGCCGGGCAGGCTGCCCTTTCCTTAGAGCCGATTGATTTAGGCGCGTTGGTGCGTGAAGTTGTCTTGGGCAATAAGGATACGATTGTGGCGAAGCAGCAAAATGTGACGCTGCGCCTGCCTTCGCGCACGCTGCGCACGATGGGCGACCAACAGGTGATGGGCATTGTGCTGAACAACTTGCTGGACAATGCGATTAAGTTTACGCCGGAAAAAGGGCGAATCAGCATGGGGCTGGAGGTTCATGGCGTAGAAGCGTGGTTGTATGTGAAAGATACCGGGCTGGGTATTCCACAGGACAAGTTGGAGCGAATTTTTAAGCGTTTTTACCAGGTGGAACATCATTTGCGGCGGCAGTATGAGGGGTTGGGACTTGGTTTGGCGATTGCGCGTGAATTGGTGGAATTGCAAAACGGCCGTATCTGGGCTGAAAGCGTGGAAGGACAGGGCAGCGTTTTTTATGTCGCTATGCCGTTGGAAGGATATGGGCCACAATCTGGATAGGCTGACAAGATCAGGAGTGATGACGTGAAGGAGATTGGGAGGAAAAGTCCCCGGCAGTGGCGTAAAATGTGGCGGATCGCGTTGCTGAATTTGTGGGTACTGCTTTGCGCCATTGCCTGGCAGCAGGTGCAGGCGCAGGATGGCTCTGTGCTCGTGTTGGAAATTGAGGGGCCTGTTACGCCGGCGATGGCGAGTTATTTTGAGCGAGGGATTGCCGCGGCAGAAGAGACGGGCGCAACGGCCGTTTTAATTGTGCTCGATACGCCCGGCGGTAATTTAGACCCGACACAAGACATCGTGCAGCTTTTGCGCACTTCTTCGGTGCCGGTGATTGTGTACATTGGGCCGCGTGGCGCACAAGCGGCTTCGGCGGGCAGCATCATCACGTTGGCGGCTCATGCCAGCGGGATGGCTCCGGAAACGGTGATCGGCGCAGCATCGCCGGTGGGCGACGGCGGTGCCGAATTGGAAGAGACCATTTCGCGCAAGTTGATTGAAGATTTACGCGCACAGGTGCGCGGTTTGGCGGCACGACGCGGCGAGGCGGCGGTCGCTTTAGCCGAAGAGATGATTGAGGATGCGCGGGCTGTTACGGCGGATGAGGCGTTAGAAATTGGCCTGATTGACGTTGTGGCGGTAGATATACCTGATTTGCTGCGGCAGCTTGATGGGCGGGTTGTGCTGGTGGATGGCAGTGAAGTGGCCCTGGCAACGGCCGTTGCCCGCCAACAGCCATTTGCCATGAATTTCCTCGAACAGATTTTGCAAATGTTGGCAAATCCGCTGCTGGTCAGTGTCTTGTTTGCCATTGGTGCGCAGGCCATTTTAATTGAGTTGTCCAGCCCTGGCGGTTGGGTGGCGGGGTTTATTGGCGTGTTGGCTTTGGCTTTGGGATTGTATGGTGCCGGGCAGCTGCCGGTAAATTGGTTGGGATTGGGGTTGATTGTGGTTGCTTTTGCCCTCTTTGCAGCTGAGGCGCTGGCAACCAATCATGGAGCGTTAGGTGTGACAGGTGCGGTAACGTTGTTAGCAGGTTTGTTGGTGTTGTTTAATTCGCCGGGATCGCCAGAGTTTGCGCGGATTTCGGTGCCGGGAGCGGTTGGGGTTAGTGTCATCACGGCCGCCTTTTTCATTTTTGTGGCGATGAAGGCGATGGCCGCACAAAAAAGGCAGCCGCGCACAGGGGCAGAAGGGTTATTGGGCCAAACGGCGTTGGTGCGCAAGGCGTTTGCCACCACCCAGGAAGCGGGGGCGTATGCCGGGATGGTGTTGGTGAATGGCGAGTTGTGGCAGGCGCGGGCGGAGGAGCCGATAGCGGCAGGGGAGAAGGTGGCGGTAACGGCCGTTTCCGGTCTGCTGCTCACAGTAAAACGTCAACAAGGATAAAAATATATGGCGACAGTGAAAGTCAATGTCAACCAACAGGAAGTCGAATTGGATGTCACCCGGCAGGGCGGCGTGCTGCGTATTGAGCGGGATGGTGTGGCTGCTGAACTGCACTTGATTGACCAAGGGGATGGCACGCTGCTGCTGGAGGAATTGCTGCCGGATGGGCAGCGCCGCCGCGTGCAGGTTTTTGCACATTTGTCTGGCGATAAGCGGCAGGTTTGGGTGAACGGCCGTACCTTTTCTTACGAACGAGTGCGCGAGCGGGGCAGCGGCGCTGCTGCCAACGAAGGAGCGCTTGCGGCGACCATTCCCGCTGTCGTTTCGCAAGTGTTGGTGCAGGTGGGTGATGTGGTCGATGAGGGTGATAAATTGATTTTGCTGGAATCCATGAAGATGGTGATTCCTATTCAAGCGCCGTATGCAGGCACGGTAACGGCCGTTCATTGCACTGCTGGCGATTCTGTACCGGCTGGTGAATTGCTGGTAGAGGTGATGGAAACGGCCGTGTAAATCTATCATTAACTATTTGCCTGGATGAGACTGAGAAAATAATCATGAATCAACAACGTTTGCAACAATTAACCGAACAAATTTTAGCCAATGGCCTGGATGGCATAGCCCTTGTCCCCGGCCCCAACATGGTTTACGTAAGCGGCATTCACTCCCATCTGAGCGAGCGCCCCATCGTCCTCTTCATCCCCGCCGATGACGAGCCAGCCATCGTTATTCCCACGCTGGAGGCGATGAAAGCGCGAGCCGTTGGCATTCCCACCGACCGCATTTTTGCCTGGAGTGATGACGAGGGCTACACAGGCGCGTTCCAACAGGCCTGTGCCCAATTAGAACTGTCTGATTACCTGTTAGGCGTAGAAGCACTGCACATGCGTGTGTTGGAGCTAGAACTATTAAAGCGGTACGCTCCTGGCTTGCAAATGACACACGCCGAGCCATTACTGATGTCGCTGCGACTGATAAAAGACGACGACGAATTGGCCGCCATGAAAAAAGCCATTGTCGTTGCCGAAACCGCAATGGAGCGCCTCATCCCACGCATTCGCATTGGCATGACTGAAAAACAAGTGGCTGCCATGCTCACCCAGGAATTGTTAAACGGTGGTGCCGATTCCATTGCCTTTAGTCCCATCGTCTCCACCGGGCCAAATGGGGCATCGCCACATGCCGTGCCCACCGACCAAAAACTCCAGGCTGGCGATTTATTGGTTATCGACTGGGGCTGCTTTGTTGATGAATATCCTTCGGATATTACCCGTACCTTTGCTGTCGGCGAAATCAGTGATGAACTACGCCACATTTACGAGGTGGTCAAGCTGGCAAATGAAGCGGGTAAGCAAGCCACAAAACCCGGCGCAACCGGGCGCGACGTAGATCGTGCAGCGCGTGGCGTGATTGATAACGCTGGCTTTGGCGAATATTTCATTCACCGTACCGGTCATGGTTTGGGTCTGGAGATACATGAGCCGCCATTTATGATGGAAGGGTACACAGAGCCGCTTGGTGTGGGCAATGTGTTTACTGTCGAACCCGGCATCTATATCCCCGGCAAAGGCGGCGTCCGTATTGAAGATGATGTGGTGGTTACAGCAGATGGCTATCACTGCCTGACGTCTTTGACACGCGAGTTAATAACAGTCGGTTAACTGGCAAAGGAGTTCTTTTGGCCCAGGGCGATGTACAGCATCAACTAGACGCAGCTCAACGTCAGGTGCGCTTGCTGCAAGCCGAACTAGATGCGGCAAAACAAGACCTGGTTCGTTTGCAAGCGGAAGTGGATGGCCGCGTGGCCGCGCAGATTGCTGCGCGTGAGACACAGTTGTCTCATACGCAGAACTTGATCATGGCCTTGGGGCATGTCACCACCCAGATTGAAGCCATTGCCGACCTGGATCAGATTTTGGCCGTATTGGGCGATCACCTGAAGCGCCTGGGCTTGTATTGTGTCGTTTCTCTGTTTGATTTGCCCACGCAAAACTTGTTTATTCGTTATCAATCGGTTGATTTGCCGCAACTGCGCCATGCGGAAGCTTTAGCTGGCTTGTCTATGATTGGCTTCCAATTGACGCGAGAGAATTTCCCCCTACTTGATGACATCGTTGCCTTGGAGCAGCCAGCATTTATCTCTGACTCTACAAGTCTGGCGCAGGCTGTTTTGCCAGATATGCCTCCCTCATTTCGTAATCAGTTGTTAGCGGTGTTGGGGATTACGATGGATGCGGCGGTTGTTTATTTGCCGTTGGCTGTGGAAAGGCGGGTGTTGGGCGTGATGACAATTTGGGGCGAAACGCTGCAAATTGATGATGTTCATGTCTATTCTATTTTTGCCAGCCAGGTGGCGGCTGTGCTTGAGGTCGGCCGATTACGCGAGCAAACGCAGTCTCAACGTATTGAGGAGCAGGATGCGCTGCTGGCTTTAAGTCAGACGTTGTTGGGCTTGACGGATAGGGGGCAAGTCGCGCAGGCAATTACGCATGTTGTGCAGCAGTTGTTGGATTTTGATGAGGTTATGTTGTTGCTGCCGGATGCGGAGAAGGTGGACTTGGTTGCGGTGGGGGCAGAGATTGCAGGGGTGGGGGGAAACGGCCGTTACCACATCCCCATCGCCTCTTCCTTAGAAGGACGCGTCTTACAAACAGGGCAAACCGGACAAACGGCCACAACACAAAAAAGCTACATCATCGTTCCCCTGCGCAACCACGTTGGCATCATCGGCGTGCTTCGTGTTGGCTGTTCTGGACATCATGACTTTGCCCCCACAGAGATAAGCCTCCTGTCGTTGGTCGCCTATCAGGCTGCGCAAGCTTTGGAGCACACGCGTTTGGTAGAAGAGGCACACCGTCGTGTTCACGAGGCCGAAACCCTATACCAGACTGGAGCCATTGTCGCTTCCACGTTACATTCCGATGAAGCCATTGATCGCATTTTGCAGCAATTAGAACGCGTCATCCCGTATGACAGCGCCTCGATCCAACTCCTCAAGAACGGCCGTTTAGAAATAGTGGGTGGGCGCGGCTGGGAGGATCCCGATGCCGTCATTGGCCTTTACTTCCCGATACCGGGGGACAACCCCAATACCCATGTCGTCCAACAACGACAGGCACACATTCTCCACAATGCGCCTGGCAGTTACCCCACATTTGCCCAATATCCACATGCACACATCAAATCCTGGCTCGGCGTGCCCTTGATCATCCAAGATCAGGTTATTGGCATGTTGGCCGTTGATAGCAAAAAAGAGCAGCGCTTTTCGGCCGCAGATGCCAATTTATCATTGGCATTTGCCAACCAGGTAGCAATTGCGATGCGCAATACGCAATTGTATGAAGCCAGTCAGCGTCAACTACAAGAGCTAAAAGTCTTACATGCCATAGCCGATGCTGCGGTTGAAGCGGCCCGCGGCGATGTCATTATTGAACGGGCTACCGAGATTTTGCGCACTATCTTTTATCCGCATGTGCTTGGTATCTTGCTCTTTGACGAAGAAACGAGTATGTTGCGTGCCCACGCCTCTTACCACGAAGAGGTAGGCGTTAGGCACACAGAAGTGCCCCTGGAACGTGGCATCATTGGTTATGTGGCGCGTACCGGGCAGCCGAAACGGATCGCTGATGTGCGACAAGAGCCACTCTATGTCGTGGGCGATCCACAAGTCCTGTCAGAGTTATGCGTGCCTATCAAAGTCGGCAAACGCACGTTGGGTGTGCTCAATGCGGAAAGCCCCGAACTCAATGCCTTTGGCCCCGATGATGAGCGCTTTTTGATGACCATTGCCGGGCAATTGGCGGCGGCGTTAGAGCGGCTGCGCAACGAACAAGAGGTACACAAATTAGCCAGTGCTGTCGAGCAAACGGCCGATTTGATTTACATCACCGATCGCCACGGCACATTGAAATATGTCAACCCCGCATTTGAGACGCTCACCGGCTACACAAAGGCAGAGGTTTTGGGTAAAACCCTGGCCTCGTTAGGCTTGGGTTGGCCGAATGAGCAGCAATTTTTAGACTCATGGCAAGATGTGAGAGATGTGCAGCATTTTCGCGGCATTGCCATTAACCGCAAAAAGAATGGCAAGTGGTACTACGAAGAGAAAACAATCACGCCACTGCGTGATTGGCAAGACGACCGCCCTCTTTTTGTCCATGCGGGAAAAGACATCACGTCGCGCATGCAACGCGAACAAGAGCGCGAGGCTATCTTGATGGTGGCGACCGCTTTACGCAAAGCGGAAACACGCGCTGAAATGACCCCGATTGTGCTGCAACAAGTGCGCTCTTTGGTGCAGGCTGACGGGGCAGCCTTCATTATGTACGATGCAGAAGCTGAACTCAATATTGTCGAATTGGCTGTCGGTTCGGTGGCATCTGTTTCTGGTAGGCGTATCCCTGATGCCCAGCCCAGTATTTGTGGATATGTTGTTGCCCACAATCAAGTTGTTGTCAATCGTCCGCCACACCCATTGCCTGCTGAGAGCATTATCATGAATTTGCCTCCTGGTGTAGCCTGTGTGCCTTTGACCATACAACAACAAGCAATTGGGGCGTTGTGGGTGGGGCGGCAGATGGTATTCACGGATGAGGAGGTGCGTTGGCTTGTTGCCATTGCCGATATGGTCGCCAATGCCATTAACCGGGCGACTTTACATGAACAATTGGTGGCGCAAGCTGCTATTTTGGAACAGCGTGTTGCTGAACGTACACAAGAGCTGGCTATTGCTTATGAGCAGTTGCAGGCGTTGGATCGATTGAAGTCGAAATTTGTTTCTGACGTTTCACATGAGCTGCGAACGCCGGTACACAATTTGCAGCTTTACCTTGATTTGTTGCAGCGAGGGAAGGCTGAAAATACGGAAAAGTATCAGCGAGTGTTGCAGCAGCAAGCAGAGCGCTTGCGACAGTTGATTGAAAGTATTTTAGATTTGTCGCGCATTGAGATGGGGCGAGAGCGCATTGAATTTACCTTGTTGTCGCTCAATGCACTGGTGGAACCGGTGGTGATGGCGCATCAGGTACAGGCGCAAGAGGCTGGGTTAGACTTGGAATTTGTGCCGGATGTTGACTTGCCCCAAATTTGGGGAGAGCGAAATCAATTGGCGCAAGTGGTGACGAATTTGGTGACAAACAGCATCAAATACACGATGACGGGCGCAATTGTGGTCAAAACTTATTTGTCTGAAACTGGGGAGAAGGTTTGTTTGCATGTGGAAGACACGGGTGTAGGAATCAATCCCGTGGATCGGCTGCATTTGTTTGATCGGTTTTATCGCGGACAACATTTGTTGCCGCGTGATGTCCCCGGTACAGGGTTGGGTCTGGCAATTGTGAAGGAGATTGTCGATTTGCACAGTGGGCAGATTGAATTGGAGAGCGAAGTGGGGAAGGGGTCTATCTTTCGGGTTTGGTTCCCATTAGGTGTGTATGAGCAAGGTGGTTTGGGTGAGAGTTGAGCGGGTATGATTGGCTCTTATGCATCGTCTGGTTCTGATTTGTTTCGCGGTGTGGGGTCTTTTGTTGATGGTGTCTGGGTGTCGTGACACTGTTCCCCCGCTACCACAAGAAGAGGCGCTAACCATTACGAACACGGCCGTTTCCACACCCACCCTCTCGTTAACGGCCGTTTCCCCTCCAATAGCTTCAACCGCAACACTTTTGGCTTATCCTGTGGCTACGGCAACGGCCGTTGCCCCCTATCCCCTTGCCACAACCACCATTGCCCCATCCGTCACCTTTCCCCCATTGACACCCGTTGCCGTCGGCGGACGCGCTTACTATTTCCCCTACATTGCCGGGCAGCCACTCATGCCAACCGCCACGCCAACCGCCACGCCATTGCCAACTGCCACCCCACAACCCACGCCAACCCCCATCCCTATCCTTGATTTTACGGCATTGCGTGAGCAGCTGAACGCCTCCGGGCAAGCCCTGGCAACAGTCAAAATCGGCTTTCATACGGCCGTTGGTGGCAACAGCGCCGGTTTAGAAGAGTGGATGCGTCAGCTTGATGCTGCGGGCATTCCCTTTTTCCTGAAAAGCGTGGATAACGCGCAGCCCCTTTTCTTTGCGCAAGAATTGATGAAGCAAAGCGGTGTGCCCCACACGCTTGTTTTCCGCCGCGCTACCGGCGACATTTACGATGTGCCAGAATATGACCTGTCGCCGGAGGAAGCGGCATACCGTCATTGGCAGCGCCACATGGAAGTATGGCCGCCAGAGCTGGATCCCAGCCTTGTTTGGATCGAGACCATCAATGAGGTTGACAAAAATCGCTCCGAATGGCTGGGGCAGTTTGCCCTGGCAACGGCCGAATTAGCACTTGCTGACGGGTATAAATGGGCCGCATTTGGTTGGTCGTCGGGCGAACCAGAGCCAGAACATTGGCAAACGCCCGCCATGTTGGACTTTTTGCGGCTGGCGGCGCAATATCCAGACCGTCTGGGAATCGCGCTGCACGAGTACAGCTATGTGCGCGATGATATTGGCGATGGGTATCCGTATAAAATCGGCCGTTTTCAGGAACTATTCCGCATTTGTGACCAATACGGCATTCCTCGCCCCACCGTGCTGATTACCGAATGGGGCTGGACTTACCAGGAAGTGCCTTCGCCAGAGCAGGCAATGCAAGACATTGCCTGGGCTTCGCGCCTCTATGCGCCCTATCCACAAATTAAGGGCGCGGCTATCTGGTATCTGGGCGGTGGTTTTGGTGGCATTGCCACCGGCACGCAAAAGCTCATTTACCCGGTTATGGCCTATACCCTCACCAATTATTTCACCGCGCCCATCCCGCCGCAGCAAGCGCCGATTGCGCCGCAGTCATACGCGCCAGATAGTTAACGGCGGACACGCTGGCACCTGTTTCCCCGGTTGGGCGCTCTTCAGATGGCTGCCAGAACCATTAACCCCCTCTCATTTTTCCTGCCAAAAAATGTATCCGATAGCTTTTGAGAGAAAAGCGACGGTATATTTCGCTCGGTTTAACGACGTATCACGTAAACAATGAGCGGAGATGGGTGTACAACTCAATCTCTACCATTTTTGAGGAGGTTGATTTGAGCGAAAAATCGTCACGACTGCCTGGCTTTTATCGTTTGTCTATGGCCGAGCGTACCGATGTGGTTGCGCAGTGGGCGGATCTGACTGCCGACGAAAAAGCGATCTTGGCAGGCGCAGGACTGTCGGATGAACAGGCCAATTTGATGATCGAAAATGTCGTGGGGACTTATAAACTGCCGTTGGGAATTGCTGCCAATTTTTTGGTAAACGGCCGTGACTATCTCATTCCCATGGTGGTTGAAGAACCGAGTGTGGTGGCCGCTATTAGCAATGCTGCCCGGCTCATTCGTGCCGGTGGCGGCTTCACGACGACGGCGACAGACCCGGTGATGATTGGGCAGATTCAGGTGCTCGATGTGGCGGATATGGAAACGGCCGTTGCCGCCCTCAATGCCGCCAAACCAGAGCTTCTCGAACGGGCCAACTGCTGCGACAAAGTGATGGTGCGCCTTGGTGGCGGTGCGCGTGACATTGAAATACGCCCCTTCGCCGATACTCCCGTTGGCCCCATGATAGTCGTTCACCTGCTCTTTGACGTGCGCGACGCCATGGGCGCGAATGCCATCAACACCTGTGTCGAAGACCTGGCTCCGATTGTTGCCGATTTAACCGGCGGCCGTACCAATTTGCGCATCCTCTCCAATCTGGCGGATCGACGCACCGCTACGGCCAGCGGCATCATCCCCGCCGCCGCGCTAACCCAAGATGACGCCGAAGGCACGGAAGTGGCGCAGTGGATTGCCGAGGCCAACGCTTTTGCCGTTGTCGACCCATATCGGGCGGCAACCCACAACAAGGGGATCATGAACGGCATCGACGCCGTGTGCCTGGCAACGGGCAATGATTGGCGGGCAATTGAGGCTGGCGCCCATGCGTATGCAGCGCGAAACGGCCGTTACGCCGCCCTCACCGATTGGCATGTCAACGAAAATGGCGATCTTTACGGCGAAATCACCTTGCCTATGGCCGTCGGCATCGTTGGTGGCGCAACCAAAGTGCATCCAACCGCCAAAGTTGCCATGAAAATCCTCAACGTCGAATCTGCCAGTGAACTGGCGCAGGTTATGGCCGCCGTTGGCCTGGCGCAAAATCTGGCCGCCATCCGTGCCTTAGCCACCACCGGCATTCAAAAAGGACACATGCGCCTGCACGCGCGTCAGGTCGCCATGGCGGCTGGTGCTAGCGGCCCACAAGTACAACAGATCGCCAACCAATTGGTTGCAGAGAAGAAAATTCACATCGAACGAGCAAAAGAATTGCTAAACCAACCGTAAACCAACAGCGGATTACGGCCTACGGTTTAGGGAATACGAGGTCAATATGTCAGACATAAATGGACTTATGAAACCGGATCGCCCGGTAGGGATTGTGGGGTATGGCGCATATGTGCCCCGTTACCGCATCCCCGCCGCCGAGATTGCCAAAATGTGGAAGGGCAGCGAAGGCGGCGTTCCTGTCAAAGAAAAATCAGTGAACGGCCTGGACGAAGATGTCGTCACCATGTCGATTGAAGCGGCACGGAACGCCATGCTGCGTGCCGGAATTAACCCGCAAGAAATTCGCGCCGTGTGGGTAGGCAGTGAAAGCCATCCCTATGCCGTGAAGCCAACCAGCACCATCGTCGCTGAAGCCATTGGCGCTGTGCCCAATACGCAGGCAGCCGACTGGGAATTTGCCTGTAAAGCGGGTACAGAAGCGATGCAAGCGGCCATCGGCTTTGTCGGTTCTGGCATGGCGCGTTATGCGCTGAGCATTGGCATGGATACGGCGCAAGGGCGTCCCGGTGACGCTTTGGAATATACGGCCGCTGCCGGTGGCGCCGCCATGCTCATTGGTCCCGCCGCAGAAGCGGTGGCCCTGATCAATGGCTCTTACTCTTTTGTTACCGATACACCCGACTTTTGGCGGCGGGCAAAGGCGCAATACCCATCACATGGCGACCGTTTTACCGGTGAACCGGCCTACTTTGCGCACATTACCGGCGCGGCAGAGGCCATTATGGGCGCGTTGAATCGCCAACCGTCTGATTACACCTGGGCGGTGTTCCACCAACCGAATGCCAAGTTCCCGGAGCGTGTGGCGCAGCAGTTGGGCTTTACGAAAGAGCAAATCAAGCCGGGTTTGCTCAGTCCACGGATTGGCAACACGTATGCCGGTTCGACGATGATTGGCTTAACGGCCGTTCTCGATATTGCCCAACCCGGCGACCGCATCCTCATCATCAGCTACGGTTCTGGGGCCGGTTCGGACGCCTTCGACTTTGAAGTAACCGAACGGCTGTTGGATGTGCGCGACCGTGCCACCAAAACGGAAGCATACATCAGCCGCCGTACCCTGATTGATTACGCAACGTATACGCGCTTTAGGGACAAGTTGAAATTGTAAACCGTATGGCCGACGCATAACGCAATGCGCCATTACCTATTACCAACATATAAATGAACATGATTACTCCTTCAATTATTGGAATTGGACAGACAGATGTGCGCGAGCATTGGCAAACCTCCATTCGCCACCTGGCCTGGTATGCCATTGAAGCGGCGCTAGACAATGCCCAGGTGAGCAAGGTGGATGCCATCTATGTTGGCAACATGCTCGCCGGGCAGCTCAGCCGTCAAAATCATTTGGGAGCGCTGATCGCTGATTTTGCCGGAATGCGTGGCATTGAGGCGGTGACGGTAGAAGCGGCTGATGCTTCTGGTGGTGCGGCTTTACGTCAGGCTGTGTTGGCTGTGAAAAGTGGCCTGGTGCAAACGGCATTGGTTGTTGGCGTGGAAAAGATGACGGATCAAACCAGCGCACCGGTAGCGGCTGGCATGGCATCTATGCTTGACGCCGACCACGAAGCGATGCACGGAGCCACACCGGCAGCCATTGCCGCCTTGATGATGCGCCGTTATCTGCATGAATATGGCGTGGAAGTTGCCGACTTTGCCGGATTTAGTGTGAACGCTCACGCCAATGGCACGGATAATCCCATGGGCATGTTCCAGAATCGGCTGCGGGCAGAGCGTTTTGCCGATGCGCCGCCTGTGGCTACTCCGGTCAGCCTGTTTGATGCCGCGCCGTATGCGGATGGTGCGGCGGCTATCATTCTCACCGCGCATGAGCGGGCGATGGATATGGTGCCGCAGCCGGTACGCGTGATTGGATCGGCGTTGGCGACGGACACATTGGCGCTGCACGACCGGCGTGATCCGCTTTGGTTAAAGGCGGCGGCGGCCAGTGCGCAGGCGGCGATGACGCAAGCGGCCGTTTCTCATGAGGATATTGATCTTTTTGAACTGCATGATTCTTTCACGATTTTGGCGGCGTTGTCGCTGGAAGCGGCGGGTTTTGCGCAGCGAGGCGCGGGCTGGCAGTTGGCGCGAGATGGGGAGATTGGGCGAAACGGCCGTATTCCCATCAGCACATTTGGCGGCTTGAAAGCACGGGGCAATCCTGGCGGCGCGACCGGCGCTTACCAGGTTGTGGAAGTGGTGCGGCAGCTGCGTGGCGAGGCGGAAGCCTGTCAAATCCCGTCAGCCCGCGTGGGGATGGCGCAAAATTTGGGTGGAAGTGGGGGAACGGCCGTTACGCACATCCTCACGATTGATGAGTAGCAGATGAAAACGGGTGTTGCCTGCTTGCTGCCTGACTCGACATAATGACAAGCATTACCTGCTTTTTACGGCAAAGATTTAACATAACGATGAAAAAATACCCTCTGATAGCTTTTGACAGCCATTTTAGGGGCGCTGGCAGGGAATGAAAGCATTTTTGTGGATAATTTCACTATGCATCGCCGCGTCACAATTGGCACGGCATTACTTAAAAATGGCATGGGTTGTGGAACGTATTGATTTTGCTAACACAATACGCAACGGAGCACCAATAACCAAATTCCACACGGCCATGATGATTTTGTAAAAGGATATGCGGAGGCTACAAATATGGAAGTATCACGTCATTGGCGTCTGAAGGATCAACGATATAGCTTAGTCGGTGAGACTTGCGAACATTGCGGCGTCAAACTTTTCCCACCCCGCGACGTGTGTTTACAGTGCGAAGCTCCGGCGCAAGAGTTGTATACTTTCACCGGTTTGGGTGAGGTATATTCCTACACCACCGTTTATGATGCACCGGCTGGTTTTGAACACCAGGCGCCTTATACGGTGGCGTTGATCAAGTTAGAGGAAGGCCCATTGGTAACGGCACAATTGACCGACATTGACAGGGATGCTATTCACATTGGCCTGTCAGTGGAAATGGTCACGCGTAAGCTGTATGCCGAGGGTGACGAAGGGACGATTGTATATGGTTACAAGTTCCGTCCTCGTTTAGAAACGGCCGTTGCCTGACTCTTTCTTCTCATTGCAAATAGAAAAAGCCCACCAGTTGATTCTGGTGGGCTTTTTTATTGGTAATTCGTATGGCCGATTGATTAAACTTTGAACGTGCAGCCGCACACGCTCATTTTGCCCGGAACAACAGTCGTCCACTGTCCATTCCAGGTACCGCCGTACGATGCGCACACGATGGGGCATTTTTCCTGGGCATCGTCATTGTTCCAAATCGGGCCAGCCAGAACATCCATCGTATATTCAGATGACCCACTGCCACCTACGGTGTAGGTACAGCCGCAGACACTCATTTCGCCTGGGACAACGGTTGTCCACTGTCCATTCCATTCCCCTAAGTGGGCGGCGCAGGCGATGGGACATTTCACTTTGGCATCATCATTGTTCCAGATAGGACCGACGGGAATATCAACTGTAAACGTAGCCATAATCGTTTTACTCCTATTTTTAAGACAACTTTTTTATACGAGCAACTGTACAGTTGGGAGCACTATACACCTTTTCCGTGACACCAGCGTGACATGATGCACTTAAGCTGCTCGCGATTACGGCCGTTTCTCGGCTGTTTTGTGTAAAGCTGGTTATTCTGGTTTATCTGGTGCGCGGCGGTGCGTCTCGACGCGTTTCTCCAATTCGCCAAGCCGTGCTGCTAACACTTCTAGATGCAGTAGAACTTGCCCAATTGCCTGTTCGGGCGTTAATTTTTCGCGCTGCCACATGGTCACGAGTTGCTTCAAATCATAACTGCTCATTATGCCGCTCCTAAAAATTATCTTTTGCGATTGTTGTCTGTCACTTACGGAACATCATCGTTGATCCGTCATGTCTCATGGAAAATCCTATCTCGAAGTTGTGGGTAAACATACATTTAATACGCTAGCGCATTTTTATTGTATTCGTTGTCGTATAAAATGTCAATAACGGAGATGTCTTAATTGTTTGTTGGGAAGTCAGGGGATAAGGTAAGTCAGCGACTCGCTTTTACATAGACGCTGCTATGAATAGGTGAATCCGGCTTGTTCGGCGACAAGGGTGAGGAGTTTCGAGGTGGAGCGTTTGGGTGTGTAGGCACCTGTTTCCCATTCGCTGATGGTCGGCTGGCGCACGCCCAATTCGCGGGCAAATTCGGCCTGGCTCAGTCCCATATGATGGCGCAGCGCTTTGACGAGGTCGGCATTCCAGAGCACAATGTCGCCTTCTCGCTGCACGTTGTAAATGATGCCCGGCTTGCGAAAGGTAATTTGCTCTTTATCCAGCTCAATGGTGACAACATGGTAGCCAGCTTGCATCCAGGCATTGGCTTGTAATGCGCCGCTGCTGCGATTGCTCCACCAGGCACGTTTGGTGTGGGCACTGTCGGGCAGGGAGGCATTGAGCAAGGTTTCGATGGCGGTAAGGGTGAGGGTTAGCTCGTCTTGCTCGCTTTGTTTGAGGAAGAGGTAGAGAGGGTGATATTTGCTCTCTGTTGGCTCTGGTTGACTTTGCATTGGGTACATTGTACCGACAGCGCGGTGTGCTTTCAACTGAAACGGCCGTTTCGCCTCTTATCTCGTCTGTGCCCTATAATATGACACATGAGCGAAACCCTGGATGATTTGCGCCGTCACATCATTGAGACGCCCGTGCAGCGGGCGAACCTCTGCTCCAATCCCGTTGAACAGTTTGCGCAATGGTGGCAGCAGGCAGAGGCGGCGGCGCAGCCGCAGCCGCAGGCGATGAGTCTGGCAACGGCCGATACGGCCGGACGGGTCTCGTCACGTTTGGTGCTGCTGCGGGCTTTTGACACGCGCGGGTTTGTCTTTTTCTCTGGCTATGAGACGAAAAAGGGACGAGATATGGCCGTGAATGCGCAGGTGGCGCTGTTGTTTCCCTGGTTGTTGTTGCAGCGGCAGGTACGGGTAGAGGGAACGGCCGTTCAGCTTTCCGCCGCCGAATCCTGGCAATACTTCCTGACACGTTCTCGTGCCAGCCAGGTTGGTGCGTGGCTGACGCAAACAGACGGAGTTATCTCTTCGCGGGCTTTGCTTAAAAGCAAATGGGCTGAGATGATGCACCGCTTTCAACAAGGGGAAATCCCATTGCCGACAGCCTGGGGCGGCTATCGCGTGCAGCCGCAATACCTTGAATTTTGGCAGGGGCACGACGATGATTTGCCAGATCGATTCGCTTACACACAGCAAGCCGATGGTAGTTGGGTAGTGGCACGATTATTGCCATAAAAACGACCAATAGCCTATCGTGGCGATCAAAATGCCAACCCCCATTTAAGCAACTTGCTTGCAGCGCTTGAAAAAATACGGCCGCCCGATTACCATTAGTTGGACATCTGGTCATTGCTTATTGACGTGAAACTCCATTCAGATGTCTGCGTATAGAGACTTCAGTTTACTAAACAAGGAGCGTAATATTCTATGAAAAGCCATGAAGTTGATTATCAAGTATATGGGGATGATCTCCAATTCGTTGAGATAGAACTTGACCCCAGCGAAACAGTCATTGCCGAAGCTGGTGCCATGATGTATATGGAAGATGGTATCGGTTTTGAAACAAAGATGGGTGATGGATCCAAGCCCGAACAAGGCTTCCTCGGTAAATTGGGTAGTGTTGCCAAACGCGCTGTCACCGGTGAATCCATCTTCATGACCCATTTCACCAATAATGCTGGCCCAGGTAAGAAACATGTTGCTTTTGGAGCACCTTACCCCGGCAAAATTATCGCCATCGACCTGGACGAAGCCCACGGCGAACTCATTTGCCAGAAAGATTCTTTCCTCTGTGCGGCGTTGGGCACAGAAGTGAGCATTGCCTTCAACAAGAAGCTCGGTGCGGGCTTGTTCGGCGGGGAAGGGTTCATTTTGCAGCGGCTGCGCGGCGATGGCAATGTGTTTATCCACGCTGGTGGCACGATTATCGAGAAACGGCTGAACGGCGAAAAGATAATGGTCGATACGGGTTGTATCGTGGCTTTCGAAAGCACCATTAACTATGATATTCAACGCGCTGGCAACTTGAAATCGATGGTTTTTGGCGGTGAAGGGCTGTTCCTGGCAACTTTGCAGGGTACCGGACGCATTTGGCTGCAATCATTGCCGTTCTCGCGCCTGGCTGACCGCATTTTGGAAAATGCACGCTCTTCTTCTGGTGGACGCTCATCCGACGAGGGATCTGTTTTGAAAGGGGCGATGAACCTTTTGCAAGGATAATCAACTACATTTTTAACGACGAAAAGAAAAAGGCTCGGCATTTATTGTGCCGAGCCTTTTTTTGTTCCATACGCCACTGCCCAATTACATGTTTGCCATTGTTTTGCCGGTGTCTTTCAGGGTGTCAACAAAGTAGCTGTCGCACGCTTCATCAAGCAGGTCGGGTGATAATTTGGGAGGCACTTTTTCGTAGTCGCAAATGGAAACAACTGTTTTCACAATGTCGCGCGGGTGAACAGCTTGCATCACACGTTGCGGCTGCCGATACCATCTTTGCAACAAATGCATGAAGGCATTTTTCTCGAAGGGGACATTGTACGACTTACAAGCCGTGAGGAAAATCTGGTAAAAGAGGCGCTCGTCTGGCCCACCCACTTCTACTTTCATTTGGATGCGGCGCAGGAATGCACCATCAACCAGGTCTCCAGGATCGAGGTTGGTGGAGAAAACGATAAATTGGCGGAAGGGGATTTCGATGGTTTGCCCTGATTGCAGCCGTAAAAAGTCTACTTTACTTTCGAGAGGGACAATCCAGCGGTTGAGAAGCTGCTGTGGGCTGATTTGTTGGCGACCAAAGTCGTCGATGAGGAACATGCCGCCATTTGCTTTTAGTTGCAGCGGCGCTTCATACACTTTGGCAATGGGTTCGTAGCGCAAATCAAGCGAATCCATGGTTAATTCGCCACCGACCATAACGGCCGGCCGTTCAAACAGGCGCCACCGTTTATCAATTTTAAGTTTGTCTGTATTGCCCGTCATACCAAGCTGAGTGGAAATCTCGTCTTCTTTGATGGGAATGTGAAGCAGTGGGTCGAAGACACGAATGACTTGCCCGCCTGCTGTTAAGGCATCGGGCAGCCAGATGGGGTCGCCGGAAGATAGGATTTTGCCGAGGGCTTCGGCGATGGTGGTTTTGCCATTGCCAGGAGGGCCGTATAAAAAGAGGGATGTGCCTGAGTTGACGGCCGGACCAATTTTGCGGTGAAAGTTGTCAGGTAAGATGAGATGGCTCAGGGAGGTTTTGACTTGTTCCGGGCTGACGTGAACTTTGTTTTGTGCTTGCAGCAAAATTGCTTTGGTGTATTGGTCAATGGTGACGGGGACGCGTCCCACATATTGGCTGCGCTCAAAGGCATCGCGGGCACGTTTGCCGCCCGCTTCGGTGAGGGTGTAAGTGAAGCTGAGACTGCCTAATGATCCTGCTTTGGTTACTTCAACCAGGTGTTCTTGTTTCATGCGCGACAATTGCAGGTCAATGACGCGTGCATGTACGCCCATGACTTCGGCTACTCGTACCACGCTGGCTTCCCCTTCGTTGAAGATGATGCGAAAGATGATGTCGTTGATGATGTTGATGGGGATACCCAGTTCATCAGGATTCATTGGGGGAACCAGGAGTTTTAGCAGCTCATTGGAAATCATAACTGAACCTCGTTGTGTGTATCGTACTGCTAGAAAAAGTATAGAGCGATCTCGTAAACGGCCGTATAGGAAATAGGGGGTGTTAGCTACGGTACGTTCTTATTCTACAATGGGGAGAGGAGGTAGGGCAACAAAAAGAGGCGCATCCGGTGCGCCTCTTGTGTCAATTGGATCGTTATAACAGGTTAGTCGATGATGTCGGTGAAGGGCGTGGGGTCGATAACGGCCGTTTCCTCCAGCGGCAAACCATTCTGCTCATCATGCCCATTGCCGCCGCCATTCACCTGCGAGAGACGTCCTTCGCGAATCACCGCCACCGAAGCCACCGTGTCGTCACCACGCAAATCCATGACGCGCACACCCTGGGTAATGCGCCCCTGGATGGAAATATCGTCAACGGCCGTTCTCAGCATAATGCCATTCGCCGAAATACACGTCACCTCATCCCCCCGGCCAACGACGCGTGCGCTGACAATTTTGCCAGTGCGTTCCGGAGACAGATTCATGGCACGCACACCTTGTCCGTACCGATTTTGCGTACGATAATCTTCTAGTGGCGTCTGTTTCCCGTAGCCATTTTCTGTGATCACAAGCAAATAACCATCCGGGTCTACCACATCCGCCCCGGCAATGTTATCCCAATCATCGAGGCGCATGGCATAAACACCCGCAGCCGCACGCCCCATCGGCCGTACATCTTCCTCGCTAAAGCGAATGCCCTTGCCTTGCTCGCTGACCAGTACCAGGTCTTGTTCCCCTGGCGTCAGCTTCACCCAGCCCAACATGTCATCATCATCCAAATTGATGGCAATCAATCCGCTGGGGCGCACATTTTCAAACATGTTCACCTCAACACGCTTGATACGCCCCTTGCGCGTGATCATCGTCAGATATTCGGCATCAGCGAAGTCATGGACAGGCAAAGCGGCCGTGATTTTCTCTTCTGGCAGCAGTGGCAAAATATTCATCAACGATGTGCCCTTTGCCGTGCGATCCAGTTCGGGGATGTTATACGTCTTTTCCGCATAGACCTTGCCCCGGTTGGAGAAGAACAAAATAGTATTGTGAGACCCGGCCGCAAATAGATGCTCTAACTCATCCTTCTCGCGCGTGCTCATGCCAATGAGACCCTTGCCGCCGCGCTGCTGCTTACGGTAAGCCGACACCGGCGTGCGTTTAATGTAGCCACGCTGCGTAATCGAAATCAGCACATCCTCATCTGGGATGATGTCTTCCATGTTGATTTCTGCATCTAACCCAAACGCGATTTGTGAACGACGTTCGTCGCCATAGGTCTCTTTGAGGTAAACCATGTCCTCTTTGACCAGTGTCAGGATTTTCTGCTTGTCGGCGAGCAGTCCGCGCAAATACTCAATGTGTGCGGACACTTCTTTGTATTCATCTTCGATCTTTTGCCGTTCCAGAGCTGCCAGACGGCGCAGCTGCATGTCCAAAATCGCCGTTGCCTGTGCTTCCGAGAGGCCAAAATTGCCCATCAGGCGTGTGCGTGCCTCATCGGCGTCGGGTGATTGGCGAATGGTGTCAATCACGGCATCCAGGTGATCCAACGCAATCAGCAGCCCTTCTAAAATGTGCTGCCGTTTCAACGCTTTGTTCAATTCAAACTGGGTGCGGCGTGTGATCACGGTTACGCGATGGTCAATATAGATTTGCAAGGCGCGTTTTAGCGATAGCAGCGTTGGCTGCTTGTCAACCAATGCCAACATTTGCACGCCAAACGTCGTTTGCAAAGATGTGTGCTTGTAAAGCTGATTGAGCACTTTTAACGGTTGTGCATGTCGCTTTAACTCGACGATGATGGATATGCCGCGCCGATCTGACGCATCGCGTAAGTCAGAAATGTCGGTGATAACGCCTTTGTTCACCAGTTCGGCGATGCGCTCGATCAACATCGCTTTGTTCACCTGGAAGGGGATTTCGGTGATGTTGATGCGCTGCCGTTCCGGGTTGCGGGGCAGCTCTTCGACGGTGGCGACGGCGCGAATAATGACGCGACCACGACCTGTGGCATATGCATTGCGCACGCCTTCACTGCCAAGAATGATGCCGCCGGTGGGGAAATCTGGCCCTTTGATAAATTGCATCAATTCATCAAGCGTTACATTGTCCAGGTCATCTTGACGGTCAATCAGGTAGATGATGGCATCACATACTTCGCTCAAGTTGTGCGGCGGGATGTTGGTCGCCATGCCAACGGCAATGCCGGATGAGCCATTTAGCAGCAGGTTTGGCAGACGTGCTGGCAGCAAATCTGGCTCTGGCAGGGTGTCATCAAAGTTGGGGACGAAATCGACGGTCTCTTTGTCGATGTCTTCTAGCAGTTCGTTGGCGATGCGTCCCAGGCGAGCTTCGGTGTAACGCATGGCTGCGGCGCTGTCGCCATCAATCGAGCCAAAGTTACCTTGCCCATCTACCAACATGTAGCGCATGGAAAAGTCTTGGGCCATGCGCACCATCGCATCGTATACAGAAGAATCGCCATGAGGATGATATTTACCGAGTACTTCGCCAACAATACGGGCGCTTTTGCGATGGGGGGTGTTATGGCGAATACCCATATCGTGCATGGCGTAAAGGATGCGCCGATGGACGGGTTTGAGTCCGTCACGTGCATCGGGGAGCGCACGCGAGACGATGACGCTCATCGCATAGTCAAGATATGAATTACGCATTTCCTGGTTAATATCTATTGTGCTAACGGTACCAATCTCCAAGGGTTAACCTCCGGTTATTGCGATTCGTGTTCGATTACAGAGGCACATAGGCTGGGCAACCATAAGGCAGGTAACTGGCTGCAAGGGATTCGGAGTGTAAGGCGAGAGAATCCGATTATTTATCTGTGCCGCTAAACAAAAAAAGGCCACCGCAGATGAGGGTGGCTCTAAACTGTAAAGTGGGATGATCATCCCGTAAATTATACCCTATTTTTGTGGTGGCAACGAATTTTTTATTAGGAGGTGTTCAGGTGGAAAACGGCCGTTTCCCACCTCTGAAAATCTGCGTAAGTGGCTGCTCACTCCAGGACGGTTACGGCCGTTTCCCCAACCAACAAGGATGTGCCTGCCTCTAAAACGGCCGTTTTCACATAACCGAGCGCAACCGTTCCGTCTGGCCCTGTCGCGGCCGAGGTGATTGTGCCCACACTTTTGCCTCCGCCTGTGATGTCTGCGCCTGGTTCCAGAGGAACATGTGTCCGCAAGCGTACCATCCGTTTGGCTAATTTGCCGCGGCTCTCCATGCGCGTAATGATTTCCTGGCCGGTGTAACACCCTTTGTTGAAGGAGACATCCGCCCACAATCCTGTCTCCAGCGGAATGTAATCGAGCGTCATTTCGCGGCCAAAGCGGGGCAGCCCGGCGGCGATGCGCAGATACTCAAAGGCGGCTTCGTCTGCTGGCGTGATGCCGCTGGCTTGCAAATGTGCCCACAGTGTCTCTTTGCTGGCAGCGGGACAGAGCAGGAAATAGCCGTCGCCAGCGATGGCCTCGGTTTTGTGCAGGGTAACGGCCGTATCGCCGATGTTTGCCTGTCGCCAATGATGCAGCGGCAGGTCGTCTGCGGGAAATCCGGCGCTGGCTAAGAGCGTTTGTGCCTGTGGCCCGTAAATGGCGAGAACGGCCGTTTCCTCTGTCACATCGTGCAGTTGAAAATCATCATTGAAGAAGACGTTGCGCAGCAAGTAACGCGCCAGCGGGTCTCGATGTCCTTCTCCAGCGAGCATGGTAACGGCCGTATCGTCGGCGTATAAAATGAGCCGATCAATAATGCGGCCAATGTCGGTGGTCAGCACGGTGGCCGCGCCCTGCCCGCTTTGCAAATGGCTTACGGCTTGTGTGGAAATGCGGTGAAGAATGTCCAGGCGTGATTTTCCGGTGATGGTGAAGGTGGCTAATGTGCTGCGATCAACGAGAACGGCCGTTTCCTCTGCCGCGGCGTACACTTTCTCAGCAATCTGACTGCTCATCACGCATCCTCCTCATTTTCCAACTGCCAACGATGGGCAAACAACTGCACATGCGGCAAAAAGCGCTTTTCACGGGCAATCAGCGTTTGCTGGATTGTTTGCCACAACGATTTTCCTCCCAGCCATTTGTATCGGCTGGGCGTTGTCAGGTGACGGAATGGCATCGTTTCGATCCATTCTTCGAGCTGCACGCGCACCTGCTGCCAATCGTCAAACACGCGATCCAGATCGCGCCCCTTATTTTCTTCATACCGTGCCTGGTCATATGCTTCAGGTTGGGCGAGCGCGGACAGGAACGCTTCCGGCCGTTTCCCCTGGTCGAGGCGCATGATGCCCGTTACCAATTCCGCTTCCCAAACCGTGAGGTTCACCAGAATGTCAGCAATACTCCATTCTTCCCAGGCTCCCGGCGTCATTAAAGCATCATCAGGTAAATCAGCAATTGCCATCAGCAGTTTTTCGCGACTGCCATCGAGTTCATCCAAAAGTTGGTCTATGTCCATGTTTTCTATGTAATCCAAATGTATAGCGATAGATTAAATTTCAGGCATTGTAGCATGACCCCATGTCTGGGCAACCTTGACAATTTTGGTCAAGATGTGATCATACTCACATTAAATAGGTGATAACTTGCGTAGGCCTTTTTTGTTAAATTCGCTTTAATAATCATATAAAAATCGACCGTAACGATTTCAATCACTATCACGACATTATTTTTAGCAGTATAATCAACCCTACGCACAACAGGCAATGAATGTTCCTGGCAACTGTAATCTGGCAAAGTTTGCTAATTTGTGATAAGTAATAACCATCAGGTAGACACAAGCATATACAAAAGATGAGTTATTCAGTACCGCAATCCGCTCCATTTGATGACAACGGTGACATAAGCCAGGACACAACACCCGGCGGCGATGTAGAGGCGCGTTGGGAGATTGTGTCCAAAACGTCGGGGTTGATGCCTGCACAAATTCAAGCCGGACGACTGCAAGCAGAGGGAATTCCGGCGCGAGCGTGGCAGGAAGCTGCCGGCCAGGCTTTAGGATTGATGGTTGGCCTGTTGGGAACGGGATATGTAGCTGTTCCTGCCGAGTTTGTCGCCAGGGCGCAAGCCATTTTGGCGGAACCCGTGGCGATGTTTGAGCAAGATGAGGATTTGGACAGGGACGGCGGTGACTTCGAGGAAGAATAAAATCAAAACAGGTGGTTGATAAGAAAGGAGACAATAATGGCTGATGTATCTTGGACGAATGAGAATGAAGGTGCTCTGCTTGAAAGAAAGAGCAGCAATCGGCTGAAGTTTGTTATTGGCGGGATCATCATGATCGCGGCCATTGCTTTTCTGATGATCAATGCCATGAGCGGCAACACGCAGCTTTACAAGACGGTGGATGAGTTTTATGCTGAACAGCCGCGTCTGGTGGGGCGTGATTTGCGTGTGTCTGGTTGGGTGTTGGGCGATTCGATTCAATACACTCAGATTGATGCGACAACTTCGCGCCTGGAATTTGACATTGTGGACAATTATGAAAATCCCGGACAGCGTTTGCATGTGGTGGCGATGAATGAGCCGATGCCTGATTTGTTGCAGGATAAGGCGCAGGCGCTGATTGAAGGACAGGGTAACGCTGAGGGTGTCTTTATGGTGAATACGGGTGGTTTGATGTTGAAGTGCCCCACGCGCTATGAGGAAATGGATCCATCGGGTCATCCTGACGGTGTATCGGTTGATGGATAATAACTGAAATGCTGTGGTGATTAGGGAAGTGGGTTTTTCTCACTTCTGTAATCACTCGCTACCGAATACGGGTCATTATTGATTGCATATTAAGTTGGCGACCGGGGGGAAGCTCGTCGCCAACTTTGTCTTAGAGGACATTATGATTGCGGATTTAGGTTATTTTTCGATTTTGATGGCGTTTGTAACGGCCGTATACGCTGCCATCACTTCCTGGTACGGCCACAAAAAAGAAAACTGGCGTTGGGTTGAAAGTGCCCGCAATGCGACCCTCATCGTCTTCCCCCTAGTCTTACTGGCTTCTGCTTTGCTCATTACCTCTATCGTGCGCAACGACTTTTCCATTGATTATGTCTGGCGCGTCAGCAGCATTGAGATGCCCACCTACTTAAAATTCACAGCGTTGTGGGGTGGACAGGCTGGCTCATTGCTGTTCTGGAACCTGCTGTTATCCATCTTCACCGCGGCGGCGATGGCCCGCAAATGGGATGAACAACACGACCTGATGCCCTATGCCATTATGGTAGGCAGCTTTACGCAAATCTTTTTCCTGGCCTTAACGGCTTTCGTCGAAAACCCGTTTACTCGCATTGACAGTGTCATTATTCCTGTTGATGGTAATGGCCTAAACCCACTGCTGCGCCATCCCGGCATGATCATTCACCCGCCTATGCTTTATCTCGGCTTCACCGGTTTCACCATCCCTTACACATTTGCGATGGCGGCGCTCATTTCCGGCAAGGTAGATGACACCTGGATTCGCACCACACGCCGTTGGACGCTGGTTGCCTGGCTCTTCCTCAGTTTGGGGCTAATTTTGGGCGGCCGTTGGGCTTATGACGTGTTGGGTTGGGGTGGTTATTGGGGTTGGGACCCGGTGGAAAACGCTTCCCTCATTCCCTGGTTGGCAGGAACGGCCTTCCTCCATTCCGTCATGATTCAGGAAAAACGGGATATGTTCAAGATGTGGAACATGTTCCTCATTATCCTCACGTATTCGCTGGTTATCTATGGCACGTTTATCGTGCGCAGCGGTGTGATTTCCTCGGTACACTCCTTTGCGCAATCGGCGGTTGGCCCATTGTTCTTTGGTTTCATTGCGATCATGTTCATCTTTTCCGCGTACTGGCTGAATCGGCGGCGTGCGGATTTGGCTTCCAAGAACAGTTTGCAATCGTTCCTTTCCCGCGAAGCGGCGTTCCTATATAACAATTTTCTCATTTTGGCGATTCTGGCCGTTGTTTTCCTTTTCACCAATTACCCGATCATTTCTGAATTGTTCACGGGAGAACGTGGTTTTGTGGGGCCGCCCGTGTATGAACAGGCGTTGGGGCCTTTGTTTGCCGTGTTGGTATTGCTGATGGGCGTGGCGCCATTGACCATGTGGTTCCGTGGCAGTGTGCAGCGATTGGGCAAGGCGATGCTGTGGCCGGCCGTATTGGCGACGGTGGCAATTGTTGTCATGATTGTGTTGGGCATTCACCTTTGGGCGGCATTGGTTGGTTTCTGGGTGGTCATCTTCTCGATGGTTTTGACCATTCTGGAATTTGTCAAAGGCACGCACGCACGTATGAAACGTGGCGAAAATGTCTTTGTTGCCTTTTCCAATTTGATGGCACGCAATCGGCGGCGTTATGGTGGCTACTGGATTCATATTGGCGTGCTGATTATGGCGGTAGGCGTGATTGGCGTGGAGTTGTTCCAAGAAGAGACGCAGCAGCAGCTTCAGGTTGGCGATACAATCAGTTTGGGGCGCTATGAGATGCAGTTCCTCGGTGTGGAGCAGCGGCCTGGCGCGGACGATTTGATTATCACTGAGGCGACGGTGGATGTGTATGAAAACGGCCGTTTCGTGAAAACGCTCACCCCACGCCGTGAAATCTACACACGCACCGGTCAGCCAATGACCATTCCCAATGCCCGTTCTACCATCCTGGAAGACTTCTATGTGTTGTTGGCCGAGCAGCCGACTTCACCGGACAGCGCCATTATCCGCGTCTTCTTGAACCCGCTTATCAATTGGGTGTGGGCTGGCGGCTTTGTCTTTATTTTTGGGACATTGATTGCCGCCTGGCCGGATGCTGTGGAAGATAAGATAACGGCCGTTCAGGCGCGTCGCCGTCCGGCCGTGGTTACAACTGGAGATTAACAGTCATCCAGAGACAAATTCCCTTTTCGAGCGATGAGCAAGCAAAGCGTGTTCAATCTCTTGAAAGGGAATTTGTTATTATCAAGCATTGATGATGCGATCAATCATGCAATTTGAAAGAGTGATAAAGATGCAAGTACGTCGGAAACAAATCGTGAAACGCGGCATGAAATGGGGACTGCTGCTTCTGTTAATCATGACAGTTGTCCTGCCGGTATGGGCACAAGAAAGTGACAGCAGCGAAGTGACAGACGACGAAGTAAACGCCGTCGCCAAAGAAGTTTACTGCCCGGTTTGCGAAAGTACGCCGTTGGATGTGTGCGAGACCCAGGCTTGTGCCGATTGGCGCGAATTAATCCGCGAGAAGTTGGCGCAAGGACAGACGAAAGAAGAGATTTTCACCTATTTTGCTGATCAATATGGCGACCGTGTGTTGGCGACGCCGCCAGCAGAAGGGTTAAACTTGATTTTGTGGATATGGCCGGTGGTAGCGGTTGTCGTGGGGGGCTTTTTGTTTAGCCGTTACATGCGTAACTTGCGGGCAACGGCAGCCGCAGCGCCAGCAGTAGATGTGGCGCTGCCAGAAGATGTACCACCACCAGCTAAAGATGATTATGTATCACGAATTGAACAAGAATTGAAAAAGAAGTGAGATAAAAGATGGCTGAACATATACAAAATCCCCCCGCAACAAGTGCGAAAAAATTAAATGTGACAGCGATTGCCATTTGGGTGGTTGTCCTGGCTGTGCTGGGATTATCCGGTTATGGCTTGATGAAAACCAACGCTTCCCGCCCGGAAGCAGGCGAAACTGCCCCCGGTTTTACGATGAATTTCTTCAATGGTTATGAATGGGAAGGGCAGGATGCTGTGGCCTTGGCTGATTTGCAAGGGAAGCCGGTGGTTGTCAATTTTTGGGCTTCCTGGTGTGTTGAGTGCCGCCTGGAGGCGGATTTGTTAGAACAGGCGTGGCAGCAGTATAAGGATCAGGGCGTGGTCTTTGTGGGTATTGCCTATTCGGACGTTGAGCCAAACGCAAAGGAATATTTGCGCGAATTTAGTGTGACATATCCGAATGCGCCTGATTTGGGCACGTCTATCTCTGATGATTATGAAATTACCGGGGTGCCGGAGACGTTCTTTATTGATCGCAATGGCGTGATTCAGCATGTGCAAATTGGCCCGGTAAATGCCTCTATGATGAACAGCATCATGGCAAAAATAATGACTCAATAAAGGAAGGAGGAGCGCAGTAGGTGTGTGTGCCTGCTGCGTACATAATTATGACCGCAGGCTCTATTTTACTTGGCATTGCCCTGCTCACCGCTGTTGGCCTGTATTTGGCTTATCCGTTTTGGGGAGCGTCGCAGCGGGGACGACAAGAACGTAAAAATCAACGTGATTGGCTTGTCGAACAAAAGGATGCGCTGTTGGCGCAAATTCAGGCGTTGGATTTTGATCATGAAACGGGCAAAATTCCGACGGAAGTACACACTTTCCAACGGACACGTCTGATGGCTGAGGCCACTGAGGTGTTGAAGCAGTTGGACAGCTTGACGGGCGGGGTGTCTGATGAGGCCATCGAAGCTGCAATTGCCCGTGCGCGAAGCGCACAAGCGCCGCAAACAAAGGCGGCGGCGGCTCCACGCGCGGCTGTTGATGAAGAGATGGAACAGGCGATTGCCCGTGCGCGACAACAGAAAACGGCCGTTAACGGCCGTACCAATTTTTGCCCCCAATGTGGCACCCGTGTCAGCGGTGCGGATAAATTCTGTGCCGCTTGCGGCCACAAACTCACCCCAGTAACGGCGACATCATGATGAGACTTTATAAACAATTTGTTCGCTATGGAGACGGCCGTATCTGGCTCGTCTCCTTTCTTCTTGTATTGACAGCGGCCCTTTTCCTGTTTGCCACGTCCCCGGCGGTACAGGCGCAAGACCCGGTTTTGCCCGACACGCCGCCAGATGCGGCCGCTGGCCTGGAGATTTATGCCGCCCGCTGCGCCAATTGTCATGGGGCGACAGGTAATGGTGATGGGGAATTGTCCGGCAACTTGCCCAAGCCGCCGCGGATGTTCACCGACCCGACGTTTCGGCAAACGGCCGTTCCCGCTGCCTATTACGACCTGATCACCAATGGCAACCTGGAAGCCGGGATGCCTCCCTTTGGCTCGGTCAGCAGCAACCCACTCAGTGATGCGCAGGTGTGGCAGGCTATTGCCGCCGTCATGACATTGGCGACGCCCGGCGATGTCGTTGCCCAAGGGCAGGCTGTTTATGAAGCAAACTGTCTGTCTTGTCATGGTGAAAGCGGCCTTGGCGATGGGCCAGATGCGGCCGCTGCTGGTGCGGCCGTGCCTGACCTGACCAGCCTCGACTATTGGTTTAATCGCAGCAATGATGTGGTATTTGCCAGCCTGGAGCCGGGGAAATTGACCGGACATGATTATGAGCTGGGCAATACAGATTTGCAGGCGGTTGTCGATTATGCGCGAACCTTTAGCTATGGCTACGTAGATTCGACATTGGCGAATGCGCCGATTGAGGCCGCGACGATCAATGGGGTTGTGATGAATGCGACAACGGGAACGGCCGTTGCCGATGTACCTGTTTTGCTGCGAGGATTCACCCCCGACATCCAACAATCATTGGCGTTAACGACGACGGCCGATGTCAACGGCGCATACAGCTTTGACATCTCTATGGTCGCCCCCGATTTGGTCTATTTGATTAGCGTCAGCTACGATGACCTGAGTTTTAGCAGCGATGTCGGCCAGTTAAGCCAGAGCGAAACGATCATTGACCTGCCCGTGACCGTGTATGATCAAACGACCGATCCCGCCGTTGTCAATGTGGCCCAAGTACACATCGTTCTGGAATTTCTGAGTGAAGAAACGGTGCAAGTCACCGAATTATATGTGTTTGAAAATCAGGCGAACGCCGTTTTTGTCGGTGAAAGTGGCAATCCAGACCTGGGCACTGTGCAGTTAGGGATACCCGATACGGCACAAGGCGTGACCTTTGAGCGTGCCTTTTCGGGCATGGACTCGTTCATCGCCGCTACCGAGGTGATCCAGACAGGCGATGGCTATGCCGATACTGTGCCGCTGCGCCCTGGGCGCAGTACATCCAGCCTGATTGCCAATTATGCGTTGGCTTACGACAAAGGGGTGGAATTTTCACATCTGATGCCGTATGCCGTGACCAATGCGACGGTGATTTTGCCAGATGCAGGTGTGGAATTGACCAATGATGGTTGGGCTGAGCAGACGCAGCAGACAATGGGCGGGATGTTCCTCAGCTATGCACGCCAAAATTTGCCAGCTGGCTCTACCTTGACGGTGCAGCTTGAGGGCGAACCGCAAGAAATTGCCAGTACAACAGGCAGCAGTGTTGCTGCGCCGCGTAACCAGACGCTGGAATTGGCGATTGGTGGGGTGGCGTTGGCGGCTGTGTTGGGCGGCGCCTACTTTGTGATTCGCGGACGCCAAACTGCGGACGATGAGGATGAATATGAGGAGGAAGAGGAAGATGCGCTGGTTGGAAACGGCCGTAACGCGGACGAACTCATCCAACTCATTGCCGAACTCGACAATGCCTTTGCCAATGGCGACATCGACGAAGCCGACTATCAAGCACAGCGTGCCGACCTGAAAGCAGAGTTAAAGGCAATCTGGTAAATATGTTCAAATTCGTCACCATTTACCGGCGCGTTGATGATGAAGTCGCTTTGGAGACATTCTTTTCCTCGACACATTTGCCCTTAGCGGAAAAGCTGCCCGGCTTGCTGAAAAGCGAAGTCAGCCGCATACATGGCAAACCCGGCGGCGAATCACGCTACCATTTGATGTACGAACTCTATTTCGAATCAAAATTATGGTTTGATCGGGCGCTGGCGACGCCGCTTGGCGTAGAGTTTATTCAAGCGCTCAAGCCATGGGCTGAGGCCCGTGTCGTCACCTGGTTTTATACCGAAGCGTTCGAGGAAGAGACAAAAGCACGCAACGCGTTCATGGATGCAAAAAAAATCGGCTACCTTGCTCCCTTTACTGACGAAGAAGAGTAGCCGTATTTGCCATGTGTGGCAGATTCAACGTATGGCGTATGGCGATCACTTTGGTGACGCCATACGCCATACGCAACCATTCAATAACAATCCCCCGACTGTTTAACGAATATAACCCTGTACAGCCAGGAGTTCGGCATTCAAAATGGAGCCGCTGGCTGCGCCGCGCAAGGTGTTGTGCGTGATCGCCATGTAGCGAATGTCCATCACATGGCAGGCGCGTACCTTGCCCACTGTCCAGGCCAGGCCATCGGAGGTGTCCCGATCCAGGCGCGGCTGCGGCCGATCTGGTTCTGGGCGGTAGACGAGTAGATTTTGTGGCGAGGTGGGCAGTTCGCGGCAAATTTGCGGCGGCTGCCAGTTTTGCAGGGCGGCGATGGCTTCCTCTGCGGTTGCTGGCTGCCCTAGTTTTACCGATACGCTGGCAAGGTGGCCGTCCAATACGGGCACACGGTTGGCCTGGGCGCTGATGCGCATATCGGCCATAGCCAATGCGCCATTCTGGAATGCGCCGAGCAATTTTTTCGGTTCGTTTTCCAGCTTCACATCTTCGCCACCAATGTAAGGAACGACGTTATCCAAAATGTCCATGGAGGAGACACCGGGATAGCCTGCGCCGGATAATGCCTGGAGGGTGATGATAATGGCCGCTTCCAGGCCAAACGCATCTTGAAACACTTTCATGGGCAGGATGGCGCTGGTTGTGGAGCAGTTGGGGCTGGCAACGATAAAGCCGGGCCAGTTGTTTGCTGCTTGCTGTGCCGCAATTAAGCCGGTGTGATCCGGGTTGATTTCGGGAATGAGCAGCGGCACGTTGTCCATCATGCGGTAGGCGGAGGCGTTTGTGACGACGGCGTAGCCGGCGGCGGCAAAAACGGGTTCTAGTTCGCGGGCGTCGGCTGTGGGCAGGGCGGAAAAAACAACGGGTGGTGTTCCGCCAATTTCGAGGGTGGGTTCGGTGGGCTGTACGATGAGGTCGGCGACGGTATCGGGGACGCTGCCACCGATGACCCAGTTCACGCCTTCACGATACGGCCGTCCCACAGTGCGTTCAGAGCCGGTGACGGCGACAACCTCAAACCAGGGGTGAACAGCCAACAGCTGCACAAAACGTTGGCCTACTGTGCCCGTTGCTCCCAAGACACCAACAGGTATTTTTGCCATAGAAGACCTCCTTGAGGGAAAAATTCGGAGTTTAACTGCCAATTATATCGTAATGCACGCTGTGTGGTCATTGGGCAACTCGCACCATCTTGCTGTGAACATGCCGTAAAAACTTCACAGGAGGAGACGGGTCTATGCTATCATGTGATGAAGCATTTCTGTGAAGAGATTTTTATGCGGTAATGGCGCTCTGGAATTACAAAACCCAGGGGTTGAAAGCAGAAAGATTTTTCAGGAATGATGAAGTTGTACAGGATGTAGTGACATGGTGATGGCTAAAACAATTGATGAATTAACCTTGCTCAAGAATGTGTTTCCGGCGCTGCAAGAAGCGGAGTGCCAGGTGTTGAGTGATACGGCCGTACCGGGGTTTTATCCGGCGGGGACAAACATTGTGCGCGAAGGCGAACACGGCACAACGTTGTATGTATTGGGGCAGGGGGAAGCAGACATTATTGTGCATACCGAAGAAGGGCAGGAGATTTTAGTCGATATGATTCGCGCCGAAACGTATTTTGGCGAGATGTCCTTTTTCGGTGAATCGACGCGCATGGCAACCATTCGCGCACGCACACCTTGTCACACGCTGGAGATGGAGCAGTCTGATTTTATGCGGCTGGCGCAGTCGAATCCGGCGCTGCTGCAAATTTTGCTCTCGCAAATCATCGGCCATTTGCGGCGTAATGATCGCGCCGTTATTCGGGAATTGAATGTGAAATCGGTCGTGCTGCAAGATGCGTATGCTGATTTGGCGGAACAGGAAGAGCTGCGCAGCCAGTTCATTGCGACGTTGTCCCATGAGCTGCGCACGCCGTTGACTTCCATTCAAGGCTTTTTGGGTCTGATTAACCAGGGGGCGATTACCGGTGATTCATTGACGGTGGCGCTGCGTTCGATTACGCGCAATGTGGAAAAGCTGGTTGGCCTGACCAATAACATGCTGTTGTTGTATGAAATGTCGCCTGGCCCGCCTAATTATGATTATCACAGTCCGACGGATGTGGTGGTTGAGGCGCTCAATGTGACGCAAGCGGCGCTGGATGGCATTACAACGCAGGTGCGGTTGAATATTTCGCCCAGTCTGCCGGAAATTCATGCGGACAAGAAGGGGTTGGTTTTGGCGCTGCGGGCTTTGTTGGAAAATGCGATTAAGTTTACGCCGGATAAAACGCCGGTTGAGGTGCGGGTGTATATGCCTGATGCCGATTCTGTGTCGATTGATGTGATCGATAAGGGTATTGGTATTCCTGAGGAAGCGCATGACCGCATTTTTGATCCGTTTTTCCGCCTGGAGCAGCCGGGTAGTAAGCATTTGTTTTCAGGTGTGGGCATTGGTTTGACGATTGCCAAGTTGATGGTGGAGCGGCAGAACGGCCGTATCCATGTAGAAAGCAAGCCGGGTGAAGGCAGTACCTTCACCATATGTTTACCAGTCCAGTAAGGGAAAACCCCAGAATCCACTGGCAGCAGCCAGGCTTATCGCCCGATGAGCCTGGCTGTTGTGCTTTTGCGGGCTGTGTGCGAGCACGCTACAATTTGCGCAGCATCAGTGGATGCGGAGATGGTGTATGATGGGTAATTCCTTCCCCAAAGATAACGTGCAGAACGATCCCCTTTTGGCTGTTCATCATTTGCAGGTGCATTTTCCGATTCGTGACGGGCTGCTGCGGCGGCAAGTCGGGGCGATGCGTGCGGTGGATGACGTTACGTTTGCCATTGCGCGTGGCGAGACGTTGGCCCTGGTGGGGGAATCGGGTGTGGGCAAGACGTTGCTGGGGCGCAGTATTTTGCAGTTGACGCAGCCGACAGGGGGACGGGTGGTTTTTGCAGGGCAAGATGTGACACGGCCGAATCCGGCGACATTGCGCACATTGCGGCGGCAGGTACACATGTTGTTTCAAGACCCCTATCGCTCGTTGAACCCGCGCATGCCGGTGGGGAAGTTGGTCGCGGAGCCGTTGGCTGTGCATAACATGGGCCGTGCGGCCGAGCGGGAAGCGCGGGTGGCGGCGCTGCTGCAACAGGTTGGCTTGAATCCGTATTGCGCGGCACGCCCGCCGTTTGATTTTTCTGGTTTGCAGCGGCAGCGGGTGAATCTGGCACGGGCGCTGGCTTCGGAGCCGGTGCTGTTGATTTTGGATGAGCCGTTGACACGCCTTGACCCGGTGCTGCATCCGCAAATGATGGCGCTGTTGGCGGCGCTGCGCACGGAGCATGACTTGACGTATTTGCTGTTGGCGCAGGATTTGGCGTATGTGCGTGATTTTGCGCAGCAGGTGGGGGTGATGTATGCGGGGCGTGTGGTGGAGTTGGGGGATGTGGCGGCGGTGTGGCAACGGCCGTTTCACCCCTACACCCAAATCCTTCTCTCGCAGCTCCCCGACCCAGAATTAGAGACAGAGACAAAACGCCAACGCTTGCGCTTAGAAGGGAAATCGCCCGATCCGGCGCGGCTGCCAGCGGGCTGTCATTTTCATCCGCGCTGTCCGTATGTGGCGGATGAATGCCGCCGTGTCGAGCCAGAATATCGCAACATGGGGACGGCCGAACGGCCGCATTGGGTTGCCTGTCACTTTGCGGCTGTGGGCTGAGGGGCAGTCTGCCGGATATTCAAGCGCTAAGCCCGGCATTTTCCCTGATAGAAGCTCCTGAACCGTTCCTACCCGCTCCTGAACCGTTGCTACCCGCTCCTGAACCGTTGCTACCAGCTCCTGAATGACTGCTACCAGCTCCTGAACCGTTGCTACCCGCTTCTGAACCGTTGCTACCCGCTTCTGAATGACTGCTACCAGCTTCTGAACCGTTGCTACCCGCTTCTGAATGACTGCTACCAGCTTCTGAATCGTTGCTACCAGCTCCTGAACCGTTGCTACCCGCTTCTGAATGACTGCTACGTGCTTCTGAACCGTTGCTACCGGCTAGATAACGGGATTTTTCGGGCCAGCCGCTAGCGCTAAATAACAGAAAAACCCGGCAAGAAGAAAATTACTCCTTGCCGGGTTTAAATAGGCGCTGCGTAACGGCCGTTTACAGTTTGCGCAAAATATGCGTCACAATAGTCGCCCCGCTGCCGCCAATATTTTGTGTCATGGCAATACGCGCATCGTCAATTTGCGCCGCGCCCGCGTCGCCGCGCAGTTGCAGCGTGGCCTCGGCTAACTGGTAGAGGCCGGTGGCGCCAACTGGATGACCGCGTGCCTTCAATCCGCCCATCGTGCAAATCGGGATACGGCCGTTTGGCAAAATATCCCCGTCCTGGGCCAGACGCACACCCTGACCGGCCTCGGCAAACCCACATGCCTCCAAAGACAGCGCCGCCATAATGCTAAAAGCATCGTGCAGCTCAAATAAATCAACATCGGCGGGATTAATACCCGCCTGGGCATACGCACGCTGCGCCGATTGCTCCGCCGCTTTCAGCCACAACGGCTGCTCACGGTCATGAATCGCCAGCGTGTCGGTGGCCGAAGCCGAACCGGCCACGCGCACCGCATGCGGCGCTTTCTCTGCCGGAACCAACAGCAGCGCCGCCGCGCCATCCCCAATCGGCGAAGCATCATACAGGCTGATGGGATCGGCAACCATCCGCCCGCGCTCATACATTTTCACACTAATCGGTTCCTGGAACATGGCGTTAGGGTTCTTCGCCCCGTTGGCATGGGCATTGATGGCAAACGGCGCAAAGTCCGTGTGAGCATAGCCATATTCATGCAAATACCGCTGCATGATCAAGGCATTGAGGCTGACAAAGGTGACGCCATGCGGAATTTCATAATCAGCATCAGCGGCCGTGACCAGGGCCGCCGTAGTAGCTTTGCCCGGCGTTTCCGTCATCTTTTCGACACCGACAACGAGCACAGCATCCATTTCACCGCTGGCAATGGCGATAATTCCCTGGCGCATCGCAGACCCGGCAGAGCCGCAGGCTGCTTCCAATTTCACCGCTTCTGTGCCCCACAATCCCAGATGGTCGGCGACGAGTGCGCCCAGGTGACGCTGTTGGTTCAGTTCGCCGCTGGTCATATTGCTGACATAGAGGGCATCGACACGGGTGAGGCCAGCATCTTCCATTGCTGCACGGCCGGCTGCCGCCGCCAATTGGCGAATGGCTAAATCCCAATGCTCGCGCACTGGCACTTGCCCCACGCCCAAAATTGCAACTTCTCGCATAAGTACCTCCAAAACAAAACGTCGGGGAACTATCATGTATCCCCGACGTTAGAGTTTACCCGGCAAATCTTCCAGAAACTATCAGGTTCGCCGGAAGCACTGTCAAAAGGTGGTCTACTTGACCTGGATGACTTGTGTCCAGCCGAATTTGTCCTCGATACGGCCGTATTGGATACCCGTCAGCGTCTCATAAAGCTGCTGCGCCACCGGGCCGACCTCGTAATCATTGATCACATATTCCTTATCCTTGAAGCCAAACTTGCCGACCGGGGCGATGACAGCGGCCGTGCCGCAGCCAAACACCTCGCTGATTTTGCCCGATTGAATATCGGCGAGCATTTCGTTGACATCTACCGGCTCTTCGCTGACTTCATAGCCCAGGTCTTTGCCCAGGGTGAGCACAGAGTTGCGCGTCACGCCCGGCAAAATGCTGCCGCTGAGGGGCGGCGTAACTAATTTTTGCCCTTCGTAAACAAAGTAAATGTTCATGGCGCCAACTTCTTCGACATAGCGCCCTTCAATGGCATCCAGCCACAGGACTTGCGAGTAACCTTTGGCTTTTGCCTCTGTGCCCACAAAGAGGCTGGCGGCGTAATTGCCGCCGGTTTTTGCCGCACCTGTGCCGCCGCGCACAGCGCGACGATACGTGTCGGAAATGTAAACGGGCACAGGGCTAAATCCTTCGCGGAAGTAGGAGCCTACCGGCCCCACGATGACGTAGTGGATGTAGGTTTTACTGGCATGAACGCCTAAAGTGGGATCGGCGGCGATCATGGTGGGGCGAATGTACAGTGCGCCCGGAGCGTCGGGAACCCATTCCTGTTCGAGGGCGATGAGCTGCACGATGGCTTCCAGATGGTCTTCTTCGTCTACGGTGGGCATTGCCATGCGCGTGGCGGATTGGTTGAAGCGTTTTGCGTTTTCCCAGGTGCGGAAGAGGTTGATGTTGCCATCGGGGCGGCGATACGCTTTGGCTCCTTCAAAGATTTCTTGGGCGTAATGGAAAACGGCCGTTGCCGGGTCCAACGTTAACGGCCGATACGGCCCAATCGTTGCATCATACCACCCCTTGTCAGGCGCGTAATACTGCATGAACATCCGATTGGCAAAACTCCCGCCAAATCCCAACTCCTGGGGCATTGGCTTGCGGTCAGATTCGCTTAAATCAATATATTTAATGTTCATATGATGTCTCCTTCAAAAAAATAGCCTCCCGGAGGTTCGTCTCATGTGACGAGCCTGCCATTGATAACCTCCGGGAGGTTGGTTTTCATTCATGGTGGTCGGCGATAGCCGGTGAAGTCTCTTTCGTAAATCGGATTGTTAATCCGATAGTCGGATTAGCAATCCGACCTACGGTTTTCATCGTTAGCCGCTCATGGAAACAACTCATTAAGGTTGTGGGGTTTCATCCTGCCCAAATTGCTGCTGTAGCCGCTGCCGATACTCATCATAATCGGTGAGTTGGCGCTGGTATTCACTGTTCATGAGCGGGGATGAAATGAGGAAATCGGCCGTGGCGCGATTTGAAGCGGTAGGAATATTCCAGACAACGGCAATGCGCAGCAGCGCTTTGACGTCAGGGTCATGTGGTTGCGCGTCCAGCGGATCCCAAAAGAAAATAAGCGCGTCGATGCTGCCTTCGGCGATCCTTGCCCCAATTTGCTGGTCGCCACCAAGCGGGCCGCTTTGCATTTTGGTGATGTAAAGGCCGAGTTCCTTTTCCAGGATCCAACCCGTTGTGCCGGTGGCATACAATTTGTGCCGCGACAAAGCCTCACGATTGAATTTTGCCCATTCAAGCAGATCATCTTTTTTATGGTCATGGGCGACTAAAGCAATGCGTTTATGAGTAGGAATTGTGACATAGTTTCGCGTCATTGGGCATCTCCTGTTGGATGCAATCTATGCGGATGATAAGGAATCGGAAGAGAGGATACTGTTTGTGTAAGGCATTAACATTATACCTGTGATTGGGCTGGCAGGGTATCAAAATCTTCGCTTTGGACAACGGGCGGAAAGCAGATGCAAAACCTGGAGCCTGTTTGCGGATTGCTTTCTACGGAAATGGTTCCGCCGTGCAGGTCAATGATTTCTTTGGCGATAGCCAGACCCAGCCCGGAGCCAGGAATCGTTGATTGGCTCACTCGTTTGCCCCGGTAAAGGCGGTCAAAAATATGTGGCAGTTCATCGGCAGGAATGCCCATGCCGGTGTCGCCAACAATGAAGCGCACTTGTTGATTGCTGTACTCGGTGGTAATGGTGATGTTTCCCTGTGTTGTGTACAGCAAGGCGTTATCCAGGAATTTTGCCAGGCTTTGCCGCAGCAGCGTCTTTTCCGCCATGATCATCGGTAAATCATCTGCGGGGGTGAAGATGAGTTCCAGGTTGGCATTCGTCGCCAGCGGGGTGTGTTCGCCTACCAAAGCGCGTGCAATCTGGTTGAGGTTAACCGGGTATAGGTCGGCCTTGTCTTTTTGCAAATTGAGCTGTGAAATGCGGAAAATGTCTTCCGTTAAATGGATAAGCGTTTTGATTTTTTCTTGTAAAACGTTGAGATACTTGGGGTATTTTTCTGGCTGACCCCGTTCCATGAGGTCCAGGTAAAGCTGGATGTTGGTTATGGGTGTGCGCAGTTCATGGGAAATGTCGTTAATTAATTTCGATTTTAGTTGATCCAGTTCGGTAAGGCGGGCGTTGCTGGCAAGTAATTCTTGTGTGCGCCACTGTACTTGCTGCTCAAGTGTGGCAACGATGAGTGCGCGTTGTAAGGCATTGCCTGCCATTTCTGTCAGGGTCATTAAAAGCTGTGAATTTTTGTCGGGTAAAGTTGGCTCATTTTGAGACAAAAGCATGACGCCAACGGTCTGTCCTGGCAGTTGTATAGCTAATGTCAGGTAATGAGGTGCCTGGCTGATGGGGTGATCTGTGTCTGTAAAGGGGATGGACGTGTGAAGACATGGTGTATCAGTGAGTGCTTTTTGGATAAAGGGGTGTGTGCGCGGCAGTTGTTTGCGGCTTTCTTTTGTGTAAGGGGGGTAAGCGACTTGCACGGTTAACATGTCTGCGCCGGGTTCGGCAAAAAGGATGCACCCGCTTGAACTGTTTAGTAAATCGATGCCGTTTTGGAGGGTGATGGCAAAAATTTCCTGGACGGTTGTCGCTTTGTGCAGGGCGGTGGAAAGGGCAAACAGGGTTTCTAGTTCTTGTTGGCGCTGTTGGATTTCGGCAAACCAACGGGCGTTTTGTAAGGCCAGTGCGGCTTGTCCGGCAAATGAAGCTAATTTTTGGGCGTGGACGGGATGGTAGAAATTGGCTTCTTTCTTTTCGAGGGAGAAGAAGGCGATGACTTTTTCTTGGGCTACGATGGGCGCACCTGCCCATGAGTGGAAATGATCGAGGCCGTCGAGATGAACCCAGGTGTCGTTTTTGAAGATGTCGGGGACGATTAACGGCCGTTTCGTCTCCCACATCTGCTGCAAATTGGGCGTGTTGGGGATTGACAGACACAACTTTTGGATGAGGGCTGCTGCCTCTGGCGTATATTGTTCATAGCCATGCCAGCGCACCACTTGTACCTCGCTGCCCTGCACAAGCATCAGATTGGCGCTGTCATACGGGATGACGGGGGCGATAGATTGCAAAATGCGGTCGAGCACGGTGTCTAAGTCCAGCGAGGCGCTGAGCGCCGTTCCTGCTTCGCGTAATGACTCGGCAAACACACGTTGTTCACGCTCGGCGTGTAGCGATTTGCTTTTTGCTAAAGCCAGGGCGATTTGCCCGGCCACTTGTTCACCACGGGCGATGTCTACCGCGTTGAGCTGTGATGAATGGTTGTACGCGATGAGAGCCGCGCCCAGCTTTTGGTCGGCGACGATGAGGGGCAGGGCGAGTACGGTTTGTTCTGGGAATTCCTTGGCGAGGCGTGGGCTGATGTAGGGGGATGTGTAGAGGTTGTCGACGAGTAACGGCCGTTCCAATTCCAGCACCGCTTGCGTAATGGTTTTTTCGTGGGGGAACGTGCGAATATGCGGATACAACTCGCGCAGCGTGCCATAAGCGGCGGCTGGAATGGCGAGCTGTTGTGCCTCATCCCACAGCGTCACATAACAGCCCTCGGCCGTAAATAAATCGCCTAACTGGTCAGCCAAGAATTGCAATAATTCCGGCAGATCGATGCCGCTGGTTGCCGTTAACGTAATTTCATTTAAACGCGCGATGTAGACAACCTGCTCTTGCAGCGCCTGATTTGTCTTTGCCAGCCGTTTTTGCGTTTGTCGTTCCGTCGTCAGGTCGTAAACCGAGCAGATAAAGCCGATGTGCGTCTTCTCTTTTTCAAAAATTGGCTCGATGCGCACAATCAAATACCGTTGGTCATCCGCGATATGCAAATTGTGCTGCAACAAGATCAGTTCGACCTCGTGCATTTTCACAGGATTTTGCAGCACTTTGCGTGCGAAATCGTTAATTTCGAGCGGGTTCTCTGCTTGCTGCGTCAGGTAGGCCATCATCTTTTTAAAATTGGGTATGCCGCTTGTTGGTAAGCGCAGCAGGCGTGTCGCGGTTTGATTGACTTCGACGATGTGCCATTCTTTCTCAAAAACAATTAAGCCAAAGTTGGCATTGTCTACTGCCTGGCGCATACCGGAAACCACCGGCGAAAGTACGCGAAATCTGCTGAGAACAATTCCTGTGATGGTAGCGACAAGTAACGGATCGACGATGCCACCCAAAACGGGATTTATCAGGCGGGTTCTAACAGCTATGACGCCCGCTAAGATGAAGCCTGTGAAAAGATATATGAGCGTTTTGCGGGTCGTTTTGTCCGTATGTGGCATGAAGGCGAAGATGATTAATGGCAATCCGACGCCGCCATTTAAGAGGACGATATTTAACAGATAAAAGAAGGGGGCGAAAATGCCAGAGAGGTATTGGCGGAGTGGCGTAAAACTATTTGTGGCGACGGGAACCTGGCTGAGGTCGATGAGTAAGCTGGTTCCGGTCAGTGTGTCCCATAAGATGAAGAGGACGGGGAGGGTGATGAGCAGCAATAATGGCAAACTGAAGAGGGGGCGGCGTATCTGTGGGGGGGCAAATGTGATGAATACCACCAGCCAGATGGCCGGGCCGGACATGAGGGCGGTGACTGCATTGAGCCAGGCGCCGAAGATGGCGATTTGTGGCGTGAATGCCGTCATCAAGATGAGGATGCCGGCACCGTTTAGGGCGAGCAGCAGCATGTAGAGCGCATATGTCTGGTTTCGCCTGTCCTGCGGGTTGAGCAGGTAGACGGAGACCATTAAGACGATCTCTAGGGCAATGGTTGGTATGGTAAGATAAACGGCCGTTTCTAAGGTCATTATCTTTGCCAATGTCGGTGTAATCTAGTCATCAGTTGAATTATAGGTTAGATAAAATGTGTTACAAATGGCACTAACCTGCTACTTTGCCAGGAACGCTTTTGCAACGTAAGATTATCAAAGATGGCTCCAATTCTGGGTCGTTATGGCCCTTTTCTCCTCTATGGATATACGGCCGCACTGTATGTTGGCATTTTAAGCGGCTTGCTCTTAACGGCATGGCGCGTCACACGCTCGCCAGACAAAGCCTTGGCGACGGTGTGGTTTGACGCCTTTTTGCTTTGTCTGGCTATGGCGCTCATTGGTGGGCGTGTTGGCTTTGTCATTGGCGAATGGGGCTATTTTCAGGAACGGCTGCCGCTTGCCTGGCGCATCTGGCAGGGTGGTTTAAGTTATCACGGCGCTTTGTTGGGCGGGCTGTTGGGATTGGTGCTGTGGGCGGGGGTCAGGAAACGGCCGTTATGGCCCCTACTCGACCTTTTCACCCCAGCTTTCATATTGCTGCACATGTTCGGTTGGCTGGCGTGCTGGTACGAAGGGTGTGCCTATGGGCATGAAACAATCTTGCACGGCAGCCCCTGGTTAGATTGGTTTGCCGCCAGTTTGCCCGATCAATTTGGCATTTTTGCATTACGTTATCAGACACAATTACTGGGTGGAATGGGCGCTGTCTTGGTGGGGCTGTTGTTGTGGCGCAAGGGGCATCACGAGACGCCCGGCATCACTTTTTTGTTGGCGCTTGGCTTGTTAAGCCTGACGCGTCTTCCGCTGGCGGTGTGGCGTGGCGACACAGTTCCTTTGCTGGCTGGCGTGCGCCTCGATATGGCGCTAGATATTCTCTTAGTGTTGCTTTCCCTGCTTTTGTTACAATACCGCATACTGTTCAGGCATGATCGTTTGGCTGAGCCTGACCGCGAAATGGATGAAGGAGTCTAGAGATGAGTGAAGAAATAACAGGATATGATGTGCCAGAAGGGCACAAATCGGGCATTGTTGCCCTGGTCGGTCGGCCAAATGTCGGTAAGAGTACGCTGCTCAATGCGTTTATGCAGCAAAAAATCGCCATTGTGACGCCGCGTCCGCAAACAACGCGCGTGCGCCAATTGGGCATCATTACCGAGCCGCATTACCAAATGGTGTTTATGGATACGCCAGGGTTAATGAAGCCGCGCCATAAGCTGGATGAATATATGGTGGCAACGGCCGTTGAGACCTTGCAAGATGCAGATGTAATCTTGTGGCTGGTTGACGGCAATGAGCCAGTGGGCAGCAGCGACCAGATTATCGCCGAGCAGCTGCGGGCGGTGGAGACAGAAGCCACCATTATTTTGGCAATGAACAAGAGTGATTTACTGGCGGCAAAAGATGTTGTGCCGCGCACGGAAGCGTATCGCGCTTTGCTGCCCGATGCGCTCTGGATTTTGTTTTCGGCGGAGAAAGGAAACGGCCGTGACGCCTTGCTGCAAATGTTGATCGATGCTTTGCCAGAAGGGCCACGCTACTATCCGGCGGATCAAATCACCGATTTGTTTGTTCGCGACATCGCCGGAGAACTCATTCGCGAGCAAATCATGTTACAATTACGAGACGAAATCCCGTATGGGGTCGCGGTGAAGATTAACGAATTTAAAGAGCGGGACAATGATATTACTTACGTCAATGCCACCATCTTCACTGAACGGGATAATCACAAACAAATCATCATTGGTACGGGGGGAGCGCAGTTACGAGAGTTGGGCGCTGCTGCACGGAAAGAGATTGAAGCGTTGATTGGGGGAAAGGTTTTCCTGGAATTGTGGGTGAAAGTGGAACCTAAATGGCGTAGGAATGAAAAAGCATTGCGTCGCCTGGGTTATACACCTCCTACAGAACAGTGATCGGTCGTTTGCTGCCGGTTTATACACATTTCGTATTGGTATTGTAAAACCGGGAGAATCTTATGACGCACAACCGAATAGTGAAGGAAAAGCGGGCAGCTTTAAATCGCCGCCAGTTTTTGCAAGCAGCAGGCTTAACGGCCGTTGCCGCCACGGCAACGGGCACGGGTGCCGCCATTCTGGCGCATAAAAGCGCGGAGCCGGCTGCCATTACGTTGGTTTCTACCCCAAACACACCGCTGGCAACCCCATTTGCCACCGCAACAAACGAGGAAGTCGCTCAATTGTTGGCACAATTGGCGACCACTGCTGCCGAAAACGAACGCCTGCGCACTGCGCTGGATGCCGCCGAACGCAGCCTGACAACACAATCCACTGCTGCGGATTCGGCCGCCGAACCTGTATTGCTGGAATTGGAGGCGGCGCATGCGCAAATTGGCGTCCTGGCCGGACTGCTGGCTTTGTATGAGCAGTTAGATGAGGTGGATGTGGCGACCATTTGGGATGAAGGGGTAACGGCCGTTACCACCGCATTCGATAATTTGCTCACCGAAACGCCGCTGCTAAACGAGGGAATTGCCGCCGGGCGACAGGCTTTGCTGGAAATGGAGGCACACATTCCTTTGCTGCAAAACGGCCGTTTATGGGTCAGTGACCATCTTGGCAGGCTGCGTGCGGCTTATGATCGTGTGCAGAATTTGCTGGAAACGGCCGTAACTGTGGTTGGCCCCTTTCTCGAAATGCTCAACCAATGGTTTCAGGATATTTTGCAATGGCTGCCTTTTGGCCTGGGCGAGCGCACCGCCGAAATGATGCAAGCCTTGGCTAACTTGTTGGGAGAGACACCGGCCACTATCGGCGGGCTGGATTCGCAGATTGCACAGCCGTTAGATGCCTGGCTGGCGGCTCCTGCTAACGAAGAGATTCCTTTACAAACGGGATTGATCCAGCCGCTGCGACAGGAAGTGCTGGATCGGGCGGAAGCTGTGGTGTCAAAGGCGTCTCAGGCGCGGGCGGCGTATGAAGTAAGCCTGGCAGAACCGGTGGCAACGGCCGTTGCCAATCGCCAAGTCTTGCGCACCTTGATTGCGCAATATCGAGAACAACATAGCTTGTCATAAATAAAAAGAGGGCTGTGTCAGAATTGGCACAGCCCTCTTTGCAGGGTATCAGGTTGGTGCTTTGTCCAGCGGGGGTGCTACCGCCAAAAAGTCATGGGTAAATCGCTGCCCGTAGCTCTCAATCAAGGCTTCGATGCGCTGCGCATCCGCTGCGGCAACGATCAACCCGGCATGCTGCTTTTTATGCACGCGATACACAATTTCCGGGTCTTGATAGCCGGAAAGGTCAGGCCATTCTTGCCGTGCCAGGCAAATTAAGACCCCGGCATAGGCACCTTTGTCCACAGGAATGACATACGGTTCACCGCGTACCTGCGCCACTTCCATTTTGGCCCATTCGCCCCACAAATTGACGCCCGCCGACGCTTCTACCAACTGCTCAATGTTTGCGCCACCCACGCGAGCGGCCGTTTCCACGAAATAGAAACGGCCGTCTTCCACCCCTTTCAGAAATTCAGTATGAGACACACCATTTACCATGCCAAACGCTTGCAGCAGCTTTTCATTTAAGGCCAGCAACGTTTGGGCATCCTCGCTGCTGTCGGGCAGGCGTCGCGTGATGAAGACGCCACCTTCATGAGCAACACTCATCGGGGGTCGCTTGTATTGATGGGGAACGGCAAAAACAACTTTTCCTTCCGCGACAATGGAATCAACATGATACACTTCTCCAGCGATAAACTGTTCTAGCAAAAAGAAAGATTGCTCATCTCCCAGTTGATCGAGCCAGCGCCACACCTCTTCGCTGGAATGTACCTTTTTGATGCCCATTGCCCCTGCTTCGGAGCGCGGTTTGAGCAACCAGGGTGGCCGCACTTCTGCCATAAAGTCACGCAGCCGATCATAATTAAAAACAGACGTGAAGGCTGGTACCGCCAATCCTTTGGCTTGTGCCTGAACACGCATCGCTAACTTGTCTCGAAAGAAACGGCTGGTCGATTCGTTCAGTCCGCCCAATCGTAAATGTTCGCGCAGGTAAGCGGCCGTTTCCACATCATAATCATCCAGCGGCACAATCCTGTCGATGGCTTCTCCACGCATCAAATAACTGACAGCATACAGGACATCTGGCCGTTTGCGTAAATCCGGCATGTAATAGACTTCATCAATGCTTTCCCATGGCCAGGGTTCTTCTTTTAACTTTTCTCGAGTCAATAATAGAATGCGTGCGCCAGCCGCTTTGCCGGCTGTTAAAAAAGTTGTCCCTTTGAAATAGCTGGCCAGGCACAAAATGGTCACTGGATGGGTATCTGCCATTCTTCAAAATCCTCCTGCTTATCCTTTATCGAAAGAGTAATATCACAATCGCAATGGTAACGGCGATGGCCATGATGATGAAACTGATAATGAGCAATAATACCATCCAGTCAGTTTCTTGTGTCGGTGGATCGGGGCTGTAACCTGTGACAACGGGTGGCGGAACTTCATAGGGTAGGGTTTCCTCAGGGGTGGGGGGAGAAACGGCCGTATCTCCCATCATATCAGGCGCCATTTCTTCCAATATTTCTGTCGTCAATTCGACATCTTCTAAATCTTCGATTGCGTCCGAGAGGAAAGTAACAAGATCATCATTTAACTCTTCATGTTGGGTTTCTGATGAAGCAGTGGAAACGGCCGTTGCTTCCTCATAGCCAGCTTCCAATTCCGCCTGTACTTCCGGCGGGGCCATCCGTTGCACCCATACCGGCAGCTCAGCCTGTGCAATACGCGCTGTTTCCGCCCGTTTCTTAATATCTGCAAGAATGGGAGTCAGGGCTGTTCGGCCCACTTGTTGAGCTTGCGATACCTGCAAGGCAGGTTCAGACTCCACGATTTCCACATCACGCGCTAATAAATAATAGTTGGCTTGTTGCGCATCAAATATCAAATGCCCACCCGCGCGGATTCTATCTCCTTCGCTTATCCGTGTTTCTGTGGCAGCGCGTGTACTTAGCACACACCGCAAATGATACCCATCCTCTTCAAGCACAAGCCATGCGTCCGAATCCGCTCCTCCATTCTGTTCATTTTCCACGGCGTGAATATCATGAGCATAACCCACCACAAACACCAACCCTAGCGGTAATTCTGCCGGAAGTTGTAACGCGAGACGGTTATTTAAGCGGCTAACCGAAATATCCATAACCCTAATCACCAAATACCTTTCGTGTCACGCATATATTGCTGAGACAAAAACAACAAAAAATCTTTCTTCCAATGTTATTATAACACTTGCTTGTTAGAAGACAGTTCAGTACAATCCTCTCAACCACAAAATGGTTTGCCTGGAAGTTAACAAAACAAATCAAATAATCCATTTGACGAAAAAGTCACAAGTTTATATACTATAGCGTGCTCTTAATCTGGAGCAGTTAAGTTGGCATGCTTGTTGCGACAGAAAATAGTCGAATAGATGCCGACGTAGCTCAATTGGCAGAGCAATGCTCTTGTAAAGCATAGGTTATGGGTTCAAGTCCCATCGTCGGCTTGAAACCAGTGAAACTGGTCATAACAGGGGTCAGTGTCCCGAGCGGCAAAGGGGGCGGACTGTAAATCCGCTGGCGGTAGCCTTCGTAGGTTCGAGTCCTACCTGGCCCACTCTTCCAATAAATTAAAAGTTTGAGAATATAGTTACCAGGGATTGCCCACATAGCTCAGTCGGCAGAGCGCATTCTTGGTAAGAATGAGGTCATGGGTTCAAATCCCATTGTGGGCTTTCTGCCCCGTTTGCCCAACAAATACTGGTGGGTGGCGGGGTATTCTTATGGAAGGCGATAGATTCGGTAAGCATCACTCAAGTTGCCAACTCCGGAACTTTATTGATGCGCAAAATAAATGGTAGAGGTTATTAAGCAATGGCCAAACAAGCATTTGTACGCGAGAAGCCACATGTGAACATAGGGACCATCGGTCACATCGACCATGGGAAGACAACATTAACCGCAGCAATCACCAAGACATTGTCCCTGAAAGGATTGGCGAACTTTTCCGCCTTCGATCAGATCGACAATGCACCGGAAGAGAAAGAACGCGGTATCACCATCGCCATCTCACACGTGGAGTACCAGACAGAGAGTCGGCACTACGCCCACGTGGATTGCCCCGGACACCGGGACTACATCAAGAACATGATCACCGGCGCGGCGCAGATGGACGGTGCCATTCTGGTCGTAGCGGCTCCAGATGGGCCGATGCCACAGACACGGGAACACGTTCTGTTGGCGCGTCAGGTAGAAGTACCGGCAATGGTCATCTTCCTGAACAAATGCGACATGATGGATGATGAAGAGCTGCTAGAGCTGGTAGAGCTTGAACTGCGTGAGCTGTTGGACAGCTACGAATTTCCTGGGGACGAGACCCCCATCGTGCGTGGAAGTGCCTTGCAGGCATTGGAAAGCGAGAACAAAGACCCAGACGCGCCAGAGTATGCGCCGATTTGGGAGCTGATGCGCGTGGTGGATGAGTACATTCCACAACCCGTACGCGACATCGACAAGCCCTTCCTGATGTCCATTGAAGACGTCTTCAGCATCAAGGGACGTGGAACCGTGGTGACCGGTCGTGTGGATCGTGGCGTCTTGACCCCGATGAGCGAAGTTGAGATTGTCGGGTTGAAAGAAGAGATCCGCAAAGTCGTCGTGACCTCAATGGAAATGTTCCGCAAGACCCTGGACAAGGTAGAAGCCGGGGACAACGCTGGTTTGTTGCTGCGCGGTGTGGCTCGCGACGAGATAGAGCGCGGGCAGGTCTTGGCGAAGCCGAAGAGCATCACGCCACACACCGATTTCGAAGGCGAAGTATACGTACTGCGCAAGGACGAAGGCGGGCGGCACAAGGCATTCTTCCCAGGGTATCGGCCGCAGTTCTACATCCGGACGATGGATGTGACCGGCGAGATTACCTTGCCAGAGGGTGTGGAGATGGTCATGCCTGGTGACAATGTGAACCTGGTTGTGAAACTGATCACGCCAGTGGCATTGGAAGAAGGGCAGCGCTTCGCGATTCGTGAAGGTGGTTTGACTGTTGGTGCTGGTGTTATCACCAAAATCTTGAAATAAGAGGTAGATAGGGGTGCTTGAAAAGCACCCCTAATAAAGGTTTATCATGGCAAAGAAAGCGGTTCGTACAGTCATTACGCTTGCTTGCACCGAGTGTAAAGAGCGCAATTATACAACCGAGAAGAATCGGCGTAACGATCCAAGTCGACTCGAGCTTAACAAGTTTTGTCCACGTTGTCGGCAGTCTCGATTACACCGAGAAACGCGGTAACGTTTTTGTGTAGGGGGTTAGCTCAATTGGCAGAGCGACGGTCTCCAAAACCGTAGGTTGCGGGTTCGATTCCTGCACCCCCTGTTTGGAGGAACCTGTTACACTTAGTGTGACAGGTTCCTCTAAGGTTAGGCAATATACGTCAATTGACGTCTTTAAGGATGTGGTATTGTGGCAGAAGACGAAGAAAAGTCAAAGAATGTTGAAGCAACTAAACGTTCAGCAGCGAAGAAGAAGGTTGCGGGTCAGCCAAACCCTATTTCGCGTTATTTTCGTGAGACACGAGGAGAATTGCGGAAAGTAACTTGGCCAACTCGTGAAGAATCTTGGCGTTTAACAGCAATTGTACTTGGGGTTTCCATTGCCTTTTCTGTCTTTTTATGGGTTTTTGATACGATTTTCTCTAACGCGCTTCAATTTTTGTTGAATCAAGTATTGATCTAGTGTGTTGATAGAGAAATTTGCCTATAAGGCAGTATTGTGAGTGAATTTAAGCATGAACGACGAAGAAAAAGAAGAGATTACACCTCCAGATGAAAAGAAAGAAACCACTAAGGTGTCGCTCTTCGATTTTGATGACGACTTTGGTGATGATAGCACCGTAGTTCAGGACAGCCGAGCCTGGTATGTCGTCCATTGCTATGCTGGATATGAAAATAAGGTGCGTCACAGCATCGAACAACGTATCGAAACAATGGGCATGCAAGACAAAATCTTTGATGTCGTCATTCCCACAGAAGAAGAAATTGAAATAAAAGACGGCAAACGGCGTACCGTGGAACGGCGTGTATTTCCGGGTTACATTTTAGTGCAACTTATCATGAGCGAAGATTCATGGTATGTAGTACGAAATACGCCTGGAGTTACTGGTTTCGTGGGAATGGGAAATGAGCCAACTCCATTACGTGAAGATGAAGTGGCTAAAATCCTGAATCGAATGGAAGCCGAAGCTCCTAAGGTTAAGTTTGACTTCCAGATTGGTGAAAAGGTACGCATTGGCACTGGTCCATTTGCTGATTTTATTGGCACAGTGTCAGAAATTGATATTGACCGGGCTAAAGTGCGTGTGATGGTTTCTTTCTTTGGTCGTGAGACCCCTGTTGAGTTAGATTTCTTACACGTAGAAAAAGTCTGATATAAGCACAAAAGAGCGATTGTTTTTGATGCAGGCAAATATATGATGTCTGTATCAGTAAAATCTTGATGGAGGAGCCTAAAAAAAGGCGTTTGGACTCCGGGAGAAAGTTATGGCGAAGAAAGTAAAAGTAGTAGTGAAGCTTCAAATCCAAGGTGGAAAGGCTAATCCCGCTCCCCCTGTTGGTACAGCCCTTGGTCCGCATGGCATTAACTTGATGCAGTTTTGCAAAGAGTATAATGCAAAGACTGCTGGTATGGTTGGGCAAGTTGTGCCAGTGGAAGTAACTGTTTTTCAAGATGGTAGTTTCAATTTTGTTTTGAAGACATCTCCTGCGGCTGATCTTCTGAAAAAGGCTGCTGGTGTAAAAAGTGGTTCTTCAATTCCCAATCGTGACAAAGTAGGAACTGTTACTCTGGCACAGGTACGTGAGATAGCTGAAGTGAAAATGAAGGATCTGAATGCGCGAGATATTGATGCCGCTGTGAAAATCATTGCAGGTACAGCTCGAAGCATGGGGATCACTGTTTCTGAGTAAATTGACTGAAAAACGTGGGAGAACTGGGTTCGTTATAACCACGAGGAGTTGTTATGCCTAAAAGAGGACGTAAATATCAGGAAGCAGCGGCAAAAATTGACCGCGATCAGTACTATACGCGTGCAGAAGCAATAAAATTAATCAAAGAAACCGCGTATACAAAGTTTGATGGAACGGTTGAAGTCCATTTCCGTTTGGGTGTTGATCCACGTCATGCAGATCAACAGGTTCGTGATGTGGTTGTGTTACCACATGGTTTGGGTAAGACTGTGCGCATTCTGGTTTTCGCTGAGGGTGAAGATGCCCGTTTGGCGGAAGAATCCGGCGCAGACTTCATTGCAGATGATGAGATGATCAAGAAAATCCAGGGTGGCTGGGTTGATTTTGATGTTGCCATCGCTGTGCCATCTATGATGGGTAAGGTTGGTCGTTTGGGCCGTATTTTAGGGCCTAGAGGTTTAATGCCTAACCCACGCGCGGGTACGGTTGCTCCTGGACCTGATCTGCCGCGTTTAATTGAGGAAGCGAAGGCTGGACGTGTGGAGTTCCGTGTTGATCGGACGGCCAATGTTCATGCGCCTATTGGTAAAGTTAGCTTTACGGAAGAGCAGTTGTTGGAGAATATGCAAACATTGATTGATGCTGTGAAACGGGCACGCCCGGCAGCAACAAAGGGTGCATATATCCGTCGTATTACTATTGCAAATACGATGGGGCCTGGCATTCGCCTTGACGCGTCAGAAGCTTTGGCGTAAATTTGTGATTTATAGCTGATTAACATTGAAATTGTCTTGCTGTAGACAGCTGGTTATGGCTAATTAGCCATAATAAATTTGCCAGCCGAGGCGAGGGCCTAAATCAAGTTGAGAGATAGCCTGTGACTAATAGTCTAAATGGCTTTCTTGTATGTGTTATTGATGAGTCCTCAAACCGGCTGGTTTGAGGACTTTTTCTTTTTCGAGAACAATTAACTTGTTGAATTATTGCTAAAAGGAGGTGAACTTTTTGGCTATTTCAAAAGCACGCAAAGAAGAGCTTGTAGCTCAATACTTGGAACTCCTTGAGAAAAGCGATGCGATTTTCTTGGCAGAGTATACCGGAATGGACATGAAGGCAATGAATGCTCTTCGTGACAAGGTGTATGAAGCAAATGGTGCGTTTCATGTTACGAAAAACACGCTCTTAGGTTATGCATTAGAGCAATCTAATATGCCTGTGCCCGAAACATTGCTGACCGGACAGGTGGCAACGGGTTTTGCTCTTGGTGAAGTTCCAGCTATGGCGAAAACGCTGGTGGATTTTGCGAAGAGTGAAGAGCGTCTGCAACTTCGTGGTGGCATTATGGGATCCAATATGCTCACGGCCAAGGAAGTTGAGGCGTTGGCTAATTTGCCGTCGCTTGATCAGCTGCGGGCACAGCTTATCGGATTGATTAATGCGCCGGCACAGAACATTGTATCTGCTGTCACAAATGGTGTACGCCAACTCATTAATGTCTTTGATGCGTATGCTAAGAGTGAAGATGAAGCTGCCGAAGCTGCCGAAGCAGCAGCGTAGTTACCGATTGTAAGGTGACGTTTTTGTTTTGTTAATTTAAGTAAGTAAAAGACCTTTGGAGGATATATCAATGGCCGATCTAGCAAAAATTGTGGAAGAACTGAGCAGCCTGACTTTATTGGAAGCTGCTGAACTGACTAAAATGTTGGAAGAGAAGTGGGGTGTGAGCGCAGCTGCACCTATGGCAATGGCGATGATGCCAGGCATGGCTGCTGGCGCTGCCGCTGCTGAAGAAGTTGAAGAAAAGACCGAGTTTGACGTAATCTTGAAGGACATTGGCCCGAAGAAGATCAATGTTATTAAAGAAGTCCGTGCGATTACTGGCCTGGGTCTGAAAGAAGCGAAAGAAGTAGTTGACAATTTGGGTACCTTGATGGAAGCTGTGAGTAAAGAAGCTGCTCAAGATGCCAAGGAAAAATTGGAAGCTGTTGGCGCTGTTGTCGAGGTCAAGTAAGTCTTTTCTACGGCGAATTAATTTGCTTCGAATGGAAAGCCACCCATATTTGGGTGGCTTTTTTGTTTTATAACGGTTTGTGGGGAGGGGCTGAGGTATACTCGTTTTAAGATTTTATGATTGAGGCATGATGATGGTTCGCTTTATTTTAGGATCGCAGTCGCCGCGTCGCCGTGCTTTGTTGCAGTTGTTGGGATTTCCGTTTGAGGTGATGGTGGCTGATGTTGATGAGACGTTGGTCGCAGATGCTGATCCGGCTGTGGATGCGATGTTGACCGCGCAGTTGAAGGCAAGGGCCATTCGGGGGATGTTGGGGGAGGGGAGGTATGATGGGGAAACGTTGTTGTTAACTGCGGACACGGCCGTTTCCATTGACCAACATATCTTAGGAAAACCAGTCGATACGAACGATGCCTGGCAGATGCTGCGTGCCTTGCGTGGTCGTGCGCATCAAGTCCATACGGGATTTACTTTGGTGAACCTGGCGACCGGGCAAGAAGTAACGGATGTGCATACGGCCGTTGTCACCATGCGTGATTACAGCGACGATGAGATTGCCGCTTACATTGCTACCGGGGATCCACTCGATAAAGCAGGCGCTTATGGCGTCCAGCATCCAGAATTTCGGCCAGCTTCCCAAATAAACGGGTGTTTTACCGGCGTTATGGGCTTGTCCGTTTGCCAATTGTTACAAACCCTGGCACAGTGGGATATACTTGTGCCGGTCACTTCAGCCATCACCCAAGCACACCATGAATATCCATGCCCCTTGCTGGCTGCATATGCGGCAAGCAGAGAAGCATGAGGATGGTTTTGTTCGTTCTTTTGTTGGACTCGTGTTACAATGTTTGACATAAAACGGTTAAGTTGACGGAGGTTGTGCATGCCGTCCACGAGATGCGCAGTTTATGAGTATAAAAGCATAAGTGAGCATCTGTATGTTAAGGAGAGGGATCATGGATCAACGGTTACAACAAGCCATTGATGCTGCGCGAGCAGGCAAAAATCAAGAAGCACAACGACTATTAACGCAATTGCTCAAAGATGATCCAGAGCAAGTGCAGGCATGGTTTTTGTTGAGTCATCTGGTGGAATCTCAAGAAAAGCAGAAAGCTTATTTGGGTAAAGTGTTGGCTCTGGACCCAAGCCATGAACAAGCCAGACAGCGCCTCGTTTATTTGCATGAAGCTGAAACGGCCGTAACTGCAAAACCAGCACCACAGCAGGTGATGGCCGTGGCGGCGGATTCTTTAGATTTGTTGGGGCAGTCGGAAGGAACAACATTGCCTTCGTGGATGGTTGAGGATGGCGGCATGGAGGCAACGGCCGTTTCCGTTGCCGTACCTGAAATGGCAGCAGCTCCCACGCCTACCCCAGATGAAGAAATACCGGATTGGCTCAAACAACCCGTTAGCTCCGCAGTAACTGACACAGTAGAAGAACTTGAAGAAGTAGAACCCATTGGCAAGGCTGTGGCTATTGAAAAACCCGCCATTTCCCCCAAACCACTGCCGCAATCCCAAGAAAAACCCGCATCACAAACAACGCGTTGGAATTTAATCCTGGTTATTTTGGTTATCGTCGCATTGATTGTGGCTTACTTCCTTATCCAAGCATTCCTATCTCTATAGAAGAATGCAAACCTGGTAACCAGTTAAGGGGTTATTATTTGGGATAGTATACATATTTTGCTACAAACCCTATTTCCATTCCCTGATTATCCTCACGCATTTTCTACGGATGGTCAACGACACAGTGTGCTATACTGTGACGGGTAATTAAGAAATGGTAGTGGCACGCAAACTTCATGGAATTAGATAAGAAACGCGTACTCATCCAGTTTGCAGTTGTTAGTTTTTTGACCTTGCTGGTATTGGCCGTTTGCCTGGCTGTCATCATTGGTGTACGTCTTAACCAGATTCAATCCCTTTTGCAAGTCTACATCAATGCCACAGGAGATGTTCCGCCGCCGACTGCTGGGACAACATTGCCAATCGTCATGGATCATTTGCATGCGTTGCAATGGTTGATCTATGGCTCAATTGCGGTTGGGTTTGTTATCTTATACGCCGTGCTGTTCCTCATTTATTGGCGTGATTGGCGTACCATTGTGCAGCAGCAAACAAGCCTGTCGCAAACCAATGCCGACCTCTTCACCGCAAATCGGGAACTCTCTATTATGGCGACGTTCCCGAATGAAAACCCGCATGTGATTTTGCGTTTTGCGCCGGATGGCAATGTGCTTTACAAAAATGCAGCCGGAACGCATTTACTGGAGCGGGAATCTGCGGCGGCACAGGAAGCATTTTGGCATAAAACTGTCCTACGCGCTTTAGAAAAAAACGAACGAGTTGAAGTTGAATACACAAAGGAGAACCGCGTTATCTCCTGTACCTTTGTGCCGGTGCCTGCATCAGGGTATGTGAATGTGTATGGATTTGATGTGACCGAGCGCAAGCGGGCCGAGCAAGCGCTGCAACAATCCGAAACTCGCTATCGCACGCTTGTCGATACGATGCAAGACGGGGTGTTTATTGTTCAAAATGGCATTTTGCAATTTGTGAATCAGGCGTTTGCGCGTATGTTGGGTTATACGGTGGAAGAGCTTGTGCAACGGCCGTATCAAGACATCATCGCGCCAGAAGATATGTTTTCGGTTGATGAAATTTACCAGCACGCGTTTACACAAGAATCGCCGATTGACTTTGAAACCTATTTACTGCATCGGGACGGACAAACCCGCGTTGCCGTTGAACTAAAAACACGCATGATTACGCTGGATAACCAGTCTGTGGGCATTGGCACAGCCACAAATATGACTGGTTGGAAACAAGCACAGCTAGAGCGGGAAGATTTACTGACCGAATTAAATCGGCTGAACACCATCATCGAAACAACCAGCGACTTTGTCGGGATGTGGACATTAGAGGGCGATATTCTGTATGTCAACCCGGCCGGTATGGCCATGGTCGGCCGTTTAGGTGAAGATTATCGCCAGTTAACCCTCGCCGACTTTCAGCCTCCTAAAGTGGCGCAGCAAATGGTGGAGAGCATCTTCCCCTTGGTGCAGAAGTATGAAATCTGGTCTGGCGAGTCTGGTATGCACCACGTTGATGGCACATCCATTCCCGTGTCACAGGTCGTCACGCTCATTCGCAACAAGAAGAGCGAGCCAATTGCCATTGGCACCGTTGCCCGTGATATTACGGAACGTAAACAGGCAGAATTGCGCTTGCAGCGGGCCATGGAGTCGGCGCAGAAAGCCCAGCGCATGGCGGAAGATGCGCAGCAAGTGGCGGAAGCAGCCAATCAGGCCAAAAGCTCTTTCCTGGCTAATATGAGCCATGAACTGCGCACGCCGCTTAACGCCATCATTGGCTACAGCGAAATGTTGGAAGAAGAGGCGGAAGAGTTGGGCGAACTGGAGATGGTGCCAGATTTACACAAGATTCGTCATGCCGGGCAGCATTTACTAGAAGTCATCAACGATATTTTGGATTTGTCTAAGATTGAAGCCGGCCGCATGAATGTGTATGTGGAATCGTTTGTGGTGGCTGATTTGGTGGACAGTGTGGTGGCAACGGTCACGCCCATGATTGAGAAAAATGGGAATGTGTTGGATTGTGTCGTTGATAATGTCGGCATTATGCATGCAGACAAGACAAAGGTGCGGCAAATCCTGTTTAATTTGTTGAGCAATGCGGCGAAGTTTACGCAAGGCGGGCAGGTTGCTGTGCAGGTACGGCGTGAAGCGCATATGCCGGATTCTGGTAAAGCGGGCAACTGGATGGTGTTTGAAGTGAGTGACACCGGCATTGGCATGACGGCCGAACAAATTCACCACCTGTTCCAGCCTTTTACGCAGGCAGACAGCTCGACGACGCGCCGCTATGGGGGAACTGGACTGGGCTTGACGATTAGCCGCCATTTTTCGCAGATGATGGGCGGCGATATTTTTGTGAAAAGTGAGGTTGAGGGCGGCTCTGCGTTTTCTGTGTATTTGCCGGTTAATGTGGAGGCGGTGGTGGATCAGGCTGTGCTGCGGGCAACGCCAGAGGAACCTCCACAAGAGGAAACGGCCGTTCCGCAGCCCCATCCCACCGGCAACATTGTCCTTGTCATTGATGACGACGCCATCGCCCGTGACCTGATTCGGCGGCAGTTGAGTAAGGCTGGCTTCCACGTATTTACAGCTTCAAGCGGCGAAGAAGGTTTGCAGCTGGCGGAAAAACTACACCCGGATGTGATCACCCTCGATATTTTAATACCGGGCATGGATGGCTGGTCGATTTTGTCGCATTTGAAAGCGAAACCAGACCTGGCGGAAATCCCTGTGATCATTGTGACGATGGTCGATGATAAGTACAAGGGGTTTGCGCTGGGGGCGACCGATTACTTGATGAAGCCCATTGATCGGGAGCAGTTGTTTACTATTTTGCGCCGCTACCAACTGTTAAACGGTGGCGATGAAATGGGCAAGGTGTTGATCGTGGAAGATGATCAGCCCACGCGTGAACTGTTGCAGCGCACGATGGCTAAGCAGGGTTGGCAGACGATAGAGGCGGAAAACGGCCGTATCGCCCTGGACAGCCTCATCGACAATGTCCCCAACATCATTTTGCTTGACTTGATGATGCCGGAAATGGACGGCTTCCAATTTGTAGAAGAACTGCGCCGCCAACCGGATTGGAGCCGTATTCCTGTGGTGGTCATCACGGCCAAAGAGCTAACCGTTGAGGAACAGGCTCAGTTAAATGGGCATGTGGAGCGCATTTTACAAAAGGGACAGTATGACAGCGGCAACTTGCTGCGCCAGATTTCTGACTTAGTGGCGGCGTATACGCGCCAACAGCAGCGCAAGCGGGAACAGTAAAGGTAGCCATGCCAAAGATTTTGCTGATTGAAGATAATGAAATGAATCGGGACATGCTTTCGCGTCGTTTGCAGCGGCGGGGGTATGAAGTGATGATTGCCACTGATGGCGCGGAAGGGGTGCGTAAAGCACAAACTCAACTGCCAGACCTGATCTTGATGGATATGAGTTTGCCAATAAAGGATGGCTGGACGGCTACGCGTGAATTAAAGGCGGACGAGGCGACGAAGCATATCCCGATTATCGCGCAAACGGCCCATGCAATGGCTGGCGACCGTCAGAAATGTCTGGCGGTGGGGTGTGACGATTATGCGACGAAGCCGGTAGAGTTTAAAAAATTGGTGCAGAAGATTGAAGCGCTGTTGAATGGGCAGCCGAGGACGGACGACGAAGAGTAGCGTTTGTTTTTTAGCTGCTTGTTAAAGTGGTTTTTATAGATGAAAAGTGATTGGGGAGTCTTTTTTTCGGGCGTTATTTAGCGGCTGTAATGGATGACAACATGGAAGAGGAGCAAGCATTAATTCTCATCGTTGATGACAATGAAATGAATCGTGACATTCTGGCCCGCCGTTTGAAGCGACAGGGATATGAGACGGTGATGGCGGAGAATGGTGTGGTGGCTTTGGAGATGGTGCGTCAGCATCCTTTCGATTTAATGCTGCTTGACATTATGATGCCGGAAATGAATGGTTTTCAGGTGTTGGAGCATTTGAAGGCCAATGCAGAATGGCGTGATATTCCTGTTATTGTTATCTCGGCGGCTGATGATATGGATAGCATTGTGCGTTGTGTGGAGTTGGGTGCGGAGGATTATTTGCCCAAGCCGTACAATACGCTTTTGCTGAAGGCGCGGATTGGGGCGAGCCTGGAAAAGAAGCGGCTGCGTGATGCGGAGAAGGCGCATTTGGTGGAAATGGCGGTTATGCAGGGGATTGACCGTGAATTGAGTGCGACGCTGGATGTGAAGCGGGCGATGGAGATTACGTTGGGGTGGGCGCTGCGTCATTCGGGGGATGAGGTTGGGTTTATGGGGGAGGTGGAGGACGGCCGTATCCATGTGCTGATCTCTAAGGGGTATGCCTATGAATTGACGGCGGACAGTAGTATGCTTATCCCGGATGAGCTGCCGGCTGTGCAGCAGGCGTTGGAGAGTCGTAAGGCTGCGTTTCGGTCGCAGACGACGGGCACGGGGTTGCTGGCACGGGCGCAAAGCCAGATTGCTGTGCCGGTGTGTCGGGGTAATGATGTGTTGGCGATGATTGTGATGGAGAATAGTGTGCCTAAGCAGTGGTCGGCGCAGGTGTTGACGTTTTTGAATCGCCTGGGGGATCATGCGGCAATGGCGATTGCTAATGCGCAATTGTATACGGCCGTTCAGGCGGCTGATTTGGCAAAAACAGAGTTTGTCTCCTTTGTCTCGCACGAACTGAAAATCCCGATGACTTCTATTAAGGGCTATGCTGATTTGCTGTTGACCGGTAGTTTTGGCGCGGTTAACGAGATGCAGACCAAGTTTTTGGGCACGATTCGTGCTAATGTGGATCGCATGGCGCGGTTGGTTTCTGACCTGACGGATATTTCGCGGATTGAGTCGGGTCATTTGCTGTTGGAGATGAATCCGGTATCGCTGGCTGAAGTGGTGGAGGATGTGGTGCAATCGACGCGGGCGCAAATTGAGGCGAAGATGCAGACGTTGACGCTGGAAGTTGCCGATGATTTGCCGCTTGTTTATGGGGATCGCACGCGTCTGATTCAGGTTGTCACTAATTTGGTCAGTAATGCTTATAAGTACACTCCGGAGCAGGGGCACATTGCGATTCGTGCTAAGGTTGTGATGGTTGCGGATGAGGAGGGGGAACGGCAGATGGTGCAGATGGCTGTGGCCGATACTGGTTTGGGTATTCCTGAGGAAGCGCAGCCTACGATTTTTGAGAAGTTTACGCGTGTGGATGATGAGGAAGCGCGTAAGTCGCCGGGTACGGGGCTGGGGTTAAGTATTACGAAGAGTTTGGTGGAGCTGCATAACGGCCGTATCTGGTTTGTGAGCCAATATCGTCAGGGTACGACTTTTTATTTTACAGTGCCAGTAGCGTAAGTAAGTCGGCGGCGATTTTTTCGACATTCTTCAAAGTATTTCCCTTTTGATAGAGCATAAACAACTTCATAGTTGTTTGCATTTAGTTTGGCTAGATTGATTCACGCTTGAGGCTTGGATCCGTTTAATGCTGCCAATGGGTTACGCCTGTTTGTTGAACGTGTCTAGACTTGTTGATAAACATGTCTAGACACGTTGATGAAAAGGTCTAGACACGTTGACGAAAAGGTCTAGACCTGTTGACGAAGAAGTCTAGACCTGTTGACGAAAAGGTCTAGACATGTTTTGTAACAGGTCTAGACTTGTTTGCTAAAGGGTTGTATCGTTTGTTGAAGCAGTGTCAACGTTATGGAATAAATATCTGGTCTGGTACGCCACAAGCATACTGTGACAAGGAAAAGTTGTTATGACGCAACAAGTTATTCGTTATTTGCCAGAAGATCAATTAATCCAAAGAGCGTTGGAAGCGTTGATGAATGAATTAGGCCCGATGGAGACAACTCGCTTTTTGTCGTTGGCACAAGAAGAGCGGGTGGAATCTGTTTTGCGCCACCGAGAATGGCAGAACAGTCTGGATAAAAACGCGTTTTTTGAACAGGTGTTTGGACAGAACGCGACGACGGATAATCAGTAGATGCTATGTTTATGGGGAAACGGCCGTTCCCTGCTGCCAAGAAACGGCCGTTCTCCTTCTTTACTTATGCTCAACCAGCCGGGCAACGGTGACGCCTTCTCCCCCTTCGCCATCCTTGCCTTCTTCCCAGGTCGTGACATGGCTGTTGTTGCTGAGAGATTTGCGTACCGCTTCACGCAGCCGCCCTGTACCTTTTCCATGAATGATACGTACCCAGGGCATCCGTGCCAGGAAAGCGGAGTCAATGTAAGCATTTAATTCTGGCAAAATGTCGCCCACACGTTTGCCACGAATGTCTAGTTCCATACCCGGCGACTGGGCTATCGGCACCGAGACAAACTCTTCTTCTTCTTCGTTCTCAGACGGCCGTTCCTTGAACTCCAAATCATCAAACTTGGCACGCATTTGCAGCCGTCCTACCGCCACCAAGGCTTCTTTCTTGCTGATGGTGATAATCTCGCCGCGCGTATTGATGGATTTCACCAGCACAACATCACCTACCAACAGTTGTTTCGGTTTGGGCTGTTTCGCCTTTTCCACGACAGGTTCAATTGGCTGTGTCAAAGCGGTCTCGACATCTTCGATTTCACGACTGACCTTTTTAACGGCCGTAACCGATACCGCATGTTGCAATTGATGACGCAGCCGCCGCACTTCCAACTTCACCATTTCCAGTTCCGTTTGTGCTTCCATGCGTGCCTCAGTCAGAATGCGCTCTCGTTCTTCCTCAACATTCGCCAACTTCAGCTGCAACTCATTACGCGCCCGTTCTGCCTGACGCAGCGCCAGATGCGTACTCGCCTCTTCCGCCGCAATCTTGTCGCGCAATTCGTAAATCGATTCCAGCATCTCTTCACTTTCGCGGCTCTCTGTGCCCACCATGCGCATCGCCTCAGCAAGAATCGTCTCATCCAGCCCCAGGCGGCGGGCAATGGCAAAAGCGTTAGAACGGCCGGGAATACCAATGCTCATCTCATACGTCGGCGACAACGTTTCCACATCAAACAGCAGCGAGGCGTTCGTCGCCCCTTCCGTCTGGCTGGCATACACCTTCAACTCCGGGTAATGGGTAGCGATAAACGTCGTCGCCCCTTTATCCCGCAGATAGTTGACGACAGATTGTGCCAATGCCGCCCCTTCGCTGGGGTCAGTGCCAGAGCCTAATTCATCAAACAAAACGAGCGAACGGTCATCCACCATACTCAAAATGCGCACAATATTGGTCATGTGTCCAGAGAAAGTGGAAAGGCTTTGCTCAATAGACTGCTCATCGCCAATATCAGCATACACATTATTAAAAATGGTGAGACGTGCTTCGACAGCCGGAAGATGCAGACCGGATTGTGCCATCAACACCATGAGACCGGTTGTTTTCAGGCTAACGGTTTTACCACCTGTGTTTGGCCCAGTGATGAGGACAAGGAAGGTTTCGTCGTCCAAGGTCAGATTCGTCGGCACAACCGTTTCCTGATTGAGCAAGGGATGGCGTGCCCCTTTCACCCAAATGCTAGAACCTGGGTGCATAGTTGGCGGCGGCGGTGTCCATTTGGCACGTTCATTGGCGTGCTTGGGTGGTTGTGGTGCGGCAAACTCGCGCCATTCAACAAAGCTCGGCGCAACGGCATCGAGCACGGAGGCATAGCGGGCGCGGGCGAAGATGAGGTCGAGTTCGGCCATGCGTTCGACGATGCGCTTGATGCTGTCTCCCTGTTCAGCCACTTTGCCAGACAGTTCGTTGAGAATGCGGTTGATTTCCTCTTGCTCTTTCAGGTGCAGTTCGCGGTACTCGTTGTTTAGTTCGACGGTGGCGATGGGTTCTAGCCAGAGGGTTGCGCCGCTGCCGCTGTGATCGTGCACAATGCCTTTGATGCGGCCACGGGCGTCGGAGCGCAAGGGCACAACGTAACGGCCGTTACGCTGCGTGACAATTGGCTCTTGCAAGTAGCGGTTGCTTTCACTGTTGAGGATGCGCTGGAGCTTGTCCTGGATACGGCCGTAAACCACCCGTTGTTCCTGGCGCAGCCGTGCCAGCTTGGCGCTGGCGCTGTCCAACACGTCGCCTCGTTCGTCCAATGTGTTGCCAATGGCTTGCACAATGCCGGGACACTCCTCAACCAGTTCGGCGATTTCTGCCAGATGCGGATAACGGTCATCCCACTTTAACAGTTGGCGGCGCAGTGTGCGCGATGCTTCCAGCGTCGCCTTAATTGCCAGCAAATCTTCAGCGGGCAGGGTAAAGCCACGAAACGAGTTGTCCACAGCCTGGCGCACATCGCGTGCGCCGCCAATGGTTACGTTGTCGGCGCTGTCAAACAGTGCCACCGCCTCGCTTGTTTGCTTTTGCCATAGTTCCGCCTCAAACAGGTCGGTGGTTGGCTGCAAACTGAGAGCCAGGTCTTCGCCACCGCTAAAGCTTGTGTACGCTGCCAATCGGTGTCGGATTTTATTAAATTCAAGCGTATTTAAAGATTTCTCGTCCATGATTTGACAAGGTTTGTGCGGCGTTCACAGGGAACGGCCGTACCTGGAGGCTTCCTGGTGTCTGTTTTCGTATTTGGAAACCTGTTCAATTGGTCAATACAGTGTAAAGGGACAATTTCTGCCGATGGCAGGGTAGCGGATTTTTAGTATAACTGAATTAGCTCGATTCTGAAAAGTGGATCAGGTTAGAAATTGGTTACGTTTAAGAAGAAAGAGGCAATGGTGTGCTTCACCAGCAATCCTTGCGAAGGTTCTCGTCGAAACGGACACGTCATGAGATAAACCTTTGCGAGGCTTATTACAAAAGGGGGCATTATGCGTGAGGTTTTAGCTGATATTGAGAAATGGCAGTTGGCCGGGCAGTCTGTCGCACTGGCGACGGTGGTGCAGACGTGGGGATCGTCGCCGCGTGGCGTCGGGGCAAAAATGGCCTTTACGGCGGCCAATGACATCGCCGGTTCGGTGAGCGGTGGTTGCATTGAGGGGGCGGTCATCACGGCGGGAGAAGATCTGTTTGCCGGTGGCGTGCCGCAGCTGCTGCATTTTGGTGTGGCGGACGAGATGGCCTGGGATGTGGGGCTGGCTTGTGGGGGCATCATTGAGGTGTGGGTGGAGGCTTTGGACACGGCCGTTTACACCTTCCTGCGCGACCTGATCCAACACAATCGCAAAGGGGTTGCCCTGACCATTTTGCAAGGGCCAGCCGACTTGGTGGGGCGTAAATTGGCCTTTGACCAGGCGGGGCGGCGTGTTGGCGAATTGGGGGCATGGACGGAAACGGCCGTTGCCGCTGCGCAAACCTGCCAAAATTCACAACGCCTCTGGCTCAATGAGCAGATTGAGCTGTTTGTCGATGTGCTGCGCCCGGCACCGACGCTGCTGCTGGTAGGTGGGGCGCACATTGCCGTTGCCCTGGCAGCCATTGCCAGCGTACTTGATTATCGGGTGGTGGTCATTGACCCGCGCCGCGCTTTTGGCAGCGCTGCCCGTTTCCCCCATGTCGCGCAGGTGATTCAATCCTGGCCGGATGAGGCGTTGGCGACCTTAGAATTGGGGCCGGAAACGGCCGTTGCGCTGCTTTCGCACGACCCCAAAATAGATGACCCGGCGTTGCAAGTTTTGCTTAACAGCGAAGTTGGCTATATTGGCGCACTGGGCAGCCCGAAAACGCATGCCAGCCGGGTGGCACGCCTGCACAAAATGGGGTTCGACGAAACGGCCGTTGCGCGTATTCATGCGCCCATTGGCCTGCGCATTGGTGCGAAAACACCCGCCGAAATTGCCTTGGCAATTATGGGCGAGATTGTCCAGCAGGATAGATTGGGAGCTGGGAGCTAAACCATCATTGGTATGCCGATAACCGATGTTGGCAATTCATAACGTGTTTTTGGTCTGGCACAGCCGGGTAATTTATGTTGGCAGAACGGTCAAACCCATTTATCATTACGACATGAACAGACAAATTGCCCCTTATGGTTCCTGGAAATCCCCAATTACGTCAGATTTTGTTGCGGCGGGCACGGTCCCGCTGGGTGGTGCGTACCTGGATGGCGATACTCTTTATTGGACAGAGGGTCGGCCACAGGAAAACGGCCGTTACGTCATCGTCAAACAGAGTGACAGCGGCCCGCAGGTTGTCACCCCGCCCGGTTTTAATGTGCGCACTCGCGTCCATGAATATGGCGGCGGCTCGGCGACCATCCATGATGGCGTCATCTATTTTGTTAATTTCATGGATCAACGGCTGTATCGGCAGCGACCGGGGGAAGAGGCGCAAGCGGTGACGCCAGAGAGTGCGTATCGCTATGCAGATGGGCAGGTGGGGCCAAACGGCCGTTTCTTCTGCGTCCGTGAAGATCACACCAATCCGGGGCAGGAAGCGGTGAACACCATTGTGGTGCTGGCGCTAGATGGCACCGATACGGGGCAAGTATTGGCGTCTGGCTATGACTTTTTCGCATCGCCACGCCTGCGTGCTGATGGCAAAAAGCTGGCCTGGTTAGCCTGGAATCACCCCAACATGCCCTGGGATGGCACGGAATTATGGGTGGCCGATCTGACAGATGCGGGGCTGGCAAATGCGCAAATGGTTGCCGGGGGCAAGGAAGAATCTATTTTCCAACCAGAATGGGGGCCAGATGGGGCGCTTTATTTTGTCTCTGACCGCAGCAATTGGTGGAATTTGTACCGTTGGCAAAATGGCTCGGTGACGGCGCTGCATCCCATGGATGCGGAGTTTGGGCGGCCACAATGGGTGTTTGGCGCGGCGACTTATGGTTTTAGCGATGCACGCACGATGGTCTGCACCTATACCCAAAACGGCCGTTGGCGGTTGGCGACACTCGACATCGTTAGCGGCGCTTTTGCTCCGGTTGATTTTCCCTACGACACCATTAACCACATAACGGTGGGGCAGGGCAAAGTGGTGTTCAATGTGGATGCGGCGACGCAGCCGCAAGCCCTGGTGCAGTGGGATTTGCACGCACAAACCTGGGAGATTTTGCGAGAGAGCAGCAGCACTGCCGTCGATGCCGGTTATCTGTCGGTGCCGCAAGCAGTTGAGTTCCCCACAGAAAATGGCCTGACGGCGCACGCCATTTATTACCCGCCACAAAACAAAGATTTTGCCGCTCCCGCTGATGAACAGCCGCCACTGTTGGTGATCAGTCACGGCGGGCCAACCAGTGCGTCGCCCATTCGCCTTAGTTATGGCGTCCAATATTGGACGAGTCGTGGTTTTGGCGTGTTGGATGTGAATTATGGGGGGAGCACGGGATACGGCCGTTCCTATCGGCTGCGGCTCAACGACAATTGGGGCATTGTTGACGTGCAAGATTGCATCAATGGGGCCAAATTCCTGGTGGCACAAGGCAAAGCAGACGCCCGGCGGCTCTCCATTCGCGGCGGCAGCGCTGGCGGATATACAACTTTGTGCGCGTTAGCCTTCCACGATTATTTCAGCGCCGGTGCCAGCTACTTTGGCGTAAGCGACGCCGAGGCTCTGGCGAAGGAAACCCACAAATTTGAATCGCGCTACCTGGACAATCTGATTGGCCCTTACCCGGAAAAACAAGACATCTATCGCGCACGCTCGCCCATCCATTTTGTGCATCAATTCAACTGCCCCCTGATTTTGTTCCAGGGCCTGGAAGACCAGGTCGTACCGCCTAACCAATCCGAGGCGATGTACGAAGCCGTGAAAGCCAAAGGGATTCCGGTGGCCTATGTGCCCTATGCCGGTGAGCAGCATGGTTTCCGCCGTGCCGAAAACATTAAGCACAGCATGGAAACCGAGCTTTACTTCTACAGCAAAATCTTTGGCTTTGAGCTGGCTGAAGCGGTGGAGCCAATTGCGATTGACAACTTGTCGTGACCTGAAAAAACTCGGTTTCTCTGTAGAAACCGAGTTTTGCAAAGAAACTTCCCCATGTGCGTCTAATCAGTAAAGATTGAGGAGCACGCATGTCCGACATTGACAGCCTGGTACAAAGATGCCAACAAGGAGAGTTGGCGGCATTTACGGAACTGTTTCACCTGTACGAAGGGCAGGTGTACCGGTTGGCTGTCACCATTCTGCGCCAGGAGCAGGATGCGGAAGACGCGGTGCAAGATGTGTTTTTACGGGTTTTTGAGCGGATTAAGTCTTATGAGGGGCAATCTTCATTTAAGACGTGGCTCACCTCGATTGTGGTGAACACCTGCCGTGACAAGCTGCGGCGGCAAAAAGTGCGTCATGCTTTATCGCTCGATTGGCTGCGGGGCAAAGCCGCAGCGCATGATGTGGTTGAAGAGGTGTCGCAGCGGCAGCAGCAGCAGCAGGTGTGGGCGATGGTTAATCAACTAGACGAAAAGTATCGCCTGCCGTTGATTTTGCATTACGTGGAGCGTCTCTCTTGTGATGAGGTTGCCACTGTTTTGCAAATCCCCACCAGTACAGTTTATTCCCGTTTGAACACAGCCCGCATTAAATTGCGCCAGCTTCATCAAGAACAAATGGTAGATGGTAAGCGACTATCGATTATCGGTAACTGATCGCTATTTCCTGATCGCCGATTGCTGATTAGATGATGAATGCCAATTTTGGAAAAGAAGGGCAGTCTGCCCACCCCCCTGATGATGCTGTGACGTGTGCGCAGGTAGAAGCGAATTTGTTTGCTTATCTGCAAAATGGTTTACCGGCTGCCCGGCAAACTGCGCTGCGCACACATATTGATCAGTGTGATCTTTGTGCGCAGGTTGTGGCCGAGGCGCAGCTGCTGGATAGGGAACTGCACACGGCGGCAGCACGCCAGCGCCGTCCACTGCCGCCGGAGGCGTCGCTGCGAATTCAAGCGCAGGTGTACAGACGGATGCGGCGTGCGTTGTTTTTTCATCGCACGCGAGATATGGCGCAAATGGCGGGGGCGTTCGCCTTAACGGCCGTTTCCCTGCTCATTCTCTTTCTCTTTGGCAGCCGCTGGGTGCAGTTTGTGGCGGCCCCGCCCATTAGTGAGCAGGTGATTGCTGCGGCGACAAGCGAAACGGCCGTTGTCACACTTGTGGAGCCGGTAGAAATTGCGCCGACATCGCTGCCGCAGCGTCGCCCGACACCGCTGCCAGAACGTCGCCCGACACCGGCGGTGGAGGCTGTGGTGAAGACGATTGGGGAACGGCCGTTGCCCGCTTACCTCGCCAGCCTCTCTGTTGTTACGCCGGGCAAAGAGCCGGACGAAGTAGCGGCGGCTGTCTTTGAGGCCACGTTTGCCGGTGATGCAGCTCGCCTGGAACAACTGTTTAGCGCCATGCGTGCCTCGCGTGAACCCGCTTTGCGCTTGTGGATGCGTGTTCACAGCCGCTGTGTCAATGAGGTAAGCCCCGCCACAATCCGCTATGAAGTTGTGCCGGAAAATCCACAGCGCATTGCTCGTGTGGATGTGTATGAAAACGGCCGTTATGTGGGCGAGTTGAAAATGCGCCGCCTCAATGGGGAGTGGTATACCATTTTTACAACATACCCTTCGCTAATAGGATGCCAATTGTCCAATTGATGACAGATAACCCTCGTTATGCCTGTTTAGAAAAATAATCTATGAACTTTTTTGCTTACATCCTCCGCCGCGCTGCCCGCCATTGGCAGATTTTGCTCACACTCATTTTAGGGGTGCTTCTCTCGACGGCACTGTTAGCCAGCAGTCCGCTGCTGGTGAACACCGTCGTCGAATTTGGCCTGCGCCGCAATTTGCTGGCTGCGCCGCCGCTGGAAGGCAACTTGCGTCTGCGTGCTTACAGCGAACGCACGCAGGCATCGTATGAAGAGTTGTCACAGCAGGTGACAGAAATTGTGGAGCGGCGGCTTGGCGCATATATAGCCGCCATTATTCCCTCTGTGCAAACCCGCCAATTTTATCCCTGGCTGCGTGCCCAACCGGTTAGTGACCAACGGGTAAGCCTGCTTTTCTATGGGGAGGGCGATACCGCCATTGTGGATCGCGTGCAGTTTGAGCAGGGAGGCTGGCCGCAGGATGTGTTGGTGGATGAGCATGTGTTGGGCGTGGTGATTGGCACAGATATGGCGACGGCCTATCAGCTTCAAGTTGGGGATCGTTTGCCGCTGAGCGAGAAACAGTCGGTTGATGAACCGGATTTGTGGCTGGAGGTGACGGGGATTGCCGCGCCCTTGGAGCCATTGGATCGCTATTGGTTTGGCGAGTTTAACCCGCTGCGTGAACGCACGGATGAACGGCAAAATTTAGTGTATACGGCCGTTGTCCCTGCCGCCGACTTTTTCCGCATCAACGACTCGTTTTTTGCCGATGCACAACTGGATATGTATTGGCAAGTGCTGCTGGCACCAGAAAAGATTAGCAGCGACGACATTACTTCGCTGCGCTTCCAACTGAATCGCATGCGCGATGATTTACGCGACTTGACCCCTTCCGTCAACGTCACTACCGGCGTTGACGCGATGCTGGCGAATTTTTCTGCGCAAGCGGCGACTGTGCGTGCGCCGCTCTACTTCCTCACGGCCGAAGTTGTCCTGCTGATTTTGTACTATGTAATCATGGTTTCCGCGTTGGCGGTGCGCCAGGTTGAGCGCGAATTTGCCGTGCTGCAAAGTCGTGGCGCGGCTGGCGGGCAGATTTTCCGCATTCAATTGGGCGAGGCGTTGATCATCAGTGCCATTGCCTTTCTTAGCGGGCCGCTGCTGGGATTGGCGCTGGTGCGCGGTTTGGTGATTGTTGGCCCACTGGCTGACGTAACCGAACCGGGTTGGGCGTTGTCATTGCCACAAGTGGCCTGGTTGACGGCCGGGATAGGGGTGTTGGCGGCATTGACCGGGCTGCTGCTGCCGGTACGTGCCGCTATCAAGCGCTCCATCATTGCTTATCAGCAGTCAACCATTCGCGATACCGCGCCTCCGCTTTGGCAGCGTTATTACCTGGATGTGTTTGTGTTGGCATTGGGATTGGTGCTGCTGCTCCGTTTGCAATTTTACGGCAGTATTGTTGGCAGCAGCGGCTCGCGCCCACAGGTGGATTGGCTGCTGTTGTTGTCGCCGATTGCGCTGCTGATTGGGTCTGGCACTATTTTGCTGCGCGTTTTCCCGCTGGTGCTGCGTCTGTTATCGGCCGTTACCAGTCGCGGACGAGGGCTGCCGGCGGCATTGGCGATGTGGCAAACAGCGCGTAATCCTTCGCATGTGGCGCGGCTGGTGCTGCTGCTGACGTTGGCGATGTCTTTGGGGATTTTGTCAACGGGTATCAATGCCACTTTGGATGTGAGCGAGGAAGAGCGGGCGCGTTATGAAGCCGGGGGAGAGGTGCGCCTGGCCTCGAAGCGATTTGTGCCGATTTCACAGGTGGGCACGCTGGATGGCGTCAGTGATTTAGCCAGTGTGTGGCGCACGCAAGGTTCGACGCGTATTGGCCGTGATTATTTGCGTTTCGATGTTTTGGCTGTGGAACCGTACTCTTTTGCTGAAGTGACACGTTACCGCGCTGATTTTTCGGAACGTTCGATGGGCGAATTGTTGGGCGATTTGGTGGTGGATGATGTGGGCGGACAGCCGTTAATCTCGCTGCCCGGTAAACCGGCTGAGTTTGGTCTTTGGTTGTGGGCTGCGCCCGCGGAGGCGCAAGGTGGCCGTGAACTGCAAGGGGACAGTAACCTGGATCGGGTTGGCCTGGAGGTGAAGCTGCAAACGGCGCAGGGTGAATTGTTGAATGTGGAACTGGAGCCGACGGAGACGGGTGGCTATCCGGCGGATGGCTGGCGTTATTTTGATGCGGATTTGCCGTTGCTGGCTGATTACAATTACCCGCTGGGTGTCCATTCTATTTGGGTGCGCAATCGGACGCGTACGGCGGGGAATTTTAGCAACAATGTGGCTATGACGATGCAGTTGGCGGTGGATGAGCTGACGGTGGTGGATGCGGAAACAGGGGAAACGGCCGTTGCCGGGGACATGGAAACCTTAACCGAAATCTGGTACCTGGACACGCTCGGCGTGCAAGGAACATTCAACACAGTTGGCTTCAACTATACCGTTTTCCATTCTGGTAAGGCCAGCCAGGCGCTTTTCCTCAACCTGGAAGCATTACAGCAAGTTGCCCTGAAGCTTGTTGCGCCGATTTTGCAGCCTGCGCCCATTCCGGTCTTGGTACACGAGAAATTCCTCAACAGCGTCAATGTGCAGGTTGGGGATAAACTCAACATCAACATTAACTCGCAGCCTGTAGCTATTCAGGTTATGGGTGTGGTCAACTATTTCCCAACGATGTATGACGATCAAGATTCCGGTTATGTGATCATGAATCGGGATGCGATCATGAATGCCATGAATGACAACTCTAGCCAATCGGTGAATGTCAATGAGGTGCTGCTAGAAGTTGACGATGGTGCCAATCAAGTTGAAGTTGCCGAGACGGCGTTGACCAATATCACCAGCATTAATCAGGCGTGGAGCGTTGACACGATTCGCAGAACCATTAAGGCTGATCCGATGGCCTTGGGGCTGCGCAGTGTCACCTTTTTTGGCTATGTGTTGACAACGACGTTAAGTCTGGTGGGGTTCGGCACGTACTTTTACATGAGTGCCCGCCAACGTGAAAGTATGTACGGCGTGCTGCGCTCAATTGGCATGTCGCCGCGCCAGCTTTATGGCGCGTTGGTGCTGGAACAAGTTGTCTTGATTCTGGCGGGGTTAATTGTCGGCACTGTCTTGGGCGTTGTGTTGAACCAAATCACGCTGCCGGGGCTGCCTATTACGTTTAGCGACCGCTCGCCGACGCCGCCGTTTCGTGCGCTCAATGATTGGCTGGCCGTTGCCCGCATTTACCTGACGTTGGCTGTTGCTTTCTTTGTCACGCTGGGATTGGCGACGTTGCTCCTCTGGCGTACCCAATTGCATCGCGTCTTGCGCGTAGGAGAGGAGTGAAGAGGGAAGAGGGAAGAGGGAAGAGGGAAGAGAGAAGAGAGTGGAGAGAAGAGAGTGGAGAGTGGAGAGAAGAGAGAAGGGAGTGGGGAGAGGAGGGTTGTGTGGTTATTCGAGATCATACGGAATTGCGTGTGTATCAGGTTGCTTTTGATGGTGCGATGGAGATTTATCAGTTGGTAAAGACGTGGCCGGATTATGAGAAGTATGGTTTAGCTGATCAGATTCGGCGCTCTTCCCGATCTGTGTGTGGCAATATTGCTGAAGCATGGCGGAAGCGACGTTATCCGGCGCATTTTGTGAGTAAATTAAGTGATGCTGATGCAGAAGCTGCTGAAACGGGAGTCTGGTTAGATTTTGCTTGGCGTTGTGAATATGTTGATGAAGACAATTATGTTAACTTGCGCGAGAACTATAATCATATTTGCGGCATGTTGACGGTCATGATCAAAAATCCTGAAAAATGGTGCAACACATGACACACACTGTTATTGTTCACGCTGCTTTTTTCACTCTTCACTTCTCTTTCTTCATTCCTCACGCTTTGGAGAAGCTATGTTGCTGAAATTTGCTATTCGACACTTAATTCGCCATTGGCGCGTGAATATGTTGGTTTTTGTGGGGTTGTTGTTCACGGCCGCTTTTTTGGCGGCGCTTCCTCCTTATGCCACAGCTATTGCCGGGCGTAGCCTGACACAGCGGTTGTTGGATGCAACGCCCGCCGTGCGTAATATGCGCGTGGTGGGCAGCGGCCTCAATTCTGCTTTGTATGGTCAGTTTCGGGAGTATTTTGGCGATCTGGTTGTTGATCAGATTGATGTGCGCGAGAACAGTGCGCCGGGAGAATCGGCTTTGTATACGGCCGTTAATCCCGAAGAAGCACAACCCTTCGCCGAATTCTTGACCCTCAACTATTACACATTTAGCGATCTGACCAGCCATGTCACCGTCGTCGAGGGGCGGCTGCCCAACCACATCGCTCCCGTGCCCAATCGTTTTTGGCAGGAAACCGAAGTTGTGATTGGGTTGAATGTCGCCGATCACTTGACCTTCGACACCAGTCACGACAATGTGTTTAGCACCCTTGACCTGGGGATTGGTGACCAGGTGCGCACAGAAGATGGCGGCACGCGTTTTAACATTGTCGGTATTGTCGCTCCGACGGATCCGCAAAGTGATGTGTGGTGGGGGGATTTACGGCCGTTTTCCTATGAGCGACAATCCTTACACGGCTCAAGCATGCCGGAGACGGTTTTCCTCTCGCTCTTTTTGCCTGCCCCTTCCATGGATACATATGCTCCGGGCGACGAGCGCCATTGGCGCGTGCTCACCGACCCGACCCAGATCACGGCCGATAACGTGGAGCAGGTTTTCGTGGCGTTGAGCAATGCGCAGTCCCAACTGCGCGTGCGCATTGAGACGGGGTTGCTGACGCTGTTAGATACGTATTTGCAGCAGTTGGCCTCGGCGCAAGTGACGCTGTTTTTATTGACGCTGCAATCCTTGATTTTTGTCTTTTACACATTGGCAATGATCAGCACCTTTGTGCTGGAACAGTCACAAAGCGAAGTCGCCTCATTGGCCGGGCGCGGCTTTTTGCCCCGCCAAATCACGTTGATTTTTGCGATTGAAGCGTTTGTCCTGGCGCTGCTGGCGGCGCCGCTTGGCCCACCCCTGGCCCAGGCTGGCCTGCGGCTGTGGGGGGCGTTGACCGGCACGGTGACGCCCTCGACTGTGCCGCAGCAGTCGTGGCTGTTGGCGTTAACGGCCGTTTCCTTTGGGTGGTTGACGTTGGTGGTAGCCATTCGCTTTGGCATGCGCGGCGGGCTGCTCGATTGGCAGCGGCAGCAAGCCCGCCCGCCACAACGTGCCGCCTGGCAGCGATATTATGTTGACTTTTTCTTGCTGGCGCTGGGCGGGCTGGTTTATTGGCAGCTTTTGCAAAGCGGCGCTTTTGTGGTCACGGTGGGTCGCGATGCGGCGCAATCGGGAACCGGTGGCACAGACCCGCTGCTGCTCATTGGCCCGGCGCTGCTCCTAATCGCGGCTGGACTGGTCTTTTTGCGCCTGTTCCCTTATTTGCTGCGCCTGGTGGCATGGTGGAGCCGACGCGTACGCGGCCTCATTTTGCCATTTGGTTTGGCACGATTGGCACGCGATCCGGTGGGGCCAAGTCGGGTGGTGCTGTTGATTAGTTTGGCGGCTGGGCTGACGTTGTTTGCCAGCCTGTTTCAACATTCGCTGGCGAATCGGCAGGCGGAGATGGCGCAGCATCTCATTGGCGCGGATGTGCGCGTGGGGCTGCCAATTGAGGCGGGAGAAACGGCGTATGAGGCGTTGGCGGCGCTGCCGGGCGTAACGGCCGTTTCCCCTGTTTATGTTAATTCGCGTGCGCGTTGGGCGCCGAATTTAGGGCGGCAGGTGGCATTGCTGGCTGTGCGCCCCGACACCTTCCCCCAAGTTTCCCAGTTTGCGCCATACATTAGCCGCCTGACTGTGGCGGGCATCATGCCGGTGCTGGCAACTGAGCCGGGGCAGCCGATCCCGGCTGTGTTCTCTGTTGATGCGTATCCGCAAGACAAGCAGGTGGGGGATGAAGTTGTGTACATTGTCGGGCAGACAAAGGTGACATTTGTCGTGCAGGGCATCATTCGCACCTTCCCGGCGATTTCTGCGCCGTTTCTCATTACGAATCTGGACGCGGTGGAACGCGCGGTGAATTTGGCGGCGTTGAGTGAGCCGTGGGTTGGGCAGCGCGAGGTGTGGCTGTCTGTTGATCCGGCGCAGCATGAGGCTGTGGTAACGGCCGTTACCACCGGTGCTGGCCCAAGCGGGGCAACCATTGTCGGCGATGCGCTGGCGCTGGAACGGGAGCTGCGTGCTGATTTGGTGGCGCAAGAGACGCTGGGCGCATTTTCCTTGAATGCGACGGCGTTGGCTTTGCTGAGCATTTCTGTCTTTTTGATGGTGCATTTCTTTGCGGCGCGTGAACGCGCTTACGAGTTTAGTGTGCTGCGTGCAACCGGGCTGTCCACGCGCCAATTGTTGGGACTGCTCAGCCTGGAAGGGCTGCTGATGATGGTTTTGGGGCTGTTGGCGGGTACGGGAATTGGGTATGGCCTGGCGTTGGCGATACGGCCGTTTCTCTCCAGCAGCTTGCGCACAGCCATTGCCGGAAATGCCATCTACGAAATCATTGTGAACTGGATACAGGTTGCTGGCCTGTATGGACTGCTCATTGTTGGGTATGGATTGGTCCTGTTGGTGCTGGTGGTGATATTGCTGCAAACGGGTATTCATCGCGCACTGCGTTTGGGAGATGAGTAAGACAATTGACGTTGGCGACGGGCTATCTCGTCAATCAACAACCGTCAATTTTTACAAGGAATGACCATGGCTGAAACTTTTATCCTTTGCGATAACCTCGTCAAAATTTACAAAGTCGCTGACCTGGAAGTGGTTGCGCTGCAAGGGCTAGACCTGGAAGTGGGAAAAGGCGAAATGATGGCCCTGGTGGGTGCATCCGGGTCGGGTAAATCTACCCTGCTCAATTTGTTGGGCGGTTTGGATGAACCCAGCGCCGGCCGCCTGACGGTACACGGGCAGGATTTGCTCAAATTGGGCGACAAGGAACGGATGCAGTACAAGCGGCATGTGGTCGGCTTTGTCTGGCAGCAGCCAGCCCGAAATTTGCTGCCTTATCTGTCTGCGCGTGAAAATGTGGAGATGCCCATGCTGTTAGCCGGTGGCACGGCGGGGCAGCGCCGCCAACGTGCCTTGGATTTGCTAGACATGGTTGGCCTGGCTGACCGCGCCGACTTTCGCCCGGATCGCTTGTCCGGCGGGCAGCAGCAGCGCGTGGCGCTGGCTGTGGCGCTGGCGAATAATCCACCCTTGCTGCTGGCGGATGAGCCAACCGGGCAGGTGGATGCGGAATCGTCGGCAATGATTTTTGATGCGCTGCGCCATATTAGCCGGGAGTTTCACACGACGATTGTGGTGGTGACGCATGACCAGCGGGTTGCCAACCGTGTGGATCGGGTGGTGGCGATTCGTGACGGCCGTACCAGCAGTGAGATTCGCCGTGATCGCAGTTTGCACGATGGTTCCATTCAGGAAGAAGAGTGGGTGATTCTGGATCGGGCGGGGCGTTTGCAGCTGCCGCAGCCTTACATTGAAAATCTGGAACTGAGTGAGCGGGTGAAAGTGCGCCTGGAACCGGACCATGTTTCGGTGTGGCCGGGCTTAGGCAGGCGGGACAATGGCGACGAGTCGCAGGCGGACGGCGGCGAAGGTGGGATGGTGTGGCGGCCACCGGCGCTGCAAATGCTGCCTGTGGCAACGGCCGTTGCCACGTCACAAACGCCCAAACCGGCGGCTGTCGTTGTGCGCCAACTGAGCCGCATTTATGAATTGGGCGACGAGAAAGTCCACGCTGTCGATGACATCAGCCTGGAGGTTCCGGCTGGCAAAATGGTGGTCGTGAAAGGGCCATCGGGTTCTGGCAAAACGACGCTGCTCAATTTGTTGGCCGGATTGGATGAGCCGACAACGGGCGCAATTGTGATCGGCGGGCGGCCATTAGATAAGCTGTCGGGTCAGGAGTTGATCGACATGCGCCGCAGCGAAATTGGGTTTGTGTTCCAGACCTTTGGCCTGCTGCCTTTCCTGTCGGCGCGGGAGAACATTGAGGTGCCGCTGCGCCTGGTGTACAAGTCGGCGAAGGATCGCGCGGCACGCGTCGATGAGGTGCTGGGGCTGGTTGGTCTGCAAAAGCGAGCCAGCCATCGCGTGTACGAATTGTCTGGCGGTGAGCAGCAGCGCATTGCCCTGGCGCGTGCGTTGGCGAATGAGCCATCGATTATTTTGGCGGATGAGCCAACGGGGCAGTTGGATACGGCAACGGGGTACAGCATCATTGCTTTGCTGCGTAATGTGGTGGCGCAAACGGGGGTAACGGCCGTTATCGCCAGCCATGATCCCAAGGTTGAGGAAGAAGCGGACATCGTCTTTGTGCTGGAAGATGGCAAATTGAAAGAAACGCATCAATAACGGGCATTGCTGTGGGGACACAGCGCACGCTGTGTCTTTACCGGGCGCACAGAGCTAGAGAATAGGCTCTGTGCGCCCGTTTTTTTGTGGCTGTTGGATAGCTTCCCATTTTTTTGGAAACGCAATTGGAAACGGCCGTAACCTACACTCCTGTCCATACCGATTTTTGTCGGCGGTGGCCGACGCTTTGCATATGGTAAAGGAGTGTGTGTGTATGTTGTATTGGCGATTTTTGCGCATAACGAGTTTGATTTTGGCGGCGCTGTTGTTTTTTAACAGCGGCCCGCGCCAGATCATGGAAGTAGAAATGCAGGTCGGGGCGGGCCATTTGGAGGTGTTGGCGGCACCTGCTGCGGCTGGGCAGTTTGATGATTTGCTGCGGGAACTGCAAACGGCCGTTACCGACCCTAACCCTGACCTTGAGCAAATTCTCAATTTGAAAGAGCAAATTGGGCAGGCGAATGAAGCGGTGCTTGCTTATTTTGAGCAGCAGGCGGCGCAGTTGGCAAAGTTGGATTTGCCTGCGCAGAGTGTGGTGCGTATGGAAACGGCCGTTGCCACCTACCAAACCCAATATGCCACCCTGTTACAACAGTTACAGCAAATAGAAGAGACTCAAGGTGAACAGGCATCGCTGACACAGTTAGCCACGTTTCTGACCACCACCTTACCCGTATCCGATAATGATTTCCGTGAACTACCCTGGCATTCCTTGAGAACAGATACGGTTCAGACATGGACAGTCGGCTTGGGAACTGAGGGCACATCGGCAAATGATAAGCGATCCACGAAACTGGTCGCGCCCGCGGCTGACGATCCCCCAACAGCCAACGATCTGGAAGAGACAGTAGAGGTACAGTTTACCCCTGAAATTACACAGCTTGCGGCAAATTTACAGCACAATCCTGTGAATATTTACAATTGGGTTTATAACAACATTACCTTTACGCCTACCTGGGGCAGTATTCAAGGAGCCGCTGCTTGCCTGGAAAATCGCATTTGCAATGCTTTTGACACGAGTTCGCTGTTGATCGCTTTGCTGCGTGTTTCTGATATTCCTGCCCGCTATCAATTAGGGACGATTGATGTCCCTGTAGATATGGCGCTGAATTGGTTGGGCAATTTTCAAGATGCCACAGCCGCCGCCCGTTATCTTGCCAGTGCGGGTATTCCATCTGCGGGCACGGTGCAACAAGCCGGAAATATTTATGCGTTACGTTTAGAGCATGTTTGGGTGAAGGCCTATATAGATTACATTCCATCGCAGGGGAGTGTGCAGCAAGCAGGTGATACCTGGTTGAATATGGATGCGGCGTTTAAGCAGTATCAATATACGGCCGGTACTGATTTCTTGGCCGCCACTGATTATGATCCTGCGGCTTTTTATGATCATTTGCAAGCCAATGCTTCTCTTAATGTGGCGCAAAATGCGGTTACGCATATTGATACAGCTTATATTGAACAAACCTGGGCAGATGTTGGCTCTGAGTTAGCTGGCATTTTTCCGGATGATGTGGCGGCCTTGTTGCCACAACAAACGATTATTTCTACCACGCATCCCATTTTAGCTGGCTCTTTGCCCTATCCGGTGCGGCTATTTGGGCTATCGCTGCCAGAAGTGCCGGATGTATTGCGGCATAAGCTTACCGTATCGGTCCATGATGAAACTGGGGAATTGCTGACGTATACGGCCGTTCTCCCCGCAGTCGCGCAACAAACGCTTTCTATCGCTTATGAGCCGGCCACGCAATCCGATATCGACTACATCCAAAGTGTTGTTCCTACGAGTCAGATTGTGCAGGAACCGGAAAACGCGCTGACGCTCTTTTTTACGGCCGTTTCCCCACAACTTGTAAATGTACATCCCATGATCCAACTAAACGGGGTGACAACCGTTGTTGGTTCAGAAACTGGCATGGGGGCTGCGCAAACTGTCCTTGTTCAATTTGAGGCTCCCACCATCGCTACTCCCGCCGTAGAACTAGATGCACGGGCGTGGGGACACATCGGATTGACTCTCGATTTAGCCGGGATTTCCGATGAACACATTGCTTCTCGTATCAGCCATTATGACACGCTGGTACAAGATTTTGCCGCGGCGCAGGCCAATGATGACGTAAACGGTATGGGGCAACTTCTCGATCCCCTGACGGTTGATGCCTATGACCTGATCGTGCGTAACTGGTTCTACCGCGTTGATCATCATTCCCGTGTACTGAGCAATTTACAACAGGTTGCCTTTGCCCGTTACCCATCGCTGGGATTTTTCTATGCGGGCGGTACCGTAACAGAATTGTTTGGCAACCCCATCCAGATGTCGCAGGATAAATTGTATATAGATATTGTGCGCCAACTTCACATCGTCACCGCGTTGGATGGGGACGAGAACCGGGAACGCGGTTTCAGCTTGCATGCTGGCATCATGTCATCGCGTCAGGAAAGCGATTTGTTGGCGCAGTCGATTGCAATAGATGTCGATGAGGCCAGCAGTGCCGCCAGTCTCTTATGGCATGCAGCCGAGCAAAATATCCCCATCCACACGATTTTGCCGGGCAATGAATCCGCTGCGGAATCGATTTTAGCTTTGCTCGACAATGGCTATCCCAAAGAAGCCATGCGTGATGCCTTGAATGCGGGCAAAGTTGTTACTGTTCCCCAAAACCCCATCACAATAGATGGCGAATCAACTTATGGGTACGTCGTGGTTGATCCTGAAACAGGGGATGGTGCTTATTTGTTAGGGCGTGCAAATGGTGGCGGCCTTCAGTGTAAAGACCCCAGTGACAAAACATGCCAATTCTTACTCGATCTGGCGACCGTTATCCAGGTAATTGGCATTGCCCTGACTATGATAGCTTTTGGCTTTTTTATCGCATTTGCTATTGAAGCCATTGTTGCCGCCATTTTTACAGCGGTAGCGAAGGCTTCTGTCATTGCCATTATCGCTGCTGTTTATTTTGGATATGAGAAAGTTACCGAAGTAGGCGGGAAGTTGTTTGAATTTTTAGACTGTGTATCCCAATCGAACATAGCCTGTACTGAGGGTATGCTGGAGTGGATATTGGGGATGATGGAGTAAGCGATATATGGAAAATAAAAAGTATTTCATATTTTTGTGTTTGTTTGTTTTTGTCGGATTGCTGTTGCCTGGGGTCAGGGTGTACTCTGAAGATGCGCCTGAATTGACGCCAGAGGATGGGCTAACATATTTGTATGCCACGCAGAATGTTGATGGCAGTTGGGGCGGCAGTGCGACCGCGCTCAACGGTCTCTTTCCCAGCAGCTCTATCGTTGTGCAGGCGCTGCGCGATTTGGAAGCCACCGCGACGAGCAATCAGCAAAACGGTATCCAATATCTGGCCGGGGAGGCGACGGACTTGACGCCATTTCTGGCGCAGCGCATCCTGGCGCTGGCCGGAAGCGGGCAAGATGTGAGCGCCGATGTCGCCGCTTTGCTGGCGCGGCAAAATCTGGACGGCGGCTGGGGCACGCTGCCCGGTGTCGAGAGTAATGTGTGGGATACGGCCGTTACCCTTACAGCCCTCAAAGCTGGCGGCGTCAGCGACACAGCCCTCTTCAGCCGCAGTCTCGCCTACCTTATCTACACCATCAACCCCGACGGCGGCTGGGGGTTAATGCGCGGCGATGACAGCCACATCTTTTACACCGCGCTGGCCCTGGCAACCCTGAATGCCCACGACGCCACGTTTGCCCTGACGGGTATGCAAAACCGCGTCGTCACCTATATGCACGGGCAGCAAGGCGTGGATGGTGGTTACGGCGAGCCAGAAAGCACTCCGTTCGAGACGGCCCTCGTTCTCCACGCCATTTTGCAGACCGGGCTGCCCGTGACTGCGGCCGAACAAGACGCCATTGCCTACCTGGACGGGCAGCAGCAGGCCAACGGCAGTTGGGTGGATGATCCCTATTCGACGGCGCTGGCGCTGCGTGCCCTGGCCGTGCCGCCAGACAGCGATGGCGACGGCATGAGCGATGCCTGCGAAACAACGTATGGCCTCGATCCGCATGACCCGACCGACGCGCTGCCGGACAATGATGGGGACGGGCTGCCTAACCGGCGCGAGTGCGAATTGGGCACAAACCCAAATTTGCCGGACACGGATAACGATACGGTAGACGATGGCACGGAAGTGAGTTGTGCCAGCGATCCCCTGGACAATGGGGTGTTTAACCGGCCGCCGCTGATTCTGTCGCAGCCGGTGCAAGCGGTGGCGGCGGGGCAGGGGTATCTGTATGCGGTAACGGCCGTTGACCCCGACAGCGATCCCCTCACCTACAACTTGCTCAGTGCGCCCACTGGTATGACGATTGACGCCACCGGGCTTATCTCCTGGACGGCGGGCATCAGCCAGACGGGGCGCTTCCCGGTGGTTGTGGCGGCAAATGACGGCGGCTGCGACGGTGTGCAGCCGTTTGGCCTGGATGTGTTGGCGCAGGGGGTGGATTTGCTGGTTACGGCCGTTAATCCCGACGCTCTCGACATTGACCCGACCACTCTGGTCGCCGCTGGCCCGGTTGCGGTGGGCGTGCAAAATCGGGGCGGCAGTGCGGTAAACGGCCGTTTCGACATCACCCTTTTTGAAGATTTGGACGGCGACGCCTTGTACAGCAGCGCCGACCAACTGCTAGGCAGCCGCACCTACTCCGGCACCCTTCAAAGTGATGAGGCCGTCACACTGACCATCCCGGCGGCAGGCGTGATGCAGTTCCGCGATAACCTGGTGTATGCGCTGGTAGACAGCCGCGCCGAAATCCCGGAGCTGGACGAAAATAACAACATCACGCACAGCGGCCAGCGCAGCCAATATCAGCCGGTGCGCGATTGGCTGCCGGTGGTGGAATGGATGTGGAATGCGCCTTCAACTGAATATCCCGGCGGTGCACATCCCCCAACTGTTGCCCCCCTCATCGACACCAATGGCGATGGCTTGATTAACGAACGGGATGTGCCCGCGGTGATCATGGTGACGAACAGTATTTTTGGAAACGGCCGTCTTCAAGCCCTCCGCGGTGATACAGGTGAAGTGATCTTCAACATCCCCACTCCCGGCGGGGGCTTCTCCCACTCAGGGCATACACCTGCCGTGGGCGATCTGGATGGAGATGGTTTACCGGAAATTGCCATTGTTGGATTTGCCACCCTCTATGTGTTTAATAATGATGGCACGCTCAAATGGCAGGCCGCACCGGGTGCCAGCAACAGCACCAATGTGGCGCTTGCCGACCTGGAGGGAGATGGACAGGCAGAAGTGATCGCCAATGTGCGTATTTTTAATGCCGACGGCACGCTGCGGGCGACGGCGAACCACCCTGGTGCCAGTTATTGGGATGGGTATGGTGGCGGTCGTCATGTGGCCGATCTGGACATGGATGGCGATGGCGAAATCCTGGCTGGCCCTAGTGCCTATGACAAGGATGGCAACATTGTCTGGTACTGGCGTTACAACTTCCAGGTTGGCGATCAATATCGCTTTCAATACAGTTTGGATGGCGGGCAAACGATCTCGACAACGCTGCTGAGTGCCCCGTTTGGTGATGGCTGGACGGCCGTTGCCAATGTTGATGACGACCCTTACCCCGAAATCATCCTGGCCGACCATTTCTATAATACGCTCGTTATCTTTGAGCACGACGGCCAGGTTCATGCTGGCCCCTGGAAGCTGTATTCGAATGTTGTCAATACTGTGAGTTATGAGTTGGGCGGAACGGCCGTTGCCGATTTCGACGGCGACGGACAGGTAGAAATCGCCCTTTCCGTTAACCGCACCGTATTAAACAATACCTTTGCCGACCCATCCAACATCACCTTGCTCCTTTACGAAACCGATGGCACCCTTGCCTGGGAAAAGGCGATGTTCTATGAAAAAGTCGTCAATCTGTCACCCGTTCCCACCGCTTTTGATTTTGACGGCGATGGCGCGTACGAAATCCTCCTCCTGGATCGGCAGCGCTTTACCATTGTCGATGGCGCAACCAGCGAAACCCTGTACGAAACAGCCATCAACCGTGTCAACGACGGCTGGCCCATTCGCTACCCCGTTGTCGCCGATGTGGACAACGATGGCAATGCCGAAATCCTTATCCCCACGTACTTCAGTTATCAAGTTGGGACGCCTACCCGCAATGGTCTGATTGTCTTGGGCGACGCCAACGACAATTGGCCGCAGTCTCGCCGCATCTGGAATCAATGGCAGTACAGCGCCGCCAACATCAAGGCAGATGGCTCTCCCACACTGCCAGAGCCAGGCTGGCTAACCTATAACACCTACCGTGCGCAACAATCATTGCCCGGCGTCAGCCCCTTTGCCGCCCCCGACCTCACCGTTTCTCGCGTCAGTTACAATGACGCCATGTGCCCCGCCGCTGTCGGTGTGACGGCACGCATCGGTAATGGCGGCGGTTTGCATGTCGCTGCCGGGCAAACGGTCAACTTTTACGATGGCGACCCGCTGGCTGGGGGAATGCTCATCACGCAGACGGTCACGACGCAGGCCCTCTACCCTGGCGAATTTGAGGATGTCACCATTGATTGGAATGCCCCGGCAAACAGCCCGGTCTACGTGACGATCAATGAAACCATCACCAACCCTCTCGTCAGCGGCGTCAATCTGGCACATCTGCCGCATACGACGGTGGACGCCAGCGGCATGTGTACGGGCTGTGTGATGGCCTTTAACGGCTGGGCTTTTCGTGGCATTGATGGGAATATGAATCTGGGTTGGGTTGAAAATTGGGGCAACAGCGGTGACATCGACCCGCGCCCGCCCTATTATGAAGTCACCTTCCCCTTCCCGGTGAACCCAACCGTCGTGACCGTGACCAATAGTTTTGCCAATACCGGCTTTTTAACGGGCACGCTGTCGTTGTCGAATGGCTTTACGACAACCTTTGCCTTTGATGCCAGCGGCTCTGGCGTCATCACTTTCCCGGAGCAGCAAGGCGTGACGCGGCTGCGCTTGACGGCGACAGAGACAAAAGTGAATGGGGCCAGCCTCCACGAGTTGGCGGTGGGCGGTTCTTATCGGGAACCGGTGCATCTGCTGCGCGAAGGAGATGGGCGGATGGGCAACAATGTGGCAACGGCCGAATTTGTGGGCGACCCGTGTAATCCACCCGCGAATTTGCCGCCGCAAATCATATCGGTGCCGGTGGTGGCGGTGGATGTGAGCGGCGTGTACAGCTATGGCGTAACGGCCGTTGACCCCAACAACGATCCCCTTGCCTTTGCCTTGACCACTGCTCCTGCCGGTATGAGCATTGACGCCAACAGCGGGCTGATCACGTGGAACCCAGAAGGGGAAACGGCCGTTCCCGTAGCCGTGGAAGTTGCGGACACCGCTGGTCTGACCGACACGCAAAACTTCATCCTGGAAGTATTGGTAACACGGGATGTGAACCATGCGCCGGTCATCCTCTCCACGCCGCCGCTGACCGTCAGTTTTGGCAGCGTTTACACCTACGCCGTCAATGCCAATGATCCCGATGGCGACACGCTCCTTTTTAGCCTGCCTGTTGCGCCCGACGGCATGAGCATCGCCCTTAACAATGGCCTGTTAACCTGGACACCAGGCGAAGAGCAGCTCGGTTTGCATGTGGTGGCTGTGACGGTGCAGGACATCTTCAGCACGACGACGCAGGCGTTTACCGTGACCGTGACCTCGGCCAACCTGCCGCTGGATCCGCCGCCTGTGGACGCGGACGAAGACGGCTGGGACGAGACGCAGGATTGTGACGATAATAACCCCAATGTTAATCCGGGGCAGATGGAAATCATTGGCAATGGGATTGATGACGACTGTAACCCGGCTACGCCAGACAGCTTCCCGGAAACGGCCGTTTCCTGCCATCTGGTTGTCAATCGGCGCAGTTACGAACCGCAAGCGTTGATACAGGCACAACTGCAAGTGCGCAACAGCAGCGACACACTGGCCCTGACCGGTGCCGCCGGTGCCGTCGTGTTGGCGGATAACGCCGGGCAGCCTGTGTTCAACCAGGCGGTGGCTGTGCCCAATTTGCCGCCGGGTGGATTGTATCGCGCTACCGTCAGCACAAATGCGGCGGCCTTGGCGTTGGGCGATTATACGGCCGTATTCGACCTGGCACAGGCGAGTAATGGATTGTGTACGGAAACGGCCGTGTTTACCATTGCCACACCGCCATCGCCAATAAGTGAGTTATATTTGCCAATTATCGTTCGTTAATGGCTAGAACAGCCGGGCTGTGGCTGTCGGCTGGCAGCCACAGCCCGCGTAAAGGAGTTTTGATGATGTGGAAACAGTTCAGTCGTGGCTTTCTTTTGCTGGGGATGACTGTTTTGTTGGGGATGATGTGGTGGGTTCAGGTGAAGCAAAACGCGGCGGGGGAAACGGCCGTTTCTCCCGCCACCTCTGCTCAAGCATCAATTGTCTCGACCTTGCCGTCAACGGCCGTTGCGCAGGAGAGTGATGGCATTACAGACCCCGATTTGGTGGTGACACCTGCGCCATTGTCGCCTGCGCCGGTCGGCGAAGATTTCAGCGACCCCGTTTTTGGGACAACGCTGCGCCGCCTGACCGCAGCCAGCGATAACGGAGGATGGGCGACACACATTTACTCGCAGTTACAAGCCTTTTCCGCCGACAATGCGTATGTGCTGCTCATTGAAAACGAGACGTATGTGGTGCGCGAGTTGCCGACGCTGGCGTTGGTTGGCGGACTGGACACCGCCCTTTGGAATGCGCCGCGCTGGCATCCGACCCAGGCGCACACGCTGATTCATTATGACGGCAATGACGATACCACGCTCCGTTTGCAGTTTACCAATGTGGACAGCGGGCAGACGACGACGATGTTCACATTTCCCGCACCTTACGAGCGGATTCGCAGCAACCAATCGTTTGACGAGATTTCACGAAACGGCCGTTGGCTGGCGGGCATGGCGTCTACGAGCAACAGCGACCAGCGCCTGTTTGCCTTCAACCTGGAAACGATGAGCCTGGGTGCCGAGCTAGACCTCTCTGCCGATTTGTATGCCGGGCCGTGTGAACCAGACCCGGATTGGGGCGAAGTCGAGCCGGATTGGGTGGGCGTCTCGCCGCTGGGAAATTACATGATGGTGCAGTGGACGCGCGATGGCAGCGAACGGTGCAGCGGCCTGGAAACCTTTGACTTGAACAGCGGCGCTTTTGTGGGGCGTGTCTATGACGGGCATCAACATGGCGATTTAGGGGTGATGCCCGATGGCACGACAGAATTTTTCATGACATTTGAGCTGTATCATCCAAGTGGCAGCCTGTCGCTTGGCTACCGGCTGCTGCCGGGCACGGCAACGGCGAGTGAACCGACCTACGTGCAGGTGATGGATTGGATGGGCGACCACATCTCGTGTCGTGGCATGAATGGCGCGTGCCTGATCACGACTACCGCCGACCCCAGTAATGGCTGGAGTGCCTTAGAGGGAGAGCTGTTTTTGCAATTTACCGATGGCTCGGTGCAGCGGTTGACACATCATCGCTCGACTGGCTGTGGCTATTGGGTGCAGCCGCGAGCCAGTTGGTCGGGAGACGGCCGTTTCGTCATCTTCGCCTCCGATTGGCAGCAAGGCACGGGCGGCGATAGCTGCGGTGGGTTTGAACTTGGCGCGGGCGACGCCTACCTCATTGATTTAGGCGCAGATGCGCCTGCGGCAAATGTGCGCTATGTCTGCGATTGTGATGCAGAAGCGGATGCAGCCTGCGTAGCCGGTAATGATGGCAACAGCGGCGACACGCCCGCCGCGCCCTGGCAAACTTACGAGCAAGCGCGAACCTATTTCAATGCCAATATCGCCGCCGGGGATGAAATCCGTTTTTGTCGGGGCGGCGCGTTTGACCTGGGCGCATCTAGCGGCATTTGGCGCACCACGAGCTGCACGGCGGGCCAGCCTTGCGTCATTGCCGATTACGCACCACCCTGGGGGGATGGCAGCGAGCCGCGTCCTATTCTCTGGAAAACGGGCGACGGACATGGCTTTGAGTTTTCTAACGGCGGTAATGCCCTTGCCGATGCCGGTTATGTTTTGCAAAATCTCGATTTGCGCTGTACGACCTGCGCGACAACCGATGGTTGGGGCGTGTTTCTTTTCAACGATGTCAATGATGTGCTCATTGACAATGTACGCCTGGATGGGTTTGCCATTGGCGTGCATTCGGCGGGGTCGAATCCCTGTGATCCGGCTGATTTGCAGTGCAACGGCCGTAACGACCGCCTCACCGTGCGCAATGCCACCATCACCAACAATTTTCACCAGGGCTTTCTCGGCGGCGGCGATGATTTGATCATCGAAGGCAGCTACTTTGAAAACAATGGCGATGGCTCCATTTTTGACCACAACATCTATCTCAGCTACTCGTCGCGGGTGCAGGTGCGCGGGAACGAACTGTATCGTTCTTCGATGGATGGGAATAACCAATGTGGGGGCACGTCGTTGGTGGCGCATGGGCATCTGGCGGACGCGGTCATCACCGAGAACTATGTGCATGAAGATGTTGGCGGTGCCGGGCAGGGGTGCTGGGGCATTGCCATTGATCCTGGTTACAGTGCCGCCGAAAGCTTCACCAACGTCACCATTTCTGGCAATCGGGTGGAAAATGTGGGCAATGTCGCCATTGGGCTGGCTTCTTGTGCGAATTGTACGGTGGAAAATAACAGCATCATCCACCAGCAGCCGTTTGCGGTGACGGGCATTGCCGTGCCGGATAGAGCGCCGGGGCCAGGGGACAGTGCGATTGATGCCGTGAGTATTCGCAACAACAGCATTGTGATCAGCGGCGGCGGCACGGCCGTTTCCCTCAACGAAGCAGGCACCGGCAATCATCTCATCGTTAGCAATGCCATCGAGTACATGGGCAGCAGCGCAAGTTGGAACTGCTTTGACGTGGATTGGGCGGGCGGGGGATATACGGCCGTTTCCCACAACATTTGCGGCTTCACGGCTGGCGAATGGGTAGATGGGGTCGGCGATCTGGCTGCCTGGCAGGCGTTGGGCTGGGGCGAAAATTCTATCGCTGGCCTGCCCGGCTTTAGCAGCAGTGCAAATTTGTTCCCGGCTGCGGAGGATGTGCCGCTGGTCGATGCTGGTCATCCGACGTTAAGCAGCGCAACGGACGCGAATGGCGACATGCGTGACAGTGCGCCCGATGCCGGTGCGTATGAATGGATGTCGTTGGCTAATCTGTTTTTGCCATTGGTGGTGGGTAGCAGTCAATAGCTGGAGGGGCGAGCGGCTGGCTCGTCCATCTGCTCGCTCGCTGAAATCGGGCAAGCAAGCCATTGTGTGAGAACGGCCGTTTCCGCTACAATCGACGCACTCTACAACGAGGTTTGCTATGAACAAAGCTCCACGCATGGCCGCTTTGCAATATCGAGATTTTCGATTGTTGTGGATCGGCCGTTTACTTTCCACCATTGGCTCGCAAATGCAATTGATTGCCGTTAACTGGCACATCTTCAACTTGCTGCAAGATCAGACGTATACAATCACCGTTTTCGGCCGTGTCCTCAACCTGGGGGCAGAAGCGCTCGGATTAGGGGCATTGGGGTTGGTGCGCGTCATCCCAATTGTCATTTTTGCGCTGTTGGGCGGCATTTTGGCAGACACACACGACCGGCGCAAACTGCTGCTGTGGGTGCAAGTTGCCTCGATGTTTTTTGCCGCCCTGTTGGCCGGGTTGACCTTGACCGGGCGCATCACTGTGCCGCTCATTTACCTGCTGACAGCCGCCGGTGCGGCCGCTGCCGCGTTTGACAACCCGGCACGCCAATCTATTGTCCCCAACCTGGTCGCGCCGCAGCATTTGACCAATGCCGTCAGCCTGAACACGTTGCAGTGGCAGTTGGCAACCATTATGGGGCCAGCATTGTCCGGATTAATGGTGGCGAAGTTTGATGTGGGCGTGGTTTATGTGATCAATACGGTGTCGTTTGCGGCCGTTATTGTGGCGCTGTTGATGATGACATATCGCGGGCACGCCGCCGCGACAACGGCCGGTTTAGGCTGGTCGGCGCTGGTCGAAGGAATCCAGTTCACTTACCGCACGCGTGTCATTTGGGGAACGATGCTGCTCGACTTTTTTGCTACCTTTTTCTCCTCGGCACGCACGATGCTGCCGATTGTCGCCAGTGATGTGCTAGGGGTGGGGGCGTCGGGTTATGGCTTGTTGGCAACGGCCGAACCCGTTGGTGCGCTCATTGCCGGGAGCGTGGTTGCCCTGCGCCAAGACATTCGGCGGCAAGGGCAAGTGCTGCTGTGGAGCGTGGCCGTATATGGCGTGGCGACGGCGCTGTTTGGCCTCTCCACCATTTTCGGGCTTTCCTATGGGCTGTTTATGCTCATTGGCGCGGGTGATACCGTCTCGACTGTGATTCGCGGCACGCTGCGGCAGGTGTTGACGCCCGACCATTTGCGTGGCCGCATGACAAGTGTGAATATGGTCTTTTTTATGGGCGGGCCGCAGTTGGGCGAGTTAGAAGCCGGGCTGATTGCTTCTGTTTTTGGTGCGCCGATTGCCATTTTGACGGGTGGCATTGCCACCGTGCTGCTGACGGCGTGGATTGCCTGGAAATATCCGCGTTTGCGTAATTACACGGTGGACTGAGAGGCTGGCGTATTGCGTGGCAATACGCAGCAAATCCCCAACAATCCTTACAAATTTGTCAGGTCTACATACAAGTTGTAAATGTCATCGGTGGCGCGGCGGCGGGCGGCTTGTGGCAGTTGGCGGGCCACGGCCCACATCGCTTCGTTGTCGGATTGAATGCTGGCGACCATTGTGTGCATGCCGCGTGTTTTAGCGGCCTGGACAAGGTGGTGCAGCAGTTTGCGCCCAACGCCGATGCCTTGCCAGTCGTCGCGCACGGAAATGGCAAATTCGGCCGTGTATGGTTCGGCGAGGGCGACGTAGCGTGCGCTGGCGATGGGCAGGTCGTCATCGGCAAAGGCGATGAGGCCGAAGTTGTGGGGCTGCACGGCCGTTTGTGAGATGGTTTCCGCCTGACGCCAGACGTAACTTGGGCTTGGGTTGGGCAGGGGGCGGCCAAAGCGTTGATAACGGCTGTCTGCCCCCATGTTTTCAAAGATTTGGACGAGGTGCGCGGTGTCGTCTTCGCGCAGGGGACGCACACGAAACGGCCGTCCCGTTAACGTTTCCATTGTTTCCCATGTTGCTTCGCTCATGTTCCTTCTCGTTGGAGGAAGCGGGCGATGATTGTGGTTCCTGCTTGCAAATCGGCGGGCCAAACGGCGTCTAACTCGCGTTGTGCCAGGGCCAACAAACCACGAGCGGCAACGGCCGTTTCCTGTTGCAGCAGTTGGTCAATTTCTGCGCCCAGTTCCGGATAAGCAAATTCAAAACGACGGGTCGCGTCCAGATTGTCAAGAATGCTACTGTTGGACGAGGGTACATGTTTGGCCAATAAAATGAGCAGATGGTGGAGAGCGTTGATTTTTACGAACTTGTGCCCGCTGAGCCGTTCGCCGCGGCGGTGCCGCCCCACACCGACGAGTAAATTGGTGATAAATTGGCCGATGTGGTGACGGGAATCGGCCGTTTCTCGCTGCCCTTGCACCGCTGTCGTGGCGGTAATGTTGGCGATGCGTGCGCTGATGGTTGCTTTGTCGATCAGCATGCGGTAGCGGTTGGTGCGGGCCATGCCCAGTTCATCCGGGTCGAACACGGCAAATTCCAGCAAGTGACCGCTTTCGTATACTACTTTGAAGCCGTGCGCCGTCTCCTTGAAGGTGAGGGCGATTTGGTCGGCATCGGGCAGCCAGGTCAGGTCCTGGCGCAATGCGGACTGTGTGCCAGGCGCAACGATGACAAAAAAGTCGTGGTCGGAATATTGGTCGGGTTGGTAATCTTGCTGGGCCATCGAGCCGAGGGCGACCAATCCTAAAACGCGGCTGTCTTTGTCCAGGGTTGCGGTTAATTGATCAATGAAGGTTTGGTATTGGTTTGGGTTCATGATTTGTTGTTTATTAGCGGGTTTAGCCAGTTTATGAGGGTGTCGGCAAGGAAATACGGCCGTTCCATGGGAACCATGTGCCCGGCCTCTTCAATTTGAACAAACGTGGCGGTGGGCTGCTTTTGCTGCCACAACTGCCATGGTTCGGGGAGAATCGTGTCTGATTCAGCGGCGCGGATGCCCAGGGTGGGATGCGTGATGCGTGTGATGTCTTCCCATACCGTGAGCGGCGGGTAGCTGTAGATTTGCGCTTCCCAATCACGCGAGTAAGCCAGGACATATTCCTCGCTGCCGTTGGCGCACACAGCATGATTGACATAATCCCACAGCACTTCATCTGTCCAGCGTGCAAACACCTGCTTGTCACGGAAACGGTCAAACGCTTCCTGGCGGCTTTGCCAGCGGTTGCGGCGGCGACGTGCGCTTTGCACCAGGGGCAGCAGCGCAGTTACCTGGGGATTGGCGGCGGCCAATTGCAAGATGTGCGGGGGCAAAAAGACAGGCTCGATCAGCACCAGAGCGCGGAACAGATCGGGTCGGCGCAGGGCGGCGAACAGGGTTGCCACCCCGCCTAACGAGTGCCCCACGCCAATGACATTTTGCAATCCTTGCTGCTCGAAAAAGTGGATTAAATCGTCGGCAAAAAGCTGCCAGTTGGTCATTTGCTTCGGCTCGGTGTTGGGCCATAACGGCCGTTGCTGCATTGCCAGCACATGGTAATGGGGCAGCAGTTGATTGATGAACAGCCGGTAGCTGCCGGGCGGGTAGGCATTGGCATGGGCAAAATGGAGCAGCGGCCCTTCGCCGCCAAAATCTAAAAAAGGGATACGGTCAGGCAAGTTAATCTCCTTTATCTACCTTTTCAATTTAAACAAGTTGTTCTCGCCGCAATTGATACCTTGCAAATGTAACCTTACTACTAAACAATATTCCTCGTTTTTCACCTTCGGCCGTGTCTAAATTCATAGGAGTCCATCCTTCCTTGCAAGCTTTCTTGAACAACAACATGGCAAGCGCGTGATCCTTTCCTTCAAGTTGCGTAAAGGTTGCAAAAATGGCTTCATCCAATAAGTCATTTCCGAAATGCACTTCTGGGCCAACTTCTTTTTCGTCGCCTGAACGATACATATTGTGACTTCGAACTATTCTGTGCGGAATGCGTTCTTTTACCTCCTCCCAGAACGCGTTTAGTGTTTCCTGATCAGTACAAAACACATTAATTCCATCACCGTTCGTACCAATTTCCAGATAATCACATTGTTTCACGTTTATTCCTCCCTATTTTATTATCTGTCGCTATCCAGCTAAACTTTCTCACAATATGGAAGCATGTTCAGTAAACATTCTACTTGTATCTGCTCTCCCCTTCAATTCTTAATAATATAGTCAACAGTCGTCGCGTCACATCTTTTGTGTCTGGGCCGATGTCGCCGGGCGGGCCGACGCAGGCGGGACAGCCATCGCGGCAGCGGCAGCTGCGAACCAGTTCCAGGGCGCTGTGCAGCAGTTCGTCATGCAGTTCGTATAAGCGCTGGCTAAACCCAACCCCGGCTGTGATGCGCTCGTAAATGACCAGTGTTGGCGCTTTGGTCAGCGGACTTTGGCTTTCGACGCTGACGAGGATGTCGCCGGGATCGCACATGAGGAAGAGCGGGGCGAGGTTGCGCAGCACGTAGCCTAATCCGCCCAAGGCGGAGCGGGTTTGCTGCCCGGCTTCTGCCTGGCGGTGGCAGCTTGGGCAAAGGGTGAGCAGGTTGTCCACTTCGTTGGCGATTTTGTAATGGTCGTTTTCGCCAGGGATGTAGTTAAATTCGCGAAACGGCCGTATATGATGCACATGCAATATCGTCGCCCCTTCGCTGGGGGCCGGGCCGGCCGGCTCTTTGCCCGCCGCGCCACACATGCGGCAGCGATACCCATCCCGTTCCAACGCCAGTTTGCGCTGCCGCTGCCAATTGGGGCCATAATCATTGGGGCGCAGCAAAATGCCCAGGTCATACAATCGCTCCGTCAGCGCTTCGCCAAAAATGAGCCAATAGCCGCTCGTTTCCAGCGTCATTGGCGGCAGATCAATCAGGCCAAAGCCTAACGTCTCGTGCGAGTATCGCTTGATTTTGCGATAGCCTGTCGCCTGTGTCACCACCGTCACATCTCCCCACGCCCGCAGCAAATCCGCCGCCTCTTCCCTTGCTTCCTTTGCGCCTGCCGCTTCTTCGCTCTTTTGCGTTAAAGTTTCTTCCTCCGGGCGCAGGGCGCGAATGGTGCTGCCGACGCTGGCGCGGGTGTAGTAATCCACATCTACCGGGCGCACATGGGCGATACGGCCGTTCCAATCCAACGTCTCCACCAGATAAGTCCGTGCCTGATGCATATAAATCGCCCCTTCATACAAGAGCAGGGGCACACTCTCCAAATCAACCTCGCCGATGATGGCATTGTCAGCCGCCATGTCATGAATCAGCACCGTGTCATCGCCGCTGGTGCGCAGCGAAACGGCGTGCGAGGGCGGCCCTTCGCCCAACCAATGATATTGCTCGCGCGTTTCGTGCAAATCGCCAGCCTCTTGCAACGCCTCCAGCAGCGGGTCAACCGGCGCATAACCGCCAAACGCCTCTCCTTTGCGGAAAGGCAGTTCAAAAGCGGCGCAGCCGAGATGGCGCAGCAAAATGCGTAAATTGTCGGGGTTGGTGAGGGCATGTTCCGGCGAACGGCCGAATAAATAGCGCGGGTTGTTGCAAATGTATTGATCCAGGGCGTTGTTGCTGGCAATCAGCACCGCCGCCGACTGCGCCGCGCGTCGCCCGGCACGCCCGGCTTGCTGCCACACCGAGGCGATAGAGCCGGGGTAGCCGGTGATAACGGACGCATCGAGCTGCCCGATGTCAATGCCCAATTCCAGGGCGTTGGTGGCTACCACGCCGCGCAGTTCGCCTGTGCGCAGTCCTATCTCGATGTCGCGCCGTTCCAGGGGCAGATAACCACCGCGATAGCCGGTAACGGCCGTTTCCCCTTTCCCCATATACGCCAACTCATCTTGAATGTAGGTTAGCAGCAGTTCCACCGTTTGCCGCGCACGCGCAAAGACGATGGTTTGGATGTTTTCGGCGAGAAAGGTAACGGCCGTATCCTTTGCCGCCAGCACCGAACTTCCCCGCAGCCCTAATTCCTCATCAATAATCGGCGGATTGTAAAGAATGAAATGCTTTTCGCCCGTTGGGGCGCCATTTTGCGCCTCATCGACCAGCGTGAAAGGAGCACCCACCAGCCGCTGCGCGTGCTCCTGCGGATTGGCAATCGTCGCCGAGCAGCAAATAAATTGGGGGCTGCTGCCATAAAATTCGCACAATCGCCGCAGCCGCCGCACGACGTTAGCCACATGGCTGCCAAAAACACCGGTGTACGCGTGAATTTCATCTAGCACGACAAATTCCAGGCCGCGCAGCAAGTTGCGCCAGGTGGGGTGGTAGGGCAGCATCCCGGCATGCAGCATGTCTGGATTGGTGATGAGAATGCCATCGGCGGCGCGTATTTTGCGCCGCTGGCTGTTTGGTGTGTCGCCATCGTAACTGTGAACTTCTACAGGCAAATTCGTGGCGCTGATGGTAGCGGCCGTTTCCGCCCATTGGTCATGCGCCAGCGCCTTGGTGGGGAACAGGTAAAGGGCGCGTGCTTTGGGGCGCTCGATGAGCCGCTGCAAAACGGGCACGGTGTAGCACAATGATTTGCCGGAAGCGGTGGCTGTGGCAATGACAACATTTTCGCCCCGTTGGGCGGCATCAATGGCTGCCGTCTGATGCGTGAAAAATTGCGTGACGCCACGTTGCTGCAATGCCGCCAGCAGCCGCTCCGAGAGTGGATTTGCCAGGGGCGCTGTTTGCGCCGGGCGCGCACGCAAGCGCTCCCAGGCGACGACATCGCGCATAAAGTCACGGTTCAGGCGTAAGGCGGAGAGGAGGTCGGGTAACTGCATGAAATGATTATACTTGAACGGGGAATGCAGCGCATAGAGGCCCTCTCTCAAACTCGTTTTGCTAGACGATTTCTTGCCCATTGAGGGATAATTGCGCCATGACATACAAAGGGATTATTTTCGACTTTAACGGTGTGCTGTTTTGGGACAGTCACTTGCATGAACAGGCTTGGGCGGAATTTGCGCGGCAGGTGCGCGATGAGCCATTTACGATAGAGGAGATGGCGGTGCAGATGCACGGCCGTTCCAATCACACCATCCTCGAATATTTGACCGGGCAAACATTGGACTTCGCCGCCGCGCATGAGTTGGCGCAGCAAAAAGAAGCCATCTACCGGCAGATGTGCCTCGCTTTGGGCGACGACTTCCAGCTTTCCCCTGGCGCGACTGCTTTGTTGGATTGGCTGGTCGCTCACGACATTCCGCACACGATTGCCACCGCCTCTGAAGCGCTAAACGTTGCTTTTTTTGTGCAGCATTTGCACCTGGAACGCTGGTTCGATGTGGGCAGGATCATTTTTGATGATGGCACAATGCCCAATAAGCCCGCTCCTGACATTTACCTGCGGGCGGCGGCCACGTTGGGGCTGCTGCCCGCCGAATGTGTGGTGGTGGAAGATTCTCACTCTGGCATTCAGGCCGCGCATGCCGCCGGAATTGGGCACATCATTGCGCTTGGCCCAATGCTGCGGCAGCCAATTCTGTCGGGGCTGCCCGGCGTGGGGCAAGTGGTGGCGCAGTTGGGCGACATAGATGGCCCGGCGCTGTTTACAAGGGCATGAAAATGGAAGATTTGTTTGAGTGGGTATTTATAACGGCCGTTGCCATTTACCTCTTTGCCATTCAAAGCCCCAATCGGCGGCAGTTCCGCCGCAGCAAGGTGACGCGCGAACAAACACGGCTCGCCGATGCCCTGCTCGATTTTGTCGCTTTCTTTGGCTGGCAAGTGCTGCCGCTCATCGCCATCTTTTCTGACTGGGTTGCATATGCTGATTACACCTTGCCAGATTGGTTGGGCTGGACAGGAACCGTGTTGATCGGGGCTTCCCTGTTCCTGTTTTGGCGTGCCTATCATGATTTAGGGCGCAACTGGTCGCCCAAAATAGACATCAAAGAAGAGCAGGAATTGGTGACGACGGGCGCATACCGTTATATTCGCCATCCGGTGTATGCGGCGATGTGGTTGTGGGCATTGGCGCAGCCTTTGCTGGTACACAATTGGATTGGCGGGTTGGCGCTGTTGGTGACATTCTTGCCACTTTACTTGACCCGTGTCCCCCGCGAAGAGCAAATGATGCTAGACAACTTTGGTGCCGCTTATCGTGAGTACATGGCGCGTACAGGTCGTCTCATCCCGCGCATCAAATAATCTGGCTTGTTCGGTGAAAATTTGCCCTGAATTTATGCTACAATGTCAAAGCAATATCGGTGTCAGAAATCCAATAAGTTGTTTTGAAATAAATAGCAAAAAGGATAGGGTGAGTGTAATGAGCGAGATGACAGTCTTGGCGGGGCAAATCCATCAGGCGTGGCTGCGATTTGCAAATTTGATGTCAGCCGATTTTCAGTCTGCATCGCTAAAAGCGCATGAGGGTATACAAAAACTACAACCGAAGATAAGCAAACTAAAAGATGCGCACTACATCAAGGTAGATGAACAGGGCGTTGTGTCGTTGATAGAGGCATTAGAGGGGAGCACCTTGCTGCAAAAACGTGAACGCCAATTAAAAAAAGAGTTTCAGGAAGCCAGAGATGTTGTTATTGATTGGCAAACGCTCAACGGAGTGATCGGTGATTTGAAAGCAAAGGTTAGACTGGCTGAGATGGTCAGAAGCGCAGATGTGAATATTCGTGTCTATGAGCCGGACAATAGAGCCGAAGAAAAGAAACAAGCGCTGAAAACGGAATATAAAGGGTTGATCGTTTCTGTACCGATTGCTGATTACAAGTTTCTGACGGAACAAGTCATTTTGAGGAAGCTGTTTGAACTGACGGCATTGGATGTGGCTAGCGGGCATTTAACGGTGAAGCGCAGCCAGGCAAGTTTTCTTTTGCGGGCAAAACTAGAAGGAGATGGGATTACACATGATTGATATGCATACGGAATTTGGACAGCGCGTGGCGCGTCGTTTGCGTGAAGAGCGCATTGGTTGGTTGACAACGGTTGATGAAAAAGGGGTGCCGCAGCCGCGACCGGTTTGGTTTTTATGGGATGACGATGGGTTTTTGATTTACAGCCGTCCTGATACGCACAAGCTGCACCACATTGCGCGGAATGCGCAGGTCTCGCTGCATTTGGATGGGGATGGGCTAGGCGGGGATATTGTCATTTTTACGGGGGAAGCGGCCGTTTCCTCTGACACGCCGCCTGCTGACCAAATACCTGCTTATGTCGCCAAGTACGCGCCTGGTTTTCTGCGCATTGGCATGGATGCGGCGAAGTTTGCCCAAGATTATTCTGTGGCTATTCGTGTGCGCCCGGTCAAGCTGCGCGGTCATTGAAAATACGACAAAAGCCTGATTTATCGGTTTGGCGCTTCTGCTAGGATGCGTGCTTGGACGACGCGTCCACATCATACATGAGCAAACCCAGAGGAGCGAAACCGAGATGATTCACCCTGCGACAGAGCTGCGCTTTGTGAACCCTGTAATTGGTTATGGTGTTTTTGCAACGGCCGTTATTCCCACCGGCACCATCGTCTATGTCCAAGATCGGCTTGAACACGTCATTCACCCCAACGATCCAATTCGGCAAGACCCGGCTTACAAAGCCGTGATCGAAAAATATTCCTTCCGCGATGAAGCCGGAAACTATGTCGTTAGCTGGGATTTTGCCAAATACGTCAACCATTGCTGCCACGCCAACACGCTCAGCACCGGTTATGGCTTTGAAATTGCTGTTCGTGACATCTTGCCCGGCGAAGAAATCACAGATGAGTATGCTTTATTTGGGCATGAGGAAATGCCCTTGTTGTGCCATTATGCCGATTGTCGCCAGCACTTGCGCGGAAATGATATGCAGGTATACGGCCGTTCCTGGGATACACGTGTGCGCCAGGCCCTGCAACACCTCTCGCAAGTGTCCCAACCCCTCTTCCCTTACCTGGACGCGCAAACCTATACAGATTTAATGACCTACCTGTCCACGGGCGAAGGGTATCGCCCACTCCTCGCCGATACCTGGCACGCAGAAACCGTCTGAAAATGGCGTAACGGGAGCTTGTCCCCACAACGGTTGCCAGCAAGGCAAGCCTGCTCATATAATGTCTCGCGGAGGTTTTCACAGAAGCGATTACTTCGTGAAATAAACCTCCGCGAGACTGGTTTCAGGAGAGACTTCACCGGCTGTCGCCGACCACCATGAATGAAAACGCGCGAAGGACGTTAGAATTTCTTTTTCTCTGCATCTTTGCGTCTTTGCGTTAAATTATTTTCGAAGGAGATTTCACTGGCTGTCGCCGACCACCGTGAATGAAAACGCGCGAAGGACGTTAGAATTTCTTTTTCTCTGCATCTTTGCGTCTTTGCGTTAAATTATTTTCGAAGGAGATTTCACTGGCTGTCGCCGACCACCGTGAATGAAAACGCGCGAAGGACGTTAGAATTTCTTTTTCTCTGCACCTTTGCGTCTTTGCGTTAAGTTATTTGCGAAGGAGTGGCTGATGAATCCATCTATCCATGCCCCGTTTAATGCAGGCTTTTTTCCACAGCACGTCGCCCTGGTGTCCATTGGCGATAATATGCTGCCAATGGGTTACTGGACGGTTATTTCCAAAGAACCATTTCGCTTCCTGATTTGCATGGGAGTTGGCAATTACAGCCTGCAACTGCTGCGCGAATTGGGGGAAGCGGCCGTTCATTTTATGCCCTGGTCAGAACGCGCACGCGTTGTGCGTGCCGGTTACATCAGCGGGCGCGAAGGGGACAAAGCGGAACGGCTGGGTTTTAACTGGCTTCCCGCCGAGCAGTTGCAGCACACAAAGCTCATATCCGGCGCAGAAACCATTTATGAAACCACCGTATTCCGCGAGTTGACAGAATTGGCTTCGCGTGAATTTGTGCCCTTCGTTCTCGATGTCGTTGCCATTCACGGCATCAGCCACCCCCAACAAAAACACCCCATCATCTACCTCAGCCATAAAGATTTTGCCACCTTGGGTGAACAGTGGCGCTATCGTTAGCCTTTTGGGAGAAATCGACACATGTTAATCGGCGTATTTTCTGATGTCCACGATAACTTAACGAATTTGCGGGCCATGTTGGATGCGTATATTGCCAGGGGGATCCAAACCCTCATTTTTTGCGGCGATTTTTGTTCGCCAATTCCCTTGCGCGAGATGCTGACATTCCCCGGCGAGATTCACGCCGTGTTTGGCAATGGGGATGGTGATCGCTTTACGATGCTAAAAATGGCCGCCAACCATCCGCAAATGCTGCTTCATGGCGAATTTGCCGAACTGGAATTGGGTGGTGTGAAAATTGCCGTCACCCATTATCCATTTTATGCGCAGGCATTGGCGCGTACCGGCGATTATCAAGCTGTTTTTTCTGGGCATACCCATGAACAGCATGTGCAATATTTTGGGGGCTGCCTCTGGCTGAATCCCGGCGATGTCATGGGCTGGAAAGGGCGTGGCACTTATGCCGTTTATGACACAGACGCCAATCAAGCGGAAATCATAACGTTATAGCGCAAATTGCCGCAAAAAAGTCTTGGCAAAACGGTGGGGTTTGGCTATAATGTCCGTCGCTTTGGCGCCATAGCTCAGTTGGCAGAGCGCGGGACTCATAAGCCCTAGGTCACTGGTTCAAGTCCAGTTGGCGCCACTAAAAAGGCCACTACATGGGTAGTGGCCTTTTTTTATGCCGGTTTTTGCTTGTCTGGCTTATTCTGGTTTCCCCATGAGCTGTCTTGCTGCTTGATAATTTGGGTTGGGTGGTTGTTACGTATTACGTATTGCGTATTTTGGGATTAATATGCGATGTGCAACTCTTCTGCGTAAATCGGATTGTTAATCCGATGGTCGGATTAGCAATCCGACCTACGATTTTTATTCATGGGGGTCAATGACAGTTAGTGAAGTTTCCTTCGCAAACAGCCTCCCGGAGGTTTGTCTCATGTGGCGAGCGTGCCATTGACAACCTCCGGGAGGTTAGCTTTTCGTGCATGGTGTTGAGCTTGCGCTGATGTTGTCTCCTCCCTGAGTAAATAGTCAAGAAAGGGTGTCCGGCTCATCACATTACAAATCAGCGTGTGGAGCAAGTGCCTCTTGCAAGAAGGTGCGCATGGCTGCTGCCTGGGCATGGTCTGGGAAAAGGTGTAGCAAGTCATCCAGGTCAGTGATGGCTTCGCGGATGAAATTCGCAGGGGCTTGAATGGCTTCCTGGTAAAGGCGTTTCGCCTCCTGCGTGTGACCGGCTGCCAACCTGTACAAAGCCAGATTAAAGGTGTTACGCCACTCTTGGGGATTGGCGTCGTAATCAATTTGAGCCGGGGTAATGGCCTGAGTAAAATCGGCCGTGGCCTTTTCTGGCTGTCCCATTGCCTGGTACGTTAAGCCGCGCTGGTAATGATACCAATCGGCGCTCGCATTGAGTGCAATGGCGCGGTCGAAGTCGCACAGCGCCTCCTCATACCGTGCCATTTGCTGGTAGGTCTCGCCGCGACGGGCGATGACCCATGCCTCGTCTGGCTTGAGTGCAATGGCGTGGTCGAAGTCGCACAGCGCCTCCTCATACCGTGCCATTTGCTGGTAGGTCTCGCCGCGACTGGCGATGGCCGATGCATTGTCCGGCTTGAGGGCAATGACGTGGTCGAAATCGCGCAGCGCCTCCTCATACTGTTCCATCTGCTGGTAGGTCAAGCCGCGCAGGGCGATGGCCGATGCATTGTCCGGCTTGAGGGCAATGACGTGGTCGAAGTCGCGCAGCGCCTCCTCATACTGTTCCATCTGCTGGTAGGTCAAGCCGCGCAGGGCGATGGCCCATGCATTATCTGGCTTGAGTGCAATGGCGTGGTCGAAGTCGCGCAGCGCCTCCTCATATCGTTCCATCTGCTGGTAGGTCAAGCCGCGCAGGGCGATGGCCCATGCATTATCTGGCTTGAGTGCAATGGCGTGGTCGAAGTCGCGCAGCGCCTCCTCATATCGTTCCATCTGCTGGTAGGTCTCGCCGCGCAGGGCGATGGCCCATGCATTATCTGGCTTGAGTGCAATGGCGTGGTCGAAGTCGCGCAGCGCCTCCTCATATCGTTCCATCTGCTGGTAGGTCTCGCCGCGCCGGGCGATAGCCCATGCATAGTCGGGATCGAGGGCAATGGCGTGGTCGAAGTCGTGCAGCGCCTCCTCATACCGTGCCATCAGCCGGTAGGTCTCGCCGCGACTGGCGATGGCCGATGCCTCGTCGGGATCGAGGGCAATGGCGTGGTCGAAGTCGCGCAGCGCCTCCTCATACCGTGCCATCAGCCGATAGGTCAAGCCGCGTAAAACGATGGCCCCTTCCTTGTTCGGGTTAAGAGCAATAGCGTGGTCGAAGTCGCGCAGCGCCTCCTCATACTGTTCCATCTGCTGGTAGGTCAAGCCGCGACTGGCGATGGCCGATGCCTCGTCGGGATCGAGGGCAATGGCGTGGTCGAAGTCGCGCAGCGCCTCCTCATACTGTTCCATCTGCTGGTAGGTCAAGCCGCGACTGGCGATGGCCGATGCCTCGTCGGGATCGAGGGCAATGGCGTGGTCGAAGTCGCGCAGCGCGCCTTCCTCATACTGTTCCATCTGCTGGTAGGTCAAGCCGCGACTGGCGATGGCCCATGCATAGTCGGGATCGAGTGCAATGGCGTGGTCGAAGTCGCGCAGCGCCTCCTCATACCGTGCCATCAGCCGGTAGGTCAAGCCGCGCAGGGCGATGGCCCATGCATTCTCCGGATTGAGTGCAATGACGTGGTCGAAGTCGTGCAGCGCCTCCTCATCGTTCCATCTGCTGGTAGGTCTCGCCGCGCAGGGCGATGGCCGATGCCTCGTCTGGCTTGAGTGCGATGGCGTGGTCGAAGTCGTGCAGCGCCTCCTCATACCGTGCCATCTGCGCGTAGGTCTCGCCGCGCCAGGCGAGGATAATGGCGTTTTGTGCCGGTTCAATTTTGGTGTGTTGCAGGAGTGCCGAAAACATGGCTGCCGCTTGTGCATACTGATCGTTTTCATAATCCTCTACACCCTGCGCCAGACGATGCCCCCACTGCTCCAGGTCGTCGTGGTCGGCGTCAACGCCGCATTGAATCATCACCGCAGCCCATTTTTTAGCAAAAGCGCGACTGGCATCCAGAGCTGTAATAAATCCATTGAGTGCGAATTTCAGGTGTTCCTGGGGGGCTTTGCACAGGTTATGATACAGCGCTGCCAGGGATACTCTTTGCCAGGTATCGTCACGCGCACCTTCTTTGATAGCCAACTTCAAGTTGTCTCGTTCATGCTCAAAATAGGCAGCCAATGTGCCTTGTAACGCACTCCAATTGCGTGGGGATTGGCGCCGTTGGTAGCGTAACATTTGGGTGCGTACCACGTCATGGTATTCCCAGCCCATATCATCCATACGTTTCATGACAAAAGGCATCTTTTTCAGCCAGTCAAAAAGCTGCTGCCCATGTTCAGGAGACAAGAGGGCTAATATGTCCTGATTGAAATGGCGCGGCAGGGCGGCATTTAGGGCGATTTGCCTCTGGTGGGGATCGTCAACCCATTTCAGGAAGCGCTCAACGGCCGTTCCCGTTGCATCCCCAATTCGAGCCGGGTCATCCGGGCTTTCCATGGCTAGTGTAGCCACCAAAATCGGCAAGCGTCCGGAAAGCTGTAAAATCACCTGAATAACCTCTTCGTTTGTAACATCTTTTAACGACAGATATTCGCGGGCTTCGGACTCTGTAAACGGGTTGAGGGGAAATTGTCCTAACACACTGGCAAAGGCTGACCACTGGTTTGGATCGAGCGATTCACGGCCGCTGATCACGATGACGAAATTGGGGAACAGGTCGCCAAAACGGCAGTCCAAAACGTCACGGAGCCAGTTATCAAGGATAGAACCGGTGCGTTCGTAGGTATCAAATAGCAGCAGCAGTGTTTTCTCTTCGGCGATGTCTTGTAGGTCTTGCAGAAACAAGGGGGTGAGTATGGCTTCCGGGTTAAGTATCAGGCTTACTTCGTCTTTGTTTGTTAATTGACGGCGAACGTATTCAGCCCACTCGCTTGCCTGGGTTGCCACAACATCTTCATCTACCAGATCAAAAATTGCACCACCAACGGGGACGCGGCGGGCAAAATGGACGCCTGTCTTGACCAACGTGCGAGCAGCAAAGGCGGCAAAGCCCTGTGGCGCATCGGGGGAGGCTTCTAACTCTTCTCGTTTTTGCCGGTAGACCTGGTACCGCTTGCCGAAATTAGAACAATCGTGACCTTGTTCCTGAAATTGCCGAACAAGGCGGGCCATGACGGCCGGCACATCGGTTTCTGCTTCGTTTGTCAGGGCAGTCACGCAATTGGCGCTTTGGGCGATTTGTTGGAAGCGGTGCAGCAGGGTTGTTTTGCCCACGCCTCCTTGCCCCCAAATATTGTACAGGAACAAACGCTGCTCATCATCATAGGGCAGCGCCAGGTTTTGGCGAAATTGGGCCAGTTGCTCGGTACGGCCGACAAACTCTTGTTGCTGTCGTTTTTTTCTAATGCTTTGCCAACTGGGTTTGTTTTTGGACATGGTGTGAAACCCTCCTCATTGCTTTCCTCTATCTGACTACTGGCACACAATAGCACAAAGGAAACGGCCGTGTCACCTGACGAATGTCATCTCTGGTCAATGCCTAATGAATGCATTTACATGGTTGTGCCCGGTAAACGGCCGTAATTAATATTACAATACCCTCGCCAAATTACGAAGCGATAGAAGCGGAGAGAGGGGGCTGAATCCTCCCCAGCCGTGAAACTTTGTCAATAATGCGAGCCATTAATATTGGCTCCGGCTTTTCAACACCTTCGCCCAAAATAGCGTAGGGCGAGCGATTGTGTAATTCAACAACCACGAAGAAAATACGTACAAAACAACCGCTCTATTCACGCCATTTTTAGTGAAGGTGCTTACTGGATTAACCAATGCAGTTGTTCGTAGATTGTTGGCTGGTCGATGATGGAAGTCTCTTGATAGAGGGTTTGGAATTGGGGGAAATTGAGTTGTTGGATAATGGCCTCTAATGCAATATCAGCGGGTAATAGGCGATGAAAACGGCCCATTTCCAGATGGTTGACGAGCCTGTCTCTGATGTTAGTAACTGAACGGTGCCATAGTTTTGTATCGCAGGGAGGGAGTTGCAGAAGGGGTTCATGGGTAAATAAGCAATATTCGTTGATGGCGGTGGCTGTGATACCCTGGGTTTGTAGGACGGAAGCCAGCAGCTCTCCCCATACAGTTCCCCAAAAATGAAACAAGTAGAAACCGGGTTTCTGGGGTAATCGTACAAATTGGTGGCTGGGAATGTTTAATGAGTGGGCTACTGTTTGTGTGATTTGATAGGGGATGGTGATATAAGATTTATGGAAGCGGAGGACTTCGCTTGCTGGTGTACCGGGTACGGATTTCAGGCCAAACTGACGCTCTCCAGCCCAGACAACGGCCATGGGGCGACCACCAAAAAGGAGAACGGTTCCAGGATTGTAGCTGCGATCTGTGTGGGCAATGATGTGGCCTGTATGTGCATCTACGGCCGTTATTCCTTCTGTATCTACGCCAATGTTGCTGTAAATATCGTGTTTGTCGAATAGGTCTTGTAATTTTTCGTCCGGTTTCCATTCGCCTGGACGCCCTGTTTGTAAATAGTCGGTAAGCGTGAGCTGTGACACAATTTTATACAGGTTAGCACTGGTCATTTCTGGCGGCGCAATGTGGCGCAGGTCGGCCAGACGTATGCTGCCGGTCGGGCTTTGTTTGATGAGACTGAAGATTTGTTGAATGAGAATGGAGGGGCGGAAGCCGTAAGTTGTGCTCTGGCGATTGGCTATGGATGATTGATGGTTTTCGTCTGCGGCCAGGGTAAGCATGGCTTCAAAGCGTGCCCATTCGCCGGGGGTTTGGGGCATACAGAGAACCTGGGTGTGGGGCAGGCGGCGGCTGCCGCGCCCGATGCGCTGCATGAAGGTGTTGAGGTCGGGCGGGGCGCCGAGCAGTACCACGTCGTCTATGCTGCCGATGTCTATGCCGAGTTCGAGGGTGGTGGTGGCAATGCAAACGGCCGTTGCTGCGGCGGCAAAGCGTTCTTCTACGTCGCGGCGCATGGTGGCGTCAAGGTTGCTGTAATGGACGAAGATGTCGGCGTGGTGGGGTAGTTGTTGGCGTAGGGTAACGGCCGTTTCTTCCACTTGTTCCCGCGAATTGCAGAAGATGAGTGATTTGTAGGCGGCGCGTTGGCTGAGGGCGTCAATCAGTTCGGCGAGGGTGTATAACGGCCGTATCTCTGCCGCAATCGCCCGCCCGCCAGGAACCTGCACAATCACGCCGTTGTGCAAATATCGCCCGGCCACCCCAGCCGGGTCAGGCACTGTCGCCGACAAGGCGACACGCTGTGTTGGCATAACTGCGGGATCGGCATAGTGGCGGATGCGCTCAATACGCAGCAGCAGACAGCGCAGATGATCACCGCGCGGGGTATTGTCGAAGAGGTGAATTTCGTCTATGACGATGGTCTGTAGCTGCGTGAATGCCTTGGGGATGCGGGTAAGCAGCGAATCGGTGGATTCCGGGGTGGTCAGTAGAATGGCGGGCATTGTTTGTGCCATTGTTACATCACCCGTTTTCATGCCGATGGTGATACTTGTATTGTCTAAAATTGGCTGCAAACGTTGGTATAAATCACGTACCAGGGCGCGTGTGGGGCAGATGTAGAGCAGTTGTAAACCAGCTTGCTTGAAGGCTTCCCAATTTCGTTCCAGGAGTGGAGCAATGACAGCTTCGGTCTTACCGGAGGCGGTGGCGGCGATGACGAGGGTGTCATGGCCGTCAAGTATTGGCGGGATGGCTTGCTGCTGGATGGGAGTGAAACGGCCGTGCCGCGCAAAAAACAGCGGCCAGGTGTGCGGAATACGGGCTTTGACCTCTTGTTGAATGTGAGAATCTGATAACACGAAAATTTGTATTACTTACCGCACTTGCTCGCGCAGTTCATCGAGGAGGGTGGCGACGGGGTAGTCGGGGTGGAGGTAGAGGAGGTCGAAGAGTTCAACGGCGAGACGGACAACGCTGCGCATAGAGAGACGGCCGTTTCTGACCCCCATTGCCAGATGTTCTGCTGCCCCACGCCGGATTTGTGTCTGTCGCTCGCCGGGCTGGTAGTTGTAAGCCTGCGCATGATAAGCCAGGATTCGCTGCAAAAATTGTCCCACTTCTTGCGGATCAGCGTCTGGTTCCAGGTTAAAAATGTCGGCGGGGGTCAGCCACTCATTAAGCGGCAGACGGTTGTCGCTGCGGGTGACGGTGAAGAGGAAAAAGAGAGCCTGCCCCTGGTCATAGGCCATGGGATAACTACACCAGCGGTGCTGTGGGAAAATGTCTTCACTGATTTTGTCTTGTCCCTGGCGCAGCGCTGCATAAATGATGGCCTGGAAGAAGAGCGTGGCTTTGGGGCGTTGATACGGCCGTAACAACGAATAACTCTCTGCTTCATCCACCAACAAACAAAGACCGCTGTAATTATTGAGACGCGCCAATGCGGAAACGGCCGTGAACAAAAACGCAATCTGCCGCGCATTATGCCCAATGGTGTAAATCGAAGGAAACTTAACGCCGCGCGGCATCGCCTTGTTCATCAATTTGCCGCGCCGTCCTCCCATCAGCCAGTTCACCCAGGCCTGACGTTGGCGCGAAGAAGACGTGCTGGTGATGGCTTGCAGCCCGGTGACCAATGGATCACGCTCTGCTGGCGAGAGGTCTTGTAACTGCGCCAATATGTGAGGATGGGAGGACGCTTGCAGCAGCAGCGGTTCCAGCCCACGTTCATCCGTATCCGGGTAGCGCAGGTGGCGCAGCGCCTCACGATACATGGCAAAGGGACGGTGTGGTGGCAGTTCCAACAAATCGAGGCTGATGGCCGCCACCAGGAAGTTGCGGTTCAATGCCTCTTGTGTCGTTAACTCGACCATGTGGCTTTTGCCATAGCCATATTCACCGACCACCGCACGCACCGCGCCCCCTTGCTGGTGCGCCTGATTCAGACCGCTGATCAAACTTTCACGCTCTTGTTGTAAATTGATGGTCAATTCCGGCACGTGCTGCGCCGGGGCGATGCCCACCCGCAGCGATTCGATTAGCTGGCGGGCTTCGCGCTGCGTTTGCGGCATAGGCGGGGCCTGGAAAGGAGCGGCATAGGCAGGAGTCGATTCGGCGGCTTTGGCGTTGTCAAATTCATGGCTGGGGCGGCGAAAACGCAGCCCATTAGCAAATTGGACAAGCCACTCGCTGTTGTTACGGTAAACGGCCGTTACCAACCCCGGCCCAAATTGTGGATGTTCAACGTGTTGTCCGATCATAAAAAATTATGAGGCATGAATGACGAATGATAAAGGCCTCCATTCATCATGCATCCCTCATCCTTCATAATTTAGTACGGCGGCGTCTCCCCGCCGGAAAGCTCGTCAATTTGCCCACGCAAGATAGCCTGGGCTTCCGCTTCGGTGATCGTGTGCTGCTCGCCATAATGCTGACGGCTCAATTCCACGACAAACGATTTGACAAAAAGGCGGCGGTGACTGATGTCCAGGAATACATCGCGGGCTACATTGGCCAGGATGACGGCATTGGCACGCTGGGTGGCATGGTCTAACTGTGTGTCGAAGGCCGTTTCGTAAATGGGGATGAGCTTTTCGCCGATTGCCAGCATGAGCGCGTCTTCGTCCAGGTCGAGTTTGTCCAGGCTGATGAGCGGGCTGAAATGGTTGACGCGGCTGAAATGGCCGGGCGCACGCACGCGCTGCTGCAAAGCGGGATACTTCGGTACGGTGTCGTTGATGAACTGCGGCGGCACGGCATAGACAAACATCGCGCCGGGTAAATCTTCACGGGTGCGGTCGATGACCTCGCGCAGGGTGTCGGTTGCCATGCGCTCCGCTTTGCCACCGACGGAGGCCATGCGGTCCACTTCGTCGAACAGCAAAATCAGCCCGGAATAGCTGAGGGCGCGGATAACCTGGCAGAGCGAACGCAGCATACGAAAGGCATTGGGCTTATTGATTTTGCCGGTGACGCCTACTTCACGCAGAATTTTGGTGTCGTCGGGACTGGTGGCTTCACCCATTAGCCAGCGGGCGAGCGAGTCCAGCCGTTCGTCGTTTTGGCGGATGAGGGCGTCAAAGTAGGCGAGAACGGCCGTTTGGTAAGCCGGGCTGTCGACCACAGTCGCTTCCAAAGTGTCTACCAGACCACGATAGAGCGGGTTTGCTAATGTTTCCAGGCTCAATGGGCTGGCGACAATGCGCGTTAGTGTGCCTTCCAAAAAGCGCGTCAGCCCCGTCTCGTCTGTGAAGGTTTCGTCGCTTTCGTGCCAGATGATGTGCTGCACGACCGCCTCGTACACCTTTTTCTGGTCGTTGTAGGGCGTCTCTACTGGGCTGAGGTCTACTTTGGCGACGACAAAGTTGCGTGCCCAGGCGACATCGCGCAGGCAGTAGAGGAAGTGTGATTTACCGCTGCCATAATCGCCGATGACCATTTTGTAAGCAGCGCCGCCATCTTGCAGGTAGGAGGAAAGATAAAATTCGTCGAGGGCGTGCAGCAGCGATTGATTCCCTTCATTAAAATATTGCACGCCGCGTGCTGGAGGTGTGCCGAAGCTGCCGAGGGTTTCGATGATGTGACGAGCGAGTGTTTTAGAGATATTTGTTTCGTTCATAAAGAATTAAAGCATTTCCCTTTAATCAAAGGTGATGTCACCGATGTACTCGCCGTCCACGGCCGTTTGCGGAATCCACAGCGAACGACTGGCCTGCTCAGCCTGGTTTTTGGTGGCGACACCGAGGCGAAACGGCACCTCGCTTTGTGCCTGCGCCAGTACCAGGTCGCGCACAAAGAGATCCCGCTCGTAATCTTTGAAGGTGCTGCGCGAAGGTTGGTTCCAAAAGCGGGCGCTCTGCCGGTTCAGCGTCATCTGACTGTAGACTTCGACGATGTTGATGCGGCTACCGGAGGGGCGTTGTTTGCGTTTGTCGATGCAATCTTGCCATGCCTTTTGCAGGTCGGGTAAAAAGCTGCTGTCTAGCTGACGATTGACGATGCGTTTTACTTGCTGGTCGTAGGCTTTGAGAATGCCGGTGAGCGAGAGGGGGATCGGCTTGGTCAATGGCTCGCGCCCATAAAACCACTGCCCCTTGCGTGCAGCCATTTCGATGCGGAACATGAGGATGCCAACGCTGAGAACGGGGGGACGGCCGTTTACGGTTTCACCTCGTTGGGTAAAGGCTTCGCGCAGTTCTTTGGCGAAGTCAAAAGCCAGGTCGTCGAGGGCTTGTTGGGTGATGGCGGCGAAGGCGGATACGGCCGTTGCCAATGTTTCATTATTAACAGAGGCTGCGGCCGTTTCCAGTTTGCTCAACGCCTTTTGCATGGGCAGGGCATCCATTGTGTCCGCCTCTGCCAGCCGAACGGCGACATTTAGGGCGCTCATTACATTGCGCAGAGCCTTAAATTGGGGGTCTAATTCTGTTTGGGCTGCGCGTAGTTGTATCAGGGTTTCTTGCATCATTCCTTCTCCTTCGTAAATCGGATTGTTGATCCGATAGTCGGATTAGCAATCCGACCTACGGTTTTCATTCGTGGTGGTGCGTACCACGCATGTTGTCTCTCCTGTAAATAGCACAAAGGATTGTTCCATTTTTTGTCACGATTTTAAAAGGAAATTGCTATGAAGCAATAATATTACCCCCGCGTCGCAAAATAGAGGCGCAGCAGATGCAGTTCATCATAACTGACTTGCTCCCCTAAAGCGTCGTAGACGGGACGTAAGCGATCTGTGCCCAATTCGGCAAAGGCGTCGAGAACGTGCTGCTGTTCAGATGGAGATAGCTGCGAGAGGTCGCGCAGGCTGTCAGCCTGGATAGTATGCCCGGCCTGGATAGCATTCCAAAGATGGTTGATGATGGTGCTTTGTTTGACGTTGTATAGGTCAGCGATGTCGGGGATGGAACGGCCGTTATTGAACAACTCCGCCACCTCCACCATGCGCCCGCCACTGCTCACCGGTCGCTGTTGGCTGAGCGCCGTGCCCGGCTTGGCTCGTTCTGCCAGACCGTGCTCCGTGCAGTAAGTACGCATAACCGGCAAAAAGAGGTCGGCATATTTGTCCAACTTAGCCGCACCCACGCCATAGAGATTGGCAAAAGCGGCCGTTGATTGTGGGAAGTAAGTCGCCATTTCCACCAATGTTTTATCAGAGAAGATGGCGTAAGGGGGCAGATTAACCGCATCGGCCAGCTCTTTGCGCCTGGCACGCAGCAAAGCAAACAGCGCCGCGTCGTGTGGCTGCACGGGGGTTGCCAGCGGGCGCGGTTGTTCGGGCAGTGTCCCCATCACCTGTTCCCCTTTGAATACGGCGTATGCCTTGGGCGTGAGGTGTAGGCTGCCATGTTCCATATCCTGCACCAGCAGCTCTTGTTGAATGAACTGCCGTGCCAGATGCTGCCACTCTTTTTTAGAAAATTCGCCGCCAATGTTGTAAGTGGAAAGCTGATCATGCCCAAACTTGAGCACTTTTTGTGCCTGCGAGCCGCGCAGCACGTCAATGACATGGCTTGTGCCAAAGCGTTCGCCAGTGCGCTTGACGCAGGAGAGGAATTTTTGCGCGGGAATGGTCACGTCTACCAGTGCTTGAACCTGTGTGGTGCAATTATCACACAGGTCGCAGTTGTCCTGGTTATATGTTTCGCCAAAGTAGGCAAGCAACGGCCGTCTCCGACAGACGGCCGTTTCCACAAAGCCAAGCATTCCGTCCAGCCGCAGCCGCGCCCCTCGCTGTTGCGCCGCATCTTGCTGCTGGATGAAATAATGAATCGTTTGCACATCGGCATAGCTGTAGAGCAGCAAGCAATCGGCACGCAATCCATCACGGCCAGCGCGGCCAATTTGTTGGTAATAGCTTTCCAGGTTTTTGGGCAGATCGTAATGGACAATGAAGCGCACGTTCGATTTGTTAATGCCCATACCAAAGGCGATGGTGGCAACCATGATGGGCGCATCATCGCGGATAAACTGCTGCTGATTGTGGCGGCGTGTAGCATCGTCTAGTCCGGCATGATATGGCAGCGCCGACCAGCCGCGCATCGTTAATTGTTCTGTCAGCACATCCACCTGCCGCCGCGTGGCACAGTAAATGATGCCCGCCTCATCGCGGTGCTCGTCGAGAAAAGCCAGGGTTTGCGCCAGGCCATCACTTTTGGCGGCAACGGCCAGGTAGAGGTTTTCCCGGTCGAAGCTGGCGATAAATTCTTGCGCATCGGGAATGCTGAGATTGGCGAGGATGTCCTGGCGCACGCGTTCGGTAGCGGTGGCGGTAAGTGCCAGGCAAACGGCTTGCGGCAGGCGGCGGCGCAGTTCGGTGAGCTGCCGATATTCGGGGCGAAAATCATGGCCCCATTCGGAAATGCAGTGTGCTTCGTCAATGGTCAGGCAGTCCACCGGCGTTTGCTCTAGCAGCCGCAAGGTGTCGGGGCGCATCAATGTCTCTGGCGCGGCGTAGAGCAGTTTGACCTGACCGGCGCGAATTTGCGTGGTGATTTGATATTGCGCTTGTGGGCTGAGGGTGCTGTTGAGGTAAACGGCCGTTACCCCCAATTCGCGCAGCTGCATCACCTGATCCTCCATCAGCGAAATGAGCGGCGAAACGACCACCGTCAGGCCAGGGAACATCAGCGCCGGTAGTTGGAAGCAAAGTGATTTGCCGCTGCCGGTGGGCATGATTGCCAGTGCGTCTTGCTTGTCGAGGATGCTCTGGATGATGTCAGCTTGCAGGGGGCGAAAGTCATCATAGCCAAATACTTGCTTGAGCAGTTTTTGTGCGGTGGGTAGATTGAGCGTTACCGGGGTTGTCTGTGTTGGGCTGACGGGCAGCGGCGGCAGTGGATTGTCGTCAGGCAAGTAGGCGTCGGTGTCTGTCTCGTCAAATGAGGCGTAATCGTCGTAAAAGGGGAAATCGTCGCCATAATCAGGTGGCGGTGGCGGAACGGCTTCCATTTCCCATAATTCCATCTGCGCGTTTTGCAGGCGCTGCAAGACGGCGGCTTGTGTGACCAATTCGCCCTTTTCATCAATATGGAGCACGGGTATGTGAACGGCCGTTAACGAATTGCCAATGAGATGCGTGCGATGGCACATTTCGGGCTTGCCTTCTGCGCAGAGCAGCGCCACCCGCTGCTGCTGCCGATGCGCCTCCTGTAAACGGCCGATTCCTTGCGCATAAAACGGCTTTTGCGCTAACCGCGCATAATCCACTTGGCCGTCCACGTAGCAGTCAGCATCATCAGGCTTCCCGCCCAGCATATCGCCCATGAACACATAGCGCAGCCCCGCCGCTTGCACATGCTGCGCCAACGCTTTTTGTGAAAAATCTGGTTTGTGGCGGGAATAGGGTTGGGAGCGCACATCAATTAAATAGGCGATGTTGTGCGCCTGTAACAGGGCAATGAACTCATTTATCTCGCGTGTTCCATAACCAATGGTATAAATAGGAATCTGGCTCATGCGCCTTATTGTAGAGGAAAGCCTGAGTCGGGGAAAGCATTTCCGCGCAAAAGGTGTTACCTCCGGGAGGTTCAGTCCGTAACAGGGATCATCTCCTGAACCTCCGGGAGGTTCAGGCCGTAACAAAGACCATCTCCGAAACCTCCCGGAGGTTTGTTTTCAAAAGGAGTAAGAATGGATCAGAAAAAGCAGGTACAGGCACAATTTGGGGCGAATGCGGCGGCGTATGCGACGAGTACGGTTCATGCGAAGGGAGCGAGTCTGGGGCGGCTGTTGGCCTTGGTACGGCCGTTACCCCATTGGCACGCCCTCGACATCGCCACCGGAGCCGGACATACCGCCTTCACCTTTGCGCCACATGTGGCACACGTTGTTGCCGCCGACATCACCGCCGAAATGTTGCAGCAAACACGGCAGCTAGCCGCTGAAAAAACACTGCCCAATGTGACCGTTTGCACGGCCGATGCGGAAGAACTCCCTTTTGCCAGCGCCAGTTTTGATTTGGTGACATGTCGCATCGCGCCGCATCATTTTGTGGAAATCGGCCGTTTCCTGAGCGAGTCGGTGCGCGTGCTGCGGCCGGGTGGCGTCTTAGCCATTGTCGATAATGTCGTGCCCGGCAGCCGTCTGCGCGGCAAAAAGGCCAATTTGCTGCGTGCCGCTGGCGAATATGTCAATGCCTTCGAGAAGCTGCGCGACCCCAGCCATAACCGTTGTCTCAGTCTGGAAGAGTGGTCTGAGGCGTTTGCGGCTGCGGGTTGCCCTTTGCAACATCAGGAAACGGCGCAAAAGGGGATGGAATTTGATTGGTGGGCATCGCGCATGCAAACAACGCCAGAGACAACGACGCGCCTGCGGGCAATGTTGGTGCAGGCTCCTGAGCCAGTCTTAGCGTTCTTGACACCCCAATATAGCGGCGATAGAATCACCTTCCACTTGACGGAAGCCATATTGATAGGAAGAAAGTGATCAGTAAACAGTAAGTGGTAATCGGTGGGGGGCCGCCGATTACTGAGCACTGATTACCGTGTAAGGAACTATGACAAAAACGTACAATTTCTGGATCACCGGCTGTCAGATGAATTATGCTGATGCGCGTCGCGTGGCGACAGAGTTGGAAAAATTAGGGTATCGCGCTACATCGCAAATGGAAGAGGCGGATGTGGTGGTGCTGCAAACCTGTACTGTGCGCCAACAGTCGGAAGATAAGGCGTATGGCAAGCTGCAAAATCTGGTGCATTTGAAAGCGGATCGCCCAGATATGACCATTGCCGTGATGGGCTGTGTCGTTGGCGTGCGGGGCAATGAGTCGTTACAGAAGCGTTTCCCATTTGTGGATGTGTTCATGGAGCCGTCTACTGATGGCTTGCCGCTGGTGGCGCATTTGACGCAAGAGGATGTGCTGGGATATGAAACGGCCGTTACCGCTCAACGTCACGCCTTCCAGGACGAAGAAGTCATTTTGCCATCACACCAACGCGGCAAACTCATCTCAGCCCCCGTTGCCATTGTTTATGGCTGTTCGCACGCCTGCGCCTTTTGCATCATTCCGCAAAAGCGCGGCATCGAGCGCAGCCGCCCCGTCGGCGAAATTGCCGCCGAAGTCCGTTCACTGGTCGCACAAGGCGTGAAAGAAGTGGTGTTGTTAGGTCAAATTGTTGACCGCTATGGCTATGATATGGGCGGGGACGCCGCTGATGGCCCCGATTTAGCGGATTTACTGCGCGTCATCAATGACATCGAAGGTTTGGCGCGGATTCGCTTCCTCACCAGCCACCCCAGCTACATGACCGACAAAATTCTCTACGCCGTGCGCGATTTGCCCAAAGTGATGCCGCAAATCGAAGTGCCGATTCAGGCTGGGGATGATGATGTGCTGGTGAATATGAAGCGCGGGTATACGCAGCAGCAATACCGCGACCTGGTGCAGCGCATCCGCGCCATTATTCCGGATGCCGCCATCCATACAGACATCATCGTTGGCTTTCCTGGCGAGACGGAAGCGCAGTTCCAGCAAACTTATGATGTGCTAGCCGATTTGCGCCTGGACAAGACGCATCTGGCACGTTACAGCCCGCGCCCTGGCACGGTCAGCGCCCGCCGCATGGCGGATGATGTGTCGGATGCGGAAAAGCGCCGCCGTTTTCACCTGATTGAGGCGCTGAATGAGCAAGTTTCGCTGGAGAAGATGCAGCGGTGGCTTGGCGAAACGGTGGAAGTGCTGGTGGAAGATAAGCACAAGGGCAAATGGCGTGGACGCACGCCACACAATAAACTGGTCTTTTTTGATGATCCGCGTCCGCTGCGTGGTGAACTGGTGCAGGTGAAGATCAGTCATGCGGGGGCGTGGAGTTTGTCGGGAACGGCCGTTGACACACCCACAGACGAACCAATCAGCATCCCGCTGGGGATGATGTAAAGACAGAACCCCGGTTTTTGCGAAAACCGGGGTTCTATCTTTTATGGTCCCAATTCGATTCCCAAATAACCCTTTTCCGGGTCATCCGGGTGTGTGCCAAGCGTGATGCTGCGAATGAGCGTCTCTTCGCCGCGGCGCAGCATGAACGTGAGCGTGTCGCCGGGGCGTTTGTCTGCCATAACGGTGAGCAAATCCTCGCTGGTGAAGACAACCTGATCATTAACGACCGCGATGATGTCGCCCGCCGCCAATTCGGCCGTTGCTGCTGGCGTGTCCGGCACGACACGCGCAATGGTTGGCTTGCCGTCGTTTACCGTGGGCACGGTGTCGGCGGTGAACTCTGTTGGCAGACCCGGATCGAGCAGTTCTATACCGAGGCGGGGCAGGGCATCGGCGAGGGTGACAGGGATAACGGCCGTTTCCCCTCCACGCAGCACCGTAAACTGAATGGCATCCCCCGCGTCTAACGTCCACACCAACTGCTGCAAAGTGCGCGTGCTTTCCAAAACCGTTTCGCCCGCTTGCAGCAAGATGTCGCCGCGCCGCAGCCCCGCTTGCGCGGCCATGCTGTCTGGCACAACGCCTGTCACCAGCAAGCCTTGTTCGCTGGCCTCTTGTTCAGGCGTTATTAAGGCGGGCGCGGCGACTGTGTTGACCTTGAGCTGGTTGTAAACGAAAACGGCCGTGGCAATACTGCCGCCACATACCAGGACAACGGCAATCAAAATAAGAGAAATCGTGCGCGGTTGGTTTTGATTCATCTCAGCTAAACGTGAAATAGCCTGCTTGTGTCCGACCCCGACTCAATGCTTCTGTCAGGTTATCGCCATTATTTATCTGGTACGATACCATATTATTTGCTTGCAATAAACTCGCCAGACCAATAGCCGATTGCGTACTGCCAAATGATTCCGGGTTGACCAACACCGTCACGATACGCAGCCCGCGCCGCGCTAACTGCCGCGCAGCCGTCGCCCACTCCTCGCGCGTCGTTGGCGTCACCACAATCAACGTTGTCCCTCGTGGGAACAAATGCACTTCGGCATTGATCATGTTTTGCAAGGGCACCTGTCCCTCGGCACGCAGTACGGCCAACGTCTCCAAAATGCGGTTAAGCTGGCGTTCACTGCGGTCTGGCTGCACAACCTCGTTCGACTGCCCATAAGCCAACATGCCAACAGCGCGATTGTTGCGCAAGAAGTATTGCGCCAATGAGGCGGCAATCGTCACCGTGTACTCTTCCGTGCTTGCCGGTAATTTGAAGTCGTCCATGCGTATCCAGCCCGGCAAATCACCAAGCCCTGGTGCCTGCTTTTCCGTCCGCTGTGATACATGCCCAAAGATAGACATATCCGGCACGACCCAGATGTCCGCCAGCGGGTCGAGTTCAAACTCTTTCACGATGAGCCGACTGCGCCGCGCCGTGCTGCGCCAATGAATGCGGCTGAAGCTGTCGCCCGGCACATAATCGCGCACGCCAGAGGCGTTGGTTGTGATGTAATGGGTGCGGCGGCGCAGTGCATCCCCGCCGGGCAAGATGCCAACCGGCAGGGCAAAGCGATGGATGTCTACCGTCATCGGATACACAACCACATTGCGCGTTTGTGTATCCTGTCGCTGCATGGGGAAAAGGCCAAAGGGATCGCTGGTGCTCAGGCGTACCGGCCCAAGCTGATAACGGCCGCGTTCCTGGCAAATCGTCGTCACGCGCCAGCTATACTGCGCCTTTGGCCCCAACGTGTTTACGACATGGCTGGGGTAATGTCCCGGCAGGCCAGAGTAATCGCGTACTTCTACCCATAACGTCGGGATGAAGCTCGTGTTACGGATGACAAAGCGCTCTTCTAGTGGCCGCCCAACCTGGGTGCGAAATGTGCGCGTGGTGCGTGAAAAGCGCACCGAGTTCATGTTCATCCACGCCCAAACAAACGAAATGATGATCAGCAGCCCCAACAGGTAAGCCAGGTTATACAGCAGCGCGCGTCCCGTAACCAGTGCTGACAACAGTGCCAGCACCGCCAGAATGAAAACAACAGTCCGTCGCTGTCTCATGGTGTGTTAGCCTCTTACCTGTGCGCCGGGAACCGGCAGCCGGTTGAGAATTTCTTGCACAATTTCTTCTGGCTGCACATCTTTGATGCGTGCCGCTGGCCCAACAATGATGCGATGGCCGAGGGCGGCCCCGGCCAGTGCTTTTACGTCGTCGGGCAGGATGTAGTCACGGCCAAAGAGGGCGGCGCGTGCCTGGCACAGCCGGTACAGGGCGAGTGCCCCGCGCGAACTGGAGCCAAGATAGACATCGGGATGTTCGCGTGTCTCGCGCACCAGGTCAACGATGTATTCTTTTACTTTTTGGTCGATGTAGATTTTCTTGATCGCTTCCTGTGCGGCTTGCAGTTCATCGACTGTTACTTTTTGTTCCAGTGTGTTGATGGGATGGACAAATTGCTGCCGGTCTAGCACTTCCATTTCTTCGGCGCGGTTGGCATAGCCAAGCCGAATGCGCAGCAAGAAGCGGTCGAGTTGTGCTTCTGGTAGGGGGAAGGTTCCTTCATATTCGATGGGGTTTTGTGTTGCCAAGACCATGAAGGGCGGCCCCAAAGGATAGGTACGGCCGTCTACGGTGACTTGCCGTTCTTCCATCGCTTCGAGCATGGCCGATTGGGTTTTCGGCGTTGCGCGGTTGATTTCATCAACCAGCACAATTTGGGCATGAATGGGGCCGGGGCGAAATTCAAATTCAAGCGTCTTTTGGTTAAACACCGAAACGCCGGTGACATCACTGGGGAGCATGTCGGGCGTGAACTGGATGCGCTGAAATTGGCAGCCAACAGACTTTGAGAGGGCTTTCGCCAGCATGGTCTTGCCCACACCGGGGACATCTTCAATTAATATGTGCCCCTGACAAAGTAAACCGAGTACGGTTAATTGAACGGCTTGCCGTTTGCCGACCATGACCTGTTCAACATTTTCGACAATTTTGTTAGCAACTGTCTGTACATCAGTCATTGATTCGCTCCTTACTGAGTATATTTTATCTGTGTGTCACCATTTTTGCGTTGACATCACACAAAAGAAACCGAGTTTTTGGGTTGCTTGTGTTTACAAGATTATCCTCATTTTGAGCAAAAACTCGATTTTTAGTAGATATATTGTATCTATTCAGGTAGACATGTCAGGTTTATTCTGAGGGGAAAACCTGACATGTCTTTCCAGAAAAGTTGAATAGTTACGATATATTAAACTAGAGTTAGCCGTTGCAAAGCAAGCTGTTGAAACCTTAATATGGACTTGCGTGCCATGATTTTATCACAAATGGAATTTTGGGTGGCAAAACGGGGTCAATCGTCAGGGAATCGTAGGGAAAAGTGAAAAAACAGGGCGTTGGCGAGCCTGCTGGCGACGCAAAGCCGGGCTGCGGTTCAGCAGATGAGCGCTTTGGGGATTGTTCGCTGGCTTAGAACGTTTGTGATAAAATTAGGCGATTTTAACTATGATGCAAAACAAGAAACAACAAGCGTATGCTCCCGGTGTATTTGCAACCATTGCCGCCGGGTTTGATCTGGCGACAAAGCATTTTTGGCTCATTCTCATCCCCGTTTTTTTAGATAGTTTTCTCTGGTTAGGCCCACGTTTAAGTTTACGTCTGCTGTTGGAACAGATGGCAGGATTGTGGCAGCAAGAGGGAGCGATGGCGGCGATGGGTGAGCAGTTGATGCTGCTGGCTCCGCGCACAAATTTGTTTACAAGTTTGAGTGTGCCGCTTTTTGGCGTGCCGGTGTTGATGGCTGGGGCGTCGCCGGAAATGACGCCGCTGACGCCATTGGTGTGGGAACTGGACAGCATATGGACGATGAGTGGCTTGTTTTTGTTGTTGAGTGTGGTGGGGTTGTTGTTAACGGCCGTTTACCTCACCCTGATCGCCCGCACCATCCAGACAGATAAAACGGCTCCTGGCATGCCCGCCGGGCAGATGGCCGGCCGCATCCTGTTTGTCTGGCTGCGGCTGATAGGTGTGGCGCTGGTTTTCATATTTTTCATGATGTTGCTTTACATCCCGCTGGCGCTGTTGAGTATGGTTGTGTCTTTGCTCAGCGCGTCAATTGGGTTGTTGGTGTTATTGATAGGGCCGCTGTTGGTGGTTTGGGTGGTGTTGGCTTGTTACTTTGTGCCCCAGGGTTTGGTCGTTTACGGCCGTTCCCCTGTACAAGCCCTGCTGACCAGCCTCCAACTGATTCGTTATCATGGGCAAACGGCGATGGGGCTTATTCTCGCCGTTGTCATCATTGGCGGTGTGCTTGACCAGTTTTTGGTGCTGATGGAGGATGGCAGTTGGATTACCTTCATCAGTATTTTGGCACATGCTTTTATTAGCACATCCCTGATCGCCGCTACCTTTATTTACTATCGGGATCGGGTAACGGCCGTTGTGCGGCCGCAGTAATGGTAAACAGTAATCGGTAAATCAAACGTGGAGACACGAATAGCACAACTTTTTTCGATATAGTGCTGTGTTCCAGTTTTCAGGAGAGATAGATGGCAAAAAAATCGGCAGCAGAAGCGGCATACGATGCCAGTAGCATTCAAGTTCTCAAGGGGTTGGAAGCTGTGCGGCGGCGTCCCGGTATGTATGTGGGTGGAACCGACGTTAAGGCGCTGCATCACCTGGTCTACGAAATTGTAGACAACTCGATTGACGAAGCCCTGGCTGGGCGCTGTGACCGGATTGAAGTCGTGATTCATCCAGATTCCAGCGTGTCGGTTACGGACAATGGCATTGGCATCCCCGTTGCCGAGCACCCGGAAGAAAAAATATCGGCGCTGGAATTGGTGCATACCTCATTGCACTCTGGCGGTAAGTTTGACAATGCGGCTTATAAAGTGTCCGGCGGTTTGCATGGTGTAGGCGCCGCGGCCGTTAATGCGCTGTCGGAATGGATGGAAGTGACGGTGCGCCGTGATGGCGGCGTCTGGTTCCAACGATATGAGCGCGGTGTTCCACAAGCGCCGGTCGCCCAGATTGCTCGCTTAAAGCGGGGCGAATTGACGGGCACGACGACGCACTTTAAGTTTGATGACACCATTTTTAAGGAAGATGGCGTGTATCGCTTTGAGACATTGGCGAACCGTTTCCGCGAAATGGCTTTTGTGACGAGTGGCGTCTTTTTGAAATTACGCGATGAGCGCTCCACATCTCCCCGCGAAATGAGCTTCTATTTTGAAGGGGGCGTGAAATCTTTTGTCCGTTACCTGAATCGTAACCGCAAGCCTTTGCACGAGCCGGTATACGCGAACAAAGAGGTAGATGGCATCAATGCTGAAGTGGCTGTGCAGTATACGGAAGGTATTGCCATTTCTGAATATGCCTTTGCCAACACGATTCACACGCCTGATGGCGGCACGCATTTGACCGGCGTGCGCACGGCGCTGACGCGTGTCATTAACAAATATGCGCGTGATAACAATTTGCTCAAGGAGAAGGATAAGAATTTCTCCAGTGATGACACGCGGGAAGGGGTAACGGCCGTTGTCAGTGTGAAGCATCCCGATCCCCAATTTGAAAGCCAGACCAAGGTGAAGCTGATGAATGCGGAAGTGGCGGGCATTGTGGCCGCCGTTACTGCTGATGCGCTGGCTATGTTCCTTGAAGAAAATCCGCGTGAAGCGAAGAAAATCATTGAGCGCTGCCTTACTTCCTCGCGTGCGCGTGACGCCGCGCGTAAAGCGCGTGACCTGGTGATGCGCAAGAGTGCTTTGGACAGCCTGACGCTGCCCGGTAAGCTGGCTGACTGCTCGGAAAAGGAGCCAGCGAAGTGCGAACTATACATTGTTGAGGGTGATTCGGCGGGTGGTACGGCTAAACAAGGGCGCGACCGTCATTTTCAAGCGATTTTGCCGCTGCGCGGTAAGATTTTGAATACGGAGCGGGCACGCCTGGACAAGATTTTGGCGAATAATGAGGTGAAGGCGCTGATTTCGGCGTTGGGTATTGGCATTGGTGAGTCGATGGATATGGGCAATTTGCGATACGGCCGTATCATCATCATGACCGACGCCGATGTGGACGGCAGCCATATTCGCACGCTGCTGCTCACGTTCTTCTTCCGCTACATGCCGCAGTTGATTGAGTTGGGACATCTTTACATTGCACAGCCCCCGCTCTATGCGGTGAAGCAGGGCAAGGAGATTCATTACACCTATACTGAAGCGCAGCAAGCCGAACTGCTGAAATCGTTGGAGGGCAAAAAAGTGGGCATCCAACGGTATAAGGGTTTGGGCGAGATGAATGCGCAGCAGTTGTGGGAGACGACGATGGACCCGGCGATGCGCACGCTGCTGCAAGTGACGGTGGAGGATGCGCTGGTGGCGGATCGCACGTTTGACATGTTGATGGGGATTGAAGTGGCACCGCGTAAGCGGTTTATTATGACGCATTCCGGTGAGGTGCGTAACCTGGATATTTAGTGTCGTAGATTTGTAGGATTTCACTCAATTTGAGACTCGTTTCATTCAAATTGAGATTGGGTTTCATTCAATTTGAGACTGCTATTTCACTCAAATTGAGACTGTCCTAAATCTCTGTTTCACTCAAATTGAGACTGCCCTAAAATTGGTTATCAGATGACACGAACGCGCCGAAAACTTCGCTTTGGAGATGCCTTTGATAAGGCTTATCCTTTGGTACAAATTTCTCTGTACCTGGTTGGTGCCATCTTGTCACTTTGGGTAGTTATCAAGTTTGAATTTCCTGATCACCTTGGTTTCCTTGCTACTTCTGCCATCAAGTCAGGTATTTACTTGTTGGTCATGGTTCAATACACTGTGGTGGTTGGATGGCCAGTCCTTTGGTTACACATGATTGAAGCTGCACCACGCACAATGTTGCGTTTTCGTGTGGTGCGGCTTTTACTTTCTTACTTTGTACGCTTTGTGGCACTGTTATCTAATGCAAAGCTTTGGCCGTATGCCCGGTTCCGGGGTCAACGGCCATTCCGGTCGGGTCACTATTCGCTTGCCAGTTTGTTTGCGTT
>JACKBV010000019.1 GCA_020634315.1 Ardenticatenaceae bacterium | reverse complement strand
TGCCAGCCCGGTTGCAGCGGCACATAAATCGTAGACAAAATCCCGCGCGGAACGGGGAGCAAGTGAGGAGAAAAAATGAGCGCAGGGGGATCGGTTTGCCACAGACCAAAACCCTGCTCAATTTCCGGTAAATGACGATGTACTCGACCAATATTATACGGCGAAAAGTTATCGGCAACCTCGACAAAATGGGTGTTTTGTTTGGGCGCACGTCCCGCTCCGGAAACCCCCGATTTGCTATCGGCGATAATCGTCCCGGTCACCAAACCGGCCTGCAAAACAGGCTGCACCGCCAACAAAATGCTTGTGGGATAACAGCCAGGATTGGCGATCAGGCGTGCGCCAGCGACTTCCGCACGCGCAAACTCGGTTAGCCCATACACCGCTTCGGCCAACAGCTCCGGCGCAGGATGTGTCACGCCGTACCATTGTTCGTAGGTTGCCACGTCTTTGAGGCGAAAGTCTGCACTGAGATCGACTACTTTGACCCCGGCATTGAGCGCGAGTACGGCCGTTTCCGCCGCCGCGCCATGAGGCAAACACAAAAACACCACATCAACCGCATCCAGCGGTGCATCCCCCGGCGCAACCAGAGGCAAAGGCGGGGCTGCCGCAAACACAGCCGATAACGGCTGCCCGGCATAACTCTGTGACGATACAAACCCGATCTCCACCTCTGGATGCCTTGTCAAAATCTGCACCAATTCCAAACCCGTATACCCGGTCGCGCCAAAAATCCCTGCTTTTACTGTCAACACTCTCTCCTTGTTCATGGCATGTATCTAGACGCCACACAATATGATCTGCGCAAAAAAAAACCCGCCAGACCGGTCTTGGTCTGGCGGGTTATGTGCGCGTAAGCCGTATAAGCAAAAATCAGACAGCACAAATCACCAGACCAAAGGTCTGGCGACGACGCAAACGGCGAAATAGTGTCTGATTAACAAAATTCATGGCGCAAAGCATAGCAAATAATGATGAGATGTCAACCCAAATATGATAAATGTCACACAAGAATCAGGCCAAAACACCTGTACGCTTTGCCAAAAGCGGAGTATAGTGAACGCGCAAATAGATTTCTCACATATTGACTCTGGAGGTATTTGGATGTCTAACAAAAAAAATAGTCCTCTATCACAATTAAATGGATTACTGGGAACGGCCGTTGCCCTTCCCACCGCAGCCTGGATTGCTTACAGTCACCTCTTCGTTGACCACAACCTGCCCCTGCCCGATGCCATCACGGCTGAAAAAAAGCGCTTCTTCAACCAAATGGCAGGACATATTAACTACTACTACGACACAAGCGGCAGTGGACGGCCGTTACTGCTCATCCACAGCGTCAACGCCGCCGCCAGCGCTTACGAAATGCGCCCCCTGTTCGAGCATTTTCGTGGGACTCGCCCCGTCTATGCCATTGACTTGCCTGGCTACGGATTCTCCGACCGCGAAGCACGCAATTACACGCCTGCCATTTTCGACGAGGCCATCACCGACATGATTGCCACCCAAATTGGCGAGCCTGTTGATGCCATAGCCCTCTCCTTGGGCAGCGAATTCCTGGCACGCGCCGCCCTGGCTGCGCCGCGTTGGTTCAACACCATCACACTCATCTCCCCCAGCGGCTTCAACCAGCCCGGTCAAGGACGCGCCACCCAACGAGCCAACGCCAACAAAAGCAGCAACGCCGTTTACAGAGCATTTTCCTTTCCTTTGTGGGGACGCGCCCTGTTTGACCTGATTGCCACACGACGCAGCATCGAATTTTTCTTGCAAAAAAGCTTCGTCGGTGACATTCCCGCCGGTTTTGTTGAATATGGCTATCTCACTTCACATCAACCGGGTGCAGAAATCGTCCCGCTTCATTTTGTCAGCGGCCGTCTTTTCACCCGCAACGTGCGCACCATCGTCTATGAGAATGTGCAAGTGCCTGGGCTTGTGATCTACGACGAAGATTTCTACTCCCGCTTCGACACACTGCCCGACCTCATCGAGCATAAAGCCAATTGGCAAGCCGTTCGCCTCACCCCCACACGCGGACTTCCCCACTGGGAACGCTTACCGGAAACGGCCGAAATCCTACAAAACTTCTGGCAATCACAATCATAATGAACCAGCACAGAACACAGAGGCACGACAAAAATACACAAAAGCAAGGAACAATCCCAATTCCTTTATCCTCTGTGTTCTGTGCCCTTTCCCACAAATCCCATGAACAACCCACTAGCTCTTACAAATCCCATTTCCCTCCTGGTAGACAAGCCGCGCGAGGCATTCACCCGCGCCGACTTCCTCAACGTTATCGCCCAAAAGCAAATTGAACGGATCACCTTTCACTACACCGGTCTCGATAGCAAGCTAAAAGAACTGACGCTGCCCATTGCCAGCATCCAACAAGCCGAGCGCATCCTCGCCGACGGCGAACGGGTAGATGGCTCCTCCATTTTCAAGGGATTGGTAGATGTCTCCCTCTCTGACCTGTACGTCGTCCCCGTCTATAAAACCGCATTTTTTAACCCATTCGACTCTGGCAGCCTGGACTTCATTTGTCGTTACATTACGCGTGATGGCGATTGGGCACCCTTTGCCCTGGACACCATCTTGCACAACGCCCACCAATTGTTCCAGCAACACACCGGCCTTACGCTGCATGCTTTGGGCGAACTGGAATTTTTCCTGGTTGGCAATCCCGCCAATCAACTTTACCCAAACCCCAAACAACGCGGATACCACGCCTCCGCCCCATTCATCAAAGCGGGGCATGTGCTGTACGAAATGCTGCGCCATGTGGCGCAAATCACCGGTTCCGTCAAATACGCGCACAGCGAAGTTGGTTACATCGAAAGCGTGCGCAGCGATTTGGAAGAAATCGCGGAGAAGCAAGCGGAACAGTTAGAGATTGAGTTCCTGCCAACGCCGGTTGAGGAAACGGCCGATAACCTGATTCTGGCACGTTGGCTCATTCGCAACATCGCCTATCGCCACAACTTCCTTGCCACCTTCACACCGAAACTGGCCGAGGGCATCGCCGGTAACGGGATGCACGTCCACGTCGAACTGCGCCGGGATGGCAAAAATGTGATGAACGACGCAGATGGCAACCTTTCCCCCGCCGCCAAACAGATGATTGGCGGCCTTTGCACGTATGCCGGGTCACTGACCGCCTTTGGCAACACAGTGTCCTCTGCCTATTTGCGCCTCGTGCCCAACCAGGAAGCGCCAACGCGCATCTGCTGGAGCGATTCCAACCGCAGCGCCCTCATCCGTGTGCCGCTGGGCTGGTCACGCTTCGACAACCTGGCTCAGCGTCTCAATCCACAGCAAACAGAAGGCTACGCAGCCGCCGGTGGGCGGCAGACGGTGGAACTGCGCAGCCCGGATGGCAGCGCCCTCACCCATTTGCTGCTGGCAGGCATGACAATGGCCGCCGAATGGGGTCTGACAAACGCAGAAAGCCTGGACATTGCCAACAATCTGTATGTGACCGGCAACATTTTTCGCAATGCGGAACTCATGGCGCGGCTGCAATCGCTGCCCTCAAGCTGCATCGATTCGGCACAGCGCTTACTGAGCGAACGCCATCTGTACGAACGGCACGGCATTTTCCCAGAAAGCATCATCGATTACATGGCGAAATCGCTGCAACAAGAGAATGATGCGCACATGAACGAGCACCTGATCGATATGCCCGCCGACGACCGTCTCCGCGAGACACGGCATATCATGCACAAGGATTTGCACCGGCACTAATCAAATTGATGGTTAGGGGCGACCGGCTGTTCGCCCCTAACCACCATTCCTTTAACGAACCTCAAGGGGCACAGGCAAAAAGAGGCGGTCATCGGGAACGGCCGTTCCCTCTGCATCTGTCGCCGTCCAGCGAATGCCATTTTCTGCCGTATACACGCCCACAGCCAGTTGATAATCACCCGCTGGCAAATCAGCCGGAATATCGAGCAAAACATCATCCACAATGACCTGCCCGGCCGCCCAGGTATTGCTGGGCAAGCCACCCGGCCATTGATCCGCCTGTGTCACAATCTCCCCTTGCGCATTGACCACATGGACAAAAACAGTCACGATGCCATCAGGAACCGTTTCCGCCTGCCAGTACAATGTTAACTGTGTCGTGCTGCCGGGTACGGCCGTTTCATCCAAACGGAACCCCCGCAAATAAAGCCCATCGCCAAAACGCACATCCAGCCCCACGGGAATATCGGCTGGCAGCGTAAACAGGCGATCCGTAGCAATGACCTCCACATCACCCAGCGCCACATCGCCAACGCGCACCGTGTACCACCCGCCCGGCATGTCAGGCGGAATGGGCAGCGTATATTTTTCATGCAGCATATCACCCGCCAGCCAATGCGCCGTATCATAACGACTGAGCGGCAGCGTAACCTGATAGGCATCGCCGAGATGCCAGGTCACAGTCATGGTCGCAGGCAATGCCGCCGCTGCCTGCCAATACAAATCCAGGTCAAGCTGCCCCCCGGTAATGACATTTGCCGGGAGGGCATCATGCCCCAACAACAGCAGCCCATCAGACCAGGAAACTTGCAAGGGGACAGGAATATCTAAGGCCACAAGCGGAGGTGGTGCTGCGGCTTGGGGAATGGAAATGCCATCTTGGGTATAGCGAACGCCCTGGAAACGGCCGTCTTCCGTCAATACGGGCTGCTGTGCGCCACTGCTATCAAACAACATCAACTCCAGCGTGTAACTCCCTGGCGGCATCGCCGGCGGCAAAGGAACTGCATAACGCACATCGGGTCTCGCGCCCGATTCCCAAAATACAGGATAAAAGGCGACCTCATTTACCAGATCAATCTCGCGCCATGCCCACAAATGCCCTTCGTCATCACGCAGCAGCAATTTGACCGTGAAACGGCCGTTTGTCGGCTCCCTCAATCCCCAACGAATCAACACATCCACCTGCTTCGCATTTGCCACCGCCGCCACACCCCACACCTGCACCTGCGCACCAAAACGCACCGGTTGCGCCCACGGCGCCATAGTTAACAGGGGTGGCAATGGCGCTGCCTGCTGATAAATCCACGCCTGATCCAATCCGGCATAATGGATCGTATGCAGCAATGTCATGTCTTGTGTCAGCGCCGCCACTTGCTCTCCATCCGCCTGTCGATCCGCCGCCGTCACAACCACATAATCAGCCCGCGCCAACGTTTCATCGCTTTGCAGCAAGGTCGTCCCCGCAAAAAAGGGAGCCAGCGAGGGAGCGATACTGGCAACGGCCGTTGCCCCCTCCCCCTCTTGATTTTCTGTCAACCAACTTCCGGCCGTGCCAATTGCTTCACCCCATCCGACTGTCATCAACTGCGCCGCAGCCGGTGCCCCGCCCAGCAACGGGTTATAGGCGGCTAACGGGTACGGAACGGCCGTTAACAAATACGCCATCTGCGCCCCAAGCAACACCGGCAGCAGCCAACGATTGCCGCGCGGCAATCGCACCTGATTCCAGACCACAGCCGCCAACAAGGTCAAGGCAGGAATGGCTGGCAGCAAATAGCGGTCAAACTTCTTCGCCGCCACAGAAATACCGGCGATAAACAACAACGGCCAGACAACCCATATCCAGAGGGGCAAAGCCGTGAATTGGACGCGAAACGGCCGTTGCCACAACAACACGACACCCGCAAGCAATCCCAAAAACACAACCGGCCCCAGGCGAAATGCCAGCACCACCGGATAAAATAACGGCCCATGTTCATAACTAACTTGCCCCAGGAAAAACGTTGGGCGCAAAGCTTCTTCCAAATGCCGGTTGGCGTTACTGGTCGTAAAAGACAACACCCCACCGGGATCAGACCAAAGCGCGGGAAAGATAAGCAGGCCGATGACAATAAAGGCTAACAGGCAGACGCTCCCCTCGATGAGCAACTGCCGCAGCACCGTTCCGGCAAAACTGCGCTGCCGCCAGGCAGTTAGCAGCCAATGCAATCCCAGAAACATCGCTGTAAACGGCACCAGCAAAATAGCGGGAGACTTGGTCAACGCAGCCAAAGCCGCCGTCACGCCAGTCACCACCGCCCACACAAACCGTCGCTTGCTCTGCACGGCCGTTTCCGACACCCACAAAGCGAGCGAGAGAAGGGAAACGGCCGTAAACATGCTCATCAAGCCATCTACATGCAGCAGTCCAGACAAGCCCGCCACAAATGGGTCGAGCGCCAACAACATAGCCGCCAACAACCCCAGTTGACGGTTAAACAAACGCGCAGCAAGATAGTAAAAAACGACAATGCCCACACTGTTGACAAAAATGACACATAACCGAACGGCCGTTAAAAAGTGAGCCAATTGCTGTAAAGCGGCCGTGTTATCCGGCGTCAGCCACGCCATGTGTGTGATCCAAACATAGACATCACGGCTCGACGTCACCAATAGCAGTTGCAGACTAATCCCCAAAGTCCCCAACCACATGGTTGTTACCCCAGGATGCCCCGACACCAGCATCCCCGACCAATCATGTGCCAGCAGCGCCTCCCGAAATTGAATCGAGCGATACACCCAAATCAACTCATCAGGCGTCACATACCGCGCCAACGCAAAAGATCGGGCGATAAAAGCCAATACAAACAACAAAAATGGGAATAAATAAATCCAGCCAACTTTTTTCACGCCGAAAATCTTAGCACTGGCCCCACAAATTGACCATTTTCAGCAAACCACCACAATAGCAGCACAAAAATGACATAAACCCCGCCTCTCCTGTTGCCAATACCAATGAACACAGTATAATTCAGTGAAAAAAACCCACCATTGCCGAAATGAAGGGGGTACTAAGACTTGGCAAGCATTTCTGATCAAATGGGGATTGGTGAAACGAGCCACCCCATGAATTTTTTACTTAATGAAGAATTGAATCTACCCACAGCCGGAGAAATACGGCAAGGTTGGGTTGTCAGTCAGCAAGGCAACGAAATATTAGTTGATATCGGAGCCAAATCTGAAGGCATTATTCCCAATCAGGAAGTAGAGAAACTGGACAAGGAAACACGTGATCTCCTTAGCCCAGGTAGTGAAGTGTTGGTCTTTGTGGTTGATCCCGAAGATCAAAATGGCAATGTAATTCTTTCCTACGTCAAAGCCGCTCAAGAACAGGATTGGCAGCTCGCGGAAAGCCTCATGAACACCCAGGAAGTCTATGAAGGGCCAATCATTGGCTTTAACAAAGGCGGCCTTCTTATTCGTGTTGGTCAGCTTCGTGGGTTTGTGCCCAATTCCCAACTAGAGTTGGATCGGTTCAGCGACCGCCAAATCACGCCATCACAACTGCAAAAAATGGTAGGAAAATCGCTGGGCGCGAAGGTTATTGAAGTCAGCAAAGAGCGCAATCGCCTGATCCTCTCTGAACGTGCAGCTGGGAAAGAATTACGGGAAGCCAAACGCAACCGCTTACTTGATTCCATTCAGGAAGGCGATGCATTTGACGGCCGTGTTGTTAATCTAACCGAATATGGTGCATTTGTAGATATTGGCGGCATTGAAGGTTTGGTGCATGTTTCTGAGCTAAGCTGGAAGCGCGTGAAAAAACCGGCCGACATCTTACAGGTTGGTGACAAGGTAAAAGTTGCTGTTATCAGCGTCGATCAAGACAAGCAGCGTATTGCCTTGAGCATGAAACGCCTCGAAGCCGATCCTTGGAGCGAAATCGACAAACTGTACCAGGAAGGTCAGTTGATCGAAGCCACCATCACAAAACTAACCAAGTTTGGTGCATTTGCTCGCTTGAACGATGATTACGAACTTGAGGGATTGATTCACATTTCTGAGCTGTCAGAAGATCATGTGGAGCACCCACGTGAAATCCTGAAACCGTCAGATGTCATCATGGTCCGTGTTATTCGTATCGCCCCGGAACAGCGTCAACTTGGTTTGAGCATTAAGGAAGTCTCGTCCGCAAAATACATTGAAGCGGACATGGCTCTACTGGCAACAAATTAGGGCGTCTCCACTACGATTAGAAAGACCCCATTAAACGCAAATTGGAGATGCTTCTTGCTTTCCTTAGCGTTTATTGGGGTTTTTTTGTATTTTGGTCAAAGTTAAGATAATAGTACAGAATGTGATGGTATAGTAACTGTAATCTGTTGATAAATTTCGTATTTATCAGGTTCTCAAGGGTAATGACTTGTATTTTTACCTATCTTGGTAGCCAACAAATCCAATTAACCTTGTTGACCTCCAGTTAATACCGAGGTGAAAACCGGTGAACTCCAAAAATTGGGAACGATTTACGCAACGCGCCCGGCGCGTACTCAGTTTAGCACAAGAAGAAGCTGAGCGGCTCAACCACAGCTACATCGGCAGCGAACATGTCCTGATCGGCTTATTGCGCGAAGAAGGGGGTGTTGCTGGACGAGTCTTACGGGAATTAGGCCTGGATCTGAACCGCGTACAGGCAATGGTGGAGCGTTTATCAGGAGGCCCTGGTACGCGTACACCATTTACAAAAATCGAGTTGTCTCCCAGTACAAAACGTGTATTGGAATTGGCTGTAGAAGAAGCGCGGCGTATGGGGCAACATTACATTAGCACGGAACATCTGTTATTGGGATTAGCCCGCCAAAATGAGGGGCTGGCCATTGATGTGCTGCGCAAATTTGGCATTAGCGCCGAACAAATTCGGCGACAAACACGCCGTATGCTCAAAGAAAGTCCGGTCGCCACGACGGAAACGGAACCGTCTTCGTCACCGCGCCGCCGTGCTGCCAAGAAAGAAAAGAGCAAGACCCCTATGGTTGATCAGTTAGCCACTGATTTAACTGTGCTGGCCGAAGAAGGAAAGCTAGACCCAGTTATTGGACGGCAAACTGAAATCGAACGGGTTATTCAAATTTTGGCACGGCGTACAAAGAATAATCCTGCCTTAATTGGTCAGCCAGGTGTTGGCAAGACGGCCATTATTGAAGGGTTGGCGCAACGTATTGTGGATGGCAAGGTGCCGGATATTTTGCACAATAAACGCGTGCTACAGCTAGATGTTGGCAGCCTCGTAGCTGGCACTATGTATCGCGGACAGTTTGAAGAACGACTGAAGCGCGTCATTGAAGAGTTGAAATCGAGTGATGCGATTTTGTTCATTGACGAAGTACATATGCTGGTTGGTGCAGGCTCAGCCGGAAGTTCTGTCGATGCGGCAAACATCCTGAAGCCATCACTGGCCCGTGGTGAATTGCAGTGCATTGGCGCAACAACATTAGATGAGTATCGCAAATACATCGAGAGTGATGCGGCTTTGGAACGACGCTTCCAGCCTGTCTATGTAGATGAGCCATCACCCGATGAGGCGGTGCAAATCTTAAAAGGCATTAAAGTTGCCTACGAAAAGCACCACAATCTGTTTATTACGGATGAGGCCATTGAAGCGGCCGTTAATTTATCTACACGATACGTTACCGATCGCTTCTTACCTGACAAAGCTATCGACTTGATTGACGAAAGCGCGTCGCGAGTGCGCATGTATCGCGTTCCGCAGCCCGCAGATATACGTGAAGCGTATGATGAACTCCGCGATATCCGTGATGAACGAGATGTGGCTATGGAGAAAGGCGAGTATGAATATGCTTCAGAGCTGCGGGAACGTGAAGATGAAATTCAACGCAAGTTAGACCAACTGCGTGCCAACAATACAGAACCAGACTCAGAGACGAGTGTGACTGCTGAGGACATTGCTGAAGTCCTGGCGATGTGGACGGGTATCCCCGTTTATCAGTTCACGCAAGAAGAGTCGGCACGTCTTTTACGCATGGAAGAAGACCTGACAAATCATATTGTTGGACAAAGTGAGGCAATTCAGGCTATTTCCAAAGCTGTACGGCGTGCACGAGCCGGATTGAAAAGCCCGAAACGGCCGATTGGCTCTTTCATCTTCCTTGGCCCAACGGGTGTAGGCAAGACTGAATTGACAAAGGCCCTGGCGACTTTCCTGTTTGGCAGCGAAGACGCCCTGGTACAGTTGGATATGTCGGAGTTTATGGAACGGCACAGCATTGCCCGTCTGGTTGGCTCGCCCCCCGGATATGTGGGATATGAAGATGCAGGGCAGCTTACAGAAGCGATTCGGAGACGGCCGTATTCTATCGTCGTCTTTGATGAAATTGAAAAAGCACACCCTGAAGCCTTCAACATCCTGCTGCAAATTATGGAAGAAGGCCACTTGTCTGACGCCAAAGGGCAAAAAGTCGACTTCCGCAATGCCATTATCATCATGACATCCAATGTGGGTGCGGACACGATTAAACGCGGTCCCAATTTGGGTTTTGCCTTCCAGCAAGATTCCGTTGTGGTCGAAGAGCAAAACTACAAAGAGATGCAAAAGAAGTTGATGGATGAACTCAAACGTAACTTCCGCCCTGAGTTTATCAATCGTGTCGACAGCATCATCGTCTTCCGCCAACTGACGCAGGGTGACATCCGTAAAATCGTGGACATCATTTTGAATGAAGTCAACGAGCGGTTGGTAGATTATGAACTTGATTTGCAGGCGACGCCCGCAGCTCGTGATTGGTTGGCAAAGCACGGCTATGATCCAGAATTTGGGGCACGGCCGTTACGCCGCCTTATTCAAACCGAAGTAGAAGATTTGTTATCTGATGCCGTTCTATCTGGCAAATTTGCCAATGGGGACACCGTTCTGGTTGACATCGACTCTGAAGACAAAGTGATTTTGGTGTCACCACCCGCTCAAGAAGGGGAAAACACACAAGATTTAGAAGAAGCTCTCCCCACATGATAGAGCATCAACACGTACTCTAATCAAAAAGCCCGCTTCACAGCGGGCTTTTTGTCATTAATCCAACATGTTAGGCGTCGTTTACTCGCCGGTACTTTGAACAGGAATAATAATCTGCTGCCCCACTTCAATGACATCAATGTTGGAGATGTTATTGATACGCGCCAGGTCTGCTACCGTAACGCCATAGCGACTGGCAATTGTTCCTAACGTATCACCTCTCTCCACCGTATAAATAAAGCGCGTCCCTTCAATAGAAATAGTGCTCGTTCCATTTTGGCTAAAAATATGACCACCCTCTTCTGTTGCCTGCGGAGTCCATGTGGGAGGCAATCCCGGGTCGGGCGTTTCGACAACACGCGGGGAATCCTCGATCACAGCCAACGTAGGCAAAGGGTCGGCTGCATTCGGTTCATCATTCGCCGACGATCCACAAGCAACCAATAAAACGAACAGTGCCAGGTACAAAAAAAACCTCTTATACATAAGACCTCCTATTCATCACGACTTGCACTGCAAAGCCACCGTTTATCATGGATTTATTATAGCAAAGCCATCCTAATTTTTGAAAGTTTTGTAACCCTACGCGAAATAGGCGAAACAGCAGTGAAACACGCAGCAGGGTGTGAAAATGGCGCAAATAATCAGCTACGGCGCCACCATTGCAGCATATAATCAAAGTAGGATGTTACCAAAACAGATAAATCGTTATCAAATCAAAGCAGAATTAGGGCGTGGGGGAATGTCTACGGTTTACTGGGCACATGATCCCCATTTTGAACGTGATGTTGCGATCAAGCTGTTGGCTGAACAGTTATTGGATCGGAAACAGTTTCGCGTGCGCTTTGTGCGCGAAGCGAAAACGATTGCCGCGCTTGATCACCCGGCAATTGTGCCAGTCTATGATTTTGGCGAAGATGGGGGACGGCCGTTTCTTGTGATGCGCTTCATGACCGGCGGCTCCCTGGCGGATCGCCTGCAAAAAGGGCCGCTCGCCTTGAGCGAAGCCGCCAGCATCATCAGCCGTTTGGCCCCGGCACTCGACGAAGCCCACGCGCATGGCATCATCCACCGCGACCTCAAACCAAGCAACATCCTATTCGATCAACGCGACACCCCGTTTATCTCCGATTTCGGCATCGTCAAACTGACGGAAGAAGACACGAAATTGACGGAAACGGGCGGCATGGTAGGCACACCTGCCTACATGAGTCCTGAGCAAATTCAAGGAAACATCCCGCTCGACGGCCGTTCCGACATCTACACCCTCGGCATTTTACTTTTCGAGATGCTCACAGCCGAGCATCCGTATGCCACCGACACGCCCATCGGCGTGGCTGTCAAACATATTTTTGAGCCGGTCACGCGTACCCTGGACAAATATCCACAGCTTTCGGATCGCTGCCGCCAGCTTATCGCCAAGGCGATGGCTAAAAATCGAGAAGATCGCTTTGCAACGGCCGTTGCCTTCGCCCAACTCGTGCAAGAACTCGCCACCAACGAAGCACAGCACCCCTCCCCGCCCATTGTCGCGGCAGCAGGCACATCAAAACGACGGCTGGCCCTCCTCATCAACAACAATCAATATCAAGACAACATCCTCACGCAGCTGACACATCCGACCATGCCGACCAACGAACTGGCCCAGGTGCTCCGCGACCCCGCAATCGGCCGCTTCGACGAAGTAACCGTGCTAGAAAATGAATCCACAGAGATTATCCGGCGCGTCATTTCCCACTTTCTCGCCGATACCAAAGAGCAGGATGCCTATTTGATTTACATTGCCGGGCATGCCGTCTTTGATGCGCGTGGGCGGCTGTTCCTTGCCACCCTGGACACCGAGCATGATCTTTTACGTGCCACCGCCATTCCGGCGGCATTTGTCGCCGACGAAATGGACAGCAGCCAGGCAGCAGAGCAAGCCCTCGTCTTGGATTGCAGTTACAGCAACTCCTCTAATTACCATGCGCCAGGGCTGCTGGTCGGCAAAGTAGTCGATACACAGGCATCATTTAGCCACAAAAGCCAGCAGCGCATTATTGTCACAGCCAATAACAGCATCCAATACATTTGGGGCAAAACGGGTATCATTGGGCAAGCCAATCCCTCGAACTTCACTTACCATTTTATACAAGGGCTGTCTACGGGCGCAGCCGACATCGACGACGACGGGCAAATCACGCTGCAAGAGTTGTTCACCTATGTGCAACGGCAGCTTGCCCGTGACAGCAACGAACAGCCCATGCAGATACCGCGCATTTGGCCGGAAGGTAAAGAGGGGCGGCGCATTATCATTGGCAAAAACCCGCGTGCAACCCAGGCAGAAGAGGCAGCAGCGGCAAATGACGCCGCCTCTGCTTCGCCGCGAACCAAAGATACGCATGCCGATGGAATTACCGCAACACATGACGAAATGCCTATCCCGGCTGTCAACCAATCCCCTGCATCCGTTCAAGGGCATAATCGGCGCTGGCTGCCCTGGCTGGTTGCCGTCGGTCTTCTCTCCATTCTCTTTATTTTTAGTGGGCAAAATTTGTTAAGCAAAGAGCTGTCAACGCCAACAGTTGCTGCCGCAATGGTGCATACGGCGACCGTCACCCCAACAGCTACGGTAACAGCTACGCCAACCAAATTACCCACAGCGACACCCACCGCAACTCAAACGGCCACAAAGACAGCTACGCCAACGGCCGTTCCCACCAGCATCCCCACAGCGACACCCACAATCAGCGCCAGCCTGACAGCAACGGCGCTGGAAGATTCCAGCATCTTTGCCCTGCCAGACAGCAATTCAGCCCAGGTAGCACGCGTTACGGCAGGCACAGTTGTCGAAGTCATTGGGCGGGCACGACAAGGGGAATGGCTATATATCTATGATGGCAAAGAAAGCCTTGGCTATGTGTATGCGCCGCGATTTGACTTCACCGGTGACTTTGACAGTTTGCCGATTACAACGGATACGGCCGTTAGCAACACCTGCACCAGCGCCAATTGCACCCCGCTGCAAATCGACCTCTATCCCATTCCTGGCAGCACATGCAATGGCGATACAGTGACGCGCACCATCTTCATCAATGGGCATGGGGGCAATGGGCTGTACACATACTATTGGGACGGCCGTCGCCTGGCTGGCCCCCTGAACCAGACAAGCTACAGCTTCACCGTCAGTGCCAACGGCAACACAACCGTTATCGGCACCGGCAAAGTCGTCTCTGGCGACGGGCAAACGGTCGAAAAAGAGTTATTCATCTCCGACTTTACGTGTGATAACTAAGACGGCGTTGCTGCCCGCTAAAAACGCGGCTGTTCGCCAGACGAATCTGCTGCGGTTGCCGCTGCTCCCAACTGCGTCGCCGCTGCCGCCAGACCCACCAACAACCAAAAAGCTGTCACCGCATGGTGAAACTCCAGGTTAAACAGGTAGTGATCAAATATCCCGGCGACTAAGCCCCCCACCAAGGCCGCGTGCAGCCCCAACCATGTGGGGTCAAGGCGCTCATTTTCCTTAAAAAGCTGGCGATGGAAAAAGGCATCCCCAAATACCGTACCCATCACTCCCAGGAAAAAGGCCAACCCGACCAGCCCCATCACCTGCGCAATGGTAAAGTAAACATTGGCAACGCCCAGGTAAATATCCAAATCAGGCGTGCCAGCAAAGCCCACACCAAACACAGGGTAACGCTGAATCAAAATTAGCGCGTCTTTGTATTCGCCAAAGCGCATTTGTGTTGCCAGGTCTTGCCCCTGGATGCCTTCCACAAAACGGGCGATATACTCCTGCGCCACCGGCAGCAGCAAAAGCAGCAGCCCGGCCAGCAGCATATAAGGGATTAAGCGCCGATAGCGCATGACGGCAACAAACCCTAAGCCAGCTACCAGCCCCACCATTGCGCCACGAGAAAAGGTCAAGACCAGTGCCAGCAATATCGCGCCAAAAATAGCAAAAATAAGCCAACGGGGGAAAAACGGCCGTTTCGCCACCACCTGTGGCCCCGCCAACGCGCCAATCATCAACAACAACCCGCCCAACACATTGGGGTCAACCGATGTGCCAATCGCTCGCTCAGACAGTTCCGGGTTTTCCTCAATATAGCGAATCACCCAGCCATTGGGATACCCCAAACGCTGCAAATAATTGAGCGCCGTATTCGCCGTGTCATCGGGCAGCAGCCAGAGGCCAATTGCCAGCAGTCCGGCGACAGCGCCCGCCAACAACAACACTTGCACCAGCCGTTCCAGCCGTTTCCAATCGCGGCAATAATCAACAACGACAATGACAAAGCCCAAGCTAAGCAGCAGTTCGGCAAATTTGCGCAGCAAAGTCGGCGTCAATGGCCCATTTCCCATGCCAAAAATGAAGGAGAAGATAGCGGCTAAAATGAAGATGACCAGGGGCAATGTTACGGGGGCGACTAACACGCGCCGCTGCTGCCCGGTAACAATGCGCAGCGCCCAAATACCGACCGTTACGCCTAACGCCAAATCGAGAAAGGTAGGCGTCAGGCCAATATCTACCGGCAAGGTAGCAAAGGGTAACAGGCAAACGACGGCAATGACGCCCCAGAAACCAACTTCGATGTCGCGCAAGACGACGACAGCGCCCAGGCCAGCCAGCAAGGCAGCCGCCGCCAATAATGGCCCGCCATAGGCTAATAGCAGCCCGGCGACAACGGCCGTTCCCCCAATGCCAATCCCCAAATAAAGCGACGAGCGCGGTGTCTTCTGCATGGCAGACTGCGTGTCACTCATTCGATTAGCCCTTGTGCCTGCATGTAGCGGTGCGAATGCGCGACAACCGCCTCCAATTCCCCTTCCGCCTGGTAATATGCCGCAATTTGCAAGGCGCAGCGCAGCACATCCATCACTTCCTTCGCCAATTTTGTCTTGTCTGGTTCGCCATGCTTCAGCCGCTTGACGCCGCTGTTCTCAAAGTGATTGACCTGCGCCGCCAGTTCGCCGCACTCTTCCGCCAGCCGTGTCATGATTTGAAAAGGGTCGCGCCCTTCGGGAAAGCGTTTATCTAAACCCTGGTTAATCTGCCGAATTTGATCAAGCATTTAATCTACCCGTACCTTCGTTAAGAGTAAAAAGTCATCCTGGGTAATACGGCCGTTTTCTGTCACCAACTGTAATTTCTGCAAACCGCCATCTTCAGCAAAATAATACAAGACGACAATCAACGGGTATACATTGGCTGGCGTGTCTGCGGCCAGCGTAAGTTCCATAGCAATGGTCTGCGTCTCGCCGGGAACCCAGGAAGACGTGGGTTGGTACATATCCTGGCTGCCCCAGCGCGTTGTCTCTTCCAGGTTAACAACTTGCGCGGAAAAAGTGTAATCGGTAGTTAACGGCCGTTCCGCCTGGGCATACAACGTCAGCGTCACCGTTTCTCCCGCTTGCGCATGGCGCGGCTCCAATGTATAGCCAACCAGCGTCACATCATTCATGAAGTTAACGGCCGTTGCATTCGGATACGCGCCAGGAACAGGCTGCAAAGAGAGTTGTTGCAAATCCACATGGTCATTTTGCGCATCCGTCAGCAGCCGTTCGCCCGTTTGCCAATCGTACAAGCCCACAGCTAAAGTCAGGTCGGCAGGGGAAACGGCCGTTTCCGGCACAGCCAAACGGTAAAACGTCGTCAGCACTTCACCCGCTTGCAGCAAACTCGTCGGGCGCAGCCCTTGCCCAAAATACATATCCCGCTGCGCAATCGGCACACCCAACACCGCATCATTCAAATGGACAAACACACTCCAATTACGCGCCGTAGAAGCCAACACTTGCCAATGCAGCACCACATCCACATATTCGCCCGGATGCAGTTCTGCGCCGGATACGGGCGCAACGGCATAGCCTTGCAGTTGTAACACGTCGTCAAAACGAGCGTCTACAGTCGTTAACGGCAAATCACGCGGTGGCGTATAGGCCGCTGCCGCATATGCCGGACGAATCCATAACCAGGGAGCCAACGCTGCCACCAGCAGTAAAAAACCGCCCAATGCGCCAGCCACCCATTTGCCAATGCGCAGCGGCAGCCAGCCGACGAGTCCCACCACAAGCAGCACGGACAATGCGGACAATGCCGTAAAGACCAGCCGTCCCTGGCTCGACCATGTTGTCGTCGCCCACTGCACCAATCCAAAAATAACGGCTCCGGCAAACAAGAGGCAAATGACAAGTGGAAAATATCGTTCGAGAAGAGAAAGGAGATTGGCGAGAAGGGATTGCAGCGTCGGCTGCCAGCGAATGGTTGCCCACCAGCCACGCAGCTCTTTGAGAGCGTAAATGATGAAACCGAAAACGGCCGTTACCACCACCCCATTCAACACATGATAAATCCACGTCGCCATAGGGATGTTGACGCCGCCAAACAAGCCCCAATACGCCAGCATAAAGCCCCAACGCTCGTCCCACAACTGCGCCAACGACGCCGGCTGTGCTCGTGATCCCAAGACGGCAATGAACGCGTTCCAGCCGAGAAAATCCCCATAAAGCTGAATATTGCGCCAATACCACCAGCCAGCAATCAAGATGACCGGCAGCAGAACGATGGCAAAATAGGCCAATGAACGCAGCAGGGCGCGGGCAAGGCGCAAACCATACGCCGTATCTTGTCGGTCGTGTTCAGCTTTTTGCCATTCCCTGACGAACAAAGTGCCCCAGGCCAGCGGCAGCAGGGCGAATGTGCCCTGTTTGGTCAAAATTGCCAGGCCGATGACGACACCGATGAGGAGGCAGTAGCCAGTGAACGGTAAGCGGGAATTGGTATGCCGCACGACGCCCCTAATCAGCAGCAGCACGCCTAATGAGGCTAATGGGATGGCTAAATTGTCGTTGTTGACGGCACCGCTGATGAAGAGGAACATGGGCGTGAAGGCGTTAACGGCCGTTGCCCCCAAAGCAATGTCCGGCCGTCCAGGCGCAACCTCTTTGGCAATCAAATACGTCAGATAAACCGTCGCCGCCCCCAGCAAAACAGAAAAAAGACGCACAATCCGCACCGCCAACAGCGTCCCTTGCCAGGGATTCTGCGCCGGATCATGAATCGCCAGATTCGTATTGCCATCAACCGTAATAATGCCATTGTCCACATGCGGGTTCAGCCAGCGAATTTGCGCCATATCGCTGGTATCAATCCAAAAGGTAAGCGCCGCCCCCAGGTAGTAATACAAAGGAGGCTGGCTCGCTTCCTGCTTCCATGGCCCCGCCTGATCAGGATCAAAGACCTGCACCGGCAGCGGATTGCCATCGGCCAGATATTGAATCATCGGGTAATGCCACAATTCATCCGACGCCTCAAAGACAGGTGTGACCAGGGCATAGCTGCTGCCCAGCAGCACAAACAGCGTCAGGATAAGGGCTAACATGCGTTTTTCGCTCATAACAGGCGGGATTGTACCGGCAAAAGGGAAACGTGACACCTGCGCCTCAACGACGCCAGCCATACAAAATCGAACCCTCCGGGAGGGTTGTTCAAGAAAAACCTCCGGGAGGTTCACCTCATGAGCGCAGCATCTCGAAAACAACCTCCCGGAGGTTCACCCATAATAGCAACCCAAAATTTGATAACTATCAAACAACCTCCCGGAGGTTCACCCACATCCTCCGGGAGGTTCACCTCACGAGCGCAGCATCTCGAAAAAAACCTCCCGGAGGTTCATCTTACACGAGCGCAGCATCTCGAAAAAAACCTCCCGGAGGTTCATCCATAATAGCAACCCAAAATTTGATAACTATCAAACCAAATTTTCATAGCTATCAAACCAAATTTTCATAGCTATCAAACCAAACTTTCATAGCTATCAAACGCAGCGTTGCTACATAGCAAACGGAAGCCAGCCCCAGCCCCTCTTATTTTTGCAGCAGTTCGTCAAAGAAAACGGCCGTTTCCCCCACAATCTTATCCCACGTAAACAACCCCGCGACCTGCGCCGCGCCCGCACCAAGGCGCTGCCGCAGCGACACATCCCCCAGCAGCGTACGCATCGCCTGCGCCAACGCCGCCACATCATCCGGCGGCACCAGCCACGCCTGCTCCCCATGCGCCAACTCCGGTGTCGGCGTCAACGGCAGCGTCGTGATCAACGGCCGTCCATGCGCCAAAACCGCCATCAGCGTTCCCCGTCGCAGCGACACCCCATCCCGATAAGGCATCACCATCACGTCCGCCGCATGCAAAAAAGTAGAAACACGCTCATCCGGCACAAAGCCCGTCCAATGCACACGCGCATCCAACCCCAAAGCCGTTATCTGCGCCCGCATCTGCGCCAGAAACGCCTGATTCGTCGCATCGCTGCTCCCCGTTTGCCCACCAATAAACAGCAAATGCGTCTGCGCATCCAACGCCGCCAGCGCCGCCAACAGCGTATCCGCCCCCTTACTCTCATTCAAAAAGCCAAAATAACCCAGCAAATGATGCGCCGCAGTCAGCCCCAATGCGGCACGCGCCGCGGCAATCTCGTCCGCCGTCGGCATATGCGTCGTGATGTTGCTGCCAATAGGAATCTGGCGCAAACACGCCGCAGCAACGCCCACACGCCGCAGCGCCTCATAATCCGCCTGATTCGTGACGATAACGCCATTTGCCTGCTTTGCCATGAAATAAACGGCCGTTTCGCGCAGCCGCCCCGCCTTCGGGAACAAATAAGGCACACGCAAATCATGAAAAGTAACGGCCGTCTTCACCACCCCCCGCAGCCGCCAGGGCAGCAAATTAACAGCCGGACTGCGCATCTCATACGCCGCCGCCTGATACTGAATATTCACCAACTCCAGCCGCTGCCGAATGACCCAATCAGTCACCTCGGCCAATGCCGGCCAGCGCCACTTGCGTATAAAAGGATAAAGCGTAGCAAAGGGTAAAGCGACAGGCTGCGTCAACTCACGAAAATTAGCATCTTCCATTTGGGGGCGGGCAGCACGACTGGTAAGAATGTGTACATCATGCCCCAAACACGCCAATTCACGCGCAACCTCCTGCGTGAAGGCACCCACCCCACCCTCCATTGGCGGAAATTCACCCGTGATCAGCCCAATTTTCACCGGCAATCAGTAACCAGTAAGCCGTAAACGCAGTAAATGGCAATCAGTTCTCACAGAAACCGGGCTTTCTCCGGCAAATACAAAACATTCGTACATGCCCAAAACCCGGTTTCTAACTCACTACCAACAACTGCCCCTCTTAGCCGGGCAATGATTCATAAGGCGAAGGAATCGGATGACCGCGCCACTTCAACAGGGAAAGCGCATACATCCGCCGCAGCGCATCAAAACTCGCGCGGCGATGATCCTCATCCTGCTCGTGATCTTCCGGTTCCGCTTCGATAACGTTAAACAACGCTTTGTCATCCAGCTTGTTCAGGGTCAACAATTCAGCATGAAACGTAGCCGGAACTTTATTCAGCGATGGGGGCATCCCGTTGCGAATGGTTTGCAGCAAAACCTCGTTAAAGGACCAGGTCGATGCACCAGCGATTTCTTGCAAATTGTTGTACAGGTTTTCAGGCAAGTCAACGGAGATTTTCTTCGTTTTCATCAGTCCACCTCTCATGCGGGTTACTCTGTGCAAAAGTTTCCAATTTTATTAGTCATATGTCAAGTGCCTTCTGTCAGGTATTGACCATGACCGCCAACAGGTTAATAACCGGCCGGTCGCAAACCGGAGCGGAGCACTGCCCAATAAGCGCGTACTCGCTGCCAGCGTAACGGCCGTTTATGGCCCAGCACCCCCTTCATAAACTCCACAACAAGCTGCCAGCCATAATTAGACAACAAGATAAGGCGCAAAATCAGGGTCGGGAAACGGCCGTGATATTTGCGAAAATAACGTAGTTTTGCCCGATTAAAGTTAATGTGCCGAGCCGTGACCGCCTGTTCACTGCTCTTTCCCTCATAATGAACAACTTGTGCTGTGGGTAAGTATACCACACGCCACCCAGCATCCCTGATGCGGCGGCACCAATCCAACTCTTCCGAGTACATGAAGTACGCTTCGTCCATGCCGCCCACCTGCTCCAACACCTCACGCCGCGTCATCATGCTGGCGCCCATCACCCAATCCACATCAGCCACTTCGTCATCACGCAAATCTTGCGCGTAATATTGGTGCAACAGCCCTGCCGGAGCCAGCGGTTGCAGCCATGTGCTCTCGAAAATGCCGGTAGCCAATGTCGGAAAGCGCCGCCGCGAGGATTGGATACGGCCGTCTGGATACAACAACTGTGCGCCAAGTACACCCACATCAGGGTGCTGCACCATATACTGCACCATCACCGCAAGCGCATCGCCGACAATTTCGGTGTCTGGATTGAGCAAGTAGAGGAAACGGCCGTTAGCCGCCGCCAATCCCAAATTGTTCCCCTTGGGAAAGCCTACATTCTCAGCACAAGCAATTAGCCGCACCCAGGGAAATTCACGTTGCAGCATCGCCACACTGCCATCACCGGAGGCACTGTCCACCACAATAACCTCCACATCCAATGCGCCACGCCCCCGCTCCACAGCGTGCAAACAAGCCCGCAGCAAGTCACACACATTCCAATTTACGATGATGATGGATAAATCAGGAGAGTGAAGCGTCGTCATGGGGTGAGGAATTCAAGCATACCGCGATACGTGGGAGCAGCACAAAGTGTCTTGACGCGGCTTACGTCTCTTCTTGCATACGAGAGAAGAGACGCAGCGCATTTTGTGTGGTGTGTGCAGCGAAAACGGCCGTTTCCATGCCACGCACCTCCGCCATCTTCTCCGCCACACTCGCCACATACGCCGGTTCATTGCGCTTGCCGCGCCAGGGCTGCGGCGCAAGAAACGGAGCATCCGTCTCCACTAAAATGCGATCCAGCGGCACACGCGCCGCAATCGCACGCAAATCATCCGCTTTCTTAAACGTCACCGGCCCCGTAAACCCAAGATAAAAGCCCAGGTCTAATGCCGCCTGTGCCGTTTTCCAATCCGCCGAAAAAGAATGAAGCACGCCAGGGTTCTCTCGACCAGCCAGCGATGACACCCCCAACAAACGAATAACATCCGCACTGGACTCGCGATTATGGATAATTACCGGCAAATTCAGCTCTGCCGCCAGCTCCAACTGCATCGCCAGCGCCCGCTGCTGCACCGGATGCGGCGCATCATCCCAATAATAATCCAGCCCAATCTCGCCAATCGCCACCACCTTCTCATGCCGGGCAAACTCGCGCAGCAAGCCAATCCAATGGTCTTGCCACGCAGCCGACGAGTTAGGATGCACACCCATCGCCGCATAAACACCGTCATATTGCTCGGTCAGGCGCAGCACTGTCTGGCAGTTCTGCAAATCCAGCGCCGGAATGACAATATGCGTCACGCCCGCGGCGGCGGCTCGCGCCATGACCGCATCACGATCATCGTTAAATTTCTCAAAATCGAGGTGGCAGTGAGTATCAATAAGCATAGCGTGGCTTCATTTTACGCATCGTTCTTTTGCAACAATTCCTGCATAAACGCCTCTGGAACCTGCACACAAACAACATAACCGCGTGCGCATTCCAAATCATCGGCATACAACGAAGATTCGACAACGACCTTGCGCCCTTTGACTTCAGTGGCACGAGCACGCAAAGTCAGCGTGCCGCCATTTGGCGTCGGTTTGAGGTAATCGACTTTAAGTGAAGCGGTCAGGAAACGGAGCACTGGCTCGGTATCCATCTCGCGCCCTTCGGCACGATAGGCAGCGGCAGCGGCCGTTCCTGTGCTGTGACAATCAATGAGCGAAGCAATCAGGCCACCATAGACGTAACCGGGAACGGCCGTATGATAAGGTTCCGGCACAAAATGCGCCACGGCCTCATCCCCCTCCCAATAACTCTTTAACTGGTGTCCGTGTGGATTTAAACGGCCGCAGCCATAACAGTGCGCCACTTCTTCCGGGTAGTAGTCCTGAAATGCTTTTTGTCCGCCCATACCTTCTCCCATTTCGCAAGTATCACAAACGACAGACTAGCGCAATCCGGCAAGCCGCATCCCATCCTGCAAAATATCCTGCACACGGTCTTCATGGGTGGTTTCGCAGTAGACACGAATCACCGGCTCTGTGCCGCTAAACCGCACCAGCAGCCAACCGCCATCTTCCATAAGGAATTGGTGTCCATCAACCGTCACAATATCTGTCACCTTGAGTCCGCCAATTGTTTGCGGCCGTGCATTCGCCACATTTGCCAGAATTTCCGGCTTGCGTTCATTCTCAAAATAAGAATCAATGCGGTCATAATAATGTGCGCCCACCTTCTCAAACAAGGTTTCAAGAAGCTGCGACGGCTTCTTGCCGGTGCGCACCATCATATCCAGCATAAACAACCCGGCTAAAATGCCATCGCGCTCTGGCACATGCTGGCGAAAAGCATAGCCACCGCTTTCTTCACCGCCAATCATAGCCTCAACTTCCATCATCTTCGGCGCAATGTACTTGAAGCCGACGCCCGTTTCATACACGGGTACGTCGTACAGCTTACCCAGCTTGTTCAACATCTTTGTGGTTGAGATTGTTTTGACAATGGGGCCACGTTCGCCGCGTAGTTCCAGGAAGTAGTAGCCAAGCAGGCCATATACGCGCAGTTGGTCGATGAAACGGCCGTTTTCATCCCCCACGCCCAACCGATCCGCATCGCCATCATTGATAATGGCTACGTCTGCGCCAACCTGCTGCACAAAGCTCAAACCATGATCAACATTGGGCGGAATTGGTTCCGGGCGTGTCATGTACGGGAAAGCTGGGTTACGCACATTGTGGACTTCGTGAACGGCCGTTTTCCCTCCGGCCAACAGACGTGGGAACCAGCCCGCGCCATTACCCCACATCGCATCCACCAACACCGTCAACCCTGCATCCTTAATCGGCTGCAAATCAACCAGGCTCTCCAGACGTGTCGTGTAAGCAGGCCCAATATCAAACAACTCAATCAGCCCATCACTGACAGCATCGTCAAATTTCATCCGCTTCACCCCGGCCAATTCCGGGATTACCGCCTCAATCTTCTTCAACTCAGCCGGAGGAATCGCGCCCCCTTGTGGGTCACGCACCTTGAAACCACAATCCGTTGGCGGATTATGGCTGGCAGTAATATTGATACCACCGCCCGCACCCTGATGCACCACCGCATAAGAAATGGCCGGAGTCGGCGTTGGCCCATTGGTCAGCCACACTTTCACGCCATTTGCCGCCAGCACTTCTGCCGCCGCCGCCGCAAAATGCTCCGCCTGAAAACGCTTATCATGCCCAATGACCACACCTTGCTGTGCCAGGCCTGCTTGCTGCAAATAGTTCACAAACCCCTGCGCCACGCGCCGCACATTATCAAACGTATAATCATCAGCAATCCGTGCACGCCAACCATCTGTGCCAAATTTAATCTGCATATCGCCTCTCCTGAAAATACTTTCCCGCAGGTTTGCTCCACGAGATGGGTGTCTTGATGATAATCTCTCGGAGATTGATCCTCGTTGCCTACATCGGCTTTTCGCCGCGCTTAATCAATTCCATATCAGCATCAATCATCATGTGAACCAGTTGCTTAAAGCTCACATCCGGCTCCCAACCCAAATCTTTACCAGCTTTACCCGGATCACCCACCAGCAAATCTACTTCGGCCGGCCGCATAAAGCGCGGGTCTTGCACCACATAATCATGCCAATCCAGATTGACATAGCCAAAAGCCTCATTCAAAAAGTCTTCAACAGAATGGGTTTCGCCAGTGGCAATCACATAATCTTCCGGCGTGTCACGCTGCAACATCAACCACATCGCTTTCACATAATCCCCAGCAAAGCCCCAATCACGGCGTGCATCCAGGTTGCCCAGGCGTAATTCCTGAGCCAAACCAAGCTTGATTTTCGCTACATGATAGGTAATTTTGCGCGTGACAAACTCAATACCGCGTCGTGGCGATTCATGGTTAAACAAAATGCCCGACGTGGCATGCAAATTGTAACTTTCGCGATAGTTCACGGTAATCCAGTGACCGTACACCTTCGCAACACCATACGGACTGCGCGGGTAAAAGGGCGTGGTCTCTGTTTGCGGAACTTCAACAACCTTGCCAAACATTTCACTGGAACTGGCCTGGTAAAAGCGAATTTGCGGGTCTACCAGGCGAATGGCGTCTAGCAAGCGCGTAACGCCGAGGGCTGTCACTTCGCCGGTAAAAACAGGCTGGCTCCAAGAAGTTTGCACAAAGGATTGCGCCGCCAAATTATAAACTTCCTCCGGGCGATGCTCTTCGAGCAAATGGATCAGTGACACCTGATCAAGCAGGTCACCGGGAACAATAGTCAATTTGTTTTGAATATGGGCAAGGCGATGGAAATTAATGGTGCTGGTACGGCGCACCATGCCGATTACTTCGTAGCCTTTTTGCAGCAGCAGCTCAGCCAGATATGAACCATCCTGACCGGTGATGCCAGTTATCAATGCTCTTGGCATATTTTCTTCCTCTTTGTCAATGGTCTATGGGTACGGCCGAATTATAACCCAGCATCACTACCCGGTAAAACGGCCGTAGGGAAAGCGGCGATCAATAAGCGGTAACAACATTTACCCGATTTACCGCTCACCCATTTGCATCTATTGTAGTCGTCGTACTCCCCGGTAACGCCAGCGAATTTGCCATACGCGCCACACCGCTTCAATCTTCACCGGCACATCCATTTTGCTGCGGCCAATACGCCGATCTTCAAAATAGATGGGGATTTCCTGCATGTTGAAGCCCAACTTCTGGCACAAATAAGCGACTTCCACCTGAAAGACATAGCCATTACTCACCACCTGCGTGAAATCAATGGCCTCCAAGACACGACGGCGAAACGCCTTAAATCCGGCCGTGGCATCTTGCACCTTCACTCCCAAAATCAGACGCGTATACACCTGATTTGCCCACCAGGAGAGCAAATAACGCCACCAGGACCAACGCTCATCCGTTCCGCCCCCCTCCACATAGCGTGAACCAATGACCACATCATAATTCTGCAAGTTAGCGACCATTTGCGGGATATATTCTGGTGAATGCGAAAAATCAGCATCCATTTGCACAACCACATCCGCCCCCTGCGCCAGGGCTACCTGGAAGCCAGATGCATAAGCTGTGCCCAACCCCAATTTGCCCGCACGATGCATCACAGTCATGTGTTCCGGATGTGCCGCCGCCAAATCATCAGCAATTTTCCCGGTTCCATCAGGAGAATTATCATCCACAATAATCAGATGCAAATCATCCAACGGCAAACCAAAAATCGCCTCTGCCATGGCTGGCAAGTTATTCGCTTCATTGTAAGTTGGTATAACAATAATTACTTTCACAATTCTTTCTCTACTTAGCGTTATGGTAAAGACTTGATTGTACCCGCAGGTAGCACTTTCTCCCAAATTTGACTATATTTGACGCCGTTATGAAACTGAAAAGAGACAGACCATCTATGCAATATGCACAAGGCAGTAAATGATGAGGGCAGTGCGGCGACAAATTTACCTTGACCGCAACAACACGCAAATGATAGATGTAAGTTGTGGTATTGATGCACTAATTGAGCAATGCAGCAAAAGCAATTATTCACCTGCTTTTTCAAAGCCAATTGGCTCATCCGGCATCATTTATCATTGAGTTTAACCAGCCTCGCCCTCGGCAAAAAAACAGACGACACCGGAGTTTCATCATGACGTATAACATGAGCATTTCAGCTTTTTTTCCGGCTTACAATGATGCCGGTACCATTCCGAGCATGGTCATCACCGTTCTGCTCACGCTGCGTGAATTGACCGATGATTATGAAATCATCATTATCAATGATGGCAGTAAAGACAATACGGCCGTTCTTCTGGATGAACTGGCACGTATTTACCCAAATGAGGTACGCGTGGTTCACCATCAAAAGAATCGTGGCTATGGCGGCGCACTGCGCTCCGGTTTTGCCCATGCCACAAAAGAGTGGATTTTCTATACTGATGGGGACGCACAATATGATCCGCGTGAATTAAAGAATCTGGCACAACTGGCATCGGACGACGTTGATTTTATCAATGGGTGGAAAATTGAACGGCATGATCCTTTGCACCGAATCATAATCGGCCGTCTCTACCAATATTTCATCAAACTCGTTTTTCGCCTCAAATTGAAAGATGTCGATTGTGACTTTCGCTTGATGCGCCGCTCCATCTTTGACAAAGTGGAGTTAACGGCCGATAGCGGTGTCATTTGCGTAGAAATGATGAAAAAAGTGCAAGATGCCGGCTTCCGTCTGGCAGAAACACCGGTGCATCACTTCCACCGTGCTTACGGCAAATCGCAGTTCTTCAACTTTCGCCGCCTGGCTCGTGTCGCCTATGACCTGAGCAAACTATGGGTGCGTTTAGTGCTGCACAAGGAACATTTGCAGAGAAACAGTCAGTATTCGGTGATCGGCAATCAGTAAGTACGCGGCTCGGTATCGCGTCAAAACAGGCTGTGCAGATACGAGAAGGCTGGAATTTTCATCATCACAAATCGCTAGCGGTAGGAAATCTTTATGGCAATGCCATCTTTCACAGACCATTTTCGCGGCAAACATGTGCTCATCACCGGCGGGTTGGGATTTATCGGCTCTAACTTAGCCCATCGCCTGGCCCATCTTGGTGCAGATGTGCTGCTGGTTGACTCGCTCATCCCTGAATATGGCGGCAATTTCTTCAACGTTCATAGCATACGGGAACAGGTGCGTGTCAACATCGCCGATGTGCGTGATGAACATGGGATGCGTTATCTGGTACAGGGGCAAGATTACATTTTCAATCTGGCCGGGCAGGTCAGCCACACGGACAGCATGGTTGACCCGTACACTGACCTGGAAATCAACGCCCGCAGCCAGCTTTCGATTCTGGAAGCGTGCCGCCACAACAACCCCGACGCAAACATTGTCTTTGCCAGCACACGCCAAATTTATGGCAAACCGGAGTATCTACCTGTCGATGAGCGCCATCCTTTGCAACCGGTAGACGTGAATGGCATTAATAAGATGGCGGGAGAGTGGTATCACATTGTCTACCACAATGTGTATGGGTTAAAAACGGTATCGCTGCGCCTGACCAATACGTATGGCCCCCGCATGCGCGTCAAAGATGCCCGCCAAACATTCATTGGCTGGTGGATTCGCCAACTTGTTGAAGGGGAGCCGCTGAAAATTTTTGGCGATGGCTTGCAGGTGCGCGATTTCAATTATGTGGATGATGTGGTGGATGTGCTGCTGTTGGTTGCGATGCATGACACAGCTAACGGCCAGATTTACAACCTGGGCAGCGATGACCCGATTAATCTTGTCAATCTGGCGGAGATGATGATCGAAATAAACGGCCGTGGCAGTTACGAAATCGTTCCCTTCCCACCCGACCGCAAACGAATTGATATTGGCGATTTTTATGGCGATTATCGCAAAATTCGCAGCAAACTGGGCTGGCAGCCACAAATCAGCCTGCGCGAAGGGCTGGCGCGGACACTGGCCTATTATCAAGAGCATTTAGCACATTATATTTGAGTCTGGGGCTTGGGGATTCCGTACTATTTCATTCTTGGCCTCCAACCTCTAAATTTGTGACCATGAATATCCCATTTGTTGACCTGAAAGCAGAGTATGAAGCCTTACGAGCCGAATTGGACACGGCCGTTTCCCAAGCCATCGCCAGCGGATGGTACATCTTAGGCGAAGAAGTCAGCGCCTTTGAAGCAGAATTCGCCTCCTACATCGGCATCGAACACGCCGTCGGCGTCGCTTCCGGCACGGATGCCATTTTGTTGGGGCTGCGTGCCCTGGGAGTGGGGCCTGGCGATGAAGTGATTACAGTAGCGCATACGGCCGTTGCCACGATTGCCGCCATTGAACTTGCCGGAGCCACGCCCGTCTTCGTAGACATCGAGCCTGACACCTATACCCTCGATCCGGCCCTGTTGGCAGCAGCCATCACCCCGCGCAGCAAAGCGATCATCCCCGTCCATCTTTACGGCCATCCAGCCGACCTTGACCCCATCCTCGCCCTGGCGCGTCAGCACAAACTCTACGTGTTAGAAGATTGTGCCCAGGCTCATGGCACGCGCTATCATGGCAAAATAGTTGGCAGCTTTGGCGACGCCGCCGCTTTTAGCTTTTACCCGACAAAAAATCTAGGGGCGCTGGGGGATGGTGGCGCAGTGGTCACACGCCATGACGAAGTGGCAGAACGGCTGCTGGCGCTGCGCCAATATGGCTGGAAACAACGGTATATCAGCGAAACAACCGGCTACAACAGCCGCCTCGATGAATTGCAAGCGGCACTGCTGCGCGTCAAATTAGCTTATCTGGATGGCATGAATGCGGCACGCCGCCGTCTGGCAAATCAATATGCACAGGCGCTGGCGGCTTTGCCCCTGACGCTGCCAGCGGAACGGCCGTTTGCCCGCCATGTCTATCATCTCTACGTCATCCAAACGGAGCAGCGCGACGCTTTACGCACACATTTGCAGGCACAAGGCATTGGCACAGCCATTCATTACCCGCAGCCCGTTCACCACCAACCCGCCTACGACCATCTTGGCTATGGGGCAAACAGCCTGCCAATCACCGAAAACTGCGCCGCACGCATCCTCTCCCTGCCCATGTACCCAACCATGCCAGAAGCGCATGTAGCGCAGGTAGCGAACGCGATTAAGGCTTTCTATAACGGATAAGGGCGACGAACAACGCCAGTAATGTCACCAGCGTGATCCCCCCACCAAACCAGTAAATGGTGGGTTCAAATTGCCATTCCACCACATGTTCCCCGGCTGGCACGCAAACGGCGCGTACGGCCGTATACGCCTTTAATCCCTCGGCCGCTGTGCCATCCACCGTCACTTGCCAGCCAGGATACGCATTTTCGGCCAGCAGCAGCAGCGCGGGAGCTGTGCTTTGCGTTTGAATCCGCCAGTAACCGGCTTTGGTTTCCACAATTTCGGCCGTGCCGGGTGTCGGCGGCGCAGCGCCCAAGGAGCAAGTTGGCGCTGTATCCACAATGGCCGTTGTCACCGGGTCAAAGTCGGGTTGGTGGACACGGGCAACGGCCGTTTCCGCATCGGGAATCACTTCTGCCGCATACACCAATCGCGCCACTGGCAGCACACGCCCACGCCGATAAATCCAGGCATTGCTGCTTTGCTCGACCAAGGTTAACGGCCGTTCCCCCTCCGTAAATTGGTCTAGCGGCACCGGCGACACCACATAAGCCGCGCCCAACACATCATACGCCGACGAACGTGGGTCGGGCACCGAACTTGCCAGGGCAATCGTGTCCTCCGGCTGCATCGAAGCGTACCCAAAAATGCTGTACACCTCTGTCGACAGGGAGAAGCTCTGGCTAAACTCCGGCACAGCCCAAGGCAGCACCTTTTCCACCCTATCGCCAACCATGGCCTTCGTCTCCAACCAAAGCGCGTCAGGCTCCATCGGTTGCAAACGCACCATTTTGAACGAGAACAGCCACATATCAGCAACAGAGAGCAGCAGCAATGCGCCGCCAAACCAACGGCGACGGCGCGTATCGGGCGTCGTCAAATACGCCCACAACAAAGAGCCGCCAACGACCACCATCACCAGCGCAATGCTGTACCCGCCTATTTGCTGCCACAAACGGCCGCTTGTGTCCGTCGGATGCACGGCCATAAACACCGCGCCGGTCGCCGCCAGCGCCGCAAACAAGGCGACACCAAACACAGAAAGGCTCCAGCGCCAATAGCTGGCTAACTGTTCTCGCCGTTCCGCCAATGGGACGGTCATCCATTGTGTCAAGGCATGGCCGAGCAAAGCCGTCGCCGCCGTCAAAAACAAAAATGCCGCTCGCCCCGGCGCACGCACCAGGCGAAACGGCGGCAGCCAATCGAAGGCAAATTTGTAGAGCACGCCATAGCGACCCAACGCCAACCACAAGCCGCCGACCATCAACAACACATAAAACCAGGTTAAGCGGTTAGGGCGGCGCAGCGCCAAGAGAATACCGAGCAGCGCCAAAATTCCGGCGTAATAGGTCAGCTCTTCAAAGGTGGGCACGCTCCAATAGCCGGTGCGCGTCGGTTCACCAAAAAATTCGGGCACAATGAGCGTGATGAGATGCGCTGGAGGCAGGGAATAATCGGTAGCGAATTCGTAATCCGCTTCGGCAACGCGCGAGGACGCGAGGCTAAATTGGACAAAGGGCGCTAATTGAATGGTGGCAAGGGCTAACCCAACAATGAGCATGATGGCAGACTGCCGCACCACCAAGAGGCGACGGCCGTTTCCCACCACCCACAAATACAACGCAAAAGCGCCCCATGCCAGTCCAATGTACAAAAATGAGGGCAAATGTCCCGCGAGGATACACAAAGCAAAGGGAAGGCCAGCGAGAACGGCCGTTTCCCATCGTTCCTTCTGCACACTCCAATGCAGCGCCAACAGCAGCCACGGCAGCCAGCTATCAATTGCATAGACCGTGCTGTGTCCCGCCCACAAGCGCCCCGCCAACAAGCCGCTGTAGGCAAACGCCACACCGGCCAACAGCCCCGGCAGCCAGCTTTCCTGGCTGTTGCCAGCCATGCGCCGCACAAAGGCATACATGCCAACACTTGCCAGCCAGATATGCAGCAGCATATACCAGCTAATGCCCACATTAGTCGGCAAAATAATCGTAAGCCAGGCTGGCGGATAAAAGGCGTTTTGCTGCGGATCCGCCAGCAGCGGATTACCATCAAAGCGATAGGGGTCCCAAAAGGGCAGCGTCCCCTCATGCACAGCCTTGCGCACAGCCTCGTGCAGCACCGTGTAATAACCGTGCATGTCATAGCCACCCAACACCTGCCCCGCCGGGGGAAACAATGCCTTATTCATGAACAACAAGGCTAACAGCAAAAACAACAGCAGCGCAGTTTGGTTGTCACGTTGACGCAGCCAGTTCATCAAACACTCCGCACAAATGGCGTATCCCGCTCAGGCACTGTACGCCATCTGCCTCTCATCAGTTAACTAAAGCATAGACAATATGGGATTGACGCTGCCGCCATGCCAACGGGAAAAGGCGCTCGGCACGTGCATAGTAGGCTAATCCCCACATGGCAAAAGCCTCCATCGCGCCAGTTGTCGCCTGTTCGCGCTGCTCGTCGGAGCGGGTCATGCCTGGGGGAAATGGGGGCATGTCAATGTAGCCGAAGCGATACGGCTTTTGCGCAGGCACCGCATAGGCAGGACGCAGCAGCGTCGCCAACTGATTGCGGCGCAGCCCAGACAATCCGCTCAAATTGGTGTGTGCCGGATTGTCCGCATTGGGCGTAAAAATTGCCGCATGGGTCACTAAGGTCTGCACGCGCTGTGCATAAGTGGCGCGGTCAGCCAGGCGCTGCACGACTTCTGAGGAAAAGGCTAAATCAAATGGCCCGTCCAATTCGGCCATAGCGGCCATGCTGTGAACATGAACTAAACGCAAAGAGAGGTTGCGCAGCCAGCCGTCAGCCTGCACGGCCGTTACCGCTTTTTGCACTTTCTCCAAGGCGGCCGGGCGATCATCAGCAATGGTAACGGCCGTTTCCAATTCCGCCGCCACCTGCAAAAAATCCAAACTCGCCCCATACTTCTCTGGTAAACCGGCAATCAACAACGATTGTGGCCGGGTCATTGTCGCCAGCCAGGGGCCAAGCACCAGGCGCTTGGCAAAATATTCATAAGCTGTGCCCACTCCTTCGCCTTCCGCCAGGGCCAGCGCATATAACGACTTAATTGACAGCTTTGTCAGCATCTTTGTACTCCCATAATCTCCCACTGTCGTTCATGCAATTCGTCGTTGCCGCGCAACTCACGAATTGTCTGTTTCATAGGTCATCACCGGCCGATACACACATTGGCAGTGTCGCCCTTTGCTGCACGTGGGCAAAGGCAAATGTGGGGCGTCGTCGGGATGGTAAACGGCCGTTTCATCCAACGCCCGACACGCTTCACACCCATCCGCATCCACCGCAATACGCACGCCAGCTATCGAACCCTTCGCCTTCATCCCCAACCGATACTGCGCCAGCGTCTTTTCCGCATAGTTATCCGGCTTTTCCATCTCTTTATGAAACTTGCTCAGCCATTCAAACGCCATCACTTACCTCGCACCTGAATCGCATCCGGCGTGATTACCTTCATGCCCACGCGTGTCACAGTCGGAATATCATGCAGCATGTTCGTGTATGAAGCATTTGCCAGCGGGCAATGACATTCCTTCGCGGCAATACTACGCCGCACATCCTTTATCTTCTCCCCAAACCAGATTTCCTTAAAGTCATAATTGGAGTCACGCAAATTGCCCAAATCATCCGCACGCACACAGCAAGGCCAAACCGTGCCATCCGCATAAATTTGCGCACTTGCCCAGCCTGCATAACAGCCAATCACCTGATCCTGCTCCTCCAAAATGCGCTTCACCAAATCATAATACTCCAGGCGGAACGCTTCGGTAATTCGCGACACCCCTTTGTACTGTTTGCTGTTCACATAGGCAATTAGCTGGTTAATGGCCGCCCGATACGACGCCTTATCTGGCGTAATCGGCAAACCAACCGTGTCCAATTCCACGCGCGGCTCCGCAATTTCGGTGATAAACTGATCTGCGCCCGACTGGTCAGCATAGGCAATCAATTCATCCAGATGCCCCACGCTAAATACGGAAACAACCGAATGAATACCGACAGCCAAATTGGGAAACTCCTTACGCAGTTCCAGATATTGCTGCAAACGCTCCTCAAACTTCTCAAAGTTGCCGGGAACGCCGCGAATGTGATCATGCTTTTCACCGACCCCATCCAACGACAAATTGATAATGAGCTGCGAATCGGTGCAGGTTTTCAAAATTTCACGCACGCGTTCTGGCCCACTCTTGAGAATGGCGTTGGTGGGGATATTGATGATGCCCGGCTTGCAATGTTTGTAAGCCAATTTGGTCAATTCCACAATATCGGGAAACATCAACGGCTCGCCACCGCTGATGGTAAACCAGTAAGGCGCATCACCTAACGAAGCCAGTACCTTGTCCCATTCATCCAGGCTCAGCTCATTCTCGCGCTTCATCCAAATATTGCAGGTCAGGCAGCGGGAATTACACTTGGGGGATGGGGAAAGGGTGATGTTGATCGGCAGCATTTTGGGCCAACCAAACTGCCGATACAACCGGAACAGAGGAATGCGTGCTAAGACGCCCAACATTGAATTCATACGTTAGTAAAGCATCGGCAGCCTCGCAGCCACCAATACTATTTACTCCTTTGTGGGTGAAAGCTCTTTGGTGGTTTTGGCAATTTCCCAAACCGTGTGGTCTTTACGGTTTTTGAAGTCGCGCCAACCCAGGTAACGGCCGTAAACCTCCAACAACACGACTCCCCACGTCCACACAAACTGCTTCGGCCGCCAATCCAGACGCTTCAGCAGCATCTTCAAAACATGACCACCGCTCATCGTACTGACCGAATAGCCCAGCAAATGCTTAATATCCAGATGACCGGAATAAATCCGCCGCCGCTGCCGCAAGAAATCAGCCACCGTTTCTGGCCCCTTATTCAAAACCACAGCATCGGCAATATATTGCACCTTGTACCCCTGACCACGAATCACCGGCTCAATGCTCGCCTCGTCCACCGACGTTTTATACGGGATACGCTCAAAAATCTTGATAAAGGCAATCATCTCGCCCGCTTTGAAGCCGCCGCTGGCGTTAATCTCGTGGTGCAAGCCCCATAGCAAATGCGCCGCAAATCCCATAAACGTATCGGGAACATTAACCGGAACCGGGCGACTGCTGGTCATGCCCATTTCCGGATCAGCAAACGGAGCAATCAACTTCTCGATGGTGTCCAACTCTGGCTGTAAATCGGCGCTGCAAATCACCAACACCCGTTCCGTCATTTGCCGCAAAAAGAGGTTAATCGCCGAGGCTTTCCCTTCACGCCGCTCTTGCACCAATAGTTTGATGCGCGGGTCTTGTGCCGCATATTCGCGCACAATACTGTCTGTCTCATCAAACGAGCCACTGCTCACAACGATGATCTCGCGTATCTCGACTGTTTGCAGCCGCTGCTCACACATGTTTGTCAGCAATTTGCCAATATTTGCTTCTTCATTGTGGGCAAAAATGCCTACAGTACAGGGTACTTTGTTCATATCTTGCTCAATCAAATGCAAATGCGCACTGTCAAATGCATTTTTGCGTTTTTGTTCATGGAAGGGCAAGTATAGCGCAGGTTAAAAGGGATGCACAACGCCAGCGGTAAGTCGCAGGGCAAGCGTCATTTATTCTTGCAGTGCGCCACAATGCAACTTGTGGCATTATTGGCGCATGAATTACATCGAACGATATCGCCCCTTGGTAGCTGATTGGGATGAGTTTTTAGCGGCTGTGCAACGGCCGTTACCCACCACCATTTGGGTCAACCCACTCAAAACCACGCCAGAGCAACTCGCCACCCTGCTGCCTGTGCCCATGCAGCCAATGCCCTGGCAGGCCAATGCCTTCCGCCTGCCCGCCGACTTTCAGCCCGGCTTACATTGGACATACCTCGCCGGATTATTCCACCTGCAAGAAGAAGTCTCCATGCTGCCCGTGATGCTCCTCGATCCGCAGCCCGGCGAACGCATCCTCGACCTGTGCGCCGCCCCCGGCAACAAAACCGCGCAAATAGGCGCGGCCATGCACAATGAAGGCCTCGTCATCGCCAATGACCGGGACATCAGCCGTATGCGTGCCGCCCGCCAAAATCTGGATCGCCTTGGCCTGCTCAACATCACCACCACCACGTATGACGGCAGCAATTTCTCCAAACACGCCGGAACCTTTGACCGCATCTTGGTAGACGCGCCATGCAGCTGCGAAGGAACCTGCCGCAAAGACCCATCTGCGCTGCAAAAGGCATCGCTCAACGGCTCATTGAAGATGGCTGGCCCCCAAAAAGCATTGCTGCGCAAAGCAGTACAGCTGTGCCGCCCTGGCGGGCGCATCGTCTATGCCACCTGCACCTTTGCCCCTGAAGAAAACGAACTGGTCATTGACGCCATTTTGCGCGAAGCTGGCCCGGATGCCCTGCGCCTCCTCCCCGCGCATATTCCTGGCTTTGCCACTTCCCCAGGAATTACAGAATGGCAAGGGGATTCGCTACGCGAAGAGCTGCGCCTGGCGCTGCGTATCTGGCCGCAGCAAAATGATACAGGCGGATTTTTCATTGCCGTATTGGAAAAGGGAACGGCCGTTTCCCCCATCACCCCAAGCGACAACACCGCGCCATTAGACATCGAGCCAGAACCCTGGCTAACCATTCTCTGTGAACGCTATGGCTTCACACCAGCGCAATTTAGCAGCTACCACCTGTTTCGCTGGAGTCGCAAGCGCCTCTACCTGGCCCAGCAGCATCATCTCCCACCCAGTAAACTCAACGCAGACACCATTGGGCTGCATTTCATGAACGTTGACGGCAAATACCCCAAATTGACCACAGCAGCGGCCATGATTTTTGGGCATCTGGCAACACGTAACACCATTGATCTTGAGCCAGAACAAGTGGCAAACTATGTGGCACGGCATGATTTCAAGATTAGCGCCACACAAGCCAGCCACTGCACCGGCACAGGGTACATCATTCTACGGTACCAGGGGTTCACAATGGGTGTCGGCGTCTATCGCGCCCACGCAGGACTGGTTGAGAGCCTTTACCCCAAAGGTTGGATACGCGAAAATATCTACACGTAAATCGGCACGGCCGTTACTTGCGCTGCAAGGCAAATTGATTGAGCGCAACCCCATAACGAAACGGCGTGTCATCAGACTGTGTGGTGACGGGCAAGACAAAGGTCAATTGGTTATAAGCGTCTGCCCGCAGCCATGCTCCGGCAACCGGCACGCTTTGCGTGCTCGTCGCCTCGTCAAATTGCACATTGCCCAGGACTGTGCCATTCAACACGATTTCCATTGTCTGCCGCTGTTTGCTGCGCCCCGTGACAGCCAGCAAATAGGTGCTGTCTGCATCCACATCAGGTGGGGCGACAAACAAAATCGTCGCCTCAGGGCAAAGCGACCAGACCACTTCGATTTGTGCATATCCCCAGCCGATAAAAAATGCGTGCAGCGGAGCCTGATTGATGATGACGGGTAAATAAGTGCGATAAGCGGCATTGGGGGCCAATTGAGGCGGCGACTCTTCGGGTTCTGACCATGGCAAATTGGGCAACAGGCGCACATTATCAGCCTCGCGCCAAAACACAGGCTCATCCCACACCAGGGGCGACAAACGCAAACGGCCGTTTCCCTCCTGCTGTCCAAAATAAGCGGCATTACGCGCACACAGCGTGTCGGCGTCAGCCAAAAATGGCAGAAAACGCCAATCTAAAAGCAGCGCGGGCGCATGATCGACATGCGGCGGCAGCACGCCGCCATCCAACTCAATCGCCGCCAAATTGTGCAAGCCGCTGTAACTGTGAATAAAAATACTCAGCGCACCCAACCCTAAAAAAGTGGCGGCAATACGCGTGCGCAGGCGCTGTGGGGCAACGGCCGTTACCCGTGCCCACAAAACAGCCGCCAGCCAGGCAAATCCCGGCAGCAGCTCCGTAAACAAACGGGGACCAAACGAAAACCCGCCCCACCAATTCCAAAAGCGTGTAATCATCAGCGCGTGCAAACTCATCCAGGCCAACAGCAGCAAGGCCAATGGGCGACGGCGCACATAAGCCACCTGCCAGATAACGCCAGCCAACACCCATAGAAGCGTTGGCGTAAAAGTGAACAGTCCACGCCCTGGACTAAACGTGATGCCATACAAAGCAGCCAGCCAGGGCGCCGCGTTGGCGCTGCTAAATTCGCGGCTGGTGCTGGCTAAAAAGTACGGCGGCAGCCACGAGCCATAGGTGGCATGTGCGTGCCAGCTGAACAACCCCAGGCAAAAAGCGGCAATAACGGCCGTTTCCAAACCCACGCGCCGATCAACCCACAGCAAATAAAGCAAAACCAGAGCCACCAACACGGCCATAGTCGGGCGGCAAGCATAAGCAAAGAAAAGCGCCACGCCTAACCAGAGCGGCAGCCCTCGCACCGGGCGCTTTTGCTCGTGCAAGGACAACAGCAGCAAAACGATGGCACCAAACAGTGTGGCAAAGTCGGCGCTCCAAAAAGCGACACCCAATGTGCTCACCAGGCTGCTGCCCAACATGAAAACGGCCGTTAGCCACAAACTGCTGCGCGTCGGCAGATAAAGCCGCGCTGTCGCATACAAGGTGAACAAAATGAACACGCACAATGAGGAAGCCAACAAGCGCTGTGCCGCATCGGAAAACGGCCGTTGCGTCATGTCCCACCCAAACTGCCGCAGCCCCCACACCACCGGCACCGCCAACAGAGATGGCATATTAGGATACACGTAAAACGTATGCCCGTTCGCCTTCACCAACCGATAATTATCAGTGAAAGCAGACGCCATCTGCTCCTGGTACGCATCCAACTGCACTGTGCCCTGCTCCACAACCGCCTGCGACACCAACAGGCTCAAAAAAGGGTCACTCCCCGTACTGGATACCGGCGCACGATAAGTCAGGACAAAAACAAACCCGGCCAGCAGCAACAGCCATGCCGACCGGGTCAGGGCTGACCGGGTTATGAGACGAGTAAAAGGGAAAAAACGCACAGGAAAACAATAAAAGACGCGAAATCTCAGGCAGATGCTGCCTCAATTTCTTGCTGCCGCAGCGCAATTTTTGCCTGTAACTCCGGCGGCCATTGCTCTACATTTTCTGATGGGTAAATGGACAACGTTGGCCCATTTTGTTGCAGCAGGTCACGGGTACGGCAGCCCAAAATGCTGCGTGCCGCGGCAATGCCCGACGCCGTCGCCCCAGACACACCATGCGACAATGTGCTCGCCCCGCACAGCCACAATCCCGGCACGGCCGATTTCACCGCAAACGAAAACGGCCCCATCTGGAACGGGCTTTTGGCAATGCCATACAAATTGCCACGATGCGCAGCCAGGTAATGCTGATTGGTGAGCGGCGTGCCCAAATCACAAAACACGACATGATCGCGAATGCCGGGCACAATCTCCTCAATTGTGGCAAACATCTTATCGGCTAACTGATTCTTTAACCCCTGGTAATCCGCGCCACGCTGCCCATTAGGCTGATTGGCCCATCGCCAAAAAGGCTCGTATCCCACAAACGTAAATGCCTCCAACGTATGATGACCACTGTGCATTTTCGATGGGTCTTTGAGCGTCGTGACGGTGAGGAACAAGGCATCGGCACGCTCCGCATGCAAAATCCGGTCGCCCAACCCTTGCTGATACAGACCATCGACATCAGCATGCCGGTAAAACCAGACATTGCCAGAATCCAATCCCGCTGCTGGCAAATCCATGTCCACCGCAAAAAAGAGGCTGAGCGCCGAACCAGAATAGCGCACCTTGTTAACTTTGCGCCGTAATTGCCAGGGCAGCTGCTCACGTCCAATCAATTTGCCAAAAGTCATTTCCGGGTCTGCATTGCTGACAATATGGCGGGCGCGTAAAGTTTCGCCGCCCGCCAATTCCACACCAACGGCACGGCCGTTTTCCAACAAAATCCGCTGCACAGGAGTAGACAGGCGAATCTCGCCGCCAGCGCGTTTCAGCGCACGCACAAAGGCGCGGGGAATGGCAAATGCGCCGCCCAAGGGATAATAGCCGCCATTCAAGTAATGCTCCGTAATCCCCAAATGCATCGGCGCAGAAACCTGGGAAGGAGGCATGCCATGATCCCCGGATTGTGCAGAGAGAATCGCCTTCAGCAGCGGGTCTGTGAAGCAGTAATCGAGAACAGCCTGCCCGGTACGCCAACCCCAACGCCAAAAGGTACGCGCCTGCGCCAATTGCAACGGATTTTGCAAACGGGATAACGTGCGCAAATCGGCAAACAAATCGTCCATGATGGCGAAATAGCGGTCAATGCCATTGACTTCACGGGGAAAACGATCTTTCAGGCGATGGATGAAGTTGTCGCGCCCTTTGGGAATGTCGAAGCGTTCATTGCCCACAATCACATGATCGAAGCCATCGGGGTTCAACTCGCAAAAAGAGAGGTCTTGCGACACGCCCAACCCTTCATAAATGGAACGCAGCTGCTCGCCTTGCCCCAAACTGCCGATGTAATGAACGCCAGGGCTAAAACGGTAGCCTTCCAGGGTGAAAGAATGAGTCCAACCGCCGGGAACTTCGTGTTGTTCACAGACCAACACTTTTTGACCAGCTTGCGCCAGGGAAACGGCCGTTGTCAAACCACCCGCCCCCGATCCAATGACAATGGTATCGTAATCGCTCACAGCATCCTCCAAATAGTAACGCTAAGCGCCCAATCTCAACCTTTCAATATCGTCTGTGCGCGGCCTGGGCCAACCGAAATAATGGGAATGGGCACGCCCAATTGCTCGCTAACATAATTCACATAAGCCTGGGCATTGGCCGGTAACTGTGCAAAATCACGCACATCCATGATGTCCTCTTGCCAACCGGGCAGCGTATCATAAATGGGCTGGCAGCGAGCCAACGTGCGCAGGTCACTGGGGAAATAATCAATGCGTACACCATCTATTTCGTAGCCCACACACACCTTAATTTCAGGGATACCGCTCAAAATATCGAGTTTGGTCAGGGCCAGTTCGGTGAGGCTGTTCACCCGATGTGCATGGCGCAAAATGACCATATCGAGCCAACCAACACGGCGGGGACGCCCCGTCGTCGTGCCATATTCATCCCACGGATTTGCCCCCGTCCCGCGCAGGCGCATCGCCATGTCGCCGTCCAATTCGGTGGGGAATGGGCCACTGCCGACACGGGTGGTAAACGCCTTGGCAACGCCCATGATTTCGCCAACGACCTTGGGGCCAACGCCCAAACCGGTTAAGGCACCGCCCGCTGTCGGCGCGGAACTGGTGACAAAGGGATAGGTGCCGTGATCGATGTCCAGCAATGTGCCTTGTGCGCCTTCGGCTAACACGGAACGGCCGTTACGCAAAGCCTCATCAATCACCACGCCGCTGTCCACCAGATGTGGCGCTAAGCGCTGCGCATAGGCTGCAAAATCGGCGGCAACGACATTCGCATCCAACGGCTCCATGTTGTAAATCTTTGTGAGCACTTCATTGTGCGCCTCAACATGTGCCTGAATCGCTTCCGCCAATTCTTCAGGGTCAGCAAAAAGTCCGGCGCGAATCCCAGTACGGCTAATTTTATCTGTGTAAGCCGGGCCAATACCGCGCAGCGTTGTGCCGATAGCTTCCGCGCCGCGCTGCATTTCTTTGGCTTTGTCCAGGGCAATGTGCGCTGGCGTAATGAGGTGAGCACGGCGGCTAATCTGCAAACAAGCCGGGCTGACATCAACCCCACGCGCGGCAAGGGCATCCATTTCATGCAGCAGCACTTTGGGATTGATCACAACGCCATTGCCAATGATGCAAGCCACTGTATCATGAATAATCCCTGATGGAATCAGGTGTAATTTGAACACATCAGCGCCGATGGTCACGGTGTGACCGGCATTATCGCCACCACTATAACGGGCAACGACATCCGCTTTAGCTGCCAACAAATCGGTAATTCGACCTTTGCCTTCATCGCCCCATTGGGCACCAATAATAATGTTTAAGGGCATGACTCTTCCTCCATGTAAATTCGATAATCCGTAATCGGGTACGGGTCACGGCTAATTTGGGCAGAAAAAGACCCGATGTTGAAAGAGTTCCTCCCACGCATCGGGTCCGATTTCATAAACAAGTTGTGTTGTATTGCGCTTTATTTGGCGGTGCAGACTTATTGTGTCTGCTTTGCCAGATGTGCCTGTTGAGTTTGTCCATTGCTACTTCGCCTCTTCATGGACAGACGATTGCTATCAATAATGTACGTTAACGAGTGTACCGATACTTACCCATTCGTACAACCAACCCGCTTCGGACGTTTTCATGTTTACACAGCCGTGACTCATGGGTGTGCCAAAGTTGTTGTGCCAGAATGTGCCGTGCAGCGCGTAATCTTCGTAAAAGTACATCACATAAGGGACGTTTTCCAGATAATAGTCGTATCCCAGGCGGCGGCCATCCATTGTCTGGCTTTGGTACGTGAGGTAAATGCGAAATTGACCGGTGACGGTGGGATGCTGCCAGGTGCCACTAGAGATGAATGTCGATAAAACGGCCGTATCCCCTTCATACGCCACCAACGACTGCGTCGTCAGGTTCACATCCACCCAACGCTCGTTTGCGCCCACCCCAAAGGGGCGCGATACCGGGCCGCTTTGAGGGGCGACGAACGTGGGCATTGGCGTATTTGTGGGGGTCGGCGTGGGTGTGGGGCTGGGTGTGAGTGTCCAGGTTGGCCGGGGCTGGTGGTCGTCGTTGTCTTTACTCTGACCGATGTTTTTGGCAACGATATGCGGTACGGGGGTTGGGGTAAAGGATGGCGCGATGGTGGGTGTGGCAACGGCCGTTTCTTCTCCACCAACTTCAGCCACATCAGCCGGTAACGCACCCGATGCCAGTTCCGCAGCCGGTGTCATTGTGGACAAGGTGACGACACTTGCCATTTCAACCGCAGCTTGCGCGTTCCTACCCGGCCAATACAGGGCAGAGAAAATGGCGAGGACAACCAACAAAAGGGTCAGGGCGACACCGCCCCATAGCCACCAACGCCGTTTTTCGACGGGAGGGGGTGATTGGGAAACGGCCGTATCAGCCGCTGCCGCCGCCGTCTGCACACGATTCTCCGCCCAAACCAAAGCCTTCTGCACGGTCGCCGCCGAAGGATTCAGCTGCGCCGCCTGCTTCACATACCCCAAAGAGGTACGCGGATCATTTGTGACACTAGCCATCAACAGCCACGCCACATAATTATCCCGATCCCGTTGCAGCGCTTCCTGCAACAGTTGCCTTGCCTGGTGCTTCTCCCCCTGTCTAATTGCTGCCTGCGCTTGCCGCAGCAAAGCGGCATTCCCTTGATCCATAATCCATTACCCGTGAAATCAATCTGATTACTGTTTATCTAAAAAACACAGAATCCCGTTAGCAATACCCGCGGCTGGAACATCCGCCTGCGTGGTAATCATCTGCCGGTCTAAATTCATAAAACCTGTTTCAATGATGATCGCGGGCACCCCAAGCGCAATCTCACGGAAGGCATGGTAATCTGTCATGTGTGGTGTAATCGTATTCTCATGATAAAACATTTGCGTGGCATCACGATAGGCTGACTCAACGCAAATGGAAAGTTGACTGGAATCGGTAAAAGATGAACCGGCAATCTTAAAGCCGGTTGCTAAGTCGTTGTAGTAAACACAAGAGTCGGCATGAATGGAAATCAAAGCCGTGCCATAGTAATTGGTCAGATGCGGGTCGAATTCATCAAGCAAATCGGTATGAATGCCCTGCGCCGTAAGCTGTGCATACACACGCTCTGCAATATCCGCATTGACCTCAACTTCGGTCAAGCCATCATCACAAACAGCCCCACTGTCACTGTTCCGATGCCCCACAATGATGGCAACGCGCGTAGGGCCAGGGCTTTGTGCCAGACGCTGTACAACCGGTTTCTCAGGGACGTTTTTATAAATGGGTGCGGTTAACCCGTCATAAGTTGTCACTGCGGCAAACATATCATCGGCACTGCTGTCGGCGGGAGAAAAAAACCAGTAAACGGCCGTCATCCCCACCATCGCCAAAATCAAAAACAACACAATTGGAAAATTGCGCGTCAAAACTTTCACCCAGACCGAAGTGCCAGCTTGCCTCGTGCCATATGCCATGCGTTTATTGTACACGGATATGCCCGCAAATGTAAGCAGCGACAAAACTTTATCGTCTAATTAACAGAAAGGAGCAGTCCGCTAACATTAAAATAGATAATCCAGGTGACATCACTCCACCAACTATTTACGGCCAACCACTAAGACAAACCTGAGAGAATGACCAGGAATTTGGACGAGCCAAAGCTTGATGATAAAACAACGATACGCATAAAAAATTTGACTGACGCCTGGAAACAATACCAATTTGACGAATTTGTCACCTTTTTTGTCATCATTGGCTCTTTACTAGTAGATAATCCTGAAAAGGATCGTCTGGCGCGCAAAACGGAGACATTATGCAAGCGGTAGCAACATTGGTGCAAGATGCACGATCACACAAAGATCGTCAGTACAGACACGAAGCTTTTTCCGAACTGGTAAGTCGGTTTCAAGACGCAGCTTATGTCTGGGCCTATCATGTGTTAGGCGACGTTCACCTGGCACAAGATGCCACACAAGAGGCATTCGTCACAGCTTACCAAAACCTGCATCAACTGCGCGAACCAGATGCTTTTATTGGCTGGTTCAAACAAATTGTCATTTCCCAATGTCACCGCCTTATCCGCAGTCATAAAATATCAACAAAACCAATTGATTTGACCACGGATTTGTCCACAGATGATGAACCTGCCGTACTTATAGAGTCCATCGAACTCCAGGATAAAGTAATGGCTGCAATTCGCGCACTACCAGAGCATGAACAAGAGGTGACAGAAATGTTTTATCTGCGCGGATATTCCCAAAATGAAATTGCTAAAACATTGCAATTACCATTGACCACTGTCAAAAAAAGGCTGCAATATGCCCGCGAACATCTACGATTGATCATGGAAGCGATGTTTGCGCCGACACCCACCCCCGTACCCGTACCGGTACCCGTGCGTGCAAAGTCACAATATCCGGTGCCGCACGCGCAGTCCCGACGCCGCTATTATGATGAAAGTTTTTAAGCAACCGCTTATAATAGTCCTATACAACTCTGATGAATTCGTGTTTTGATAAACCAATATCCCGTAAAAGAGTAAGCCTGCTCCATAAAACACAAGCGTATTGTGAGCAGGAGAATATTGAGGAGCATAAAAATTAATCATGGATGACCAACCCCCAAATGAATCACGTCCTGGTATTCCAGCATGGGTGTGGATACTGGCCCTATTTGCCATTATCTTAGGGCTAAACTTTTTCCTAAACAATCGCTTTGCCAGCGCAGCTCGTATTGACCTGACAGAAGCGATGAATCGCATCAAAGCTGGCGACGTGACACGGGTCACCTTAACCGGCAGCCGCCTGACTTTGACACTAGAAAACAATGAAGAGCTGGTGACAACAGTTGATGCACGCGGCAGTCTGGAAGAGACGCTCGCTTTTTACGGTGTCACAACCGACACTTTGCAAGAGTACAATGTTGACCTGGCGATCAATGACCAGACAGTGTGGCAAAATGTGCTGAGCATTGTCCTCACCATTGGCCCATTTCTACTGCTAATTTGGATTTTCTCGCGCGGCTTCCGGCAGATGCAAGGCGGTGGCGGCAACAGCATTTTTGGTTTTGGCCGCAGCCGTGCCAAAAATCTCAATGATGCCAATCGTCCCACAGTCACGTTTGACGACGTTGCTGGCGTTGAGGAAGCCAAACAAGAATTGCAAGAGGTTGTCCAGTTCTTGCGAGAACCAGAAAAATTTGTGCAAGTTGGGGCACGCATTCCCAAGGGTGTCCTCATGGTTGGCCCGCCTGGAACAGGGAAAACATTGCTGGCGCGTGCGGTGGCAGGAGAAGCTGGCGTTCCCTTCTTCCATATTTCTGGTTCTGAATTTGTCGAAATGTTTGTTGGTGTCGGTGCCAGCCGTGTCCGTGACTTGTTTGACAAAGCCAAACAGTCAGCACCGTCCATTGTGTTTGTCGATGAAATTGACGCAGTGGGACGGCAGCGCGGTGCAGGTTTAGGCGGCGGACATGACGAACGAGAACAGACGCTCAACCAGATTTTGGTGGAAATGGATGGCTTTGACAACGAGACGAATGTCATTGTCATGGCTGCCACGAATCGTGCCGACATTCTTGACCCCGCTTTGCTGCGCCCCGGCCGTTTTGACCGCAAGGTGTTTGTCGATTTGCCCGACATCAAAGGGCGCGAGATGATTCTGAAAGTGCATGCACGCGGCAAGCCGGTAGCGAAAGAAGTAAGTTTTGACGACATGGCACGCTTAACGGCCGGTTTTTCTGGCGCAGACCTGGAAAACTTACTAAATGAAGCGGCTATTTTTGCGGCACGGCGTAATCGGCGTACCATCGGCTTGTTAGAGTTTCAGGATGCGTTTGACCGCGTTGTGATGGGGCCGGAACGGAAAAGCCGGGTTATGAGTCAAGCGGACAAAGAAACGGTTGCTTATCACGAAGCCGGACATGCTGTTGTAAGTTTTCATCTGTTGAACACGGACCCGGTCCAAAAGATCACCATTGTGCCGCGTGGACGCGCGGGTGGGTACGTGATGCCGCTGCCTGAAGATCGCTTTGTCTACAGCCGTGAATATTTTGAAGATCGCATTTCAATGGCTTTGGGTGGGCGTGCGGCAGAAGAAATATTTTTCGGCCGTATCACAACCGGTGCGTCGAATGATTTGCAGCAAGCAACACGCATGGCACGGGCAATGGTCATGGAATATGGCATGTCGGACAAGTTGGGTCTGCCTACATATGGCGAGAATTCCAATAACCCATTTTTAGGGCGTGAACTGGGCTGGGGGATGGGACGCGACTACAGTGAAGAAGCGGCACGTTCCATTGATGAAGAGGTGCGCCGTATTTTGGAAGAAAATTACGGCCGTGCACTGAACCTTGTCCGTGAAAACCGACACAAAATGGAGAATTTGGCAAATCTGCTGATGGAAGTGGAAACCCTTGACCGCAGCGAGTTTGAGAAGCTGATGAACGAGGGCATGATTCCTGAGCAGCCGGTCATTGAAGAAGCGGCACCCTTTACATACGATCAATAGGTGACTGTTTCCCTTTTTTGATTTTCTAACGCCCCTCGCTACAATCGAGGGGCGTTTTTGTTGAAAAGCAATTGGAGATTGAATAATGGATGAACTGGTTGTCTGGGAGCAAGCTGGAGCAGTAGTCACGGTGGCGCTGAACCGACCAGAAAATCATAATGCCCTGAATACGGCATTGATTGCCGCTTTAACAAAAATATTTAAGGCGGTGAATGAACGGGATGATGTGCGCGTGGTGGTGTTGACGGGAAACGGCCGTTCCTTTTGTGCCGGTGCTGATTTGAACGAGATGCGGGCCGCCGCCGACTACACATTCTCACAAAACGTGGCCGACGGACAAGCCATTTTTGACCTGATGCAAGCAGTTGATAGCTGCACCAAACCCGTTATCGGCCGTATCAATGGCGCGGCAATCGGCGGCGGCGTGGGTCTGGTAAGCTGCTGTGATATTGCCGTAGCTGTGACACGCGCAAAATTTGCTTTTAGCGAAGCGCGTCTGGGCATTGTCCCCGCTGTCATTTCGCCATTTGTACTGGCGAAAATTGGCGTGGGAAACGGCCGTGAACTCTTCCTCACCGGTGAGCGCTTTGATGCACAACGCGCACAGCAAATTGGGCTGGTTCATCATGTTGTCAGCGAAGAAGAGCTGGATGCAAAAGTGGCTGAGCGAGTCGAACAATTGTTGTTGGCGGGGCCGGAAGCACAAACGGCCGTTAAAGAGCTGATTCGCACCGCCGCCTATCAACCCAAAAGCGCATTGCGTGATTACACCTCAAACATAATTGCCCAACGCCGCGCCAGTGACGAAGGGCGCGAGGGGATGAGTTCTTTTCTGGAAAAACGGCGGCCTGACTGGCAAGAAACGGCCGATTCCTCCACAACCGATTCATGACAAAAGAACGCGCCATCGCACACGAAGCAGAAGCCATCGAACGAGCCAACTGGCCGCGCACGCGGCAAAGTTTAGCCGTCGATTTGCAAAAGCTTGGCGTTGAAGCAGGCATGACACTGCTGGTACACGCCTCCATGAAAACGTTGGGATGGGTGAACGGCGGCCCTGTTGCTATTATCCAGGCTTTGCAAGACGTTTTGACATCAACCGGCACACTCGTCATGCCCACCCACTCTGGCGACTACTCCGATCCGCATCTGTGGATCAGTCCGCCAGTGCCGCGCCCCTGGCAGCAGCTCATCCGAGACACCATGCCTGCCTTTGACCCCCGGCTGACGCCCACACGCGGCATGGGCAAAATTGCAGAACTCTTTCGCACCTGGCCGGATGTGCTGCGGAGTTATCACCCACAAGTTTCATTTGCGGCCTGGGGCAAAGAAGCGCCATTTGTGACAGCGAATCACACACTGGAAAACAGTCTGGGCGAAGGCTCGCCGCTGGCTCGTGTTTATGATTTGGATGGATTCGTATTGTTTTTGGGGACGGGATTCGACACAAATACTTCATTTCATCTGGCGGAGTACCGGACGGGAATACGGCCGTTTATGAGGCAAGGTGCGCCGCTGTTGGTCAACGGCCAGGCGACCTGGACATCCTACCAGGACATCGACTTTAACGACGACATTTTCCCTGACATTGGGGCAGATTTTGAAAAAACAGGCGCTGTGACCATCGGCCCGGTTGGCTCAGCTACCTGTCGCCTCTTCAGGCAACAAACGGCCGTTGATTTTGCCGAATCATGGCTAAAACAATGGCAATAGGCACCTGCATTTTTAGTCTCCAGATGCAAAGCAAATGCTTGTTTTAAGGAAGCGCGTATGTTCAAGAAAATTCTCGTAGCAAATCGGGGCGAAATCGCCCGCCGTCTTTTCCTGGCCTGTCGTGAATTAGACATTCGCTCCGTTGCCATTTACTCGGAGGCGGATGCTGGCGCACCCTGGGTGCGTCTGGCGGATGAAAGCTATCCGTTGGCAGGGGTAACGGCCGTTGACTCTTACCTTCACCAGCAAAAAGTGCTCGACATCGCGCGATTATCTGGCGCAGATGCCATTCACCCCGGCTACGGCTTCCTCAGCGAAAACGCCGCCTTCGCCCGCGCCTGTGCCGAGCAAGGCATCGCCTTCATTGGCCCCACCCCAGAAGCGATGGAAATGATGGGCAGCAAAGCAGCCGCCCGCATCCTGGCACAAAGAGCCAGCGTGCCGGTTGTGCCCGGCGTTGATGGCGCAGGCAAAACAGACGCCGAACTACGCACGGCAGCCACGGCCATTGGCTACCCGGTGTTGATCAAGGCCAGTGCTGGCGGCGGCGGCAAAGGCATGCGCGTCGTCTGGGCAGAGGCAGAATTTGCCGATGCGGTACAGGCCGCGCGACGCGAAGCGCAATCCGCTTTTGGCGACGATCACGTCATCATCGAAAAATATTTCACAGAAATTCACCATGTCGAGATTCAAATTCTCGCCGATGCACATAGCAACGTGCTGCACTTGTTTGAACGAGAATGCTCCATCCAGCGCCGCCACCAAAAAATCATTGAAGAAAGCCCTGCCCCTGTGGTACGAGACAACAGCCTACGCGAAGCCATTGCCACAGCGGCCGTTTCGTTGGCGCAATCAGCGCACTACATCAACGCAGGCACAGTCGAATTTATCGTTGATGGCGAAGGGAATTTTTACTTTTTAGAGATGAACACGCGGCTGCAAGTGGAACATCCTGTGACCGAATTGGTGACAGGCTTAGACCTGGCAACATGGCAAATTCGCATTGCGCAAGGGGAAAGACTGCCTTTTACCCAGGCTGATATGCGCCAACGCGGCCATGCGATTGAATGCCGTGTTTACGCGGAAGACCCGGCGCATAATTTCCTGCCTTCCATCGGCAAAATTACGCAGTATCAACGGCCGTCTGGCCCTGGTGTGCGCGTGGATGATGGCATTGAAGCAGGCAGCGAGGTGACGCCCTACTATGACCCCATGCTGGCAAAAGTCATTACCTGGGGCCATGATCGGGAAGAGGCACGCCGCAAAATGATCCGTGCGCTGCACGACACCGTCGTTTTGGGTGTGACAACCAACATCCCATATTTGCTGGCTATCTTGGAAGAGGAATATTTTTGCAACGGCCGTACCAGCACCAACTATCTGGCGGAACACATGACCACCTGGCAATCCCACCCAGACCTGTCCTCAGAAGAGTGGCTGGCGCTTGCTGCGCTGGAACTGCTGCAAGGGGGCGGCAAGCAAAGCCGCCGTACCCCCCTTGCCAATGGGAATGCAGCAGCAGTTGGCCCGTGGACGGCCGTTTCCAATTTCCGCAACGTATAAACCTGTCACAAATTTCGCAAGGGGATAGATTTTCGCCTATAAAGCGGGACGCGTGCGCTCAATCCACAAACGGATCAAATCCACTTTGAAACGATAAATCTGACTGCGTGGTGAACGTCGCGCCAAAATATCGCGCCCTTCCAGGCTGGCTAACGCATGAGTCCAATCATCGGCCGTGTCCCGCCCACGTTGATGCAGCAGGCGGCGTAAATCTTCAACATTGGCCGGTTTCTCGCCCACCATCAACTCAGTGAAACCGAGCAACACAGCCCGTTCCTCTTCCGTTGACTCCGACCAAATATACTTAAAATGCGCTTCGCCGCGTTCCACAATACGCTCAAGAACCTGATTCACATCGGCCACAGTCAGGTAATTGCGCTGTGTTTCGTTGTGGTAAACAATCATCTCGTGCAGCACCAACTGCGTAAAATAAGGATGCCCGGCCGTTATGTGAATGATACGGTCTATCGCCAGCGGATCATATTCGACGTTATAAGCCAAAACCGGCTCTAACATCAATCGTTCCACTTCGCCAGGGCTGAGGAAGGTAATGGGCTTGTACGCAGCAATATTGAATAAAATTGACCAATATTCCGCGCCTAAATCTTCCAGTTTGTGCGTGCCGGAGAAGACAAAATCAACGCGCCGCTCGTGCTGCATCAGGTTACGCAAGAATTGGAAGATTTCTGGCTGTAAACGGCCGTCTTCCACACGCCGCTGCAACTCCTCAAACTCATCAAACATGAGCAGTAGATTTTTATCTCCCAAATGCGGATACAAACTGCGGATAAAACGCGAGCGAAAATAAAACTCAGGCCCTTCCGCCTCAAAAGCAGCACGGTCTGGCAAATCTACTTCAACACCGCGGTCTTCCAGCGCAAAAACAATGTCATCAGCAATAGAATAAAGGAAATCCACTTCACCGCGTGCCGGTTTCCCTTGCATATCAATCAAAACGCCATAATGCGTATCGGACATCACCTGCCCCAGCCGATACAACACCGACGTCTTCCCCGTGCGCCGCTGCCCATGCAAAATAATGACGTTATTTTGATGCGCACCTACCAGATTTTCACGAATGAAGGCAAACACATCATCACGCCCCACAAACACATCATCGGTTTTCAAGGGGGTTCCGGTAACGTAGGGGATGGGGAAAATACGCTGAAACGGTTTGTCCGGTTCAGTAAATTCAATCAAGTCGCCAAACGTAATCTCGCGTGCCGCATCAACAGCATCATCATAAATAATTTGCCATTCCACGCGCATGCGGCGCACACCATCGCGCGGGGTGACGGGAATCATAACCTGCTGCGCCTCCCCTGGCGGCAAAATGTCAATCAAGGCCTCGTTGTCATTGCTGTGATAATCAGCACCCGGCAGCACACGCAAACGCACCTGCTGCGCCACATTTAACCCATGATTGGCGACCTGCCACACCAGCGGCAAGGAAGCAGTGCGCACACACTGCTTACACTGCAACTGCGAGTTCACATCAGCACGCCCTTTTAATCGCTTAATCGCCGCCAGGACAATGCCTTGCCAATGATCGAGCACATTTGTCAGAGCAATATACTCAGGCAGAGAAGTCCCCACTTCCCCGTAGCTGCTCAACTCACCACTCACATACCGTTGTGCCTCATGAATCGCTTCCAGCGCATTTTCCAGGAAAATCGCCTGCGTAGACAGATTGTCTACCTGTGCAGTTTTATGTAATTCGTGAATGATGCGGCTGATGCCATCCACACATTTCACGATGGCCGGAGGCAGCGTGGTTGTTTGCTGCTGTGGCAGCTGATCAATGTGCAAAATCTGCTCCAATGTGCGTGCGGATAACACTTGATGCAGCGCCCGATAAACGGAACCCAGATCAGCCGACCAACGCCAATCAGGATGCGCCACCAAAACATCTTGGATCGCATGAATTGTTTGCAGGTGATCCTCTGTTTTTTGGCTGCTGCTCAAAGTGTGATAGGCAGCAGCTAACCGCGCCACATCTGGTTGTGAGCGATACGCACGCGAAGCGAGATGAGCCAAAACATCATAAGCATCGGGGAAGTGAAACAGGCCATAAATTAACGGCAGCACCTGCTGTGGCTCACGCACAAGGCGATGATACAAGAGGGCGGCTTTATCCACCGGACGGCGTATAAACATGGAGACGGTGGGAATATAAATGAAGCTTTGTAAGCTTCCCCAGAACAAGCCTAAGATACTAACCAGCAACAACATGATCCAGGGCAAAATCAGAGCACCAAACAATAAAGCTTGCGGCTTTTGCAGAAAGAAGATTGTCTGCATCAGCGCCAAGGCCTCTTCCGGTAACTCGGTAGCCATCTCTGGGTTTGCCTGCATCCAGTGGAACAAGCCAAATGGCGCTAATCCTAACAGGAAGTAAAGATTACGCAGGAGAATGGAGAATAAAAAGAGAAAAATTGTGCTGGTTGCCAGGAGAACGGCGCGAAAACGTGCCTTGAACAAATCAGGAGGGTTGCGGATAAGGGCAACAACTACACCACCATAAATAAGCAACCCGAGAAAGATAAACGGCCATAACAGCGGCAGCGCCTCTTGCAAAGGGCCAGTGACAAACATGCCAGCCTGGTGCTCTTGCATGATAGCCATTAGTTCCGGCCAATCTTGGGTGAATCCGACGTAAAATTCGCCGAATACGGTGGCAAAAACAATGATGCCAAAGGTGACACCGACGAGAAGGCCAGATTTAACGGCCGTTTCATTGCCCACAAACCAGCTTTTCGGATGATGCCGCCCCTCAAGCAAACGGAACAAACGAGGTTCCTCAGGTAAAGGTTCCTCTCGTTGTCGCCAGCCAACAAGCGCCCCTTGAACACCACCAAAAATAGCCATCAACAAGATGGTCAGATCAATTAAATGGACAGAACTGCTAAACGTTTGCACATAACTTAACACCACCTCCGTAGGCGGCAGCGGCATGGAAAACGTGGGATGATACTCTGACATGTAGCGATACGCGGCCAACGCGGTCAATGGCGAAACCAATGTCATGTACACAAACAAGCCAACAACTGCCCCAGACAAAATACCCGCTTTCGCACCATCTTTGGCACAGCGTGCAGTTGTCTTTCGGGCTGCCAGCCCGCCGAAGCTCGCCAAAAGCGGCACAATAATGGCTGCCGATAACATCAACAACGAGCCATGTAATAATTCGTTGGAAACAGGGCGTCGCCAACCGGGCAACAAAATAGGTGCAATCAAGCTAACAGCCGGGTACAACCCCGCCAAGCTCAACAGCACCCCATCAACCAATCCAATCGTGAGGGCGCGGCGAATCATAAGGGAAGTCCTGTTACCTCCAATAACGCATGCGCCATACTACCGGCAGTGGCGTACCGTGCTTTAGGGTCTTTTGCGAGAGAACGGCGTAATACAGATTCGAGATCCGCCGGGAGATCGGGCACTTTGAGCAGCACCGATGGCGGATCCGCTTGCATATGTTTCAAGAGGACGGCAATGGGGGTATCGGCCGTAAACGGGAGTTCACCGGTCAACATTTCATAAAGCAGCACACCAAGTGCGTAAACATCTGAAGAAGGGCCGGCCGGTTCGCCACGCGCCTGCTCTGGCGACATGTAGTCGGGCGTGCCAATGGTAGCGCCGGTACCGGTCAACTGCATCCCTTCCAGCATACGCGCCACACCAAAGTCGGTGAGCACGCCCACAAAGGGGGCCGCACCGGTAAATTGTGCCAGGCGTTCTTCACGGCGCAGCAAAATATTAGCGGGCTTAACATCTCGATGCACAATGCCATAGGCATGGGCATAGTCTAAAGCTGCCGCAATATCGCGGATAATTTGTATCGCTTCAGAGAGGGGAATCCGTGCTTGCTGCTGCTGCATTTCCAACAGGCGCTCTTTTAGCGTTTGCCCTTCAATATACTCCATCACCATATAAGAAAGATCTTCATAGATGTCAAAGTCGTACATCTGCACAATATTTTGATGACGGAGTTGCGCCACGCTGGCTGCTTCGCGTTGAAAACGCTCGATGAATGTGGGATCGCCAGCCAGTACATGCGACATTACTTTAATGGCGACATATCGATCTAGCGAAGGTTGGTAGCCTTTGTAGACGACAGCCATGCCGCCACGCCCAATGGACGTGAGGACACGATAACTGCCCAGCGTTGTGCCTGACAAATCGGTGGTGCTGGTTCCCTGACGATGGCGTGTTATGGGGCGATCCAGCGGATCGGTACGCGATAGGAAATCGGCAAAGGCGGCACTAAACGGCCGTATCCCACCGCTACTATCTTCGCGCAGCAGCGCACGGGCAAACAACTGTTTTTTCATCTCTGGGGAAATGACCGGCAAATGCAGCAGCGAATCTTGCGCCACATCATCTAACTGGCTCCACAAATAACGAAAATGATCTTCTGCCTCTGTTTTGAAGCGACGCACTACCTGTTCGGAAACATACCCGGCTTCTTTTTGATCATCCGCCGAAGCGTAGAGGTAATAGCCAGCCAGTTGCAGGAAAAAGGGGTGTGGCCCTGCCAACTGGATCAGGCTCTCAATTTGGTGGGGGGAAAACGGCCGTTTCTCCGCTCCATGCAAAGACAACTTCCCCAACAAGAGCACCGCTTCCTGATGCGGCAGCAAGCCCAGTGGTTCTTCTGAAAAAATATTGAAAAAGGGTGAAGACAGAGTGTCGGCGTGTTGGTATGTCAGATCATACAGGCTGCGTTTGGATGCCGTGATGTAGACGACCCCCATTTCTCCCGCCAGGCTGCGTAGTTCGCCATAGAAACTGGCATTAAACGCCTCATTAGATGCCAGACTCTCAAATTCGTCCAGCATTAAGACAACCGTTAGACCGGCGCGATCCAGGCGACGCAGCAAACGGCGTACCTGCATGAAACGCACTTCAGCTTGCAAGGCCAAGTCGGCGACCATGTCGCGCAGCTCAGCCTCGCTCTCTGGCAAAGCCAATTCCATGCGATCCAACACTTCCGGCCAAAACTCTTCATAGGCAATATTAGCCATGCCTTCCAGATCAATGTAGACAAAGACATATTTATCTGGGTCAAAGCCATGTTCTTGCAAAGTTGCAGGGTCTGCCAAATGTGACAAAAGGGAGCTTTTTCCCATTTTTCGTTCGCCGACAATTGAGCGACATTGGCGCGTAGCAATGGCACTGTACAATGCCTCAATCTCGCGTTCACGGCCGAAAAAATAAGCCGGATCCGTGATACGGTGTCGGTTAAAAAATGGATTATCGTGGTGGTGATGAGTGTGTATCATAGCCCTTGGGGCATTATAACTTGCGTACATACCTTTGCCAATAAGACGAAAGGCACGTTAAAAAACGTCACCTTTCGTGCGAGTTCGATGTGCCAAGCAGGTCGCTTACCACCACTGAGTTGTACGGATGTTTGTGAAAAAGGTTGCAAAGGGGCAGCGGGGAAGATTGCTGCCCCTTTTTGATTAGATTTCCCACTCGAAGTGGACAAAATAGCTGAGGTAATAACGGCCGTTCCAACGCTCCACGCCAACAACCCATGTACCCCAATCAAAACCGCTCTCATCGGCTGCCGGACGGTAAAGAGAATAGTAATTCAACGCATCATACCCTTCCGGAAGCTGCACGAATCCGGCCGTTGGCCCGGCCAAAATGTCATTGCAACGCATCTCGGTTGCCCGCAGCAAATCTTCCTGCAACATGGGCAAAATTTCACTGGAAAACGACCCAACAAACGGCTCGCCGCTGCCATCATGCACACCCCAATCATAGCTGGTGCTGCCGGTAAACAACGTGGCACGCGCATCGCCATTTAGCAATACTTCTGGGTTCCACCAATTGACACGTATGCGCAAGCCGCGCTCCGGATGAATGAGCTGCGCCAGCAAAACGTTGTCTTTTTGCTCAACGGCCGTTTTCAATTGTGCCAACAAATCTAAGACCGCCTGATCGGCACAAAATTGAGCGGAGGGGATGACTTCGGTGAGGAAACGGCCGTTTACCCACCCTGTCACTTTGCCATCCGTCACCGGCACCCAAGTCGAGCCAGACACCAGGTCGCCGTTCCCGGTAATACTGACGCCAGCCACGCCTGGGGCCAACTCCCCGACAATGCCATTGGCAACACCCGCGCCGCTGCGCACATTGAGCACATCATTGTCCTCGACAAAGGCAATGCGGTAGGTTGTGGCCGCCGCTGGTGTGGACGAAGGGGGAATTGGGGTTGTGGTGGCGGAAACGGCCGTTGCCGTTGGTTGTGTCTCCGCAATGGTTGTGGGAACAGGCGTCAACGTTACCGGCGCGGGCAGCGTTGACTGCCCCCCGCCCGTATCAACATCGGCGGGAACAATCGATGTCGGAATCAACAATGTTGCCGGAGGCAGTTCGGTTTCAGCCTGACAAGCAGCCAGCAAAACAAGCGCCCCGACCAACACAAATAGCCATTTCATCTGTTTACGGTTCATGAATTATCACTCCTGCAAATCACATCAAGCCTTGTTCAGGTTATTTGTATCATACGAGATACAGGCAACCTGGGAACGTAAATTCCAGGTAAATCTACTGATAAAACGATGAAATGACCTCAATTGTTCCAGATCGCATGGCTAGATATTAAACTTCACGTTGATAATGTCGCCATCCTGCATGATGTAGGTTTTACCTTCCTGGCGTAGTTTGCCAGCCGTGCGTGCCTGCGCAAGCCCACCAAGCGCGACCAGGTCGTTGTAGCTAATGGTTTCAGCACGGATAAACCCTTTTGCCAGGTCAGAATGGATGGCACCAGCAGCCTGAACGGCCGTTGCGCCACGCGCCACTGTCCACGCCCGCACTTCATCTTCACCCACGGTGAAAAAGGATTGCAACCCCATCAGGTCATAACTCAGGTGTACCAGGCGATCCAGGCTGAGTTCGGTAACGCCGTACTCTTCCATGAACATTTCCAGAGATTCGATGTCGCCAGCCATGCTCAACTGCGCCAGTTCCATTTCCAGCTTGCCACGCAAATTGGCAACAATGGTATGCGGATAATCATAATCCAGTTCAACCTCGTCCTGGTCATCGCCAATGTTAATGAGGACGATGGTCGGCTTGAGTGAGAGCAACCCGTAGCCACGCAAGAGTTTGAGGTCATCCTCGCTAAGCTCAAGAGTGCGCAACGGCCGTTCCTCGCTTAACGTCTCATTCATCTGCTGAAACAAGGTCAATTCTTTCTGCGCTTCCGCCTTATTTTTGAATGCGCCGCGCTGCAAACCATGCGCCAGTTTTTCAATGCGCCGTTCGACGATTGCCAGGTCATTGAGCAACAATTCGGTGTCCAGCGCTGCCAGGTCACGTGCCGCATCCACGCTGCCATCAGGATGTGGCGCCAGCTCGCTCTCAAAGGCACGCACCACATGCACAAACCCATCCAACCCAGAAAGATGGTTGAGCAGTTCGCCGCTCATGCCGCCGCTTTCGCCAGCGCCTTTTTTCAGACCGTCAACGGCCGTATACGTAATACGCGCATAGGTCGTCTTTTTCGGGTTAAACATACTGCTGAGCGTATCGACACGGGGGTCTTTGACATCGACAACGGCCGTTAACACATCAAAACGCCCTCCCACACTTTGTCCAATGGGCGCATCGCCTTTCGTCAGCGCATTATAAACAGTCGTCTTTCCAGATTGTGGCAATCCAATAATTCCAAGCTTCACGTTCTATTCTCCTCATCAATCAGCGCATTAGCATAAACCACACCGCACAAACGAAGGCGGATTAGCACCCATTTTCATGCTAATCCGCCTTGAATTCAACTATTCGCGAACACCTGTCGGCTTATGCACAGCGCCAAGGTGCGCCTAGTATACCAACAAATGGTCAGGGCAACAGATCAAAGGATGTGATAATAGCGTCAAACTCTGGACTGATCGCTTCATAATCTCCTTGATAGGCCTCCATCCAGATTAACATAGCGATATCACCAACAACCAGAAAATACTGCCGCCCACGGTAGGTTTCTAATATGCCACTTTCGTCAGATCGAATGACTTCATAGTGCAACACCATGCCATTGCGCCCAGCAATTTGCACTTCTTCTAACGACAACATTTCAAAATTAGAACCCTCACTCAAGTTGCGGACAACCCCTTCAGCCAAATCACGCGATGTAAGTCCGAATACTCCGTCGGTAGCACCCACCAGCACAGCTGATGAACTATTCTCTTGTGTCAATAACAAGTTATACAAGTCGTCAGGAATTGATTGCTGAAACCATGTGTCCGCATAGGAAAAGGTGTAACCCCATATTTCATCAACCCAAGTACGTCGACCATCAATGGATTGTGGGATCGCGTTTAAATAAAATTCTTCTACTTCGGCCCTTGCCAACACATTGAGGTTGGTTGCTGTATCCAGCAATATTGCTAAATCAGCACGCGCATTTTCCTCATCGTTCAGTTCAAGGTTCACCCATACACGATCTAGATAAAGCTGGTCAACAGCTTCGTCTTGCAAAGCCAGCCCAGTATCCACCACATTCAGGGCATCCTCCGGGCGCGACATATCCAGGTAAAATTCTGCCTGGATGGAATATTTATAACCTGTCTCAAGTCCAAGAGCTGTGTATTGGTCAATATGGTCAGCGGCCGTTTCCAGATCACCATCCTCCATCGCCAATGCCGCTAAGACATAGTGTGCATTCTCAGCATCATAGGGATCATATTGCAGCGCCAGTGTCGCATCTTCACGCGCCGCTTCATATTGTCCCTGCCATAACATCTCTTGCGCACGTAGCGCATAAGCATAAGCATGACGAGGGTTAATGGAAAGTAACAGCGACAAATCAGCTAACATGCGTGAGGTACGCCCACTCTCTTCAAACAACAGACTGCGCAAAATTAAAGCATCTGCCGAGGCAGGGTCGAGCGCTAAAACTTCATGAGCCAATTGCCATGCCGTTTCCATCTCCCCTAACCCAGCATAAACGCCACCTAAGGCAATCTTTGTATAGGGATAAATGGGAGCCAGTTGTAAAGCCTCTTCTAGATATGACACGGCCGTTTCCGTTTCCCCCAGCCCCATGTAATACCAGGCCAACGTAATCCGCGTATTTACGGAATTTGGTGATAGCGTCAATGCGTGTTCATAATCAGCTAACGCTAATTCAGACTCCTCCATCTCATCATAAATTTTCCCACGTACGATATATGATCGTGCTACACCAGGGTTAAGCGCAATACCTTGTTCCGCATAAGTTAATGCCTGCTCAAAATCATTCGTATACTGTGCATAAGCAGCAGCGGCCCAATAACTTTCATCCAAGTCTGGATATGTCTCCAGCAGGTACTGCACCGTCTCTTCATAATCATCAAATTCATACAGTTCGACTTGCTCCCACAGCTTCTGGGCGACGGCCGGAGCAAAATCAGGGTATAAAGCGAGTGCTGCATCTAAATCAGCAAGAATAGCGTCGATATGAAAGTCATAATAATAAGTGAATGCACGAAATGTATAAAACTCCGGACGTTGTGCATCTAGTGCCAATGCCTGTGTCAACAGAACGTAAGCCTTGTCAGGCTCATAATCGTAGAGGAGTATGCCAGCCTGTGCCCATAATGCAGCGGGCGAATGAGGTGCCAATTCAGCAGCGTGCATGGCATCCGCACGCCCAGCCTCTTCATCCCCAATGGAAAGATATAAATTCACTCGTTGGGCTAATGCTTCTATGTCAGTTGGATCAAGGGTCAATGCCTGGTCTAAATCGGCCAGAGCCTCTGCATAGTTACCTTGCCACCCAAGAATCAGGCCACGTACGCGGTGGGCTAATGCACTATTCTCATCTAAAACCAATGCCTCATCGGCGGCAAGCAACGCCTCGTCCCAGACAAAGGTACGGTAGGCTTGCCAGGCACGCAGTGCATGGGGCAAAGCCAAATCAGCAGCATAGGTCGCAGCCTCATCTGCCTCCATAATTGCCTGTGTCAAATCATCTTGCCGGTAATAGATATCAGCACGAAGCTGGTATAGTTCGGCCAATTGTACATCTGTGAGGGCATCCTCTTGCGCCAGAGCCTCATCGCTGGCCGCCAAGGCGGCCGCATAGTCGCCTTGTTCATGGAAAACGGCCGTTTCCGCTAACAACAACTCGCCCAACAAAGATTCTGGCAGCGATGTCTCTAACGTCAGCACCTGCCGAACATCGGCAACGGCCGTTTCTGTATCAGCCGCCGCAAATGCCAACCGCGCACGCTGCGCCAACAATTCACCAATCACGGAATCGGGCAAGTAATCGGCCAACGCCAATGCGTCTTCAATCGCTGTAGAAACGGCCGTGTCATCACCAGCCTCTACCAACAATAACGCCTGCTGCGCATACAACTGAGCTTGCAAATAGGGTGGCAGCAGTTCAACCTGTGCCAAAGCCGCATCAATATCAGCCAATGCCGCCGCACCATCTCCCTGGCGATAATAAATATCAGCCCGATATGCATACAAATCCACAAAGTCACTATTTGTATGCAGCACTGCATCAAAATCGGCCAATGCCGCCGCATCATCTTCCTGACGATAGCTGGCAAATCCACGCAAGGCGGTGGCCTCAGTGGTCTGCTGCAACAAAAAAGCTGGCTGCAACGACAACGCATCGTTCAAAGCCGTCATTGCACTCACCCACTCGCCAGCGGCAATAGCCGCACGACCAGCCTCAACCTGTTGTGCCTCACGATTGCGCACAAAAAACACACCGGCAATCAGCGCCGCCAGCAGCAGCACGGCGACTACTCCACCAATCACGAATCCACGACGCGTACCGCGCGGGGCTGTTTCCTTATGTTCGTTGGGTACAGTTGTCATGATCATTCACCCCCATTCTCTGTTGCAAAAGACAATAATTGTAGGACGGGCGCACCCATCGGCGTCAGCACAAATCCCTGCACACGCAAATTCACAAGCGCATCGCTTACCCCATGTGTCAAAGGAATTGCAGCTACATCTGTCAACAGAAGCGATTCTATTTCCTGGTAAAGGCTCAAGCGGAGCGCCGGATCAAGCTCAACCCGCGCCTCTTCTAACAAAGCATCAATTTCCGCATTGCTGTAACCAGAAACGTTAAATTCGCTTCCCGTGTAGTACAACAGGTCCACAAAATTCTCCGGGTCTGGATAATCAGCACACCAACCGTAAGAAACCATTTGCACCGCTTCTTCAGTTACTACTTGCGAGAAATTAATGGGGTCAAGGAATGAGATGGTGACATCTACACCCAAAACATCACGCCAATTTTCAACCAGGGCATTCAAATCATCTCGCTCTGTATCCCCAAAGCCGGAGGCCGCGATGGTAATGGGTGGCAATCCATCCGCATAAGAAGATTCTGCCAGGGCTGCGCGGGCGGCTTCTGGGTCATAGCTGGCAGCGGCAACGGCCGTTTCCTGTGAATAGCCAGGCATCGCTGGTGGGAAAATCGTATTCGCCACCAAATTTGAACCTTCACTAACCAGCTCGTTATACGCGTCCTTGTCAACCGCCAAAGCAAAAGCGCGGCGCACATTGACATCATCAAATGGCGCGTTCGCATTATTCATTTGAATGAACGTGGTACACATCGAGGTTGTCGTCACCCACTGCTCATGCAATGCGTTTGATGGCTGGCGAACTTGCTCTGCATCGACTGCACCCAGGTAAGCAATGTCAATCTCACCCGCCTCAAACAAACTGATGCTAGAGCCAACACGGCCGATTAAGTAAACAACAGCATCCAACAATGGCGGTGTGTAATAAGCAGGATTGCTGGCAAAAATAATGGCTTCATCCTCACGGTAATCGCGCAGGATAAACGGACCGCTGGCGTCCGGCTCAAAAACCCATTCCTCATCATCTTCATCAACCGTATCGACATCTAAGACAAAGGAAACAGGATAGGTCAGTTTGGCTAAAAAGTAAGGTTTCGGGCCATCTAGCGTTACAACGAGTGTGCGCTCATCAACGGCTTCAACGCCGCTAATCTCATTCGCTTCGCCATCTAGCTTCTCGCGCACACCGACAATGTCGCCCATATAGGTGCCAACAGTAGAAGAATCGGTGTCGGGATCAGCAGCGCGTTCCCAACTTGCTTGCACATCAGCGGCCGTTAACGGCCGTCCCGACGCAAACGTCAATCCTTCACGCAGCGTAAACGTGTAAACAGTGCCATCTTCACTAATTTGCCAGGTTTCAGCCAGATCAGGCACAACCTGCAACTCAGGGGACATGCGCACCAGACCGCTGTAGAGCATACCCACATATCCGGCAGCCGAGCCAGTTGTACGTGCCGGGTCAAGACTGCGTGCTAATGGGTCACTACCCAGCACAACCAACGTCTTTGCGCGGTCTAACCCAAACAGGCGAATCTCGCCAAGCGACGCCTGCGCTAACATCTGGCGCAGCGAAGCCTGTCGCCCTTCCAGGCTGTCTGGTTCACCAGCAGCGAATAAGAAGAAACTGCGTGTCTCACTCTCGGCATATGCCAGCCAAAAATCGAGTTGTCTGCCATCAACCGCCATGCCAGACAGCCAGGCAACCTGCGCCGTGTGATCTCCGGCAAAGGGCAGTTCGTCTTCTCGCGTTACTTCGACACTATCTAATTCCCAACTGGCACGAAACGCATCACCAGTAAATTCTTCCAGATACGCATCGTAACCACTTTCCTCATCTTTAAAAGAACTGGAAACACTAACAACTGTTCCCAGATCATTGTCGCGCAGCCAAAGGCTTTCACCCGTCTGTTCTAAAATTTCCCACTCTGTCGGGTAAAAAAAGGTGAATCCGTCACTTTCTTTAACATATACACCAGACGGAACTGGTGTAGGGGCCATTGTTGGAATTGGCTCGGTCGTCGTGGGAACGGCCGTTACCGTCACAGTGACCAGTGGTATCGATGTTGGCGGCACAAATGGCGTCACCGTCGGCAGCGGCGTGCGCTGTGACAGTGGCGTTGCCGCCCAATCCACAGCAACCTGTGGCCCTTCCCCCGATGTCGCAGTTTGACAGGCGGCAAACAGCCCTAAGGCCAACAAGGCCAATAATAAAAACCTGAACTTGTTTTGCATTATTACTTACCTCGACGTTGAATAAAAATAACAAACGCGATAACCAACGCCAGGAGCATCGCTCCACCCGCCAACAACCATGTAGGGGAGGCGGATCCCACAGCAGTTGATGCGGGGGTCGGCGTAGGCACACTTTCAAGAACAGCTCCCTCCGTCTCTGGCGGCAGAGGGGTTGCTGTAGACATCGCCGTTGGCGATGCTGTTTCTGTGATAATAGCAACGGCCGTTGCAGGCAAAGTAGCCGTAGCCAACGGTGTCCCTGTTGGCGTCGTGGTCGCTGTCGCCGGGACAACAGGAGCAGCCAAAGCCAATGTTGGCACCATCGTTGGCGTTGCCTGTGCTGCCAGACTATCGGCTTCTGAAGTTGGCGTTGCCGCATAACCGGTCGTTTCCCGCCAACGTGCATCCAGCCCGGCCGTATCAAATCCGTATACTTGCAACAATGCCTCATCAATTCGAGAACCAGCCTGCATCGTTACCAACAATTCTGTCATTTGTTCTGGCCCGTACGTTTCAATAAGATATTGAACAGCTTGATAACTTTGTGTATAGGAAAGAGACGCACTGCTGCCATAGGCAGAAAACCCGCTAGCTAAGGAGCGCAAAGGGGGTAAACGGCCGTCCATCAATGCAGCCTCCACCTGGGCAATTTCATTCGGATCAATGTTATTCTCGGAATAACGGGAGAGTCCCTCGTCTAACCAGGTAGGCAAGCGCACACCACGACAGTTAAACGTGCGCATCCCCACCACTAAATGGGACAGCTCATGCGGAATAATTCGCGCAGCCCAATCCTCCTGACCGGGCGCTACGCCAATCACGGTGATGCCATAATCGGGAAAAGCCACGCCCCCTGTCCATTCTGGCACATTGAGAACAGCATCGCGCACATCATCAGCCGTCGGATAAACCCACAGCATTGTCGTCTCAGGGCGCAGTACACCCATGACACTTTCCAGACGTGTCAGCGCACGCTCTGCCTCATCCAACATAGCCTGACCAAACGCCGTACTGCCTTGATACCACTGCACCGTTACACCGTTATCGCTCAAGGTGCGCCACGAACGCTGTGTATCTTCAACCACGATTTCTTGACGGTCGGTTAGATGTACATTGCCATCGGCGTCTTCCAATTCCCACTGCCACCACACTTGTACACCTGGTGGCAGCGCTCCGCTGCGCTTTAATTCCCATTCCCAATCCAGGGAAACGGCCGTATCCGCATCGAACGTCAATGGCTGGCGCGAGCCACCGCTCTGGCAGGAACGGCCGTTTGTGCCATAAAGCAGCGTCACCTGCTCAATGTCAGCCGTGCTCTCTGCCTCTATACGAAAAGTAATTGTGTCTGGGAATTCAACGATAGCGGCATCGGCAGCAACAACAATAGAGCCTTGTGCATACCCTGTACCGACAGCTCCCCAGCAAACAAAACCCACGATGAACAATAAAACGTAAACTATTCTTTGCATACTCTCCACGCTAATTACACGATGCGCTACATTAAACCGTGTTTCAAATGCAAAAAAAAGTGACAAAGATCAGGTTGAAATTAGCGACTTGTCATACAAGAAATATGACAAAAAAGAGGCAGGATAACCTGCCTCGCAATAAAACCTCTGGAAGAGGTTCGTAATTCACAATTGTTCGCGCACTCGATGCAAAGATTTACTCAAGGGTTTGGCACACCAAAAGCGATGAAAAGCAACCTTCCGAAGGTTATCATCGGGATACCGCATCGCATGCGGCAAACCTCCGGGAGGCGGTGTTCAAGATGGCACTCATGGCAAAGTCGGCAGCCGATCCTGCAAAGATGGCATCCGCGCCCGCTCATCTATCATGCGCTGGTCATACACAAAATCATCAGTCGGCACAATCTGCCAACGATTGCCATGCTTCTCATTTAATGCCGTGGCAATCTCGTAAAATGTCCATTGCTTGTTTGAGTCCAGTAAAAAGAGGCCACGGCCGTTATCGGTAAGACGGGTAAGGGCAACGGCCGTATCCTGAACAAACGATGTCGCCGGATACCAACGACGGCTGGCACGAATTTGTCCATGCTCAGCCATCTGCTGCTCAAAAAAATCAATCATATTGTTGGAACCGGGAGCATCGCCAATTTGCCAGCCCAATCGCGCCACAACAGCGCGTGGATTAACAGCCAACACACGTTCTTCGGCCACGCGCTTTTCATATCCGTACCCTTCCGTGGCATCCGCTGCTGATGCAACCGTAAAAGGGCCACGGGCATCATCGGTAAAAACCATCACGCTGCTTGTAAACACAAACTGAATGCCTTGTTGGCGACTCAAACGAGCCAGCGTCTCGCTCCATTCGACATTTATCGCCCAACTTTCATTGGACAGTCCGGTTGGCTGTGTGGCAATTGCCAGGTGAAACAGAGCATCGGGGAACTCGAATTGCAGATAGCTTTCCATGTCAACAGGGTCGGTCGGGGAAACGGCCGTTCTATCCCAGGCCACAACTTCCCATCCCGTCGCCGTCAAATAATCCGTCAGCGCCGACCCGACAGCCCCACTGGCACCTGTGACAATCGCCTTCCCATGTTCTGCCATACAACCCTTCCCTATTTATGTCAATTGCACTCAAAATCCCAACTGAAACCAATCAGTGCCCGTAATGATACTACAAGCAAACATCAAAAACAGGAGCAATAAGACAAAACCACACCCACAACCACACACGCCACCGCGTCCAAAGCCAAAATTATCTTGCAGCCAATCAAATAACCAGCGCAAGAAAAACAAGCGCATCAATCCACCTAAACATCCCGATCTATCGTTCATCAGTATCCTCCAACGGTTTGCCTATAAACAAAATTCAATACGCTTTACGTGGCAAATCGGGCACATGTTGCAATACAAACGAGGATAGACCTTCTCCCAACAGGCAGACTGCTGCCCATTCCGCAAAATCTACTCGTCGCCTTCAACCAGCAAACGCAAAGCGGCCGTATACGAGCGCCAGCCAAAGCCGGTGATGCTGCCCACACAAACGGGGGCAATGTAGGAGTGGCGACGAAACTCCTCGCGTGCATGCACATTAGACAAATGCACTTCAATCACAGGCAAGCCAATTGCTGCCACAGCATCGCGCAGCGCCACCGAAGTATGGGTATAGCCCCCAGGATTAAAGATGACGCCATCTGCCCAGGTTCGCGCTTCGTGCAACGCATCCACCAATGCCCCTTCGCTGTTTGACTGGAAAGCACGAATTTCTACGCCCAACGTTTCCCCCAATACAACCAATCTTTCGTTGATGTCGGTTAGGGTGAAACGGCCGTATACCTCCGGCTCTCGTGTCCCCAACAAATTCAAATTTGGCCCATGTAAAACCAATACCTTCTTCATACATCCTCTTCAAAAAGAGCCTCCCGGAGGTTCGCCTCATGTGGCGAGCCTTCCATTGATAACCTCCGGGAGGTTGGTTTTCATCCATAGTAGTGCGTACCACGCATGTTGTCCCCTAAATCGGAAATCCGATAGTCGGATTAGCAATCCGACCTACGGTTTTCATTCATAGTAGTGCGTACCACGCATGTTGTCCCTTTAAAAAAGTAATCCGTAAACAGCACACTGCTTACGGATTACAAACAAACAAAACAACAGCAAACAATACCCGACGTTTACTTCTTGCCGTTTCCTACTTCTGCGGCCAACAATTGCGCCAGAAGTTCCTTCTGCTGCGGCAGCAGCACAACTTCTGTATTGCCCTTCAAGACATTCTCTGTCTCTAAAATCTCAAACATCGCTTTCGCCACATCCGGGTTTTCACCAATCTTTTGCAGCGCAGCCCCCACAATCTGCGGACGCATCCCTTGCGCCCTGGCAAATTCCACCGCCGCCCGGCGCTCTGCCGAATTTGTAATAATACTCACCCGGTTCGCGCCATCCTGCCGGATAGCCGATGTCACCTGCCGCAGCCGATTCACAACCTTCTCTTCAATTTGCTGAATCATCACCCGGTCACGGAAATGCACTTTACGAATGTAGACCGAACCCAGCTTATAACCCCACTCGTGCGATTTTGGCGACACCTCTGAACGCACCGAACGGCTCATCACGTGCCGTGTCATCAACATATCTTCGAGCGGCATATTGCTCAATGTACGCACCGTCGCGCTGCTCACATTCGCGGACAACGAACCACGCGGATCCGTATTCTTAAACAAATACGCCACCGGGTCGCTGATATACATCTCATACCAGACACCAATACCCATTGGTGCCCCTTCTTCTGAGTTCACCGGCAAACTGCGCAAATACACCTGATCCAGCCGCATGTCCAGCACATGTCGCTTGCCAAACCAATTCACAATCAAAGCATTGGGGCCAAGTTTGAACCACAACAAATGCAGCCCTGGCTCATCCAGCACACCAATGACCTTGCCAAACAGCACATACACCTGACAGGTTCCTTCCTGCACAATGGCATACAAACCAAACATACGCAAAAACCAGCGGAAAATCGGTTCACCAAACAACAGAACAATAAATGTCACGGCCGCAGTTGGTATGGCGACTAAGATACTGTCCATCACTCCACCTCCATAAAAATCCGGCGTGCTTTGCTGTACAGACCCAAACGCACATTCCGCAAATAAGCCGCCAATACATCTGGCCCACTTTTCTTCAGTTCACGCAGCTGCTCAGCCAACATATTCAGAGGCTCCACTTCCGCCTGCGCACGCAATGTCTCAATCTCCACCGCGCGTTTTGACTGGACAATTGTCTGGTCCGCCTGTGCCTTTGCCAGACTGATATCCGACGAAACTTCGTTGTGCGCCGTGTTAATCGCCGCCAACGCCGACTCCACCTCTGCCGGAGGATCAATCTCTGTGATCAACGATGCATCAAACTCGACGCCGTAACGCGCCGCTGCCGAAGCACACTCAGATTCCATGTAGTCGTTAATTTCGTTTAAGTTTTTACGCAAATCGTTGATAGAAACCCCACCCATCAAATCAGCGTCCATCTCCAATTCCTCATCCCCTTCCAACAAACTGCTGCCGCTTGGAGATTCAAAACTGGCAATACGCTCACGCAAAATCGCCACAAAATACCCCATCACATGCACAATCGGGTTTTTCACAGCAAATAAATAGGCATACAAATTGCGCTCGCTAACGCGATAACGGATTTGCCCTTTGAGGCCAATGTTCAACTGATCCTTCGTGACCGCTTCCAACATCGTGCCGTTATAGTTTGCCGATGGTGTTTCCAGGTCGAGGGCCATGTTGATCGTTTCTGTCGCCACCGACACTTTATAAATTCTTTCCCACGGCCACTTAAAATAAGGGCCACCGGGCTGAATGACACGCACCAGTGGATAAACATAGCGCTCTTTGTCCTTTTCATTGAGCAGTTCAGCAATCGGGTCATCAAGGGTGGTCGCTTTTCCCAAACGCGCCGCCCGGCCAAAGCTCGTTTTCACAGCGCGTTCGTTTTGGTCTACAGTGTAAAAGCCGGTTAGCACGTAACGCAGAAAGAACCAGCCTAGAAAACCCAGAAATATACCCGTCAATACAGGCGTCATCGAAATAACCTCCTACAAACAAAATAAAGGGTTTGTACAACACATGCAGTATAGATCAAATATCTGCATTCTGGATAGATTGAGTTTGGATCAGGTGCGGCCAATCGGGGACATCGATGCCCACGCGCACTTCGCCAATGCGAATGGGCAAGGCAAATTTGACACGGCCGTTTTTGCGCTTTTTATCCACATTGACAGCCCGAATCACGGCGTCCCAGTCAAGTGCGGGGGGAATCTCCGTTGGCAGCTCCAAGCCCCGTAAAACGGCCGTTATTTTTGCCACCACTCCCGCTTCAGCCAGCCCCATCTGCTCAGCCAACTGCGCTTCCGCGACTGTGCCGACAGCGACCGCCTCGCCATGCCGCAGCCGAAAACCAGAAACCAACTCCACCGCATGGCCGATGGTGTGCCCCAGGTTTAGCGATGCGCGGACGCCACCTTCATACGGATCAGCCTGAATAATGGCGATTTTCACCGCCATAGCGCGGCTCACCAATTCCGGCCAGTTACCAGAAACGGCCGTCCACCCCTCCGCACACAGCGCAAACAAAGCAGGGTCAGCGATGATGCCATGCTTCACCACCTCGCCTAACCCATTGCGCAGTTCCGCTGGCGGCAATGTTGCCAACACATCCGGGTCAGCCAACACCAGACGCGGCGAATGAAACGCGCCCACCAGATTCTTGCCTTGCGGCAAATCCGCGCCCGTCTTACCTCCCAGGCTTGAATCCACCATTGCCAGGAGCGATGTGGGCACGCCCACCCAAGGAAGACCACGCAAATAAGTGGCAGCGGCAAATCCCGCCAGATCGCCAACCACCCCACCCCCTAAGGCAACAACCGTACTGCTCCGCTCCAATCCGGCTTGCAAAAACGCCTCCCAAAGCACGGCAACCGTTTGCATGGTTTTATGCGTCTCGCCGGGAGGAATCACCACAGGCTGCACAACGTAATCGGCCGCCTGCAAAGCGGCCGTTGCCTTTTCCAGGTAATAGGCGGCTACATTTTCATCGCTGACCAGGGCAATTGGGCCGCGCAGTTGGCGTGCCCGCAATATCTGGCCTAACTGCGCCAATCCACCGGGCTGCACCAGCACATCATACCCATCGCCCATGCCACGCACATGGAACAAGCCCAATTTAACTTGAATATCGTAAACCACGGCATCCGGCGCAGCGCTGGCATCAATTTGTAGAGGAAATGAGGCGTAATGAGCGGCGCGTTGGGCCAGTAATTGCGGCAGTTTGGTGGCAAGATCGGCGGCAAGCAACGGCCGTTCCCCATCCCCATTCGCCAATCGCGGCAGCAACACAGCGGGCGCAGCCTGCAAGCAAACCACAGACCCGGCAGCTTCCACCTGCCGCCGCACAGCTTCATTCAGCAATGCGCCACCGCCCAACGCCAGCACACCATCCCCTTGCGTCAACAATTCGGCAATGGCCGCCGCCTCGCGTGCGCGAAAGCCAGCCTCGCCTTGCTGCGCAAAAATCTGCGGGATTGGCATGCCCGCTTGCGCTTCAATAACGGCGTCTGCATCCCAAAACGGCCGATTTAACGCCTCAGCTAACAAACGTCCAATTGTACTTTTTCCAGAACCAGGAGGACCATAGAGGAAAATCATAGTCATTGATAATTAGAGGTCGATAGTCAGCAAGCAGCTATCGCTTACAAACCACAAATCTTACGGCCACCACATGTGGTCCGTATTGTCCATTGCCAAATCGGAGAGCCGCGCCTGACGCAGCGCAGCAAAACGGGGCTGCATTTCTGCCAACGAATCGCCGCCCAGCTTTTCCAGCAGGGCGTCCGCCAACACAAAAGCAATCATCGCCTCGACAATAACCACGCCGCGCGGCGTCGGGCAAAAATCGGAGCGTTCATACTCGGTGGGCACTTCTTTGCCCTCTACCAGACTCACCGTTTGCTGCGGTGTCAGCGTTGTGGCAATTGGCTTCATGGCGGCACGCACCACCAACGGCTGCCCGGTCGTAATCCCCCCCTCCAGACCGCCAGCGCGATTAGAAGGGCGTACCAAGGCCTCGCCATCTAGCAAAATGGGATCGTGAACTTGTGTGCCGGGCAGCCGTGTATTGGCAAATGCGTCGCCAAACTCGACGCCCTTCATCGCCTGAATGCTGAGAACGGCCGTTCCCAATCGAGCCTCCAAGCGCGTATCCCACTGCCTATGCGAACCCAATCCCGGCGGCAATCCCAGCACAACCACCTCGATGATGCCGCCCAATGTGTCCCGCGCCAGCATAATCTCGCGGACGCGCTGGCGCATCGCTTCCACAGCTTGCGGGTCGGGGCAGCCTACATCATTCGTCGCCGCATTGGCGATGCGTTGTGCATAGGGGATGTCATCAACGGCCGTTTCAATTTCGCCCAACGAGCGCACATAGCCACCAATTGTGATGCCAAATTGCGCCAGAAAATGGCGACAAACCGCGCCAACAGCCACGCGAACGGCCGTTTCCCGCGCCGACGCCCGTTCCAGTCCAGGTCGCAAATCCCGGTAGCCATATTTAACGGCCGCGCCCAGGTCAACATGCCCCGGACGTGGTGTGGTAAAAGGAGCCACACGCTTCCCTTGCCACCGTTCATGATTCAAGTTCGCCACCTGCAAAGCCAGCGGTGCGCCAATGGTCACACCATCCATCACGCCGCCGACAATGGCAACCTCGTCCCGCTCCAACTTCATGCGCGGCCCGCTGCCATACCCTTGTTGGCGACGCGCCAAATCTTGATTGATGACTTCTACTGGAAGGGGCAACCCGGCTGGCAATCCATCTAAAATCGCCGTCAAAACTGGCCCATGTGACTCCCCGGCTGTTAAAAAGCGTAAAGGCATTGCTTGTCCTTAATTCTCACTTACGGCGTCACGCCACACTTCGTAGGGAACTTGTTGCCCTGTCCAACGGGTAAAGGCCAACGAGGCTTGCTCAATGAGCATTCCCAATCCAGTGGTGGCGCGTACACCGGCAGCGCGTGCATCTTGCACGAGGCGGGTGTCACGTGGATTGTAGATGAGATCGTAAACGGCCGTATCCTCGGCAAAAGTCACGCCCGGCCAGGGCGAAGCCAACGTCTTTGGCGTCATGCCCACCGGGGTCGCGTTGACAATCAGCCCCATGCCCGCCACTTTGTCTGCCAACACATGCGCCGACAGCGAAACGGCCGTTAAGGTTCCCGTAACAGCCGGTTGCAAGCTTTTGACCAACGCTTCCGCCTGCTCTAAACGGCGTGCCGCTATCGTCACAGCCCAACCAGCCTGCGCCAGCGCATACACAACGGCACGCGCCGCGCCGCCCGCCCCCAAGACAAGAGCATAGGGCAAACGGCCAAAATCACTCCCTAGAAAGCGGCGCACATCAGCTTCAAAGCCGGGCGCATCGGTGTTATCGCCCCACAAAACCCCATCTTCGCACCAAATCGTATTCACCGCGCCAATGGCACGCGCCGCAGGCGTCAACTGATCAAGTAAGGGCAGCACAATTTGTTTATGGGGAATGGTCACATTCAAGCCGGAAAGCTCGCCGCGCCACACTTGCAGCAGCAGGCCTACCAGCTCAGATTGACCAGGGGGTAACGGCCGTACCGGGTACAACACATACTCTCCCGGCAAATTGACAGCTTGCAGCGCCGCCAAATGCAACTGCGGCGACAAGCTGTGCTCCAGCGGATATCCAATTAACCCCAACCGCCAAAAATCCATGAATAGCTCAATTACACTGAAATTGCCGCGCCTAACTCACTTAAATTCTGCGCGAAAGATGGAAATGATTCATTGATGATTTCTGCGCCCTGCACCGTAATCCCATTTACAGAACGCAGGCCAGCGACAGCCAGCGACATTGCCAGACGATGATCTCGATGTGGGTTAATTGTACCACCAGTCAGTAAAGGTTTCCCATAAATAACAAAGCCGTCGGCCGTTTCCGTCACATCCGCACCCACAGCCTGCAACTCCTGGCACAACATGGTGATGCGATCTGACTCTTTGTGACGCAGTTCCAAGGCATCGCGCACGGTCGTCTGCCCTTCCGCCAACGCCGCCGCCACGGCAAAAGCAGGAAACTCGTCAATCATGCGCACCACCAGGTCGCCACCGATTTCTGTGCCGTGCAATTCCCCGGCACGCAAAGTGATGTCCCCCATCGGCTCGCCAGCCATTTCCTGCTCGTTACTGATTGCAATGTCGGCACCCATGCTGCGCAGCGCATCCAACAGCCCCGTGCGCGTGGGGTTCAATCCCACCCCCGCTAATGTCACCAACGAACCGGGGGTCAGTAAGGCGGCTACCAATAAAAAGGCGGCCGAGGACATATCCCCCGGTATGGTTATTTGCAACGGCCGTAACGCCGTTTCTGGCGGATAAAGGCGCACCCATCGTTCTTGCGCCGCTTCCTGTCCCGCCCCTTCTTCCACCTGCACGCCCATCTGGCGCAGCATCCGCTCGGTGTGATCACGGGATGGGCCGGGTTCGGTCAGGGTTGTTGGGCCAGCGGCGGCCAATGCCGCCAGCAGCAAACAAGATTTCACCTGTGCGCTGGCAACCGGCAAGGTATAGGTTAAGGCTTGCAACGGCCGTTTCCCCACCGCCAAGGTCAACGGCGCACACCCATCCACAGCTGTCAGCGCCACACCCATCTGCTGTAATGGCGCCACCACGCGCCGCATCGGCCGCCGCCGCAGCCCTGGCGAACCATCGAGAACGGCCGTTACCCCCGCCCCCGCCAGCACACCGGCCAACAAGCGAATCGTCGTCGCCGAATTGCCACAATCAATAGGTGCAGATGGCGATTGCAAGCCATGCAGCCCGCCTCCCTGCACCGTCAACCGTGTGCCGTCTAGCTGCCAGGGCACGCCCAACGCCGTCAGCGCCCGCAGCATCGCCTCCGTCACCCCCGACACCAACACATTGTCAATCACACTTTCGCCATCGGCCAAGGCCGCAAACAAAATCGCACGATGCGAAATTGATTTGTCGCCGGGCAGCGTCATCGTGCCTCGCAGCGCATTCCCAGGTTTTACAATCATCCTCTACCCCACAATCTCTTGCCGTCGTTCGGCTCCCTGTGCCAGCAGCGCCAGCAGCGCGTCCCAGTCAGCGGCATCCAGGCTTTGCCTGAGCGCCGCCAGATTATGCTCAAAACGTGCCAGAGCACTCAACACTTCAGCGCGGTTGGTCGCCAAAATATCCAGCATCATCTGGCGCGAAGAGCCGGCCAGACGTGTCGTGCTGAGAAAGCCCGGCCCCACCAAGGGCGCGGCGTCAAGAGGCGTCGCGCCAGCCAACGCGGCGGCAACCAGATAAGGTAAATGGCTGGTGGCCGCGACCCATTGGTCGTGTGTGGCGGCATCCAACCAGAGCAAGTTTGCGCCAACAGCAGCCACAACTTGCGCCGCCAATGCCTGTGCGCGTGTCGTTGTGCGCGGCAGCGGCGTCAATGCAAAGGGCGCACCCCGATACATGCCCGTGTAGGCATTGACCAATGAGGAGACTTCGCGCCCGCACATGGGATGCCCGCCAATGGGGTCAAATCGCGGCGGCAAGGCGGCCATAGCCGCCACAATGTCTGTTTTGGTGGAGCCGATGTCCATGATAACGGCCGTTCCCGGATGCGCATCAGGCAATGACTGCACCAACTTAACAATCACCCGCACCGGTGCCGCCAAAATCACCAGGTCGGCCTCTGGCAGAATATCCGCCAGGTCGCCGCTGATTTTCGCCACGATGCCCCGCGTTCGCGCCAACATTTGCGTATCAGGGTCAGGGTCTACACCGTAAACGGCCGCACACTTTCCACGCAAATCCAACGCCAACGAACCGCCCATCAACCCCAGGCCAACAATCGCCACGCGCGTCTGTGCCAAACTAAAGTCAGGCTCGCTCATAATCAGCCGGGAACGCCCGCAGGCAGCGCCGGTTGCGGTGCCAATTCACGATTGACCGCAGCAGCAACCGCCCCTACCTGACGCACCAACTCCGCAAACCGCTCTGGCTTCAAGGATTGCCCGCCATCTGACATGGCCGCCTCTGGATGGGTATGCACCTCGACAATCAGGCCATCGGCACCGGCAGCGATACCGGCGCGGGCAATTGCCGTCACATAAGCCCAATGCCCCGTGCTGTGGCTGGGGTCTAAAATAACCGGCAAATGGGTCAGCGATTTCAACACGGGCACAGCGTTAATGTCCGTTGTGTTACGTGTTGCCGTCTCAAAGGTACGAATTCCTCGCTCACATAACATCACGCGCCGGTTGCCATGCGACAACACATATTCCGCAGCCATCAGCAGCTCCTGAATCGTCGCCGACATGCCCCGCTTTAGCAAAACCGGGTATTGGCTTTCGCCAACCGCATGCAGCAGCGAGTAGTTTTGCATGTTGCGTGCCCCTATTTGCATGACATCGGCATATTGCATGACCACCGGAATCTGATCGACAGACATCACTTCTGTGACAATGGAAAGGCCGGTTTGCTCACGCGCTTCGGCTAATAATTCCAGGCCATATTCCCCCAAGCCCTGGAAAGCATATGGAGAAGTGCGAGGTTTGAACGCTCCACCACGCAGGGCATGTCCGCCTGCTTCACGCACGGCGTGCGCAGTTTCCAACAATTGTGTCCGATCCTCAACGGAACAGGGGCCGGCAACAACGACGACACTGGAACCGCCTACGGGCAGGCCATTGATGGTGAAATGTGTATCTTCGGAGATAAATTCACGGGAGGCTAATTTGTAGGGACGGGAAATAGGTGTTATCTGGGCAATACCGGGCATATGGTTGAACTGATCTGGCTGCACAACACGAATATCACCAACAATACCGATCACGGTGCGTTCTGCGCCACGGGACAGGTGAACCTTTAAGCCATTTGCTTCTACACGAGAGACAACGGCGCTAATTTGTTCCTGTGTGGCATCACTTTGCATGACTATCATCATAACCTCGCTCCTATTTCTTGGGGATTAATGGACCCGTTTGCGGGTTGTAAATCGGGGCGCAAACGCGCCGCCTCGCCTAAATAAACATACTGCACTGCTTTTTGTGGCAGTTCAGTATTCCACTGAATGAGCACCCGAATGCACATGGGCATGCTGCCGGGTACGGGGATTTCGCGGGCACAGAGTAGGGGAACCTCGTGCCAGCCTAATTCACGCGCAGCCAGAGCAGGGTAACTGGCGTTAAGGTCATCGGTGACGGTGAAAAATGCGCTGGCAATATCGGCCGTTTCCAGCGTCGGGTTCACCATCATAATTTCTTGTAACAGCGCCTTTGTCGCCGTTGCAATTGCTCCTGCTTCATTTGCGGCTGCAATGGCAGCCCCTCTTATTCCACGTATTGCCATAAACTATTCTCCAGACAAACAAAAAAGCACGAGGCTGTTGGCCTCGTGCTTGCTTTTCTTACTCTTGTCGTTGCTTTCTTAGCTCAAGCGGCACCAACAGCATCCTTGTGTAGGTTGCTCCAAAAATAAAAATAGCCGCTAAAAAAGAAAGAACGAATCATGTTTATTGCTTCAATCTACCGAATGGGGCACAGTCTAACAAAGCGTTGCGGATAAGTCAAGGGCAAGTCAAAGGCATTTTTACATTGCCATCCATTCATCCCATTCGGCGGTCAGTGCGGCAATGCGGGTTTGGGTTGCTTCATGGTCTGCTTGCAATTGTTCCAGCCACGCGGTGTCGGCGGCGGCTTGTGCCATTTCCATCTGCAATGCCAACTCGCCCAGCCACGATTCTGCCTCTGCTAATTCGGCATCCAGCTCGCCCAGACGCTCTTCCCAGCTTTGGTGGGATTTCTTTTTGCGCTTTTTGGGTTTTTCGGCAACGGGTGGTGTCACCAGTTCTTCGACCCAGCTTATATCTGGCGCAGGCGATGGCGCATCTGGCGAACTTTGGGGCAGGATGATTTTGGCTTCAGCGGCAACGGCCGTTTCCGTTACATCCTCTCCGCCACGAGCCGCCAAAAATTGAGCATACGTGCCAGGGAAAATATGCAAATGATCATCACGCAGCTCCCAAATCTGAGTTGCCAACCGATTGACCAGATAACGATCATGCGACACAAGCAGGATCGTGCCATCAAATTGCTCCAATACCTGCTGCACCACTTCCTGCGAAGGAATATCAAGATGATTGGTTGGCTCATCCAACAGCAGCACATTAGCCCCGGTACGCGCCAGGATAGCCAGCGCCAAACGGCCACGCTCGCCACCGCTCAATTCAGACACCAGCTTAAAGACATCGTTGCCGCGAAAGAGATATTGCGCCAGATAATGGCGGGCTTCGGCAACTTCCATCTCCACATGTGCCCGCAACTCATCGAGCAAACGGCGACTGGGATCTAACTGTTCATGTCCCTGGGCAAAATAGCCGATTTGCACATTCTCTCCCCAGAACAAATCGCCCCGTAAGGTTGGCAGTTCACCCAACAGCGTACGCAAAAATGTTGTTTTGCCGCTGCCATTGGGGCCAATAAGCGCCGCGCAATCTTCACGATCCAATTTAATTTTATCCGTCGTAAACAAAGCGCGGTTGGGATAGCCAACGTGCAATTTCTTACAGCGCAGCACGGTACGGCCGCTTCGTTCCTCGCTGTGCAGTTTCATGTTTAAGCGTGGCGGGCGATCATCAGGCGGTTTCAGCAGGCGCAGCCGCTGCTCGGCCTCGTTAACCGTCAAAGTGCGCACACGCCCGCCAATTTCCAGCCAGCTTTTATTTTCCTTGCCCAACACGCCTACTTGCTCGATCAAGACAATATCACGCGTCAATCGCTTCAACTTGCCCTTGGCAATGTCCGTTTTGCCACCGGCAATGTGGCGGCGCACCCAATCCAATTCTTCTTCGAGGCGCTCTTTTTCAGCCAAGAAAACAGCTTGCTCCCGTTCCCATCGCTCTTGCCGCTGCTGCAAATAAATCGTGTAATTGCCACGATAAGCGTCAACGCCTGTTTGACGCATTTCCCAAACCTGATCGACAACGCGGTCGAGAAAATAACGGTCATGGCTGACGATGAGCAGTGCGCCGGGCCAGGTGCGCAGTGTGCGCTCCAGCCACTCAACGGCATCCATGTCCAGATGGTTGGTGGGTTCATCAAGAATGAGCAGGTCTGGCTTTTCAAGCAGCAAACGGCCGAGCAAGACGCGTGTCTTTTGGCCGCCGCTGAGATGGGGCAGCGGTGTATCCCACTCATTTTGGGTGAAGCCAAGCCCTTGCAGCACGCGTTTGATGTCTACCTGATAGTCGTAGCCACCGCCATGCTCGTACTGTTCCTGGATACGGCCGTATTCCGCCAACACATCCTCGCCAGCATCACCAGCCTCCATCACCGCTTCCAACTTACGCAAATCACTCTCCATCTGGCGCAAATTGGCAAACACCGTCAACATCTCCTGGAACATCGTATGCTCACGACCGCTAAAAGTCAGCACCGCCTCCTGGCGCAAATAGCCAAGCGTCATATCGCGGCCACGCGTCACCGTTCCGGTCGTGGATTCCAACATACCCGCCAGAATCAACAGCAAAGTCGTTTTGCCAACGCCATTAGGGCCAACCAGGCCAATGCGATCCTTGTCATTGACAAGGACATTCACATCGCTGAACAAATCATCAGCGCCAAAGGCGTGTCCCAGGTCATTTGTCGTCAACAGTGCCATGTGTCAAGTTTACCCATTTCTCGCCCAAAGACACAGAGACGCGGCAAAAACGCCGCGTCTCCGCGCAAAGCTCATTTGTACCAAGGGAACATGCTAGGTAATCGGCAAGGAATTTTCAGAAATAAATCACGCGAAACCTTGCCGATTCCTTGAAGGAAACCGCAAATTGGGGCGTGTCGGTTATCAGAAAACTTTCTGCGGTTTACCTAATTCTGGTAGCGCTGCCGAATATTTGGAATGAGATACTCGTCAAATGCACGATCAATGTCATAGACCGGTTCCCATCCCCAATCACGCCGTGCGGCTTTGTCGTTAAGCCCGGCAGGCCAGCTATCGACAATGCCTTGCCGCCGACTGTCAATATCGTAATCGATCTCTGCCCCCGGAAATGCTGCCAAAACCCGCTCCCGAATTTCTCCCGCCGTTATGCTAAAACTGGTCACGTTGTACACGTCGCGGGTTAGCGTGGCACGGGGCGCATTGGCTAATTGCAAGAGAGAACGAACCGCATCCGGCATAGCCATGAAGGGCAGACAGCTATCTTCACGCACAAAACAGGCATATGGCTCCCCTTTAGCCGCTGCGTGAATCATTTCCGGGCCATAGTCAGTGGTGCCGCCGGTGGGCAACGTAAAGGCGCTAATCAGCCCTGGAAAACGCAAGGAGCGAAAATCAATCATCACCGGTCGATTAACCGCTAACTGCATGTAATGACGGCTGAAATAGGAGCCTAATTGTTCGCAGTACAATTTATTGCAGCCATACATGGTGCTGGGCATGTTCCAATCCCATTCGCGCACACGCAAATCACGTGCTTTTGTCTCCAAATCGGGCACGCCATAAGCCGCAATGGAACTGGGAAAGATGAATTGTACTGGCCTGCCACGCGCCTGCGATTGTTCGGCAGCCATTTTTAACAAGGCTAACGTGCCGTCCACATTGACGCGGTGTGCCAGCTCTGGCGAGAATTCGGCACGGGTAGAAAGAAGGGCGGCCAGGTGAAAAATCACGTCAAAATCATATTGTGTCACCAAACGAGCAAAGAGCCGTTCATCTAAAATATCGCCAATGATATGCGTAGACATCCCCTTGAATTCGTCGGGCATGTAATTGAGGTCGAGTGTCAGAATTCGATTGTTGGCTCCATCATGAGAAAGTTCTTGCACCAGAGCCTGGCCCATTTCGCCTGCTGCTCCGGTTATGAGAATTACTTTTTCGCGCATTGGTTTACCTCTCGAGTGAAATAGTTGGGAATTATGGGTGAATGGGCGCGGTGGCACCCACTCGGAAATCGGTTCCATTTTATCATCTGTCGCCATTTGTGATGGATAGGCAACGTCATGGATTCTGGCGTCATTTGTCATGTACTGTTAATCGTGTTAAACGATCGTCTAACGTTATAATTCTGGCATATGAACAAACCACAACGACAACGAGATATTTTTTGGTTTTGGCTGCCTTTGTTTGCCAGTTGGCTGCTGATGACGGCCGAAGGGCCAATTATCAGTGCGGCGATCAATCGGCTGCCGGACGAAGTGATAATGCTGGCGGCACAGGGCATTGTGATGAGCCTATCGGTGATGATTGAAAGCCCCATCATCAACATATTGGCAACGTCAACGGCATTGGTGCAAGACTATGCGTCTTACCGTCTGGTGCGCAAATTCACGATAACCATGGCTTTGATACTGACCGTTGTTGCCGCGTTGGTCGCTTTTACGCCCTTATTTCAAGTGGTTGTTGTAACCTGGCTGGAAGCGCCGCCAGAGGTAGCTCGTTGGGTCAGGCCTGGGATGCAAATTATGACGTTGTGGTCGGCGGCGATTGCCTGGCGACGTTTTTTGCAGGGCATTATGATTCGCTTTGGGCAAACGCGAAAGGTTGCCTGGGGAACGGCCGTTCGTCTGTTCACATCCGGAGGTACCGTTGTCGTGTTGGCCTTTCTCAGCAATTGGCCGGGCGTCATCATCGGGGCAACGGCGTTAATTGTCGGGGTAATAGCGGAGGCGGCTTATGCGACGGTGGCGGTACGGCCGTTACTACAAACCGAACTCCATCCCGACAAACCGAGCACCAACAATGATCCGCTCACTTACCGCTCGCTGTTTTGGTTCCACTTACCCCTGGCCGCCACTTCGCTGCTCATCTTATTGGCACAACCGCTGGTGACATCAAGCCTGGCACGGCTGCCCCTGCCCACCGAGTCGCTGGCAGCCTGGCCGGTATTGTTCCAAATGATGCTCATGGCGCGTGCCGCCGCGCTGGCCCTGCCAGAAGTCGTCATTGCCCTCAGCAAAAACCCGAACGCGTTCATGCCCATTCGCCGTTTTACCGTTACTCTGTCTGTCGCCGGAACCTTGCTGCTGGGACTGCTGATTTTTACGCCAGCGGCGCGTTTTTATCTGTTTACGGTGCAGGACATGACGCCAGCGGTAGGCGAATTGGCGGTGGCCGGATTGCAGATGTTCCTCTTTTTCCCGGCGCTGGCAACGGTGACATCCTGGCTGCGCGGCTTGCTGATCAACAACAAGAAAACGAAGCTGGTGAATTGGGGCATGGGCATCAATCTGGTGATAACGGCCGTTACCCTGCTCATTGGCTTGCTGACGCAACAACCGGGTCTACCCACGGCGGCCGTGGCGCTCAATCTGGCATCATTGGCCGAAGTCGTTTATTTAGGCTGGCGAGCCAGCCATGTGCTGCCGATGGGCAAGGATTTATGGCGACCTATGCCAGCCAGGGATTGGGGATTGGAGATCGGCGATTGAGTGGTTTATACTTGTGCATATGATCAAAATTTTGCAACTGCCACTTGGTCCCTTACAAACAAACTGCTACTTGCTAGGGTGCGAGGAAACGATGGAAGCGGCCATCATTGATCCGGGATGGAACGGCCGTTCCATTGCCGCCACTGCCGACGAACAAGGCTGGTTCATCACCCACATTTTGTTGACGCACAGCCATTTCGACCATGTCGGTGGCCTGGCCGAACTCAAAGCAGAGGTCAATGCCCCCATTTACATTCACCCGGAAGCTGTGGAAATGCTGCAAATGGCTACCATGTCTGCCGCCTTTTACCAGCTGACGATTCCCTCTCCGCCGCCGCCAGACATCATGTTGACAGATGGCGAAGTGCTGCGCGTGGGAAATTTGGAACTGCACGTGCTGTACACACCGGGACATGCCCCCGGCCATGTTAGTTTTTATCTGCCAGAACAAGGCGTTCTTTTTGATGGGGATGTGTTATTTCAACAAGGAATCGGCCGTACAGATTTGCCCGGCGGCGACCATAAACTGCTGATGCAAACCATTCTGCAAAAATTGATGACCTTGCCCAACGAGACACACGTCCTTTCCGGGCACGGACCGGCAACAACCATCGGCAACGAACGGCAGTGGAATCCCTTTTTACAGTGAAGGGTGCCGACTAACCCTAAAAAGTAAGCGACAGCAAACCCCAGGCCGCTCGATTATGGCGCAGGGGAAGCTGTCGCCGTTGGTGTCGGCGTCATCGTTGGTGTTGGCGTGGGCACAGCACCGAGCCAGGTAAAGGTAGCCTCAACACTGGGTTCTCCCCCATAGGTATACAAAAATTGACCATCAACGCGCGTGCCTGTTACTTGCACAATGCTGACACGCCAGCGGAAAAGATGGGTTTCTGGTACATCGGGCCGCCAATCGGATGGCAGCTGAAAAGCGGTGTCACGGGTGAAGCCGCGAAAGGCGGGTTGGTCAAGGGCGTCCAGGTCAAGCAAGTCAACCATGTACCATTCGCTGGCGGCTAAATCTTTGACGGCAACCCATTGCAACGTGAGAATGCCATCGGGAGGGGTAACGGCCGTTCCATCCACCGGATACAGCAAATAAGGGCCGGGCAGCGGCGCAGTAGGAGATGGCGTTGGCGACGGCCCCGGCGTGGGCGGCAAAATGGCTCCATAGACAATGTTGGGAATACAGAGCGTATCGCCCGGCTGCAACACATACGCATCCGTCAACCGGTTGACACGCAAAAAGAGGTCAAAATCCACCTCATAGCGAGCAGCAATGCCAGAAAGCGAATCCCCGCTTTGCACCTGATACCGCTCACACCCTTCGGGATCAGCAATAACAGCCTCCCCATTGATTTCCACCGCCACCGGAACCAGCGGCGGCGTGGGCGTCGGCCAGGGAATAAGCAAAGTTTGCCCGGTTTGAATTGGCGATTCGGCGCTGATGCCATTGACTTCAGCAATGCTTTCAATGGAAACACGATAACGTGATGACAGGCCAATTAAGGTTTCGCCAGCGCTGACCTGATGTGGCTGCGGCGGCTGTGGCGTCAGGGTTGGCGCTGGGCTGGGGGTGATGGTTGGCGTTTGTGTCGGGCGCGGCGTTTCCGTGGGGATTGGCGTCGCGGTGGAGGTTGGCGTCAATGTGGGGGGGATAGGCGTCACCGAGGGAAAAAGCGCAACGGCCGTTACCGGCCCCTGAAAATGCACAATTAAAATGCCAACAACAATCATAAAAACGGTAAAAACCGTCGTCAGCACCGATACACCAGAAATTTTACGCCGCCGCACCTGAGTTGTAACCGTTGGTGGCGGGGGAGGCGTCGCTTCTACCACTTCCTGCGCTTTGGCCGCAGGAGGAGCAGGCGTTTCCTCTTGTTTGGGCGTGATAATGGCAGGTTCGGGAGGCGTAACGGCCGTTACAGAGGGCGCAACAGGTTCAGGGGGAACGGCCGTTGCCGTCACCTCAGGTTCAGGTACGGGTAAAGGCGAAATGTGTGCGCCACACATCAGGCATTGCGTTGCCTCTGGCAGCACCACGCTATCACAATTTGGACAACGGCGAATATTTTCGGCCGATGGCTCCATAGATGTCACAGATTCACTCATACGCATTCATTGTTGTAACCATTTCCCAGGTTACAACCATCAAAGCGGCGCATTATACCAGACTTAGATAGGGTCACAAAACCACCACTGGGCAAAGCCAGAGACAAACGCTAATATACCCATTAGAAAACAAAGGGACGAGACAGCATGCCCACAGACGCGAATGAAAACAAGCAGTATTGGTGGCGACGCGAAGCCCCAACCCCACCAGCAAGTTCTGTCCACTATATGTGGCAATCTGCATCTAATGAGGAGACGAAGGAGGAAACGGCCGTTTCCAATCCAGCGGTCTGCCTGCTCACCACACCAAAGCCCGGCGACACCTGCCCCACCTGTAATCAGGGCAAACTCGCCTACGATGGCCTGTTCATTCTAACCTGTGAGCAATGCGGCTACGTCGCAGAAAGCGGCTGTTTCTCTTGATAGCATCCCCAGGCGGAGGCGTGACCTCTGCGTAAGGTGACACGTCACCACGAATAAAAACCAATCTCCTGGTAATTCTTGTCATGACAATCATCCCAAGAACCCTCGAGAGACTATTTTGAAGGAGTTCATCAATCATGGAAGCATCTGTAACCTGGAATGGCGACATGAGTTTTACCGGCATCGCCGACAGCGGTTTTGCCGTTGAATTGGATACCGATCCCGCCGTTGGCGGTCATAACAATGGGCTGCGCCCGCTGGAATTAATGGCTATCAGCCTCGTGGGCTGCACCGCCATGGACGTTATTTCGATTATGCGCAAAAAGCGGGAAGACGTGACCCGTTTTGAAGTGAAAACACACATCGAACGGTCGCCCAATCACCCCAAAGTTTTTACAGCGGCCGTTATCGAATACATTTTTTATGGGCACGGCATCAAACCAGAATCAGCCGAACGCGCCATTGAGCTGTCCGAACAAGTCTACTGCCCGGCACAAGCCATGCTTAAACAAATTATGCCGATTGAGATTAAGTACACGATTATTGAGGAAGAAGATTAAGGGACTTTGATCGGCAAAGAAGACTTTGGTCGGCAATCAGTAAACCATTTGCCCTTTACTGGTTGCCGATCACCGTTCCGACGGCCGTTTCCGGGTCAGCCAAAACCTGTGCCAGCGTTCCCGGCGTCAACCCAGAGAAAATGCGAATAGACAAATGCGGATGAGCCGCCGTCAACTGCAACATGCTTTGCACCTTGCTCGCCATGCCACCGGTCACATCCGTACCGCGCGAACCGCCCAACGCCGGCCGAATGGCTGCAAAATTGGCCGGGGTAATGCGCGGAATCACGGCTCCCGCTAAATCAAAAACACCCTCGGTCTCTCCAGCCAACAGCAGCCAGGACGGCCGTTCCGTCAATGGCAGCATATCGGCTAAAGCCATCATCACCTCTTCAGTGGAAATGATCGTGCCGCCGCGCGTGGTATCGAAAGCAACATCCCCATAAACAACCGGCACAATGCCCGCCTGAACAGCGGCGCGTACAGGTTCCAAGGCCAATGATTGGATACGGCCGTCTACACACATAGCCGATGCCGATGGCTGCAAACTAACGGCCGTTACCCCTGCCGCCCATAACGCCTCCACCACCAACCGATTCAAACGCGCCGCCGCCGCACTCACTTCAGCGAATCCATGCCACTGCGCCGCAGTTTGCACACCCTGGCGTGTGCCATGTTTCGCCGCCGCCACATGCCCAAACGAGCCGCTGCCATGCCCTAACAGCAGCCGCAGCGCCGGTTGTGCGCTCCGTGCCTGATGAATCTCCTGCGCCAGACGCAGCAACACATCAGAACGCACAGCCTCAACGGCCGTTTTATCCGTCAGCAGCGAACCACCTAACTTCAAGAAAATCAAGCTCATCGGTGAACCATATAAGCCGTAGGCCGTAACGGATACGGCCTACAGCTTACGAAATTTTCTACGCGGCTACAGCCATTAATTCAGCAATAGTACGCTCCATCAAATTAACGGCCGTTTGCAATGTCGGCACATCAAAAGCAAACTTCGCTCCTGCCGTTTCGTACAATTCCGGCAGCGTCACGGTACCGCCCAGAGCCAGCGCCCGCCGATAACGAGCGACGGCCCCCGCCTGATCTTGTAACGCATTCGCCCAAACCTGCACCGCGCCCAACTGCGCCATGCCATACTCAATGTAGTACAACGGCGAACGGTGGATATGCTGTTTGCGATGCCAGCCGGTCATCATTTCCGCATCAAATCCAGACCAATCCACACCGGGAATATATTGCTGCCACAACGCGCCCCACTGCGCATCACAACGCGCCGGATCGGAAGCCGCCGCCGGATTCTCGTATACCCAATGTTGGAAAGAATCAACCACAGCCATGTAAGGCCAGAAGAGAATCATTCGTTGCAGATGATCAATGCGGTGGCGTGCCGCTTCCACCTCAGAATAAAAACCGCCATCACTTGCCGCCAGATATGGCGCAGCCAACAATTCCATGGCCATCGAAGCAACTTCATTGAATTCCATATTGGTGCGCATTTGCGGCATGTAGGGCAAGTTGCTGGCTTCAAAAACATGAAAGGCGTGTCCCGCCTCGTGCAGCATGGTGGTCACATCACGCGCAGAGCCGACAGCATTCATGAAGATAAACGGCCGTTTCACCACCGGAAACGCTGTACAATATCCCCCTGGAGCCTTCCCCTTGCGATTCGGCAAATCCAGCAGCCCCTCGGCACGCATCGTCGCAAAATAACCGCCCAACTGCGGGTCCACCCGTTGGAACATAGTCGCCGCTTTGGCATCCAGGTCGGCAACATCGGTAAAAGGCGTCAGCGGTGGGAAAAACAAGCCATAATAATCGTGATCAACATCCCACGGACGCAGCCGCTCCACGCCCAATTCCTGCTGCTTTTGCGCATAAATGCGGTTCGCAGCCGGAACAGCAACCTCGGCAATCGCCGCCAGGAAACGCTTGTTTTCCTCTGGCGTATAATCAAAACGCTTCAACGCCTGCCAGTGGAAAGCGCGATAATCGTCGCCAAAACCAGCATTCGCAGTCTGCTGCAAACGATTCGCCAGCAATTTTTGCCACAGCGCATTAATGGCCTCGCGGTCGGCAAGCTGCCGCGCCGAAGCCAACCGCCAAATTTGCTCACGCGTCTCACGGTTTGGCGAGTGAAAATAAGGCTGCAACTGGATGAGCGTTCGCTCTTCACCATCCCACTCAACGGTTTGTGCGCCAACGATCTTGTCATATTCAGAAGCGAGTTTGCGCTCTTCAGCTTGCAATGGCAGGTTTTCCGGGCGGAAAATGGCGACTTCGGCCTGCATTTTGCGCAGGGGTTCGCCCATACCCTCTGGCTCTAAGCCGCTCTGCAACAGTTTCAAGCGTAATTTTTGCTCAGCCGCCTGTGCTGGCATAAAAACGGTGTCCATATAGGTATTGAACGCCGTTTCTACAGCTTCATCCATCGTATCGACTGTTTTCGCCACGCTAAGGCGCGAGAAACGCTCGAAAATGAGGCGGCTGAGAGCTGACCAGTCTAACAGCCATTGGTGAATGGTATCGGCTTGCAACGGCCGTTGCTCCAATTCAACAAAATATGGCGCAATCTGCTCCCAAGACCATTGCGCAAACACCGTCACATTATCTGGTAATGAATCAAACATACGGAACTCCTTGTATGAGGACGCGCTACCCGACAAATCTGTTACA
>JACKBV010000018.1 GCA_020634315.1 Ardenticatenaceae bacterium | reverse complement strand
TCCGGGAGGTTGATTTTCTTTTTTTATTGCACACCTAACCAAGCCAGGACAACAAATCGAGAATTGCCTGCCACAATCGCTGTCGAATCAAGGCGATTTGCGCCGCATTGGGGGGCGAGGGTGGCGTGTCGCCATCTTGTGCGCCCACATACAAGGCACGATTGACTTCGATCATGAGCCAGGGCTGGGATGCCTGACCATGTGCCATCAGGTCATATCCGCCATAAAAGGGATCGTTTACGGCCGTTTCCGCGCCCACTTCCGCCAAAACCGGTACATCCGCCAATAATTCCCCCAAACGCTGTGCAAAACGACGCGTCAGGTCAGGTACGGCCGTTACCCGCCAGGGACGGTCGCCAACCGGTTCCCCATTCGTGTCACCCAAATTGCCCACCGACACGGATGGCCGCAATTTCCCTGGATCATCATATTTACCTGGTCCAACGGCGGCCATGCTGTGCGCGTCAATCACCAGCTTCACCCGCTCGTCGCGGGCGACGGTCGCCAACTGCTCATGCCAGGACTGCCAATAGCGTTGTGTGAGTTGGCGTGTCAGGTCGGCATCGGGAATTTGGTGAGGAGGATAAACGGCCGTGCCATAACTGGTCTGCCACTTGACAATGCCATCGCCAGGGCGCGTCAAAGCCGTGTCATCGGGTCGGTTCACATCCAACAGGGCGCGGGCATAAGGGAAACACACCCAATGCAGCACCGCCTCACGAAAATCAAACAATTGATCGACATAGACATCTGCTTCATTAAAAATCTGTGCCGGTGTCAACGCCACACGCGCCGCCAACTCTGGCGGCAGCGCCAACCCGGCATGTGGTATCACAATTGCAATCGGTAGTTTTTCAGCCATCAATCTCCAATCCCCCAAAACGAACTATCATCTCATACCGGGCAAAGCCTCACCCGTTTGCACCCGCCACAAATTGGCATAAATGCCATCTTGCGCCACCAATTCCTCATGCCGCCCTTGCTCGCGCAGTTCGCCATTTTCTAACACAAAAATGCAGTCCGCATGGCGCACAGTTGAGAGGCGATGGGCAATCACTATCGTCGTGCGCCCGACAATAATACGCTCCATAGAGCGTTGAATGGCCGCTTCTGTCTCGTTATCCACGGCCGATGTCGCCTCGTCCAAAATCAGCACGGGCGGATCTTTGAGCACGGCACGGGCAATAGAAAGGCGCTGCCGCTGCCCGCCCGACAACTTCTGCCCGCGTTCACCGACAATCGTCTCGTACCCGTCTGGCAGTTGCATGATGAACTCGTGCGCTTCGGCCGTTTTTGCGGCGGCGACAATGTCCTCAAGCGGCGCATCAAATGTGCCATAAGCGATATTTTCGCGCACTGTGCCATGAAACAGAAAGACGTCTTGACTGACAAAGCCAATGGCGCGGCGCAAATCATTCAAGCGCAAATCGCGGATGTTGATGTCATCCAGCGTAATTCGCCCTTTTTGTACATCGTAAAAACGCAGCAGCAGCTTGACCAATGTCGTTTTCCCGGAACCGGTAGAGCCGACAATGGCGACGGTGTCCCCCGCCGGGATGTCCAGGCTCAAGTTGTGAATGACACGCGGAGCCAGGTTGCCGTTGGCGGAACGGCCGTTTCCCGTATACGCATACTCAAAACTCACATCCTCAAAACGCACCACCCCTTTCACCTGCGCCACCGGCAAAGTGCGCGAGCCATCCAAAATTTGAGGCTGCGTATCCAGCAAGTCGAGCACGCGCGTCGTCGAAGCCATTGCCCGCTGGTACATATCCAGCGTATTCCCCAGGCGCGTCAGCGGCCACAACAAACGCTGCGTCATGAACACCAGCACACTGTAAGCGCCCACATTCAACCGCCCTTCAAATGCCAACTGCCCCCCAAACACCAAAATCGTGGTGAAGCCGGTAACAATGATCATGCGAATCAGCGGCACAAAAGCGGAACTGAGGCGAATCGCCGCGCGATTGCGCTCCTGATACACCACACTCGCTTCACTCACGCGCTCCATTTCATGGGCTTCTGCCGTGAAACTCTTGATCGTGGCGATGCCGCTCAAATTATTGGAAAGCTGCCCATTGAGAATACTGACCTGTTCACGCACAGCCGCATAACGGGGTGCCAACTGCTTCTGAAAACGCATCGATCCCCAAAAGACAAACGGCATTGGCAGCAATGCCATCCAGGCCACTGTAGGCGCTAACCCGATAAAGATCGCGCCAATGACGATGACGGTGGTAATCACCTGGATGACCTCATTCGCGCCGATGTCCAGAAACCGCTCCAACTGGTTGATGTCATCATTCAAAATAGCCATCAGACCACCGGTGCTGCGATCCTCAAAGTAAGCCAATTCCAACTGCTGCACATGCCCATACGCATCAATGCGCAGTTCATGCTCCAAAACCTGTGCCAGATTGCGCCAATACACTTCGTACAGGTATTGAAACAAGGATTCAAAGGCCCACACAATCACTGTAACCACAGCTAAAATCCATAATTGTGTGGTCACATCGGGGAAGCCAAGCCGGGCGATGAAGGATGTTTCTTGCTGCACAACGACGTCAACGGCCGTTCCAATCAACGCCGGTGGGGCTAAATCAAACACCTTGTTCAAAACCGAGTAGAGCGTCGCCAACGAAATCTGCCGACGATGCGGCCGTGCATAACTCAGCAGCCGTATCAGGGGATGGGGGTTTGCGGTTTCACTCATAAACATTCTCCTGGAATTAGATAAACGCCGAATTGTAACACGCTTTATTCGGCATCCGGCAGCCACTCAGCGATTTGTGAGAAAACAAACGGCACGGCGACCCGCAACCCCAACACACTCGACGAACAAAGCGATTTTTGTCACAATTCAAATGAACCTGAAAAACTCTACGACGAGTTTCATCCATGCCCTATCATGGTGAAATTCGCACCTTTCGTGGCGAAAAATCTTACGCACTGTGTAAGCACCACATGGACAAGATAAACACATGAAACAACGTGAATTAGGCAAAACTGGATTAACGGTTACTCCCTTGGGATTAGGATTGGCAGCGTTGGGGCGTCCCGGTTACATCAATCTCGGCCATGCAACAGACCTGGAACACAATTATGACGTGGCGGCAATGGAAGCCCATACACACACGGTTTTGGATGCCGCCTGGGCGGCCGGCATTCGCTACTTCGACGCGGCCCGGTCATACGGCCGTGCCGAACAATTCCTGAGCACCTGGCTGCATAGCCGCCAAATCGACCCGGCGGCTGTCACGGTTGGCTCCAAATGGGGCTACACCTACACGGCCGATTGGCAAATTGAGGCTGACAAACACGAGATTAAAGAGCATTCGCTGCCGGTTCTGCAACGCCAAACAGGGGAAAGCCTCGCTCTGCTGAATGGGTATCTCAAGCTGTACCAGATTCATTCAGCCACATTGGACAGCGGCGTCCTGGAAAACAAAGCCGTCATTGCCGAACTATCTCGTCTGAAGGCCGAACAGGGATTAAAGATCGGCTTATCCCTGAGCGGGTCAGCTCAGGCCGAGACGCTGCGCCGTGCGCTGGGCGTTCGCCTGTTTGATGGGTCTCCCTTGTTTGACGCCGTTCAGGCAACATGGAATTTGTTAGAGCCATCAACCGGCCCGGCATTGGCCGAAGCCAGCGCCGAAGGGCTGGGTGTCATTATCAAGGAGGCGGTGGCAAACGGCCGTTTAACACCCCGCAATACAAATCCAGATGTCGCCATCTTGCGTCAGGCCGCCGCCGACCGTGGTGTCACCAGCGATGCTCTGGCTCTGGCCGCCGTTCTCGCCCAGCCCTGGGTCGATATTGTGCTCAGCGGGGCTGCGCAAATTGAACACCTGCACGCCAATGTAAAAGCCCTGGAAATCACCTGGGACGAAACGCTGGCCGAACAGTTGGCGGCGCTGGCCGAACCACCGCATGTGTATTGGCAAAAACGGAGTGACCTGGCCTGGAATTAAATCTGGGGAAGCGACAGGCAGCCAGGCTCTAAACCCGGCTGCCTGCATTTTTACGAGTCCACTTCTAACAAACACGCCGCATCACAAGCGGTGTGAATGGCTTTGTGGATAGGTATATTTTGCCAAAAGGCATCGACGGCGCTGTCATCGTGCAATTTAGCAGCCAACTGCGTCACCAAACGATACGCTTCTTGCAGCACATCGAGCGCACGATAGTCGTTTGCCGCCTGTAAAATCTGATAACAGACCCAATAGGCAGCTACGAGTTCCTCCCGATCCGCTAACGGCCGTGTCTTTAAATAGTGCAAAATTTGCTCAACCTGCGTCAGCGCCAGCTCGGTTTCCCCTTGTGCCCAGGCTGCGGCGGTGACACCCGCTTGTGCAGCCACAACCAGCGCCGGGCGGTCTAATGTTTCCCAAAGGGTGAGCGCGTTTTGATAGGAAACGGCCGTTTCCCCCCACTGCCCCAACGCCATTTGCGCCTGCGCCAGATAAAACCAACCATACGCGACAACTTCCGTCTCGTTCACCTGCTGCGCCTGCTCAATCGCCTGCTCTGCCAAGGCAGCCGCATCTGCGTGGGCACCCATTCCCAACAGGGCACAGCAAAGATGAACCTGATCATGGCAAATGCGTTCATGCGATCCTAACGCCTGATGCAAGCGCAGCGCCTGTTGCAGCTGCATATGCGCCAACTCAAATTGCCCGATCACATTACACACACGCCCCGACAAAAACCGGAGCATCGCCGCCCCACGCCGGTCGCCAATTTCCTCGTAAATCTGCAACGCCGCCTGATAACGCTCAACAGCCTGATCCCAATCTTCCATACAGGCAGCCACTTCACCCAAATGATGATAAGCAATCGCCTCGCCACGCCGATCATCAATTTCATGGCTGATGCGCAAAAACCGCTCGTGATAAATAACAGCGCCGTTGTGATCCCCTTGATTACGGGCAGTTAAACCCAACAAATCCAACACCGCCGCCTCGCCCTGCCGACTGCCAATCGCTGTGTTAATGCGCAAGGCTTGCTCAGCATACTCTTGGGCATGGGCATAATCCCCTTGCAACCGCGCCGCCATTCCCAGATGCGCCCAAGATTGCCCCTCCCCGCGCCGATCCTTGATCTCACTGTAAATGTGCCGCGCCGCTTCAAAATGGGCGTGTGCCTCAGCCAACTGATTCTGCTCCATCGTCACCAAACCCAAATGATGCAGGCAGTTGGCTTCCAACTGCCGATAAGCTTGGCGCACCGCCTCATTATTCGCGAGTGGTGTTTGCACCAACAACAACGCCTGCGCTAACTGGCGCTGCGCCGTGTCATAATCACCCTGGAAGCGCAAAGCCTGCCCCCATAACAAATACCCTTCAGCCTCAAACAGCGGGTTTTGTGTCGCTGGAACCAGGCGAATGGCAGCTTGCGCCGCATTAATCACAGCCGGGTAATCCCCTGTCGCCAATGAATAAGTGGCCTGGCGCAGGGCAACCTGTGTCCGTTTGTGGGCATTATTCAAACTTTCTGCCAGATGTTCCAGAGCGACCAGGTCACGCATTTGTGCCTGGCGATGCCCGCGCAGGTGGTAAATTTTCTCGCGTGTCAGGAGGAGCTGGTAACGGCCGTTTTCATCATGCTCCGGCAACAAACGCAGCGCCTGCCCCAAATACGCCAACGCCTCAGCATTCGCATACTTCGCTGCCGCCGCCTCACCCGCCTGCGTAAGATACGAAATAGCCGTTTCCGCATCCCCCGCCCGCGCCAAATGCTCGGCAATCATGCCACTGTACAACCCACCCTCAACACCCTGCCCAATCAACCACTCAGCCACCATCGCATGGTACAGGCGGCGCATCCGCTTCAGGACACCTTCATAAACCACCTCATGCAGCATCGCATGGCGAAAAATATACTCATCCGTACCGGCAAACGTAGACGTTTCTTGCCGCAAAATCAATTCGCGTGCCTGCAAAGAGGCCAGCGCCTTTTCCAATTCACGCGGATCACTCTGCCGCGCCCCGCCCCAACTGGTAAACGCCTGCAATTGATACAACACACCCAGCCAAAACGTGCGCCCAATCACCGCCGCCTGCTGCAACACCAGCCGCTCCACATCAGGCAAGCTGTCAATCCGCGCCTGCAAAACACCCGCCAACTTGGCCGGAATCTGGAAACTTGCCAGCCGTGATAAATCAACCAGCCAGTGCGGATCTCCCTTGACTATAATTTCATCCTCAATCAACACCTTGATGATTTCTTCAATATAAAACGGCACACCCTCTGCGCGACGCGCAATCAAGTCACACAAACTTTCCGGCAGAGCCACCACATGGCGCAAAATTTCGGCCACCAGACGGCGGCTGTCCACACGCGACAACGACTTTAATTGCATCCGCTGGTGAAACGGATAATCTTCTTCCGTATCGGTGCGCATTCCCCAATCGGGACGGCGTTCATACAAAGTCGGCCGTGCCAGGCAAAGAATAAAAATCGGCATATCCGGCAAAGATGCCGCTAACTGCGCGATAATATCGAGCGAACTATCATCAGCCCAATGAATATCTTCCAAAAAGATACAAACCGGCGTCGCCTCACTAATGCTGCGGAAATACGCATGCAAATAAGCAAAGGCCAAATCACGCCCTTGCCGCGCATCTTCTGCCACAGGCAGCGAATCGCCACAATCAAAACCCAACAACTGCCCCAAAAAATGTGCACGCTGTTGGCTTTCCTGGCTATCACCAAACACGGCCCCAAACCCCAACTCAATTTTGTGGCAAATCACCTTGCTTTGATCGCTCTCCTGAATTTGAAAACGATAGGCAAACAGGTTTCGCAGCATAGCATACGGCGTATGGTACATTTCCTGCCGGGCACGCGCCTTAAAATAGAGGCGCTTGCCGGGTAATGCCTCGCTCCACTCATCCAACTCTAGCAAGAGGCGCGACTTCCCCAAACCCGCATCGCCGACAACCGTCGTCATACATAGCTGATACATCGCAAAGGCAAACTGCAACCGTTCTTGCAAAAGGGCCAACTCCCCATCTCGCCCAATCAACGGCGTAACAACACCCTCCACCTCCCGCGTTACAACCCGGAAGGATCGTGGGCGAACCTGCTTGATTTCGTGCGCCTCAACAGGCTCAACCCGGCCACGCAGGGTAACATTACCCCAAGACCTGGCACTGAATACATCAGCAACATGTCGGTACGTCGTGTGTGAAATTAAAATGCCCCCTTTCGGTGCCATTTCTTGCAAACGGTTGGCCGTGTTGACGGTATCACCGATTGCCGTGTACTCGCCAGTTGTGCCAATTGTCCCCAGCAGTGCCGCGCCAGTGTGAATACCAATACGCAGTGCCATATCCACCCGCCACTGCACAAGCGGAAAGGCATTCATGGCTGTTTGCCACTGCTGCACTTCCTGCTGAATCTCTAAAGCGGCACGCACAGCTTGCTCCGGATCATCCTCACGAGCAATGCCCACCCCCCAAATTGCCATGACGCCATCACCCATATGCTTGTCAATCCGGCCGCCATGCCCCAAAATCGCGCGATCAATCTGCTCCCATAAAGCATTGAGCAAATTGTTCATGTCTTCGGCATCGATAGTTTCTGCCATTGCCGTATAACCAGACAGATCGGCAAAGAGTATCGTCACCTGTTTTCGCTGCTGTGGCAGTGATGTAACCGGCATTTGGTCAGAAAGTTGTTTACGCAAAGCCGCAATGGAGACATTGACAACTTCATCACCTAACTGCGTGCGTTGTTTCTCTAATGTATGAATAGCAAGCTCTATTTGGTCACGATTCATGATTCTAATTTCCCCGCACCCATGTATCAAAAGCACGCCACACATTTTGCTGAATCGCCTTCGCTTCGGGGGCATCCGGATATCGCTGTAAATATTTTTCGAGATAGAATGCCGCCTCGCGCATCGCGCCCTCTTGATAATATAACAAGCCTAAATCACGCAGGTGTTCCGGCTCATCAGGCTGTATGAGATATAACTGTTTGACAACGGCCAATGTTTGCGGCCATGCTTCCATCTGCACATAGACCATGCGTAGATTGTTGAGCATGCGCACAATTGTATCTGTTGCCGAAACTGGCATAAACCAACCTTTTTGCAGCACACCGGTATAGCCGCTGGTATGCTGCACCAATTCCAGGCAATCCTCGTGGGTAATACGCTGCCCTTCATGAAATGGGTCAAACAACAAATCGCCCTCATTATTGTGTACGCCCGCAATAAAATGTCCCGGCAAACTCAGGCCATATGCAGGCAAGTCTAAGTTACGGGCTACGTGTATAAAAATGACAGATAACGTTATCGGGATTCCCAGGCGGCGCTGCAAAACTTCATTTAAGTAGCTGTTGCGCGGATCAAAATAATCGACGTTGTTGCCCTGCAAGCCATATGTTTGAAACAGAAATGTCGCTATAGCTTCCGCCTGCACCGACACAGGGGCATAAGGGCGCACCAGCTTGCGCACCTCGGCGACAATTTCATCCAGGCGCTTCATGTAATAGGCAATATCCAGGTTGGGATAGGCAATAGCCCGCGCATAATGCAAGGCAGCGCGTGGAACATTCACTGGTGTAAGGCGTAATTCATCGCGTAAAGTCCACTCTTCCATCAACCTTCTCCTTGCTGGCTCCCTCTAAACAGTTACCGGTTCCTGATAATGAGCAACAGCCTGGCGCAGTTCATCAGCAATTTGTTGACGCAGCCAGGCGGGGGAGAGAACTTCTACTTCAGCGCCCCAACTACGAATCCAGGGCTGCATCTCTAGTGGCTGTGCCACCCACACGCGCAGCACACAGCCGCCTTCTGCCAATGGCTCAATCACTTGTGAGGGATGCCACTGCCGTTCGTTAACACGGGAAGCGATGACGGAGCTAAAGCGCAGCACGACTTCGTTCTGTTCATCGCCAGCCATGATGCGCCAACCTGTCGCCAGGTGTGCTTCCAAATCAAATGATTCAGGGATCGTATATCGCTCTTTTAAGACGGCGGCGCTTTCCAGACGATCTAGCTTAAATGTACGCAGTTCATCGGACCAATCATCATGGCAAATCACGTAAAAGCCGGAAGGGGTTGGTTCGATGGCATAGGGGGCAATGATGCGCGGGCGGAGGGCACCACTTCGCGGTGACCGATAACCAACTTTGACTTTGCGCCCGGTGCCCCAGCTTTCGGCAAGGGCTTCGAGGACAGCGACTTCGCGCTGACCGCCACTATAAGCGCGTACACGATCAATGGCGCGTTCGAGATGGGTCAATAAGGAAGCGGGCAAAATACCGGCTAATTTGCGCAAGACGGAGATGACGTGCGGGTTTTGCGCATCAACGGTGCGTGACAAGAGCAATCCGGCCATGACCAGGGACATGGCTTCATGGAAAGTGAGGCGCACGTTTGCCAGGTAGCTGGTGCGGTTGATGCCGTAACGGCCGTCTTCTTGCCACAGCGGAACGCCCTCTTCTTCTAAAAACTCCAGGTCACGGTAAATTGTGCGCCGGTTAACGTCTAACCGCTGCGAAATCTCTACCGCACTCAGCCCATCTGGTGTCATCAATAACAATTCCTCAATCTCGCGAAGACGGGCTGTGCGATTTGCCAGACGTGTCATCAGTTATCTCTCCTCGTACCAGGTCATGCGATTTTGCAAAATCGCGTCCTAAAATTTTATCGGTTATCACGCGCGGCCAACAAATCATGATAGAGTGTCAGGTTGGCTTGCAATTCTTGTGCAGGCGTGAATTGTTGCAAGACGGTTTGGCGTGCCGCGCGCCCCAGTTGGGCACGTAAATCGGGATAGGCAAAGAGATAGGAAACGGCCGTTACCAATCCCTCCACATCACCCGGCGCAACCAACCAGCCATTTTCCCCATGCCGCAGCGCATCGGGAATGCCTCCCACATGCGTCGCCAAAATGGGACGTTCACAAGCCATCCCTTCCAGCAGCGCATTAGGCAGACCATCGCGCAAAGATGGTAACAATAACAAATCAAACAAATTATAGTAAACGGGCAGCACTTCTGCTGGCATGTAAGGCAGCGTCTTTACCTTGACCTGCGGCTGCTGCGCTTTGAAAACACGCACCAGCTCTTTATCGTCTTTGCGCACACCGCCAACCAACAGCAGCCAGGGTGCAACTTCCGCAAAAGCAGCCGCTGCCAACCGAGACAGAGCCATCAATAAAATGGTTAGCCCCTTTTTCTGTCGCGCTTCGCCAACAAAGCCGAAAATAGGCGCATCTGTGGGAATGCCGAGCTGCTGCCGCAGCGTCGCGTCGGCGCAGGCGGGGTGGAACAAGGCCGTATCAACCCCGTTGTGAATCACTTCTACACGAGCGTCAGGGGCTAAAGCGCGGGCTTTGCGTGACAGGTCATGGGAAACGGCCGTTACCACATCCGCCCCCTGCAACGCCCAAAGCACACCACCACCGCGCCCCGCATCAAACACCGCCCGCTCCAAATCATTGCCGCGTGCGCTAACAACCACCGGAATCCCCAAATAACGCCCCGCATACACAGCCACAAAACCGGCTCCGACAACGTAATAACCCACAATCAAAGCAAACGGCATTTCGCCGTGTCGCCGCCCCACCAATTCAAACCAATCGACACGCGTATCATCTTCACGGCGCGATGCGCCAAAGCGGTCAATTGTCAAATTCTCAGCTACAATGTGTGAGAGTTGGCCCGGCGGCAGCGACGCATCTGGCACAATGACACAAACAGAATGGCCGACCTGCGCCAGGCCCTGTGCCAGGCGCTGTACAGAGACAGCAACTCCGCCGGGATCAGGTGGATATTTATCAGAAAGCAAACAAATTCTCATAAAAACCAATCAGTACAGTAATCGAGCGTAACCTATAAGAGCTTCCATGAGCGAACGCACACGAAAAGCGATGAAGCCCAATCTCCCAAAGGTTCTCATTGAAGCGATCACCTCATCAAACAAACCTTCGGGAGGCTATTTTCAGGAGAGACGACACCAACTGTCGTTGACCACCATGAATGAAAATCGTAGGTCGGATTGCTAATCCGACTATCGGATTAACCATCCGATTTACGAAGGAGACAAGCATGGCAACCCAATGCGAAATGATTATCGGTTATCTTGTGCCACACCGCTGCCCCAATCAAGCCATCACCACATGCATTCAATGCCATCGTCAATTTTGCGACGAACACGTCAGCATCACACCGGGCGGGTTGGTTTGCACAGCCTGCCAGCAGGGGCTGGATAAACCCGTTGCCGTCGCCAAAACCGCGCAAATCTTCACACCTGCCGACTTCGACGCTTTCGATGCCGCCGACGTAGACGATTTTGAGGATGGCGACACCTTTGCCGACCTAAGCTGACAAAATCGTGTTAAATTGACGGTTTTCTTGTAAAAAATCATCGCAACGATGACAGGCAGGGAATAACGGCTGTGTGCGTGCTCGTAAAGCGGCATAAGCCGGACCTTGCCAGATTTCGCTAAAGGATTGCTCACGTAAATCGCCCAATACCGGGCCTTCACGCAGCATACAACAGACGGTTACGCGTCCCAAATGATCAATTAACGCGTGTGTCCAGGGAGCCAAACAGCGGTGCTGTTCATAATAGCCCTGGGCATACAACCCTTTTTTGCTGTGGTGAACGGCCGTTTTCCCCACCCCAAACGGATACGCATCAGCTTCACGCCGAAAGACACCCAACGCCAACCCACGTTCCGCCATTCCCGGCGCAATCTCCTCATTAAACGCCAAAATCTGTTCCTTGCGCAAACGCTGCAAATCCCGTGTGCTCATCAAGCGGAATCAAATTCAGGAAATCCGCGCCCAACGACGCCGCAAAATCAGGCATCTGCGCCAGACTGGCATAATTACGCCGCCCAACCACTGTGTTGATGCGCAGTTTCCCCTTTTTCAAAGTAACGCTGGAGATAATCTGCGCCCTTCACCGTCTTTTTCCAGGCACCCTTTACACCGCGCACATGATCATGAATCTGGCGTTCGGGGCTGTCAATGGAGATGTTGACATTGCCCAGCCCTGCCGCCCCCAAGGCTCTGGCGCGTTCCTTCGTCAGCAGCGTGCCGTTGGTCGTCATGTTCACGCGCAGCCCTTTGTCTGTCATATAGGCAATTAGGGCTGGCAAATCAGGGTGCAGGGTTGGTTCACCGCCGGTAATGTGAATTTTGCGGCAGCCCCACAGCACCAATTCATCGACAATGGCCTGCCATTGCGCCAAGCCCAGCGGCACATCCCGTTTGCTGCGCCAATGGTTACACATGCCACAGCGCAAATTGCAAGTCCAGATCAACTTAATTTTGACATACAAGGGTTTATAAGGATTTGCGGTTTGCACCGCCTGGCGGAATGCCGGGGCGTCTCTGGCTACCTCGTCGATTGCATACATAGCCCAAATTGTAACGAGTTTAGCGGCGAATGGTCAATGCAGACGCGGAACCGGGATCATGTTAAACTACAAAGCTATGTCCACATCCCGACGCAAACGGCAATTTGGCAGGTTTATGGGTGAATGGGTGCTTGTCTTTGGCTTGCTGCTGTTTGTCATCTGGCTGGTAACGCAGGAAGCCAACGCCCCTCAGCTTATTTTGCTGCTGCTGCTGTACATCATCACCATTAATTTCAGCCTGCCGCCAGCCTTTGGCGGCATCGGTTTAACGCCGGTTGTCGCCGTGAGCAGTTTGTTGGTGGTGGGGCTGGAAACGGCCGTTTACCTGGCCGCCATCAGCTTTCTCGTCGCCGAACTCGCACGCCCACTATGGAACCCAATGTGGGATTACGTGAACCTGAAACAGCCCAACTGGCGCGAACGCCTGGGCGTCATCGCCGTGCATCTGCTGGCACTCAGCGCCGCCGGTTTCCTTTACCGCCAATTTGGCGGCAGCGATCCGCTGCTCAACAACAATCTCAACAACCTGATCCCGTTTGCCGCCCTGGCTGTGGGCTACAGCGCCATCCATTTTGTGCTGGAAGGAGCATTGTGGCTGAGCCTGAAACGGCCGTTACGCCAATTTCTCAGCGATAACGCCCCTGGCATCCTCACCACCACCCTCCTCGCCCAACCCTTTGCCATCTTCGGCGGCATCACCTTTGTCAGCAACGGCATGCCCATCTTTGTCATTTTCAGCCTGGGCATCATGGTTTTCAGCCTTGTCACCTGGCTCTCCTGGCAGCGGCGCTACGTGGCACAACAGCAGCTCAGCCAGTTTAGCCTGCTAAACCAGATCAGCCTCTCCCTACGCGAAACGCTCGATTTGCCAACTGTCCTGGCACGCACACAGCAGCAAGTGACCACACTTGTCTCCGCCGATGAATTTGCCATTGCGCTCTGTGATGAAGATGGAGAATGGCAACGGCCGTTTCACGAACAAACATCCCCCGCCGCGCCCAACGACCTCGTGCAATGGGTTGCGGCAAACCGTCGCCCGCTCGATTTGCACAGCCGCAATCTGCACTACGCCACACAGCACAACCTCGCTCTGCCCACACCCAAAACCGGCTGCCTGGCTCGGCGTCCCCCTGACAAACGGCGAACAATTTTTAGGGGTCATGGCCTTAACGCGTGCCCAAGGCGGACAGCCATTTAGCCGCTGGAACCAGGAATTGCTGCTTGCCATCGCCGGGCAGGTCAGCGCGGCCATCCAAAATGCACGCCTCTACAGCGAAACATTGCGCCTCTACAATCTGACGGATGAGGCGCTTGCCCGCCGTCTCGAACAGCTGCAAGCGCTGCTCAATGCTGTGCAAGAAGGGGTCTTGATGCTGGATATAAACGGCCGTATCGTCCTCGTCAATCCGATGGCCGCCGCGCTTTTACAAAACAGCGCGGAGGCACTGCATCAACAACCCCTGGCAGCGGCAACGGCCGTTTCCCGCCTCGGTTATACGCTTGCAGAATGGGAAGAACGACAGCTTCGCCTACAAGCAGCAGCCGCCCCACCCGGACAAACGGCCGTTTTCGCCATCACGCTGGAGACAGCGACAGGCAGCGCCCGGCGCATCATTGAGCGCAGCGAAGCGACCGTCCGCGCCAAAGCGGGGCAAGTGATGGGCTGGCTGCTCGTTTTGCGCGATGTGACCGAGGAGCAAGAATTAGCCGAGCAGCGCACCGACCTCACGCGCATGATCGTGCATGATTTGCGCAATCCCATCACCACGCTCGTCAGCACCATCCGCGCTATCGAACACGAAGCGGCGGGCGGCAATGGCATCCAGGAATTGATTAACGACGCGCAGCAAGGATGCGTCGATATGCTCGACATGGTGGATTCGCTGATGGACATCAACCGCATGGAAGCGGGACAGTTGCAACCAGACGCCGAAGCGATGCGTCTGCCACCGCTGGTCGAGCGTGTGATTCGGCGCATTACGCCGCTGGCACAACAGCGGCAAGTCACCATTCAAACGCAAATCGCGCCTGACTTGCCCCCCATTTGGGCTGATGTGGAATTGGTTCGCCGCATTTTGCTCAATTTATTCGACAATGCGCTCAAGTTCACCCCTGCTGGCGGCGCAATTACCCTGACGCTGAGCATGGAAACGGCCGTTGCCCATCATGAACCCGGCGTCCGCTGCCAGATTCGCGACACCGGCCCTGGCATCCCGCCTGCGTTCCGCGAACAGGTATTTGAGCGGTTTATGCGCACCAACCAGGGAGGGGCACAGGTGCGCGGCACCGGTCTGGGGCTGACTTTTTGCCGCATTGCTGTGGAAGCGCATAACGGCCGTATCTGGGTCGAAGATGCGCCGGGCGGCGGCAGTTGTTTTGCCTTCACCTTGCCCGGCATCCCCCTTTTCGACGACATGTCATAACACGGAGGCATTAGCCCTACAAGCTTCGGTATGCCCACACAAGCCGCTGCACCACCGTTACCAGCGTCAAAGCGGCCATCACGGCAAACAACACAACCATCTGACTGGGAAAGAGAATGAATGCCGTATAAAAAAGGATCGTTTCCACGCCGCCAATGAGACCGGCGGGCATGGTCACGGTTGTTTTTTCGCCCTTGCGCGGCTGCGCCATGCTGTCGCTTTTCCAAAATTGCCGCCAGATACATCCATGAGGCGGCATTCACGTAAAAGATTGCCAGCAGCAGCGTCAGCGCCAGATAACGGGCAGGCGTCGCCGCCCCCAACACCAATCCGATGGGAACGGCCGCATAAATGACAAAATCGAGCAAAATATCGAGATAGCCGCCCAGGTCGCTTTGCCGCTGTGCCATGCGGGCAACCATGCCGTCTAGCCCATCAAAAAGGCGATTGAAAAACCAGAGGATGACGGCCCAGATGTACTGCTGTTGTTGCAGCAAAACGGCCGTTCCCACCCCAAACGCAAACGCCAGCCATGTCAGCCATTGCGGCGGCACCTGCTGCAACGGCCGTGCCAGCGGCAAAAAAACTTGTTCCTTCACATTTCGCGCACGATTATCAAACATATCAGACCATCACCTTATCCCCGATTTTTGCCAACATGGTACGAGCCATCGCCGCTTCCAGCAAACCGGGAAAGAGGCGTCCGGCCAATGCCAACAAGCGGTTTGCCGCGCCAGGAACGAACATGGCCTGCCGCTTTTGCACAGCCTGGTAAACGGCCGTTGCCAATGCGGCTGGCGGCATTCGCGCCCCTTCGCGCGAATTATCCGGGCTGTAACGCCGCGCATGGATCGTGCGCGTCGGCCCAGGAAAAACAGCCAGCGCCGCCGCACCGCCCTCGTTGGCGGCACGCAAACTGCGGGCAAACGAAGCCACGCCATCTTTGCTGGCAGCATAAACGGCCGCTCCCGGATAACTCACAAAATGAGACAACGACGACAAAAACACCCACATGCCCCCGGCATTCATTCGTCCCATTCGCAAAATGCCCGCCGTCAACAGCAGCGGCGCACGCAAATTCACATCCAACACAGCCTGCTGCCGCGCGATAGGAAGCTGCGCAAACTGCCCCACGGCGTTAATCCCGGCATTGTGAATAAAGACATCAATAAACGGCCGTTCTGCCAAGGCGGCCAATACCTGTTGTATACCTTCATTTTGCCCCAAATCAGCCTCAATGAAAGTAATCTCCATTCCTTCCGCCGTGAGGGCAACGGCCGTTTCCTGTGCCTTTGCCATGTCAACATCCACACCCGTTATCGTGTAACCCGCCCGGCCAAACTGCCGCGCAAGCGCCCGCCCAATGCCATCTGCCGCGCCGGTGATGACACAGTGCGGCCGCTGCTGGCGGTTTGCCGCCGCCGCAAGTGTGTCGGGGCGGCGCAGGCGCGGGTCAATGATCCGGCTCAGATTCCGCCCAGTAAAATGCAGCAGGCTGTTTTTGAGGCCAATGGTCGCCGACGGCCGTTTCCGAGCAATGGCCGTGGCAATGCCCGCCGCAACCGCTGCCGCCGCAGGAAATGTCTCCCAATCCAATGTCTCGCGGGAAATGCCCATTTTGGCGTGCATTCCGGTGCGCGTCGCGCCGGGATGAATCACCTGCACCGTCGCCTGTCCGCGCAGTTCCACCCGCAAGCTGCGAGCAAATCCATCCAGCGCCGCTTTTGTCGCCGTGTACACCGCATAATCTGGCGTGGGTAGCGTTGACACCACAGAGCTGATAAAGACGATTTGCCCCGCCGCCGCACGCACCAAGGGCAGCAAGGCATGGGTCAAGGCAATGGGCGCGGAGAGGTTAACGGCCGTTAACGCCTCAATGCTTTGCGCCGCTTGCTCTTGTAAACGGCCGTAATATCCCACCCCCGCATTATGAATAAGCACATCCAGCCGCTCAACGCCATGCTGCTGCAAAAACAGCCGTATTTGCTCGACGCTAACGGCCGTTTCCAGGTCGGCACGACAATACAACACCTTGCCCGGCACGGCCGGCGGCTGCGCTCGTCGCCCCACCAACAACAGAGAATATCCCTGCTGCGCATACAACCGCGCCAATTCCAAACCAATGCCATCCGTTGCCCCAGTAATCAATATATTTTTCTGCATGGCGTGATTGTAACCAGCGCCTCCAACCAGACAATTACCCGGCTTCATGATCTAACCACTTATTCACGCAACCGTTTGTGAGCAAAAAAAACTATGTGATAAACTTGCCCCCGGAGAACAATGGTGTATGAACGAATCCAGCCTGAAACAATTGTTGGAACAGGCCAACACAGCTATCAACGAACGCGATTATGCGTTAGCACAGGTTCGATACCGCCAGGTATTGGCCGAAATCCCCGCCCAAACACAAAACCCAGTCATTCATAGCTTGCGCCTGCAAGCCTGGGAAAAACTAGGGGATTTGCTTTATAAACTCGGCAATCAAGACGAAGCCCTGCACAGTTTTCGCGCTTACCAACAAGAAGCCTTCACCGCCGCACAAAAAACCCACGCGCTCGTTCTCCTCGGCAATCAATTACGGCACATGGGACAGCTCGACGAGGCCATGCAAACATTACAAGAAGCGCTGCAACTAGCCAAACAAACCAGCGACGAAGTTGGCACTGCGCTGGCTTACCAGGGCATCGGCGGCGTCCATTACCAAAGCGGGCGCATTGAAGAATCCATCTCCTACATGGAAAAAGCCCTGCCCGGCTTCATTAAAGTTGGCGACCGCGAACAACAACTGCGCACGCGCAACTGGCAAGGTCTGGCTTATATGCGTCTGGGAAAGACAGACCTGGCAATTAATGCCCTGACCAGTGCATTAAAATTGGCGCGGCTGGTGGACATTCGTTCCACGTCGATTGTGTTGGGTAATTTAGGCGAAGCCCATCAAGAGCTGTATGACATGGAGCAGGCGCTGCAATATCATCAGGAAGCGATGCATCTGGCCGAGGGAACAAACTTAATCGGCGACATGGCCGACCTGGCACGCAATCTCGGTTTTGAGCTGGTGCATTTGGGACGGCTGGAAGAAGGATTGGCCTATCTTTATCAGGCGTTGAGCATCAGCGAAGAAACGGGCCAACTAGACATCAAATTGCAGTCGTTGTACTCGCTGGCTCTGGCAGAACTGCAACAAGGCAATATTGAGATGGCGCAAACTCACGCGCAGGTCTTGCGCGAAATTGCCGAAGAGCGCAAGGCACGCGCCTATGAAGCTGATGCCTTGCACGCCTTGGGTCTTTGCTACAAACAGCGCGGGGATATGGCAACTGCCATGCAGTTCTGGCAGCAAGCATCTTTTCTCGCCCACGAAACCGAACAACGCATGTTGCTCTGGCAAATTCATGGGGCATTGGCCGATATTGCGCCGGACGCGGGTCTGGCAGATGTTCACCGCCGCATTGCGGCCGAGGTGATTGAGCAAATTGCCTACCCCATTCAAGACCTAAAATTGCGGCAAAAGTTTCTAAATGCCGCCCCCGTTAGAGCAGCGTTGGCACAGAATTAAACATCCTCATGAATGCAACCTGGCAAAAACACACGTTTCCTTTGGTCATGACAAGCACATTACAATTTATTGTGCTGACGATCATTGCCATGCTCGTCTATCCGGGCGGCACGCTGACAGACCCAACAACAGAAAGGTACTCTTTTTTTACCAATTTTTTCAGCGATTTGGGTACCCTGACCAGCTATAATGGCTCGTCTAATTTGGCGGCTAATGTGCTGTTTGCGACGGCGCTGACGGGAGCCGGATTGGGCCTGATTTATTTTTTTGCGATTTTCCCGATGTATTTTCAAGAGAACCGATACGGCCGTTTCCTCAGCTTACTCGGCTCCGTTTGTGGTGTCATCACCGGACTGGGCTATATAGGTGTCGCCTTCACCCCTGCCGACCAGTTCATTTATTTCCACATCCTCTTCGTGCAAATCGCATTTAGCGCCTTCCTTGGGGCAGCCATCTTTTACACAGCGACCATTTTTACCCATCCCGATTATCCGAATCAGTATGCCATCGTTTACATCCTGTTTGCTGTGCTGCTGGCTGTCTACCTCTGGCTGATCTTCTTTGGCCCCGATGCAGACACGTTAACTGGCGTGCAAATTCAAGCCACCGGACAAAAGATCATCGTTTATGCGGCCATTCTCACCATGTTTATCCAGGCATACGGCGCACACCAATTTGGGAAACGGCCGTTGCCCTAACGCAGTCCAATGAACGACACCCCCTCCTTCTCCATCCAGGAATACCGGCAAAACGGCTTCCTCGTCAGCACCGACCCCGCCAAACTGGACATGGATGCCATTCATCAATTCCTGGCCGATGAATCCTATTGGTGCCCCGGCATCGCCAGAGAAACAATCCTGCGCTTTAGCCAAAACTCGCTTTGCTTTGGCCTGTATGCCCTCCATGAAACAGGATTACAGCAGGCAGGCTTTGCCCGTGCCATCACCGACTACACGACATTTGCCTATCTTGCCGATGTGTTTGTGTTACGGCCGTTTCGCGGGCAAGGATTAGGCAAATGGCTCGTGTCCTGCATTTTGGCCCATCCAGAACTGCAACATCTGCGCAAATGGACACTCGACACCCGTGACGCGCACACCCTCTATCAACAATTCGGCTTCCAGGTGAATGAGCACCCGGAAAACCACATGGTTTTGCGGCCACAGCAAGCGTGACAATCGCGGCAGACCTCGACAATGTTCCAGATGTACCAATGCCCGCAACCCGACTGCCGCTTTCGTTTTCCGGCAGAAATTGGTGACGCACGCGCTGCCATTTGCCCACGCTGCCACACGCCGACACAAATCGTCCACGCCTCTTTCCACAATGCGGAAACGCCGCTGGCGACCAGTCCCGCCCCGCCCATCCATGCACTGCTAGATAATATTCGCAGCATCCATAACGTTGGCTCTATGTTTCGCACAGCCGACGGCGCCGGGCTGGCTCATCTTTATTTATGCGGGATAACGGCCACGCCAACGCATCCCAAACTGGCAAAAGCGGCGCTGGGCGCACATGAAACGATTCCCTGGTCGTACCACCCCAACGGATGGGAAACGGCCGTTTCCCTTAAAAACCAGGGCTACCAACTTTGGGCATTAGAAGCCGACCCCCGCGCCACGCCGCTGCTTACGCCAGCCATCACCTTGCCGGCTGCGCCCATCCTGCTCATTGTCGGCAACGAAAAAGCAGGCGTTGACCCGGCCATCTTAGACGAATGCGACCACATTTACACGCTGCCCATGCACGGACACAAAAACTCGCTCAACGCCGCCGTCGCCTTTGGCATTGCCGTTTACCATTTGCTGTATGTCAATCTGACAAAAGAGGAAGCAAATGCGTGAAATCTGGATGGGAACGCTGGCGGAAACGCCCTTGGGCGAAATTTGGGTCGCCAACAGCGACGCTGGCCTCGTTGCGGTTGATTTATGGGGGGATCGGGAACGTTTTGTGCGATTGGTGGCGCGGCTAACAGGCACACAGCCGCTTATGGCCGCAGAACGGGTAACGGCCGTTACCACCCAACTTGACGAATATTTCCGCCAACAACGCCAGGAGTTCGACCTGCCCCTGGATTGGTCGGTGATGACGCCTTTTCAAGAGGCAGCGCTCCGTGCAGTGGCGGCTGTAGGATACGGCCGTGTCAGCACCTATGCCCAAATTGCCCAACGCATCGGCAAACCCAAAGCTGTACGCGCCGTCGGCCGTGCCAATGGCAGCAACCCCATGCCCATCATCATCCCCTGTCACCGCATCTTGGGCAGCGATGGCAAATTACACGGCTACGGCGCTCCTGGCGGCCTGGAAACCAAAGCGTGGCTGCTGCGTCTGGAAGGGTACGAAACGGGGTTTTGAAAAAGTTCAGGCGTATTGCGTATTGCGTATCGCGTATCTGGAGAAAATACGCAACACGCAATACGCAATACAGAATCTCAATCTCTACTCTTCCTCTTCCAAAAACTGCTCCAAAAAGTCAGCAACCGCATCGGCAAATTCATCCGGCTGCTCCAGATTAGGCATGTGTCCGGCGTCCGGGAGCACCACCAACTGCGACCCGGCAATGGCCTTGTGCATCGCCTGCGCCTCGATAACGGGAATCAACTGATCTTCCGCGCCATGAATGATCAACGTGGGCACGTCAATCTCGGCCAGCGTCGGCGTCGAATCGGGACGCTCTTTCATCGCCGCCAATGCCCCCAAAACCCCTGCCAGACTGGTGTCTTCCATCATCTCTTGCACAAATTCAACGACATCCGTCTGCTCTTTGTAGGTAATCGGCGCCAATAATTTGGGCAGCATCGCCGCCGCCACCGCCTCAACGCCTTCCTCACGCGCCATTTGTGCCATTTTGTCACGCCCGGCTTTGCCTTCAGGCGTGTCCGCGCCTGCGCGGGTAGCCGCTAAAATCAGCCCGGCCACGCGCTCCGGGTAGCGCCGATAAAACTCAAAGGCAACATATCCGCCCATGGACAAGCCACCGACGATGACCGGGCCAGGAATTGCCAGGTAATCGAGTAAATCGGCGCAGTCGTCGGCAAACATGGTGACGCTGTAAGGAGGTGGTGTATCCCCGGAACGGCCGTGTCCACGCAAATCAGGCGCAACCACCCGCACCATATCCCCCAAATCTTCAATCTGCAACTCCCACATAGCACTGCTCAAAGGAAAGCCATGAATCAACAACAACGTTGGCCGATCACAACTATCCAGATACGCCATGCCAAACTCTTCATTCTGCTCTTCAATTTGTTCGTTCATTTTTTCACCCTCAAACCCATTTTATTTGTATAAGCATTTATCACCGATACCGCTTCTCCTCGCCAAAATCAAACAATTCACCAATCGAACGATGCATATAATTTTGACGAATCGCCTGACCAAACACAGAGGCCGTAGACAAAACCGTCATGTTAGGCAGTTGTTGCTCTGGCGAACGCGGTACTGTATCAGTTGTAATAATCTCGCGCACTTGTGGCATTGCCTGCAAACGGCTGATCGCCGAACCAAGAAACAGTCCATGCGTGCAAATAATCGTTATTTCTTGTATGCCGCTTTCTATCAGCAAACGCGACAATTCGACAACGGTGCCACCGGTTGCAATCTCATCATCATAAATGATGGCATGCCGAAATCCAGCCACCTGCCGCTGAAACAGCGACCCAATCCGCACTTCCGTATCTGAAATTCGCGTTTTTTGCGCAGCCGCTGTCGGTAAATCCAACAAATCGGCAAAACGCGCCGCTGACTTTGCCCCGCCCACATCGGGAGCAACCACCACCGAATCTGACAAATCAATGCCGCTGTCTATCATGTAATCAGCAAACAAGCCACGCGCCGTTAACGGATCAGCGGGAACGCTAAAGAAGCCATGCACTTGTGGCGAATGCAGCGTCATCGTCATAATGCGTGTCGCCCCAGCCGTTTGCAGCAAATCGGCCACCAGCCGTGCTGTAATCGAAATGCGCGGCGCATCTTTCTTGTCGGAACGCGCATAAGAGTAATAAGGGAATGATTGCGTGAATATCACGCGCCGCGGCGCTTTTGGCAATATCGAGCATCATCATCAACTCTAGTAAATGGTCGCTAACTGGCGGCACCAATGATTGCACAATATACACCCGACGCCCACGCACACTGCCACCTAACTGCACAAATAAATTGTCATTACTAAATCGGGAAAAATGTGTTTTCCCCAGGGGTAAATTAAGATAGGCAGCAATTTTTGCTGCCAGTTCAGGGTTGGAACGGCCGCTAAAAAAGCGGACGTCATTGGGATCAATATCCTGCGATGATTGCCCACTCATTTGTTGTGCTCCTCTTCTCCTCAAAAATAGAAGCTGCGCAGTGCGCAGCTTCCGTCCTACTATTCATCAAAATCGTGTGCGTACTTGTAAAGCTTGCGCCAGATGCTTTTGATAGAGTTGATCCGGTATTTCCACCGCGCCAAACCGACGCAAATGCTCCGTCATAAACTGCACATCCAGCAGCAAAAAGCCATGCGCACGCAAATGATTAACCAAATGTACCAATGCTACTTTGCTTGCGTCCCGCTCCCGTGAAAACATGCTCTCTCCAGCAAAAAAACCACCTATCGCCACGCCATACAATCCGCCCACTAACTTGCCATTTAACCAGCTTTCCACGCTGTGGGCAAACCCCAAATAGTGCAAATGGGTATAAACCGCAATGATTTCTTCGCTAATCCAGGTCTGCTCACGTTCGGGGGCGGCGGCAGCACAAAAACGCATCACCGCCTCAAAAGCGGTGTCCATGTGCATCTGATAAACATTTTGCTGCACCGTTCGCTGGAGACGGCGCGGCACATGAAATGTCGTTAACGGCAAAATGGCTCGTGGGTCAGGTTGGTACCAGTAAATCTCCCCATCATCATGTGCCATGGGGAAGATACCTTGTGTATACGCAGACAACAACAAACTTGGCGTTAGTTCCATGAGAAAATTGTACAAATTGCCTTGTATCCGACAAGCAGAAAACAACACCTAATCTTCACAAACCCCAATGCTCCAGTATAATCCCGCTGCATCAAATGGAAACCAACCTCCCAAAGATTATCGGCAGAACGCTTATTCTGCGGAATGAATCACCGGGAGATTATTTGAAGGAGTTTGCTATGTATCATGTTGCGGCTTTACGTGAAGCGGAATTTCCGATTACCCAAGAACACCTCTACTTTAATAACGCAGGGATCGCCCCTTTACCACAGCGTAGCCAACAAAAAATGGCCTGGGCTTTACAAGGGTTATCTCACCACCCGACACACTTTTGGCAGCAGCAAGGAATGCCAATGGCGGCTGCTTTCCAGGAGGAATTGGCAGCCCATATTCATGCCGCCAATCCGCAGGAAATTGTAGCGACCAGCAGTACATCGGCAGCGATTAATGCCGTTGCCCAGGCTGTTCCCTGGCAGCAGGGCGATAACATCGCTTTTTGCGAAGTGGAGTTCCCCTCCAACGCGTATCCCTGGCTGAGTTTGGAGCGCGATGGCGTGGCTGTGCGCCAGGTAAAAGCAGTTGATGGCGGCTTGACGTTGGCCGAATTGGAAAAAGTCGTGGACAGCAACACGCGTCTGGTAGCAGCCAGTTCTGTCCAATTTTTCAGCGGGCACCGCACAGACCTGGCCGCCATCGGCCAATTTTGCCATGAGCGCGGCATTCTTTTTGCTGTTGATGCTATCCAATCTATCGGCCACATCCCGATTGATGTGCAGGCGATGCACATCGACATTTTGGCTTCAGGCGGGCAAAAATCGATTATGGCTACGCCCGGTTCTGGCTTTTTCTATGTACGCAATGAAGTGGCGGAAATGATGCGTCCGCGCATGATTGGGGCCAATGCTACGCACGATTTTTTGCATTGGTTGGCTTATGACCTGACGCCAGCGCAAAGTGCGCAGCGTTTCCAGATGGGCACGCCCAATCTGCCAGGAATGTTTGGGCTGTTGGAAAGTTTACGCTTGATTCGGGAGTTGGGTGTGGAGCATATTGACCAGCACACGACGGGGTTAACGGTAACGGCCGTTGCCGCACTCACCGAACTGGGTTACGAAGTCATCACCCCCCTTAGCGACAATGGCCCCATCACCACCTTCAAAAGCGGGATGAATCAGGCCGATACAGACGCGCTCGTCAACTACCTGAGCGAGCAACACATCAGCGTTGTCAAACACCTCGATGCCGCCGGTAATCCACACATTCGCCTTTCCTTCCACTGCTTCAACACGGCGGAAGAAATCGCCCAATTTGCCGCCGTCATGCGTGCATGGCGCGTCTGAGCCATATCACAAACGCGGAGAACCCAGAAACTATGCCCAGGTACACATCCAGCTTCCCGGTTCGCGTTTTGTTTCTCTTTTTCGCTTTGTTAAGCGGGTATGCACTGCTAACCGGCTGTGCAGCGCAGCCCGTACCTGAAGCGACAGCAACGGCCGTTCCACTTACTGCATCCACTCAACCGGCCACAGCCACGACTGTTGCCGCATCGCCGGGGGCAAATGTGGCAACGGCCGTTCCCACATTTGCCCCCCCGGCCACAGCAACCCCAGTGCCAACCATCACCCCATCCCCAACGCCAGCGTTGGGCTTCTATCCACCAGCCGGGCGTGAATTTGCCACGTTAGCGGAATTTTGGGAAGGCCGCGCTGAATGGCTGCTTGAAATCCCCGATACCGGCCTGCCCATTGGCGAATCGGACACCGTTTACCGTGGCGAGTACGAATTATGGTCATACTTGCACGCCAGCGACCAATCGGCCGGTGTCGTCGATCAGTGCGGCGATCCCGTCGCCTTTCCCGGCTGCACGACGCGTTGGATCAGTTTGGATGCAGGGCAAACTTTCACCCTTACGGAGCCAGTTTGTCTTTTTGCTTGTACAAGCTGCCCATGCGAACATCTGCGCGACCAGATTGATCAACAGCAATATCCGCGTGTCTTTTTTACGCCAGAAGAAGCGTATCTGGTCTATGAATTTGGCGCATACAACTACCTGCGCACGTCGCCTGATGGTCTGGCCTGGTCAGACAAAACACACATTGACGGCACCTGGATTTGGACCTACCCCTATGGCGGCTGTGCGCCCTATGAACTGATCGGCCTCCACCCCAACATTTATGCGAACCAGGAGTGGGATTGTCTGGCGGGCGGCCCGCCAGGAATTTATGTGGAAGGGGACACGCTCTATGTCTTTGTTGGCCTGGGGAAAGCGCCAGGGCACATGGGCTGCTATAAGGGCAATCGCTTTGAGGGCGCGGCCGGAATGGTGGAGTGTGACAACAATCCGCTTTTCGGTGCAGAATTGGGCTACGGCCCCACCGATGTGGTTGGCACCGCTGCCAACCCCTATTTTGAATTTCGCACCATCTCCTCTGCTGATGTGGTTCGTGTGGGCGACCATTATTACATGACCTATGAAGGGGTGCGCGGCCCCAGCGATCCTACGGTGGTTGATGATCAGTTTGCATTGGGGTTGGCACGCAGTGTTACTCTGGAAATTGACGGCCCTTGGGAAAAGTATTCCGGCAATCCAATTATCATGGATTTGCCGGGCAATGTTGGCGTTGGTCATGCTGACATTGTCATCATTGGCGACGCCACTTACCTGTACACAGCCACAACAGAAGGCAAACGTGGGCGCTATGTGTTGGTGCAGAAGTAAGCTTTTCTATTGCGTATCGCGTGTTGCGTGTTGAATTCCGATGCGCCATCCGTGATACAAAGGAAACCACATGGAAGCGATAACGCTTTTACAAGAGAAGAAAATTTTGTTGGGCGTGACGGGATCGATTGCCTGCTATAAGGCCGTTGAGTTGGCGTCGAAATTGACGCAAGCCGGGGCATTGGTGGATGTGATCATGACGGAGGCGGCGCAGCGATTTGTGACGCCGCTGACGTTTCGCTCGGTGACAGGACGCCCTGTTTTTACGAGCATGTGGGATTTAGATGATCATGTGCGTCATGTTGGCTTGGGGGAAACGGCCGATCTCTTCATCATCGCCCCCGCCACCGCCAACACCCTGGCAAAGCTGGCACATGGCACGGCCGATAATCTGCTCACCGTAACAGCCCTGGCCGCACGCTGCCCATTGCTGCTTGCGCCAGCGATGGATGGCGGCATGTACAGCCATGCCGCCACCCAGACCAACATCGCCACGCTGCAAGAACGCGGCGCACTTTTTGCCGGGCCAGCCGAGGGACGGATGGCCTCCGGGCTGAGCGGCAAAGGGCGCATGGTGGAACCCGCCGAATTGCTGGCACAGACACGCCTGGCATTAGCCCGCAGCGGCCCGCTAACTGGCGTGAAAGTAGTCGTCTCGACCGGGCCAACCCGCGAACCGATGGACCCGGTGCGTTTCATTAGCAATCGCTCTACTGGCAAGCAAGGGCTGGCTGTGGCGCAGGCGGCGTTGGATGCGGGAGCCACGGTGACGCTAATCAGTGGGCCGATTAGCGAGCCAATGCCGTTTGGGGCAAAGGTGATTGCGGTTGAGACGACGCAGCAGATGGGGGATGCCGTGTTAACGGCCGTTCAAGATGCCGACGCGCTTTTCATGGTGGCTGCCGTGGCCGATTTTCGCCCCGGCAGCACCTCCGACCGCAAAATCAAGAAAACGGAGTCCAATGATTGGGGGCTGGCAATTGGTTTGGAAGTGACGCTGGACATTCTCAGCGCGGTGAAAGAGCAGCGCGAGAAAACAGGCTTTCCGCGCGTCTCGCTTGGTTTTGCGGCGGAAACGCATGATGCGTTTGAATATGGGCGGCAAAAGCTGCTGCGCAAAGGGCTGAATCTGATTGCCGTGAATGATGTGTTGGCCGAAGGGGCGGGCTTTGCCGTGGATACCAACCGTGTTGTGCTGCTCAGTTCGGCGGGGGTGCTGGAAGAAATGCCGCTGTTGAGCAAAACGGCCGTTGCCGAACGCCTGGTGCATCATGTAGCAAAAGCATTGGGACGATAGACGGCCGTCGGACGGGAATCGGACGCAACATCTCTACAATACCGTCAAAACACACGAGGTCTTGTCATAGATGAACTTATCCGACTACATCTGGGATTTAACTGATGCCGACATTATCGCCCAAAACCAACAAGGACACATCACGCCGCGCCAGCAAGAGCTGCTGCTGAAAGTAACGCCCTGGCCCGTTTTCGGCTGCGTGTTCTACCCCATCGTACTTGCCTTAACCCTCACCCCTTTTTGGGTGTTCCATGAGGCATCTTTGCCCGCTTTTGTTTTGCCGATGTATATCGTCATTTTTGGCGGTGTCAGTTTGTTTATTGTTGTGAGTGCTTTGCACCATCTATGGCAGGTGAAGGTGAACCGGCACGAATTTCAACATGGGCAAATTGCCCAGGCGAGCGGCGAAGTGCGCCCGACGAGACGGGGATATGTCGCTTACGCAGCCGGGATGAAATTGCGCTCTCAATTGCAAAAAGTGGATTTGCTGCCCGGCCCTTACCATTTTTACTACTTACCGCGCAGCCGGTATTTGCTTTCAGCACAAGCCCTTGCTCCCGATGTCCGCGCCGGGGAGGCGCAATTGCAAGCAAATCTGGGGCGCATTTTCCGCTTTAGTGAAGGCGATCTGGCAGCGAATCGTACTGGCTGGCTCTCGCTGCGGCAGCGGCTGCGCTTGATGATCCATGGCACTGGATTTTTGCTGCTGTTGATGTTTTTTATCGCGATTCTTTTTGCGGCGGCTACCAGCCCTGAGGCGGCAACCGGCAATGGGGCAACGGCCGTTTGGTGGCAATCTTTGCTTGTGTTGCTCATCTTTTTAGCTGGCATTGTCTGGGTCAGCCGCGAAATTGTGATGCGCTTTATTGATGCGGTGCTGGGGAAAAGTAAAACGGCCGTTGGTCATGTGCGTGTCATAACGCGCTCACAAGGACGAAGTTCTCAGCTTTATTATGTGGTGGGGAGCCTTGAACTGCCAGTGAAGGCCAGTGCCTACTATGCCCTTGTGGATGGCCTGGATTATCGCCTGCATTATGCACCGCGAGCCAAGATGCTTGTTAGTATTGAACTGGCGTAGGACGAAATAAAAGAGCCACCATGTGCTATGGTGGCTCTTTTGTTGGGCATCGCTTGCTGAATGGGGGGAGGGAAACGGCCGTTGCTATTTGCTCCGCAATCGTTCCTACCCGCTCCGCAATCGTTCCTACCCGCTCCTGCAATCGTTCCTACTTGCTCCGCAATCGTTCCTACCCGCTCCTGAGTCGTTCCTACCCGCTCCTGAGTCGTTCCTACCCGCTCCTCAATCGTTCCTACTCGCTCCTCAATCGTTCCTACTTGCTCCTGAACGACTGCTACCTGCTCCTGAACGACTGCTACCCGCTTCTGAACGACTGCTACCTGCTCCTGAACCGTTGCTACCTGCTCCTGAACCGTTGCTACCTGCTCCTGAACCGTTGCTACCTGCTTCTGAACCGTTGCTACCTGCTTCTGAACCGTTGCTACCTGCTCCTGAACCGTTGCTACCTGCTTCTGAACGTTGCTACCTGCTCCTGAACGACTGCTACCTGCTTCTGAATCGTTGCTACCCGCTTCTGAACCGTTGCTACCTGCTTCTCAACGACTGCTACCGACAGACGAGGAGCAGGTTGTCGGTTCGTGTTTGGCGGGGATTAACGGCCGTTCACTTTCTGGAGCCAATCTGTCATCACCGCATAATAAACGGCCGTTCGTTCCGAAGTCAGCAAATGGCCGACACCAGCCAAAACCTGCTTCTCACTGCCAGCAACCCGCTCCGCAATCAGATGGCCCTGCGCCGGGGGCACAATCGGGTCATGATCGCCAAACATCGTCAGCGTCGGCGCAGTAATTTGTGGCAGCCAGGCAGTAATATCCACATCCGGCATTCGCTGGAACCAATGCTGCATAGCCAGCGCATCTAACTGCTTCGTATCAGGGTAATTCAACGCCAAATAAGGCTCCAGCGACGGATGTTGATAAACAGCCGGTCGATCATAAGCATACATGCCCAACGCGCGGCGATAATACCATTCGCTGCGGGCCAACATGGCAAAGTTAAAGCGGAACAGCGCCTGCCCCGCGCCCCCACTACGCGCCAACGATTGCAACAATCCCAACACCCCTGTCCAGCGCCCATGCGCAAAGCCCGATATGCTGCACACACCTTTGACCAATTCTGGCGCCTGCGCAGCCACAGCCAATACGGCAAAACCACCCGTCGAATGCCCAATGAGAATCGCCGGCTGTCCGCCCGTCAAACTGCGGATGGCCTCAAGCAAAAGACGCGTAATCAACTCTGCCGTCAATGTCGCCGCCTGGAAATCTTGCGGAAAGGCCGCAGGATAATGGCCCGGCAAGCTTAACGAGTACCAGGGATAATCGGCCAACAGCGGAATTTGCCCAATCTCCCAACTATTAACGGAGCTGGTAATGCCGTGAATGAAAATTACCGGCGTTTGTGTTTTGTGGGTATTGTAGGCAAGGGCAACGATTTTATGCCCCTCAAGTTGGAATTCATGTTTACGGCCGTTTCCCTGCATCATTCACCTCATTCTCTATCTTCAACTCACTACCTAAAACGGAAAAAGCAGTGGCAAAATAATAACTGAGGCCAGCAAAGTGATCAAAATCATAGGAACACCCACTTTAATGTAATCACCAAAGCGATAATTACCAGCACCCATCACCAGCGTATTCACCGGCGAAGCCACCGGCGTGGCAAACGCCATCGAAGCCGCAATCGCCACCGCCATCAAAAAGGCATAAGGCGCAACACCAAGATTGGTCGCCGAAGCCAAAGCAATAGGCGCAATGACAACCGTCGTCGCCGTGTTACTCAGCACCTGAGTAAACAAAGAGGTGAGCAAAAACAACCCGGCCAACACCGCCAACGGGCCAATATCACCCAACGCATTCACCAACCCCTGCGCGGCAATATCAACCAGCCCCGTCTTCTCCAAGGCCGTACTCATCGGCAGCATCCCGGCAACCAGCACAATGCTTTTCCAATCAATCGCCTGATACGCCTCGTCCATGCTCAGACAACCAGTGAGCACCATCAGCAGCGCCGCCAACATACCGGCTTGCGCGGTAGGCATCAAATCAAGAATGAGAATGGCAACCATTCCCAGCAAGATAAGCAAAGCAACCAACGCCTTTTGCCGGTTTGGTGCGCCAATCATCGCTTCCGGCTGCCCCATGACAACGAAATCACGCCGCTGCTTTTTCAATTGCAGGATGTTTTTCCAGGGGCCTTGCACCAACAAAATATCACCAAAATGGAGCTGCGCGGTTTTGACGTTCATGTCGTGCCGGGCGGTTGGGCCGCTAATCCCCAGCACAGATAATTTATAAAGTGCGCCAAATTGGGCTTCGACAATGGTTTTGCCAATCAGGCTGGAACGCGGCGGAATGAGAACTTCGGCAATGCCCACTTCTTCATTGAGCAGGGAATTGGCGTCACTGCTGCCTTGTGCCGGTTGCACGGCCAGGTTCCAACGGGTGGACATTTGCGTGATTTGCTGGTCTGTGCCTTGCACAATGAGCAAATCGTCGAGTTCGATGGTTGTGTCGGGCGTTGGTTGGATGGAAGTGCGGGTGGGTAACGGCCGTTCCTCTTCCCGCCGTCTGCCCCACACCAATTCCAACCCGGCACGCGGCACCTCCCGTCGCTGAATATCAATCACCGAAATGCCAAACTCCTGCCGCAAACCGGCAACAGCCAGCGTCTTGCCGACCAACGCCGACTCGCGGCGCACACGCAGCCGAAAGAGATTGTCGGGCAGTTGATACAGCTTCACCAACTCTTCTGGCGTGGCAACCGGCTGGCTATCAATGACCGTGCGGCGATCCGGCAGCCAGCGCTGCCCGACAAACATCATGTACAAAATGCCGAGGAGGATGAGAACGATGCCCATCGGCGTGTAGCTAAAGAAGGAAAAAGGCGTCAGCCCCTGTTCCAGCAGCAAATCGCTGACAATGATGTTGGGCGGCGTACCGATGAGGGTGGTAGCCCCGCCCAGCAATGAGCCAAAAGCAAGGGGAATCAGCAGCTTTGAGGGGGCGATTTTGGCGCTGTGGGCGAGGATGATGACGGCGGGCAGCAGCACGGCAACTGTGCCCGTATCGCTCATGAAGCTGGAAAGCAGGGCAACGGCCGCCATGAGAACGATGATCAGGCGCAGCTCGCCGGTTCCGGCGATTTGCAGAATGCGCCGCCCAATCATCCCCGCTAATCCGGTTTGCAGCACAGCGCCGCCAACGATGAAAAGGGACGCTATGGTGAGAACGGCCGTATTCGAGAAGCCAGCCAATGCCTCCCCGGTAGACAAAACGCCACTGAGCATGAGAGCAACAACCACCCCCAATGCAACCACATCCACACGCAGCCATTCCGTAACAAAAAGGATAATAGCGATAACAAGAACAGCTAAAACAAACCAGGTTTCTCCACTCATTTTTGCCTCAAAAACAACCTCACGGAAGTGATTTCCATGAAGTAAACATCATAACGATACGCTTCGGGAGTTGGTTTTTATTGAAAACAGCCAGGGTTCGAGAATAACCAGATCATGCTCCTCATTTATCCCCCAATCCGGCTTCCTAAAATTCCAAAGTCCCGCACTTATTCAAGAATACGCCAGCCGCACGCGGCAGCTTCGCGCCGCAGTGTTCGATCTGGGTGAACGGCAACCGCTTCCTGGCTCAGGCGCAGCATAGGAATGTCGCCCTCTGTATCGCCGTAAGCGGCGACAAGGGGATTGCTGCCCATATGCTGCTGCAACTGTGCCACTTTGTAATCGCCAACATTGAAGGGAGCGGCAATCTGGCCCGTGAAACGGCCGTTTGCAAACAAAAGCGGCGTGCCAATCCCCTCAACACCCAGGCGGCCGGTGAACACATCCAACATCGGCTGAAACAGGCCAGAGATGACCAGGACGCGACGGCCGTTTTCACGATGCTGCTCCAATTCCGCCACCACAGCCTGACGGCGCTGCGGCCACAACTCACTCTCCACAACCCATTGGGCAACATCAGCAAACGCCGTCGGCGTATAGCCGGTAAACAGGCGCAGCACATCTAAAATCCACCGTTCCTTAAAAGCACGGTCATCAACTAAATGCAATCTATACAAAACCAACGCCGGTAAACGACGCCGAAAAAATCGGCGAAAAGCATCTGCCTGGCCGTGTGCTTCCAGATACGTACGCATACCGCGCCAGGTTTGCCCGGCGGATAAAGTGCCTTCCAGGTCAGAAGCGACAATGTCCATTGACATCCATATCTACCTTATTTCCAGAGATTAACGCTCGATGAGCGTCAACCATCAAACATATCACAATTGCCTGCTGATGCACGCGCCATTCCGTTATAAAAAGTGCCGCAGCCATCGTGAAACATGCACAAAGAGTCATGAGCAAGCTTGCACCGCTGCCGTACACCCGGCTATACTTGCATGATTAAATTTCCTCCTAGAGCCATTCCCGGTATCCCTTTTTGGATGGGTATACCGAACCTGACGGATAGTGAAAAACATGGATCAGGCGCAGTTATTGGAAGACCTGACACAAAATTTGGTGGAATCAGATTTGCGCACATTTTGTGGGCGGTTGGGGGTCAATTACGCAGAATTGCCCGGTTACAACCTGCATGATAAAGCTCAGCGTTTGCTGCTTATGATGGATGGCGAAAATCGCCTGCCAGAATTGGTGAGCGAGCTGATCCGGATACGGCCGTATCTGGCTGGCAAATATGAAAGCAAAGATCGGTTGAGCTGGCTGGATCAAGTTAGCGCTGGCCTGGGGCCAACCACACCGGCGCAAATCACCGCCAATTTAGAGCAGCTGCGCGATTTTCATGACGATTTGCCGGTCATCCGCGGCGACAGCACCACGCAGCGCAGCTTAAAGCCTGTTTTGGAATCGCCAACGGCTAAATGGGATTCTGAAAAACACCCGCCCTTGCCCACGCCCATCAAACCAGTCCCAGCCATGCCCACACCGCCCGGCGTGCGCAACCCCTATCATGTGGAAGATTTCGTGACGGACGCAGAGGAATTTTACGGCCGTTCCACAGCACGCCGCCAACTACGCGCCCGCCTGCAAAACATGGGCAGCAGCACCATCGTCGGCTTCCCCAAGATGGGCAAATCATCCCTGCTCTATTACATAAGCCATCATGAGCCATTTGACGCCGCCTGGCGCTTCCTGTTTGCCTACATCCCGCTCAAGACAAACCCGTTCACCAAAGTAATCGATCTACTGAATGCGATACTGCAAAAATGGTATGAGGGCATGGGGCAGCAGCGGTTCCCCATCATAGACAGCCTTGATAGCTTTGTGCGCCAGGTGCGCCTTTTGGGGCAAAGCGGCTATCGCCCCGTTATATGCTTTGATGATTTTGAGGTGTTACTGGAACGGCCGTCTCTTGTCAACGACGATTTGCTGGAAGCGGCATTGACGCTTGGCAATGCCGGACGGCTTGCCTTCGTCGTCACGGCCAGCCGCCCGCTCGCCGATGTGATGAAAGCCAGAGGCTTTCACTCTGGGCTGACCAGCATTTTCACCCAGGTAGAGCTAGACCTGCTGCCAGAGCTAGAAGCACGCGAATTGGTGCAAAAGCCAGCCCTGCGGCAGGGCGTCAACATCTCCCCAGAAACAACGGCAGACCTGATTGACCTTTGTGGTCGCCATCCCCACTATTTACAGTTAGGCGCTTACTATCTTTTCCCCAATTTGTGGCAGCAACAGGGTATTACAGCCGAAACACGCACCGCTTTCCAAGAAACGGCCGTGCCCTATTGGCACATTTTGTGGGAACATCTCACACCATTACAGCGCAGCATTTTGGCGCAGCCATTGCAAGCGAATGCGCCATTGGTCATTTCACGCCAATACCGCCTTCTCGCCCAGCACGGCATTCTGGTAGAAATTGGCGACCATTATCAATTTTTCAGCGAGGCGTTTGCCGCCTGGCTGCAACAGAGAAATAGTTAAAAGGTTTTTATGGACAGATTATTCTTCATGCTCGGTTCGGCAATGATGTTCTTGGGGGTTGGCGCAGGCGCATTTGGCGCACATGGGCTGAGCAGTTACCTGGCACAGCATGATTTAGCCGACACCTTTGCAACGGCCGTTCGCTATCACATCTACCATGCCCTGGCCCTTTTCATCGCGGCCTGGGCGGCGTCCAAATGGCCCGGCTCCTTACCAACCTGGGCTGGCTATCTCTTCTTCATCGGCATCTTACTCTTTTCCGGCAGCCTTTATCTGCTCGTCTTCACCCGTGCCCGCTGGCTGGGGGCAATCACGCCTTTGGGCGGCTTCGCCTTCTTAAGCGGCTGGGCACTCATTTTTCTAACCGCATGGCGTGCGCAATAAGCAACCATGCTTTGCAAAGACATCTCTTGCCGATAGCTGTATACTGATTAGCAAGAACCAATACGATTTCCTACTGTTCATTTATCCAGCGTCAGGTCTATGCAGTAGCGGCAAACAGTTAGCCTGAAGCGCCAATTGTTTGTTGTTATCGTCAATCCTATGGATTACATCAAAATCTATGAAGTCGGCCCCCGCGACGGATTGCAAAACGAACAGACACCCATCGCTACCCCACAAAAAAAATGGCTTGTTGATGGACTGGTACAGGCCGGTCTCAAACACATCGAACTGACCAGTTTTGTCCACCCCAAATATGTGCCACAAATGGCTGATGCCGATGCGATGATGGCTTACGCCGCCCAAACCCATCATGACAGTGATACGCAGTTCATTGGCCTCGTCTTTAATCAGCGTGGGTATGACCGCGCCATCGCCAATGGGTGCAACTCAATGGCTTTTGGCGTGGCTGTCAGCGAAACGTTCAGCCAGGAAAACACACGCATGTCCCCGGCGCGTGCCCTGGAAATCACACGCGATCTGGTGGCGCAAGCCCGGCGAGACGGTGTTTGGACACGCGTCTATTTGATGACAGCCTGGGTTTGCCCGTTTGAAGGCCCCATTAATCCCTGGCGCACAGTTTCCCTGGCTGAACGCATCTGGGAATTGGGCATTGATGAATTAGCCGTGGCCGACACCATCGGTCATGCCCATCCATTGGAAGTGGGCAGCCTGATGGAAGAGTTAGGCAAACGGCTTGGTATGAATCGTTTGGCAGTGCATTTACACGACACACAAGCCATTGGCCTGGCAAATGCAACGACCGCATTGCAAGCAGGCGTGCGCATTTTTGACAGCAGTATTGGCGGATTAGGCGGCTGTCCCTTTGCTCCAGGAGCCGCAGGGAATCTGGCAACCGAAGACCTGGTTCACCTCTGCTACAAGATGGGTATCGGCACGGGCGTGGATTTCAACCAGCTGTGGGATATTGTGCATGAAATGGAAACGTGGGTGACACGACCTGTTGGCGGGCGTATTCGCGCCTGGTGGGAAAGTGTTTGTGCAACCAAACCAAACCTGACATTTGACACATAATTGTTTTTGGGAGAAATGACACATGAACCTGACTGAGGTGCTTAAATCGCAGTTGAATCTAAATGAGGTGATTAAGTCGCAATATTTGGCTGCGCTGGAAATGTTGAAGCAGGCTGTTACGCAATGCCCGGCGGAGATGTGGGATGACGCGGCTTATGAAAACCGTTTTTGGCATGTGGCGTATCATGCTCTTTTTTATGTCCATCTTTATTTGCAGCCGACAGAGGCGGATTTCGTGCCCTGGGAAAAGCATAAGAAGGCGGCCAGTTCTCTATCGACGTGGGGGGATAAGGAAACGGCCGTTAACACCCCCTATACCCCGGCTGAAGTTCTCGAATACCTGGCCCTCGTGCAGCAAGTTGTGCTGTCAATAGTCGATAAACTGGATATGCACGGCGAATCCGGCTTTTCCTGGCTCCCATTTAACAAACTAGAGTTGCAGTTTTACAATATCCGCCACATTCAACACCACGCGGGCGAACTGTACGAACGCTTAAACACACACGAAGGGACAGAAGTAGACTGGGTCGGTTTGTGGCCGGATTACTTAAGGTGAACTTCCGAGAAACCGACTTTTGAAGAATTTACGACAAACAAAAGCGAATCAATGAAATTAGCATGACACAAATTAACAAGCGTCGCCGCTTTCTTTTTCGACTGATCATTATCAATGTCGCCCTCCTCATTGCCAGCTTTTTCTGGTATGCGCGGCAGGAAAATAGAATCCAACTGGCCGTCGCCAAAAGCGGCCAGAATTTTTACAGCTACTCGCTGCCAGGAGCGGCGTTAGATCGCGTCTGGGTGCGCAACATTGCGCTGACAAATGTGGCCCTGAACCAACTCCTGGCCGAAACGGATTACACATTTGTTGAAGCGGTGCGGCTGACCACGGGCGAGGCCCGTGCCTGGGCTGACCTGGGTTGTGGCGCGGATGATTGTGCGCTGGCAACGTTTTACAATTTTGACGCGGGCGGAACAATTGAGGCGGTGGTGAATCTGGAAACGGCCGTTACCGTCGCCTTCTGGCAAAACCCCCTCGCCCGTCCTGCGGGCAGCAGCCTCATCGCCGCCAAAGTGCTGGACATCGCCGCCGCCGATGCCGAAGTGCAGGCGCTGCTCGGCGACATCCGCGCCGAAGAACAGGTGATGGTGCCCATGTCTGGCTGGCTGGTAGATGATGCCTGCCGCGATCAATGGTGTGTTGACCTCACTTACCACGACCCGGCAGGAAGCGGCCGTATCGTCCATGTTTTCGTCAACGTCGAGCAAGAAAGGGTGGCGCGTATTTTTTACACGCGCGGCCGTGCCAATCAGCCAACCAGCGCCATTCCCCCCATGCAGCGCTACGCCTACACTGATGATTGTAAAGAACAAGATGGCTGGAGTGTTTGTTGGGAAATGACGGCCCACGATGGCATTTTATTCCGCGATGCCACCTACAATGGCAACCTCGTCTTCGCCAGCGCAAAAATCAGTCAGGTAGAGGCATGGTACCCAAGCTGGCCGGGCGGGTATCGTGACGAAATCGGCTTCAACGCCTCTGTCCCTCCTTTTGGCGGCACCCAAATCACCGACCTGGCCGATGGCTTTGAAGTGCGGCAGTTGTTCACCGAATTCACCCATTGGCCGAACTGCATTTGCTGCTACCGGTATGAGCAGGTGATGCAGTTTTTTGCCGATGGCTCGTTTTCGCCGCAATTTGTATCGCATGGACCAGGCTGCGACGACCTCTCCATTTATCGCCCATTTTGGCGCATTGACATGGACATTGATGGGCCAGAGGGGGATCACGTCGCCGTCTGGCAAGATGGCGAATGGCGGGAAGCGGAAACGGAGTTTGAGCTATATCCGGTGGTGGACGATGTCGCCCCAGATGGCACGAAATTGGGCACATTTGATGGCGACACATTGTACACCTGGCAAATGGCACGCACGGATCCGCTGGGCTTAGATGAAGCACGTTTGTTTGTGCTGCAAAAGAAGGAAGAGGAAGGGGATGGCCCAATTGCCACCGGGCCGGGCGACACATTCCAACCGCCGCGTCAATGGCTGGATGGAGAGCCAATCTCAGGGCAAGATATTGTGGTTTGGTTCGTGCCGCTGCTAAAAACGAAAAAGAGCAATCCGTTGTGGTGTATGCCTGATCCGGAACCGGGCATTAATCAATGCACGGCCGTTTTACGCATCGCTCCGGCAACAGAACTGCGACAACCAACTGTAACCGAAATTGAAGAGGCGCGGGCGACCCCCAAGGCGACGGTCACGGCAACGGCCGTTCCCACGCCAGCCCCCACCGCCACACCGCGCCCCGTGCAAGGGGATGACGCCGCCGACATCATTCTGAATTCCGGCTGTGGCGCATGCCACACCATTGGCGCTCTGGGCGAAGCCCGCAAAGTTGGCCCTGACCTGACACACATTGCCGACACAGCCGGTGAACGTGTGCCCGGCCTATCTGCGGCTGAGTACATCCGGCAGTCCATCCTGGAGCCAAACGCGTTCATCGCGCCAGCGTGCCCCAATGGCCCTTGCCTGGAAAACATTATGCCGCGTGACTATCGGCAGCGGCTGTCCGATGAGCAAATCGACCTGATTGTGGATTTTTTGTTGACAAAGGTGGCAACGGCCGTTGCGCCAACAGCCATCGGTGCCAACACAAGCGCATCGACGCCAAAAGCACAACCGGCAGCCAAAACAACACCCATCCTGCCGCAAACAACCAACACACCGCTCGTCGCCATCCAGATTTTACTGGTAACACTCGTTTTACTTTTGACGCTGTTTCGCCTGACAAAAGAGTAAACTTTTGCTGTATACTGCGATCTTCAGCGTCATTGCCAAAATTTTAACGGCGTTGTGATAGACGAAACGGTAGAAGAATCTGTGGCAAGTTAAGCCCTACTCTTTGCTCGGAGTCGAGAAGCAGACAGCTCTCCATTTCCGATCACCCCAAAAGGAGATTCCATGTCTAACAAACAGCTTTATCAAAACGATTCCCGCTGGAAAGACAACAAAATTGGCACGCAAAATGCGTTGACCATCGAGCAAGTCGGCTGTTTACTGACCAGCATGGCGATGATTGTCAATCACTTTGGTGCCAACGAAACTCCTGCGTCCCTCAACGAACGCATGAAAGCCAACAATGGCTTCACGGGAGCCTGGATTAAATCGGCGCAAGTGCCAGGGCAGTTTCCGCAGCTGGGTATGCAGCGCCAAAAGCGCGTGCAGTGCGAAGGCACGCCCGCCCCAATGAGCCTGATTGACAGCGGTTTGCAGCAGGGTTCATTGATTGCTGTGCGCGTAGACTGGACGCCAGATGCCAACATTGACAGTCATTGGGTGGTGCTTTACCAAAAGCAAGAGGATGATTATTTGATGTGGGATCCGTGGCAAAAGGATGATGCGCCGAACACATTGTTGGGGCGCTATGGATTTGGGGGCAAGAAAGCGGAAGATGTGATTTTGGAAGCAATTTGGCATGGCAAAGGGGAGTTACAGGAAACGGCCGATCCCGTTGAGCATGCAACAGCCATTTTTAAGCGGCCCAAGGACATTACGCCAACACCGGCTCCAGCGCCTACACCAACGGAAACAGGAGACCCCATTGCCGTCAAACCGACCATTGAATTGAAACTGCGCCAGCAGCCTATTTCCGGCACACAGTTGAAAATTTTGGCGACAACGGAAACGCTGCAAGTTTTGGATACGACGAGCACTGCCCGTGCCAAACTCGGCAAGCAAGGGCAGTGGCTGCGTGTTCAAGACGCATCGGGGACGGAGGGGTATGTGGCGGCGTGGTTGGTACAGGAAACGGCCGTTATCCCCACAACACCGCCTTCCCCAACCCCAGCACCCGTAACGCCCCCAGCAGTCACCACCTTCAAAGTCAAAGTCACCACCCAACAGCTATCCTTCCGCAGCGAACCCCGCGTTGCCAACGACACCTTGATTCGCTACCTCACCACAAACACCACCCTAGACGTTATAGATGAGGACGGCAAAAATAAACTGGGTAAAGACGGACAATGGCTCAAAGTACGCACCAGCGACGGCAAAGAAGGTTACGTCGCCGCCTGGTTCGTCGCCGAATTCTAAAACCGCAGCCCCAAGTTCACGGGTTGCGGTTCACACCCCCATCACCTGTACTTCTCGCGCAGCGCCCGATCCACATGGCGCTGCGCATCTCGTTTCGCCAAATCCTGGCGCTTGTCATATTTGTGCTTCCCACGCGCTAACGCGATCTCCACTTTTGCACGGCCGTTTTTCAAATACAGCTTGGTAGGAATTAACGTCAACCCTTTTTGCTGCAACGTCTCTATCAATTTATTGATTTCGCGCCGGTGGAGGAGCAGTTTACGCGGGCGCGTCGGGTCATGATTCTCCCGATTCCCATACTCATACTGAGCAATGTTGGCTTCAATCAGCCACAACTCCCCCTCACGGTTTTGCACATAACTCCGCTGCAAACTCGCATGATGCGCACGAATAGACTTAATCTCCGTTCCCTGCAAGACAAGACCCGCCTCGAAAAAATCAAGCAGTTCATAATCGTGACGGGCACGCCGGTTATTAGAAATGATCTTTATGCCTTCAGACTTTGTCATATCTTCTTACCAGAATAAAAACCTGCCAAAAGTTGTGATAAAAGCAACTTGCTATCCTCACTTTCCTTTGGAAGGATAATGATTAAAGAATCAAGCTGTGCCGGGAGCCGCCTCCCTTACTTATTCACCATTCAACAAGTAATCCACAGCCCGCTGCAATGGTGCATCATTGTCGCTGCCAAAAACAATGTCGGCCGGCGCTTCCACCTCAATATCCGGTGTAATGCCCTCCTGACTAATGCTCACATTAGCAGGCGTGTACCAACGAGCAATTGTTACACGCAATTCAGCGCCATTAGACAACGTGTGTACCTGTTGAACGGACCCTTTGCCAAAAGTTGTCTCGCCAATGAGAATGGCACGGCCGTTATCCCGCAGCGCCCCAGCCACAATCTCCGCAGCACTGGCGCTGGCCTGATTCACCAACACCACCATAGGAATCGACTCGCCCACATCTCCATCATCGACACGGAACGTATCATCCAGGCCTTGATTATTACGCTCAATCAACACCACCGATGTAGGCAAGAAAATGTCAGCAATAGACACCGCCTGATTCAAAAAACCACCAGGATTATTACGCAAATCCAAAATCAACCCATCCGGATTTTGCGCCAGCAATTCATCCAGGTCAGCCAACATACGCTCCGTCGCCACCTGATTAAACTCCAACAGGCGAATATAAGCGATATTCCCCGGCAGCATTTCCGCCTCAGTTACCGGCACTTCAAAACGAGCACGCGTAATGGTAAAAGGCAGGTACGCCTCTTCGCCTTCACGGGCAACCTCTATGACAACAACCGACCCTTCCGGCCCACGCACCAACAGCAGCACTTCATCAAAAGTTTTGCCAATGACCGATTCGCCATCCACAGTGACGATAATGTCGCCAGCACGCAATCCCACCAATTCAGCCGGTTGTCCTTCAATCGGCGCAACAATTTCGATCAACCCATCTTCCGTTTCCCGCACAAATGCGCCAATACCGGAGATCGATCCGCCCATATCCTCGCGCATGCGGGCAGCAATATCAGGACGGATAAAGCGCGTATATTCATCATCAAGCGTCCCTAACGAGCCTTCAATCAAGGAGAAAAGCAAATCTTCCTCTGCCGGTAGGTCTCCGTCAAACTGCCGCTCAACAATATCCCACACCTCATAAAGCACATCCAGGTCAAGCTCTGCTATATCGCTATATGCCGATGGCTCTGTTGGCGCAGGCTCTGTTGGCGTCTCTTGTGTTAACGGGGGAGCAGATGGCTCGGTTGTAGGCAGTGGCGGTGTATCAACCGTGCCCGCTTGCGTATCGTCCACTTCTGACTGCTCTGCACTGCTCGTGTCACTTGCCGTCGGGACAACGGTCACTTCTCGCGTCACTTCCACCAATTCGGTGACAGTCTCTCGAATTGTTTCCTGCACAGTCTCAGTCGATGTTGTCGAGCGCCCCAAGGCAAATCCGGCTAACCCAACGCACATAACCAAAAATAATGCGGCAATAGCCACTGCCCCAATTACCAGCCAATTGGTTTGCTTTTGTCCTGTTGGTTCATGATCAACCATAATACTTCCTTCTCTCAATTACTCGTGTTGATGCTGACAATAACCACAATCCACCGAAATTGCCGCAAAGTTCCACATTTTCTCATCCCGCGCAGCATATCTACAGCTTGTAACAACTGATTTGAGTGCTGTCGATAACCTTTGTGCCAAAGCAGAAAATGGCTCTGCTCCGTTTAGGGTAATTGCTGCAAAAATTCGACAGCCTGGTTCAAAACGTCGTCACGGCCGTTATCAATAGCATCTTGCGTAATTTCCACCACAATATCTGGCTCTAACCCTTGCTGGTCGATTTGATGCTTGTCGGGCGTCAGCCATCGTGCCGAGGTCACATGCACAGATGAGCCATCGCTCAAGTCAAAGACAAGCTGCACAGACCCTTTGCCAAATGTTTTCTGCCCGATAATCGTTGCCCGTTCCCGATCTTGCAGCGCACCAGCAAGAATTTCTGAAGCGCTGGCGGTGCCGCCATCAACTAAAATAACCAGAGGAACGTCCGGCGCAATGGTCTCGTTCGTTGTCTCGCGCACTTTTTCCCCTTCGGTGCGGCTTTCCTGGTAAACGACAACACCTTCATCCATAAAATGGTCAGCCACGGAAACGGCCGCATCCAACAGCCCGCCCCCATTGCCACGTAAATCCAGCACCAGCTTCTGCGCCCCCTGGTCTGTCAGATCAACAATAGCGTTGTAAATCTCATTGCCACTTTCCCCGCTAAAACGAGTCAACTGAATATACCCAATCGGGGTTTCCGTATCTAGCATGCGGTAAGTGACAGAGGGGATAAGTATATCATCACGGACAACATCAATGTCCACGCTGTCGCTTTCGCCAGGGTGAATGACCGTTAGCGTCACCGTTGTCCCTTTCTCGCCGCGCACCAAATCAGCCACCTCTTGTACGGTCATCTCCGGCGTCACGGGCGTCTCGTCAATCGCAATCAGCACATCACCAAACAAAACACCGGCCAGTTCAGCCGGATTACCAGGAATCGGCTCTAGCACCATATCACCCCCTTCTTCAGGGCGACGGATGTAAGCGCCAATACCGCCAAATGTGCCACGCAACGATTCTCGCTCTTGATCACGAATAGCAGGCTCAATGAAAACCGTGTAGGGGTCGTCTAACAAGCCAACGACACCACGAATCGCGCCATATGTAAATGCTTGAGAGGTAGGTAATTCGCCAATGAAGTTGGTTTCAATGCGATCCCATGCTTCCCAAAACAGGTCAAAGTCCTGGCGTTCGCGCACCAACGTCCCCTCACCGCTCATTAATTCGACGAAATCATTGGTAAAGTAACCGGCAACAAAGGCACTGGCTGCCAGCAGTAATAATAATGTGACTGTTAGTAAACTCTTTGCAGTTGATGACATATCTCTTCTCTGGGGTTGTATAAACTCATGAAAAAATTGTAACACAGGTGTTCGGTGAAGCAATCTACGGTATAATCCCCCTCGTAAAACGTAAAGCGTAAAACGTAAAAACGCCGCCTCGCTCCTGTGGTAACTGCTGTAAGAGAAACAACATTTGCCAACACCTTTTACGTTTTATGCCATGAGGACTGGGAAGAAACAATTTGCGCATGAACCGTTTCTGGCGGATTTTGCTTGTGGCAAATCTGCTGCTTTCGCTTTGGGTTACACCACCACCGGCATCAGCTCAGGAGGAGATTTCTGCTGCCGAGCGCTTGCTCGATTCGATGAGCACGGCCGAACGTGTTGGGCAACTGTTTCTGGTTACTTTTCGTGGGGATAGTGCGCCGCGCAGCAGTGATATTGCCGACTTGATCGTCAATTATCGCGTCGGTGGCGTTGTTCTCCTGGCTGAAAATGACAACATTACCGGCTATGGAGATGCGGCCAATGTGCCGATGCAAGTGGTGGAATTGACCAATCAGCTTCAGGCGTTGGCGCTGCAAGGACCGGCAACGGCCGTTTCCCTGCAAGACCCCAACCTTGACCCCGACGCCGTCCCACCCACACCAGAACCCGACCTTGAGCACGAACCCATTCCCCTCTTCATTGCCACCAACTACGAAGGCAATGGCTCCCCCTACACCGAAATACTGAGCGGACTGACGCAAATCCCCAGCAACATGACCATTGGCGCAACCTGGGAACCAGATTATGCGCAAACAGTCGGACAAATAATCGGCCGTGACATGTCCGCATTGGGCATTAACATGCTGTTTGGCCCATCTCTGGACGTTCTCGAAAACCCACAGCCGACCAATGCCGCCGACATGGGCGTCCGTGCCTTCGGCGGCGATCCGTATTGGGTTGGCCTGATGGGGCAAGCCTACACAACCGGCATTCATCAGGGCAGCAACAATCGCATGGCTGTCATCGCCAAGCATTTTCCCGGCAACGGCAGCAGCGACCGCCCCGTAGATGAAGAAGTGCCCACTGTACGCAAATCCTTAGAACAGCTTAAGCAGATTGAGTTAGCCCCATTTTTTGCCGTGACCAGTAACAGCGACAACAGCGCCATCGTCGATGGCTTGCTGGCGACACACATCCGTTATCAGGGATTTCAGGGCAATATCCGCGCCACCACCGTCCCCGTCAGTTTTGATCCGCAGGCGCTCAAGACATTGATGGAATTGGCACCCTTTGCCGATTGGCGACAGGCAGGCGGCATCATTGTTTCCGATGCGTTGGGCGTACACAGCGTCGAAAAATTTTACGATGACACCGAACAAGAATTCCCGCACCGGCGAGTCGCCAAAGATGCCTTTCTTGCCGGTAATGATGTCCTCTATCTGGCTGACTTTGCCCTTGGCAGCGGTAACTTTGAACTGGAACTCGCAAACATCAAAGACACCATCTTGTGGTTTCGCGAAAAGTACGAAACAGACCCCTCCTTCCAACAACGCGTAGACGAAGCTGTCCTGCGCATTTTGCAGCTCAAACTGCGCATGTACGACGATGACTTTAGTGCTGAAAATGTGCAGCAAGATGCGACGCTCATTAGCCACAAAATCGAACCGGCAAATGCCACGATGTTGGCCTTGGAACAGGCCGCAGTCACCTTGATTTCGCCCAGCCAGGCGGAATTGTTGGAGCGGTTAGCCAGCCCACCAGGGCCGGGCGATCAGATTATTATTTTCACGGATGAACTGCAAATACAGCAGTGCAGCACTTGTGTGCCAACGCCTTTTATCAGCAAAACGGCGTTGGAAACGCGTATTTTGTCTCTGTATGGGCCAGATGCGACCGCACAGGTGCAAAGCAACCAGATTCGGAGTTTTTCGTTTGAAGAGTTGGCCGCGTTTTTAGATGCGGGGCCAGGCCCCATTGTCGCACCCACAGAGACGATCACGGTGACGGCAACGGCCGTTCCCGACAGCGACATTCCGCCTACCCCACTACCCACCGCGACCCCGCCACCCCAATATTGGGTGCAAGAATGGCTGCGCGACGCAACCTGGATTATCTTCGCATTCCAGGGCGAAACACCACAATCGCAAGCATTGAACCGTTTCCTGGCACAACGAACCGATCTCATTCGTGGGCGAAAAGTCATCGTCTTCTCGTATGATGCACCCTACTATTTAGACACCACCGAAATCAGCAAATTAACCGCCTATTACGGCCTCTACAACGCAACCAGCGCGGCCATTGACACATCCGTACGCGCCTTGTTTCAGGAAATCCCCCTGCCCGGCGCACTGCCGGTCAATGTATCGGGCACCGGCTACGATTTATTCCAGCAAACGCAGCCAAACTTGCAGCAAATCATCGAACTCTTTATCGTCAGTGAGAGCGGGGTTGCGCAAGCGCCCCCCGGAGAAGCGCCGCTAGATGTGCTGGTCGGTGACACGCTGCATCTGCAAACGGGCATTATCCGCGACCACAATGGGCACCCCGTGCCCGACGGCACGGTGGTGCAATTTGTGCAGCAAGACCGGATTCAAGGGTTGGTCAACATTATTGCCAATGTGCCCACGATTAATGGGGTAGCGGTGCTGGATTATGTTTTGGAGGCACGCACGGGGCAATTTCGTATTACGGCCGTTTCCGGTGAAGCGACACAATCTCAGGCTGTAGACATCATCATCGAAGAAGATGCCCAGGTGACAATCATCACCCCCACGCCTGCGCCGACGGCCACGCCGACGCCGACGGCCACGCCAACCGATACACCAACGCCAACCGATACACCAACACCACAACCAACGGTCACGCCCATTCCCGAACCGCCGCCACCCCCAGAACCAGAGGTGAGTATTTCCATTTCCGACTTGCAAATGTTGGCCTCGCTGCTCACCGGACTGTTTATCGTCATTGCCGTCAGCATTATTTTGGGGCGGCGCTTACAAACCGACAACACACAGCAAATGGGAGCGGCGCTGTGGGGGTTGGTGGGGGCGCTGCTTGTGTATAACTACTTCGAATTGGGGCTGCCGGGAACGGCCGTTTTCACCACGCTTGGCAGTTGGGCCGGTTTGCTCACCACCGTATTAGGCGGCATCGTCGGCACCACCCTCTACACAGTCGCCAGTTATCGTCTGGCGCTGCATAGTTCATGATTCATCCACCCGCACCAGAGGAATATCCTCCCAAGAGGAAGGGTCTTCAATAGGTTCAATGTGAATAATCATGGAAATGGGTGTCAACGTCTGGCGCATGTCTCGTTCAATGACTTCAACCAGATTATGCCCTTGCTGAATAGTCCATTCCCCCGGAACCTGAATGTGAACAGAAGCAAAACGCTGCGCTCCGGCACGCCGTGTGCGCAAGGCGTGATACTCAATGTGCTCTTGCTGGTTGTATTTATCCAAAACGGCCGTTATTTGTGCCAACTCTTCCGCCGGTAAAGCCGTATCCATCAACCCGCCAATAGATTCGCGCACGAGACGCACGCCGGAAAAGACAATTTGCAGCGCCACCAACATGGCAATGACCGGGTCTAGCCATTGCCAGCCCGTCACAACCACTGCGGCCACACCAATGACAACACCCCCCGATGTCCAGACATCGGTCATGAGATGTTTGGAGTCGGCTATCAATGTCACCGAGTTGTATTTGCGTCCGGCACGCAGTAATATCTGTGCAACCACGCCATTCAAAATAGCCGCGATAACAGATACAACGACACCAATGCCAACCTGTTCCAGTGGCTGCAAATGTACGAGGCGTTGCATGGCCGAAGCGGCAATAGTCACGGCCGCAATGACAATCAGCACCCCTTCAACACCGCTGGAAAAATATTCCGCTTTATCATGACCATAAGTATGTTCGTCATCTGGCGGGCGACCGGCAACGGTCAGGGCAATCAGGGCAATAATTGCCGCGACCAGATTGACACCCGATTCGAGGGCATCGGATAACAACCCAACTGATCCTGTGAGCAGGTAAGAAGTAAACTTTAGACCAATGGTGAGAACGGCCGTTCCGATGGACAGCCAGGCAAATTGCGTTAATCCACGTCGTGTTTCCATAAAAATCCATTGTGATCGTTTTATTGAACGATGACAAGTGACGAAAATCATGGATTAGGATATGCTTCCCGTCAGTTTTGTTAGCTAATCATCTAACATCTGCAAGAAAACGTGAATGTCATGATGCCTTTACTGTTGGGGCAGCATACTATTGGCACAAACATACAATTATGAACGAAAAGCGATCATCAAACTTTGATCCCAAACAAGTTGTCAATCAATCTCAATTTAAGGGATTGTGGACAATGCTTAGCGGCTACCATTGGCTATATGTTGTGGCTGTGGCGGCAGTTGGTTTTTCTGCTGTTGCACGTACCGCGTTTTACTATTTACTGCGTTATTTCACGGATGATGTGCTGGGCAGCGAAACGGCCGTTTCCCGTCTGCCTTGGGTAGCATTAGGATTCATCGCCTTAGCATTATTTCAAGGCGGGTTCACATTCCTCAGTGGCAAATGGTCTGCGGAAGCCGCCGAAGGCGCAACGCGCCGCCTGCGCGACTATCTTTATGACCACATCCAGCACCTTTCCTTCACCTATCATGACAAAACACCCACCGGAGAGCTAATTCAACGTGCCACATCTGATGTAGATGCTTTGCGCCGCTTTTATGCCGATCAGGCCATTGGCGCAGGACGCATTATCCTCCTCTTTTTGGTCAATTTTGCGGCCTTACTCACCCTCAATGTGCGCCTGGCGCTCATTTCCATCATCCTCATTCCCCTGGTGCTGCTGACATCGGTCTTTTTCTTCCGCAAAGTTTCGCAGTTGTATGAAGAATTTCAGGAACAAGAGGCAAAACTTTCGACAACGCTGCAAGAAAATCTAAGCGGCATTCGGGTGGTTAAGGCATTTGCGCGGCAAGCGTATGAAATGGACAAGTTTGAGGGGGATAATTTTGAGCGCTATACACGCGGCAAGCGGCTGCTCATTATGCACGCGGTTTACTGGCCGAGCACGGACATCCTTGTTTTCGCGCAGCTCATTCTAGGCTATTTCGTCGGGGCGACAATGGCGATCAATGGCATCATTACGGTGGGCACGTTTATTGCTTACATGGGGATGCTGAACATGATTGCCTGGCCGCTGCGACAACTTGGCCGTTTGATTGTCGATATGTCTACCGGCATTGTCTCGTTTGGGCGCGTGCTTGCCATTATTCGTGAAGATCGGGAGCCGCTTGATGTGGGGCAGCATCAACCGACTGGCCCGGTGCATGGCGAGATTGTGTTTGACCGGGTTGGATTTCATTATGATGGAGAAACGGCCGTTCTCCACAACATCTCCTTCCGCTGCCAGCCGGGACAAGTCATCGCCCTCATCGGTTCAACCGGCGCAGGCAAAACAACACTCGTCAACCTGCTGCCCCGCTTTTATGATTACAACGAAGGCAGCGTCACACTGGATGGCGTTGAGCTGCGCGACTATCCGCGCCGTTATTTACGCCAGCAAATTGGCATTGTGCAGCAAGAACCCTTTCTTTTTTCGCGCACCATTCGCGAAAACATTCTCTATGGCGTGGGGCGCAATGTCAGTGACGAAGAAATCGAGGCGGCCGCACGCGCCGCAGCCATTCACGAGGTCATTCTCACCTTCCCCGATGGTTACAGCACGCTGGTTGGCGAAAAAGGCGTGACCCTTTCCGGGGGGCAAAAGCAGCGCATAACATTGGCCCGCACGCTGTTAAAGGATCCGCGCATCTTAATTTTGGATGATGCGACCTCCTCGGTAGATACAGAGACAGAAACAGCCATCCGCGAGGCGCTGGAACAGCTTTTGCCGGGGCGCACAACCTTTATCATTGCCCATCGCATTCAAACGGTGATGAATGCGGATTTGATTTTGGTGATGGACAAGGGAAACATCATCCAAACAGGCACGCATGATGAGCTGATGGCGGCTGCCGGGACGTATCAACGTATTTTCAATCTGCAATCGCAAATTGAGAATGAGTTGGAAGAGGATTTGGCGACGACAGCGAGCTAATCGCAAAGAGATAAGCTTATGACAGACACGTTTTTTGAGGAAGAAGAGTTCCAAACACAGTTTAACGGCCGTACCGTCGTCCGTATTCTTCAGCAAGCCATGCCTTATTGGCCGATGCTGCTCGGTTTTCTGGCGACAATTACCCTGGTCAGCTTCCAAGACTCCATTTTCACCTACATTACCAAGCGAATTGTGGACGACGCCATCATTGCCAGGAACGCCGACATGCTGCGGCAGCTGCTGATTCTGTACGGCGGCCTCACTTTGCTGCAATCCGTGTGGGTTTTTGGCTTTATTTACCTGGCCGGCGTGTTGGGAGAGCGTATTCGCTACGATTTACGCAAGAAAATGTTCAATCATTTGCAGACGCTCTCCTTTTCTTACTTTGATCGCACGCCCATTGGCTGGATCATGTCGCGGGTGACATCTGACTCAGAACGAATTGCCGAATTGGTCACATGGGGCTTGTTAGATATTACCTGGGGCTTCACAAATATTAGTATTGCCGTCATTTTTATGTTCCTAATCAACTGGAAAATGGCGCTTATCGTCGTGGTCATTGTCCCCATTCTCGTGATTGTTGCCGCGCAGTTCAAAGTACACATCCTTGATGAGTTCCGCATTGTACGCAAAATCAATTCGAAGATTACCGGCGCCTATAACGAGAATATTATGGGCGTGCGCGTCACAAAATCATTAACGCGGGAAGAGCAAGATTTAGGCGAATTCCAGGTATTAACACGAGATATGTATCAGGCAGCTTACCGCGCCGCCTGGCTAAGTGCATTATTCTTGCCGGTTGTGCAATTATTGGTGGCTGTTGGTGTTTCGGCAGTGGTTTGGTATGGCGGCCTTCAAGTGGAAGCAGGCGGCATGAGTATTGGTGATATACAGGCGTTTGTTAGTTATATCACCTTCATGATGTGGCCTGTACAGGAGATGGCGCGTGTTTATGCACAAATGCAGCAATCAATTGCTTCGGCCGAACGTGCATTTTCCTTAATTGATAGTGTGCCCGAAGTGCAAGATAAGGTGGGAGCCATTGAACCAGAGACGCTGCGCGGGGATATTGTCTTTGACCATGTTGATTTTTACTATGAAGTAGAGAAGCCGGTGCTGTCTGATTTTTCGCTGCATGTGCGACATGGGGAAACGATTGCGCTGGTAGGGCCAACGGGGGGCGGTAAATCAACGATTGTGAATTTGCTTTGTCGTTTTTATGAGCCAAAGCAAGGTGTGATTACGATTGCCGGTCATGATTACACGGACCTGACGCTGCACGCGATTCATTCGCAGTTGGGGATGGTGCTGCAAACGCCGCATCTGTTCTCAGGAACCATTCGGGAGAATATTCGTTACGGCCGTCTCCAGGCAAGTGATGAGGATGTGGTCGAGGCAGCGCATATTGCGGGCGCACATGACTTTATTGTGACGCTGGACAAGGGTTATGACACGGACGTAGGCGAGGGCGGTAATTTGCTCTCGGTGGGGCAGAAGCAGTTAATCAGTTTGGCGCGTGCAATTTTGGCGCAGCCAGAGATTTTTATTATGGATGAGGCGACGAGTTCGGTGGATACGCTGACGGAGGCGTTGATTCAGCGGGGAATGGATGCGGTGATGAACGGCCGTACCAGTTTTATCATCGCGCACCGTCTCAGCACGATTAAACGCGCCGACCGTATTCTGGTGATCGAAAACGGCCGTATCGCCGAAATGGGCAGCCATGCCGAACTGATTCGCCAACAGGGGCATTACTATCGCCTCTACACGCAGCAATTCCGCCGCGAGCGAGCCGCAGCTTATGATTTGGGGATGCTGCCCCTGACAACGTCCGAAACGTAAAAAAACAAGGTAGAAACCGGGTTTTTGCACCTAAAAACCCGGTTTCTCATTATCGACAACACTTCCTACTTACCGTTTCGCTTTAATACCAAACGCCACCCACTCCTCTTGCGACACAACAATCTTAATACGCTTCGTCAAATCCGAATTCTTCGCCTTCGCCTCCTTCATCAGCGTATTCAATTCCTCTGTTTTCGCCTTCAACTGCGCCTTTAAATCCTCTTGCTGCCCATTAATTGCATCAAGTTGATCCGCATAGGTCTTCATAGCGGTTGCATCGTCCACGCTAATGCCAATTGCGGTCAAAGAAGCGAGCCTTGTCGTGATGCCGCTAGCCATTGCGCGAAAGTCGGAAACAGATTGCGAAAAAGTATGGTTTGCCATGAGTAACATCCTCCGTATGGGACCCACCAGGCTTGGCAATCCTGGCTGGTCTGGCTTTATTTATACCCGGACGGAATGCCCGTCCAGGTGGAAAAACGTTTTTTTTGGGTGGACGACTGGAGCGTCCTGGTAGACGGAGAGATTATCCACATGGACGGGGCTTTTGTCCAGCTAGACGGAGAGTCCGTCCAGGTGGACGGAGACCTCGTCCAGGTGGACGGAAGGTTCGTCCAGGTGGACGGAGAGTTCGTCCAGGTGGACGGAAGGTTCGTCCAGGTGGACGGAAGGTTCGTCCAGGTGATTTTAGGGGAAATGGGGATGAAAAACGGCCGTTTCTGGGTGGAAACGGCCGTTTACAAGCAAACAACTAGCGACACACAGCACTAACTACACATATCCCAGCTCATGCGCCGCGTGCGTCAGCTCCTCACGAAACTCAGGGGCCGCAATACTAATCAACAACTGCGCCCGTTGACGCACCGACTTGCCATACAAATCAACAACCCCATATTCCGTCACCACATAATGCACATCATTACGCGTCGTCACCACGCCAGACCCTTCCGTCAGCTTCGGCACAATGCGACTCAGCGCACCCCCCTTCGCCGTCGACAGAAAAGCAATGATCGGCAGCCCGCCCTTCGAACGGGCCGCCCCGCGAATAAAGTCAATCTGCCCGCCCACACCACTATAAAAGCGCGGGCCAATCGAATCCGCACAAACCTGCCCCGTCAAATCCACTTGCAGCGCCGAATTAATCGCCACCATATTATCATTGCGGGCAATATTGTACGGATCATTCACGTAATCCGTAGGATGCATCTCAATCAACGGATTATTATTCACAAATTCATACAAACGCTTCGTGCCAAACAAAAAACCAACCACAATCTTGCCAGGATGGAAGCTCTTGCGCCCACAAGTAATCACGCCGCTCTCCACCATGTCAATCACACCATCAGAAAACAGCTCCGTATGAATCCCCAAATCCTTATGATTCCCCAAATTTTGCAGCACCGCATCAGGAATCGAGCCAATCCCCATCTGCAACGTCGCCCCATTCGGAATCATCCCCGCAATATGCTCCCCAACCTTCAAATGCTCCTCAGAACTTCCCCCCTGCGGCGCTTCCGGAATCGGATAATCCACTTCCACAATATGATCAAAGCGGCTGATATGAATAAAACTATCGCCCAACGTGCGCGGCATCTGCGGATTAATCTCCGCAATCACAACCTTCGCCTCTTCCGCCGCCGGTTTCGTCGTCCCCACCTCCACACCAAAGCTGCAAAAACCATGCTCATCCGGCGGGCTAACAGAAATCAGCGCGACATCAATCGGCAGCTGCCCATGCCGAAACAATCCCGGAATCTCCGACAAGAAAATAGGCGTAAAATCCGCGCGTCCTTCCTGCACAGCCTTGCGCACATTGTGCCCAATAAACAGCGCATTCACCCGAAAGATGCCTTCATACTCCGGCTTCACATAGGGCGCATCGGCAAACGTCAAAATATGCGTAATTTCCACATCACGCAAGTCGGCGGCACGCTCAATAAGCGCCTGAGACAATACCACCGGCACACCAGCCCCACCCCCCAAATAAATGCGGTCGCCTGATTTAATTCGACTCAACGCCGTGGTGACATCCGTCAATTTACGGCGATATAATGTTTCCCAATTCATTGATTTGCTCCTTCAGGTAGATTGGCGGTTAAGTTCACTACGGCTTCCCGTCCCAAAGCAGCAGCAACTCCAGCATGGGCAAGCTTGCCCTGATAAACATTGACACCTTTAATGAGAGAGGGGTCTTCATGAATGGCCCCAATCAACCCCAACCCGCCAATTGCCAACAAATAAGGGATGGCGGCATTGGTGATGGCATGGCTGGTGGTACGAGCGGTAACGGCCGTTAAATTCGGCACACAATAATGAATCACATCCTCCGCCACATACGCCGCATCACGCAGCGTCGTCGGGCGGCTCGTCTCCACACACCCCCCCTGATCAATCGAAAAATCAATAATCACCGCGCCAGGACGCATCGAACGCACCATCTCCCGCGTCACCAAAACAGGCGCACGCTCCCCAGGAACCGACACCGCCCCCACCAACACATCCGCAAACTGCACCGCGCGTTTCAAGTTATACTCACTAGAGAACATCGTCGTCACGCGCCCGCCAAACTCCTCATAAATTTGCCGCAAGTGAACATGGCGTCGGTCAAGCACAATCACTTCAGCACCCGCGCCCACAAAAGCACGCGTAGCGCTCTGCCCCAACACACCCGCGCCCACAATCACCACAGTCGCCGCCGGTACACCCGGCAGCCCGCTCAACAAAACGCCAATGCCATGACGGCCGGCAGCAAAAAACTGGTCGCTGCGCAGCATTTGCGCCGCCACCGTAGGCGCCAGCCAGCCCGCCACTTCACTCGCCGTAATCAAAACCGGTCGTCGTCCGTCCGGTTTCTCCAGCATTTCATAGGCAATCGCCGTAATGTGCTTCTCTTCCAACGCTTGCAGCAAGTCGCGCGAAGCTACCGGCAGGTGCAAAAAGGAAACGATAGTCTGCCCCGGCCGAAACAGCTTGTGCTCTTCAGCCGTTGGGCGGGCAACTTTCACAACAATCTCGGCACGGCCGTATGCTTCCGCCGCCGAATAAACAATCTGCGCCCCCGCCTTGCGGAACGCCTCATCGCTAAAACCAGCACCCTGACCGGCATTACTTTCCAGGTACACAGTGTGACCAGCCTGCACCAGGGCCAAAACACCGCCCGGCGTCAGTCCCACACGCATTTCTAAATCGCGCACTTCGCGCGGCACGCCAAACTCACTCATATTAAAAGCCTCTCTTTAGCAATTTCAGCCTCTTCGCTCAAAATGCCAGGACTTGCCAAAGGCTGTTGGAAAAAGCCCAACATTCACCTTTGTTCCGTAATTCACAATTCATTGTTAAAAAAAGTGGGAAAACCCTTATATGCCAGGCTTACACCAGGCACACATCAGACGAAAGATTAAGCGCCATAATGTGCATATGGCTCTGGCGGATTGCCCTTCGAGCCTGACCACTCATGCACAACCAGACGGAAAATGTCTGATTCTGTGATGATGCCAACCAGCTCACCATCCGCGTCAATGACTGGCAATGCCCCAATGGCGTGCGCCAACATGAGCTGTGCGGCATCGCCAATGGTTGCTTCAGGAGCCACCGTCATTGGATTTGCTGTCATAATTTGGGCAATTGTCAATTGGGAAAGCAAGTAGCTGAGTTCGGCGACATCCAGATCGTGGACGCTGGAGGGACGAGCGCCGCGAATATCGCCATAGGTTACGATGCCTGCTAAACGGCCGTTTACCAGCACCGGCAAACGGCGTATCTTATGCACCGTCATCAACGCACTGGCCTCTGGCAACGACATATCTGGCGTAACAGTCACGACATCCCGCGACATCCAATCCTTCACCAATTCCAGTCGCATCACCAGACCTCCAGGGTGAGCATGTTGCGTGAAGGCAAACATCCTTCACACAACACATCACACCAATTGTGATTAATGTACCGCCACGTTCACAAATCTCATTCTGCGGCTTGGTTAGCCGAGCGCAAATAACTAATCGACAAGCCAAACATGACTGTGATAATCACAGCCGAAACCACACAATAACGACACACAGCATGAATCACAAAAATCTCTAATGCCGTCAGCCACAAAGTAAATAAAAAGGCGAGTGCTGTTGTTCCCAGCATCAACTCTGGTAAATAATCATCCAAAATGGGCAACCAATCACGCAGCCAGGTTAACCCAAAAATGAAGATATAGCCTACCAATCCAATCAAAGCTACAGGAATGGGACCAACCGTCGAGTATGGCGCATCTGGGCCGCTAACCTGTCCACAATCATCCCAACCACTAGCTGTACAGACACCTATCAGACTGCCGTCGTGGTACAGGTACAAAAAGAAAGCGACAACAATACCGGCAACAGACAACAATTGTATAACTTTGATTTGCCAATCTTCTATACGCATAACTCACCTAGTTCAAAAGTGCATCGAGACGTTGTTGGAAAATAGCGAAAGGATATGCTCCTTCCAACATACTATCATTCAGGAAAAAAGTGGGGGTTGCTGACACACCAGCAGAGCGGGCTGTATCTGCATTTTCGCTCACAACAGAATTGTAACGGCCGTCGCTCAGACATTGTGAAAATGCATCCATATCCAGCCCCAGCGATTCGGCAGCCTGCTCAAAGCCAGCACGCGTCAAAGCAAGCGTCGCATTTGACTGCTGCTCAAAAAGCGCATCGCTATATTCAAAGAAAGCGCCTTGCTCATTGGCGCACATTGCAGCATTGCTAGCTGGCAGTGTGGTGGCAGATAAAGCATAAGGCATCACGACCCAATAGATTTCATCTGTATCAATGTACTGTTGTTTGAGAAGGGGGAGTGTCTCGGCATGAAAATCGCGGCAGTGGCTGCACCCATAGTCAGATACTTCCACAACCACTACATCTGAATCTTTATTGCCACGCGTAACACAACGGTCAGGGTTATCTTCACAATATCCAAGCAATGTGATTTTTTCTGGGCCTTGTAAAGATAAGAAAAGTAATGCGAATAAGACGATCACACCAACCGCAATGATGCCGCCGATGAGAAGCCAATTCGTTTCACGATTTGCTGCCTGACGTTTTTGTTTTGTTCTCTTTGCCATATTTCCTCACTTAATTTCTATTAGTTTATCCATCAAACCCATGAAGGGGAGTGCAAAATGTAACCGTTCATAGCTGACATCTGTCATAACGATTTGTGATTTATGCTGTTCTAGGACTTGTGGCTATGTTAGACTTGAGCGGTACATTAACCGCGATTTTAAAACGAACTTCTTGCTTGTCCAGTAGTTACAATGAATTGTTAACTACCATATAAAAAACTGAATGCCATGCCATATCGTTGGCGGCAAAAAATTGGTAAGGAAAAAGATGGTAGATTTACGCACAAACTACCTTGGTATCTCTTTGAAAAATCCATTGGTTGTGGCTGCCTCGCCCTTGTCTGGCAGCATTAACCAGATCAAGCAAATGGAGGAAGCGGGAGCCAGCGCCGTTGTGCTCTTTTCGCTTTTTGAGGAGCAGCTTGAGCAGCAGAGCAAAGGAACGGCCGTTTCCCCCACACCCCCTCGCGCACAACCCGGAAACACCCAACCTGATTTCCCACAGATGGAGAGTTACAACCTGGGCGTGAAAGGGTATCTTTCCCATTTGTATGCAGCCAAGAAAGCGGTTGCCATTCCCATCATTGGCAGCTTGAATGGATATTATTCGAGCGAGTGGGTGCAATATGCACAGCTCTTAGAAGCAGCGGGGGCTGATGCGTTGGAATTAAACATCTATTATTTGCCAACAAACCCACGCATCACCAGCGCCGATTTAGAAAAGATGTGCCTGGAATTGGTGGCAAGCGTCAAAAGTGGCGTCAAGATACCGGTCGCTGTGAAAATCGGCCCTTATTTCAGCGCGACGGCGCACATGGCCCAACAAATCGAAAAGGCGGGGGCTGACGGATTGGTCATCTTCAACCGGTTTTATCAGCCGGATATTGACCTGGACACGGAAACGGCCGTTTCCACCCTAGATTTAAGCCATCCACAAGAATTACGCCTGCGACTGCGCTGGGCGGCCATCTTGAGCAGTTTCCTCCATATTGACCTGGCAATTACTGGCGGCGTCCACAGCGGTGCCGATGTCCTCAAATGCCTTTATGCGGGCGCACAAACCGCAATGATGGCCTCCGCCCTGCTGCAAAACGGCATCGGCCACATTCAAACCACACTCACGGAAATGACAACCTGGCTCAGCAATCGTGGTTACACATCCGTTGACGACATTCGGGGCAAGCTCAGCTTGATAGAAGCAGGGGATTCCGCAGCTTTCGAACGCGCCAACTATATGCAAGTGCTGGCGGCGCAAAAACACCCTTTCTCACACAAATAAAAAACGGGGATTAGAAAATTAGTGGACTTTTCGTAAGCCGCTAATCCTCTAATCCCCGCTGTTTTTACAGGGGAAAATTTACTCTCAATGACTGCCAGGTACGGCGTTGTCCAAGCCCACAAATGGGTTGCATCCCGGCCCTTGTGCCGGTAAATAATCAGCCGGATACAGGCGACGTTGGCTGTAATTACGCTGTGCAGCCAGCTCAATTTCATTGATAAGCTGCGGCGAATTAATGTCCTTGAGCAAATAACGCGAAGCGCCAGCTTGTAACAACATCTCCCGCTCAATTTCATCTGCATAGGACGCCAGGGCAATAACGGCCGTTTGTTGTTCAACCATATCGCGCACCGCCCCGGCCAGCTGGAACAGCTTTTCATTGCGACTGCCTTTGCATCCCAGCAAAACCACATCCGGGTGCGATTGACGAACTGCCTGACAACCAGCACTCAAATCCTCGGTCGCTGCCACCAACTCAATTCTGGCTGATGATCGTAACCGAATTTCGAGTGCCCACCGTACAGCAGCATGTTCTTCTATAATTAGCAGTCGAATTTTCTTCATGAGATTAAGCTTTTCAGCAAGTTCGGGATATTGTTTGTTTAGTGTATAGACATAAGTGTAAAGCGCACACGCACATGTATCTAGTAACGAATGTCACCCGATGTGTGTGATTATTGTCATCCAGAAGGCGGAGGAGATGGCACTCAGGCGTCGGCTAATGGCAGTGTAAAGTAAAAGGAGCTGCCCTCATTTTCATGGCTCTTTACCCAGATACGGCCGTTATGCGCTTCAACAAGATGGCGGGCAATAGCCAGACCCAATCCCGTGCCCCCGTGGCTGCGGGTACGGGCACGGTCCGACTTGTAAAATCGCTCAAAAATACGCGGCAAATCAGTCGCCGAAATACCAATGCCGCTATCTTTGACCTCAATCGTCACGGTATCATCATCTGCTGGCAGCGGATGATGCTTGTTTTGCTGCGTCGGGTAAGCACGAACTTCGACACGGCCGCCGGGCGGCGTAAACTTGATGGCATTGTGCAGCAAATTGGAAATGACCTGCTGCACCCGCGCCGCGTCGGCCAATACCAACGGCAAAGTGCCCGGCAAATTTAGCACAAGCTGCACTTCGCCTCGCTCTGCCTGGTCGCGCAAGCGTTCCAGAGGCAGCAAAACCAGATCGGAAACGGCCGTTGCCTGCAAGCGCAAAGGCACACGTCCCGATTCAATACGCGACAATTCCAGCAACTCCTCAACCATTTGCGTCAATGTGTCCACTTCACGGACAGCGCGACGCAAAAAGCGTTCCGCCACTTCCGGCTCTTCCAGTGCGCCATCTTGCAATGTCTCGATGACGGCACGCAAAGAGGCCAACGGCGTGCGCAGTTCATGCGAAACATTGCTCACAAAATCGCGGCGCACGGTTTCCAGGCGGCGCATCGCTGTCATGTCTTGCAAAATGACCAGATAACCGCGCACGCCCCTTTCCTGAAATGGGGTGATGGTTGCTTGCAGAAAACGGCCGTTTCCAACCTCAAAAGCCTGCACCTGCCGCTCCTGCTTCATATCACATTGCTGGAACAACTCAATTAATTGGTGATGGCGCACCACCTCAGCAAAACTACGCCGCAGCGCATTCTCTTCCGATGTCTTCAACAACTGCAACGCTGCCGGGTTAATCAGATGGACGTAACTTAAGCGGTCAAGAATCAAAACGCCATCGGCCGTATATTCAAAAACCAACGCCAATTGACGCTGCTGCTCGGCCAGGGCGTCAATTTGCCCCACCAAATGATCTTTCAAATCATTAAAAGCATGAATCAGAGCAGCAAATTCGCCGGATTGCTGCGGCAGCAGCCGCGCCTGCGTATCGCCAGAAGCAATCCGCTGCGTCAAAAAAATCAACTGGCGCAGCAAGGCTATTGTTTGCCTGTGGGACAAAATCGCGAACAGCAACCCCAGGCCAATCAGCCACATCGCGGCAAAAGCAACCATGCGGCGCACACAATCCGCATCCCCCAGGCACAAGGGGCGCGTCAAGGAGTACCCTAACGAGATCATAACCACGATGATCAGGAAGAGATACCCCACCACGTAATGCCAGCGCAATTCCCGCATAAAAACTCAGTGTAACCAGGCAGGCAGCCAACCCATCAGCTAGCCGCCGATTTATGTGTGGGCGGGTTACTACCCATCAAAGCGATAGCCAATGCCGCGCACAGTGACAATACGCTGCGCATCAGCCGGGTTTGGCTCAATCTTCTCGCGCAGCCAACGCACATGGACATCCACCGTGCGGCTGTTGCCATCATAAGACCAGCCCCACACTCGCTCCAAAATGAGATCACGTGATAAGGCAATACCTTGATGGCGCGACAAAAAGACCAGCAAATCAAATTCTTTCGGCTTGAGGCGTAAGGGCTGCTCATCCAGGCGCACTTCGCGCCGATTTTGGTCAATGACCAGATTGCCAAATGTCAAATTGGCGAGCTGGCCTTGCACGGTCTGCTCATTCCCCGCCTCACGCGTCACAGCTAATTCTTCACGAATCAATTCAACGCGCCGCAGCAGCGCTTTGACACGCGCCATTAATTCGCGCATGCTAAACGGCTTGGTTAAATAATCATCTGCTCCTACTTCGAGGCCAACAATTTTGTCAATTTCATCGGCACGAGCGGTCAGCATTAAAATGGGGACGCTTATCTCCTGCCGCAAGATGCGGCATACTTCAAAGCCATCCAGTTCTGGCAGCATCACATCGAGCAGAATAAGGTTAGGCTCTTGCCGACGGGCTAGTTCAAGGGCAACACGGCCGTTTACGGCCGTTATCACCTCATAACCCTGGCGTGCCAGGTTATATTCCAATGTTTCCAACAAAGTTGCATCATCTTCAACGACAAGTATTTTATATGCCATGAAGCTGTTTTTTAACGCCGAATAAGCTCGTCGTCAAACTTTGCGCCCATTTTCAGTGCAAATCATAGCTAAAAGGAAACAGCGCCACAGGGATCAGCTTAAAATGTTGTTTGGCAAAGGGAATGCCAACGACTGTAATCGCCAAAATGATAGCCCCGGTTAAATGGGCAACCGCAATTTCCCAGCCAAACAAAACCAGCCAAAGCACATTAAACAGCATCCGCAAAAAGCCATCGCCTTGTTGCGCCTCGTGTACCTCTTTGCCAAAAGGCACCATCGTTGCCAATCCCAATTTAATGGACTGCACGCCAAATGGAATGCCGACAATGGTCAAGCACAACAACAGCCCACCCAGAATGTAACCCAGGCCGGCGAGAAAACCGCCGAAAATCAACCAGATGAGATTGCCTAAAAAGTTCATGTGATCCTCCAAAATTCAAAAGTCATAGTTCACTACGGGAAAAAGGTGACAACGTCGCAAAAGTTGGCAGGAAGCTGCCGTTATTCGCGCAAATAGAGATTGAGCCAATCAAGGAGCATGGGAATCAGGTCTGGCTGTGCGGCAAACATTTGGGTGCCATGCCCCGCATCTTGATAGAGATGCAGCGTCGCCGCGGCTGCCTGCTCGTGCAATGTGCGCGAGGAGTTGGCGGCATAGGTGTCTTTTTCGCTGGCAACGATGAGCAACGGCCGTTCCCCATAAGCAGCCAGCGCATCCTCCGTCGTCACCCCGCGATAATCAAGCCCCGGCGACAACAAAACGGCGGTACGCACGTCGTCATGAGCCGCAGCAGTAATGAGCGCCAGGTTGGCGCCAATGCTAGCCCCAATAACGGCCGTTTCTGTTCCATCCACATCCGGCCGTTCCGCCAGATAAGACCACACCCGCTGCACATCATCTTGCGCCAACTGCCAGTCGCTCTTGCCGCCCGTTGCCCCATGTCCACGCATATCCAGCGCCAGCACTGCATAGCCCGCCTCAACCAGCGCCGCCATCACGCCCGCCTGCTCCCATGCCTGGCGCTCGCTGCCCAACATGTGCAGCAGCAGCACAGCGGGAAACGGCCCATCTCCCCCCGGACGCATAAAAGCGGCTTGCAAAGCTAACCCATCGCTGGCGGGAATGGTGACGACTTCGTCCACCACCGCGGCCGCTTCTGCAACGACGCTCTCCGCAGATGAAAGAGGGGGATTGGCTTGATCATTGGAAACGGCCGTTTCCTCCGCCACATTCCCCCCAGCACAAGCGGCCAACAGCAGCAACCCGATCACACTGAGCCAATAACGCACACGCATTATCCCTTCCTCCGCAGCCAAAACCAGGCAGAACGCCAGGGCGGATTATCACCGACCTGGGTCGTGCCGTGTTCCACACGCTCTGCAACAAATCCACCGGCAAACGCCGCCAACAACTCATCCTCCGCTATCCAACGCCAGCTATCATCTTCTGCGTCGCTTTCATTGCGCAAATGGGCAAACAGCAGATACAAACCGCCCGGTCGCAGCAAGCGCGTGAGTTCGCCCGCATAGGCCTGCATTTGCGCCAGATCAAAGTTGTGCAAACAGCCTACATCCAAGGCGAAGTCATAGGAATCTGTGAGGAATGGCAATGATGTCACCGCGTGGACGTGAAAGGAAACGGCCGTAATAACACCCGCAGCCTCGGCACGGCGCTCGGCCTCATCAATCGCCTGCGCGACAAAGTCGATCCCGTCCACCTGCCACCCTTGCCGCGCCATGTAGATGCTGGCACGGCCGTATCCACAGCCCAAATCCAGCGCCCGCCCTGGCGGCAAATGCGCCAACGTCGCCATCACCTCTGGTGGCGGCAGCTCTGCATCCCAAGGAACTTGCCCCGTCTCATACCGCTCTACCAATCTTTCATATATACTCGACATTCCAGCACCTCATGAGGTCTTTTTCGCTACAATACCATACTGATTAGGCCAAAGGAAAGCCTACTCAGTAAACATTGGGGAAAAGGCGACGAGGGTTTAGAACAAAGCAACGTATGAAGCGAGAAAGCCGCTATCGTGGCGCAATGCGCCATATCAATGCCTATTGGCCTCTTTACGCCCTGATGTATGCAGGATTGGTGCTTGCCGTCCTGGTAATTGGCGTCAGCGCCATCCAAGGATGGCCCGGCCCCATTTTGTTGGCCTTGGCATTCCTTCTGGTCATGGTTTACGCGTTAATGGGCAGCCTATGGTCTTTGCATCAGCTTTATGATGTGGGCGGCTTAGAGCCGCATCACACCCTTTTTGACATGGGGCAAATTCGCGAAACAGACCACTTTGCATTCATCGACCTCGGCAGGCGACAGCAAGCGCTGGCGATGGGACGCCGTTTAACCAGCGGGCAAATTTACATCATTGATGTCTACAACCCACAGTTAACGCCCAGTCGCGGACTGGCACGCAGCCGCGCCCGCATGCCCCAGGCAATGATTGACGATCCACGTTTCACCTGGCGTAACGGCCGTATCGACCTGCTCCCCCTGCCCAACGAAAGCATTTCGGCTGTCATCCTCGACGAGATATTGTCTGAATTCTGGCAAATAGGGGATCAAGAAATGCTGCTGCGTGAAGTAAGGCGCGTCTTGGTGCCAAACGGCCGTTTACTCATTGCCGAGCGTACCCGTACCCGCACCAACAACCTCGTCATGGGGCCAATGGCTCTTGGTCTGGCACCCACTGCCCATTGGCGCAATCTCCTGCATCAAACCGGGTTCATCATTCGCCGCGAGCAAACCCTCGACGGCCTCATTCACTGCATTCGCGCCGACAAACCAACGGCCGTACAGGCGCAGCAGCTGCAATTTGAGTGGAAATTATGATGGTGCCGTAAACCGTCGCTCAACTGCCATCACGCCCAATCATTCCCCCTTGCAGCCCCATACTATCAAACTGCGCCTTAATCATGTCCCGCTCCGCCTCTTTACGCGCAATCTTACGCTGTAACTCCTCAGCCATCTCCCCCAAGATGTCGCGCTTACGCTTCCTGGCAAACTTCACCTCCAACATCAACTCAACCAGATGATGTTGATGCAAACTCGTCATTTCCAGGTCAATCGCATGCAAACGGCGGCGGCAGCGGCGCACCTCGGCTTCCAACACCTGTGCCATTTCCTCGGCGGTCTGCCCACTGGCCGCTGTTGCCTCTGGTGTGGCGGATTCTGCACGCCGCGCAATCGCCATCAACTCGGTCATGCTGCGTGCCGCATAGGCATCATTAATCGCCGCCATCATCTCTGTGCGGCGTGCGCGTTCGGCATCCCCCGTCGCCAGGTCAGGATGAAAACGACGCGCCAACTGCCGGTACAATTTTTTGATTTGCGCCTCTGTCGCCGCGCTGGGAGGTTCGGCTGGTTTGGGGGGCGGTGGCGGTGGTGGCTGCTGCCACACACGCCGATATTGCTCTTCGACGGGTACATGATCTGTACCAAAAATGCGCCGATTGCGCAGCAGCTTTATCTGATCCAGGTAATGCTTTACCTCTTCTTCCAAGGCAGCCAACTGTTCCAATAAATAACCGGCACGCGCGTTGTATTCATATTCAAACGCAGCAATGTCAGCCTTCTGGTCGGCCAGTTCTGCTTCCGCTTCAATCAATTCATCTTGAACCTGCGTGATTTCTGCACGCAGACGCGCCAGCTTCTCATCAATGGTCTCATACCAGGTCATTGTATTAATCCCTCATTCATACTGCTGACTATTATGCGAAGGGTAGCGGCCACAAATCGTTTTCACGCTGCATTCACAACTCACACTCTTGGGGGGCAGATGCAACGCGCAATCTCTATGATAACAGAAAAAAAGAGGGGCTAAAGTGCCTTTTTGCGTGAAATTTGAGGGTTTTGCCGGTGGCACGGCCGTTTTCCACAACACGCAATGACTTCGGTACTGTGCCTTTTTTCCTATTCACGGCCTATTGGGGCATGGCTATAGTGCTAGCGAGCTTCAAGCAAACGGCCCTTAACGGGCAACCACCCTGCGATTTCCTCTCCCTACCCACCAATCCTGTCACGAAACGCGGATTCATGGAAAAAGTACGTCATGTTGAAATGACCGAATCCAACTCGTTACAGAAAGAGACTTTTATCATCCCACGTTCAACGTAACCATGTAACACAAATAGGCAATTGTATAGAGACCTGGTCTTGCCTGAAGGAGGTAGCATCTGGTCATGCACATGGGCAACGGCCGTTTCCCTTCTCCTACCCACCCGTTGCGCCCATATCCGCAAGAAATCGCAGCCTGATCCAGCTTGAAGCTCAACTGGTCTGGAGAGGCAAATACGCTTGAAGCCACACAACTGACAACATCGTAGCCACCCATATCTCGACGATCAAAGGAGACATGAGAAAAATGGAAAAGTTACGAAAAATAGGGACAATCCCTAAACACATGCAAAACAAAACACGCAAAAAATTCCTGATGAGCGGCATCATCGCCAGCATACTGATCTGCACACTTTTGTGGATGGCAACATCAACAGAAGCACAGACAGAAATCATCAACATGGTTGCCGGGGAAACATTAACCATTTCCTGCGACGGCACACAATTAAACGGCGAAATTGAAAACCCCACGCTCGTCCATATTGTTTGTGAAGGAATCTCCCCCACAAACACGCCGCCACCCAACCCGACCAGCACGGCAATTCCGCCAACGCCAGCGGTCACGCCAACCCCGCCGCCAGGAGGCAGCATTGAGCCATATCCCGGCGCACCGGCATGCGATGAAGCGCTGCATGATGCCAACGCGTGGCACGGCTTGTGGAATTATGAAGCAGGCTGCCATTATGACCACGAGCACAAACATGATCCACATGAGGTAGATGACATCTTTGGCGAACCTGGCGCATGGTTTGCTGGCGATGAAATCTCGTATCCCTGGCAGACGTTTGTCGGCGCGAACGGCAATTATCCACAATGGTCGGGCGACCCGGCAGAGTTGGAGAATGTTGCCAAGCACAAGGTGTATGGCTGGATTGTCCGGCGCGATATTCCGGCAAACGGCCGTTCCGTCTGGATCAAAGCGTTCCGGCTGCAATATCACGCCATGAGCGCCCCGGCAGGGACATTGACCCGCTACCACTCCTTCAGCCTGGAAGCCCAGGTGTGCGACAGCAGCCATTGCGGCATTGTACGCACCGGGGGCTGGATTGACTTCGGGAATCTGGAAGTCAATGGCTATGGCATTGTGCCCCTGGCCGGGCAGGAAGATGCCTATGGCGATGCAGGGCGACGACGTATCCATTACTTCTACGCGGACCCGGAAAGCAGGCGACAGGCTCAGGCAAAGGCGGAGTTTTTCTGGTACGGCCGTCAACGCCCCCTCAACCCGCCATACAACACGGTGCCCTTGCACCCGCTCAGCATTGCCCTGGCGACCGGCGATGCCTGGTCTAACGTGGACCCGCTCGACCCCACAGCCATGAATCTGTTCTGCCCTGCATATGATTGCAACAAAAATGGCAGCACCATTCAGGCACATGTGGTGCAGTTCAACATCACACAGGCCAACTTCAATGGCTATGTTGATCGCTATGGCAAACGGGCAAATGGGTGTACGGAACCCGGACTAGACTGTATCCCGCTGATCATCGAAAATGCGCCGCTGGGGCTGGTGCAGCACCGCGACGACACGCATTTGGGGCTGCCATCGGCAGGGGCACAGGATTTCGACATTAGCCCGCCGGGTGAATGGTGGATTGAGTTCCCCAACTAAAACATGAACCTCCGGGAGGCTTCTTCGCCTCCCGGAGGTTTTTTACACGTTCAAGTCAATTGATGCTTCACAATGCGCAGCCAGCCGCGCAAACGAATGCCAGCAAGCACAAACGCCGTCACATAGGGCGGGTATTGGTCACGGTAAAACTTGCGATAGAAAAGCTGCATCGCCCGTACCGATTCCCTGGCAACACGTACCCGCGTTTCTTTGGGCGGATTGGCAATATCTGCCGACTCTTTGCGCAAGCCAGAGCTGGCTCCCTTGTAATGCAGCACCTGCACATGCGGATAATAGATGATTTGCGCCCCCGTCTGGCGAATACGGTAACAAAGGTCAATGTCTTCACCGTAGAAGAAGTACGTTTCGTCCCAGCCACCAATTTGCTGAAAGAGCGCGGCAGGCATCATCAAAAAGGAACCGGCCGTGACATCAATAGCGTGGGTTTGCGAAAAATCGGCGTAGGATTGGAAATAGCCGTTAAAGCGGGGGCTGTGGCGAAACAGTTTGCCCAATCCGGTGAAGTGGCAAAGGGCATTCCAGGGAGTGGGAAAGCCACGATGGTTGTCCGGGTCGCGCTGCCCATTGGGATAGACGAGTTTGACGGTGATGGCTCCCGCTTCTGGATGGTCGCACAGGTAGGTTAACGGCCGTTCCAATGCCTCTGCTTCAATGCGCGTGTCTGAGTTGAGAAAGAGATAGTAACGGCCGTTTGCCAGCGCCACGCCCCGATTATTTGCCGCCGCAAAACCGAGATTCTCCGTTAGCGCCAGCAGCTGCACATCCGGGTACTTCGTCGCCACCATTTCCTGGCTGCCATCATGCGAGGCATTATCCACCACAATGATTTCCAGCCCGCCACGCGGCGCTTCCGCCTGCTGCAACGACGCCAGACAATCGTCCAACAACTGCCTGGTATTGTAAGAGACAATAATTACAGATAAATCCGTCATGGTTCGCTATTTTATCCGCATGCGCACAAATCATGAAGGATAAAATGAGTGGAACGCTGCGAATCGGTATCATTGGGCGTGGCTTGTGATTGCCAGAGGGAAACCGGCACAAGAAAAGGCGGATAAAATCACACCAATATTTTAGTCTCGGCCAAAGTGGGTTATGATAAGGGGCAAACAGGATACGCATGAGTGCTTTACACGAGATACAAACCGATTCCCGCCGGGTTTTCTCCTATCTGCTTTTGTACCGCTGGCTCAGCCTGATACCCCCACTGGTAGTATGGCTCATGACCGGGGAACGGCCGTTGCTCATTGCCAGCGCCATCGGGGCAAACATCCTCATCTCCCTCGTCCCCCAGCGCCTCAACAAAGCCTTACGCCAATCCCCCTGGCTGCTGGGCAGCGACCTGCTCCTCGTCGCCCTCTTCGTTGGCCTCAGCGGCGACCGCTCCATTTCCTTTCTCCTTTACACCCTAAATCCGCTGCTCATCGCCGCCTTCTTCTTCGGTTTGCGCGGGGCATTGCTGGCAACGGCCGTTTTGCTCCCCCTCTATCTGGCGGCGATGTTTGGCGCGGCCCACGTCAGCAACATGTCGCCCGATTGGCTGCTGATCATCACCTGGGGCAGCGGCCTGTTTCTCATCAGCCTCACGTTTGGCTATGCCGCCAGCGCCGTTCTCACGCTGCGCCGCGCCCGTGACGAATTAATGCAAACCAACCGCGACCTGGAAGTGATCAACGCCCTGACTCTTTCATTGCAAAGTGCCAGCACCGTTGAGGAAGTCCAGGCCAATGTGCTGGAAGCCATCACCGGTGCGCTGGCCTTTCCGCGTGCGGTGGTGGGGTTGGCAGATGCCGAAGGGCGGGTGCTTGGCAATTGGTTAGGGCGCAGTGGCAACGGCCGTTTCTTGCCCAATCTCCCCCTCGATGATGTGGGACACGTCCCGCTGACGCCCGACGGCGGCCTGGTAGTGCAAGCCATACAGGAACGGCGCACGTTGGTAGCTGAGGGCGTGGCGTGTACTACGAATACGGCCGTTAACGAGTATGTCAGCATCAACCATTGCCACATCATCCCCATGCAGTTGCGCGAACACACCATTGGCATATTGCTGGTAGACACCACCGACAGCAGCGACCAACTGCACCGCCTCGCCTCCCTCGAAGCGATAGCCAGCCAGGCGGCCGTTGCCATTGGCACCACCATTTTGTGCATTGACCGCGCACGCAAATTGGCCGTGCAAGAAGAACGCATCCGCATCGCCCAAGACATTCACGACACCGTTTCCCAATCCCTCTTTGGCATCGTTTTCACCCTGGATGGCTGCCTGAAACTGCTGCCCGAACACGTCGAGCAAGTTATTCCGGAACTGGAGCGAACGCTGCAAGCCGCCGACGCCGTGCGCCAGGAAATCCGTCACTCCATTCTCGACCTGTGGCCGACCCAACTCACTGCCGAGCGCTTCGCCGCCGATTTGCAGACCTATGCCCAGGAGACGTGTCAGCGCAGCGACACCGCCTTCATCTTCGACATTCGCGGCGATTTTGCCGCCTTGTCGCCAGGGGCACGGCGCGGTCTCTACCGAATTGCGCAAGAAGCGCTGGCAAATATCGCCCACCACGCACAGGCGCAAGAGGCTCGTGTGTGTGTTGATGTAGAAGGCGGCCGCGCCAAACTGGTGGTGCGTGATGATGGGCGCGGTTTTGAAACGGCCGTTGTCCTGGCCCGCGCTTATGGTCGTGAACATTTTGGCCTGCGCGGCATGCAGGAACGCGCCAAAACTTTGGGTGGCGATTGTCAAATCTTCAGCAAACCGGGCGCGGGCGCGTCCATTGTCGTCGACATTCCCGTTTGATGATTCCAGGCAACTCTTGCGATGAAACAGATTCGTATTTTATTGGCAGATGATCATGAAGTAGTGCGGCGTGGGCTGATGCTAGTCTTGCGTCAGGAGCCAGACTTTGTCATTGTTGGCGAGGCGCAAAATGGCGCCGAGGCTGTCAATCTGGTTGTGCAAATGCAGCCCGACCTGGCCTTGCTCGATTGGAAAATGCCGGATATGGACGGCTTGCAAGCCGCCCGCACCATGAAACGACTCGTCGCCTCTGTGCGTACCCTCATTTTGTCGGGCGCACCAATGGAAACGGCCGTACTCGATGCCCTTGACGACGGCGTTGACGGCTTCGTCCACAAAGACATCAGCCCCGCCAATCTGGCTCACGCCATTCGCGTCGTCGCCAGCGGCAAACGGTACCTCGGCACCGAAGTCACCCAATCGCTAATTGCCTACAGCCGCCAACCCACCACCGCACCATCTCTGCCGCCGACACCATCGCCAGCCCTCTCTGAACGGGAACTGGAAGTCCTCACCCTGATGGCAACCACTGCCACTTACCGCGAAATCGGCGAACAACTCTTCATCAGCGAAGAAACCGTCAAAACCTACGCCAAACGCATCTTCACCAAACTCAACCAGCCCAACCGCACACAAGCCGTCATCGCCGCCCTCCGCGCCAACCTGATCACGTTCTGAATTAATGGGCATCGTTAGCCCCTGGAATCCCCCAAAAGCCGCGCTTTTCCCGTAACCTTTGGGCAGCTTGGTAAGCTGCTTGACAAGCCACTGTCGCGTTTGTATAATTCGTTTAGTTTTTACTAAACGTTCTTTACGAGAAGCATCATGAATACAAAAATTCAAGAATCGAGAGACCATTTTATTCAAGGCATGAGCCGCATCAGCCATTTCTGGGGCTTCCCCAAGGCGATGGGCGCTATTTTTGGGGCGATTTACCTCTCTCCCGCGCCCGTTTCTTTGGATGAACTGGTGGAACAGGCAAATGTGAGCAAAGGTGCCGTCAGCACCAATGTACGCAACCTGGAACGGCTGGGCATGATCCATAAACACCTGCAAGTTGGTGACCGCAAAGATTATTACGTCGCGGAAACGGACTTCTGGAAAATCATTCGTGGCCTGCTGCGCGAACGCGAAAAAAGCGAATTTGACCGTGCGCTGCGTACCGTCACCGAAAGCATGGACATCCTCGGCGATGCCGCGCTTGAGCCAGAAGAGGCTGAATTGGCCCAGTTTTATCAGGGGCGAATGCAAGAGATGCGCCGCTTTTTCGATGCGCTCGACAATTTGGTAGCGATGATTGTGGCCTTAGACAATTTGCGGGCCAGTACGCTGCAAAAGCTATTCGGCAGGGGTACAGCAGAAAGTTAGGCGTTGGCTGTTTCTGTGGAATCGCCCGTTTGCGTAAAGGTTATTTGTGGACGATTCCTCAGGCAATTTTTCAGGTAAAGACAAAACCGTATAGGATGAAAGGGGTAATCATGACAGAGTTACATGCCGTGACCGGCGCGTTTGGCTATTCAGGAAAATATATTGCGCAGCGATTGCTGGCAGCGGGACATGAAGTAATCACGCTGACGAATTCGGTGAATCGGGTGAATCCGTTTGGGGGCCGGGTGAAAGCCTCTCCATTTCACTTTGACGATTGGCAAAAAATGGCGGAGACGCTGCGCGGTGTCAAGGTGCTGTATAACACGTATTGGGTGCGGTTTAATCACGAGATGTTTCAGCATGAAACGGCCGTTAACAACACCCTCGCCCTTTTCAAAGCCGCACAAGCGGCCGGCGTCGAACGTGTCGTTCACGTCAGCATCACCAATCCCACGCTCGATTCTCCGTTGGAATATTTCAGCGGCAAAGCGCAGTTAGAGCAGGCATTGATCGCTTCTGGTCTTTCCTACGCCATTTTGCGCCCCACCGTTCTTTTTGGCAAAGAAGACATCTTGATCAACAACATTGCCTGGATGCTGCGCACCTTCCCCGTTTTTGGTGTTTTTGGCGATGGGCAGTACAAAGTGCAGCCCATTTATGTGGACGATCTGGCCCAATTGGCAGTTGCACAAGGTGCAGCCCGTGACAATGTCATCCTCAACGCCATTGGCCCGGAAACATTCACCTACAAAGAGATGGTGACAACGATTGCCGAGATCATTGGCCGGAAACGGCCGATCCTCTCCCTACCGCCCACCCTCGGCTACACGGCCGGTTGGGTTGTCAGTCATTTTGTGGACGACGTGCTCATCACCCGCGAAGAAATTGCCGGGTTAATGGCCGGGCTGCTCTGTGTAGACACGCCGCCTACCGGCAGCACGCGCCTCACCGATTGGGCACAGCGGCACGCGGCAGCTTTAGGCAAACGGTACACCAGTGAACTTGGCCGTCGCCGCGACCGTGTCGCCGCGTATAGCTAAATGATTAATGGATTTGTCAAATGGCGTAAACTTATGCTAAGATACCGTCCCGGTGTAAACTAAAAAGGATTTTTTCTATGAAGCGATTGTTCACCGGACACAAAATAATAAGACCAAAACGAAACATAACGCCCACTGTGGCGCAAACATTGTCATTAATGGCCTGATCCTTTGGATCAGGCTTTTTTTTGTCTGGTGGCAGGCGAGCGAGTGCAAAAGTGCGTCCGTGATGATGCACAAACACACCAATCTACGAAAAGGAGTATCACGCGAGATGACGACTCTGACATTACCGGGACTAATTGACGTACATACCCATTTGCGGGTGCCCGGCGGTGAACACAAAGAGGATTTTGCCACCGGCACGGCTGCGGCTCTGGCTGGTGGCATTACCATGATTTTGGGGATGCCCAATACAGCGCCGCCGTTGACCACACCGGCCGCTCTAAGCGCGGCTTATGCGCAGGCTGCGGCCGATGTGCGCTGCGATGTCGGCCTGTTTGCCGGGGCCAGCCCCGAAGATGTCCATCATTTACCGGAATTGGGGGAAACGGCCGTTGCCCTCAAAATCTACCTCAATGACACCTTTGGCAAACTGCGCGTCGAAGATGTGCCGACCCTCCGCGCCTGCTTCCGCGACTGGCCGCGCCACAAGCTCATTGCCATGCACGCCGAAAAGCAAAGCGTCGCCGTCGGCATTGGGCTGGCGGCCACTTATGCGCGTCCCGTTCACTTCTGCCACATCAGCCGCCGCGAAGAGATCGAGTTAATCGCCGATGCCAAAATGCGCGGCCTGCCTGTCACCTGTGAAGTGACGCCACACCACCTTTTCCTTGACCAGACAGATGCGCAGCGGTTGGGAACATTGGGCGACATGCGCCCTATCTTGGGCACGCCAGATGATGTCGCCGCTCTTTGGGAACATCTCAATGACACCGTTGATTGTGTCGCCACGGACCATGCGCCCCACACATTGGCCGAGAAACAGTCGGCCACGCCTCCGCCAGGGGTAGCGGGATTGGAAACGTCACTGGCTTTGATGTTGACGGCGATGGGAAACGGCCGTTTCACCCTCGACCGTCTCATTGACCTCATGTACACCAACCCGCGCCGCATTTACAATCTGCCCGCGCAGCCAGACACTCAAGTCGAAGTGGACATGACGCCAACCATCATTCAAAACGAGCAAATGCACAGCAAATGCGGCTGGACACCTTTTCATGGGCGCGAAGTAGCCGGGCGTGTACAACGGGTCATCTTGCGCGGTCAACTTGTGTACGAAAACGGGCAAGTTTTAGCCGCTCCTGGCAGCGGGCAAATAATCAGTCATCAATAATCGGCCTCGCGGGCAAGCTGTAAACGGCAGCCCGCGAGACCTCAAAATAAGAGAAGATCTATCCAAAAATCAAGCGAGGAAAAAAATGAAAGAATTACAACCCCTGTTCAATTTTGATGAAATGACGCCGAAAAGCGTCAACAGCAATGGACTCACCGGTCAAGACATTATTTCGGTCGATCAATTTGATCGCGATAAGCTGGATTACGTATTTACCCGCGCCCGCGAAATGCGCGAATTGGTAAAACGTGTGGGCGGCTGCGATTTGCTGAAAGGCAATATCCTCACCGCGCTCTTTTACGAACCAAGCACGCGCACCAGCGCCTCCTTCATTTCAGCAATGGAACGGCTCGGTGGCAGCGTGATTCCGATTACGCAAGGTGTGCAATTCAGCTCTGTGAGCAAAGGTGAAACATTGGCCGATACTGTGCGCACATTGGAACAATATTCTGATGTGATTGTGCTGCGCCACCCAGAAACGGGGTCGGCACAAACGGCCGCTGACTATGCCAGCATCCCGGTCATCAACGCCGGTGATGGAGCTGGCGAGCATCCCACACAAGCGCTGCTCGATTTGTTCACCATTCGCGAAGAGTTGGGGACGTTGGATGGATTAAAGGTGGCGATGGTTGGTGATTTGCGATACGGCCGTACCGTCCACTCTCTCACCAAATTGCTGCTGCAATACAACGTCAGCCTGCGCTTTGTCTCCCCCGAAATCCTGCGCATGCCGCTCAACATCATGAATCAGGTTATCGACGCCAAAGTCAACGTGCGCGAAACCCACGATGTAGCCGATGTCATTGAAAACGCCGACGTACTTTACGTCACCCGCGTACAAAAAGAACGCTTCTCTGACCTGGCACAGTACGAGCAGGTCAAGAATCACTACGAAATTACGACTGAATTGATGGAACAAGCCAAGAGCAAAATGGTCATCATGCACCCCCTGCCACGCGTTGGTGAAATTCACTACGATGTGGACAAAGACCCCCGCGCCGCCTACTTCCGTCAGGTGCAAAACGGCATGTTCATCCGCATGGCCTTGTTAGCGGCCGTTCTCGGCAAGGCATAACAAAAATATTGACGCAAAGAATGCAAAGGTGAAGAAGATGCAAAGAGGAGATGAAGAGGAACAGAATCCTTTCTTTCTTCTCTTTGCATCTTTCTAAATCTTTTGCCCCTTTGCGTCAAAAACATGCCGTCTGCACGAAGTAAAATCTATCACAGCAGCTCTGGCACAACGCGTGGATGCGGAATTTCAACCTGAATTTCCAGGCCACCATCTGCCTGATTGCGCAAATTCAGCCGTCCGCCCATTAACGCCACCCGTTCACTTAATCCCAACAATCCATAATGTCCGTCCAGGCTCAACTTCGCCAGGTCAAAATCTTGAGCCAGACCTTGCCCATTGTCGGCAACCGTCACCTGCAACATGCGCGGCGAAGTGTGCTGCAAAGTCACTTGTACGGTGGTGGCGTCTGCATGCTTCCAAACATTGCTCAAACTTTCCTGCACGATACGGAAAATAGAGAGTTCAATTGCTTCCGGCAGGCGACCCAATTCCGCATCGAGTTCCAGGTTTGCTTCGATGCCCGTGCGCAAGCTCCAATCGTGCATGAACGATTGCAGCGCCGCGCCTAGCCCCAAACTGTCAATGGTGGGCGGCCGTAAATTGCCGCAAATACGGCGTAAATCTTCCACCAACGTGCGAATGTTGCCGCGCACATCCTCTAATTCAGCAATCAGGTCGCCATTGTCTTCCGCCATGCTTTCAATGTCTTCGATTTGATAATTCAAGCCGAGCAAGTCTTGAATCATTTGATCATGCAGTTCACGCGCCAGGCGTTTACGCTCTTCTTCACGCTCGGTCAACAGGCGGCGCTGCGCATCTTGCAGCGCCAGGTTGGCACTGTCAAGTGCTTTTACCTGGTCGGCTAACTGGTCTAGCAACTGCCGGTTAATGGAATCTTGCGCGGCCAGGTTGCGGCGCAGCAATGTCTGGTTGTGGCGCAAGGTTTCTGCCTGTTTGCGTGCGCGGTAATAGCTGTCTATGGCCCAAATGACGGGGGTGCGCTGCTGCCGATCGGCCGTGCCCACCAAGGCCGCGACAATCTCTTCTCGATTTGTCTCGTCGCTGCGCAAATCGGCCACCAGCCACCCTTCGCGCAGCACGACAATACGGTCGGCCACGGCAAACAGATGGTCGAGGTTGGCGCTGCTGAAAAGAACGGCCGTATTCCGTTTCTGCCAATCACGAATCTGATCCAACAACATTTCCTGATGTGGCAAACTCAAAAAATTGGGATCATCAACGATACGCAGTTTAGCCGGTTGCGCAATCACCTGCGCAATGGCAACCAACTGCCGCTGCTCACTGGAAAGATTCCCCACCTTCACATGCAGCGACGGCAAATGCACATTCATTGCATCCAATAAGCGCAAAGTCTCCTCTTCCATTTTGCGCTGGTTGGGAATGGGCAAGCGCCTGCCCAAAAGCGTGTGATTGACCTCTTGCCCCAAAAACACATTATCAGTCACGTCAAATTGGTCGGCAAGTTCCGGCTCTTGATGGATCACGCCAATCCCCACCCGCTGCGCCTGGAAAGGCCAATGCATCAACTGACGGTCGAACAACATTCGACCCGCATCTGGCGCTTGTAAACCGGCCAAAATGCGGATGAAAAGCGACTTGCCAGCGCCGCTGCTGCCCGCCAGCCCAACCACTTCCCCGGCATTGATACGCAAATCAACCGCCTGCAAAGCAGCTAAATTGCCAAAATTTTTGGAGAGGTTCCACACACGCAATAAAGGGGTAAACATAAATTATCTACGCAAGCGCATCATGAATAATTTGAGAAAGCGTTGCTGCATCTAAATCTTTCTTGTCAACGAATGCCGTCGCGCCAGCCTCAAGGCCACGCCGATGAAATTCGCGATCCGGGTAGGCGCTGATTAAGATAATACGCGTCAGAGGGAGTGCCGCCTTCAATTTGCGCACACAGCTAATTCCATCTTCATCCCCTAACACGACATCGACAAAAGCGACACGCGGCTGCACACGCTGGATGATTTGCAACATTTCGCCGCTGCTTTCCGCTTCAAAGACCATCGCTTGCGGGTAAACCTTGCCAATGGTTCGGCGCAGTTGGTAACGATACCGTTTGTTATCATCCACAACCAGTATTGCCCCTTGCTCAGCAGCATCTTCATAACGCCCCATATCAACAAATGAAGACGCCTGCCGATTCGCATACTGTGTGCCGGAAGGAGGTGTATTGAGATCGGCCGTATTCACATGCGCTGTCAGCTCAGGATGTTCGCGGGCATAGTTGGCTGCTTCCAGGCGGCTCTGCACATTTAGCTGCCGGTATAACCGTGTCAGATGGTTTTCTACCGTTTTCACGCTTAAATGAAGCTGGGCGGCAATGGTGCGATTATCAGCACCTTTTGACAAGAGACGCAGCAGTTCTTTTTGTCGCGTTGACAATGCCGGAAGAGAAAGCAATGAGCTGCTTGGGTTCAAAAGTTTGTCAAGCAAAGAGCTGGATATCCACCGCTCGCCAGCAATGACACGCTGCACAGCCAGGCGCAAATCGCTTAAGGGTTGATCTTTCAAGTGATAGCCATCAACGCCAACCCCCAATAACCCTTGCACGTACACATCGTCATCATACGCGCTAACGACAAGAATACGCAGCTTTGGATAACGGGCACGAATGGCACGAATTTCGCCTATTGGTTCAAATTCCGGCATGGTCACGTCAATTAACAAACAATCTGGGTGTAAGTCGGACAGCGCCTGCCTGACCTGGGGGCCATTGCCCACCTCTCCCACAATGACCACATTTGCTAAACCTTCAAGCGCGTTGCGAATACCCGCCCTAACGACGGCATGATCATCGGCTAATAAAATGCGAACAGGTTCCATAAATGAATTATTCCACCCTCTGCTCTCTTGGCTCGTGCTATTAGGGGGTTTCCCCTAACGGCTCAAGGGTGTTCCCCTATTAGTTGAGAGGGAAATGAGGGTACACGGCCGTTTCTTGTTACTGTTTAATATACAAAAGTCCAAAAATATGGTCAATTCGCACAATGACCAAATTTCTATGCGCAAACACCAAGGAGGTGATCGCACAACCAATAATCCAAAACAAATCCTTTACCCACAATTTCTATCACGTTATTCACACACTTTTGGAGGAAAAGAAAACAAATGAAAAATAAATGGATGAAATTAACCTTGACTATGCTGGCCCTATTGGCCATTTTCGCTTTGGTAGCCTGCGGTGGCGGCAACAACAACACCAACGAACCAGCCACCACCAGCGACACCAGCTCCACCACGACCGACACCGTTTCAGAGGCCGTTAGCGGCAAAGTGGGCATCGTCCTGCCAACGAAAGATGAACCACGCTGGGTACAAGACGAAACCCGCTTCAAGGAAGCATTGGAAGCAGCAGGCTACGATGTCGAGATTCTGTTCAGCCAGGGCGACTCCGCCAAGGAAAAGGCGAACGTGGAAGACCTGATCACGAAAGGTGTGCAGGTCATCATCATCACGCCACATGACGGAACGGCCGCTGCCGCTGCTGCCGAAGCAGCCCAAGCCGCTGGCGTCAAGGTTATCTCCTACGACCGTCTCATCCGTGACACCGATGCCGTAGACTACTATGTCACCTTCGACAGCATCGCCGTTGGTGCCCAACAGGCACAATACCTGGTCGACAATGCCACCGGCACAGGCAACCCGCTCTATCTCTACGCCGGTGCCGCCTCCGACAACAATGCTTTCATCTTCTTTGAAGGCGCTTGGGGCGTTCTGCAACCGAAGATTGCCGATGGCACCTTCGTCATCAAGAACTCCAGCGAAGCTGTTGCTCTGCAAGACAAGGCTGAACTGACCCGCGACGAGATGGCCCAAATCATCGGCCAGATCACCACCAACTGGGACTTCAACACCGCCAAGAACCTGGCTGAAGCCAACCTCACCGCTGCCCCCGCCGAGGACAAAGGCGATGTCTTCATCCTCGCTCCCAACGACGGTACCGCTCGCGCTATTGCCGACGCCTTCGCCGCCGATGGCGATGTCACCAGCTACCTCATCACCGGGCAAGATGCAGAAAAGGCTTCTGTGCAATACATCATTGATGGCAAGCAATCCATGACCGTCTTCAAAGATGTGCGCACCCTCGTCGATGACGCCATCAGCGCAGCCATCGCTCTGCTCAAAGATGAAACACCTGCCGCCAAAGGTTCCTACAACAATGGTGCAGTCGATGTCCCCGCCATCCAATCCCCTGTCGTCACCGTAGACATCAACAATGTCAAAGCGTCCTTGCTTGACTCTGGTTATTACAACGCCAGCGATTTCACAGGATTGGAAGCAATGGAATCCGGCGATATGGCAGCCGAAGATGTAGCCGGCAAAGTGGGCATCGTCCTGCCAACGAAAGATGAACCACGCTGGGTACAAGACGAAACCCGCTTCAAGGAAGCATTGGAAGCAGCAGGCTACGATGTCGAGATTCTGTTCAGCCAGGGCGACTCCGCCAAGGAAAAGGCGAACGTGGAAGACCTGATCACGAAAGGTGTGCAGGTCATCATCATCACGCCACATGACGGAACGGCCGCTGCCGCTGCTGCCGAAGCAGCCCAAGCCGCTGGCGTCAAGGTTATCTCCTACGACCGTCTCATCCGTGACACCGATGCCGTAGACTACTATGTCACCTTCGACAGCATCGCCGTTGGTGCCCAACAGGCACAATACCTGGTCGACAATGCCACCGGCACAGGCAACCCGCTCTATCTCTACGCCGGTGCCGCCTCCGACAACAATGCTTTCATCTTCTTTGAAGGCGCTTGGGGCGTTCTGCAACCGAAGATTGCCGATGGCACCTTCGTCATCAAGAACTCCAGCGAAGCTGTTGCTCTGCAAGACAAGGCTGAACTGACCCGCGACGAGATGGCCCAAATCATCGGCCAGATCACCACCAACTGGGACTTCAACACCGCCAAGAACCTGGCTGAAGCCAACCTCACCGCTGCCCCCGCCGAGGACAAAGGCGATGTCTTCATCCTCGCTCCCAACGACGGTACCGCTCGCGCTATTGCCGACACCTTCGCCGCCGATGGCGATGTCACCAGCTACCTCATCACCGGGCAAGATGCAGAAAAGGCTTCTGTGCAATACATCATTGATGGCAAGCAATCCATGACCGTCTTCAAAGATGTGCGCACCCTCGTCGATGACGCCATCAGCGCAGCCATCGCTCTGCTCAAAGATGAAACACCTGCCGCCAAAGGTTCCTACAACAATGGTGCAGTCGATGTCCCCGCCATCCAATCCCCTGTCGTCACCGTAGACATCAACAATGTCAAAGCGACTTTGATTGACTCTGGTTATTACAGCGCCAGCGATTTCACAGGATTGGATTAAGCAAGTTTTTTGTTAAGAAAAGTGGTGGCTCGGCCACCACTTTTCTTTATACTAATATGATATTCCTGGCAATCGGAGCTGATTATGAATGATACGCCCCTCTTAGAAATGAAGAATATTACAAAGGAATTTCCTGGCGTGAAAGCGTTGGACAATGTCAGCTTTCGTGTCGCTGCTGGCGAAATTCATTGTCTGGTAGGCGAAAATGGCGCGGGGAAATCTACCCTCATGAAAATTTTGAGTGGTGTTTACCCGCATGGGGAGTATAGCGGCGACATTCTTTTTGGTGGCGAACTACAGAGTTTTGGGGGAATTCGCGACAGCGAGAACACAGGCATTGGCATCATCTATCAGGAATTGGCGCTCATCCCCGAAATGACAGTCTATGAAAACATTTTCATCGGCCATGAAATTAAAAATGGCATGATGGTGGATTGGAATGAAACCATTCGACAAGCCAGTGAAATGCTCAAGAAGGTTAAGCTCAATGTGAATCCGGCCGTCAAAGTTAAAGAGCTGGGTGTGGGCAAGCAACAACTGGTGGAGATCGCCAAGGCGCTTAGTAAGGATGTACGGCTGCTTATCCTGGATGAACCGACTTCAGCCCTTAATGAAGATGATGTGGCAAACTTGTTTGATTTGCTGCGTGATCTTAAGGTGCAAGGCGTGACTTGTGTCATGATTACGCATAAGCTGAAGGAGATCATGGAGATTGCTGATTCGGTGACGGTGCTGCGTGACGGCCGTACCATTTGCACACTAAACGCCAGGAACGGAGAAGTGTCCGAAAACGTGCTGATTAAGCACATGGTTGGTCGTGAAATTGACAACATCTATCCGAAACGGGAACACAAACGTTCTGAGGAGATCACCTTCGAGGTCAAGGATTGGTGTGCCTATGATCCGGCTCGTGAAAGAGATATTTTGAAAAATGCCAATTTCTATGTGAAGAAGGGGGAAATTGTTGGCTTTTCTGGATTGATGGGATCAGGGCGTACAGAGCTGGCTTTAAGCATTTTTGGCAATCCAGAACGGTATCACTTGCAGGGGGAAATGTTTGTTTATGGGGAGAAAATGCAATTCCATCACCCCGAAGAAGCGATCAATGCAGGCGTGGCTTATGTGTCTGAAGATCGCAAACGAAATGGATTGATCTTGATTCAGGATGTAAAGCAAAATGTTACATTGGCGAATCTACGCGAGATTGCCCAACGGGGTGTTGTGGATGACAACGCAGAAATCAAAATCGCCAATGAATACAAAGATTCGCTAAATATCAAAACGCCGACGATTGAACAAAAAGTGCTGAATTTGAGTGGTGGCAACCAGCAAAAGGTATCATTAGCTAAGTGGCTTTTTGTTAAGCCAAATATTTTGATTCTAGATGAGCCGACACGAGGCATTGACGTTGGCGCCAAATATGAAATTTACACGATCATGAATCGACTGGTTGAGCAAGGCATGAGCATTATCATGATCTCATCGGAATTACCGGAAATTTTAGGGATGAGTGATCGTGTGTATATTGTTTCTGCGGGGGAGATTACCGGCGAGTTGCCGATTGAAGAAGCGACCCAAGAAAAAATCATGCATCTGGCAACGAAGAACTAGGGAGAGAGGCATACCATGTCCTTCATCAATGATTTACAGAAAGTATTAAAACAAAACATCCGCGAGTATGGCATGTTCATTGCTTTGTTTGTCATTTGGGCTGTTTTTGCAGTTTTGACAGACGGCATTTTTATTTCTTCACGAAATATCAGCAATTTGCTGAATCAAACGGGCTACATTGCTGTGTTGGGCATTGGCATGACTTTGATCATTGTCATCCGACACATTGATCTGTCTGTTGGTTTTCTGGCCGGGTTTTTAGGGGCAGTGGCGGCTATTGCCATGGCCTTTTGGGGTTGGCCGGTATACCTCGTTATCCCAGTGGTGCTGCTAATTGGGTTATTACTTGGGTTTATTCCTGGTTTTCTGGTGGCGCAAATGGGCATTCCGGCGTTTGTGGCGACGCTGGCCGGGTTCCTTGTCTATAGAGGGGCCATTTTAGTAGTCACAGAGGAAACTGGGACGATTATCATTGCCAATGATGTCTTTAATGCCATTGGCAACGGATTTATCCCAGATATTCCTGTTAATTTCATGCCGGAAGTACACAAGTTGACGCTGTTGCTGGGGATTATTGCAATTGTGTTGTTCGTGGTGGGGGAATTAAACGGCCGTCGCACGAAGCAAGCCTACAACTTTGAAGTGTTGCCCATGAACATCTTCATCTTGAAACTGGCTTTTACCGCACTGCTGATTGGCGGCATGACCTGGGTGCTGGCCGGATACAATGGTCTTTCCTGGACAGTCGTCGTCGTGTTGCTAGTCATGGGCATTTATTATTTTGTCAGTACCAAAACCGTGTTAGGACGACATATCTATGCGGTTGGGGGCAACCCGGAAGCGGCCGAATTGAGCGGCGTCAATGTCAAGAAAATCACGTATGTCGTGTTTGGACAAATGGGGATGCTGGCAGCTTTGTCGGGCATGTTGTTTGCCTCTCGTTTGCAGTCGGCGACAACCACAGCCGGGACGCTGTTTGAGCTAGATGCTATCGCCGCGGCCTTTGTCGGTGGTGTGTCGGCGGCAGGTGGTGTGGGTAAAGTGACGGGCGCATTGATTGGCGCTCTGGTGATGGCTTCGCTAACAAGCGGGATGAATTTGATGGGGATCGGTATCTCTTATCAATACATGGTACGTGGAGCCGTGCTGGCCGCCGCTGTGATTTTTGACGTGGCGACGCGCAGCAGACGATGAGCATGGGGAAACGGCCGTTTCCGGCCCCACACACCCATCCTCAAAGGGCAAAAACTTGAAGCGTACAGGTTGGATACTGCTTATCTTTGTGTTGCTCTTTCTGCCCATTGCCTGTGCAGAGGGCAACACAAATGTATCAGGCAGCATCACAAGCCAAACTGACGCACAACCAGATGTGAACAAAACAGCAATCTCTGATGCCGCCGGCGCAGAGATTGCTGTTTTGCTGCCAGATTCAGCAACATCAGCCCGTTGGGAAGGGGACGACCGGCGCTATTTCGAGCAAGCCTTTACCGCCTTCGGCATTACATACAGCATTGTCAATGCCGAAGGAGACGCCCGCGCCCAACAAACCCAGGCAGAGCAAGCCATTACCAACGGTGCCAAAGTCATTTTGCTGGTCAATTTGGATAGCGGCAGCGGTGCCGCCATTATCGCCCAGGCCAGAGAAGCAGGCGTCAAAGTCATTGATTACGACCGTCTTACTATCGAAGGGCCAGGGGCAGATGTCTACGTGAGTTTTGATAACGTCACCGTCGGTCGCCTCATGGGCGAAACGTTGACCCCCCTCATCGACGCTTTGCCAGTAGCAACGCCGCGCATTGTGCAGCTAAATGGCGCTACGACCGACAACAATGCCACGCTTTACCGCACCGGTTATTTTTCCGTCGCCGCCCCGCGCTATCAAGCGGGCGAATGGGAGTTGGTAGACGACCAGGCTGTGCCAGAATGGGACAATCAGCAGGCGCTCATCATCTTTGAACAAATCCTGACAGCGGCCAATGGCAATGTCAATGCCGTTTTTGCCGCCAATGACGGCATTGCCAGTTCTGTTATCTCTGCCCTAAAAAGTCAGGGGTTGGGGCCGCTGCCTCTCAGTGGGCAAGACGCCACAGCCGGTGGCATCCAAAACATTCTGGCCGGATGGCAATCTATGACTGTTTACAAACCTATCCGCCTGGAAGCTGAAGCCGCCGCACAAGCGGCCGTTGCCTTGCTGCGCAATGAAGACATTTCCACGCTGACAGCAGACACCGTGAACAATGGGCAAAATGACATTCCCTTTATCAAACTAACGCCAATTGTCGTCACTCAGGATAATATTGCCGAAACAGTTATTGCAGATGGGTTTCGCACCTGGGAAGAGATTTGCGTTGGAGAATTTGCTCAATATTGCCCCGAACATTAAGCGGCATCTGGCAGTAATGGAAACCGTATGAACCAGACCAGCAATAGAGAAATCGCAGAAAGCCATTATCACAGGAACAGTGCCACATTGTCTTTGTCAGAATATATTGGCAATTATTGGGAGCGAATTCGCACTGGCGACCTGGGTTCTTTTCACATTATCCTCGGCCTCTTGGTGATCGCCATCATCTTCCAAACAGAAAACAGCAATTATTTAACGCCCCGTAATCTTGTTAATTTGATCGTGCAGATGGCTGGCTACACGACGATTGCCATTGGGGTGGTTTATGTGCTTTTGCTGGGTGAAATTGATTTATCGGTGGGATATGTGAGCGCGGTAGCGGCCGTTTTCATGGCGCTCCGTTTACGACCCCAAGAAGGTTGGCCGTGGTACGCGGCCATTGCCGTTGCACTAGCCGTTGTTGCTTTCATTGGCATCATTCAGGGACTCATTATCACCCGCTTTCGCCTGCCTTCGTTTGTTGTCACCCTGGCAGGCTTGCTCATTTGGAATGGCGTCGTCCTGATCCTGATTGGCGGAAATGGCACGGTTATCATTCAAGATCAGATAGTGATCAGTATCGCCAACTACTTTTTGCCGGAGATGTGGGGATGGGCGGTGGCGATTGTGTACATCGCCTGGTATGCCTTTGGGCGGATCAATCGGTGGCGAGACCGGCGGCAGCGCGGCATGACAACGACGCCGGTGGTCATTGTTTTCGCGCAAGTGCTGCTGCTCGCCATTTTAACGATCACGACGGTTTATGTGGCGAACATTGACCGCGGTGTCCCCGTTGTCGGGATTATCATGCTGGTGATGTTTGCTTTGCACACGTTTTTGGCTGAGCATACGAGATTCGGCCGTTACGTCTATGCCGTTGGCGGCAATATTGAATCGGCGCGTCGTGCCGGAATTGATGTGAATTACATTCGCGTGCGTGTTTTTATGATTTCGAGCCTGATGGCAGGCGTGGGGGGCATTGTGCTGGCCTCACGATTGCGCTCGGTGGACACGGCCGCTGGCGGGGGCAATCTCCTGCTCAATTCCATTGCCGCCGCGGTGATTGGCGGCACCAGCCTCTTTGGTGGCAGTGGCAAAGTGACCAGCGCCTTTTTAGGAGCGCTGGTCATCACCAGTGTTGAAAATGGGATGGGGCTGCTCGGCCTCAGCCCAGGCGTAAAATTTGTCGTGACCGGGCTGGTCTTGTTAGCGGCCGTACTCATTGATGCCATTACCCGGCGTGGTCGAGTGCATTCCGGCGTCGCCTAGCCCAAACGCCTTTACACAACTTCAAATTCGCCAGTTAAGCCAACCGCCGCATTGGGGCCAAACCCAACCTGAAATTTTAACAGGCGCAGCGTTCCACTGCCGCCAGCACCTCTTTTAAGACGGGTTTGCGCTTAAAGGTCAGCACCTCACCGGCGGACGCGGCTTGAAAGGCCGCTTGTGACACGTTGGCGCTTTCGTACACCAACACGATCAAATCGCGCCTGCCGGCCTGCGCGATTTTTTCCAATTTGCGCCGCAGATAATCGGGATGCCAGAAGCCGACAATCTCTAACAAGGCTCGCCGCCCATCCTTTTTGTGCGTAAACGAAAAGTCGGAAATCATGATTGTGTCATCAAGCAGAAGGATTTCATCTTCGTAAGCCATTTCCCAAATGCGGTTGGCCTGGTTGTATTTGTCGGCAAATTCGGCGGCGAAGTTCGCCTCTAACTTGCTGGCGAATTCAGCCGATGCTTTGAAGTAGCCTTGCAGGTCTGTCTGGTCATCCAGCCGATAATGGAGAAAGTCACGCGCACTCGGCGGTCGCACTTGTGCATCCATGTGCCACGATTGGCAGAGCAGCAAGGCTGGCATAAATCGCGCAAATTGCAACCCATAGCGGATGGTTGATTGTACAAACGGGGAAATGGGGCCATGCAAGGTGATGTCATAACCGCTTTGCGCCGGGGAAATGGTGTACATGAGCTGCATGAGCTTGATGTAGCGGAAGAGGTCGCGGTAGTTAGCGCCAATGTGCAAATTGACTTGGCGTGCCCAATAAAGCAGCCCGCGTGCCACTTCCAGGTTGTAACGCGCAATGAGATCGCCTGGGGTGATGGCGGCACCGGTGTCTTGCAAGATTTGCTCTTCAAGCAGGTCGGCAAAGAGGGCGGTTTCGATTTGGGCAGGGGCAAGTTGATAGGAAACGGCCGTTTCCCGCACCACCTGCGCCCTTTCCTTCACCTGAAACAGGTCAGTTCTGGCCGTGACAGGGCCTTGCGCAAACAGCGCCGCCCTCAATTCGGCCGGGTCCACAGCAGGATCATTGGCAAACGCGGCTTGATTGCTCAAAACAGCCGCCAGCCCGCGAATAATGGGATAATCCAAACTGTCGCCCTCATAGTCGCGCAAAGCATCTTCCAATGCGCCACGCGTTTGCCCCACATGCTGCTGTAGCAAGGCGATTAGCTCGCCCGCCACTTGCAGCCAATGGTAATCCGCCGCCAGTTGGCGCGGTTTCACCTGATCCCCTTGAACAATGAGGCGTGGTCGAATCAATTCTGCCTTGAGCATGGCGGGTATTCTAAGCCTTTTTGTTGCTTTGTGTTAAATTCAAAAAAAGCGACATACCGATTCATGGCGCATTCAGCCAAGGCCTTTGCGCCCTTCATAACTCAGCTTCCGCTAAATTTTTGACGAGGTTATTCTGATGAACATGAAATTTTTGCACCTGCTTTTCTATGGAATCATCCTGAGCGCTGCCTGTGCCACATCAACGCAGCCCGCACAGAGTGATGGCGCAACCACTCCTATTGTCGTTGCCCCACACGCGCCGACCACCTATTACGTTGCGACAGATGGGCTAGACGAGAATCCGGGCACGTTGGCCGCGCCCTGGCGCACCATCCAACATGCGGTTAACAACATCGGTGCGGGAGACACGGTGTTGGTGCGGGGCGGTGTTTATGCCGAGACGGTGACTGTTCAGGTGTCGGGCACGGCCGATTTGTGGATTACGCTGCAAAGTTATGCGGGGGAAACGGCCGTTCTCGATGGCAGCAGCCTCAGCAATCATGATGGCGCACTGCTCACCATTGCCGACCAGAGCTATCTGACCATAGATGGTCTGGAGCTGCGCAATCAACGCAGCAGCCAGGCGCAAGATACGCCAATGGGCATTTTCGTCACGGGCGCGGCACACCACATTACGCTGCGCCACACTCACATTCACCACATCGAAAACAATGGCGGCGCAAATGGCAACGCGCACGGGCTGGCTGTTTACGGAACGGCCGTGCCAACAGCCATCCACGACATCCGCATCGAAAACAACGAACTGCACGACCTGAAACTCGGTAACAGCGAAGCCCTGGTGCTCAATGGCAACGTCACCGACTTCATCATCAGTGGCAACACCATCCATGACAATGACAACATCGGCATCGACCTGATAGGCTTTGAAGGAACAGCCCCCGACCCGGCATACGATCAAACACGCGCGGGCATCGTGAGCGGCAACGAAGTGTACAACATTGACACCCTGACAAACCCGGCTTATGGCGGGGAACAATCCGCCGCCGCCATTTATGTCGATGGGGGCACAGACATCGTTATTGAGCGCAACCGCGTTTACCAATCCAACTTTGGCATTGAGATCGCCAGCGAGCACGACGGCTATGCCACCAGCTATATCACCGTGCGCAATAACCTCATTTATCATAATCACGTCGCCGGGTTGGGCATGGGTGGCTATGATACAGAGCGTGGCAGCACGCACCATTGCACCATTGTCAACAATACTTTTTTTGAAAATGACACCAACCAGGATTTTACCGGCGAATTGCTCATACAATTTGATACATACGACAACGTCGTTCAAAACAACATCTTTGTAGCCAACGCGCAAAGTTTATTTATGACCAACGGCTACACACAAAACGAGAATAATCTGGTGGACTATAATCTTTATTTTGCGCCAGCCGGTGCCGCCAACAGCAATTGGGAGTGGAAAACTGTCTGGTATGATGGCTTTGCTGCGTATCAGGCAGCGACGGGGAATGACGCACATTCGCTGTTTGCCGATCCACAATTTGCCAACGCGGCAGCGTTAGATTTGCGTCCCTTAGCCGGATCGCCAGCCATTGACCAGGGGGCGAATACGGATGCGGCGGGAGCGTTGGATTTTGCGGGAAACGGCCGTATCGCCAACGGCATCATCGACTTGGGCGCTTATGAGTTCAATCCACCCAGCTTTCTGCTGTATCTCGCTCTCATTTACTAGCACAACCTCATGCAGCCATGATCTTGCGGCAGTGAAACATTTCACAGACAAAGCCGCCGCCATCTTTACACTACCCATTAGAAAAACTTCCCGATATCGGTATCTGGAAGTCGGCAAAAATCCTAACCTGGAGCAATGATCATGGCTGATTTACTTTCCAAACCATATCTCACCATCTCGCTCACCGATGTCTGCAACTTGCGCTGCGTTTACTGCCCACCGGCTGGCGAAAATTATCACACGCCAACCACCATGATGAACCCGGAACAGGCGTGTGCGATTCTTGATACGGCCGTTGCCCTCGGTGTGCATAAAGTACGCTTCACGGGGGGCGAACCGCTGTTATACCCGCACCTCGCCACTGTCATGCGCCACGCCGCCACGTGCAATCTCGAAGTGCATATCAACACCAATGGGCTGCTGCTGGCGCAAAATCTGGCATGGCTGAAAACCATCCCCAACCTGTTTGTCAAGGTGAGTCTGGACGCGCACACAAATGCAGCCATGCGCCGCATTGCCGGAGCCGGACAGGCAAAACGTGTTATTGAAGGGCTGCGGCAGGCAGCGGTAACGGGCATCGTGCAGCGGGTCAATTTTGTGCTAACGCAGTTGAATGTCGATGAAGTCCCTGGCATTCTCGCCTTGTGCCGCGAACTGGGCATTGGCTTGAAGATTTTTGACATGTTTCCGGTGCCGGAAACGGCCGTTCTCTGGCAAACATTATACGCGCCAATAGAAGCCATAAACCTGGACGGCGAACCCGCGCCCCCTTACGCCTACACGCGCCAATACGGCACGCCAACGCGTGAGCTAATCGTAGACGGCGTCCATGTGCGCATCAAAAACTGCCAGGATGGCACGCGCTACCACACTGTCTGCCAGCAATGCCCCTTTTTCCCCTGCCCCGAAGGACTTTATTGCCTGCTCGTCACCCCATCCTTAACTGTCGTGCCCTGTCGTCTGGGAGAGCACCTTTACCGCCATTGCCATGACTTTGCAGAATTGCGGCAGGCAATAGCACAAGCTATACAGCTTTATCAGGAATCTTACTTTGCCAATCTCTTCCATGAAACGCATCAAGATTTCTACGCGGCAAGCCTAAATCACTGCCCGCAAGCTGAATTTGAAGGAGTGCGTTGCTAAAATATGACCAATTACCTATTTATCATCGCTTTTTTACAAGCGTATTATTAGGGCAAGTCTGATCAGTTTACAAAAGATTAAGGGACAAACTCCTCCCCCCAAACTGGCACGAGAGAAACGCGACTGGAACAACCTGATCAGGCCCAGGGCCGCGTTACCCCCTCCCTTAATCTTGACAAAGCCCGTACCTGTTCAGGTCACTACCCTCCTGGTACCTGGACAAGCCAGAGTCGCTCTCCCCCAAGAGCGGCTCTTGTCTTTTTAATAGGGATTTTGCGCTACTGGTAATGTAAAGTGAACGGCCGTTCCCTGCCCCACACTCTCCCCCACCCAAATACGCTCGCCATGCGCCTCAATGACCATCTTACAAAAATACAAACCCAGGCCACTGCCACTTTCTTCTTGCCCACCTTTGGTGAACTTTTGGAAAATCCGATCCTTAATTTCTGCTGGAATCCCAGAACCGGTATCAGAGACGATGACCTGCACGTGCATGGTTTCAGGTATATGCGTCGCCTTTAAGCCAATGGTGCCCCCTTCTGGCGTAAACTTAATGGCATTGCCCAATAAATTTTGCAAGACTCGATTTAACAACTCGTTGTCACCGCGCACCTGCGGTAAATCATCCGGGATCGCTAATTCTAAATTGAGATTTTTGTCATTTAACAAAGGCAACTGCCAATCCAGCAAATCAGCAGCCAGTCTGGATAATGAAAGCGCCTCTAGATTTAATACCATGCGCCCGCTTTCCAACCGGCTAATGTCTAAAATCGCATTAACCAATTCCATCACGGTTTCCATGCTTTTGTGGGCGCGGAGCAACGTGCTGCGGCTGCGTTCATCGTTCAATTCGCTGGTCAGCAAATCCAATAAGTGCAAAGAGACCGCAATGGATGTGAGCGGGCCGCGCAAATCATGCACCATTGTGTGCATCAGATCATCACGCATCCGCTCCAGCAATCGTTCTTCGGTGACATCGCGCAGCACCAACAATCGTCCCAATGGCTTTTTTCCATCCATGACAGGCAAACTGCGCCAATTGACGGCTTTGCCATCAATCTCAAATTCGCCTTCGCCAGCGGGTTCATGCCCCACTCGCACGCGCTTCATTTCGGCGACAACTGTCCTGATGACTGCCGGTGCTTGTTGGCGCAGTTGGGACAAAGCTCCATACAGTGAACGGCCGATCCAGTCCGCAGGCTGCCCCGGCAGATGGAGAAAGGAAAGGACGGGCGAATTCATAACCAGGATACGGCCGTCTATACCAACCATCACAATCCCTTCACGGTCAGCCTCAATTAACGCTTGCAGCCGACTTTGCTCCTGCGATACTGCATGGAAGAGACGCGCTTGTTCCAAAGCAATCGCCGCCTGCTGAGCAATCGCCTGACACAACGAAATCTCATCAGGCGTAAATTCACGCGGCTGGCGGCTCTCCCACAATTCAGCGTAGGCAATCGTTTGCCCACTGACTTGCAAGGGAATCAGTAAAATGCTTTGCGCCTGCAAATTGCGCCGGTAGGAAGAACTCTCCTGGCTAAGGTTCAGTTCACTGACAAACAATGTTTTGGGCTGGCCTGCTTCCAGCAAATCGGCCGTGCCCGGTAACACATCTGCAATTGAATACGTCAAATCGAGATCAGATACCCGCTCTTGTGGCAGCGCCTGCTCGCTAAAATATTCAGCGACCACCGTACCGGTCACTTTTTCAACGTCATAACGACAAATGTAAACACTTGTCACATCAATAATCTGCCCCATTTGTTCGGCAAGCGTGCTGAGCAAGGTTGGCAAATCCAGGGTTGAGGCGATTAAACTACTGGCTCGCTGCAACACCATTTGCTCGTGTAAGCGCTGCTGCATCTCGGTGTAAAGGCGTGCATTATCCAAAGCCAGCACGATTGCCTCAGCTAACGACTCGGCTAACAAAATATCATCCTTGGAGAAGCCGTTAGGGCGATCAATTTCAATGTTAAAAACGCCAAGGGGCTGACGTCCGTGACGCAAGGGCACGGTTAAAATCGTGTAGGGTGTCGTCCAGGTATGGGGCGAATCCGGTTCGGGAAAGAGCTGTGTCTGGCCGGTGCGCAGGGCACGGCCGTTAACCCCCTCATCCATATGCAGCACACCAACCGACGCCTGAATCTTCAGCGTCTGCGTTGTCTCGTCCGGCATCGAAATGGCAACGGCCGGCCATCCCGTCAATTCCGCCACCGTCTCTACAGCCACATAAGCGACCTGTCCCAGTTCCAACAACTCACTAATCGCCCGCAACAACTTATAGGTGACGACCTGCCGCCCGGTGACCAATTGTTGTTGTTGCAGCATCACCGCGCTGTTCAGCACCAACGCCATTTGGTCAGCAGCGACACGCATTAAATCAGCATGGGCCACCGAAAAATGGGAAGGGGCAACATGATATAACGCCAATACCCCCAAGGTTTGCGTCGTTTCCGTCAGCAGCGGTATCGCCAGGGCAGAGCGAATGGGCTGGCTATCCTGTAACAGTTCGCGCCATCTTTCATCCTGGCTCGTATCATCCACATACACGAGCTGCTGCTGGCGTATGGCAAAATCAGCAAACGGTTGATGGAAAATAGGGGCTGGTTCCTGTACACCATCCCCCATCATCTCGGCAAATGCTTCAATCAAAGAGGCGCCAACCAATTGTGCGTCAAGCAAATACAAGTTCCCGCTGTGCGCCTCCGTCAACTCAACAAGCTTTTGCAAGGTATGTTGCAGACCGGCGTACAAGGCTCTCTGTTCGGCGACCGCCGGTGCCAATGTCACCAGGCTCTCAAAAAGCTGTTTTTGTGTTCGTAACGCTTCCTCCGCCTGCACACGTTCGGTGACATCGCGGAAAACGGCCAATCTCCCTGTGACCTGATTAAAGCGGTTAAAAAATGGCGATATTTGTAATTCAAAGAAACGGGTTTCTTGCCCAACAATCAGTTCGACTTGCGCCTGCGTTTCTTCGGCATTGAAATAAGACGCTAACGATTCAGCGCCATTTTGCATTAACGAGGTGAGCGATTTATCAAAAACGTCTGTATTTTGCCAGCCCAACACACTTTTTGCGGCGGGATTAACTTCGACAACGTGGTTCCGCGCATCAAGCAGCAGCATGCCGTCCTGCATTCGTTCCCAAACTGCTTTGTGGGCTACCGGCATAACCTCAAACAAGCGGGAGCGGGAAATATCCCAGGCTATCAACAACCCGCCAACAGCAAAGCCAAATGGGGTCATATCGAAAACGGTGTACCCAAAAATGTACAGGGCATTGCCGAGCCAGGGAATGAGCATACCGGCCAATAAGGCAAAAGATTGTTCGCGATAGACGAAAACAGATCGCTGATACAAGGATACCAAGATGGAGAAGGTTCCTGCGATCAATATGGCATAGGCGAAAACCAGGTAAATCCAGAACCAGGGACCGCGTGCGGAAATATCGAGCAGCCACAAACCACGGTAACGTGTAATGGCAATATTGCGCCAGATTAAGCCATGTAAATTATTAGTCCACAGGAAGAAAAGGGTGATGATAGGAATGGCGGAGAGCAGAAGGAGCCGCGGGCGGCTCAGCCAGCGCTGCCGCTCTGTGTATTGGAGGGAAAACCAAAGCCAGAAGAAGGGAACGGCCGTTACCCCCGTATAAGCCAGCCGATTGCCCAACATCAACGTCGCCGCATCTTGCCCCCCCAATTCCACCGCATATCCAAGCGACCACCCCGTCACCGCCAACATCAAAAATGAAAAAGGCAGCGCCGCCGCAGCCTGCCGTCGCTGCCAGGCATAGGCAGTGAGCAAAATGGAGATCAACGCTCCGATAAGCACCGGAAAAACATACGGGGTGTATTGCCAATTCATGACGACAATAATATACCTTGTGCCGCTTTTATTGTCTGTGAAAGTTACAATTAAACTGCAAATTCGTCCAAGGTGTTTCCAAAATTACGGGATTTATCATTCTCCAGGAAGTCTTGTCCACAAATGGACATATCTATCTATTATAGCCGCCGCGAGAATCTGGTAGGCTGTTGTTGAAGACATAAGAATTATCCTACAATTTCATCACCGTTGCCTGGGGAAAAACCACTTTCTCGCACCAATCATATGAGAATCATTACCTATTGTCAGCAAAATTACCAACACATTACCATATGGCTACGTTTATTCAGAGTAAGGCAAAAGAGAACTTTCCTCCTGTTAAAACTGATATAAAAAACACACAACACAAACACCTCTGATTAAACCCAAGATGATGCATCCCCCCTCTTTTGTCTGGCATTGTCTGATGTTGCTGATGGCACATTTCCTTACCGTGTCGAAGCAGACAAAATA